>JAJZUT010000001.1 GCA_021847105.1 Pseudomonadota bacterium | reverse complement strand
GAACACCGTACTGTCCAACATCAGTCATTCGGACGGGCGGAGCGCGATCGGGTACGGCGGGTCCGTCAGCTAATATGTACTTGCACACGGCTCGATGACCGAAATTGGTAGATGATCGACAACCCGTTCGCTTTGAATTCGAGAAGTCAATTTAAGACGAAATATCTCGTCCAAGTGCCGCGACGAAGGGCCCCGACGTTCGGCTAGGCGTCCGGCCATCTAATCGCGGATGCTTATCAGAACGCGAAGGCTGCATCTCGCATTTCTGGGACAGACTAATCCAGCGGACCCGTCCGAATATCCTCGGCGGGGTACTCAGCGGCAACTCCAATATCCTTCGCGGGGAGAGTGCGATCTACAAAATGGTTACGCAACCGTCATTCGTTCGCCGAGGAGTCTCCGCAAAGATGTTTACCGCCGTCGAAGGCTTTCCGGAATACGGGACGTGTTTGCGCCAAGTGACCTTCCCGCCCTCGTTTGCGCGAAATATCGGTTACGTGCTTCTACAGCTGCGCGGACAGGAGGAAATCCGTGCTGCCGCCAAGTCCGCGAGAAGAGTCAGACGCTGTTGGCAGTTACATGGGGTGCGACGAAGAACAAGGTCCCAAACCTTGTTAAAGTCATCGGCATCGGTATCGAGGCTCCGACGTTTTCGGGCGGCAGGGTGGCTGAGGATTTCATAGTGCTGCCATGCGAGAGATGGTCCGAAGAGACGAAGACCTATTGCGAGGAACTGAACCGGGACCGGAATTTCTTTGAAACACTAGATCTGCGTCAATTCAATGACCGCGTAAAGCGATTACTTCCACCGCTGCGTCCCGGAAATTCGGCAACTCCAGACAAGGTCGGGGGCAACGATCCCGGCCCCTGCGGCTCAGGCAAGAAATTCGAGCAATGCCCCGGACGGTAGCTTTGAACGTCGCTGCGGGGATGACTTAGCGATGCCCGATCAAGGATTGGGGAGGCCCAGGAGGTCCGCAATCGCCTCAATCTCGTCCGGGTGAGCATCCGCCCATGCCTTAGTTTGTTCTCGACACTGAGTCGTAAGCTCGGCCGCAGAGCGCTTCTGCTCGCAGATTTCCGCTTGTATCGCGTCGATTCGCGCCAGCACCGCGCTCACGTGTTCACGGACGGCGGAGAGGAACGCTCGACCCAATACTTCCTCTGCACAATATTTGGTGGCCATGCGGCGCCTAATGCCAGCACGAAACGGAATCGCAGTTTAGACCATTTTGTCGTCATCTGCCCCTCACCATCACACATGCGCTGAACGTTCCTCTCGCATGACCGACCATGCACACGAGTCGACGGAACCTTTGAATAATTTTCGACCGGCGATTCACAAGTCGACAGCGCCAGATGCTGGTCAACCCGGTGTGATTTTTTATGTTACCTCTTTACGCCCGCCGTCGTGGCCGCTGATACCGCTCCAGAGCCGAAGCGTTATCGACCCAACGAACCGGGTTTCCCACAGCATCAATTTGCAGCACCCATGCCGCCGTTTTTGCGAAGGGCGGGAATCGAACAGTTGCTGTCCGTCACGACGGGCCGCAATGGGACGATCTATTCAGGAGTTGCCCTGCCCGAGGCGAGCCTGGGGTGCGTATTGACGTCGAAACGCTGCAATGGCTCTATCGTAGTTTGCGCGCACTCCGAGCACAATAATCGAGATCTCGGGATTGGTGGCGAAGTAGCGCTCCCTGCGGGATGACGTAAACAGCTCCCCTAAGGCGACGGAATTGTGGTGCCGCGCCTGAGGCAATCAGAGTCCAACGAATGACCGCCCCATGGACCACGCATCATATGGCCGAACGGCTCGACCTAACTCTCTTCTTACCAGAGGGTTTATCACTACGCCTTGAGCTGCGAGGCTTTCGTGTCGGGCCAACCTTAGCGTTTCGTTTAATTATTCTCTGAAGTTCCCCAATTGTTAATGGCGGACTTTTTGTATGCAACATCGCGTGGCAATTAGGGCACACCGGTCGAAGATGTTTAACCGGATCGGTCTCGACCTGCCCGCCCGCTACAGCGAGCTGAATTAAGTGGTGGACATGAATGTATCCGTCACCCAGCTGACCATAAAACTCGTCGAATCTGAAATCGCACACATAACATTTTGCACCGTATCGCGCGACGCAATCGCGACGGGCATCCGGGTTCCGCTCGAACGCATTTACAGTGATCTGCTTCTTTGCTCCTTCAGGGTATTGGAATGCGGGGTCTAATTCCTCAGGCATAATATCGACATTTCGGTGAGGCGGGAGCTGGGCGCGTGAAGAGTACCCGTACTGAGCTAGTCGCGAGCGGGCCGTCTCAAGCTCAGAAGGTGTAAAGAGCGGGTGCCATTGCGGTTCATTTAGCACCACTGCCTCGACTGACAGATCAAGTCGATCATTATCCAGCAGTCTGCGAAAGCCATCGGTCACATCAGCGTCCGGCCTAAGGTAATATTTGGCCGCGTTTACACCCTTGTCTTTCCTTACCTTACGCAGGAAGTAGTTCGCTTTATAGTCGATCTGCGACGCTGCATCCTTGTAGATCTGCTCCATCCGCTCTGTAAATTTCTGCTTAAGTGTTGTTGGCATTAGCATACTCCGCAAATCCGTCTTGAAGGCCAGCGTGGACGACATCCAAAGAGCCTGACAAAAGTATGATGCGAGGCGGTCAGGGTACACGCACGCGTCCCCGGGAACCATTGCGTCCGTCGGCGGATTGCGTCAGCCCAGTGAAGGGGTGCATTCGCTTCGATAGTCTCAATCAGCTCGTGATTGCGGAGGCTTAGGCGAAGGACAAACCGTATGGTCTCGTACATCCCATGCGCATTTAGGTACGCTTGGAATGTCAGAATTTTTTCAAGCTGGTCATTAACTGACTCTAGCAGCTCATGTCGCGCGTCGAGTCGCTCTCTGCCCGCCTCAGCCATGTATGCCAGCCCCGAATGAACCCGTGAAACGCGGCGCCTCGCTGGAAGTACAATCATAGTTGAGATTATTAAATAGCACAGCCGTCCGCTGGGGTGGTGCCGACATCAGCCAGCTCAGGCTGCGGCGACAGCATGACAGTCCCGTTGCGCACGTGGGCAAGCTGCCTACTGACCGTGGCTCGCGTTCGCAATGAAGCTTATGGGCCATCAGTCACCCCGTGCTAAGATGCCTAACAGGGTCGCCGAAAATCCAGGCTCTGGGGGAGCTTGAGATGAAGAAGAGCATTTGGCCTGTGCGGCCGCCGCCCACCTCCTCATCCCGCGACTCAATTGCTCGTGCACTCAGTCCAGTCAGACGGAGTCCACTCTATTTACCTTCAGAAGTGTACGTAGTCGGACGGATTAGCGGCCTCCCGAGCCGCGCGGAGTAATGATGCTGATGTTTCCTGTCCACGCGCACCAAAGAGTATCTACTCTCGTCGAACTGGAGGCAGCCTTAAGGGCAATTTCTGCAGATGTTGTTTATCGCGGTCAGACAAAACATCACGTCGACACTGACGGCCGGATAAGTATGACGACTTCGTTTGCCCGTGAAGGCTGCGTTCCGCCTCTCATGATCAAGTGGATTCAATATGCCAGTAGCGTAATTCGAGCACTTCAAGGCCCGGGCCTACCTGCACCTTCGGAAGCCCGAACACAGGCGATTTTGCAGCACTACGGTTGGCGGTCCTTCTATATTGATGCAACCAATAATTCGGCCGTGGCCGCATGGTTTGCATCTCACAAATTCTCCAGCGACATGCATGCGGAGACGTGTGAGGATGCGTTCGAAGCGGGCGTGCGCCTACTCAGCTTGAGAGCAAAATACAGCCTTTCCAAGGAAGAGTTCGGCCATTTATACGTGATCTCAAGGAACGAGGTTGTCCGAAGTGGTCACAGGTGTGATGATCTCGGAGAGGTAATCAGCGCTGAGCCGGGCCTGCGGTTACGTTTCTTGGATCAGGAAGCCTGCATGCTGGGCCCACTCCAGAACGCTCTGCCTGAGAGCTGTATCGTCGGTCACATTGAGGCACCGGTATCGGTATTGGCGCAGTATGCGAAAAGCAAAGGGCTTGACGACACGAACACGCTGTTCCCGACACCCGCTGAAGATCCGGTCCTCGGACTCCTCCTGAGGAATCCTTGGGTCAGGACCTCTGTCGATATTGGAATGCCCACCTTCGTGCGGGGACTGGAGCTTCCAATGTACAGCGACCACTATATCAAACACCTTCCCGCAGCCGTCGCCCTGTATTCCCAGCAATGGGCAAATGCCCCACGGTTCGCCAGGCTGATACCGGAACTTGTCGCCGCGTTATTCTTACGAGTGCCTGATGCCCTTGCTTACGGGCAGCCGACGGGCACAACATCCTTTCCGCGACTTACGAATCTGCTGAGGCGTCATAAAACGGTGGTCATCGAATACGATGGCCTGTTTCGGTACGCTGAGCGCAGCGACGAGCCAGATTACTACAAGGGAATTGTCCTTACGCTGGAATCTGATCGGGTAAGCGTTTCCGCGTTGAGCGTTCAGCATCCGGGTATGCGGCTTGTCGCCGCCGGGACGGAGAGGGGGTGGCACTATTCAATCTCCTCCAGCGGTGAGTGGGTCCGAGTGCCGGGAAATGATGATTGCCCCTGCAATGCGCCGCACCGACACGAGCAGTTCTTCTGCCCGATTGAACGCATCGAGGATGGGCTGGAATCCTGGCGATGGAAATCAGTTGGTCCGCTGTCGATGGAGCTAGCGTAAGAGTGGTTACCCTGGGCGGCGAAACCCGACCGGAGCAGCAAGTTGCGCGAGACATGACACGAAATGCCCCGAGGGTTGGTAGCCGGACCCCATGACCATTTATGGTGTAATCCGGCAGGATCGGCTCAAGTTGCGCTTCCGGCGCCTAGAGCGTCGCCCTGTGCGAGCCGGGGCGCAATCGGTGCCAAGAGGACGAGCTGCGCGCTCGCCTCGGCACCAATGCGCCACGGAACGCTCAGTTACCTGGAGGCGTCCGAGGTGGCCGGGCAGCCGCCGCTGCTGCAACCGGATTGGACAGGGCAATCGACCCGAGCACCCGGCGCGTCGATTCGGTGATTTCCTCGGCTACCGGTTTGACGAGTGCGTGACCGCGCGGATTCTCCAACATTTCGTGGACTGAACGCCGTGCACGCGACAGTCGCAAACAAGTGCCGTTGTCGTACGCTTCTCTCACTGCGGTGTGGAACCGATACAGGAAGCTCACCATCCGCTGCAGATCGTCTATGTTGGTCTGACTGAAGAGCTCCGTGACCTGTTCATTCCTCGTATACACCTTGTGAGCAAATACCTTGCTCCGTAGTTCCCTATAGGCGGTGCTATTGAATTGCTCCGTGTAGCCTCTCGCCAGGCGTTCAAAGCGACGAAATTCTCGCTCCGCGGGGATGTTAGTGCCGTCGAGGTACTCCTGCAGCTCATTTACTTTATCGCCGAACACCGGCCTCTTCCGCGCTTCAAGTGAAGCGCGGGAAAAGAGTGCCTGAGCTGCACGGAGCATCCGCGCAAGGGCGACCGGACCGTGCAGGTTATTGGCATCGAATACACGCCCGAGGGAAATGAAAATGGAGGTTTGCAGGCTTCCGAGCATCGTGTTCCAGAAGAGCGCCTCCTCGTTGAGACCCCGCCTGATGTTGTCATTCGCGGACAGCGCATGAATGGACAGGTACGCATACAGGTATTGTGCGCATTGAGCAACTTCTTGGCGATATATTTCGAGTTCCTCCAGGAACAGCTGTTCGGTCACTTGCCTCGCTGGGGTCGCCATTCTGCTCTCCGAAAATTGGCACGTAGATGTCGCTCACCCGGGCGACTCCTTCGCTGATGCTCCCGTCAAGGTTTCGAGCTATCCACGGCCAAGAGAGCCGGCGAGCAGAGTCGACGAACCCTTGCCACGGGTGGGTAAAGATTAGTTTACCTGATATGGTCGAGCGGCCGCTTTACGGCGGGAACCTTCGGCATGCGTGTGTCGCCAAAGGGCCGACGGCAGTCACTGGAGTATCCCGTGTGAGAAATGAGAGCGCTCCTCCGATTCTCCGTGCTCGCCGGTCGGACGGGAATCGGAAATAGGCGCTCGCGCGACCCTACGTAGCGTACGACTGCCTTCAGAATGGCTCTCGTAGCAACTCTGTCACACGCTGACGCCGTGAATGATATTGCCGAGCAACGCCTCCATTTCACGTGCACCCTCCTCGTTCTGAGCGATGATTAACGGCGCTTCGGAGTTGAACTTCCAGTGTGGATGAATGAGAAACCGTGCCGCATCTTCGTGAAACGCTTCCTGGGCGAGTTTGAACACCCGCTTGATGTGATCCGGCAGATCCGGGTCTTCTAGCAACTGCGTCAGGTGCATCAAAATCTCACCCTCACGCAATTGGTGAGCTTTGAGCTCCTGGATGACCTGCTGAAGGGTATGCTTTTCATCGTTCATAGCTTTCTCCTTTGTGCTGCGATGCAGCTTTCTTGATGTGGGCCAAACTGACGGAGCTGCGTGAAATGAACACTCGCCCGGCACCCCCGCCCTCCCTGCGAGGAGACCCGAGCCTGCGGCCAGAGTGACTCGCTGTGCATGGTGTCTGCACGAAATCATTCACGAAGTGAATAATTCACTGTACCAGGCGCCTGTTATCGCCCCTTGCGCCGCCCGCGGGTCGGGTGAATATTGCGCTTCCAGAGTGTGAGGGCCCGAGAGGCCAGGTTCTGCGCCTGTCGGGTCCCTACCCTCCCGACGTCGGTTAAATAGCACCAGCGTTTCCCCTCCCGATGCTGATAGCGCGTGCTGCTGTCAGTGCCGTCAGGATAGGCTGCCTGGTATGCGGCCACGAGGGCACGGGCCACGACCTTCTTGCGCGGTAAGGCGAGATCGGTTTCGCCGTAGAGGCATTCGAGCAGTCGAACGGCTTCGATGCCACTCCATTGGAGCTTGAGGTTATTGGGTCCGTTCGGTGAAATCGGCGGAGCCGCGATGCCCAGTTGCGTGGCAAACCGGCGCACGTCATTGAGCACCGCCCTGCAGCCGCACACCCCGCAGGACCAGCCTTTGAGCGGATCTTTGACGCGGGCATCTCGGGTGATCCACCCGTCGCCATCGAAGAGCCCGCGGATCAGGTGACGGACGAGATCGGATCGGAGCCGGGGTAGCGGCAGATTGCGCGTGGCGCGGCCGGGGACGACCCCGAGCGCCGCGAGGTCGCGGGCTAAGCGGCTGGAGTAGACGATGAGGGACAAGTCGTCATGGTGTTTCGTGGTGCCGCGGTGAGTGAGCACCGCGGTGGTGGTTTTGATGGTCGCTGCGCTTTCGAGAAGGTCCTTCAGGCGCTTCAAGGCCCAGCGGTCCCGGCGCTGCACGATGTATGCGAGGCCCTCGTAGACTTTCGTCCTGTGGTTACGCACCACGCGCATCCGGATCATCGGCTTGGCATCGGCGATGAGCAGACCCAGCAGATGCGCTTTTTCGGGGCTATCAATCACCGCAAACGCTCCCGGCTGGCCGAGCGCGATGGTGCGGGCCGGCACGTATCCAGCCCGGCGGTGAGTGCTCGCGTGAGTTGGCAAGCCCAATGCGTGGAAGCGCGACCAGATGCAAGACGGGCTGCAGCCGAGCGTCCCAGAGAGATCGGCGAAGGTCAGTCCCGAGCGGATGTAGAGCGAGTTCGCCTCGCGCAGCGCTTGGTACGTGGGGCCGGCGGCAGTTCCCGTCAGAGCGCTGCGCAGCGCTTTGAGACGTTTGAGCGCGTGCGCGCGTCGGGTGAGGTCGGTTGGCGCGAACTGAATGATCGGCTTGGGGTTGAGTCGCTTCATGGAAGATTCCTCCTGTGGCCCGGCGTCACTGCGCCGGGTCCGGCTAATAGGGGCCCACAGAACGGTCAGCGGGTCGCTGCCGTTGCGTGGGCTCCGTGGGATCACGAGCATCAGGGCGCTCGGGTCGATCTGGCGCTAGCGCCGCCCGGGAAAGACGATGACGTTGGTTTTGGCGGCCGCCCTGTTCTTGGGGTCCAAGGTGCGCGCGGGCTCCGGGGTCGAGCGCGCCCGTCGCGACCGCCCCGGAGGGTTCGGGCCGGATTCGGTTTCATCCAGACGGTCGACGATGTGATCGACGTTCATCTGCGTGTAGCGCAGCAGCATCGCAAGCGTCTTGTGCCCGGTGATGCGCTGCACTTCCATCACCGTGAGGCCGCGCTCGAAGAGCCGCGAGGTCGCCTCGTGGCGCAGGTCGTGGAACCGGAAGTTTGTGATCTTTGCGCGAGAGCGGATCCGGCGCCATGCGGCGGTGATGGCATCGGAGGTAGTCGGGAAGACAGGCTCGTCTTCCTTCTCTCGGGGCAGTTGCTTGAGAAGCTCGACCGCCCGTTCGGTGAGCGGCACGGTCCGATCCTCGCCGTTTTTCGTATCGCGCAGGAGCACCGTACGTCGCTGCAGATCGACATTACGCCACAGCAGTCGCAGCAGCTCGCCCTTGCGTGCCGCGGTTTCCACGGCGAACCGCACGATGATCGGGATCACCCGGTTGTAACAGGTGAGGAGTGCCTGCTCGAAGCGCTCGGACTCCTCGGCGCTCAGGCGGCGATTGCGCCATTTGTCTGCCTTTGGCTGGCGCACATCGGCGATGGGGTTCGTTAGATACGGCATCCCCCAGTCTTTTCGCGCGATCGTGTACAGATGACTTATGAGCGAAAGATCGAGGCGCACCGTAGAGCGTTTGAGGCCTGCTTTGAGACGCTCGTTACGAAACGCGATGAAGTGCTGGGAGGTGAGCGCGGAAAGTTTGAGCTTGGCGAGCTCGCGACGGCGCCATTGGCGGATACGCCGGCGTTCCTGTTCGTGGCCTTTCTTCTCGCCGGTGATCTCCCGCTCGTAGCGCTCCAGCGCTTCATCGAGGGTGGGCTCGGCGCGCACATTTGGGATCGTGTCGCGCCCGGCGCGCAGTTCGCGCTCGATGCGCGCGGCCCACTCGCGCGCTTCGGCTTCGGTATCAAAGGTACGGGTCTTCTGTGCGAAGCCCGGGATGCGCACGCGGGCGCGCCAGCTATGCTGGGTTCGTTGATCGATCGCGGCCATGAGAGGTCTCCGTTGCAGGGTTGGAGACCCGTCTAGCGAGGCGTTTTAAATTCTGCGGAGCGTGTCGGGCACTGGTCCAAATGGGTCCAAATGGCCCACTTCGACACACTCCAGTCCGCGCGATCGAAAAAACAACCTGTAAAATCAGGTAGTTATGGTGGCCAGGGGCGGAATCGAACCACCGACACGCGGATTTTCAGTCCGCTGCTCTACCAACTGAGCTACCTGGCCGCGGCAGCATGGGCCGCGTATTACACAGGGCGGGGCGATGGGCGTCAAGGCGGACTAGGGTGCATGATGCGCTGCTTTTGCGGTGCCTCCTGGGCGCCGCGCGAATACACCGTCAGGATGCTCCCGCCTCGCTCCCCCCTGCGCGCCCGGAGGCGATCACGATGCATTAGCCCCGCAGCCTCTCTCATCCGAGGGAGGCCGACGCCCGGAAACCGGGAGACCTGGCGCTTCTGGCACGTGCCGACGCGCTAGACTGCATGGTTGCGCCGATACGGAGATCCCGCGCACGTAATGCGCGCCGTTGGGAATAATGCCCGGCGGCACTGCGGGAATGCCAGGCATGGCAGCCAACGGTTGAACTGGGATGCGAGAGACGTATCGATATGAGCACTGTGGCCGATTCTCGGCCGCCGCCCCGCTTGGCGTCGGCCGCGGACATCATTCCCTGCACCGAGGAGCTGACCCACATTAACGAGTCGCTGCACCGGCAAGAAGGGCTGCTCGCAGCCTCGGCCAAAGCGAGCCGGATGCTGCTCGAGGCACCGGACGTGCGCGGGGCGATTCCGGAGGTGCTGCGCCTGATTGGTGAGGCGGCGCACGTCGACCGGGTGAACGTGATGCTCGCCCGCAGCGGACCGGAAGGCGAGCCACTGCTGGTGGTGGTGGGCGAGTGGACCGCCGAGGGGGTCACGCCCCACATCGATGATGCGGAGGCGCGAGCCTGTGACGAGCGGGAAATCTCCGCCGTCTCCGGTGAGCTGCGCGCCGGCCGCAGTGTCTGCATCAATCCCGGGGATACCGCCGAGGGTTGCGGCAGCAGCCCTCGATTCGATGGAATCGGCACGCAGAGCAAAGCGGTGGTGCCGATTCTCGTGGCCGGAGAATTCATCGGGGTCATCGGGCTCGACAACACCCGCCAGCGGCGCGCCATCGAGGCGGCGGAGCTTGCCGCGCTCGAGACCGCCGCCAGTGTGATCGGCGCCGCACTGCACCGCCAGCGACTGCTCGATGACATGCGCCGGGAGCGCGAACGGGCCGCCGAGGAACGCGCGACCGAGCTCGCCAAGGCCAATGCCGTGATCCGCGGCAACCTCGAGCGTCTGGCCAGCGAACCGGACCTGAACGGCTTTCTCGGCCACCTGCTGCTTGAGGCGACCCGCCAGTTCAATGCCGTCTCCGGCGCGGTAGTGGTCTCGCGCGACAGCCTGCAGGAGTGGCGCATTGCCGCACACGTCCGCGAGGGCAAGCTCGAAGAGCCGCCCTACCCGATCAGCGTGTCGACCGGCTCGCCGTTCGGCAACCGCTTCGGACAGCCGCACGAGCCGATGTACCTCGACATCGCGCAGCAGCATCAGGAGTTCTGGCCGGGCATGCTGCCCTTCGACCGACGCGAGGGCTATGTCGGCAAGGTCGTCTATCCACTCGTGTTCGGATCGCGCAACGTGGGCTTTCTGATTCTGCGCTTCCGGCGCAAGGCCGAAGACGTGCCGCACAGTGAGTTGCTCGTCGCGCTCGCCCAGCAGGCAACCCTTGCGGTGCAGCTGACGCGCCTCGCCTACCAGGCCAAGGAAGCGGCCGTGCTCGTCGAGCGAGCGCGCATCGGGCAGGAAATTCATGATGGACTGGCGCAGGCGTTCACGGGCATCCTGATGCAGCTCGGTGCGGTCGAGGAAGACCCACCGTGCAAGAACAAGAACTCCAACCTGGCCGTGGTGCTGACGCGCATCCGCGACCTGGCGCGGGACGGGCTCGCCGAGGCGCGCCGCTCGGTGATGGCGCTGCGCCTCGATCAGACCCGCCGCACGGGACTCGAGCTGGCGCTGCGCCAGCTCGCCGAGCGCTCCACCGTTCCCGGGGGCGTCACCTGCACGTTCACGGGCGATGATATCAATACCGGACTGAGACCCGAGCAGGAGCACGAGCTGCTGCGCATCGCCCAAGAGGCGGTGAGCAACGCCGTGCGCCATGCTCGCCCCAGCACAATACGCATCACGATGACTGACGACGACTCGCACTGGGTGATGGCCATTGAAGATGACGGACTCGGCATGGGACAGAGTCCCGAGCGACACGAGCGCCAGGGGTTTGGCCTGACCAGCATGCGCCAGCGCGCCACCGACATCGGTGGCGAGTGGCGCATCGAGAGCCGGCCGGGCTCCGGCACCCGCGTGAGCGTGCGCATGCAGAAGCGGAGAACCTAATGGCTGCCGAGATGCGCAAGAAGATCCGGGTGATACTCGCGGACGATCACCCCGTGGTGCGCGACGGACTCGCAGCGATGGTCAACCAGCAGCCCGACATGGAGGTGGTGGCCGAGGCCGGCGATGGCGATGCGGCGATCGCACTCTACGAGCAGCATCAGCCCGATGTCATGGTGCTCGACCTGCGCATGCCCAAGCGCGACGGGCTCGCCGTCGTGCAGCGGGTGATGGAGATCAACCCCAAGGCGCGCCTGCTGATCATGACGACATACGATGGCGATGAGGACATCTTCCAATGCCTCTCGCACGGCGCCAAAGGCTACATCCTCAAGGACGCGCCACGACAGGAGATACTCTCGGCAATCCGTGCGGTCAGCGAAGACCGCCCGTACACCTCCTCGACCGTGGCGGCGAAGGCGCTGCAGCGCATGGCCAAGCCAAGCCTCACCGAGCGCGAGCTCGACGTCCTCGAGCTCGTTGCACAGGGCCGCAGCAACAAGGACATCGCCCGCCGGCTCTCGATCACCGAGGGCACGGCCAAGACCCATGTGAAGTCGATTCTCACGAAGCTCGACGCCATCAGCCGCACCGAGGCGGTCGCCGTGGCGCACAAGCGCGGGCTGATCCGCCTCTAGAGATAGCGCGCAGCACCCGAGGGCGGTCGGCGCGCAATGACCATTTCGTGACACCTCGACAGCGGTTTCGTGGTGTGCTTAACGCCATGGAACAGATTGGCGTCGTGGGTCTCTCCTACCGGCACGCAGGCGTGGACCAGGTTGCGCGCCTGTCCATCGACCGCGCTGCCCTGCCGCAGCGGCTGCCGGAGCTGCGCACCGCGCTCGGCGCCGCGGAACTCGTCTATCTGGGCACCTGCAACCGCGTCGAGGTGCTCTACGCGACCGGCGACGGGCTGCCGGCCGGCGACTTGCGCGGACCGGTGCTCGAGCAGCTCGGCGGCCGGGCCGCCCCGCCCGGCCAGGCACCGCGGCTGCTGCGCGCCTGGGCCGGCGAGTCGGCCATCGAGCACGTGCTGCTGGTCGCCTGCGGCCTCGACTCGGCGCAGGCCGGCGAGCGGGAAATCGCCGCGCAGCTGCGCCTCGCCTGGGAGAGCGCCCGTGAGGCGGGCACCTGCGGGCCGCTGCTCAATCGATTGCTCGGTGAAGCGCTCGGCATGGCCAACCGCGTGCAGCGGCTGAGCTCTGGCATCCGTGCCCCCTCGCTCGCGGATCTCGCCGTCGAGCAGATGCTGCATCATCTGGGCGAAAGCCGCCCCTCGGTGGCGCTGATCGGGGTCTCGCCGATGACCCGCCGCTGCGGGCTCGCTCTGGCCGACGCCGGCGTACCACTGCTCATCGTCAACCGGACCCTGGCTGCGGCCGAGGCATTCGCGGCCGAGGTGAACGGCCGCGCCGTAGCGCTCGAGACCTTTCGCGAGCAGCCCGAGGCGGTGGCCGGTCTGGTGCTCGCCGCCGGCGGCGGCACGGCAGTGCTCGCAGAGCCGACGCTCGGGCGACTCACCTCGCACAGCCCGCGGCCTACGCTCGCGATCGATTTCGGCGTTCCCCCCAATCTCGACCCGGACGCCGCCCGCCGCGCGCGCATCGAGCGCATCGGCATGGACGAGTTGGTTCACGCGGTCGAGGAGCAGCGACTGAACCAACTGCTGCGCCTGGCACCCGTGCGCGCTGCGATCGACGAACAATTGAGCCGGTTGCGCGCCGAGATGGCGAGCCGGGCCATCGGCCCGCGGTTGGCGGAACTGCGCGAAGCGTTCGAGCGCATTGCGGCAGAGGAGGCCGAGCGCGCCCTCGGCGCCCAACTGCACACACTCGATCCGGCCGAGCAGGAGGCCGTTCGCCGCCTCACCGAACGCGTCGCGCACAGCCTGGTCCACCTGCCCATTTCAGGCCTGCGGGCCGCAGCTCCCTACACCACCACGGACGTGCTCGAGGCCTTCTTTCGTGAAGCGCACCAGCACCGACGCGGCAGCTCAACCCACCACGTCCCAGCAAGCGCAAAGACCGCCCCCTGCAACCCATGAGCCATCCTCTTTCAGAACAGCTGTATGCCCGCGCCCGTGCGGTCATCCCCGGCGGCGTCAACTCGCCCGTACGTGCTTTTCGAGCCGTCGGCGGCACTCCGCTGTTCATCGCGCGCGGCGAGGGGCAGTACCTCTTCGACGCCGATGGCCAGCGGTATCTCGATTTTGTCGGCTCCTGGGGCCCCCTGATCCTCGGCCACGCGCACCCGGACGTCGTGCGTGCAATCACCTCGGCGGCCGCGCACGGCACCACCTTCGGCGCCCCTTGTGCCGCGGAAGTCGAACTCGCCGAACGGGTGGTCGCTGCCTATGCGGGGATCGAGCAGGTGCGCTTCGTCTCCTCGGGAACCGAGGCGGTGATGAGCGCGATCCGGCTGGCGCGCGCGGTCAGCGGACGGGATCTGATCGTGAAGTTCGCCGGCTGTTATCACGGTCACGCCGATCATCTGCTGGTGGCCGCCGGCTCCGGACTCGCCACCTTCGGCCGGCCATCCTCGGCGGGCGTACCGGAGCCCTTCACCGCCTGCACGCGCGTGCTGCCGCTCGATGACGAGGCAGCGCTCGAGCACCTGTTCGCGCGCGAGGGCGCACAGATCGCGGCGGTCATCATCGAACCGGTACCGGCCAATCACGGCCTGCTGCTGCAGCGGCGCGAATTCCTCGAACGCCTGCGCAACCTCACCCGCCAGCATGGCGCATTGTTGATTTTCGACGAGGTCATCTCGGGATTCCGGCTTGCGCGCGGCGGCGCGGCCGAGCGGCTCGGCATCCGGCCCGACCTCGCCACCTTCGGCAAGGTGATCGGCGGCGGGCTACCGGTCGGCGCATTCGCCGGATCCCGGCAGGTCATGGGGCGGTTGGCGCCGGACGGAGACGCCTACCAGGCCGGCACGCTCTCGGGCAATCCCGTGGCCATGGCGAGCGGCATCGCCACACTCGATGTGCTGCTGCGCGACAACGGCTGGCAGCGTCTCGAGAGCCTCGGTGCGCAGGTCGAGCAAGCGCTGCAGCCCGTCATCGCGCGCGCGCCCTTTCCGGTGCACCTGGTGCGCAGCGGCTCGCTGTTCTGGCTGTCCCTGCACGCCGCCGGCGCACCGCGCACCGCCGCGCCCCTCTCGGAAGCGGAAAGCGCCCGCTACGGCCGGCTGTTTCATGCACTGCTCGGGCAGGGGATCTATTTCCCACCCTCGGCCTACGAGGCCTGCTTCCTGTCGCTCGCGCACCGGGAGACGGACATTCAAACACTCGCCCGAGGACTTGCGCACGCGCTCGCGGCCGCTGCATGACGGTGCGCACCTTCAAGGCCCCACGCCTCCTGCAGCTCACCGTGATGGTGCTGGTGCTCGTGTGCACCGTGCAGGTGGGCTGGTGGATCTACGACCAGCACCGCTACGCGGTGGAGAAGGTTGCCGAGCTGCAGCGCGCTTACCGCCAGCAGGCTGCGGCGGCGCGCGCCCTGCTCTCGGCCGGGGTACCGGTGGCGCAGGTGCAGTCGCTGCTGCCGTCGGTCGAGCTGACGCCGGACGGCGCGCGGCCGAGTCCGGCTGCCGAGCGGCGTCTGCTCCTCGAAGAGCATCTGCGCATCAAGCAGTATGCCTGGGAGGGTGCGTTTTTCCTGCTCGCGCTCGCGGCCTGCATCCTGGTCATCGCGCGCGCATTGCGGGCCGAGGCGCTCGTCATGATCGAGCAGGACAACTTTCTGGCCATGGTCTCGCACCAATTCAAGACCCCACTCGCCAGTCTGCAACTCTCGCTCGAGACACTCGCGCTACGCCCGGCCACCCCCGAACAGACGCACGTGTTGACCGAACGGATGCTGGCGGATCTGGCGCGCATGGAAGGCATGGTCAGCCGCATCCTCGAAAGCGCACGCCTCGATCGCGGGCGCGTCGAGCTGCGCCATGAGCCGGTCGATCTCGCCAGCGCGGTACGTCGCGTGAGCGCCTCGGAAGAACAGCGCGCCGCACAGGGGCATATCACCATCAACGTCGAGATAGAACCGGGGCTGGTGGTTCTCGCCGACCCGCTCGCGCTCGATGTCATTCTGCGCAATCTGCTCGACAACGCGCTCGCGGCGGTCTCGCCGGTTGGCGGCGGGAGCGTTGTGTTCAGCGGCAGACGCACCGCAGAGACCGTCGAACTGACGGTGCGTGACAGCGGCGTAGGCTTCCGCTCAACCGACTCGGCGCGCATCTTCGATAAATTCACGCGCCTGCAGCCCGGCGGCGGCGGTTATCACGGCACCGGACTGGGCTTGTACATCGTGCGACGAATGATGCAGTTGATGGGCGGACGGGTCAGCGCCGAGAGCGGCGGGGCCGGACAGGGAGCGCGCTTCGTGTTGGCCTGGCCGGCCGCACCGGAGGACTCGCCATGAGCGTCCCGGCCGAGACCCAGCAACGCATCCTGGTCGTGGAGGACGATCCGCACCTCGCCGCCGGCGTGGTCGAGAACCTGCGCGCCGAAGGCTACACGGTCGATCAGGTGGGTAATGGGCGCGCGGCGCTCGAAACGCTCGCCGCCGGCCCGTACGGATTGGTGCTGCTCGATGTCATGCTGCCCGAGCTGGACGGGTTCACGGTATGTCGCACGCTGCGCGGGCGCGGTGACAACACCCCGGTGTTGTTTCTGACGGCGCGTGGAGATCCGGCCGATCGGGTGCGCGGACTCGAAGCCGGCGGCGATGATTATCTGCCGAAGCCGTTTCACCTGAAGGAGCTGCTGCTGCGGGTGCGGGCCATTCTCAGACGCTGGGATTGGTATCAAAGCGCCGCTGCCGAAACCGCGGTGCTGCGCTTCGGGGACAACGAGGTGGACTTTCGCGCATTTCGCGCCCGCGCGTGGAACGGGATCAGCCAGGAACTCACCGAAAAGGAGGCGATGATCCTGAAGGTGCTCGCCGAGCATCCGGGGGAGATCGTCTCGCGCGAGGACCTGCTCGAGCGCGTGTGGGGCTACGACGTGTTTCCCTCCACACGCACCGTGGACAACTTCATTCTGAGGCTGCGGCGGCGCTTCGAGCGCGACCCAGCCAACCCTCGCCACTTCCTGACGGTTTGGGGCGTGGGCTACCGCTTTCTGATCGAGGCTGAATCATGACCGGGAAAGTACTGCGCATCGGCACCCGCGCCTCCGCGCTCGCGCTGTGGCAGGCACGCCATGTCGAGGCCCTCATCCGCGCACTGCCGGGCGCACCGGCGGTGGAGCTGGTGCCCATCGTTACCTCCGGCGACCTGCAGACCCAGGTACCCCTCTGGGCGGTGCGCGGTCGCGCGTTTTTTACCAAGGAGCTCGATCGGGCGCTGCTCGAGGCGCGCATCGACCTCGCCGTACACAGCCTGAAGGATCTGCCGACCGAACTCGAACCCGAGCTCGCGCTCGCCGCGGTACTCGAGCGCGAGGACCCGCACGATGCACTCGTCAGCCGTACGGGCCAGCCGCTCGCGGCGCTGCCGAGTGGGGCGCGCGTCGGCACGAGCAGTCTGCGCCGGCGAGCATTTCTCGCCCGCGTGCGCCCGGATCTGCAGCTGCTCGAGCTGCGCGGCAACGTTCCCACCCGCATCGAGCGGCTCGAGCGCGGCGATTACGACGCCATCGTGTTGGCGGCGGCAGGCCTGAAACGCCTTGGACTCGAAGCCCGTATCTGCGAGCGGCTCTCGCCGGTGGATTTTCCTCCGGCAGTCTCGCAGGGTGCGATCGGCATTTGCGCGCGCGAAGCAGACGCCGACACCTGTGCATGGCTGACCCGCCTTGAGCATCCGGCGACGCGATTGGCCGCCACTGCCGAACGCGCACTTTTGCGCCGCATCGAAGGCGGGTGTCAGGTTCCCCTGGGTGCGCTCGCCCAGGTGCGCGAGCAACAGCTCGCCATGCGGGCGGTCGTCTGCGCGCTCGATGGCACGAGCAGCCTCAGCGCCGAGGGCGGGTGCGCGGCCGACCCGCAGGCCGCACAGGGGCTCGGGGAGCAACTGGCCGCACAGCTCATTGCCCAGGGCGCCGCTCGGCTGATCGCCGAACAGCGCACCGCACAACAGGTGTCGGACGCGTGAGCGAGCCTGCGCGACCCATCGTCGTCACCCGCACCGAAGCGCCGGGCAGCGGATTGAGCGGCGAACTCGCCCGGCTCGCACTGCCCGTACTGCATTGGCCCGTGGTCGGCATCGCGCCCGCCGACCCGGCCGAGTGGGCTGAGTCGCGCCGCACGATCGAGACGTTCGACTGGATTGTGTTCACCAGCGCGCACGCGGTTGAAGCGATGGCCGACGTTTTGGCACAGCCGCCGGGGGTGCGCATCGCGGCAGTAGGGCCCGCCACCGGCGAGGCGCTGCGCGAACGGGGCTGGCGGGTCGATCTGACCGGTGTCGGCGCCGGCGCCGAAGGCCTGCTCGGCCCTCTGGCCGAGGCCGGTGTGCGCGGCAGACGTGTCTTGCATCCGGCCAGTTCCCGCGCGTTGCCAGCGTTGGCGGATGGACTCACTCGGCTCGGCGCTGAAGTGGTGCGCTTCGTGGCGTACCGCACGGTCGCCACTGCGCTCGACATCGACGCCTGTCGCGGTTGGATCGCGCGACGCGCCATCGGCGCGGTGACTTTCGCGAGCCCGTCGGCGGTCATCGAGTTGGAGGGCGCGCTCGGGCAGGCGGATTTTGCGCAGCTGCTGGCGAGCGCCCCGGCAATCGCCATCGGACCGACCACAGCACGGGAGCTGCAGGCGCGAGCCGTGGCATCGCGTCTTGCCGCTGAGCACACGCTGCGAGGCCTGGCGTTGGCCTGTCAGGCACTGCGGTGCACCGAGGCCCGTGAACATCACCCGATCGCAGGAAGCGATCCTGGACATCTGGCCGCACCGGCTCCGACGGCACCGGTCCGCGGAGGCGAAGGACACGCGGCATTTCGTACCGACAAGAGGCTCAAGCGATGAATTTTCCCTCCGTCCGGGCGCGACGCACGCGCCAGTCCGATTCGTGGCGGCGCATGGTGCGCGAGACGCGCCTCTCAAGCGATCAGCTGATCTATCCTCTGTTCGTCGTGCCCGGCAAGGGCGTGCGACACCCGGTCTCGAGCATGCCGGGCATCGCGCAACTTTCGGTCGATGAGGCAGTAAAGGAGGCGCGCGCCGCCGAGCAGGCCGGCGTGCCGGCGGTGCTGCTGTTCGCGGCACCGGCACACAAAGATGAGCGCGCGAGCGCCGCGCTCGACCCGCAGGGACTGGCCGCTGAGGCGATTGCGGCAATCAAGACCGCCTGTCCGCGGCTACTGGTATGGGCCGATGTGTGCCTGTGCGGGGCGACCGATCACGGCCACTGTGGCCATGTCATACCCGGCGGGATCATCGACAACGACTCCTCGGTCCAGACCCTGGCGCAAGTTGCACTCAACTATGCGCGCGCCGGCGCCGATGCGGTCGCACCAAGCGACATGATGGACGGTCGCGTGCAGGCCATGCGCAGCCTGCTCGACCGCGAGGGATTCACCATGACACCGATTGTGTCGTATGCGGCCAAGTACGCCTCGGCGTTCTACGGCCCATTCCGCGAGGCGGCCGAATCCGCGCCGGCCTTCGGCGACCGGCGCAGCTATCAGATGGATCCGGCCAACGGCCGCGAGGCGCTGCGGGAGGTCCTGCTCGATGTGCAGGAGGGCGCCGACCTGGTAATGGTCAAGCCTGCAGGCCCGTACCTGGACATCATCCGCCAGGTCCGCGACGCGGTGCGTGTGCCGGTGGTGGCCTATCAGGTGAGCGGCGAGTACAGCCTGATCAAGGCCGCCGCCGAGCGCGGCTGGATCGATGAGCGCGCGGCCGTTCTGGAGACTCTCACCGGGATCCAGCGCGCCGGGGCCGATCTGATCATTACCTATTACGCGCCCGAAGTGGCGCGCTGGCTCGGCGCATGAGTGCGG
Source organism: Pseudomonadota bacterium (assembly GCA_021847105.1). Classification (GTDB taxonomy): domain Bacteria; phylum Pseudomonadota; class Gammaproteobacteria; order Steroidobacterales; family Steroidobacteraceae; genus 13-2-20CM-66-19. Next base: position 441,199 of record JAJZUT010000001.1, on the reverse strand, counting down.
ACACGCCGGCGTTTCTGGCGGCCTGCCGAGGCGAGCCGGTTCCCTATACGCCGATCTGGATCATGCGCCAGGCCGGGCGCTATCTGCCGGAGTACCGCGAAGTACGCTCCCGGGTGTCGTTCGAAACGCTGACCCGCACGCCCGAGCTCGCCGCGGAAGTGACGCTGCAGCCGCTGCGGCGCTTCCCGCTCGATGCGGCCATCCTCTTCAGCGACATCATGACGCCACTGCAGGGCATGGGAGTCGATCTGACATTCGATCCGGGCCCGGTGGTGCGCGCACCGATCCGCACCGATGCGGCGATCGATGCGCTGCAGCCGCTGGTAGCGGAGCGGGACGTGCCGTTCGTGCTCGAAACCATCCGACTGATCCGCGCAGCCGCGCCCGGCAATGTGCCGCTGATCGGCTTCGCCGGGGGGCCGTTCACACTCTTCTGCTATCTGGTCTGCGGCCGCCCTTCGAAGGAGTTCGAGACCGCTCGAGCCTTCCTCTACGCGCAACCCGAGGCAGCCATGCGGCTGCTCGAGCGCCTGGCAGATGCCATGGCGGTCTATCTCGGCGCACAGGCCGCCGCCGGTGCGCAGGCGCTGATGGTGTTTGAGTCGTGGGGCGGGTTGCTCGCGCCGCCGCAGTTCGAGCGCTTCGCCCTTGCCGCCGCGCGCCGTACGCTCGCGGCGCTGCGTTCACGTGGCGTGCCGCTCATTTACTACCTCAACCAGGGCAGCGCGCTGCTCGAGCACCTTGCTGCACTCGAGGCCGACGTGATCGGCGTCGACTGGCGCTCGCCGCTCGGCGCGGTGCGGCGCGTGCTGGGTGCGAACAAGGCCGTACAGGGCAACCTCGATCCGGCGGCGCTGTTTGCACCGCCCGCGGAACTCATCGCACAGGCCGAGCGGGTTTTGCGTGAGGCCGGGAACCAGCCGGGACATATCTTCAATCTCGGCCACGGCATCTGGCCACAGACCGATCCGGATGCCGTCGCACGGCTGGTCGACGTCGTGCACGAGCGCTCCGCCCGGCGCGGGGCGAGCGCATGAACGCCGACCTGCCCCTGGCGGACGCGGCAGCCGAGTATTTCCGCGATCTGCAGGGGCGGATCTGTGCGGCATTCGAGGCCTTCGAGCCAAGCGCGCGGTTCCAGGCACGCAGCTGGAGCCGCCCGAGCGGTCACCGGCTCGAGGGCGGCGGGCACTCGAGGCTGCTGCGCGGGGAGGTGTTCGAGAAGGTCGGCGTCAATTGCAGCCATGTCTGGGGTGTCTTCTCCGACGCGGCGCGTGCGCAGGTCCCGGGCGCAGCGCAGTCCGACGGCCGGTTCCTCGCTTGCGGCATCTCGCTCGTGGCGCACATGAGCAACCCCTATGTACCCACGGTGCACATGAACCTGCGCTATCTGCATACCAGCCGGGGCTGGTTCGGGGGCGGAGCGGATCTGACGCCAACGTTCCCGTTCGCCGACGATACGGCCGACTTCCATGCGGCACTGCAGCGGGCCTGCGATACGTACCGGCCAGATGCGTACGAGACGTTCAAGGCGTGGTGCGACCGCTACTTCTACCTGCCCCACAGACAGGAGCCGCGCGGCGTTGGTGGGATCTTTTTCGACGAGCTGGCCAGCGGGGATCCGTCCGCGGATTTCGCCTTCGTGCGTGCGGTGGGCGAGGCATTCCTCGGCATCTACCCGACTCTCGTGGCACGCCGCAAGGACATTCCGTACGACGAGGCGGCGCGCGAGAAGTTGCTGTACAAACGGGGACGGTACGTCGAGTTCAACCTGGTCTATGATCGGGGGACACGGTTCGGCTTTCAGACCGACGCGGACCCGGAGGCCTACCTCATGAGTCTGCCACCGCTGGTCAGATGGTGAGACGAGTTGCTCGGATGATAAGGACATGGCTGCCGACATTCTGCGCGCTGTCGGCGATCACCCTCGGCGCGTGCAGTCAGCAGAATGCGGACTTCATGCCCGGCGGCCCGCCCGGTGGTGCGCCGAGCGCACCCGCGGTGCCGAGTGCGCCCGCCGCACCGCTGCCAGCGGCGGCACAGCGCGCCTCGATACTGCTCGGACTACCCGTGCGCGCCCGCTCGGGCGCGCAGCTCGGAGCAGTGTTCGACATCGTCTTCGGCAACGATGGTCAGCCGACGCATCTGATCGTGGTGCACACGATCGGGGGCGGCATGCCCGGCACGCTGACCGCCATTCCCTGGGCGATCGCGATCAAACACTTCGCCGATGGCGCACTAGTCGTGGATGCCCAGCGCTTCGCTGCCGCGCCCGGTTTCGCACCCGATGCATGGCCTAAGCTCGACTCGCCACAATGGAGCGCGGCAGCCGATGCCTATTGGTCGCAACCGACCGCGCCACCGTTCACGCCGGTCGATCCGACGACGCGCTCGCGCGCGCGGCCTGCCATGATCCTGTAATGAAGGCGCTGCGCTGGAGCCTGATCATCGTCGGCGCCGCGACAGCGCTGTTGGTGCTGGCGGCCGTTCTCGCCACGCAGCTGATCAATCCCGACGCATACCGGGGCGAGCTCGAGCGCCTGGTGAGCCGTGAAACCGGGCGCCCCTTCCGCATCGACGGTCATCTGCGCCTCGGTTGGTATCCGTGGCTCGCACTCGACATCGGCACCGCGCGGCTCGGCAACCGGCCGGGAATGCACGGAGCGGATCTGCTCGCGTGGCGCTCAGCGCGCATCCCGGTGCGTCTGCTGCCGCTGCTGATGCACCGGCAGCTCGAACTAGGCACGATACGGGTGCGCGGGGCCGACATTCATCTGTGGCGCACCGCCGCCGGCCTCGGGAACTGGCAGCGACTGCTCGGCCACGCAAGCCCTTCCACGACGGCCACCGCGACACCCCGCCTCGGCGGGCTGATCCTGCACAATGCCACCCTCGAGTATGCCGCTGCCGGGCGCACGATTCGGTTGAGCCACTGGCAGCTCACGCTCGGCCCCTGGCGGGCCGGTCAGCCGTTCTCGGTGCGCACGCACTTCCTGCTCCAGGCGCCGCAAGTGCCGGCGGCCGGCGTACCGGTGCGCTTCAGCGCCCGGAACCTGAGCATCCAGGCTGCCCCATTGCAGATCAAGGCGCCGCAATGGGCCCTCAAAGTGGCGAGCGCAGCGGCTGCCGGCGCGCTGCAGCTCCGCGCATTAGGGAACGGTGCGAGCGGCGCCGGAAGCCTGCGATTGACCGTACCGTCGGTCCGCGGGCTGATCAGCCAATGGGGTCTCAAGATGCGCCTGCCGAAAGACCCCGCCGTACTCGGTGCGCTGTCGATCTCGGGCCGCTGGCAGCTGCGCGGCGGTACGGCGCGCATCGAGCCTCTCGCGGTGCGTCTCGATACGACCACGCTCACGGGTTGGACCCTGCGGTCCGGCGGAACGCACCCGCGCTGGCGCTTCGATCTGCACGCCAATCAGATCGACATCGGTCAGTACCTGCCCCCGACACGCAAACACCCCAAGGCGCTGAAATTGCCGATCGCCCTGCTGCGTGCGCTGCATGCGCGGGGCACACTCACCGTGGGCCGCGCAACACTGCGCGGAACCGAGCTGCGCGACGTGCGGCTGCGCGTGCAGTGAACCGCCGGCGATCGGCTGTGTCGACCGAATCCGACACCTCGAAGGCCAACACGCACTTCGCACGTGCACTCATTGAATGGCATGGACGCTGCGGACGGCACGATCTGCCCTGGCAGCGCGATCGCAACTGCTACCGCGTGTGGGTATCGGAGATCATGCTGCAGCAAACGCAGGTGAGCACGGTGATTGCCTATTACGAGCGGTTCCTGCAGCGGTTCCCCGACGTCCAGACGCTTGCCGACGCTCCGCTCGATGCCGTGCTGAGCCTGTGGGCAGGGTTGGGATATTACGCCCGCGCCCGCAATCTGCACCGCGCCGCGATCCGGATTCGCGATGAGCATGCCGGCCGCTTTCCCCGCGAATTCGCTGCCGTCGCCGCGCTGCCCGGCATCGGCCGCTCAACGGCCGGCGCCATCCTGGCCCTGGCGCGTGGCGAGCGTTGGCCCATCCTCGATGGCAACGTCCGGCGGGTGTTGGCCCGGCATTTCGGCGTCGAAGGCGACCCGGGACAGCGCGACACCCTCGCGCGGCTCTGGGCGCTGTCCGAAGCGTGCACCCCGGCCCAGCAGACCGATGTCTACACGCAAGCCATCATGGACCTCGGCGCAACCCTCTGCACCCGTCGTAATCCGGCCTGCGAGCGCTGTCCGCTCACCTTGACGTGTCATGCTCGCAGCACCGGCCGACAGCATGAGCTGCCCGCCCCCAAGCGCCGCCCTGAGCGTCCGTTGCGGCGCGTCTTCATGCTCGCCGCACGGCGCGCCGACGGAGCCGTACTGCTCGAGCGCCGGCCCGAGCGAGGCATCTGGGGAGGGCTGTGGTGTCTGCCGGAGTTCGAAAGCGCGGCCGGAGCGCAGGCCTACCTCGGGCGCGTGTTCGGCGCGGCCGAGTCGGCGCATCCGCTTGAGGCCATCGAGCACGCTTTCACGCATTTCGATCTTGTCATTACGCCGCTTCTGGCCCATTGTTCGGACTATGACGGCCCGCCGGATCCGGCGCGGCTCGCGTGGTACCCCACCGGCGCGCCTGGCGCGCTTGGCCTTCCGGCCCCGATCCAGCGATTCCTGCAACGCCTGGCATCGGCGCCGGTCCAGAGTCAACTTTTTGAATGAGTCAACGTTCAGTACGGAGAACGCCGTGTCCCGAATGGTGCAGTGTGTGATGCTCAAGCGCGAGGCACCCGGCCTCGACCGCCCGCCCTATCCCGGTCCGCTCGGTCAGCGCATATTCGAGCACGTCTCGCGCGAGGCCTGGGGGCGCTGGGTCCAGCATCAGATCATGCTGATCAACGAGTACCGCCTGAGTCCGATCGAGCCCAAGGCGCGCAAATTCCTCGAGGGCGAAATGGAGAAGTACTTCTTTGGAGCCGGCGCGACCCGGCCCGAGGGCTACACGCCCCCCACCGAGGACTGACCCGCCCATGACCGAGACCCCAACGCCCCTCAACTCTCGCGTCCGCGAGGTCACCGAGCGCATTCGTGAACGCAGCCGTGAAACACGTTCGGCCTATGTGGAGCGCATGCGCGGGCAGGCCCGTGGACCGGCGCGAACGCACCTGTCGTGCACCAACCTGGCGCATGCTTTCGCGGCCTCCACGGCCGCAGACAAGGAAGCACTGAAGGCGCTGCGCGGGCCTAACCTCGGGATCGTCAATGCGTACAACGACATGCTTTCGGCTCATCAGCCGTTCGAGCGCTTCCCGGGACTGATCCGCCAGGCCGCACGCGAAGTGCGCGCCACCGCACAGGTCGCCGGCGGCGTGCCGGCCATGTGCGACGGGGTGACTCAGGGCCAGCCCGGCATGGAGCTGTCGCTGTTCAGCCGCGACGTGATTGCGATGGCGACGGGAATCGCGCTCTCGCACGGCATGTTCGACGCCGCTCTGTGTCTGGGCGTGTGCGACAAGATCGTGCCCGGCCTGCTCATTGGCGCGCTCGCCTTCGGACAGCTGCCGACCCTCTTCATCCCGGCAGGCCCGATGCCCTCCGGACTGCCCAACAAGGAAAAGGCGCGCATCCGTCAGCTGTTCGCCGAAGGCAAGGTCGGGCGCGAGGCGCTGCTGCAGTCGGAAGCCGATAGTTATCACTCGGCCGGAACCTGCACGTTCTACGGCACGGCCAACAGCAACCAGATGCTGATGGAAGTGATGGGCCTGCACCTGCCGGGCAGCGCGTTCGTGCCCCCCAACACGCCGTTGCGCGATGCGCTGACCGCCGCTGCGGCGCGCCGCGCGGCGCGCATCAGTGCGCTCGGCGAGGAGCCTTTGCCGCTCGCGCAGGTGCTCGATGAGCGCAGCGTCGTCAACGCCGTGGTCGGCCTGCTCGCCACCGGCGGCTCGACCAATCACACCTTGCACATCGTCGCCATTGCCAGGGCGGCCGGCATCCAGATCGACTGGGACGATTTCAGCGCCCTCTCGGCCGTGGTGCCATTGCTGGCACGGATCTATCCCAACGGCAGTGCGGACGTGAACCATTTTCATGCCGCCGGCGGCATGGGCTTCCTGGTACGCGAGTTGCTCAGCGCCGGATTGCTGCACCCGGACGTGCTGACCGTCGCGGGCGCGGGCCTCGCCCGCTACACTCAGGAGCCGTGGCTTTCGCCCGAGGGGCTCGCCTGGCGGGACTCCCCGGCCAACAGCGGCGACCGCGAGGTACTGCGTCGAGTCACAGACCCCTTCAGCGCCGATGGCGGACTGAAGTTGCTCACCGGCAATCTCGGCCGCTCCGTAATCAAGGTCTCGGCGGTCAAGCCCGAGCACCGCGCCGTACGCGCGCCGGCACGCGTATTTCACAGCCAGGAGGCGGTACTGCACGCGTTCCAGCAGGGTGAGTTGTCACGCGACGTCGTGGTGGTGGTCCGGTTTCAGGGGCCGCGCGCCAACGGCATGCCCGAACTGCACGGTCTGACGCCCGCGCTCACCTCGCTGCAAAGCAAGGGGCACCGCGTAGGATTGGTCACCGACGGGCGCATGTCGGGCGCCTCTGGCGCCGTGCCGGCGGCGATTCATCTCACCCCGGAAGCCGCCTGCGGCGGGCCCATCGGCCGGCTGCGCGATGGCGATTTGATCCGACTCGATAGCCACAGCGGCGTGCTCGAGGCCGAGGTGAGCGAGGTGGACTGGAACCGGCGCGAGAGCGTCAGCGCCGATCTCACCGCCAATGCATTCGGGATGGGGCGCGAGCTGTTCGGCCTGTTTCGCGCGCACGCCGCGCCGGCAGAACAGGGTGGCGGGGTCTGTTGAGCGCCGTAAGCCGCGGGACGCCGCCGCTTCGTCTCAGGCGCTCACGCTCGGCCGCGCGCTCACCTCGGCATACCAGCGGCGGGTGGCCGCCGCCTCGGCAGGCAGCTCAAGATGCAACCGGGAGGCAAAATCGATGACGACCAGCGCATCGATGTCGGCCACGCTGAAATGCGCGCCGCACAGATAAGGACCGGCTGCCACCGCCATGGATTCCAGCGCGGCCAGAAATGCCACGGCGCGGCGTCGGCCACGCTCGGCGAGCGCGGGGATCTGTGCGTACGCCAACGGGCCAGTCAGCGCCCGATCCTTCATGCCGGGCACCGCGTTGCGGAAGCATTCGGCCACCGCCGTGAAGCCCTCATGCTCGATATGCCACTGCAGGTCGGCGATCCGGGCCTGCTCGCGCGCGCTGCGTCCCATCAGCGCAGGTTCCGGGTAGGTGGCCTCCAGATAGCGCCAGATCGCGGCCGTCGAACACAGCCGCGTCCCGTCATCGAGCTCAAGGACCGGCACCGTGCAGTAGGGATTGATCGCCCGGAATGCCGGCTCGAGCTGCTCCCCGCCGCGCAGATTCACCTCGATCCGAGGCGGCGCAAGACCCTTCTCGGCCAGAAAGATACGCACGCGCCGCGCCGAGGGGGCCGTCTTGCAGTCATACAGCTTCATGCTCCCCCCGCCTCACGCCCACCGTTCGGCACGACGCGATCCGGCGCAGCCCCTACTCCCCAGGCTTCTCCGGCAGCGCCACGCTGAATTCGAGCACTTCGTGTCCGGCCTCGCGCTCGAGGTTGATCTGCACCGCTTCGGGATCCACGTTGACGTACTTGTGGATCACCTGCAGCAGCTCACGGCGCAGCAGAGGCAGATAGTCCGGGCCACCGCGCCCGCCGCGCTCCTGCGCCACGATGATGCGCAAGCGCTCCTTGGCGATACTCGCCGAGTTGGGCTTGCTGCGGAACAATGCCAACAGACCCATTTCAGCCTCCGAACAGACGCGCGAAGAATCCGCGCTTGGGCTCTTCGAGGAACCTGAGCGGCAGCTCTTCGCCGAGCAGACGGGACACCGCGTCGCCGTAGGCGGCCGCAGCGTCGCTCTCCTCGTTGAGAATCACCGGCACACCGGCGTTGGAGGCGGCGAGCACATCGGGAGACTCCGGTATCACGCCGATCACGTCGAGCCCGAGGATCTCCTTCACGTCCCCGACGCTCATCATTTCTCCGCTCGCCACGCGCCGCGGATTGTACCGGGTGAGCAGCAGATGCTCTTTCACGCCGCCGTTGCCGTTGCTTGAACGCTGGGTCTTGCTCGCGAGCAAGCCGAGAATGCGATCCGAGTCGCGCACCGAGGAAACCTCGGGGTTGACCACGACCACGGCGCGGTCGGCGAAGTACATCGCCAGGTGCGCACCCTTCTCGATGCCGGCAGGCGAGTCGCAGATCACGTAGTCGAATGCTTCGGCGATCAGCTCATCGAGCACCCGGCGCACGCCCTCCTCGGTGAGCGCGTCCTTGTCGCGCGTCTGCGAAGCGGCGAGCACGTGCAGCGTCTCAAGACGCTTGTCCTTGATCAGCGCCTGTTTGAGCGTGCAGTCGCCGTTGATCACATTCACGAAGTCGTATACCACGCGCCGCTCGCACCCCATGATGAGGTCGAGGTTGCGCAGGCCGATATCGAAGTCGATGACCGCGACGCGCTTGCCGCGACGGGCCAGTCCGCAGGCCATGCTGGCGGAGGTGGTGGTCTTGCCGACCCCGCCCTTGCCAGAGGTCACCACGATAATTTCAGTCAAAGGTCACTCCTCGAATAGGGTTCGCTGCGCCGGGCACACTCAAGCGCCCAGCCGCTCGAAACGCAAGTCGTCGCCATCCAGCCACGCCTGCACGGGTTTGCCCGCGAGCTCCGGCGGCAACGTCTCGAAAACGCGAAACACGCCGGCGATCGACACCAGCTCCGCGTGAAATTCCTGGCAGAACACGCGCGCTGAGGTATCACCCCGCGCGCCGGCCACCGCCCGCCCGCGCAATGCGCCGTACACGTGCACGCAGCCGTCTGCGATCACCTCTGCCCCGGCACCGACCATGGCGGTGACCACCAGATCCCCGGCACGCGCATAGGCACGCTGTCCGGAGCGCACCGGGTGTGTGTGCACCACTGTCGGCATGCCGGCCGGCTCGGCTTGCACCGGCGCCGGCTCGACGTGCCGCACCGCGCGCCCCACCGCCTCGGCCGGCGGATGAAACTCGCGAAACGGCGGCAGCAGCGGCAGATCGAGCGGTAGGCTCAACGCCTGCGCTGCAACCGCACCGCTCGCCAGCCCCACCGGGCACATCCCGGCGCGCCGTACCGCATCAAGCACGGCGCGCATCTCCTCGACCGAGGGCTCCCGGCCAAGCGGCCCCACATCCAGCGCGACAGCGGTGCGCTGGAAGAATTTCGGCGCTGTGGCCACGCGGCCGGTCAGCTCATCCAGAATAGCGCCCGGATCGGTCGTCCAGATAAGCACCTGGATCAGACCAACCTGTCCGAAACGGATGTCGATGGCCGGCTCGGCGGCGGCCTCGGCTCTCTGTGTCGTCATGTGTCCCTGGCTGAGCTGTGCACGGCTGGGGGATGTTGGCCGTGAAGTGTACCGGCTCAGGGCCGCCGCCGCACGCCCCGCACGGCTTCGGCGGTGAGCGGGTCCTCCGGCCAGTAGTGCTTGGGGTAGCGACCGCGCAGATCCTTGCGCACCTCGGCATAGCCACGCTGCCAAAAACCCTCCAGATCCCGTGTCACCTGCACGGGACGCTGGGCCGGGGAGAGTAGTTTGAACGTCACCGGCGCCCGACCGCCGCCGAGCCGGGGCGTCGCAGCGAGGCCAAAGACCTCCTGCAAGCGCACCGCAACGGCCGGTGCGCTGTCATCGAGATAATCGATGCGGACGCGCGAGCCGCTCGGCACGGCGAGATGGCTGGGTGCAAGCGCATCGAGCTCGCGCTCGCGCGCCCAACCCAACCGCGCGCGCAATGCCTCGGCAAGCGGCACTCGCGCGAGGTGCTCGCGACGGCTCATCCCCTCGAGCCAGGGGGCGAGCCACTCCTCGAGCGTCTCGGCGAGCGCTGCATCCGCCAAATCGGGCCACGCCTCATATGGCGCGCCAAGCCGCCGAACAAACGCGACCCGCGCTTGCAGATCCCGGCTGTCGCGGTTCCAGGGCAACACCCCGATGCCGAGGTCGCGAACGCCGCTCAGCATCGCCTCGAGGGCACGCTCCGAGGGCAGCTCGCCGAGCGGCCGGGTCTCCAGGATGAGCTGATCGAGCCGCCGTTCCCGCCTCGCCAGCACCGCCTCGTCACGCCGGCTCCATTCGACAGTCTCCCGCCACACCAACTGCTCGCCCATGACCGCCTCGAGCGCCTCGCGCTCGAGCGGCGCGGCGAGCAGGATCCGGGCATCTCGCTCACGGTCATCGAGGTCCACCGCGACGATGAGCGCCTGGCGGGAGAGACTTTGCGCCTGCGCGAACAGGGCCCCACGTCCATTGGCGAGGGTGTAGCGGCCTTCACCCCCTGGGCGCAACGCACCGACGCGGTCCGGAAAGGCTAGCGCCAGCAGCGCCCCCGGAGAAACCGCCTGCCGAGCGCCGTTGCCCGGCGGCGCGGCGCGCTCGAGATCGCGGATCAGCGTGCGCGCCGTAGCGCGCGCCGCCTGCACCACTGCTCGGCCTGCCTCGCTGCCGGCCTGCTCCCCCCGCAAGATCTCCAGCCGCGTACGGATATCGGCATCGCCGCCGCCCGCCGCGCCGCGCAGCAAATCACGCTCTGACAGCAGCGCGGCCAGATCGGCCGCCAGTGTCAGTACACCGAGCTGGCGCGCACGCAGCAGCATGTGCGCGAGCCGCGGATGGACCGGAAGCTGCACCATTTCCTGGCCGTGCGGGGTGATTCGTCCGGCGGCATCGAGCGCGCCCAGACGCGCCAGCAGGTCGCGCGCACTCGCCAGCAGCGCCGCCGGCGGCGGATCGAGCCAGCGCAACGCCGTGGCATCGCGCGTCCCCCAGCGGGCCAGCTCCAGCGCGAGTGGCGCGAGATCCGCTTCGAGGATCTCGGGCGGGGTGAACGGGGCGAGCGTGCGGTGCGCCGTCTCGCTCCAGAGCCGGTAGCACACGCCCGCCTCAAGCCGACCGGCGCGCCCCTGCCGCTGCTCGGCCGAGGCGCGAGAGATGCGCCCGAGCTCGAGACGGCTCATACCGGTGTGCGGATCGAATCGCTGGCGGCGCACCAGGCCGGAATCGACGACGACGCGCACACCCTCGAGCGTCAGACTGGTCTCGGCAATGTTGGTCGCCAGCACGATGCGACGCACGCCGGCAATGGGAGTCAGGGCCGCATCCTGCGCCGCCGCCGACAGCTCGCCGTACAGCGGCAGAATGCGCGCCGGGGCCGCGCCATCGGCGAGCAGTGCCGCCACGCGGTGGATCTCGCGCGCGCCCGGCAGGAACACCAGGACATCGCCGTGTGTCTCCTCAAGCGCCCGCAGGACCAGACGGGCCATCTGCTGCTCGGGGCTCGCGCTGCCGCGCGGTGCGCCCTCCGGCAGGGGCGGGGCGCCGGTGCCGGCAAAACGGCTCTCCACGGGAAACATCCGTCCCGCGGCCCGCACGAGCGGCGCTGCGCCGAGCAAGGCGACAATACCGTCAGCCTCTAGCGTCGCGGACATAACCAGGATCTTCAGGTCACCGGCGAGCGCCTCTCGGGCATCGAGCGCCAGTGCCAGCGCGAGATCGGCCTGCAGGCTGCGTTCATGAAACTCATCAAACAGCACCGCCGCGACGCCCTCGAGTGCCGGGTCGCTCTGCAGCATGCGGGTCAGCACGCCCTCGGTGAGTACCTCAAGGCGCGTCTCTTTCGAGACGCGTGTATCGCGCCGCATGCGGTATCCAACAGTATGCCCGACCGGCTCACCGAGCGTGTGCGCCATGCGCTCGGCGACGGCTCGGGCCGCCAGTCGCCGCGGCTCCAACATCAGGATTCGCCTGCCCCGGACCCAGGGCTCGACAAGCAGCGCAAGCGGCACCACCGTGCTCTTGCCCGCGCCCGGGGGAGCGATCAGGACCGCTGAGGGGTGGGCGGCCAGGGCCGCCCGCAGCGCCGGCAGCGCCACATCGATGGGCAGCCCGGATCGGCGCATCATGGTCCGCGCTCAGCTGCGCCAGACGCCCACGGCGAACACCGACCAGGCGGCGATCATCAGCACCCCGCCGGCCGGCGTGAGCCACCCCACCCAGCGAGGCGCCTGCAGGCTCAAGGCATACAGGCTGCCGGAAAACAACACGATACCGATGAGCAGCGATTGCGTCGCCTGCTGACAGCGGCGCAGCGTGCGCTGCTGCGCCGCGGCCAGCACCTGCGGATCGCGAGTGCTCAACCACGCTCCCATCGCGAGCAAACCGAGGGACTGGTAGAACTGGTAGCGCACGGCGATCGTGTAAATGTGCGCCTGCTGCGAGGACCAGTCCGTCGGCAACGCATGCGCGCCGATCGCGCCGGCAACCGTGGCGAGCGCCAGCAGCGCGGCGCCCGCGACCAGGGCCAACCGCCCATAGGAGGAACCTTCGGCCATCGTCGCTCAGCCCTGCGGCGGCGGGGCGCCGCGGTTCAACAGCGGCCCGAGCAGATCGAGCGGCAGCGGGAACACGATCAGCTGCGAGCGATCGTGCGAGATGTCGGCCAGAGTTTGCAGATAACGCAACTGCAGCGCGCTCGACTGCTGCGCGAGTGCCTTGGCGGCCTCGACCAGCGTCTGCGCCGCTTGGCGCTCGCCCTCGGCGTTGATGACCTTGGCCCGACGGTTGCGCTCGGCCTCGGCCTGGCGGGCCATGGCGCGCACCATGCTCTCGTCAAGATCGACATCTTTGATCTCGACGTTCGCGACTTTGATCCCCCATGCCTCGGTGCTCTCATCAAGGATCTGCTGGATGTCGGCGTTGAGCTTGTTGCGCTGGGAAAGCAGATCATCCATCTCATGCTGACCGAGCACCGAACGCAGCGTGGTCTGTGCGACCTGACTGGTAGCCTCCCACACGTTGGCCACCTGAATGATGGCCTTGCTCGGATCAACGATGCGGAAGTAGACGACTGCATTCACTTTCACCGACACGTTGTCGCGGGTAATGAGGTCCTGCTTCGGCACGTTGAGCACGATGACCCGCAGGTCCACCTTGTTCATGCGCTGGATCACCGGCCAGAGGATGATGACGCCGGGGCCGCGAATGCCGGTGAAACGCCCGAGCGTAAACATGACTGCACGTTCGTACTCGTTCAATACGCGCACGGAGCTGACCACGAGCAGCGCGACCAGCACGACGACGACGATGAGGAAATATGACATCTGACCCTCCCGGTGCCGCTGCGCCTTACAGCGGCTCGACCCACAACTGCAGTCCCTCGACTTTCACGATGCGTGCCCGCTGGCCCCGCTGCAGAGGGCGCGAGGCGACCGCATGCCACAACTCCCCGCCGTAGCGGACCCGGCCGCTGCTCTGGATGTCCTCATCCGCCGCCACGATGGCCCCGACCATGGCCTGAATTCCGGTAGCCGGCGGGCGGCGCAAGGCCCGGGTGCCAAGATACACGATCCCGAGTATGACCAGCCCGCCGACGAAGGCGATGGCCCCGATCAGCGCGCGGCTGATGTGCATGCCGGGCACTCCCGAGTCGAACAAAACCAGCGACCCGATCACGAAGGCGATCAGCCCGCCGATGCCGAGCGAGCCGTAAGTCGGGAAGAAGAACTCCGCGCCCATCAGCGCCGAGCCGACGCCGATCAGCGCGAGTCCGGCGAAGTCCGTGGGCAGGAGCTGGAACGCAAATAGCGCCACCAGCAGTGCCACGACCCCAACCACCCCGGGGAGCACGCCGCCAGGGTGGAACCCCTCGAAGATCAACCCCCAGATGCCGATCAGCAGCAACCCATAGGCGATCAGGGGATTGGTGAGGTCCGCGAGCAACCGCGTCCGCCAGCCCGGGCGCATCCAGCGCACCCCCACCCCCGCCGTGGCAAGCGTCAGCGCATGGCCGTGCACCGTGACGGTGCGGCCGTTCAACTGACGGAGCAGGCTCGGCAGATCCGGGGCGATCAGATCGATCACGTGCGCCTGCAGCGCCTCCTCGGCCGGCAGGCTGGCCGCACCACGCACCGCCTGCTCGGCCCAGGCGGCATTGCGCCCGCGCAGCTCGGCAAGCGCGCGGATATAGGCAATGGAGTCGTTCAGGATCTTGCGTTGCTCGGCACTCATCGGCGGCCCGGCGGCGCCGTCGTGCGCCGTCGGCGGAGCCGGCTCTGAGCCGCCTAGCGACACCGGCGTGGCCGCACCGACGTTGGTGGCCGGCGCCATCGCCGCCACGGAACACGCATAGAGAATATAAGTGCCGGCGCTCGCGGCCCGCGCCCCCGCCGGCGCTACGTAACCGACCACCGGCATGGGCGCGGCCAGAATCGCCTTGATGATCCCGCGCATGGAGGTCTCGAGACCGCCGGGTGTGTCGATGCGCAAGATGACAAAGGGGGCTCCGCGCATCCGCGCCTTCTCGAGACCCCGCTCGATGTAGCGTGCGGTCGCCGGCCCGATCGCCCCGCGCAGTTGCAGTCCGATCACCGTCGGCGCCGCGGCCGGGGCGGTGACGGGACGCGCCGCTGCCGGCACCGCCACCATCCCCGCGGCGCACAAGACGAGCAGCGCAGCGAGCGAGGCTCTCATGGGCCCATTATCCTCGCCCGCTACGGGCGGGCAACCGGCCGCGGCGACGATCGCGTTACCCTGGATCGCCTCGGTTCCCCGAGGCGGCGATCGGGCTCGTCGTTCGAAACGTGTAAGACTTCGGCGCCGAATCGAAATGCCGTGGTCAGAGCGAGTGCGCTGCCGGTGCGGACTCCCGACCCTGCCAAGCGCCTCATCGGCGCGCTCGCCGGGTGCGCCGCGGGGGATACCCCACCGTCTGCGCAAACAGCACGCGCTGGGTTGCGCGCAGTGGCAGCACGGCCGAGAGTGCCTCGCGATCGCAGTTGTGAAACCAGACTGCAAGCCCCGCCGCCGCGGCAAACAGATACACGTTGGCGGCGATCAGGCCGGTGTCGACGTAATAGTAGGCTCGCTGCACCGCCGGATCGCGCAGACCCGGCTCCCGGAACCCGCGTGTGTGCACGAGCCGCTCGGTGTCCGCCACAAAAATCAGGCGCACCGGCGCGGCGACGCCGGGGTCGTCCCGGGACTGTCCGCGGCTCACCGCCAACACCCGCAAATCATTTGGCACGACCAGCTCGAGACGATGCTGCGGTGCGTCATACCGGTACGTACCGTCGGCCATCACCACATACAGATCAATTTCCTGGGAGTTGCTGGCCGAGGCGGCCGTACGCCCGACGCCGCCGAAGGGGCCGCGCTTGCGATTGACTCCGCAGGCCGCCCAGAGCAGCTCCGAGAGCATCTCGGCCGAGAGATTTCGCGCGTCGAACGCACGGAGCGTCTGACGCCGCCGCAGTGCACGAATCAACTCGTTGCGCGCCGCGGCGCGCGGCCGCGGCAGCCGAGGTGCGGTGGGCGGGGCGGTGACCCGGGCCCGCACGGATCGCGCCGGCTGCGACGCTGAGCGCTTGGATCGCAAGGGCACACCTGCGCGAGACTGCCAGAGTAAGGCACCTTAAGCTGCACGAAGCCGCGCCAACAGTGTGGCTTTCCCGTAGCGCTGCCCCGTGTGCTCGGGAACGGCCACCGGTACGCTCAGCGCGGCAACGGCTGCAGGTCCGGATCGGCCCGGGCGCGATAGGCCGCAACGGAAAACAGCGATGCCCTCGACCCGAGCGCGAGCGGCCGGTCGGAGCGGCCGTATGGACCGGTCAGCAGTACCGCATGTAGCGGCAGATGCGCCCTCGTGCTCAGCCAGGCATTGCCGAGGCGCAGCGAGGCGATCGTGATCGTCGCGTGCTAGCCACGGCGATCCGTGTTGTCTACGCCGCTCGCCTCATTATCGGCGCGGATCCTTGTCGGCATCTGCTGCGCCGCGCTCGGCCCGCCGCAGCACGCGCACATTCATCTCGGTGCGTATCTCGAAGCCGAGCGAACGATACAACGAGATCGCCGGGGTGTTGCTCTTCCAGGCGTGCAGAAAAGCCTGCTCGCCGCGCCGCTGGATGGCAGCGGCCACCGCGCTAGTCAACCGGCGCGCGAAGCCTCTGCCGCGAAAATCCGGATGCGTGCAGACGGCGCTCACCTCGGTGTATCCCGGGAAGCGGAACCGCTCCCCAGCCATGGCGGCAAGCCGTCCATCGATGCGGATGCCGAGGAAGCGTCCGAGCGTGTGCGTGCGCGGTGCATACGGCCCCGGCTCGGTGAGCTGCGCGAGCGCGAACATCTCCGCCGCGTCGGCCTCGCTGAGGACCACGATCGGCTCGGCGCCGGGCAGCTCGACGAGGGGGCGTCCGGCGAGCATCTGCACACCCTGTAGAGCGCTCTCGATGAGCAGACCCGCCGGAACGCTCACCGGCAGCGCCTGATTGAGGCAGACACGCTCGGCGGGGCCGACCAGGGCCGTCAGCGCAGCGAGCGCCGGCTCCGACTCATCGCACGGTGAGGCGAACACGTTGTAGTCAGGCAGAAATCGCCGCGCCAACGCGCCGCCGGTCGCAACCGCGGCATGATACGTGTTGAGCGTGGCCCAGACCGGGCGATCGAGGGGGGTGGGCACGGGCACGGGATAGGACTCAGCGCCGTGGCGTGCGCGGCAGACCCGTGTGCTGGGTGCGGAACGGCGCCGCGCGCTTTGCCGCAGCGCCACCGGCGCGGGGGCCTCGCCGGCCTTCGTGCGCCGCGCCCGTGCCCGCCGGCTGATAGGCGGGCACCAACTGCGCCTTGCCACTGCCGATGAGGTCGGCCCGACCCATGCGCCGCAGCGCCTCGCGCAGCAGCGGCCAGTTCTCCGGATCGTGATAGCGCAGAAATGCCTTGTGCAGCCGGCGGACTTTCAGGCCCTTCGGCACACGCACCTCGCCCCCGCTGCGGCGCACGCGCTGCAACGGGTTCTTGCCCGAGTGGTACATGGCGGTCGCGCTCGCCATCGGCGAAGGCAGAAATGCCTGCACCTGATCGGCGCGAAAGCCATTGTGCTTCAGCCACAGCGCGAGCTCGAGCATGTCCTCGTCGCGGGTGCCGGGGTGCGCGGCGATAAAGTACGGGATGAGGTATTGCTCCTTGCCGGCCTCGCGTGAGTAGCGCTCGAACAACTCCTTGAAGCGATAGTAGGCGCCGATGCCCGGCTTCATCATCATCGACAGCGGTCCCTCGGAGATCGCCTCCGGGGCAATCTTCAGGTACCCGCCAGTGTGATGCTGCGCGAGCTCGCGGACGTACTCGGGCGACTCCACCGCCAGATCGTAGCGCACACCCGAGGCGATCAACACCTTGCGGATGCCGGGCAGCTCGCGCACTTTGCGGTACAGGTGCACGAGCGGCGCGTGATCCGTGTTGAGATTCGAGCAGATCTTCGGATACACGCAAGAAGGGCGCCGACAGGCGCTCTCAATCTCCTCGCTGCGGCAGGCGAGCCGGTACATGTTGGCCGTGGGTCCGCCGAGATCGGAAATCACCCCGGTGAAGCCCGGCACACGGTCGCGGATGTCCTCGACTTCGCGCAGAATCGACTGCTCGGATCGGCTCTGAATGACCCGTCCTTCGTGCTCGGTGATCGAGCAGAACGAACAGCCACCGAAACAGCCGCGCTGGATCGCCACCGAGAAGCGGATCATCTTGTACGCGGGAATGTTCGCCTCACCGTAGCTCGGGTGCGGGCGGCGCTGATACGGCCGTTCGTACACCCAGTCGAGCTCGGCCGTGCTCAGCGGCAGAGGCGGCGCGTTCAGCCAGACGTCGACGTCACCGTGACGCTGCACGAGCGCTCGGGCATTTCCGGGATTGGCCTCCTGATGCAGGATGCGCGAGGCGTGCGCATATAACACCGGATCGGCTGCGACTTGCTCGTAAGAGGGCATGCGGATAACGCTGTGCTCACGGTCGGCACGACGACCCCTGCGCACCAGCCGGACCACAGTTCCGCCCTCGTGCACCGCCGCGCCCGCCTCAGCCGGGCGCGGCGCTTCCATCGCATAGGGATCGGGAGGCGGCGCGAGCGGGCCTGGCGTATCGAGCTCCGTGGAATCGATCTCGATCCAATCCGCGGGGATTGTCCTGCGCACGAACGCTGTGCCGCGAACGTCGGTGAGCGTATGAATCGATTCCCCGGCCGCCAGCCGGTGCGCAATCTCGCACACCTGCCGCTCACCGCTGCCGTAGACGAGCAGATCCGCCTTGGCATCGAGCAACACCGAACGGCGCACCTTCTCCGACCAGTAATCGAAGTGCGCGATCCGGCGCAGCGACGCCTCGATACCGCCGATCACGATCGGCACATCCTTGAAGGCTTCCCGGGCGCGCTGCGCGTAGACGATGACCGAGCGGTCGGGCCGCCTGCCGCCCTCCCCGCCCGGCGTGTAGGCATCATCGCTGCGCAGGCGGCGGTCGGCCGTGTAGCGGTTCACCATCGAGTCCATGTTGCCGCCGGTGATGCCGAAGAACAGGTTGGGCCGGCCGAGCGCGGCGAACGGCTCGGCGCTCTGCCAGTCCGGCTGCGCGATGATGCCGACCCGAAAGCCCTGCCCCTCGAGCACCCGTCCGACAATGGCCATACCAAAGCTCGGCAGGTCGACGTAGGCATCGCCGGTGATCAGGATCACATCGCAGCTGTCCCAGCCGAGCGTCTCCATTTCCGCGCGCGACATCGGCAGAAATGGCGCGGTGCCGAAGCGGGCAGCCCAATGCTTGCGATAGCGGGTGATGTCAGGTGCGGCGTGCATATCATGAGGGCGCGAGGCGCCGGTGGCAGAGGGACCGCGGGAGCGGCCTACAGGCCGCCGCGTGGCACGAGCCGGACCGCAAGCGCGGCCGACAACTCTTTGAATCTTATCAGTATATCAGAAAGGGCTCGCGCGAGCCCTGCCAGACCGCCTCATCGGCCGCGGCCATCGCCTCGAGATCCTGCGCCGTGGCGGCCGGATCATCCACCCAGCGGCGCAGCGCCTCCCCGCCGTTGATCACGTCGATCGCCAGGCGCTCGTGCTCGTATTCATACGGGAAATCCCGCCACAACGGATAGTCCGGCCGCAACTGGCGCAGGGCCTTGAAAAGGAGGGCCAGCGCGCGCCACGGGCGGAATGCCCGATGGTCGTAGTGGGCCGGATCCTCCACGTGCAGCTGCACGCCGGCGCAAAGCCGCCCGGCGTGCTTGTGAAACGTCGGCTCGAACCAACAGGGCCGCGGCTGGCAGCCGCGCAGCCAGGCGGGAGACTGGGCGCGCATCACACCGAGCAGGGCCGCAACATCCAGATCCGGAGCGCCGAACAGTTCGAGCGGCCGGGTGGTGCCCCGCCCCTCCGATAGCGTCGTGCCCTCGAGCATCACCGTGCCCGGGTAGCAGCGCGCCATGAACAGGTTCGGCGCGTTGGGACTCGGATTGACCCAGGTACGCTCCCCCAGCGGCCAACCGAAGCCGGGGCCGACATGCGGATTCCAACCCTCGAGCGAAACGACCTGACAGTCCACGTCCAGCTTCAAGCTGTGCACGAACCACCGCGCCAGCTCTCCCAGTGTCATCCCGTGGCGCATCGGCATCGGCGCCGCGCCGACAAAGCTCTCTGCGCCAGGCTGTAGCGCCAGCCCTTCGATGGGGCGGCCAATCGGGTTAGGCCGGTCGAGCACCCAGAGGCTCTTGCGATGCTGCGCGCAGGCCTCCAGAACGTAGCGCAGCGTGGTCACGAACGTATACACGCGGCATCCGAGATCCTGCAGATCGACCAACAGGACGTCGAACGTGTCCATCATCGCAGCCGTCGGCCGGCGCACGCTGCCATACAGGCTGAATATCGGAATGCCATGCACCGGGTCGGTGAAATCGGGTGACTCCACCATGTTGTCCTGTTTATCGCCGCGCAACCCGTGCTGCGGGCCGAAGGCCGCGCTGAGACGCAACTCCCCGAGCGCGGCAAGCGCATCGAGGCTGTGCACGAGGCCGCGCGTCACCGAGGCCGGGTGCGCCAGTAGCGCTACGCGGCGGCCCGCGAGCGGCTTGCGCAAGGCCGGCTCGCTCAGCAGTCGGTCAATGCCGAATTTCATGGACATTCACAACCGGTGACGGGCAATGCGATGAGAGGGTCAGCTCCACTGCAGCATGAGTGCGAAAGCGTCCGGATGATGAAAATCCGCCCGCCCCGCTGCGTGCCGCAGCGCCCAGTATGACAGGCTGCCCTCTTCATCCTCCACTACGGCGCTCAAGGCCAGTTGCACGCCTCGTGGCGCATCGCCGTACGGTGCGGGCAGCGCGACGAGCGCCTCGAGCACGAGTGCCTCATCCCTCTGTGCCGCGCCCGCCCGCTCGCGCATACCGATGGTCAGATGCGGCGAAGCGGGCAACTCGGCCGGCAGAGCACCCTGGCGATAGTCGCTGAATCGATATGACTGCCAGGCTCCCGAGGGCGAGAAGTTGAACTCCAAGTAGCCCGGCTCCCCGGCGCGGCGCACGAACGCCTCGAAACAGGTGTGCCGCCACAGCTCATCGGTGCGCGCCGGCGCACCGGCCGGGGCAATGCGCAGCGCGCTCAATTCGCCGCTCAGCGTGAACTGCAGGCAGAGCACGCCAGGGCGCTCTGCGCGCGCGTGCGCGAGCAGCGAGAACGCCGCTGCGCAGTGCGAATCGGCATGCGGGATCAATCGAGCAGACATCATGGTGTCATCGTGCCTGTCAGGCGGCCTGTGCCGCGTTCGTCGCGGCAATGCGCGACCGGATCGCCAATCGAGCGAGACAGTATACCCGCGATGCGCCACTCCACCGATCGAACGCTGAGCGCGCCATACCCGCGGGACTGCCCTCCGCAGCCGCGGGGCGCAACGCGCCGCGGCGTGCGCACTGGCCATGCGGCCCGAAAGCCTGCCGCACTCCGACCCCATCGCTTATCCAGTGGCCGGAAATTGTAGACACTGTACGGCGGGAGTCGCCCCCCCCAGCACACGCGGATGACGCGTGGCCGGGGGGATTTCCGGTAGAATAGGCCCTGCCATGCGCCAGCTGCGCACGGACAACTCCCCCCAGTGGATCCCTCGTAAGGTGAAGGAATGACCGACGCCCCCCGAGACGTCATCCGCGTACGCGGCGCGCGCCAAAACAACCTGAAGAACCTCGATCTCGACATCCCGCTCAACGAGCTGGTGGTGGTGACGGGCGTGTCAGGTTCGGGCAAATCCTCGCTGGTGTTCGATACGCTGTACGCCGAAGGTCAGCGTCGTTATGTCGAGACGTTCTCGCCCTACGCGCGCCAGTTCCTCGACCGGATGGACAAGCCGCAGGTGGACACCATCGGCGGCATCCCGCCCGCAATCGCCATCGACCAGACCAATCCGGTGCGCACTTCACGCTCCACGGTCGGCACGATGACCGAGCTCAACGATCACCTGAAACTACTCTTCGCCCGCGCCGCGACGCTGTATTGCCAACGTTGCGGCCAGCCGGTGCGGCGCGACGATCCGCAAAGTATCCACCGCGACCTGCTCCGCCGCGCCGACGCGGCCGGCGATCCGCGCCTGCTGGTGACCTTCCCGGTCGATGTGCCGGCGAATTTCACGCCGCAGGAGGTGCGCACGCTGCTCGAGAAACAGGGCTACAGTCGCTTCATCGAACAGCCGCCCGCCGCGCGCTTACCCGCGCGTACGGGCAAGCGCGCGCGCAAGGGGACTGCAGCGCCGCCCATCACGCTCGAAGTCGTCCAGGACCGCTTCCGCGCCGCGCGCACCGAGCCCGGCCGGATCGTCGAGGCGCTCGAAGCGGCCTTGCGCGTTGGTCGCGGCAAAGTCAGCATCCGCGTCGTCGATGAGGCGGATCCGCCCAACACGCTGTCGGTCTGGCGTTACTCGAGCGGGCTGCACTGCGCCGAATGCGACCTGTCCTACCAGGAGCCGACCCCGAGCCTGTTTTCATTCAACTCACCGCTCGGGGCATGCGAAACCTGCCGCGGCTTCGGACGGGTCATCGGCGTCGATTATGGCCTGGTCGTTCCGGATGACAGCAAGACCCTGCGCGGCGGGGCGATCAAGCCCTGGCAGAGTCAGTCGTACGCAGAGTGTCAGCAGGACCTGGAGAAATTCGCCCGCAAGCGCGCCATACCGCTCGATACCCCGTGGCGCGACCTGTCCGCGGCGCACAAGCACTGGGTGATCGAGGGCGAGGGGGAGTGGAGCCGGGGCGTGTGGTATGGCGCGAGGCGATTCTTCGCCTGGCTCGAGAGCCGCTCGTACAAGATGCACGTGCGCGTTCTGCTGTCACGTTACCGTGCCTATACCCCCTGCGAAGCCTGCGGGGGGGCGCGTCTGAAGACCCAGGGCCTGCTGTGGCGGGTCGGCGAGCGCACCGCGGCCGATGCGGCGCTCGGCTCGACGGCTCGCTTTCAACCGCGCGGCGTCGAATGGAGCGAGGAAATCCGCCTGCAGCTGCCCGGCCTGTCATTGCACGACATCATGCTGCTGCCGGTGGACCGGGTGCGCGCCTTCTTTGCGCAGCTGCAGCTGCCCAAGCCACTCGATGAGGCGGCCGATCTGCTGCTCGAGCAGATCCGCGCGCGCTTCGGCTACCTCGCCGATGTCGGCCTGGGCTATCTGACGCTCGACCGCCAGTCACGCACGCTCTCCGGCGGCGAGGTACAGCGCATCAATCTGACCACGGCGCTCGGCACCTCGCTGGTCAATACCCTGTTTGTGCTGGATGAACCGTCGATTGGACTGCATCCGCGCGACATGCAGCGGGTCATCTCGGTCATGAAGCGCCTGCGTGATGCCGGCAACTCCTTGCTGGTTGTGGAGCATGATCCGCAGATCATGCTGGAGGCCGACCGCATTCTCGATATCGGCCCTGGCGCCGGGGAGCGCGGCGGGGAGATCGTCTTCTTCGGCACCCCCGGGGAAATCCGCCGCAGCGCACACTCGCTCACCGGCGAGTACCTGAGCGGCCGCCGGCACGTCGGTGGCGAGCGGACCGTGCCGCCGGGCCAGAAGTCCACGCCTTCCGGTGAAGTGGTGGCCGAGGCACGCTCGAACCGCTGGATCGAGTTGCGGGGAGTCAGCGAACACAACCTCAAGCACATCGACGTGCGCATCCCACTGAAGCGGCTGGTGTGCGTCACCGGGGTCTCCGGCTCGGGCAAGTCCACCCTGATCGAGGATGTGCTGTTCCCGGCACTGCTGAAGTATCACGGCAAGCCGACCGAAGCGCCCGGAGCGTTCGGCGCGCTCGCCGGCGCGGAGCTCATCGACGATGTCGTGATGGTCGATCAGAGCCCGATCGGCCGCACCACGCGCTCCAATCCGGCCAGCTATGTTGGCGCGTTCGACGCCATCCGCGCGCTGTTCGCGGCCGAGCCCGCCGCGCTCGAACGCAAGTACACGCCCGGCACCTTCAGCTTCAACTCCGGCAACGGGCGCTGCCCGACCTGCAGCGGCAATGGCTTCGAGCACGTCGAGATGCAGTTCCTCTCCGACGTGTATCTGCGCTGTCCGGACTGCAACGGGCGGCGCTACCGCGACGAGATCCTCGAGATCCGCCGTGAAGGCAGCGATGGACGACGCGCCAACATCGCCGAGGTGCTCGACATGACGGTCACGGAGGCACTGTCGTTCTTTCGTGACTCGCGCGAGGTATGCGCGCGACTCGCACCGCTCGCCGATGTCGGCCTGGAATACGTGACGCTCGGCCAACCCGTACCGACGCTCTCCGGGGGCGAGGCGCAGCGGCTCAAGCTCGCCGGTCATCTGGCGCAGGCCGGCTCGGTACTCTCGAGCATCACGCACAAAGGCAAGCTGTTCCTGTTCGACGAGCCGACTACGGGACTGCACTTTCAGGACGTCACGCGCCTGTTGCTGGCCTTTCGCAAGCTGCTCGCCGCCGGCCATTCGATGCTGGTCATCGAGCACAATCTCGATGTCATCCGCGCGAGCGATTGGATCATTGATCTGGGTCCAGAGGGCGGCGAAGGCGGTGGCGAGGTGGTCTGTACCGGAACGGTTGCCGAAGTGCGCAACCAAAGACGCTCGCACACCGCACGCGCACTGGTGGAATACGAGCAGGCACTCACCGGCGCAGTGTCTGCCCCGCCGCCGGCGGTTGCCGAGTCGGCGGCTCGCTACGCTGCAGTGCCGGCCGCCGCCCGCCGCGAGATCGTCATTCACAATGCGCGCGAGCACAATCTGAAAAGCATCGACGCGCGAATCCCGCGCAATCGCTTCACGGTGATCACTGGCGTGTCCGGCTCGGGCAAGTCGACGCTCGCCTTCGACATCCTGTTCAACGAGGGCCAGCGTCGCTATCTCGAATCTCTCAATGCCTACGCGCGCCAGTTCGTACAACCGGCGGCACGCCCCGACGTGGATGCGATCTTCGGCATTCCACCCACGGTAGCGATCGAGCAGCGCACGAGCCGCGGCGGGCGCAAGAGCACGGTCGCCACGCTGACCGAGATCTATCATTTTCTGCGGCTGCTGTACGTGAAGCTCGGCACGCAGTATTGCCCGGACTGCAACGTGGCCATCGAGCCGCAAAGCGCAGCATCGATCGCCGCGCGGCTGCTGCGCGACTATCGCGGCAAGCGCATCGGACTGCTCGCACCGCTTGTCGTGGCGCGCAAAGGCTACTACACGGATCTGGCCAAATGGGCACACAAGAAGGGATTCAAGACACTGCGGGTTGACGGCCACCCGCTGCCGACGGCGAAATGGCCACGTCTCTCACGCTTCAAGGAGCACACCATCGAGCTGCCGGTCGCTGAGCTGCAAGTCGGCGGCCGCACCGACACCGAACTGCATCAGGCGCTCGGCCGTGCGCTCGATTTCGGCAAGGGGCTGGTGCACGTCCTTGGACCCGACGCGGCCCGAGTCACAGTGTTTTCGACCAAGCGGGCCTGTCCGTCGTGTGGGCACAGCTTCCCCGAACCGGACCCGCGCCTGTTTTCCTTCAACTCCAAGCATGGCTGGTGCGAGAGCTGCTACGGCACGGGTGTGGCGATGTCGGGGTTCGATGCGGAGCAGACCGGCGAGGAGCACTGGTGGAACGAGTGGCTCGATGATGAGCCTCGTCCCTGCTCCGCGTGCGACGGTCGGCGGCTCAATCCGGTCGCGCTCAACGTACGCTTTCGCGACCGCTCGATTGCCGAGCTGACGCACGAGCCCGTACAGCGCACCGCGGAATTCTTTGCGCGTCTGAAACTCGCCGCTCGCGAACGGCAGATCGCCCGCGATCTGCTTGCCGAGATTCGCTCTCGGCTCGCGTTTCTCGCGCGGGTCGGACTCGGCTACCTGCAGCTCGACCGTTCAGCCCCCACGCTCTCCGGCGGGGAAGCCCAGCGCATTCGCCTCGCCGCGCAGCTCGGCTCGAACCTGCAGGGCGTGTGTTACGTGCTCGATGAGCCGACCATCGGCCTGCATCCCCGTGACAACGGGATTCTGCTCGACTCGCTGGCCGAACTCTCGAGCCACCACAACACCCTGGTCGTGGTAGAGCACGACGAGGACACGATCCGCCGCGCCGATCACGTGCTCGATCTCGGCCCGGGTGCAGGAGTGCTGGGCGGGGAAATCGTCGCGGCGGGAACCGTCAAGGAACTGATGCGTCATCCGCGCTCGGTCACCGGTCGGTTTCTGCGCCACCCGCTGCAGCATCCCAGTGCGCCGCGCCGCGCCACAACCGCGCAGACTGCGCATCTGACGCTGGAGAAGATCTCGCTGCACAATGTGCGGGGGGATGTTCGCATACCGCTCGGCCGCCTGGTGGTCGTCACGGGAGTCTCCGGCTCCGGCAAGTCGACGGTGGCGCGCGATGTGCTCTACACGAATCTGCGCAGACTGCTTGGTGCGGCCGATGGAGCGGCGCAGCCACGACGGGTGAAGCGTGCCGCGCGCCCGGGCGGCACTCGCCTCGGCGGTGAGCTCGCCGGCTGCCACGCAGTGCGCGGACTCGAGCACGTCGATCGAGTGCTGGAGGTCGACCAGACGCCGATCGGCAAGACGCCGCGTTCATGCCCCGCGACGTACATCGGGTTCTGGGATGACATCCGGCGCATATTCGCCGCCACCAGCGAGGCGCGCCTGCGCGGCTATACCGCCAGCCGCTTCTCATTCAACACTGCCGGCGGGCGCTGCGAGGCCTGTGAGGGTCAGGGCGTCAAGACCATCGAGATGAGTTTTCTACCGGATGTGAAGGTTCTGTGCGACGTATGCGCAGGACGACGCTTCAACTCCGAAACGCTCTCGGTGCTCTGGCGCGAGAAGAGCATCGGCGATGTGCTGATGATGAATGTCGACACGGCGATCCCGTTTTTTGCCGCGCATTCGCGCATTCATCACGCCTTGAAGCTGCTGCAAGACGTCGGCCTCGGCTATCTCACACTCGGCCAGCAGAGCCCAACGCTTTCCGGCGGTGAAGCACAGCGCATCAAACTGGTCACCGAACTGGCCAAAGTGCGCGAGCCGGCAGCACGTCCCGCCGCGACAGGCGCGGCGCCGCGCTCGCCCAAGCACACGCTCTATGTGCTCGACGAGCCGACCGTCGGACTGCATATGGCCGACGTCGAGAAGTTGATTCACGTGCTGCACCGCCTGGTCGATGCGGGCAACACTGCGGTGGTGGTCGAACACAATCTCGACGTCATGGCGGAAGCGGACTGGATCCTCGACATGGGGCCGGAAGCCGGCGAGAACGGCGGGCGGATCGTCGCGGAGGGTCCCCCGGCGGCCGTTGCCCGTCGTGCCCGCCGCTCCCACACCGCTCAGGCACTGGTGCAGTTTCTCGCGACGCGGCGAGCGGACGCCTGAGGTACAGTGCGCACATGGGCTCGAATCTCGTCTGCTGGAAGTGTGGCGCGTCGCTCGCGACCTTGACGCTGCCGCTGCGGCGGCTGGAGGAGTGCCCACGCTGTCGTGCCGAACTGCACGTCTGTCGGATGTGCGTCGAATACGACACCTCGGTCGCGACCCGCTGCCGCGAGCCGACGGCCGAAGAGGTGCGCGACAAAGAACGGGCGAATTTCTGCGACTTTTTCGGGCCGCGGCCGGGGGCCTACACGGCAGTGAACACGACGGACGCCGATCGCGCGCGCGCCGAGCTCGATAAACTGTTCGGCAAGCGCTGAGCCGCCGCTGCGACGGCGAGGGTCAATGCCCCGCCGCCGGCAGTCAGTTCTTGCGCACCCGTTCGCCCAGGCGCTCGAGCAGCCGGGTAAACGGCGTACTCTTCTCGACCTTGCGTGCGGGGCTCGCGCCGCGTGCGTCGACCGTCTCGACATGGCCGTGGTCGATGGTCAGTTCGTGCGCGCCAAGAATCTCCAGCGTTTCCTCCAGAGTCTGCGGCGCCCGCCGTTCACGGGCATGCACTTTGTTGCCGGGCGCGGGACGCTGAGTCGAGCCGAGCGGATGCAGCTCGCGCACCGAGGCCTTGGCGGGCGGCGTCACGGCAGCGCCCTGCGCGGGCGCATCGGCGTCGAACAGCTTGAACTCGTGGTCGACTCCCTCGCGCGTCTTGGGGACTGATCGCAGCGGCGTCACGCCGCTCTCACCGCTCACCCGCTGGCGCTCCTCACCACTGACGGGCACGATGGCGGCGGAGGCGAACTCCGAGCGGACATATCCGGCGACCTGCTTGGCTGAGATCGGATCATTGAAGAAGCCGAGCCGCAACCCATACCACTTGCGTCCCTCACGACTGCCCTCGACGCAGTAGAGCGTATAGGCACTGAAGATCGCGAGCGGCGGCAGCTTCTCGATGGCGATGGGCTGCACGGACCATTTGAGCTGCACGGCAAAAGCGGCCGGCTTCTGTGCATCGGCAATGCGACCTTCCAGACACTGCAGCACCTGCGCATCGCTGAGTGGCGCCTCCGTCCGCGGCAGCGGCGCGCTGGCGGGGCTCTGCGGCTCTTCGAGAGCGGCCAGCACCTCCCGAATGTTGGAATTCTTGAACACGCCCGTCTTGTCAGACGCGGCGGCGGGCGCGGTTGCTTTGAGCGGCTCGCGTGCGCCGGCCCGGCGGGCTGCGCTGCGTGCCGGCGCCGCTGGCGCCGCCGGCGGATGCAAGGTCGGGACCGGACTCACCACATCGGCAGCCGGTGCCGCGGCCGCGGGTGGCTCAGGAACCAACTCAAGGGTCGCCTCGGTCACCAGCGGGGGGGGCGGCGCTACCGATGGCGCGGCAGACCGTGGGCCGGCCGCTTGCGCGGCCTGAGCCTCGGCCGCGGCCACTGCTCGGGCTCGCAGCTTCTTGCCGGGTGCCTCGCCGGCCCATGCGCCTGGATAGACCTCGCGCACCAGACCCAGCCAGTTTTCCGCCTCGGCCTGAGTGGCGAAGAAGCCCATATGCAGCCGGAAGCGCTCACGGCCTTCCTCGAAGCGGCGGCTGACGAAGAAGTTGAAACGCTGCAGCTCGGGCAGATCGGCGCGCGGCAGCGCCATCGGCGTGCTCGAGGAGCACAGGTTGATCACGAACGGACCCGCCTCGGCGGCAGGTTCCACCGATAATGGTGCGCCGGTCTCGGGGAGGGGCGCCAATTTTTCCGCTGGTGTCATATCTCGTGGACGCTCGGTCGAAATGCCCCGATCGGCCGGTGAAGTGCCCAGGAGTCAGCGGAGGAAGCAAGCGATGCGCCTAGAGCGCGCTCGTGGCAGCCCCGCCGTCATGGGTTCATCCCGAAGACCGGTGGCTTTGCGTCCCCGTCTTTCGACGGGTTTGCCCTTGTCACAGCCCAGAGTGTCGAGGCAAGCGGGGTACGAGTCAAGCACTCTGATGCGGCGCAATTCTCAGGCCGTATTTACCGCAGTCCGTTGCGTACATAACGCAACCGCCACGCCGGCGCGCCGCGCTCTTATGTCGCGTACGCGCCGGGATATGTCACAAACAAGCGTGGCAGTTCAAGCCGGTCAGGCAAGAATCCCGGGTAGATCGAGACCCTTCTCGCGCGCGCAGGCGATCGCCTCGGGGTAGCCGGCGTCGGCATGACGCATCACGCCACTCGCCGGATCGTTCCACAAGACCCGGCCGATGCGCCGTGCCGCCGCTTCGGTCCCGTCGCATACGATGACGACACCGGCATGTTGGGAGAATCCCATGCCAACACCGCCACCGTGATGCAGCGAGACCCAGGTCGCGCCCGAGGCCGTGTTGAGCAGCGCATTGAGCAGCGGCCAGTCGGATACCGCGTCCGAGCCATCGCGCATCGATTCGGTCTCCCGGTTCGGCGAGGCGACCGAGCCGGAATCCAGGTGATCGCGGCCAATCACCACCGGGGCCTTCAGCTCCCCACGGGCAACCATTTCGTTGAACGCCAGTCCGAGACGGTGCCGCTCACCGAGGCCGACCCAGCAGATGCGCGCCGGCAGCCCCTGGAAGTGAATGCGTTCGCGCGCCATGTCCAGCCAGTGATGCAGATGTTTGTCCTCGGGCAACAGCTCCTTGACTTTCGCGTCGGTCCGGTAGATGTCCTCCGGATCGCCCGATAGCGCCGCCCAGCGGAACGGCCCGATGCCCCGACAGAACAGCGGGCGAATGTACGCCGGCACGAATCCCGGGAAATCGAATGCGTTCTGCACCCCCTCCTCAAGGGCCATCTGCCGGATGTTGTTACCGTAGTCGACCGTCGGCACGCCCGCGGCATGAAAATCCAACATGGCACGCACGTGCACCGCCATCGAAGCCTTGGCCGCGCGCACCACGGCCGCCGGATCGCGCTCACGCATCTCGAGCCAGCGCTCGACGCTCCAACCGATAGGCAGGTAGCCGTTCAGCGGATCGTGCGCCGAGGTCTGGTCGGTGAGCAGGTCCGGTCGCACGCCGCGCTTGAGCAGCTCCGGCACGACCTCGGCGGCATTGCCGAGCAGTCCCACCGAGACGGCACGCTTCTCGGCACATGCGCGCTGGATGATCGCGAGAGCCTCATCGAGGCTGTCCGCGGCATGATCGAGATAGCCCGAGCGCAACCGCATCTCGATACGCGAGCGCTGGCACTCCACGGCCAGGCAGGCGGCGCCGGCCATCACGGCGGCCAGCGGCTGCGCCCCGCCCATGCCGCCGAGACCGGCGGTGAGCAGCCAGCGCCCGGCGAGCGTTCCACCGTAGTGGCGCCGCCCCATCTCCACGAACGTCTCATAGGTGCCCTGCACGATGCCCTGGCTGCCGATGTAGATCCATGAGCCGGCAGTCATTTGGCCGAACATCATCAGCCCCTTGCGATCGAGCTCGTTGAAGTGCTCCCAGTTGGCCCAGCGCGGCACGAGATTGGAGTTGGCAATCAACACGCGCGGGGCGTCCTCGTGCGTGGTGAACACACCGACCGGCTTGCCCGACTGGATGAGCAGCGTCTGGTTCGCCTCGAGCCGTCGCAGTGTCGCGATGATGGTGTCGTAGCTCTCCCAGTCACGCGCCGCGCGACCGATGCCGCCGTACACGACCAGCTCGGCGGGACGCTCGGCGACCGCCGGATCGAGATTGTTCATCAGCATGCGCAGCGGCGCCTCCGTGAGCCAGCTGCGGGCCGTGCGTTGCGTACCGGTGGGGGCACGAATGACTCGTGTGGTATCCACGCGGGTGCGGTTCTTGCGATCTGCGCTCATCAGGCGACTCCGGTTGCGGCTAGGGCAAAATTCAAACAGGCGCTGAGCGCCCGGTGCAGCACGGCGCGAAGCGCGGCGGCGCGCTCGGGCGCGAACGGCGGCGGCCAGTTATCGGCGCAGACTGCATCCGGCTCGTGCAGATAGCCGCGGCAGGCAAGCTCCATCTGCACCGCGTGCACTTCGCGCTCGGGGCGACCGTAGTGGCGCGTCGTCCAGCCGCCGACGAACCGGCCGTTGGTGACCCGCGTGAAGCTCGGATCCTCGCAGGCCGACTCGATCGCGCGTGTCAACGCCGGGCTGCAGCTGGCGCCACGGTTCGTACCGAGATTCAGATGCGGCAGCTCGCCCTCGAACAGTCTCGGCACGCGCGAACGGATCGAGTGCGCGTCATACAACACGACGCGACCGTGTCGTGCGCGCAGCCGCTCGAGCTCCGCCTCCAGCGCGGCATGATAGGGCTCGAAATACCGCGTGCGGCGTGCGGCGATCTCGGCCTCGGTCGGTGCCTGGCCCGGCAGATAGAGCGGTTCGCCATCGAAGGTGCTCGTCGGGCACAGCTCGGTGGTGCTCTGGCCTGGATACAGCGAGGCCCCGGAGGGGTCGCGGTTGACGTCGATGACGGTGCGGCTCATCGGGGTGCGGACCGTCGTCGCCCCGAGCTCCCGCGCCATGGAATAAAGGCGATCGACGTACCAATCGGCATCCTTGCGGGCGAGCCACGGCGACACCAGGCGCGCGGCGAGCTCGGGCGGCAGATCGGTTCCGGTATGCGGGAAGCTGACCACGAGCGGCGCCTCGCCGCGCTGCACCTCGAGCCAGCCGCTCATAGCGGCTCCAGCGAGGGCAGCGGCACCCCCGCGACGGCCTGCAGCAGCACCCGCTCGCGCACCAGCGCGGCAGCGGCCTCGAGATCGGCATGCAGATAGCGATCCTCGCCGAGCGTCGCGATGCGCTGGCGCACGGCATGGCGCACCGCCTCGAGCGGCTCGCTCGAGCGCAGACCTCGGTGAAAATCGCAGCCCTGCGTGGCAGTGAGCAGCTCGATGCCGATGATGGCGCCCGCATTGCGGATCATGTGATGCAGCCGGCGTGCCGCGTGCGCGGCCATGGAGACGTGGTCCTCCTGGTTGGCCGAGGTGGGGATGGAGTCGACGCTTGCCGGATGGGCGCACTGTTTGTTCTCGGCCACCAGTGCAGCGGCGGTCACCTGCGGCATCATCAACCCGGAGTTCAGGCCGGGGTTCGGCGTCAGAAACGCCGGCAACCCAGAGAGCGCCGGATCGACGAGCATGGCGATGCGCCGCTCGGCAAGCGAACCGACTTCGCACAACGCCAACGCGAGCACGTCGGCGGCGAAGGCGACGGGTTCGGCGTGAAAGTTGCCTCCCGAGAGCGCCTCATCGGTGTCGGGAAAGATCAGCGGATTGTCGGAGACGCCATTCGCCTCGCACGCGAGAGTGGCGGCGGTGTGGCGCAGCAAGTCGAGCGCCGCGCCCATCACCTGCGGCTGGCAGCGCAGGCAGTACGGATCCTGCACGCGGGGGTCAGCGACGCGGTGCGAGTCGCGTATGGCGGAGCCCGCCATGAGCGCCCGCAGCGCCGCGGCCGTCTCGATCTGCCCGCGATGGCCACGCAACGCATGAATGCGCGCATCGAAAGGCGTGTCGGAGCCCTTGGCGGCCTCGGTGGCCAGCGCGCCGGTCACGAGGGCGGACTGGAAGACCGCCTCGATGTCAAACAACGCCGCAAGCGCGTTCGCCGTGGAGAACTGCGTGCCATTCAGGAGCGCGAGTCCTTCTTTGGGGGCCAGCGTCAGTGGCTCGAGTCCCGCACGCCGCAGCGCTTCGGCCGCCGGCAGGCACGTTCCGTCCGGCAGGCGGATCTGCCCGACACCGATCAGCGCAGCACTCATGTGTGCCAGCGGCGCGAGATCACCGGAAGCGCCAACGGATCCCTGCGCGGGCACCACGGGCAGCAGGTCCCGCTCGAGCAGCTCGCAGAGATGCCGGACCGTCTCGGGGCGCACTCCGGAAGCCCCCTGCGCGACATTGGCGATCTTCAGCGCCAGCATCAGGCGCGTGACGGACGCGGGCATCGGCTCACCGACCCCCGCGCAGTGCGACAGGACGATGTTGCGCTGCAGTCGGGCGAGGTCCGTCGCATCGATCCGCACGCTCGCCAGCTTGCCGAACCCGGTGTTGATGCCGTAGACGGGCTCACCGCGCGCCACGATGCGCGTCACCGACTCCGCGCCGCGGGCAATACGCGTGTAGCAGGACTCCTCGAGCGACGCACGCGCGCCTCGGTAGACGGCCGCCCACTCCGCTAGCGTGACCCGACCCGGTCTGATGACGATGGAATTCAATGGCCCCTCCAGATACGGGCATAGAGTGGATTGCGGCCGATCCAGTACACGAGCTCAGCGGGCCGTTCGACGTCCCAGATGGCCAGATCGGCCGATTTCCCCGCCTCGAGCGTGCCGATCTCGGCCTGCCGGCCGAGTGCGTGCGCGGCCTCGCGGGTCACTGCAGCCAGGGCCTCCTCGACGGTGAGGCCGAACTGGATCGCGCCGAGATTCATGGTGGTGAGCATCGACAGCAGCGGCGAGGTGCCCGGATTGCAGTCGGTGGCGAGCGCCATGCGCACGCCGTGCCGGCGCAATGCCGCGACCGGCGGAACGCGCTGCTCGCGCAGACAGTAAAACGCCCCCGGCAGCAGCACGGCCACCGTACCGCTTTGCGCCATCGCGACGACACCGCTCTCGCCGGTCCACTCCAGGTGATCGGCGGACAAGGCCTGAAATTCCGCAGCGAGCGCCGCGCCACCGCCGTCGGAGAGCTGATCGGCGTGCAGCTTCACGGGCAGCCCGTGAGCACGCGCCGCGGCAAAGACGGAACGGATTTCCGCAGCGCTGAAAGCAATGGCTTCGCAGAAGCCGTCCACCGCGTCAGCCAGTCCCTCGGCTGCGGCGCGCGCGATCAGCTCCCCGCAGATGCTCTGCAGATAGGCAGCGCGATCCGTCTCGGGCGGTACGGCATGGGCCGCTAGCAGGGTGCTGGCGACGCTGAGCGGCAACTGCCGGCCGAGCGTACGGGCCACGCGCAGCATGCGCAGTTCATGGTCCACATCGAGGCCGTAGCCGGATTTGATCTCGACGCTGGTGACGCCCTCGGCCATCAGCCAGCGCAACCGGTCCTTCGCCGTCTCGAGCAACTGCTGCTCCGTCGCCGCGCGGGTGGCTCGCACCGTGGAGAGAATGCCGCCCCCGGCACGGGCGATGCTCTGGTAGTCCGCCCCGGCCAGGCGCATCTCAAACTCCGCGCTGCGCTCGCCGCCGAAAACGATATGCGTGTGGCAGTCGATCAGGCCGGGCGTGACCAGCCGGCCGTCGAGATCGATTTCCTCGCGAGCCCGGGCACCGGCCGGCAGCTCGGACATCGGCCCCACAAAGGCGATGCGCCCGTCGACGACGCCCAGCGCGCCGTGGTGGACCAGGCCCAAGTCCGTATGGCGGGGCGAAAGGGTCGCCAGGGTCGCCTCGCGCCAGAGTCGATCGAATTGCACTACCCGAGGGCCTTCTTTTTTGACTAGGCAAAATTGTAATATGCCTAGACATATCGGGGAACCCCCCGCCACGCCGCCGGACCGAGCACCGCATGAACCGGACATTTTTCTTTGCCTCCGCCTGGCTGCCGGCCGGCTGGCGCCATCGCGTACGCGTCGCGGTTCGCGACGGCATCATCACGGAGGTGTACTGCGCGACCACCGCGGCTCCCGGGGATACGCACCTGGCGCTAGTCATACCGGGCGTACCGAACCTGCACAGCCACGCGTTCCAGCGCGCCATGGCGGGGCTCGCCGAGCGGCGCGGACCGAACGGCACGGATGATTTCTGGTCCTGGCGCGAGGTGATGTACCGGTTCCTCGGTCGCATCGACGCCGATGAGCTGGAAACGATCGCGGCGTATGCGTACGCGGATATGCTCGAGGCGGGATTCACCAGCGTCGGGGAATTTCATTACCTGCACCGCAGCCCCCAGAACACGCTCTATCAGGATCCAGCCGAACTCGCGCTGCGGCATGCGGCCGCAGCCGAGCGCACCGGGATGGGACTGACGCTCCTGCCGGTGTTTTACGAATCGAGTCAGTTCGGCGGCGCTCCGCCCACGAGCGGCCAGAGGCGCTTCATCACCGATCTCGACACGTTCACACGCATCGTCGAACGCGTACGCGCCCAGCTGCGAGCGGATTGCGGACACAACAGCGGCATCGCACCGCACTCGCTGCGTGCGGTCACCGCTGGGCACCTGCGCCGGCTCCTGGAGCACTATCCACAGGGGCCGCTGCACATCCATGCCGCCGAGCAAGTGAAAGAAGTCGAGGACTGTCTCGCCTTCACGGGTCTGCGCCCGCTCGAGTGGCTGTTGCGAAATGCCGACGTGAATGAGCGCTGGTGCATCGTGCACGCCACACACCTGACACCGCCGGAGACCTCGGCTCTGGCGCGCAGCGGTGCAATCGCGGGGTTGTGCCCGGAGACGGAAGCGAACCTAGGCGACGGCATCTTCCCG
This sequence comes from Pseudomonadota bacterium, assembly GCA_021847105.1. Classification (GTDB taxonomy): domain Bacteria; phylum Pseudomonadota; class Gammaproteobacteria; order Steroidobacterales; family Steroidobacteraceae; genus 13-2-20CM-66-19. The sequence goes on along the minus strand of JAJZUT010000001.1, from coordinate 406,086 downwards.
ATGCCCGCCTATGCCGAGGATGACGGGCGCTGGGGCATCGGGACCGACTCACACATCCGGCTCGATGCCGCCGGTGAATTACGGCTACTGGAATACGCGCAGCGCCTCACGCGCCGCCAGCGCAATGTACTCGCGCGCGCGGACCAGCCTTCGACAGGCGCGAGCCTACTGCAAGGGGCGCTGCGCGGTGGCGCCCAGGCCCTGGCGCTGCCGGTAGGCGCCATCGCGGTGGGTCACCGCGCGGATTTTCTCGGCCTGGATGCCGCGCACCCTGATCTCGCGGGACGCGGCACGGACTTCGCCATCGACACGTGGCTGTTCAGTGCCGGCCGCTCGCTGATTCGCGATGTGATCGCCGGCGGCCGGACGGTCGTGGAGAACGGACGCCATACGGAGCGGGAGCGCATCGATGCGGCATACTGCACGACTTTGAACCGACTACTGCATGATGCATGACCATGAGTAACCGCGCCTCGTCGAGTTCGGCACGCGCGAATGCTCTACCGCGCTACCGCGAGATCTATGCTTCGCTGCGCGAAAAGATTGTCTCCGGTGAATGGCCCGCCGGCCACCGCCTGCCGTCCGAACATGAGCTGGCGCGCACCTTCGGCTGCGCACGCATGACGATCAGCAAGGCGTTGGGCACTCTCGCCGATCAACGCCTGGTCACGCGCCGGCGGCGGGCCGGCACCACCGTCAACATGCCCCGGCCGCAGGAATCGGTGCTGGAAATCCACGACATCGAAGCCGAGATCGTGGCCGCGGGCGTGAGTTACGCATACGAGTCGCTCGCACGGCAGATTCGCCGCGCGAACGGCTCAGACGCCAACACCCTGGGGGTCGCGAGCGCCACACCGGTGCTCGCGCTCACCGGCCTGCACCTCGCCGGCGGTCGGCCGCACGCGCTCGAGGAACGCTTGATCAACCTGCAGGCGGTGCCGGAGGCGCGCAGCGAGCGCTTCCACGGCATATCCCCGGGGCGCTGGCTGCTGCAGCGCATTCCCTGGACTGAGGCCGAACATCAGATCGGCGCATTGAACGCCGATGCGGCCGTGGCCCGCTGGCTGGCGATTCGCCCCCACACCGCCTGCCTGACCATTGAGCGCAACACCTGGCGCGATGCACAACGCATCACCCACGTCCGGCTGATCTACCCCTGCGATCAGCACCGGCTGGTCGCGCGGTTTCGCTACCGGCCGCTGTGATGCGCCCCTAAAGGGGCAGCGTCAGCTGTTGCTCACTGCCCGGTGGCCGGAAGAGACGCTCCTCGAGTGGCGCGCCGCGCGCCGTGCCCAGTCCCGCACGACGGCATGCGGCCTGGAATCGAGCGCCCAGCAGCTCGGCGAATGGCCCGGTCCCGCGCATGCGATGGCCGAAGCGCGAGTCGTTGTCGCGCCCCTGGCGCATCTGACGCATTAACGACAGCACATGCTGTGCCCGCAGCGGATAACGTGCTTGCAGCCATTCGCGAAACAGCGGCCCCACCTCATAGGGCAGGCGCAGCAGGACATAACCCGCCCAGCCGGCGCCCGCCTCGGCAGCCACCTGTACGATGCGCTCGAGCTCGTGATCGGTCAGCCCTGGGATCACCGGCGCCACCAGCACCCCTGTGGGAACGCCCGCCGCGCTCAGTTCACGCAGCATGCGCAGCCGCGCCGCAGGCGAGGCCGCCTGCGGCTCCAAGGCTCGCTTGAGCTCCTCATCGAGGGTGGTGATGCTGAGAGCGACGCGCACCAGATTGTCACGTGCCAGCGCACCGAGCAGGTCGAGATCGCGCAGGATCAGCGCACCCTTGGTAATGACAGTTACCGGGTGCCGGCAGCGCGCGAGCACCTCGAGAATCTCGCGCGTCACGCGCAGTCGCCGCTCGATGGGCTGATACGGATCGGTGTTGGCGCCGAGCGTGATCGGTTTACACCGGTAGCCCGGACGGGCCAACTCGCGCTCGAGAAGCCGGCCGGCATTGTGCTTGTAGAACAGGCGAGTCTCGAAGTCCAATCCCGGCGATAGACCCAGGTAACCGTGACTCGGCCGCGCATAACAATTGTGGCTCACGACGCCGTTGGCGATGAAATCACCGCTGCCGGTGGTGATGTCGTAAAGCCTCAGCGTTCCGGCCGGCTCAATCGACACGACCTGCAGAGCTGCACTGCACTGCAGCGCGCGCCCCTCGATGCCGGGCGCGGCGCGGCGCACCGGCGCCACGGCCTGCAGCCATCTCAACCGCTCCGGCAGTCCGCCGAGCAGCCGCACGCGCTGCACCGAGCTGGCGCCCGCCGCGCCCGCGGGCTCGAGCGCGAACCGGAAGTTCAGCGCCGCGAGGCAACGCTCGGTCCATTCGAGGAGGTGTGGATCGGGCTGATGAATGTACAGCGGCGCTGCATCGTCGTCGCCACCGGCATCGCAGAGCCCGGCCAGAAACCCCGCGCACCAGGCGCGCCACTGCGTGCCCGGCGAGCCGGCTGACTGCCCGGCCAACCTCTGCCAGGAGGCCCACACGCTGCCGCACCCGGACGCGGCGTGCACGCCGGCGGCCATCTTCCGCCGCAACGCGTGGAGCGGGTCGAGCCAATCACCCAGTTCGCTCTCGGTGCGCAGGCGTACCACGGGGCCAGCAACACCACCGCTCGATGCTCTGTGAGTGCCGGCACGCAGCATGGCCCACAGATACCCACGCTGATAGTCAGGATTCTTTGCAGGTGGTGCGCCGAACTGTCCTGTGCCGAGCAAACGGATGCCGACCGTCAGGTGTGGCCGGCACCGTGCGCCAGGGGCGCCCGCCGCGCTGACGAACTGCCAGCCGTGCTCGGTCAGAAATCGATGGTCCGCTCCGGCGAAGAGCTCGGTTCCATCGGCCAACACAACCCGATAGGCCGGCTTGACGACGCTCCAGTGGGCGAGCACGCGGGTTCGTGCATAGTGCCGCCTACAGCCCCGGCGTACGGTCCCGAACACTGCACTGCCCACCGCCAACTGCGCGATCGGGCGGATCGTGCCGTCGGCCATCAGAATCGGGGTGTCGCCGCGCAGGCAGTAAACGCACGCATGCGCGCAGCCCCGGTAGGGATTGATCGACTGCTCGAAGGGGATGTCCGGAGAGTCGTTGGTGCTGATCACGCTGCGGGCGCGGTCCACCTTGACTTCCAGGGGCACGCAATCGGGGACCTGCGCCTGGAACCAGCCATCGTCCACAGCCTCGGTGCTGCGCTGTTCGAAGCGGCCCGGGGGATTCGACAGCGCGCCGTGTCCGCGCCTCACCGTGCCAGCTCGCGGGGGGATGCTCATGCCAGAACTGTACAAATATCCACCCTCGTCGTAAAGTCGCGCTCGAGAGGGGGCTGCCGCTAGCGCCGCAGCACGCGACGCTTCAGCGCCGAAGGCGGCGCGCCGAGCACGCGCAGAAAGCTGCGCCCCACCCGCTCCGAGTCGCCAAAGCCGCACGCCGACACCGCCTGCTGAACCGAGACCGCGCCACTCTCGAGCGCCGCCCGAGCCGCGTCGACCCGCAAGCGCTCGACCGCCTTGGCCGGCGACAGGCTGACTTCCGCGGTGAACAGGCGCGAGAAATACCGGGGACTCATGCCGCTCATCGCCGCCAGCGCCTCGACGTCAAGCCGCGTGTGCAGGTGCGCCCGTGCGTGCTCGCATCCGTCGAGGGCGGGACGCTGCAAGCCGACGGCGGCATGCTCTTCGCCGGGCTACACCGGCTCACACGCTCGGCACGCTATGTGACCTCGGTATGCACCGGCTCAATGCTGCTCGCGGCGGCCGGGCTGGTCACCGGCCGGCGCGCGGCCTGCCATTTGGCGTGGCGCGATGCACTGCGCGCCTTCGGTGCGAGCCCGGATGCCGCACGCGTGGTGCGCGACGGCAACATCATCACGGGTGGCGGCGTGACGGCGAGCATAGACATGGCACTGACCGATCTGGCCGAGATCGCCGGCCGGGAGCACGCCGAGGCCGTGCAGCTGGCCATCGAGTACGCTCCGGCGCCACCGTTCGATTCAGGCTCTCCAGAGCGCGCGCCTGCGGCGGTGCGGGCGGCCGCTCTGCGCCGATCAGACGCTCTTCGCCCGCAGCGCGAGCAGGCGGTGCGTCAGGCGGCCGCGGCGCTGCGCAAATGGACCGAGTGAGCGGCGTGCCGCTCAGCACACCTCGTGCAGCGGAATGGACGGGTCGGCGAGCCGAGTGCGATCCGGCCGTGCCCGCGCCGGGATCAGCTTGCGCGCCGCGAGCTGATCCTTCGCCGTGTTGATGCTGTCGACGGCGATGAGCTCGCCGCCGCGCAGGTAGCAGGCACTGAATGCGCGCGCGGTCGGATCACCGCGCAGCACGACTTCATCGTAACCCGTGTTGACCCCGACGATGACCAACTTCAGGTCGTACTGATCCGACCAGAACCACGGCACCTTGTCGTGCGCAACGCTGCGCCCGAGCAGATTGAGCGCTGCGGTGACGCCCTGCTCGAATGCATTGTCGACCGACTCCAGGCGCAACCGGCGGCCGTAGTGGCGACTGGGGAGGCTCGCGCAGTCTCCGGCAGCGTAGATGACCGGATCGGTGCTGCGGCAGTACTCATCCACCTGGATGCCGTTCTCGCAAGCGAGCCCGGCGGTCGCGGCAAGCTCCTGCGCGGGCAATGCGCCGACCCCGATCAGGACCACGTCCGCCGCATACTCGGTGCCGTCCTCGGCGCGCACCGCCCGCACCCGGGCCTGCCCATGGTGGGGCAGGATCGCCCCGGCACGGGCCCGACAAACGAGCTGCACGCCATGGCGCGCGTGCTCGGCCGCATAGAATTCGGAGACCGCCGCACAGGTCACTCGCTCGATGATCCGCGGGGCAAACTCTAGGATGGTGACGTCGACGCCCAGATCCCGAGCGGTCGCCGCCACCTCGAGCCCGATGTAGCCTCCGCCCAAGACGACCAGACGCTTCCCCGGGAGGAGCGCCGGACGGAGATGCTCGACGTCTGCGACGGTACGCAGTGTGAACACACCCTCGAGATCGGTTCCCGGGATGGCAAGCGGCCGTGCGCGGCTTCCCGTTGCCAGGAGCAACGCGTCGTACGCGACGTTCGATCCATCGTCCAAGCGCACGCGCTGCTCGCGGCGCGCGATTTCCTCGACCCGCCGCCCGAGGCAAGTCTCCACCGCATGCTGCGCGTAGAACGTCGCCGGCCGCAGCAGTAGCCGTTCGCGCGGCAGCGTGCCAGCTAGGAATTTCTTCGACAGGGGCGGCCGCTGATACGGCAGCAGCGGCTCGGCGCCGATCAGCGTGAGGCGACCCGCAAAGCCCTGCCTGCGCAGCGTATCGATAGCCTGCACGGCGGCCTGACCGGCGCCGACGATGACGATGTGTTCGTACATGTGCTGAGCTTACCGAAGCGGGGCCGGGGCGCGCACCATCACCGCGCAAGCGCGCCAGGGGATTGCGCCAAAATGGTGCAGAGCCTGAGCGTTATCCACGGCATACCCGGCTCGACTCAACCAGTTAGGGCCATTCCCCCCGTGGCACGAAAACTGCAAAATCAGCGTATCGATTTTTGCCCACGCGTATGGGGCGCCCCGTGGCGCCACACGCTAAGCTAGCCACTGTCCCACCGGAGAGCCCGCACATGAAACTGGTCACTGCGATCATCAAACCGTTCAAGCTCGACGACGTGCGTGCCGCATTGTCCGAGATCGGGGTTTCGGGCATGACGGTGACGGAAGTGAAGGGCTTCGGTCGTCAACGCGGCCACACCGAGCTGTATCGCGGCGCGGAATACGTGGTGGACTTCGTTCCCAAGACCCGCATCGAGGTGGCGGTACGCTCGGATCTGGTGGACGCTGTGGTGGAGGCCATTCTCAAATCGGCCAAGACGTCCAAGGTCGGCGACGGAAAGATTTTCATCACCGACATCCAGCGGGTGATCCGTATCCGCACGGGAGAAACCGACGAGGCGGCGCTCTAGGCGCTGCGCAGCGGTGGGCCCGCCCGCGGGGCCCCTCGCCCTTCAGGCGCGCACGACGCGCATGGGGCGCGCGTTGCGCTCGATGCCGAGCGCGCCGCTGCGCACCACCTCCAGGAGCTCGGCGCTGCGCGTCAGATCGCTCACGAAAGTCTCGATCTCCGCCTCGCTCGCGCTCAATTCGACGATGAATCCGTCGGACGCCGGATCGAGCACGCGGCCGCCGGTACGGACCACGTACCCCCTGACGGAATCAACCTGATCGGGGCGGACCTTGAGCTTCAAGAGGATCAGCTCACGTTCGAGATGCTCACCGCTCGTCATGTCCTCGACACTCACCACGTCGACGAGCTTGTAGAGCTGATTGACGATCTGCTGCATGACCGCATCCGATCCCTGCGTCACCAAGGTGATGCGCGATACGGTCGGATCCTGCGTGGCGGCGACCGAAAGTGACTCGATGTTGTAGCCACGGGTAGCGAACATACCGGCGACGCGGCTGAGTGCACCGGCCTCGTTTTGCAGCAGGATGGCGATGATGTGGCGCATGACGTTCCAGGGGTAGAGCGGGCGGCGAACTCCCGCAGAATAATGGATCACCCCGTGCGCGGTCACGTGACAAAGCGCAGCGCGCAACTTCCGGCCGGCAGACCGACCTGCTAGTCTGCGGACATCTCCCCTTTCCGGAACGTTGCCGCCGCACAAGAGAGCGCCGCCATGACCAAGAGCGTCCCCGAATCCACCCCCCGTGCTCACCCGCTCGCCGGCCAGAAGATGTCCGGCGCTCGGATGATCATGCAAGTCCTGGCGGATGAGGGCGTCGAGGCGATTTTCGGCTACAGCGGTGGCGCCATCCTGCCGACCTATGACGCGGTCTTCCTGTACAACGAGGAGCAGCAGCACGCGGGCGGACGGCAGATCCCGCTGATCGTGCCCGCCAACGAGCAGGGCGCTGGCTTCATGGCTGCCGGGTTCGCGCGGGCCACCGGGCGGGTGGGCGTCTGCCTGGTCACTTCCGGCCCGGGCGCAACGAACACCGTGACGCCGGTGCGCGATTGCATGGCCGATTCGGTGCCGATCGTCGTGATCAGCGGCCAGGTGTCGCGTGCGGCCATCGGAACCGACGCCTTCCAGGAAGCCCCGGTGACGGCAATCATGGGCTCGGTGGCCAAGCACGTCTTTTTGGTGACCGAGCCGGAGCGGCTCGAGGCAACCATGCGCACGGCGTTCGAGCTCGCGCGGACCGGCCGTCCGGGTCCCGTCGTGATTGACGTACCGAAGGACGTGCAGAATTGGGAGGGCATCTTCCAGGGCGCCGGCACCCTGCCAATTCCGGGCTATCGCCGGCGCATGCAGGCGCTCACCGAGCGCCGGCTCGATGCACACGATGCGGCACGCTTCTTCGACATTCTCGGCGAATCACGCCGTCCGCTGATCTATGCCGGTGGCGGCGTGATCCATGGCGACGCCTCGGCAGCACTGCTCGAGTTCGCCACGGCGTTCGACATCCCTGTGGTCACCACCCTGATGGGGATCGGGGCAATGGACACCACGCATCGACTCTCGATGCGCATGCTCGGCATGCACGGGGCGGCATTCGCCAACTATGCGGTCGATGACTGCGACTTCCTGATCGCGATCGGCGCACGCTTCGATGACCGCGTGGCCGGCGTGCCGGCGAAATTTGCGCGCGGCGCGCGCCGGATCGCGCATCTGGATATCGACAGCGCCGAGATCAACAAGGTCAAGCGCACTCATTGGAGCCACGTCGGACTGCTGCCCGAGGCGCTGCACGCGCTCACCGCGCACGGTCGGCGCGCGAAATTCAAAGGTGAGTTCGCGGACTGGCAGGCGCATCTCGGGGAGCTGAAGAGCCGCCACGCCATGAATTATGACCGCGACAGCGCGCTCATCCAGCCATATTACGTGATCGAGGAGATCAACCGGATCACCGGCGGGGAGGCCATCATCTCCACCGGTGTCGGCCAGCATCAGATGTGGGCGGCGCAGTACTGTGATTTTCGCCACCCGCGGCTGTGGCTCACCTCCGGCAGCATGGGCACGATGGGCTTCGGCCTGCCGGCGGCGATCGGCGCGCAGCTCGCCCAGCCTGACAAATTGGTGGTGGATATCGATGGCGATTCGAGTATCCGCATGAACCTCGGGGAGCTCGAGACCGTCACCACCTACGAATTGCCCATCAAGATCGTCGTCCTCAACAACTGCGGCGACGGGATGGTCAAGCAGTGGCAGAAGCTGTTCTTCAAGGGCCGGCTGTCGGCAAGCGACCGATCGCTGCACAAGAAAGACTTCATCCGCGCCGCCGAGGCCGATGGTTTTCCGTACGCCGTGCGCCTGGAGCACAAGGCTGACGTACCGCGCGTGATCGAGGAATTCCTGCGATTCAAGGGGCCGGCGTTTCTGGAAGTGATGATCGACCCTGACGCGGGCGTCTATCCGATGGTCGGCCCCGGCCAGACGTACGAGGAGATGATCACCGGTGAGTTCATTGCCTCGCGCAAGAAGGTCGAGATCACACCACTCGGTCCGTCGGAGATGTTCTGAGGAGCGATGATGAAATATCTGCATACCATGGTGCGCGTGACCGATCTGCAAGCTTCGCTGCATTTTTACTGCGATGCGCTCGGGCTCACCGAGCTGTCGCGCAAGGAATATCCGCAGGGGCGTTTCACACTGGTCTTTCTTGCTGCACCAGGCGACGAGTCGGCGCAGGTCGAACTGACTTACAACTGGGATGCGGAGACTTACGCAGGGGGACGGAATTTCGGGCACCTCGCCTACGCGGTCGATGACATCTACGCGACCTGCGAGCGCCTGCAGCGCCATGGCGTGACGATCAATCGCCCGCCGCGCGACGGACGCATGGCCTTCGTGCGCTCTCCGGATCAGATCTCGATCGAGCTGCTGCAGCGCGGAGAGCCGCTGCCACCGGCCGAGCCGTGGGCGTCGATGCCGAACACCGGCAGCTGGTAGATGCGGAGCGGCTGCGGATGGCGCCCTGCCGAGCAGCCCTCGAGCGGGTCCGGCACGAACGGGTTCCAGTGTCCGCCGACCTCGGCGTTCGAGTTGGCGAAGCCGGCACGGAGTGGGTGCGCCTCGATGCACCCCTGGCGCCATACATTAATCTCAGCGGCACGGCCTTCGGCGGCGGTGCCGCAGCGCTCGGCGCCTGGGGCCGGCCACGCCTGCGACTCGAGGCCGCCGGCATCTGTGCCCGCACTCTGATCCAAAGCAGTCAGATGGAATACGAACGCCCCTTCACTGGGGATTGCCAGAGCGATGACCGCTTCAGGGATGCGGCCGTGTGGGAGCGCTTCGCCGTCCTGTTGGCGAGTCGCGGACGCAGGCGCATACGGCTCGCCGCGCAGCTGCACCCGTCCCCTGAGCCATGCACGCCGACGTGGCAGTACGACGCGGGTCGGGGCAGAATGTTGCGCATGTCTGCGGGTAATGACCCGCCTGCATGTGCATCATGACGAGGCCGTCCGACGGACCCTGGGGGACACTGCCATGAGTGAAGCCGACCTGCGCGGTAAGTTCATTTGGCACGAACTGATAACGCCGAATGCGCAAACCGCCGCCGATTTTTATTCGAGCGTGCTGCCGTGGACGACCGAGGCATCCACCGTAGCGGGCTATACCCTATGGATGACCGGGCCGGTTGGCGTCGCCGGGTTCATGACCCAGCCACAGACCGCGCTCGAAACCGGTGCACCGCCCAACTGGCTGGTGTACATCGCGGCTCCCGACATCGACGCGATCGTTGCCACCGCGCAGCGCCTGGGCGGCAAACTGCTCAAGGCACCGACAGATATTGCGGGAATCGGCCGGTTTGCGGTGCTCTCCGATCCGCAGGGCGCGGCATTTGCCGTGTTCACGCCCGCCATGGCGGCCCCGACTGGCCTGAGCGCCGCGCCAGAGGGCAATTTTTCCTGGCACGAACTCGCGACGATCGATCCGCCGGGTGCCCTCGCGTTTTATACCGAGCTGTTCGGCTGGACCCGCGGGCCCGCGCATGACATGGGCGCCGGCGGGTTGTACCAGATCATCGAGCATGCGGGCCGGCAGATCGGCGGCGTGCATGTCCTGCAGGACCCTTCCAAACCCCCCCACTGGCTGAGCTATGTCCAGGTCGCGCGTCTGACCGAAACGCTGGCCGCAGTCAGCGCTCACGGGGGGCGCGTGCTGCGCGGACCCCATGTCGTGCCCGGGGGGGACCGGGTCGCACACATTGCGGATCCGCAAGGCGGAGTGATCGCGCTGCATGAGCCGTCACAGGCGGTGCCGGCGGATCTTCCACATACGGCGGCACACAATCCAGGCAGACGGCGCCCCGCGGCGCACCGTGCCTCGAAGCAGAGGAAGCCGGTTAAGAGGGTTGCGAAGCGGGCCAGCAAGCGCGCTGCCGAGCGGCGCGCCCGACCCGCGGCCAAACGGGCCGCCAAGCCCTCCGCGCGGCCGGCGTCGGCGCGTAAATCCGCCGCCCAACGGCGCACCCGACCCGCGGCCAAACGGGCTGCCAAGCCCTCCGCTCGGCCGGCGCCGGCGCGTAAATCCGCCGCCCAACGGCGCACCCGACCCGCGGCCAAGCGGGCCGCCAAGTCCTCCACCCGGCCGGCGCCGGCGCGTAAATCCGCCGCTTCGCGGCGCACCTCGGCGCGCGCAAAGCGCAAACAGAGCGCTGCCCGGCCAGCGCTGCGGCGATTACGCCGGCGTTGAGCCGCGCGGCAATCGGTTCTGACGCCGAAGCGGCGCGAGCGACATTCGCACGCCGATGATGCCCCGCGCCCCAAATCCCTTAATCCCGACTCCCGGCTGCGGCACAATGGCGGGCAGATCATGCTGAAACGCAAAACGCTTCGTTCCGAGCCCGCCACGGACCCGACCGTGCGCATCCGGCGCAGCTACTTCGAGTGCCGTTTCGGGCAGCTGCACGTGCATCACGCCATTCCAGGAGGCGGCGGGTTCGAGGAAGGCACGCCGCTGCTGGCGCTACACGGCGCAGCGCATTCGGGCCGAATGTTCCGCGGGCTGCTCGCGTCGCTCGGCCGTGATCGCTCGGTGTTCGCACCGGATTTGCCCGGATTCGGCGAATCCGACGCCCCCGAGGCGCTCTCGATCAGCGCACTGACCGGAGCGATCGGCGACTTCCTCGAGGCGATGCGCCTGCGACAGGTGGACGTACTGGGCTGCGGACTCGGCATGCGGGTCGCGCTTGAGCTCGCTGCGACGCGGCCGACGGTGCGACGAGTGGTGATTGCCGCTCTCCCCACCGCCGAGTTGCCCCAGCTGCCGCAATCCGCGGATCGAGTGGAGGCGTTTCTGGGCGATGTGTGGGCCAGCGCGCGCGCGGACGCCGGACCCGATGCGCCGCTTGCAGAGATCTGCGCCGCGTGCGGCGTACGGCTGGGCAATGCCGCACAGGCAGCGCTCGCCACGCCCGAACCGACCGGGCCACTACGCGAGCGGCTCGCCGCGATCTCCCAGCCACTGCTGGTGCTGCACACAGCCGATGCGCCGTACGGCGTCGGACTCACAGCGGGCGATCTGCCGACGCACGCCCGCCGCGCGCTGTGCGCCCGGGTGGCGCAGTTGCAGTCGGCTGCCACACCGGTCGTTGCGGCAATTCAGGACTTTCTCTCCGACTGAAGACTCATGGTCAGCCCCTATATCGAGCAGATCCTCAAGGCGCGCGTCTACGATGTCGCGATCGAATCCCCGCTGGAGCACGCGCCCCGTCTCTCACAGCGGATCGACAACCACGTGCTGCTCAAGCGCGAGGATCTGCAGCCGGTCTTCTCCTTCAAGCTGCGCGGCGCGTACAACCGGATCGCCAAGCTGTCGGATTCTGCGGCCCAACGGGGCGTCGTGTGCGCTTCCGCGGGCAACCATGCTCAAGGCGTGGCGCTCGCCGCGCGTCGGCGCGCAATCCAGGCCGTGATCGTCATGCCCCGGACCACGCCCCAGATCAAGATCGATGCAGTCAATGCGCTCGGCGGCGAGGTCGTGTTGCACGGCGATGACTACGATTCTGCCTTCGAGCATGCACTCGGGTTTGTTCGCGACCGCAACATGGTATTTGTCCATCCGTTCGACGATCCGGATGTCATTGCGGGCCAGGGCACCATTGCCGTGGAAATCGCGCGCCAGACGGGTGGGAATCTGGATGCGGTATTCGTGCCCGTCGGCGGCGGCGGCCTGATTGCCGGGGTATCGGTGTACCTCAAATATCTGTATCCGGGAATCCGCATCATCGGGGTGGAGCCTGAAGATGCCGCCGGCATGTACGAGTCCTTGAAGGCCGGTCGGCGAGTCACGCTCGAGCGCGTCGGCCTGTTTGCAGATGGAGTCGCCGTCAAACGGGTCGGCGAGGAAACGTTCGACCTGTGCCGCGCGCATGTCGATGAAATCATCCTGCTCGACAATGATGAGATTTGCGCCGCAATTCAGGACGTCTTCGAGGATACCCGCTCCATCGTCGAGCCAGCCGGGGCACTCGCGGTTGCTGGTCTGAAGAAGATGGCCGCTCGCGAGCACTGGCACGGCAAGCGCGTTGCGGCAATCACCAGTGGCGCCAACATCAATTTCGACCGGCTGCGACACGTCGCCGAGCGAGCCGATCTCGGCGGTGAACGCGAAGCGCTCCTCGCAGTCTCCATCCCGGAACAACCCGGGAGCTTTCGGCAGTTCTGCGAGATCCTCGGCCGACGCAGCATCACCGAGTTCAACTACCGCTACGAGAGCGAGACGGCGGCGCATGTGTTCGTCAGCTTCTCGCTCGCCCGCGGACGGGGCGAAAAGGACAGCGTGATGCAGACGCTGCGCGGTGCCGGCTACACGGTCACCGACATGAGTGACAACGAGATGGCCAAGCTGCACGTGCGCTACATGATCGGCGGCCGGGCGCGCGGCATCCGCGACGAACTGCTCTACCGTTTCGAGTTCCCCGAGCGGCCGGGCGCGCTATTGAAATTCCTTGATGCCGTCGGCTCACGCTGGAACATCAGCCTATTCCATTATCGCAACCAGGGCACCGATTACGGCCGCGTGCTCGCCGGCATCCAGGTCCCTGCCGAGGAACGCGCTGAATTCCTACAGCATCTGAACGAGCTGCATTACGAATACGCCGACGAGACAGCCAACCCCGCGTACCGGATGTTTCTCGGCGCTTGAGCGCGCGCCCAACCCAGGTCAGGGCGCACGGGCGATCGATGTTCCCTGGCTAGCCATGAATATAACTTTCCAGCTGCTCGATCGTGCGCTGCTGATCTTCGATCAGGGATTTCACCAGATCGCCGATTGATACGACACCGATAACGCGACCGCCCTCGACGACCGGCAGATGGCGGATGCGCCGCTCGGTCATGAGCACCATGCAGTGCTGCACGCTCGCTTCGGGCGAGATCGTGAGCACCGGGGAACTCATGATCTGTGCAACGGGCGTATCGGCCGAGGCGCGCCCGTGTAGCACGACTTTGCGGGCGTAATCACGCTCCGAGACAATGCCGCTCAGCGTGCCCTCGCGCATGACGAGCAGTGCACCCACGCCGTGCTCGGCCATGGAGCGCACCGCCTCGAGCACCGGAGCGTCCGGCGCTACGGTGAACAGGATGGACTTTTTGCTAGCGAGCAGGTGGCGTACGGAAACCATCTCAGCCTCCTCTCGGGCACGCGGGGCGTGCCGCGCCTGGGTAGCTGCCTTCAGCGTACGCCTACCGGGGCGCGACCGCCACAGTCAAGTTAACGCTAGCGCTTATCCGGATGCCACCGGACTCGATCGGCGTGGCCGGCGCCATGCGCTCGGCCCGCAGGACCTGTGGCACCATTCGTGGGATCGGCGGCACCACCGCCCCCCCTGTCTGCACGACCGAGAGGATGCGCACGATACGCAGCCCCAGGGATGTGGCTAGCGCATTAGCCGCCTGATGCGCCCGCCGCGCCGCCTGCGCCAGCGCGCTCAAACGGGCGGTCTCGGGGTCGCGCAACGCAAACCGCAGGTCCTGCTGGACGTTCGCCCCTGCCGCGATTGCTGCGTCGATCACCGGACCGATGCGCGCGAGCTGATCGAGACGCACTTGCAAGAGGTTGGTAACCGCATAGCCGGTCAGGATCGGTGGCCTGCCGTTGGTCTGATACTGGTACTGCGGATTCACCGAGTAATTGATTGTTGTCAATTGCACGGTGGGTCCCGCGACTCTGCGCACCGCAGCGATCACAGCGGCGCCGCGAGCCGCATTCTCCGCCGCCGCATCCTGCGGGCGCGGCGCCTGGGTCCTGATGCCGACATCGATGTACACGCGGTCGGGTGCACGCGACACCGTCGCCTGCGCGCTTACCTGCAGCGTCGCCTGCGATTGCGCCGCCGGCATGACGCGGGCGAACGACAACATTGGAACAAAACCCAGTGCGATCCAGAGCAGGTATTTCATGGTCCCATTCTCCGCTTAACCTCGAGGATCCGCCGGCACGTCAATCAGCCGAGCAACCTCTCGCGCCGATACAGTCGACCGGCGAAGAACATCAACACGACCCCGAGCAGCAGCGTCACGAGCACGGAGATCGCGACATCGAGCCCAGGCAGGGGCTGGTCGCGCAGCAGGCTCATGATGATGAAATGCTGACTCAGTGACGGAACCGCCATGAGCGCGGTGCGCGGCTGCAAGCCCATGATGTTGGCAAAGATCAGCGGCAGCGTCGGCACCAGCAACACGAATCCGACGTAAGTCTGTGCTTCACGGTAGCTGCGTGTGTACGAAGCGACCAGGGTCATCAGGGCCGCCCCGACCGGGATCAGCGGCAGACAACCGAGCACGATGCCGGCGGCAACCCCGGGACCGAAATTGATGCTCATACCGAGACGGTCGAAGCCGATGTGGCGTAGCGCGATAGCGAATGCCGCAACGGTCAGCAGCAGTGAGATCGTCATGATGGCACACGCAGCGAGCATCTTGCCGTAGACCAGATGCTCGCGCTTAACCGGCGTGGTGAGCAACGGCTCGAGCGAACCACGCTCGCGCTCACCTGCCGTGGTGTCGATCGCGATGTACAGGCCGCTCATCAGCATGGTGAAGAGGATTGCATAACTGAGCATGCCGAGGGCGAGGGCCGCCCGACTCTGCGGCGTCGAGACATCGATCGGATGCAGCGCGATCGGCACGAGAAGCTGCGGGTCAAGACCGCGCGCAGCGAGCCGCAGCCGCGCGATCGTGCCGCCGTAGAGCCCGATCAACGCACTCAGCCGCTGCACGCGGCTCTGAACGGCGCGGCTGGATTCATCGGCATATAGACGCAGCGGCGCCGGTTTGCCGGCCGCGAGCTGCGCACCGAAGTCCTCGGGCACGTACAGCAGCGGCCCGCGGGTCCGACCCACCCGGCGGCGGGCCGCAGTCCGCCCGCCGCTCACCGGCTCGATCCGCACACCGTACTGATGCAGGAACGCCAGCAGTTGCGGCGCGCGTTCGGCATGAACCACGGCAAGCGCGAAGGGGCGGCGGCTCGGCGCCCCGCCGTGACGGATGGCGAGAGAGAGAATGACAGCGATCAATGTTGGCATGAGCAGCGGCCCGATCACCAACGTCGTGAACAGCGAGCGCCGATCGCGCAATGCCTCGCCGAACTCCTTGTGAAACACCCGCCAGATGGACCTCACGGCTCGGCTCCCGCCTGCTCGCGCTCCACCAAACGCACGAACGCCTCCTCCAGAGTCTGTGCCCCCGCGTGCGCCTTCAGCGCCTCGGGCGCCGCCTGAATGATGACCTTGCCTGCGGCGATGACGATGAGTTCGTCACACAATGCAGCCACTTCCTGCATGATGTGACTGGAGAACAGAATGCAGTGTCCCTCGGAACGCAGCTCGCTGAGGAGTCTGCGCAACGTGCGGACCGCCATCACGTCAAGACCGTTGGTCGGCTCATCGAGCAACACATTGCGCGGCTGGTGCACGAGCGCCCGGGCAAGCGAGGTCTTGACCCGCTGGCCCTGGGAGAACTCCCGGGCGGGGCGATCGGCGAAGGAGTCCATCTCAAGCCGCCGGATCAGCTCAGCCGTTCGCCCGCGCCGCACGGCGCGGGCGAGCCCGTGCAGGGTGCCGAAATACTCAATGTTCTCGCGAGCGGTCAGATTCGGGTACAGCCCCGCGCCATGCGGCAGCACACCCATTCGCCGGCGCGCCTCGAGCGGATCGCGCAGAATACTGGCGCCGTCGATCCAGGCCTCGCCTGCATCCGGCCGCAGCACCGTGTAAAGCATGCGCAACGTGGTCGACTTGCCCGCGCCATTCGGCCCGAGCAGCCCCGTGATGCGCCCGTCGGCGGCGTGCAAAGCCAGACCATCGACGGCCGCCACCCGCCCGAAACGCTTCAGGAGCCCGCGCGCTTCGATCATTGCCGCACCGCGCTCACGGTCCGGGGCCGTTCAGGGTGAGAAAAAACGGCATCGGCCGCAATGCCGCGACACAGCGGGTGTTCAAGCCGGCCACCTCGGCACGGGCGACAAATCGGGCCATCAGCTGGTCGATGCATGGGTCGAGCAGCTGCCCGTGGCCGAAGCCCGGCACCGTAACGCTCAGGCTATTGGGGTAACCGCGGGCGGCCTCGACGGCGTAGCGCGGCGGCGTGATCGGGTCGTTGCCGCCGGACAGCAGCAGCACTGGAACGTTCGCGTGCAGCGGCGCATGAAAGTCGGTCGCCACCGGGCCCTTCGGCCAGTGGGAGCAGACGGCCTCGAGTTCGCGCAGCGGCGCAGTGCCGAGGAACGTGCGCCGCATTGCGGCACGCTCGGCGGCCGTGACGCGATAGAAGGGCACATCCTCGGAGCAGATCACGGTGTTGTTCATGCCCACCGCAACCGCGCCGCTGTAGAGGCGGTCGATGAGCAGGAACTGACCGGCGAGCGGCGTGTAGTCCCCGGCAGCGGCGGCGTGCAGATCAAGCGGCAGCAGCGCGGCGAGCGCGGGCGTGTAGCTCGCTAGACGCAGTACTTGCCCGAGCTGGTAGGTTGTCAGATGCAGCTGATACGGGGTGCCGCGGGTCGGATCCGCGAGCGTGAGCGTCACCGGGTGGGCTTCCAGCGCGGCGCGGACGCGACGGTATTCGTCCATCGGATCGCCAAAACGGGCGTGGCACGGGCGCTCTCGGGCGCACTCGGCAAAGATGCGTTCGACCGCTTGCTGGGCGCTGATCGCGCTCAGCGCGCCGATGGGCAGCTGCGGCGGCACCACCCCGTCGAGGATCATGCTGCGTACCCGCGTGGGGAAGCGCCGAAGGTATTCCTGCGCCACGACGGTGCCGTACGAGGAACCGTACAGGTCGATCTGCCGGTAGCCGAGCGCAGCTCGCACCCGATCGAGATCATCGACCGCCAGGTCCGTAGTGTAGAAGCGCACGTGGGCATGCTCGCGCAGACGTCTCAGACACCGTTCGCTCTGAGCGATGAGGTCGGCGCGGCTCGAGGTCTGCCCGGAGGCGTGCTCGCGCGGACAGTTGAGCGCATTCGATCCGCCGGTACCCCGCTGATCGACCAGGACGATGTCGCGATCGCGATGAATCAATGCGAATGCGCCCGCCACCCCGGCGTAGAAGGATCGCGCCGCCTCGCCGGGTCCGCCGGCCAGCACGAACAACGGGTCCGGTCGGGCCGTCGTATTGACCGCCGGCACCACGGCCACGGCAAGGCGGATCTGCCGTCCGTTGGGATCGGCCGGATTCTCCGCCACCGGCAGCCGGGCGCACTCGGCCTTGACCAGCTGCAGCGCACCGCTCGAGCGCAGCTCGCAGGGTCGGAGCGCCAAGGATCGCACCGGGGCGTCACGCCCGGCGGCGCTCACGGCGAGCAGCGCCAGAGCGAGAACAGATACGGCGATGCGTCTCACGGTCACGCATCATAATGCAAGGCCCCCTAAGCGCGCCGTTTGGGCAGGGCCGGGCGCTGCACTACACTATGGCCATGCGATTCACCCACCCGTTCGAGGTCATCGTCATCGGCGGCGGACATGCCGGAACCGAAGCAGCCCTGGCCGCCGCGCGCATGGGCGCGCGCACGCTGCTGCTGACCCAGAACATCGAGACGCTCGGGCAGATGAGCTGTAATCCGGCGATCGGCGGCATCGGCAAAGGCCACCTGGTGCGCGAAATCGACGCCCTCGGCGGTGCCATGGCCCGGGCCACGGATCGGGCCGGCATTCAGTTCCGTACCCTGAACGGCAGCAAAGGGCCGGCGGTGCGCGCCACACGGGCGCAGGCCGACCGGCAGCTGTACAAACGCGCGATCCGCGCGCTTATCGAAGCCGAGCCCCGCCTGGCGGTGTTTCAGCAGGAAGCGGCGGATCTGCTGGTGACGGGCACGACGGTGCGTGGCGTCATCACCGTGACCGGCATCGTGTTTGAAGCGCCCCGCGTGGTACTGACGGCCGGCACGTTCCTCGGTGGCCGCATTCATGTCGGTCTCGACAATCATGCCGGCGGCCGCGCCGGCGACAGCCCTTCCAACCGCCTGGCCGCACGCCTGCGCGAGCTGCCGCTGCGCGTCGGGCGACTGAAGACCGGCACGCCGCCGCGGCTCGATGGGCGCACGCTCGATTACAGCGTCATGACCGTGCAGGCGAGCGACGAGCCAGTGCCTGTATTTTCCTTCCTCGGACGCCCCGAGGAGCATCCTCGCCAGATCGCTTGTCACATTACGCACACGACCGAGCGCACGCACGAGCTCATCCGTGCGGCCACCGACCGCTCGCCGCTGTTCACCGGCGCGATCGAGGGGGTCGGACCGCGCTACTGCCCGTCGATCGAGGACAAGGTGGTGCGCTTTGCGGATCGCACCTCGCACCAGATCTTTGTCGAGCCCGAGGGGCTCGATACGCACGAGATTTATCCCAACGGGATCTCAACCAGCCTGCCGTTCGACGTACAGGTCGCTCTGGTGCGCACCATTCCCGGCTTCGAGCGGGCACATCTGACGCGGCCAGGCTACGCAATCGAATACGACTTCTTCGATCCGCGCGATCTGCGGTCTTCGCTTGAGACCCGCACGCTTGAGGGCCTGTATTTCGCCGGTCAGATCAACGGCACCACCGGCTACGAGGAAGCGGCCGCGCAGGGACTGCTCGCCGGCATCAACGCCGCACTCGCAGTGCGCGGCGATACGCCCTGGGTGCCACAACGTAGTGACGGTTACCTCGGCGTTCTGGTCGATGACCTGGTCACGCGGGGTACGCGCGAACCGTACCGCATGTTCACCAGCCGAGCCGAACATCGCCTGCTGCTGCGTGAAGATAACGCCGATGCCCGTCTGACCCCAATCGGCCGACGCCTGGGACTGGTCGACGACGAGCGCTGGCGTCTGTTCGAGGCGAAGCAGCAGCTCATCGATCGCGAGCTCACCCGCCTGCGTGCCGTGCGCCTGCATCCCGAAACGCTCGACCCACAGTGGTGCGCCCGAATTCTCGGCGGACCGCTCGCGCGCGACGTGTCCGCGTTGGAGCTGCTGCGTCGCCCCGAGGTGCGCTACGAGGCGCTGCTCGAGATCATCGACGCCGCCGAGGAGCAGTCGGTCGGCGCACTCGATACGCGGCTCGCCGCACAACTGAGCACCCAGGTGGAAGCGCTTGCCAAGTACGCCGGGTACATCGAGCGTCAGCAAGACGAAATCGACCGCCACCGCCGCAACGAGGAGACCCGTTTGCCCGAAAACATCGATTATGCGCAGGTCGCCGGCCTCTCGCACGAGGTGCGCACGCGCCTCAGCGAATACCGACCATCGACAGTCGGCCAAGCCTCTCGCGTGCCGGGCGTCACGCCGGCGGCGGTCACGCTGCTGCTGGTACACCTGAAGAAGCACGCCCTGTCCGCCGGGACTCGTGTCGCATGAGCACGTTCATCGCCCGACTGGAGCGCAGCTGGAGTCGCAGCGATTCGCTGGTATGCGTCGGACTCGATCCGGAGATCGAGCGCTTTCCCGAGCACATCGCCGCGCAGGCCTCACCCATCTTTCAGTTCAACAAGGCCATCATCGATGCGACTGCGGATCTGGTCTGCGCCTACAAGCCGCAGTTCGCGCATTACGCCGCCTACGAGGCCGAGGACCAGCTGCAGCGGACGATCGAGTACATCCAGGGCACCTACCCGGATGTGCCGGTGATTCTCGACGCAAAGCGTGGCGATGTGGGCAACACTGCGGAGCGGTACGCTATCGAGGCATTCGAACGCTATGGGGCCGATGCGGTGACGGTCAACCCATATCTTGGCACCGATTCGCTCGAGCCGTTCCTCAGGCACGCCGAACGCGGCGTGATCGTCCTGTGCCGCACGTCCAACCCTGGCGCCCGTGACCTGCAGGATCTGATGGTCGACGGCGGCGCGCGCCGGCTCTATCACGTGGTCGCTGAGCTCGCCGCAAGCCAGTGGAACGCGCGCGGCAATTGCCTGCTGGTGGTCGGCGCGACATACCCACAGGAGCTCGCCGAAGTCCGCCGCATTGTCGGCGACATGCCGTTGCTCGTTCCCGGTGTGGGCGCACAGGGCGGCGATGTCGCCGCGGCCGTACGCAACGGCCAGACCGCAGCGGGAACCGGCCTGTTGATCAGTTCCTCGCGAGGGATTCTGTACGCCTCAGGCGGCGAGGACTTTGCGCAAGCGGCGCGCCAGGCTACCGTACGGCTGCGCGAACAGATCAACGCCCATCGCTTGCGCCCGGCGCGCTGAGCCGAGATGAGCCGCCGAGTCGCCCGCGGGGCCGCACTGCTGCTCGCGTGCGCTGCACTCGGCGGCTGTGCCCGGCACGGCGCAGCACCGGCAGCGGGCGGCAGAGGAAACGTCCTGCTGCGTGGTCTGGATCTCGAGCCCGACTCGCTGGACCCGCAGAAAGCCCGCTCCGTAGAGGCGCAGCGGGTGTTACGCGACATCTGCGAGGGTCTGACCACGCTTGACCGGCACGGGCGCCCCGCGCCCGGCATTGCGACGGGCTGGACGGTGAGTTCCGATGGCAGGACTTACACCTTTTCGCTGCGACACAACGCCCGTTGGTCCACCGGCGCCCCCGTCCTCGCCAAGGATTTTGTCGCCGGGCTGCGCCGGCTCGTCGACCCGCGCACGGCCTCCGATTATGCCGCCGTCGTGAGCGTCATCCGCCACGCGCCTGGCATCATCGCCGGACGGCGTCCGGTCGCGGACCTCGGCGTGCTCGCGCCCACACCGTACACCGTCGTGGTGGAGCTGCGAACACCGGCGCATTACCTACCCGCCCTGCTCGCCCATCCGGCAACCTGTCCGGTCGACCCGGCGCTGCTCGCCCGCTACGGGGCCTCTTATGCCCACGCCGGCCACATGCCATCCGACGGCGCATTCGTGCTCACTCGCTGGGTGCACGGCTCGTACATCGAACTCACGCGCAATCCGGACTATTGGCGCAACGACGCCACCCACCTTGCCGGCGTCCGCTACATCATTGCCACCGATGAGAACGCCGAACTCGAGATGTACCGCGCCGGGGAGCTCGACATCATGGATGTGGTGCCGCGAACCGAAATCGGCTGGATCCGCGCCCATCTCGGTGATCAACTGCACATCGAGCCCGAGCTCGGCACGTATTTCTACGGCTTCAACCTGCGGCGAGCGCCGTTCAAGGGTGAACCGGGCTTGCGCCGGGCGCTCGCCCTGGCCATCGACCGCACCCGCCTGACCCGCTTCGTGTTGCGGGCTGGCGAGCTGCCGGCATACAGCTGGGTGCCGCCCGGAACGGACGGCTACACACCGCAGACTCCGGCATGGCGCGCGCTCGACAGAGCAGAACGCATCGGCGCAGCGCGCCGCCTGTACGCCGCCGCCGGCTACTCGCCATCCCACCCGCTACACTTTACACTCGAATACAACACCGGGGAGGTCAACGAGGACGTGGCGCTCGCCGTCGCCTCGATGTGGCGCCGTACGCTCGGTATACACGTCTCGCTGCAAGCCGAGGACTTCAGCTCGCTGATGCAGGACATCAGCAGCGGCGAGGCCACGATGTTCCGCTCGAGCTGGATCGGCGATTACAACGACCCGTACACCTTCGCGCAATACTTCAAAAGCGACTTCGGCATCAACCTGCCGCGCTACCACAATGCCACCTATGACAGCCTGGTGGACCGGGCCGAGGCCACGCTCGATCCCACTCGGCGAATCGCATTGCTCGAACAGGCTGAAAAGCTGATGCTGCGCGATCAGCCCATCATTCCGCTGTACTTCTACGTGAGCAAACACCTGGTCAAGCCGCGCGTAACCGGCTGGTACGACAACGTCATGGACGTGACCTACAGCCGCGAACTTGGCCTGCGCGCGCTTCCGCGCTGAGCGAAGCGGCCGATATCGATGAGCCGGCTTACTTGCGCCAGAACGTGCGAGTAAAGAGAACGATGACGCTGAAGATCTCAAGGCGGCCGAGCAGCATCGCCACCGTGCAGATCCAGATCTGCGGCGCGCTCAGGTCATGCAGGTTCCAGGCGGCGTGCCCGGGCAGTCCGTAAGCAGTATTGTTGATCGAAGCCACGACCAGCCGGAACGCGGAGTCAAATCCCATGCCGCTGAGCAGCATGGCAAACACCAGCAGCGCCACGGCCATGAAGTACAGGAATATGAACGCCAATACCGCGTCGGCCACCCGCGCCGAGATCGGCCGGCGACCGACACGAACGGGAGCGACGGCACTCGGGTGCACCAGCAATTTCAACTCACGCTCGGCCTGGCGCGCCAGCACCAGGGTGCGGAACATCTTGATGCCGCCCCCGCTGGTACCGGTGCTGCAGACGATACCGGAGAGAAACAGCATCCAGATCGGGGCAAATACCGGCCAGTGATCGAAGCCACCGTGCCCGATGTTGACCCAACCGGTGGTGGTTGCCATGGAGATGACGTTGAATGCCGCATAACGCAATGCGGTATTGAAATTGGCATACACGCCGTCGTTGAGCAGCAGCAGCGTGATGCCGAGAACGCTCAAGGAAAGAATGATCGCCATCGCCTTGAATTCGGGGTCATTGCGATAGGGCTTGAGCGTGAGACGGCGCAGCGCGACGAAGTGACGGGTGAAATTCATCGACGCCGCCAGCATCAGCAGCATCAGCACAAAATCCACCGCCGGTGAATTGAAGTAGGCAATGCTCGCGTCGTGCGTTGAAAAGCCGCCCAGCGAGACAGCCGAGAACGCGTGGCAAATCGCATCAAACCAGCTCATGCCGGCGATGCGCAGGGCGATGATGCCCGCCATTGTGAGCACCACGTAGACCAGCCAGACCGAGCGGGCTGCCTCGGTAATGCGCGGCTCAAGCTTCTGATCCTTCACCGGTCCGGGGGCGTCGGACTTGTACAGGTCCATGCCGCCGATGCCGAGCAGCGGCATCACGCCCATTGCCACCACGATCACGGCGAGGCCGCCGACCCAGATCAGCGAGCATCGCCAGAAATTCAGCGATGGCGCCAACGTATCGAGTCCGGTGAAGACCGTCGAACCGGTGGTGGTCAGACCCGACATTGTTTCGAACAGCGCGCGGGTGAAGGTCAACCCCGGTATTGCCATCAGTAATGGGAGCGTCGCGGCCACGGCGAGCAGCAGCCAGCCGACCGTCACCAGCATGAAGCCATCGCGCGGCTTGAGCTCACGGCGGTACTTGAAGGTGAGCGCAGCCATCCCCGCGCCGATCGTCGCCGTCAGCGCCGCGCACACCAAGAAGATCGGCCACAGCCCATCGCCCGTGACCAGCGAGCAGCCGATGGGCAGCAGATAGACCAAGCCGAAGGCGGCCAGAATCAAGCCGAGAAAGTAGATGATGCCGATCATGCCTGGATCAGGGGGCCGTGCGCATGAGCAACCGCTCGACGGCATCGATATGGCGACGGTCGGCGAGAAAGAGAATCAGGTGATCGTTCGACTGCACACGCGTGTCGTGATGGGCCATGATGACCTCCTCGCCGCGCACGATCGCTCCAATCGAGGCGCCTTCGGGAAGCGCGATCTGCTCGACCGTGCGGCCGACCACGCGCGAGCTATGCTCCTCTCCACGCACGACCGCTTCGATTGCCTCGGCCGCTCCACGGCGCAACGAGTGCACCCGCACCACGTCTCCACGGCGCACATGGGCGAGCAGCGAGCCGATCGTGATGGTCTGCGGAGCGACCGCGACGTCGATGCTGCCGCTTTCGATCAGATCAGCGTAAGAAGGCTTATTGACCAGAGCCATCACCTTGCGCGCGCCCAGCCGCTTGGCGAGCATCGCCGAGAGAATATTCGCCTCCTCGGAGTTGGTAATGGCCGCGAAAACATCCGCGCTGTCGATGTTCTCCTCGATGAGCAGTTCCTCGTCAGCCGCATCACCGGCGAGCACGATCGTGTTTTCGAGCTGCTCTGAGACCAACTGTGCGCGGCGCGAATCATGCTCGATCAGCTTGATCTGAGCGCTGCGCTCTAGCGAGCGGGCCAGCCGTAGACCGATGTTGCCGCCACCTGCGATTAGGATGCGGCGCACGCGCGCATCTTCGCGTCGCAGTTCGTCGATCACGCGACGGACATCCTCACGCGCAGCGAGAAAGAACACCTCATCGCCCGCCTCGATGACCGTGTCCCCTTCCGGCGGAATGTTCCGTCCTCCGCGGTAGATCGCCACCACGCGTGTTTCGATGCGGCCGAGATGCTCCGGCAGTTCGCGCAGCGCGTGGCCGACGAGCGCCCCGCCCGGCTCGGCGCGTGCGCCGGCGAGCCTCACTTTGCCGGCAGCGAACTCGAGGACCTGCAATGCGCCGGGCTGGTGGATCAGCTGCTCGAGGTACTCGGTGACGAGTTGTTCGGGGCTGATGAAGACGTCGACCGGAATTGCCATCTCGCTGAACAATTGGGGGCGCGAGGTGTACTCAGCAGAGCGGATGCGCGCGATTTTGGTTGGCGTGCGGAACAGCCGGAAGGCTACCGCACAGGCAATCATGTTGACTTCGTCGCTGTTCGTCAGCGCCACGAGGATATCGGCCTCGGCAGCGCCGGCCGCCTCCAGCACGCTCGGAAATGCAGCATTGCCGGCGACCGTGTGCACGTCGAGGCGGTCCTGCAGCTCGCGCAGCACGTCCTCGTCGTTGTCGACCACCGTCACATCATTGGCTTCCTCGCGCGAGAAGTGACGGGCCACCGTGCGGCCAACCTGGCCAGCGCCCAGAATCAGTATCTTCATATCGGTTCCAGATTGGCGTACTGCATGACCAGCCACTTCGCTCCGTGTTGCTCGAAGTTGACCTGAACGCGTGCCTGCGCGCCGTTGCCCTCGAGATTGAGGATCACGCCCTCGCCGAATTTGCCGTGACGCACGCGCGCGCCGAGTCGCATGCCCGGCGCCGGTGGCGGTTCATTGCGCGACGCGTAGGCCGGACGGCGCACCGGAGCAGCTTCGTAGCGCGAGTCGCGCGCGAAGCGTCCCGATGCTACTGGCCGACTCACCTGCAGGCGAGGTCGGATTTCCTCGATCAGATCCTCGGGGGTCTCTTTGATGAAGCGCGATGGTTGGCTGAAGCTGTCGATACCGTGTAGGCGGCGCTGCTCGGCGTACGTCAGGTACAGTTGCCTCATTGCTCGCGTCATGCCGACGTAGCACAGCCGGCGCTCCTCCTCCAGACCATCGAGATCGCCTATCGAGCGCTGATGGGGAAACAATCCGTCCTCCATGCCGCACAGAAAGACGATGGGAAACTCCAGCCCCTTGGCGGTGTGCAGCGTCATCATCTGCACACAGTCTTCCCAGGCGTCGGCCTGGCCCTCGCCCGATTCGAGTGTCACGTGCGCCAGGAATGCCTCGAGCGGCGGCAGTTCGCTCTCCAGCGGCTCGACTGCGAAGCCGCGTGCGGCGCTCACCAATTCCTCGAGGTTTTCGACCCGAGCCTCGCCGCGATCGGCTTTGTCGCGCTTGTGAAATTCGATCAGACCGCTGACCGCCAACATACGATCGACCTGCTCATGCAGCGCGAGGCCCCTGACCTCCTCGGCCAGCCGCTCAATGAGCTCGAGAAACCCGCGCAGCGCAGCGGAGGCTTTCGGCCCGAGCGCATCGCCAAGGCACGCCTGAGCGGCCTCCCACAGCGGGCAGCCTGCCTCACGCGCCGCCGCGCGGATGGTGTCGAGGCTCTTCGCGCCGATGCCGCGCGTCGGCAGGTTCACCACCCGCTCAAATGAGGCGTCATCGCGACGGTTGGCAATCAGGCGCAGATAGGCGAGTGCATCCTTGATTTCGGCGCGCTCGAAGAACCTCAGGCCTCCGTAGACGCGGTACGGCATCCGCGCGGCGAGAAATGTCTCCTCGAACACACGCGACTGCGCATTTGAGCGGTACAGAACGGCGACGTCGCGGTGCAATCCGCCGTGCGCCACGTGGTCGCGGATGCGCTGACAGACGAACTCTGCCTCGTCGCGTTCATTGAATGCGGCATAGACCCGGATCGGTTCACCCTGCTCACCGCTGGTCCACAGAGTCTTGCCGAGACGACCAGAATTATTGGCAATCAGCCCGTTGGCCGCGGAAAGAATGGCTCCGGTGGAGCGGTAGTTCTGCTCGAGCCGGTACAACTTGACGGCCGGAAAGTCGCGGCCGAACTGCTGGAGATTCTCGACCCGGGCGCCGCGCCACCCGTAGACGGAATTATGAGTGACAACACCGTTCGCAATGTAATTGTGGGTGCGATCGACGTTCAGATCAAAAACTTGCGTATCTGATACTTGGTGTTCGACGCGATCTACGATATCGAACTCTGAGTTTTCAGTGGCCATGACCATACCGGGCCGGACGCCGGCAGCTCGAACAAACGGCAGCGAGCGGCTTAGGATTCGGGCCTGCAGAACATAGCGCGCGCCGAGCACTTCGCGGATCCGCTTCGCAATCGCCATGAGCTCGCCGAAGTCGCTTCGTACGGTCTCAAATCGCCAACTCTTTGAGCCGCTCTTCGCTGCTCTGACGCTGAGACCCATCTCTCTCAGCGCCTCCCGGTCCGCGGCGTCGGTTCCGACCATGCTGATGCAGTGCATCGGATTTGATCCCCGACGATCGCCGCACATCGTTATTACGATATTGCGACGACAGGAGTTCCGACTACGAGGCGCATGGTGCGGGGTTTCGAAATCGAGCCCGACGTCAGCGAGAAGCCTCAGCGCTGCGGAAACGGTATCTACGGAGCGAAAGACTTCGGCGATATAATCGGGGTCGTGAACCAGTCCATTGCGCGCCCTGCCCTTGCGGTGAACGAATGGCAGCGTGGGCAATCCGTATCTCAGCGAAGTGAGCATCTCATCGAGACGCGCATCGTTTTCGCTTGAATGGGTCCGGACCACCCAGGCAGCATCCGCGTGTTCAGCCAGCGCCCGCTGCTTGAAGCCCACCATCGGCTTCGCTTGCCCGTTGGTATACACCTGTGAAGTGCCCAGACGATATCCCACACCTTCCTTGTACATGAGATAAAGGAAGTAAGTCTGCGGCGTCTCTCCCAGAATGTACCCGGCAAGGTGCGTATGCTCAGGAGTGCTGCAGATCGTTCGTCCTGAGCGCATGTGCAGCCGAACCAATGTGCCTTTACGGCGGGTGGAGAATTTTCGGGTAATCACGGCTGGCCTGAAATCGCCGCTGCCATAGCCCGACATGACCTTTTCACCGATCTTGATCGCCTCAATCGCCTTCTGCGAGCCGTCGGCCATGGTGATCATCGTGCCCGCAGCGAGACACTGATCGTCATCGCCGACCACGAACGGACATCCATCCTCGCCGGCGAGCAGCTTCAGCCAGGCGTACTGGATGGTGTTGGTGTCCTGGAACTCGTCGACCAGGATGTGGCGGAAGCGCTGACGATAACGTGCCAGCAGCGCCGGTTGATCGCGCCACAGCTCGAACGAACGCAGCAGCAGCTCGGCGAAGTCGACCACGCCGGTGAGCGCGCAGGCCTCCTCGTACAGCGTGTACAGCCGGATCATCTGCGCACGGATCGGATCGTTTCCCGCCTTCAGGTTCTTGCTGCGGCGGCCCTCGTCTTTGTTCGAATTGATGAACCACTGGATCTCGCGCGGCACCCAGCGGGTTTCATCGAGCTGCTGCGCCTTGAGTAGCTTCTTGATCAGGCGCTGCTGGTCCTCCGCATCGATGATCTGAAAGCTCTCGGTGAGACCCGCCTCGCGCCAATGGCGCCGCAGCAGCCGGTGCGCGATGCCATGGAAGGTGCCGATCCACAGCACCCCCGGTGGCATGCCAAGCAGGCTCTCCACGCGCGCGCGCATCTCGCCTGCTGCCTTGTTGGTAAAGGTCACCGCGAGAATGGCGTGCGGGGAAACCCCTTCGGCCTGGATCAGCCAGGCGATGCGATGGGTCAAAACGCGCGTCTTGCCGCTGCCGGCGCCGGCCAGCACCAGCACGGGGCCCAGGGGGGCGGTGACTGCGGCCCGCTGGGCCGCGTTGAGGCGCTCGAGAATCGGATCGACGGTCATGGCGGGCGCATTCTACTACCAGCGATTGCGCAACTCGCGCAACCGCAGGAATACCGTGCGCTCGTCGGGGCGGGCCTGAAGAGCCGGGAATGACGCGCGGAGCCGCTCGATCAGCGAAGGGCTCGAGAGGCGCAGGAAGGTGTTGATGCACCGTTCGTCGGCCAGCGTGGTGACCGGCGCTGCGGCCGGATCGGCGTTGCGCATGCGCGCGAGCAATGCGCGCGCCGCATCATTGTCCGGTTCGCGATCGAGCGTGAATTCCAAATTACGCGCCAGGTATTCGTGACCAGGATAAATCCGGGTCGCATCCGGCAAGCGCGCCAGAATGCGGCTGAACGTCTCGTAGAGGCGCTGCGGATCCCCGTCGTGGCAGTTACCGGCACCGGCGTTAAAAAGAGTATCCCCGGAAAATAGCGCCGGTGTCTGTGCGTGCGCCAGCAGGCAGACGTGGGAGAAAGTGTGGCCCGGAGTATCCAGGCACTCCAGCTCGAGCCGGCCGACGCGGATCACCTCGCCAGCGCTCAGCCCCCGATCGACCCCACCAATGCGGCCGGCAGCACGCGCGTGCGCGAGCACTTTCGCGCCGGTCGCGGCCACCAGTCCGGCATTGCCGCCGGTATGATCGCGATGCTCATGGGTATTGAGAATCTGGGTGATCCGCCAGCCCTTGCTGCGCGCCGCGTCCCAGCACAGCTGCCATTCGAGCGGATCAACGGCCAGGGCCTCTGCGGTCTCGGGGCAGGCCACGAGATAGTGGAAATTGCGGTAGGCGTTGCCGGTCCAGATGCGTTCAATCAGCATCCCGTGAGCATACCCGATCGGCCGCCATCCCGGCCGCGACACGCGCCCCGGGGTGCGCTACGGCTGAGGCGCCGCCGCGGCGGCCAGCCCGCCGGCGCGTGGCTCGCCGACGCGCAGCGTGCAAAGGCCCGCCAGCATCAGACTCACCCCGCCGATGAGCAGCCCGAACATCGCGTCGCCGTGGAAAAACTCATGCAGCAGCACCCCGAGCACGCTCGCGGCCAGTAGTTGCGGGATGACGATGAAGAAATTGAAGATCCCCATGTAGATACCCATCTTCTCGGCCGGCAGATGATCGGCGAGCAGCGTATAGGGCACGGCGAGGATCGAGGCCCAGCCGAATCCGACACCGACCATGGACAACAGCAGCCAATGCGGGTCGCGGACCCATACGAATGAGACAAGTCCTGCCGCGGCAGCGGCCAGATTGATCACATGTGTCCAGCGCAGTCCGGCCCAGCGCGCCATTCGCGGGATGAGCAGCGCGGCGAGCACCGCAAAGCCATTGTAGGCGCCGAACAGCACGTCGACCCAGTTGGCACCGGCATTGTAGGCGCTGGAGAGCGGATTGCTGCTGTCGAACTGCACCGCGGTGACGGCCGGGGTGGTGTAGATCCACAGCGCAAACATCGCAAACCACGAAAAGAACTGAACCCAGGCGAGCCGTCGCATCGCCGGCGGCATGGCATACAGATCCGTCATGACCTGGTGGAGCATGCCGCGGCTGCGCGAGCGGCCGAGCCACAGAAACAGCAGCCCGCCAGCAGCAAGCCCACCGGCGAGCAGGTACAGCTGTCGATCGAGCGCAAAGTGACGGATCAGCCCGATGCCGAGAACGCCGAGCGCAAGCAGCACGACACCGGGACGCCAGGCACGTGCCACATCCAGCCGGTGGAATGTGGGTGGTGAGTCCGCGAATCGGCGCAGGCGCTCCGGCGGGTACTCGTGCGTTGTGAGAACCGTCCACAGAACCGAGCCCATCAGTACAGCACCGCCGACATAGAACGAAATGCGTACCGTGGCCGGAATCTGGTCGGGTGGCGCAATGTTCGCGACACCGAAACGCGCCAACATCCACGGCAGCACAGAGGAGAGCACCGCGCCGATGCCGATGAACAGAGTCTGCAGAGCGAACCCGAGCGGCCGCTGCGTGGTTGGCAGCTGGTCGGCGACGAACGCCCTGAATGGCTCCATGGAGACGTTCACGGAGGCATCCATCAGCCACAGCATGATCGCGGCCACCCAGAGCGCAGGCGAGTCCGGCATCACCAGCAGCGCGGTCGTGGTGAGGACCGCGCCGGCGAGGAAGTATGGCCGGCGCCGCCCGAAGCGTCCCCAGGTGCGGTCGGAGGCGTAGCCGATAATGGGCTGCACCAGCAGTCCGGTGAGGGGCGCAGCGATCCACAGCGCGGGAATCTGCGCCACGTGCGCACCGAGGGTTTGAAAGATGCGGCTGACATTGGCGTTCTGCAGTCCGAAAGCGAACTGAATGCCGAGAAAGCCGACCGACATGTTGAGGACCTGGCGGACCGACAGCTCGGGCTTGCCGCTCACCGCTGGCGCTCCGGTGCGAGCGGCGCGATGCGCAGCGCAAAAATCTCCGCGCGGTTCACCGGTCCTGCGCCTCCGCCTTGCCCGCCGGTGTAGTAGGCATAGTGGGCCAGATCGCTCATATTGAACCCGCCGGAGAGTCCGAATGCACAACGCCCACCGGCCCGGGCACGGAAGCGCACCACTGTCGAGGCGTGCACGCCATCGCTCTGCGGCATGACCAGTGGACCGCGCTGCGCAGGTTCGCCCGCGCAGCGGATCGCCATGCGTCGCACCGCAGCGGTGATACCCGTGCTGATCGGCCCATGGTTGTTATCGTAGTCGACCCAGGCCAGATAGGCCCCAGTGCGTGGTGCGCTCCAGTGCCGGGGCCATGCCGATCCGACCGTACTCACCGGACCAACGCAGCGCGCGTGGCTATGCAGCGAGTAAAGCCCGCCGCGGCCGGGGGCCGCGACGCTGAAACACTGCAGCCCGTCGCTCTGCGCGACCGGCAACGCCCCAGAGATCCGCCCGACAAGCCTGCCGTTCAGGTACAGGACCCCAGGTACCGCCGCGCGGACTCGCCAGCGCGTCCCATCCGCGGTCACCGTCGGCGCCGGCGGCGTGGCCGGGAGGTACATCGGCGCGTGCAGCCTGAGCGGAATGGAGGTTACGCGGCGGCTGACCAGCCGGACCCGGGTCACCCGGCCCTCGCGCCGCAGCATCGCGGCCACGAGCAGGTTGCCGTCGATGTGCGCCGGTCGCTCGAGCACGATGCGCCGCGCGCCCAGAGTCAAACTGATGCTGCGGCGCGTACCGAAGAGCATGGGCACCAAAGAGGCGGGCAGCTCGGGGTGCACGCTGCCGTCGGTCCGCACGCCAAACACCCCGCGGACCACCATATCGAGATAGCCGGCCACCGACCAGAGCTGACGGCGCGAGTCGACCACCGGCCCGCCGAGCCGCCCCGGTACGTGTGTCGATTGCGCGAGCAGCGAGAAATTTTCCATGTTCGAGCCGGCGAGCGCCGCACCGCGTACCAACGATCGCAGCTCATGCGCGATCAGCGGTACGTCCTGCACGCGCCGCGCGGCGCGCAGGGTGTATTCGCTGACGAACGGCCAGATAGCCCGGTTGTGATAGATGGGTTGATCGCGCCGCTCGGGCCAGATGACCGGGCTGCCGGCCGGCCAGGCCGGATAGCGCGCGAGGGCGAGTCGCGCCCGTGCCGGCGGAGCCACCCCGCTGGTGATCACGAGATCAATGCCGAGCAGGTCGTAAGCATCGTAGGGCGCTGGATTCACCCGGCCGCCGATGTAGCTCATGTACAGGCCCTGCCGGGGCTGCCAAAACCGGCGATTGATCGCCTGGCGCAGCGCTGCCGCCTCGGCCATGTAACCGCGGGCGCGCGTGAAATGCCCCCGCTGGTGTGCCAGCGTCGCCGCCAGCCGCAGCGCCTCGTAATGCAGCACATTGGTCGACAACGAGAACGACTGTGCGATGAACACCACGTTGCGCGCTGTCCATTCAGGATACGTCTGTTGGCGCCAGTCGAGAAACGACGTCTCACCGCGGTACAGTCCGACGTGCGGATCGAAGGTGTAGCGGCGATCCTGCGCGAGATTCTCCTGCAGCGCCTGATAGACCTTGGCCGCAAAGCGGCGGTTGCCGAGCAGATGCCGCGCGCCGAGAAACCACACCATCCGATCGGTGCTCACCGGCCAGCTGCCACCCGAGCCGGTGTCCTCCATCACATACAGTCCCGGCCGCACCCTGCTCGTACGCGCCGGGGAGAGCTTGAACAGCAGCGAGGTCCGAGCGCGCGCCGGGTCGAACCGCCATAGCGCAAGATCGGTGGAATACGACAGATCGCGCGTCCAGGCGAACGGCCAGTCCTTGCCGGCAATGAAGCAGCGGCAGGGAATCGGCCTGCCGTGCTCGAAGGCCGGATCGTGTATGGCGCTCACGGAGTCCTTGCGCAGATCCGACTGCGCCAGAGCGAACAGTGCGTCAAAGAGCACACTGGCTGTTCGGGCGCGATCGCGCTGCGGCCCGATCATGCGCGTACGAGCCGGGGCGTGCACCCGATAGCCGCCCCCGGGATACCGGGTAGCCCAGGCCTCGCGGCCGCGCCAGTGCAGCGTCGTGTGCCAGTTCCCGGCGAGCGCCGGCACCGCCGCCGCCAGTGCGACCGCGCATCCGATCAGCGCGCTCACGCGCACCCCTGTACAGCGCGTCCCCGACTGAGTCATTCCTGCCTCGTGGCCCATTGCTCGAGTATCACTCCGGACCGGCCCGGGACCCTCACCGTCACATTACCATTGCTCACCGTGTACGCGGTGCCTGAAAGCAGATCGGTCACCGTCGACCCGTGGGTCATGCTGAGCTGCCACACCGGCACGGTGACGCTTTGCGTGCCAGCACCGCCGTTCAGCACCACCGCGATGCGGGTGCTCGCATCGAAGCGGCCGTACGCGTAGACATCGTCGGCATCGTCCGTGATGAGGGTCAGGAACGATCCGGTGCGCAGCGCCGAATACGTCCTGCGGATAACGATCAGCTTGTGTACCAGCGCAACCGGCGGATCGGACAGCGTGGCCTTCGACCAGTCGAACGTGCGCCGGTCGTACGGATCGCCTGCGCCCCGCATGCCGTACTCGTCTCCGTAGTAGATCGTCGGCGTGCCGATGTAGGTGAACTGGAAAATCATCGCAAGTTCGGTCATCGCCAGATCGCCGCCGCAACGGGTCGTGAAACGCGGCGTATCGTGGGTGCCAAGCTCATTGCTCATCGTCTCGAGCGCATTCATCGGAACGTCTGCGCGGGCGGCCCGCAGTGCCGCATCGAACCGAGCCACATCGAGCGAGCCGGGCTTGCCGTGCTCGTTGACCCCGCACAACCACTCCGAGAGCGGATTGGTGAATCCGTTGTAATTCATGGCACCGTCCCATTGCCTGCCGTTGTCCAGCCATGGTGCCGGGTCGCCCCAGAACTCCCCGAGGATCTCCGCGTTCGGGTTGGCGGACAACACGGAGCTGCGCAGTTGCCGCATGATCTGATGATTGGTCGCATCACTGCCGCCACGACCATCGGCATCGAGCATCTGTGCCGAATCGAGCCGCCAGCCATCGATGGCGTAGGGGGCCCTCAGATAGGTCTGCACCACCGAGTTCGGCGCCGCATAGATCTGCTCGCGCACCGCCGAACCGGTAGCGCCAAAGTTGAGCTTGGGCATCGTGGGCACCGCATTCGCGAAGCTCGAGTACTGATTGGGCCAGCTCTGGAACGTGTACCAGGAATAATACCGGCTCGACCGCGACAAGTATGCGCCGGTCATCGAACAGATGAATGTCCCGTAGGTCTGCCGACCGAACCAGCAGTCGCTGTCGCCGGTGTGATTGAAGACGCCGTCAAGGATGATGTAGCCCTCCGGTCCGTTCGCGCTGCTGTGCACGTCCGCGATCAGCTTCCGCAGGTCTATCGCGGTGCCGAACGCCGGATCGACGGTGTAGTAATCCCTGGTGTCGTACTTGTGGTTCGAGGGTGCCGCGAAGATGGGAGTCAGATACAGAATGTTCACCCCAAGCGTCTGCTTGAGGTAGCCGAGCTTCTGGTCAATGCCGGACAGGTCACCACCGAAGAACACCTCCGCATTGCATCCCGGCTTGGCCGCAGGGACGCCGCTCCTCCAGGCGTGCTGCTCGGTGGCGCAGCCCGCGTAGGTATATTGCCCAGTCTTGACATCGTTGTTCCGGTTTCCGTCGAAGAACCGGTCGACGAAGATCTCGTACATCACGCCGTCCTTCATCCAATCCGGCGTATCGAATCCCGGAATGATGAAAAAATCTCCCGCGGCAGGCTCCGACGCGCTCACGCCATCGGCGTTGTACCAGAGCGTCTGGGAGCCGTTGCTGACCTCGAAGCGGTAATGCTTTGCCGAGGCGCTCGCGCGGATCGTTCCCTGCCAGTAGTCGAATTTCCCGGCGGGGTCCCTCGAGGAGAGGTGCATCTGTACATAGTGAAAAGCCCCGTCTGCCGTGTCGTAATATTCGAGGTTGGCGCGACTCACATCATGGTGCGCGGTTCTCAAGGTGAGCGTGACCGGATCGCTTGGACTCGGTTGCGCGTTGCTGTCGAACAGCGTTCCCTGATCGGAGAACAGTTCCCGCCCATGGATGTTGCCGTTCGGCCCAGATGCCATCGCCGGGGTGCTGATGCCGAGCAGCGCGGCGGCGAGCGGTATGAGCGGACGCCGCCAGGAACGCGCGCGGAGCAGACGATGCATCGATGGCACCCCAATTGCTTGGCCGTTCATCCGTTCCAATCCGGTCCTCGTGCCCGGGGGCAGGCCGCATTTCGGCGACTCAGTTCCTTGGACCGGGAATTCAACGTCGCGTACACGCTCGGCCTGAACCGTCCAGGCCGGCCGCGTACGATCGTCGCGCCTGACTCGAGTCGCTCAACCCCCGCTCGGGCGCACCTCCTCGATGCGGACCCGATGTGCTTTGCCGGCGGGCAGTTCAACGTATGTCACGGGACTGCCGTGGACGCTGCCCCGCGCCCAGCATTCGCCGGCGCAACCGGTGCGCGTGCTCCATTTGGCTGCGGGTCGGAGCGTACGACCGTCGACACGGACACTGCGGGCAGCCACCTTCGGCAGGACAAACAGGAATTGGCGCAACGCGGGCCTGTAAGTCCCGGTTGGGGCGGTTGTACTGACAGTCACCACCCTGCCGGTGGCCTGCGCACCGATGCGCTGCAGGTAATACTGTCCGCGCTCGTAGGCGTACGTTTCCCCGTCGTCGTCGTAATAGTCGAAATGAGTCGGATGCGCGGCAGGGTAGATGTGCACGGTGACGGTGGTCACTGGGTGCTCACCGACGTAGTACATCAGCGGCTGGGTCGGGATGATCGCGCCCTGGCGGATGAACAGCGGTATGTCCGACCATGTCTTGTCGTCGAGCGTCAGGGCGATGGTCCGGCCGCCTCGGTAGACCCGCCCGGTGAAGAAATTGGTCCACGTGCCCGGCGGCAGATAGAGATGCTTCACACGCTGGTGACGGTGGACCACGGGGGAGACCAGCAGCCATCGTCCGAAGAGCCACGCCTGGTAGTCGTTGCGCACGTGCGGATCACGCGGCCACGAGAAGCTCAGCGGGCGGTCGAGGCCGACACCCGTGAGGTGCTCCTGCCACGCGTAGGAATAGATGTAGGGCATCAGCCGATAGCGCAGATCGAGCGCTGCAGTGGCCGCATGCGCTGCAGTCTGACCATAGATCCACGGCTGGCGTCGCTGCAGGAAGCTACCGTGTACACGGCAGATGGGTGCGAAGGCATCAAACTCGAGCCAGCGGGCGTAGTTCTCGGCTGACGGGTGCAGATGAAAGCCCCCCCCGTCCATGCCCCACCACATTTCCCCGACGTCAATGGCGCTCAGCATGCGCTGGCGTTGCGCGGCCATGCTCGCAAAGCCGCTCTGGATGTCGCCTGACCACAGTCCATAGGCGTAGCGCTGCGCGCCCAGCCAGAAGTTGCGGTTCAGCGACCAGACGCGCTGCGCGAAGTACTTGCGCTGCCCATCGTAAAGAGCCCGCTCCATGTTGAAAAATTGGGTGTCATCTCCGGTCTCGTCGGCCTCGTCGTTCCACCAGCCGACAATGCCGGTTGCAAAGCTCTGGCGCAGTGTCGGATTGAAGAACCACTTGCGGGTGGCCGCTTTGTCAAAATCCAGCGTCTTGACCGGTTGGTGCGAAAAATAATCGATGCTCGGCTTTTCTCCCGGCATCCACAGATGGTGTACGGTGGCGTACTGACCCTCCACTGTATTGAGGTGGATGCGCGGCTTCATGATGCCGATCAGATGAATGCCGAGCGCGGTCAGTTCGTGGTCGAGCTTGCCGCTCGGAGCATCCGGGAACTTCCGGGTGTTCCAGCGAAATTCGCCGTAATTGTTCTCGCCCCACGCCTTCCAGTCGAAGTCGAGCGAATAGGCGTCGATCGGAATGTGCAGCGCGCGGTAGCGGCTGACGATGTGCAGCAGTTCCGATTCGTCGATTCCCCACTGGCTATTGATGAAACCGAACGACCACTTAGGGAAGAGCGGCGCATGCCCGGTGAGCGCGGCGAGTGCGGAGAAGATCCGTGCCGGCGCACCCAGGATCAGGTAGTAGTCCGGATCCGGTCGCGTCTGGCGAAGCACCTCGATGCGGCCGGGCTTGAGATCGAAGAGGGTCTTCTGGCTGTCAATAAGGACGGCAAAACCCGCCGTGCTCCACACCAGCGGCGCACCGGCATCGCCCTGGGATCCGGCCGTCGCCAGCTGCCGACCGCTGCGCAGCAGACCGGAGCGTGCCGGTTGGAAGGCATTGAACCCGTGCACGCCGTAAAGCGCCGCGTTTTTTGGTTTGAAGCGCAATGCGAGCCGGTGCCGTGCGAGCGCGCCGAGATGCCTTTGAACGAAGACCGCCTCTTGGCGATGACGGCGAAAGACGCGCAGCGTCTGCGAGCCGCGGTCGAAGACCGCGCGCAGCGTGCCACTCTCGAGAACGATGTGATCACCGCTGCGGTGCACAGTCACCGGACCTGCGGCCTCCCGCGGCGCACGGGGGGACATCACCAACGCGGGCGGCGAGGCTTGACCGCCCGGCAGGAAGTGCACCCGCAGCACGTTGCCCCGCACCAGGATCAGCTGCAGCGAACCGTGAGCCAGCGCGATCTCGACCCCTTTCGGCTGTACCCGCAGCGCAGCATCGGCCGGGAGTGCGGCATGGGTGGCTCCAAGGGTGAGCAGACCGGCCGCTGCTATGGCGACCCGGCGAAGTCCGAATGGCATTATCGTTGCGCTCCCCTCGACGCGCCGTGCTGACGTTGGAGCGTTGGCGGCGTTCTTCGTCAATGTGTAGGAAATGGCGGCACCGCGCACTGGGCGCCACGGATTACGCCGGCAGAATGCGACCGGCGCGCCGGATTTGGCAACCGCTCACATACGTATTCATGTTCGGCCGAGTCGGCCGGCCGCGTGCCCCCGCCCGTGTTGCGAAGCAATTGTCCGTGAGCACCGCAATGCGGGTGTCGCGGCGCGCAGATCAGCATGTTATGGCAAGATGCGTGCTACCGCTAATACGACAATGCCATGAACGACACGGGAAATCGAAGTATTCGCCGCATCGTGATCCTGGGTGGGGGCTCGGCAGGCTGGATGACGGCCGCGGCGCTCGCCAACGCGACCCGCGGCAACTGCCCGATCGAGCTGATTGAATCGGACGCTATCGGGACGATCGGCGTCGGCGAAGCGACCATTCCGCCGATCAAGCTGTTCAACCAGCAGCTCGGTCTCGACGAGAACGCGTTCCTGGCGGCCACTGGCGGCTCGTTCAAGCTCGGCATCGAGTTCGTCGGCTGGACGCGACCGGGACATCGCTACTTTCATCCGTTCGATCGGTTTCCACCTGACTTCGATGAGGTACCGCTGCATCATTACTGGCTGCGCGAGCGCAGCCGGGGCCACGATGTGCCGGTGGAAGATTACGCCATGGCGTGGGTCGCGGCGCGCGCCGGAAAGTTCGATCGTCCGCTCCGGGACCCGCGGATGGCTTTGTCAACCTTCGATTACGCCTATCACTTCGATGCAGGGTTGTATGCGCGCCATCTGCGGAGTTACGCCGAGCAGCGCGGCGTGGTGCGTACTGAGGGCAAGGTGGTGGACGTGCGGCTGCGGGGCACAGATGGTTTCATCGAGTCGCTCAAGCTCCAGGACGGGCGGGAGATCGGCGGTGACCTGTTCGTCGACTGCTCAGGCTTTCGCGGTCTGCTGATCGAGGGGACTCTTGAGAGCCGGCTCGATGACTGGCAGCGCTGGCTGCCCTGCGATCGGGCGGTCGCGGTCGGCTGCGCACTCGGCGCGGAGTTCCCGCCCTACACGCGATCGAGCGCCCGCCCGGCGGGGTGGCAGTGGCGAATCCCCCTGCAGCACCGTATCGGCAACGGGCACGTGTATTGCAGCCATCACATGCGCGACGAGGAAGCCGCGGCCCTCCTGCTGGCCAATCTGGAAGGTAATCCGCTCGGTGAACCGCGCCTGATCAAATTCACGAGTGGCGCGCGGCGCGATTCCTGGTCGCGCAACTGCGTGGCCATAGGACTCTCGGCGGGCTTCCTCGAACCGCTCGAGTCGACTGCTATTCATCTGGTGCAAGCGGCGATCATGCGTCTGCTGGCACTGTTTCCGGACCGCGATTTCGACCCGCTACTGATGCGGGAATACAACCGGCTGACGTATACGGAGTACGAGCGGATCCGCGACTTTCTCATCCTGCACTATCACGCGCAGCAGCGCGAGGAACCCCTGTGGCGCCACACGCGCGCGATGGCGATTCCGGACTCGCTGCAGTACAAGATCGATCATTTCCATCACTCGGGTCGCATCGTGGCTGAGCCGCTCGAGCTGTTCCAGAATCCGAATTGGCTGGCGGTACTGGTCGGCCAGGAGATCTGGCCGCAGCGCTACCATCCGCTGGTCGACCTGCATACGGACATCGACGCGCCAAGCTACCTTGCCGGGATCCGTGATGTGTTGGA
The DNA here is from genome assembly GCA_021847105.1 of Pseudomonadota bacterium. Taxonomy (GTDB): domain Bacteria; phylum Pseudomonadota; class Gammaproteobacteria; order Steroidobacterales; family Steroidobacteraceae; genus 13-2-20CM-66-19. Next base: position 366,737 of record JAJZUT010000001.1, on the reverse strand, counting down.
ACGGGCAGCACGTACACTACCGACCCATCGTGAATTTATCGAACGACACTGTCGCGCGAACGCATTGCTGGCGAGGTGACTGACGACGCCGATCGATGCGGCGCGATTGCCTAGCGCTGCCCGCTGGCGCAATGTTCGGCAATGAAGCGCTCGTGGCTCGGCATGCGCTCCACAGCCGTGCCGATCACCTTGCGGATGGTGCCGAGGAAATCCTCCAGCTGTGCGGGCGGCAGCTCATCGGCCGCTGGGTGATGCCTGCGGGGGAGGATGCCCTGGCCCACCATGACCTGCAGCCAGGACTGTTCGGTAAACAGTTCCTCCCCCTCGCGAAAGATCTGTCCCGTCGCACGGAACAGCGCCACTTTACGCTGCATTCCCTCCGGGACCGGCAACGCCGCACAGCGCTCCCAGAACGGCGTGTCCCGCCGCTCGGTTGCGCGGTAGTGCAGCACCAGTAAGTCGCGGACCTGCTCGTATTCTTGTCGTACCTTGCGGTTGTATTCCTCGATGAGCTGCGGATCGAAGCTCCGGTCGGGGAAAAGCGCCATCAAGCGGCTCACACCGGACTGGATGAGATGAATGGCTGTCGATTCGAGCGGCTCGAGGAAGCCCGCCGAGAGTCCGATGGCCACGCAGTTGCGCAGCCAGAATTGGCGTCGTATGCCGGCGGCGAAGTGGATCGACCTCGGCTCACCGAGTGCGGTACCGTCGAGGCTGTTCAGCAGCGCGGTTGCCGCCTCCTGCTCGCTCATGTACTCGCTGCAGTACACATGGCCGTTGCCGGTGCGATGCTGCAGCGGAATCCGCCACTGCCACCCTGCCGGTCGTGCATTCACCTGGGTATAGGGCCGCGGGGCGGAAGCCGGTGCGCTCGCAACGGTCAGCGCCCGATCGCAGGGCAACCAGGAGCGCCAGTCTTCGAATCCCGCATGCAGGGCCTCTTCGATGAGCAGGCCGCGGAAACCCGAGCAATCGATGAACAGCTCCCCTGCGATCCGCTCGCCGCTCTCAAGCGCGACGGATTCGATGAAGCCGTCCTCGCCACGCAGCTTCACCTCGACGATTCTGCCTTCCGTGCGTTTGACGCCGCGTTGCTCCGCGTAGGCACGCAGCATGCGCCCGTAGAGGGAGGCATCCAAGTGGAAAGCGTAGTTGATACCGGCGACCGGAGTGTTTCCCACCCGCTCGATCCGCTCCATGCGGCGGCTCCTGGCCGCCTGCGCGTTCAGCGAGTACGCCCACAAGTCCGGCGCATTGCTCGCGGCACGGCTGCGCAGCCAGTAGTGCTGAAACGGCAGCGGGCCGAGTGGCAGCCCGACTTCGCCGAACGCGTGCAGGTACGAGTGACCCGCACGCACCCAGTCGTTGAATTCGATGCCGAGCTTGAAGGTTCCGCCTGTGGCCTGAAGCATCGCGTCCTCGGCGATACCCAGAAACGTGTTGACGTTGCGGATTTGGGGAATAGTGGCCTCGCCCACGCCGACGGTGCCGATTGCATCGGATTCGACGACGCGAATCTCGAGCGTCGCGCCCATGGCTCGTGCCAGTACCGCAGCGGTCATCCAGCCGGCCGTACCGCCACCGACGATCACCACGCGCTTCACGGGTAGGATGTTCATGTTCCCCGCGGGCACAGTCCCGCTCCGATGCTCGCTCCGCTGCTGATCACTGCGGCCGCCGAACCTCCCCGCATCGCACGCTCCCCGCCGGCTCAGGCCGACGGGGAGCATTCTTCTGCGGCAGACAGATCAGTCGAGCTTATACGAAAAGCCGACGTGGAAGATGCGTCCGTAGGTCTCGAAGCGGGTGATCTGCCGCGGATCGTTGTTCCCATAGTCGACCAGAGGTTCGTTGCCGAGGTTCTCGCCCGAGGCAACGAGTGTCAGTCCCTTAAGCCGCCCCCGTCCGAACGAATAGCTCACCTGGGCGCTGATCCAGTGCTGCGCCCGCTGCTCGGTAATCGAGCGCGACTCGCTGATGCCGAACAGGCTCGCCAGAGCGTGGGTACGGGAGTTGAAATTTACATTGGCCTGGAAGCCGTCTCGGGCATAGTACAGCGTGTAATTCTGCACCCACTTGGCCAGACCCTCGACCCCGATCGGTGTCGTGCTGCCCGAGTAGTAGATCGCGCTCTTGCTGAGGGTCGCGCTGCCCAGCACCCCGAAGCCCCAGATCAGCGGCACGTTGGTCGCGATCTGCGCACCGTAGACCTTGCCGGCGCCGTCGTTTTTCGGAATGGTGAAGGCGCCATACACCGTACCGAGCTGCGCCTGTTGCGCGGGCGTCAGGTAGCCGCTCTCGAATGAGGTGAAATTGAATATGCTCGCTGCGTTCTCGTTGATGAAATCGGTCAAGTGCAGGTAGAACGCCGACAACTGCACGTAACCGGTATTCCCGCCGCCGCGACATTGAGCCGAGTAGTGCGCGCCGGTGCCGACGCACTGGAAACCTCCCGAAAGCCCCTTGAAGTAGTGCTCCAGGCTGAGGTTGAAATTCGTGGCCATAGTGGGCAGCAGCGCCGGATTGCCGCCGCTACCGGAGAAGAACGAATTCGTGAGACTCGTATTGGTCACATAATTCGGGTTGGTGTTGATGGACATCCCGGCGCTCATGTCGCTCATCTTCGGCCTCGCCATGGTGCGCGCGATGCCGAGACGGGCGTCATAGTTGTGCGGGAATGAGAACACCAGGTTCAGGCTGGGCAGATAGCGCGTGAAGTTTGCCCCGCCCGAGACCGGCAACAGAGTGATCTTGCTGGTACCGCCCGCGCTGGAGCCGGGCGCGAGGCGCTCGCCGGTGCTTCCCTGAGAGGTATGAGCGACCTGCAGGCCGAAATTGCCGCGCAACCCAATGTCCGGACTGAGGTTGGTCTGAATGTTGAACTGCACGAAGCCGTAAGTGTCGTTCTCGTGCAGCGACCACTGGGGCGATTGACTGAGACTCGAAAGCGCCGTTGGGTAAAGCGTGGTGACGCCGCTTGCGAGCAGCGCATTCGGGTTGTACAGGATCTCCGGACCCAGACCCATGAAGCCGAGCGGATCGAAAACACCCTGGGTCGCGCTGGCGGGGATCGGCGCCTGGCAGGCACCGATCAAAGTCGTGCCGCCGGAGGTCGTGCAGCTGCCGGGCAGCGTCACGAAATACTGATAAATATTGTTGTTCTTGTGATGGTGCGCATAGTCGACGCCGAATTCCACGCTCGAAATCGGCCCGTTCTCGAAGTAGTGCTGGGCAGTGGCCTTCAGGTTCGCGAGATACTCCTCATTGTGCTGCTCATTGATGAACCCCTGCTGCACGATACCCGCGCCGGCACCCCAGCCGCGCGGATCGGTCAGTACGATGTTTGATGCCGCCAGGTTGTTCGGCGACGTCAAGATCATCATGCCGTCCGGGGCATAGCTGAAGTTGACAGTGATCGGCGCGATGGCGCCGTTGCTTCCCGGTCCGTTGTATCCGAAACCCGAATAGGACTCGAGCTTTTCGTAATTCCGCATCGCCTCGTTGTAACTTCCCTCGACACCAGCGGTCCAATTGTCAGCGAACCGGAAACGGTTACTCCAGCGGATGTTGAAGATCCGATCCTTGTGGTGAGTGTAGCCGTTGCGGATTACTGGATAGGTACTCCACGTGCCGCTTTCCATGAAGCCATTGACCACTGGCCCTGCCGTCACGAGGGTAGACGGGCCCCACTGCATCGGAATTTCCATTCCTTTGCGCAGGCTCGTCTTGTGGTAGTCCTCGTAAGACAGATCGAGCGTGGTGTTGTACGCGCGGGACGGTCGATACTGGAAGGTTGCGAAGAACGCGTCACGCTTGCGCAGGCTCGAGTAATTGTAGATTTTATTGCCGCCTGGCACGATGACCCCTGCCGAGTTGGTCGGATACCCTCCCGGAGCGCCCCACGGCGCCTCGCGCAAGCGCTTCGACGGCAGCGAGTCCACGTCAAAGCCCAGCGCGACGCCAAATTTCCGGTCATCGAACTGGTTGATGTACATCCCGTTGACGCCATAGCCCTTGTCGTTGACGCCGGGGCCTGGCATCAGGTCACCGGGGCTCACCCACCGGTAATCGGCGTTGAGAGCCACCTCACGGTGCGGCTCGGCGAGCGGCCGCCACGTCTGCATCGCGAAGGTAGCCGCCAGGCCCTGACCGATCAGATCAGCCTCCGGGCTGATGTACACCTTGATGTTCTTGAACCAGCCGGGCGGATACTGGTTGAAATGGACGCCGCGGTTTTGCGCGGTAGTCACCTGCTCGACACCATCGAGCAACGCGGTACTGAAGTCCTGGCCGAGACCGTGCACGTTCACCGCCTGCGGACGGCCGCCGACCATCTGCACATTGACGCCGGGGAGCTGCTGTAGGGAAGCCGCGATGCTTGTGCCGGGCAACCTGCCGATGTCCTGGGCGGAAATCGCCTCGACGATGCTATTGGAGTTCTTTTGGATGGCGATGGCGTTCTGGATGCTGCTCAGGAAGCCGTTGACCACCACCTCGTGGAGGAGATTCGCATTGGCGACCTGCTTCTTCGACTTTTTGTTGGGCGCGGCGCTCTGCGCACTCGCACTCTGTGGTGCGGCAGTCGCAGTGACGGGCATCGCAGCGGCAACCGCGGCGGCGCCGAAGCAAGCGGTTGCGACGGCCAATTCAAGAATACTGCGCGTACGTCTGGTAATCACGATCCCCCCCCGGGAAACAAGCTTATGAAACTGAAGTGGTCTGCTGCGGGCCACACGCACCCCCACATCTGGCATCTGCCGAAGACGTGCTGATGTGAGCGCATCGAATCTGACTCAATGATTTGGTAAGGCGCTTGGTGAACGCAAGCGGCCACATACGTATTCATAGACCGGGCGGAAGGGTTTGCTTGATTCAATGAGCGCGCTTTAAGATGAATACGTATGTGAGCGCGGGGGGGGACAGGAGCGAAGCGACTGCAAGCTGTGTCAGAGTACGGACATGGACACTGAGAACAAAAGCATGATCGCGCAGCAGTGGTGGCGGGGGGCGGTGATCTATCAGATTTATCCTCGCAGCTTTCAGGACAGCAATGGAGACGGGGTCGGGGATCTGCCCGGCATCATCGAGCGACTCGACTACGTCGCGCAGCTCGGCGTCGATTGCATCTGGGTCTCACCGTTTTTTAAGTCCCCGATGGCCGATTTTGGCTATGACGTGTCGGATTACCGCGCCGTCGATCCGATGTTCGGCACACTCGCGGACTTCGACCGGCTGGTGAGCGAGACGCACCGGCGTGGTTTGAAGATCATGATCGACCAGGTCATGAGCCACACATCGGCCGAGCATCCGTGGTTTCGCCAGAGCCGCGAGAGCCGTGACAACCCGAAGTCCGACTGGTATGTGTGGGCCGATCCGCGCGCGGACGGCTCGCCACCGAACAACTGGCAGTCGATCTTCGGCGGTCCGGCGTGGCGCTGGGAGCCGCGCCGCCGGCAGTACTACCTGCACAATTTTCTGGATTCGCAGCCGGATCTGAATTTCCACAACCCCGAAGTGCCCGCTGCGATGCTCGAGAACCTCAGGTTCTGGCTGCGCCGTGGCATCGACGGCGTGCGCCTCGACGCCATCAATTTCTGTTACCACGATCGGCTGCTGCGCGACAATCCGGCGAAGCCCGAGAGCGAGCGGACGGGTCGGGGCTTCAGCCCCGACAATCCCTATGCTTACCAATACCATTGGTACAACAACACGCAGCCGGAAAACCTCGCCTTCATCGAGCAAGTGCGTCGGCTGATTGATAACTGTCCCGACGTGGTGGCGCTCGGGGAGATCTCCTCGGAAGATTCACTCGCGACGATGGCTGAGTATGTGGGTGACGGCCGCCTACACATGGCGTATTCCTTCGAGCTGCTCACCGAGGAGTACCGCGCCGCTCACATTCGCGGCACAGTCGACGCTCTGGAGCGCCAGATGCCGCACGGCTGGCCCTGCTGGACGATCTCCAACCACGACGTGGCCCGGGTGGTGACGCGCTGGGGCGGGCAGAACGCCCCCCCGAACATGGCCACGCTGCTGAGCGCGATGGTCTGTTCGCTACGCGGGTCCGTGTGCGTCTACCAGGGCGAGGAACTCGGCCTCCCGGAAGCCGGCGTGCCATACGAGGCGCTACGCGACCCGTTCGGCATCGCGTTCTGGCCAAACTTCAAGGGACGCGACGGCTGCCGCACCCCGATGCCCTGGCGGAACAGCCCGGATAGCGGCTTCAGCACCGGATCCCCCTGGCTGCCTGTGCCACCGGAGCATCTGCGGCTCGCGGTTTCGCAGCAGGAAGCCGATCCGCGCTCGCCGCTCAATGGCTTCCGGCGCTTCCTGCGCTGGCGCCGAGAACAGCCCGCGCTGCGTTGGGGCGCGATCCGCTTTCTCGCTCTGCCCGAGCCGATCCTGGCCTTTACACGGCATTTGGACGGCCAGACGGTATTGGCAGCGTTCAATCTGGGTCCGGAGACACAACGGGTGGAGCTGCCCGTGCAGGGTGCCCTGCGGTCACTCGATGGGCACGGCCTCACCACCGGCCGGCTGGAGAGCCACACCGTGACCTTACCCGGACACGGCGTGCTGTTCGCCACCCTGTCCTGATTCCCGGTGGCACTCGCTCCTCCTGCCGCGCCCGATCTGTTGCACGTTTGCGACAGGGTGGATTTTGGACCCGCGCGCGCATGACTTAGACTAGGTGCCGAGCGACGATAGGTCGAGGTGAGGGGGACGGCCCATGGGCCGTGCAAGTCCAGATGCGCGACGGACAATCGGTCGAGCCCGAACGCGTGCAAAAGCCGCTCCTGGGGGAGGCGTTGCACGTGCGTAACAAGCGCCACAAAGCCAACTCGCTCGACATTGCCCACATCGCGGGCGTGTCGCAGTCAACCGTCTCCCGCGCCTTGCGCGGTGACCCTATGGTTTCGGAGCCGACCCGTGCGCGGATCCTCGAGGTCGCCCGCCAACTCAACTACCACGTCGACAAGAACGCGTCGAGTCTGCGCCGCAAGCAAACCGGTACGCTGGCGTTGCTGTTCTTCGAAGACCCCACGGCGGATGATTCGGCGATCAATCCGTTCTTCCATTCGATGCTGGGCTCGATCATCCGCGCCTGTTCCCGGCAAGGGTACGACCTGTTGGTCTCTTTCCAGGATCTGCTGCGCGACTGGCTGGCCGATTACGAAGACAGCCACAAGGCCGACGGGATCATTCTGCTCGGCTATGGGGATTACGTGGCCTACCGCGACCGGCTGGAGACCCTGATCGCCCATGGAGCACATCTCGTGCGCTGGGGTCACGTCCTGCCCGATCACCCCGGCGTGTCCATCGGATGCGACAACGTCGCCGGTGGGCGCCTCGCCGTAGAGCATCTGGTACGTCTGGGCCGACGGCGCATTGCGTTCATTGGCGACATCGCGCCGTCGGCGCCGGAGATGGCTGATCGCTACCGCGGTTATCGTGAGACCCTGCTCGCCGCAGGCGTGGAGCCCGATCCGCGGCTGCAGACGAGCGCGGTTTCGACCGAAGCCTCCGGCGAGGCGGCGCTGCACGTGCTGCTCGAGCGCGGTCTGAATTTTGATGCCGTATTCGCCGCGAGCGACCTCATCGCAATCGGCGCGATGGGAGCGCTCGCGCGTGCCGGCAGGCGGGTGCCGCAAGACGTGGCGGTGGTCGGTTTCGATGGCATTCCGATGGGCGCGGTCACCCGCCCGGCCCTTACCACGGTATCGCAGGGCACCACGCGCGCCGGTGAAGCGCTGGTGGAGAGCCTGATCCACCAGATCGAGGGCCGGCCGGTCGAGAACCGGGTTCTCTCCCCACACCTGATCGTGCGCGAGTCCTGCGGCGCAGCGACTGGCGTGGCTGACACGGCTCCTTCCCCATGACGCACACGTACCTGCTCGAACCTGCGATCTGGACCGGCGCCGGGACATTCTGGCGCGAGGATGGCGAGCCATTGCCGGCCGAATGCCGCACCGAGGTGGCACACCAGAGCGACTGCTGGCTGATCACCGGTTCGCTCAAAGTGCTGGGATCGCCGCCAGTGGAGTTTCGCAATGCGTACTGGATCGAGCGACCGGCGAAGAAAGGTGGCTGCCTGCGCTGGACCTCGGACAATGCCACCCTCGGTAAGCAGCAGGGGACCTTCTCGGTGCTGGAGCGCTGCATCCTATCGGTGTACCGCTGCACGGTGAGCGGTTATCACGGGGCCGAACACTACGGGCGCCTGGACGCCGATCATTACGAGGCTTCCGGCGTGCTGCTGCTCGACAGCCGCCGTCTGTCCTCGTGGGAGCTGCTGCTCACACGTGAGCCAGCGCCAGCAACTGGGTGGTCGGCAGATAGTGATCGATCAGCAGCGCCGCGAACAACCACATCAGATAACTGATGGAGTAGCGGAACAACTGCATCGGCAAGGGCGGCTGGGGCGCGAACTTCAGCCGTATCGCGTAGTACAGGAAGCGCGCCCCCAGCACGAGCGCGGCCGCCAGATAGATCAAGCCGCTCATCCCGGTGATGAACGGCAACAGCGTCACTACCAGCAGCAGCACCGAATACAACAGGATCTGCAGCCGCGTGTATTCGATTCCGTGAGTGACCGGCAGCATCGGCACACCGGCGCGCGCGTATTCATCCTTGCGCGCAATCGCAAGCGACCAGAAATGCGGCGGTGTCCACACGAAGATGATCAGAAACAGCAGCAGCGCGTGCGCATCAACTGTGTTGGTGACCGCTGCCCAGCCGAGCACCGGCGGCGCGGCGCCCGCGGCGCCGCCAATCACGATGTTCTGGGAGGTCGCCCGCTTCAGCCAAGCGGTGTAGATCACGGCATAGCCGATCAGCGAGACGAACGTCAGCACGGCGGTCAGCGGATTGACCAGAAATGACAGCACCGTCATCGCGAGCACACCGAGTGCGGCGGCAAACATCAGCGCGCTGCGCTCGGTCAGATGGCCGCGGGGCAGCGGGCGCGAGCGGGTGCGCGACATCTGCTCATCAATGCGTCGATCGAGCACATGGTTGATGGCCGCCGCACAGGCGGCGGCGAGCGCGATGCCGAGCGTACCCCACAGCACCGCGCGCAGCGGTGGCCAGCCGGGACTCGCCAGCAGCGTACCGACCAGCGCCGTGAAGGTAATGAGCGCGCAGATCCGAGGCTTGGTGAGCTCGAGATATCGCCGCCAACCGACCGGAGTGATGCTGGCGAGTTGCGAGAGGCTATTCACCGCCGCCGGTCCGCTTCAGGCCTGCGCCGGACGCATGCTGTACAGCTTGCGGATCAGCGCGAGCACCGCCATCAGCAGCAGCGCCGCACCGCCGGTGTGCGCCGTGGTGATACCGAGTGGGAAACTCTCGAGCACCATGGTGATGCCGATGGCCAGCTGGAGCACAAGCGCCGCCAGTACGGCATACGCATACGGCCGCGCCGGCGAGAGCGAGCGGCGGCTGATGACATACGCGCAGGTCCCGCCGAGCACGAGTGTCACGGTCAGCGCGCCGAGCCGGTGCGTGAAGTGAATAGCGACGCGAGCCGCGTTCGGCAGAATGCCGCCCTGGAAGTCGACCCACAGTCCGCGCCACAACACGAATGCGTCCTGGAAATCCATGTGCCGCGGCCACCACTGCCCCTGGCAGGTCGGGAAATCTGGGCAGGCGTACTGGGCGTAGTTCGCACTGGTCCAAGCGCCGAGAAAGAATTGCACGGCCAGCACCACAAGTCCGAGCAGCGCCAGCCGATACGCGAGCTTCAACGCCGCGAGCGCAGGCGGCGGCGGAGCACGGTCCGGCGCCGCGGCACGCGGCTGCAGCGCCAGCCACATCCACCACACGAGGGCGAGTGTCGTCATGCCGAAGAGCAGATGCAGCGTCACGATCGGCGGCTTCAGCAGCCAGGTGACGGTGAGCATGCCGAGCGCCGCCTGGGCCACGACGGTGGCGAACAGGATGAGGGCGTAGAGACTGCCGACAATGCGACCACGTGAGGCGATCGCGAGCGCAGCAATCAACGTGATGATCACTCCGAGCGTGCCGGCGGCATACCGATGGATCATCTCGTGCCAGGCGTCGTCCACGTTGAGCGGGCGGCCGGGATAGCGTGCCTGGGCGGTTGGACTGTCGGCCGCTCCAGCGGGCGTCAGATGACCGTAGCACTCCGGCCAGTCCGGGCAGCTGATGCCCGAATTGGTCAGGCGGGTATAGGCCCCCAGGACGATGACCAGGAGGGTGAGCAGCACGGCGGCCAGCGACAGACCGCGGATCCAGCGCTCGACGGATGCGGGGACCAAGCAATCGCTCCTCGGGATGTGGCGGTTATGGTACCGCATCCCCGTGCACTTGGTGCCCCCGGGCGCATGGCTCCCGGAGGGCTTCCGCCGTGCGCTTCAGCCCGGGCGACGGCGCAGGCTCAGCACCAGCCAGATCACCCCGGCCGCGGTGGCCAGCGCCCACCACTGAATCGCATACCCCCAGTTTTCCATCGCGGGCATGCCCGGCAGCTGCCAGTCCCGGACATAGCCGTCGGGTGCTGTCGGATCGAGCAGCAGGATGCGTCGCTGCAGCGGACGGCCGAGCACCGCACTGAGCTCGGTCATCCGGGGAAAGCTGGTCACTTTGGGCCAGCTCGGCCCTGGCACGGGCGCAGCGCGCCCGAACGCGAGCCCAGCCACCGGCAGCCGGCCGACCCGCCCCGTGAGTGTCACCTCGGTGCCGCCGGACAGGGCGATCCGGGGCAGTCGCGCCCGGCTGCCGGAGAATGGCACCCAGCCCCGATCGACCAGCAACGCAACCCCGCCGGGACGCAGCAGTGGGGTGAGCACCTGATAGCCATCGATCCCGTCGTGGATACTGTTGTCGAGCAGAAACTGATGTTCGCCGTCGTAGGTGCCGCTGACGCGCACGCGCTGGTAATCCGGCACGGAGGTCAGAGGCGCTTGACCCAACGGCAGAACCCGGGCGGCACCCTGTCTGAAATGCGCATATTGCGCCGCGCGGGCCTCACCCAGTCGCCACTGCCACCGTCCCAGCAGGGTAAATGCCGCCGCAAGCAGCATCATGACTGCCGTGAGCGCTGGCGAAGGCGCGAACTTACGCACTCCCGGAGCCGATTCGCGCCTCATGATTCTCGCCGCGAGGTCCGCAATCTGTACAATGCAGCCATGCCACCGCTGTTTCGGCTGCTGGTCATCCTATCACTGGGCGCCATCATCGCCAGCCTGGGCTCGGCGCTGTTTCACCTGGCGCGCGGCACCCAAGCGGACTCCGGAAAAATGGCCCGGGCCCTGACCATCCGGATCAGCCTGTCGCTGGCGCTCTTTGTGCTGCTTATGGTGGCGTGGTACGCGGGAATCATTACGCCGCACGCAGCCTTGCCGCACTGAACGTCGCTCGCGCGGGGCACCGCCGGCACCCGCAAGGCCGCCTCAGAGCCAATAGACGAAGACGTACAGACAGAGCCACACGACGTCGACGAAGTGCCAGTACCACGCGACGGCCTCGAAGGCGAAATGCCGTTCCGGGGTGAAGTGCCCGCGCAGCACGCGCACCCAGATCACGAGCAGCATGATCGCACCGATGGTCACGTGCAGGCCGTGAAAGCCGGTGAGCATGAAGAACGTCGAGCCGTAGATTCCGGTCGTCAGACGCAGATTGAGGTGAGTGTAGGCTTCACCGTACTCGTGCATCTGCATGCCGACGAACGTGAAGCCGAGGATGAATGTCAGCGCTAGAAACACCGTGAGCATGCGCCGGCGGCCCGCGCGCAGCGCATGATGCGCGATGGTGACGGTCAGACCGCTGGTGAGCAGAATGAGCGTGTTCAGCGCCGGGATGCCCATCGGATTCATGATCCCGAAGTGTTCCCCGCCGACGTGACCCGGGCCGTTGGTGGGCCAGGTCGCCTCGTAATGCGGCCACAACAGGAAGTTGGTCATGGCCTTGGCGCCTTCGCCACCGAGCCACGGGATGGCAAACATGCGCGTATAGAACAGTGCGCCGAAGAATGCCGCGAAGAACATCACCTCGGAGAAGATGAACCACATCATGCTCATGCGGAACGAGCGGTCCTCGCGGAAATGAAAGGCACCGTGCTGATTCTCGCCAACCACCGTGGAGAACCAGCCGGCGAACATGAACGCGAGCAGCAGCGGCCCCGGCAGCAGCACCCAGGCGGACGCTGCGCCGTCCAGATACAGCACGGCGCCCAGCATGAGCGAGAACAACGCCACCGCTGCGACGATGGGCCAGGGGCTGCCATGGGGGACGTAGTACTTACTGCCGTCGGCGTGCGCGTCTGTCATAGCGACCCTTTCCTGTCTGCAACGTGCCGGGCGCTCATCGGTGTGCCCGCATCACCGTCAGAATGATGAAGCCGGCGTAGAACGCCAGCGCGATCAGGGACAGCACCCAGGCGCCCAGGCGGACCTTGCGCCGCTGTGTGGCGGTCAGCCCGCGGGCGTCGCGGCCCACGGCAGAGGACTCCTGCTGCACGTGCCCGCCCTCAGTGCTCGGCGCCATGAGCGAGCACGGCAGCCGAGGGAGGTGTCTGCCAGGAGTGGTATGGCGCGGGCGACGGCAATTCCCACTCGAGGCCGTGCGCGCCGTCCCAGGGCGAGTTCGCTTCCACGGGCTTTCCCGAACGGACACACTTCCAGATGATGTAGGGGAACAACAGCTGCGAAGCGCCAAAGATGAATCCACCGATGGAGGCGACCATGTTCCAGTCGGTGAACTGTGGCGCGTAGTCCGGTATGCGGCGCGGCATTCCGGCGAGGCCGAGGAAGTGCATCGGGAAGAACAGCACGTTCACGAAAATCACCGACAGCCAGAAGTGCCATTTCGCCAGACTCATGTCATACATGCGGCCGGTCCACTTCGGCAGCCAGTAGTACACCGCACCCATGATCGCAAACACCGCTCCGGGCACGAGCACATAGTGAAAGTGCGCCACCACAAAGTAGGTGCCGTGATACTGATAGTCCGCCGGCACCAGCGCCAGCATCAGCCCCGAGAATCCGCCAATGCTGAACAGGAACAGGAACGCCACGGCGAACAGCATCGGAGGTTCGAACGACAGCGATCCGCGCCACATGGTAGCCACCCAGTTGAACACCTTCACGCCGGTGGGCACCGCGATCAACATGGTCGAGAGCATGAAAAACAGTTGCGCCGCGACCGGCATCCCCACAGTGAACATGTGGTGGCCCCAGACGATGAAGGACAGGAAGGCGATCGAGGCGGTCGCGTACACCATCGCCTCGTAGCCGAACAGCGGCTTGCGCGAAAAAGTCGGGATGATCTCCGAGATCACGCCGAACGCCGGCAGGATGAGAATGTAGACCTCGGGGTGTCCGAAGAACCAGAACACGTGCATGAACAGCACCGGATCGCCGCCGCCGGCGGCGTTGAAGAAACTCGTACCGAAGAAATGGTCGGTCAACTGCATGGTCACAGCGCCGGCGAGCACGGGCATCACCGCGATCAGCAGATACGCGGTGATCAGCCAGGTCCACACGAACAGCGGCATCCGCAACAGGCTCATGCCGGGTGCGCGCAGATTCATGATGGTTACGACGACGTTGATCGCGCCGAGGATGGACGAGATGCCCATCAGATGAATGGCGAATATCAGCATCGGGAAAGAGGCACCGAACTGCTGCAGCAGCGGCGGATACATCGTCCAGCCGCCGGCCGGTGCCCCACCGGGCACGAAGAACGAGCCAATCAGCAGGCAGAAGGCAAACGGTAGGATCCAGAAGCTGAGGTTGTTCAGCCGCGGAAGCGCCATGTCAGGTGCCCCGACCTGAAGCGGGATCATCCAGTTGGCGAGTCCCACCCAGGACGGCATGATCGCTCCGAAGATCATGATCAGCCCGTGCATGGTGGTAAGGGAATTGAACATCGCCGGGTCGAACAGCTTCATGCCCGACTTGAACAGCTGCGCGCGGATGGCCATCGCCGCGGTACCGCCGACGAAGAACATGAAGCCGGAGAGAATCAGATACATCGTGCCGATGTCTTTGTGATTCGTGGCGAACACCCAGCGCCGCCAGCCATGCGGCTTGTGGTCGTGCTCGGCGTGTACGGCGGTGGCGTGCGATTCGGCCATGGGACAACCTCGCTCAGGAAGGCTGGTGTGTATGTCGGCTCTCGGCAATGAAAACGTGCAGATCCTCGCTCGGGCTCAGCTGCTCGCCGCAGCCGCTGCCGGCGCATGCGCAGCGGCCTCGCTCTGAGCGGCGGACTTTTGCTTCAACCATGCCTCGAAGGCCGCCGGGGTGACGGCGTGCACCACGATCGGCATGTAGGCGTGACCGCGGCCGCAGAGCTCCGTGCACTGTCCGCGGTAGGTTCCCGGTTTGTTCGGCGCAATGGTGAAGGAGGCCTGATTGATGTAGCCGGGAATGGCGTCCTTCTTCACGCCAAGATCAGGCACCCACCAGGAGTGAATCACATCGATCGAGGTGATGAGCAGACGGATCTTCTCTCCCACCGGCACCACCAGCTGATGGTCGACGCTGAGCAGGTAATGCGGCACGCTGGTCGGACTGATGCCCGAATGCATCATCGAGGCGGCGGTGCTGCTCTCGGACAGCTTGGAGATGATGCTCACATTCGAGCCGACGTACTGATAGCGCCACCCCCACTGGAATCCGGTGACGCGAATGCTGAGCTGCGAATCCGTGTTGTTGTTGATTTTGACCAGCAGGCGCGCCGCCGGCACCGCCATGCCGACCAGGATCAGCACCGGCACGGCGGTCCACACGACTTCCACTTTCGTGCTGTGCGTCAGACTGACATCGGGCACGGCCCCGCGCGACTGGCGATGGAAGATGAGCGACCAGATCATCACCCCGAACACCACCGCGGCAATGCACACGCACACCCAGAAGGCCATCATGTGCAGCGCATAGATGCGAGTGCTGACGTTCGTCACCCCGTGCATCATGTTCAGCTCGTCCCAGCCGGATTTGCCCCAGGCGGGCATGGAGCCGCCGGCAAAAGCGAGCGCCAGGGTACCGAGCAATCTGCCGAGTCTTGCGCGCTTCATCGTTGTTATGCCCCCGTCCGCGCGCGCCGCACTATGCGGCTGACGCGCGCAACGCTAATCGAACCCGTGCCCGCCGCTCACCCGTGGCCCAATGCCAAAGGCGGGGATTCATTGACCCGTCCGACCAGCCGCCGCAGGCGCAATGCAAGACCGCGCCGCTCCTCCTCCGTGAGGAACCCGCCGAGTTCGCAGGCACGCCCGTGTGACTCGATGGTGAGCCGGGTCGGGTGCAGCCGCGAGGCGGGGTGGGTCAATCTGATCTGCGCCCAATGGCGCTGGAACACGACGTGCCGGCAGGCGTGGCGGTCACGCAGCTCGATGCTGACGTCGGATTCGGTGATCGTGAGAATCTCGGCCTGAAAGCGCCGCTGGAGACTGTCGTTGAGCGCCAGGGCAAGGGTGAAGAGTTCGGCGAGTGCGATCAGCAGAATCGGCCACAGGCCGAACGCGGTGAATACCCCGGCGATGCCGAGAGTGAGTGCCGCGAGACTCGCGAAGAAAACGAGAGCGCCTCGCAGCGAGAGCGAGCAGTTCGGGCAGAGGACGATGCGCAGTGAAGGCATGTCGCGAGTGGAACTGGCCTGCAAAGTTGCTCTGATGGATCCGGCTTTTCGACCGTCCCGGCAATCTCCCTCCGGCTCTGTCCATAACCCCCGCTGCGCATTCGCTTCATGTACGAGACCGAAGCGCTCCGCCGCGGGGGCGTCCCATATTGACAAATATCATAGTATTGCGACCCGAGAGCCTATTCAAGGGCAGGCGGCAAGACGGGCTGCGCTGGCGCCGAGATCCGGCAGCGCACCGTCGGCTCGGAGTGGCGCAATAACGGCCAGCGGCTCGCCGAGCCTCGCGCACAGAGTGGCGTGGTTCTCGGCTGCCCGGTCCATGGCCGGATCGATACCGTTCGCCACCCATCCGGCGAAGTTGACGCCTCGTGCCGCGATGGACTCGTGCGAAAGGAGCGCGTGGTTGAGGCAGCCGAGGCGCATCCCGACCACCAGGATGACCGGCAGCGCGAGCGCCTGGGCCAACTCCGCCATGCCACGGTCTGGGCCGATCGGCGCAAGCCAGCCGCCCGCCCCCTCCACGATCACGCAGTCGGACTGTTCTGCAAGCGCCGCGTAGCAGGCCTGGATGCGCTGCAGCTCGACACGCTCGCCGCACTCCCGAGCGGCGATGTGTGGCGAGATCGGTGGCTCGAAGCAGTAGGGATTGACCGTGTCGTACGGCGCACTCACGGTCGCTTCGGCCAGCAGCCGCAGCGCATCCTCGCTGCGCAGTCCCTGGGGCGTACGCACAGCGCCCGATGCGACGGGCTTCATCACGGCTACCCGCAGCCCGCGCCGCGCCAGCGCACGCGTTAATGCCGCGGAAAAAATGGTCTTGCCGACGCCCGTATCGGTGCCGGTCACGAAATACCCTGGCGTGCTCACGTTGGCCTCCTGCGGCGGATCTGACTCGGAGCGATGTGCACTTCGCCGCGCGCCGTGCCCAGTTCGCTCCCGCTCGGCAAGTGCTCGAACCGATCACGACTCGCCCAAGCGGCCCCGTAGATCACCTCGTAGGTCGCCGGTAGCCGGCCGTCTCGCCGGTAGGCCTCGTAGCGCTCGAGCATACGGCGCAGGCGCCCCTTGCCGGTCAAGCTGCGCGGCCGCCCCGCCGTAACGTTGTGCGCACCGATGGCCTGCAGGTCGTGCATCAGACCGAACGCATCCGGGTAGGTCACCGTCGTGCGCTCGACATCGAGTACCGGCTCGGCGAACCCTGCCCGCATCAGCGCCTCGCCCACGTCGTGCATGTCGAGAAAGCGGTTCACGTGGGTCCCATCGTCCTCGCCCCATGCGCTCCGTAGCTCGTGCAGCGTATCCGGACCGAAGGTACTGAAGGCGAAAAAGCCCCCGGACTTCAGTACACGTCGCGCCTCGGCCAGCACCGGGTCCGGCGGATCGCACCACTGCAGCATGAGGTTGCTGAACAGCACGTCAATGCTGGCCGCTTGCAGGGGCAGAGCAGCCGCATCGGCGCAGATCCGTGCGAAGCGGCGCCGCCAGCCCTGATGGCGCTCGGCCTGCTGCAGCATGCCCGGCGCCAGATCGAGCGCAATGACCTGTGCGCGCCGATAGCGTCGTTTCAGCTGCGCGCTCAACCGGCCGGTGCCCGCGCCAAGATCCAACACCGCCGTGGGCGCGAAATCGAACGGCTCGAGGCGATCAAGCAGTTCCTGCCCGACGTTCGCCTGCAGCAGCGCCGCGGATTCGTAGCTTGCCCCCGCGCGATCGAAAGTACCGCGTACATCGGCACGCCGCAGGGCGAACGGATCAGAACGGCTCATGGCGCTGCCAGAAATTCCGCGAGCAGGTCGGCGACCTGCGCCGTGTGCGAGAGAAACGGTGCATGGGCGGCACGACGTATCTCCGCGAAGCGGGCATGTGGCATCGCCGCGGCGAGTGCCTGGGAAGCCGCCGGCAGCAACACGCGGTCGTACTGCCCCGCGATCGCCAGCGTCGGTACGGCGATCGCACCTAGCGCTTCGCGCAAGTCCGTGGTGCGCAGCAACTCCAGGCCCGCCGTGAGCGCTTCGGGCTGCGCCTCACCGTGTGCGAACAATGCGGTGCGCAACTGCTCGAGCACCTCCTCGCCGGCCGCGCTGCCGCGCACCTGCAGCTCGAGAAACTCAGCCACGGTGCGACGGTAGTCCCGCCGCAGGCCCTCGGCGAGCCGCAGCAGTCGCGCTTCGGGCGCGCCATAGGGCCAGTCGGCGGCAACGGTGAACCGTGGCGTCGCAGCAATCAACGCCAGACGCGCCGGAGTTGCCAGACCCGGCGGAGGGCAAGCGGCCCACGCCAGAGCAAGTTCGCCGCCCAACGACCAGCCGAGCAGCGCATAGGGCACCGCGCCGATCACCGCGGCCACCGCATCGCCGATGCACTGCACCTGGCCGCGTAGCGCTCCGCAGCCCTCCCGCCAGGGGCTGCGGCCATGGCCGGGCAGATCCACCGTGATCAGACGAAAGCGCTCCGCGAGGACGGCACCGAGTGGATCCCACACGCGCACGTTCAGACCCCAGCCGTGCAGCAGCACCAGCGGCGCGCCGCTGCCGCTGACTTCGACATAGAGATCGCTCATGGATCGAGCCCCCTCTCCTGGGCGCCATCTGCAGCAGTCTCACGGCAGATGCGGCCAAGCGCCTCGACCAGCGCATCGACCTGACTCTCAGTGTGCGCCGCAGACAGCGTCACGCGCAGGCGTTCCTGTCCGGCCGGCACGGTGGGCGCGCGAATCGCCACCACCCAGAAGCCCGCTTCGCTCAAGGCCTGCTGCGCCTGCATGACCGCGTGGGCGCTGCCGAGTGCAATGGGCTGGATGGGGGTCACCGAGGCGGTGAGCGGAACAGCGGCCGCGCGCGCCGCAGCACGGAATCGCTCTGTCAGCGCGAGCACCCGCTCGCGGCGCCACGACTCACGCTCGGCCAGGGCTAGTGCGGCGCGCGTGGCTGCGGCCACCGGCTGCGGCAATGCCGTCGTATACATATAAGGGCGGGCCTTCTGCACCAGCAGCTCGATCAGCTCGGCGCTCCCGGCGACAAACGCACCGAAGGAACCGAAAGCCTTGCCCAGCGTGCCAACCAGCACGGGTACATCCTGCGTTGAGAGGCCCGCCAATTCCACCGCTCCGCGGCCGGTCGGACCGAGCACACCGATGCCATGGGCGTCATCCACGACCAACCAAGCATCATGGGCGCGGGCTGCATGCGCCAGCTCAACCAGCGGTGCGATGTCGCCATCCATGCTGAACACGCCGTCCGTGGCGAGCACCGAGGTGGGGTGCAGAGCGGCGCAGAGCAGTGCGCGCGCGCGTGCCGCATCGGCGTGCGCATACCGCTTGAACCGCGACCCCGAGAGCAGCGCCCCGTCGATGAGTGAGGCGTGGCTGAGCCGATCCAGCAGAACGGTCTCGCCGCGCTGCGCCAACGCGCTCACGACGCCGAGATTGGCCATGTAGCCGGTAGAAAAGAGCAACGCCCGCTCGCGGCCGGTGAATAGCGCGAGCGCCTCCTCCAGCGCCTGGTGTTCGGCACCGTGTCCGCTGATCAGATGCGATGCGCCGCTGCCGGCGCCGCATCGCGCGGCGCAGTCGGCCATCGCGGCTGCCGGCCCAGGATGGCCGGCCAGCCCAAGGTAGTCGTTGCTGCTGAAGTCCACCAGTCGCCGGCCGGCGATGACCGGCTCGGCATGGCTGCCCGCTGTGGCGTAGCCCTCGATGGTGCGCCGCTGACGGCGCAGCTGGTCGCGCTCGAGCTGCGCGAGCAGCGGTTCAAGCGGTCGTCTCTGCATGATGTTCTGCGTGCGCGCAGGCGCACCCTGAGCCCGCCGCAGGCGACACCGGCACGTCAGCCTCGCCAAGGCGCGCCTCTGACCGCAGACCGAGCCGGGCGAACAGCCGACGATCCCGCTCGACATCGGGATTGCCGGTGGTGAGCAGCTTCTCGCCGTAGAAGATGGAATTCGCGCCGGCCATGAAACACAAGGCTTGCAGCTCATCGCTCATCGCCTCGCGACCGGCCGACAGACGCACGTGCGAGCGCGGCATCAGCAGCCGCGCCACGGCAATGGCGCGAACAAAATCGAACGGATCGACCGGCGCGCTGCCCGCGAGTGGCGTTCCCTCGACCTGCACGAGCTGATTGATCGGCACGCTCTCGGGGTGTTCCGGCAGATTGGCGAGCGTGAGCAGCAGCGACGCCCGGTCAGCGGGCGATTCGCCGAGGCCGAGGATCCCACCGCAGCAGACCTTGAGATCCGCTGCGCGCACCGCCTCCAGCGTGTCGAGCCGGTCCTGGTAGGTGCGCGTGGTGATGATCTCGCCGTAAAACTCCGGCGAGGTGTCGAGGTTGTGGTTGTAGTAATCGAGACCGGCGGCCTTCAGCTCCCGCGCCTGCTCCGGCGTCAGCATGCCAAGCGTGGCGCAGGTCTCCAGGCCGAGGGCGTGCACCTCGTGGATCATCGCCGCGATGACCTTCAGCTCCCGGGCCTTCGGCGAGCGGTAGGCCGCGCCCATGCAGAAGCGGGTCGCGCCGGCCGCCTTGGCTCGCTCGGCGCGCTCGCGCACCGCAGCAATTTCCAGCAGCGCCTCCGGCTCAAGCCCCGTCTCGTAACGCACGCTCTGTGGGCAATACGCGCAGTCCTCGGGACAGGCGCCCGTCTTGATCGACAACAGGGTACTCAACTGCACCGTATTCGGCTCGTGGTGCTCGCGGTGGACGCGCTGGGCGTGCAGCAGCAGATCGAGCAACGGCAGGGCAAACAGCCCCTGCACCTGCGCCAGTGTCCAGTCGTGGCGAATGGCGCCGTAAAGCATGGAATTCGGTGCGCTCATGAGGATTTCGAGGGCGTTCGCGGATGACGTTCCGCACCACCCATGTTCGGGGCAGCTCCCCCGATTGTCAACGCGATTGCTGCCGCGCGGTCGACATTTGAGTGTTTTTTCGCCAGCCAGTCCGGCCGGCGAGCTCAGCGTCGCAGCAGATGCACCGCCAACGCGACGCCGACCGCAGCGGCCCCCAGACTGGCGACCAGCACGGCGGCGGCCGCACAGTCCTTGACGATGCGGATGCGCGGGTGCTGCTCGGGATGCAGATGATCGGCCAGTGCCTCGAGGGCCGTATTGAACAGCTCCGCGGCCAGCACCCCGGCACTCGCGAGCATCACTGCCGCCCACCACAGCGCACCGGGACGCAGCACCGCAAGCGCCACCATCACCAGGACGAGCAGCGCGGCCTGTGTGCGCAGGCTACGCTCGGTGCGCAGCGCATGCCACAGCCCGGCGAGCGCGAAGCCGAGGCGCTGCAGGAAAGCTTGGTTCTTCTGCGAGTTCAATTCGGCTCAGGCCGCAGAGCGCTGCACCCGTGGCGTACGTGTTGGTCGTGCACTGTACTGAATTCCGTCCCGGCTGCAAGCCACGCCGTCGGCGCACGCCCATCACAGCCAGCGCTTCAGCCGCTTGCCCTCCATGTCGGTGAACGAGCCGCTGAGCAGCAGAATCAGATCGACCACCACCCAGATGCCAAACCCACCCACGGTGAGCAGCATCAGAATCCCGGTGCCGATCTTGCCCGCATAGAAGCGGTGCGCGCCCAGGTAGCCGAAGAAGATGCACAGCAGGAACGCCGGCAGCAGCAGCCGCTCGGACTCCCCGGCGGCGATCTGCCGTGCCCCGCAGCCCGGACAGTTGGCGGCGCTCACATGAATCTGGCGGCCACAGGCCCGGCAGTACACCATTTGCGCATCTGCGTTCGCGTTCGCGTTCGGATCGACATTTGCGTTCATCACGATCCCCTTTCGGTCGAATCAGCGGGCGCGCCGAGTGCGTCCGACGGTATCGAGAACACCGCTGCAGACGAAAAGTTGCATCGTGCCTCAGCGCGCGTACACGAAATGCAGCGCCACGCCGATGAAAATCGCCATGCCGACGTAATTATTGTTGAGAAACGCCCGCAGACACGCCGCCGGCTCACGCCGTCGCACCAGCCACTGCTGATAGGCGAACAGCAACGCAGCGACGAGCAGTGCCGCGGCGAACCAGCCACCGAGTCGCAGGCTGCGCCCCGCGAGGAGCAGCGCAACCAGCATCATGACCTGCAACACCCCGATCAAGACTCGATCGAGATCCGCGAACAGCAGGGCACTTGATTGAATGCCGATCTTGCGGTCATCGTCCCGGTCGACCATGGCGTAGAGGGTGTCGTACACCACCGCCCAGAGCACAGCCGCGATGTACAGCACCCAAGCCACGCGCGGCAGCGCATTGCGCTCGGCGGCAAATGCCATCGGAATGCTCCAGCCGCCGAAAGACAATCCCAGATACAGCTGCGGCAGTGGAAAGAAACGTTTCACGAACGGATAGGATGCGGTGAGAACCGCACCGATCACGGCCAGCTCGATCGTGAGCCGGTTGAGCCGCGTCACGAGCCACAGAGCGAGCAGCATCAGCACCGCGAACAGCGCCAATGCTTCGGCGGGCGACACGCGGCGCGCAGCGAGCGGCCGGTCCCGAGTACGTCTGACGTGCGGGTCGATGTTACGGTCAGCGAAATCGTTGATGATGCAGCCGGCGGCACGCATGACGATCACACCGAGCACAAAGATGACCAGCACGGTCGGATCGGGGCGCCCACGACCGGCGATCCACAGCGCCCACAGCGTGGGCCACAGCAGCAGCCAGGTGCCGATCGGGCGATCGAACCGCGCCAGCCGCCCGTATTCCTCGACGCGACGTGCCAAGCGGTACAACAGCGGCGCCTCGCCACCGCTACGCGGTGTCTCCGTATGTGCAATCGTCGCTGACATCGCCTCTATCCCACCCTGCCATATTGTTCGCCCCCGGCGATCCAGCGAGCCGACAGCGCGGCGATATTATCCGGATAACCGTTCAGCAGCACCTCCGCGGCCGCCTGCACGCGCGGCAGCAGATCCGCATCGCGCATCAGATCCGCCACCCGCATCTGCGCCAGGCCCGTCTGGCGCGTGCCGAGCAGCTCTCCGGGTCCGCGCAGCTCCAGATCGCGGCGGGCGATCTCGAAACCGTCATTGGTCTGGCGCATCACTTCGAGCCGGCGCCGCGCCAGTAATGAGAGCGGCGCCCGGTACAGCAGCACGCAGCTGCTCGCGGCCGCACCGCGCCCCACGCGACCGCGCAGCTGATGCAGCTGTGCCAGTCCCATGCGCTCGGCATTCTCGATCACCATGAGCGTCGCGTTCGGCACATCGACACCCACCTCGATGACGGTCGTGGCCACCAGCAGCTGGATCCGGCCGGACTGGAACGCGAGCATCGCCGCGTCCTTCTTCGTTGCGTTGAGTCGGCCGTGCACCAGACCGACGCGGATCTCGGGCAGCGCTTCGGCGAGTTGTGCGGCGGTCTCCTCCGCGGCCTGGGCGCGCAGCTCCTCGGACTCCTCGATCAATGGACAGACCCAATAGACCTGTCGGCCCGAGCGGCACGCCTGAGAGACGCGCGCCACCACTTCGTCACGGCGCTGTTCGGCGATCACCACGGTCTGCACCGGGGTGCGACCCGGCGGCAGCTCATCGATGACCGACACGTCGAGGTCGGCATAAGCAGTCATGGCGAGGGTGCGCGGGATGGGCGTCGCTGTCATGATCAGCTGATGTGGAAAGCGTCCGCGCGCCCGTCCCTTCTCCTGCAGGCGCAAGCGCTGTTGCACGCCAAAGCGGTGTTGCTCATCCACAATCACCAACGCCAGATTGGCGAACGCGATGCCCTCCTGGAACAGCGCATGCGTCCCGACCACCACCTGCACCTCCCCGCCCGCCACCGCTGCGAGCGCACTGCGGCGGGCGCGCGCCGGCTGGGCGCCGCTCAACAGCGCGACCGGCAAACCGAGCGGTTGCAGCCAGGCGCGAAAATTGCGGGCGTGCTGCTCGGCGAGCAGCTCGGTAGGGGCCATCAGCGCCGCCTGCAGGCCGCTGCCGGCGGCTCGGGCGGCCGCGAGCGCCGCCACGACGGTTTTGCCGCAGCCCACGTCCCCCTGCACCAGGCGCACCATCGGTCGCTCGGCGCGCAAGTCCGCTTCGACCTCCGCGAGCGCCCGTGCCTGCGCACCGGTCAGTCGAAACGGCAGCGAGGCGAGCAGACGCCCGGCCAGCCCGGCAGCATCCTCGAGCGCCCACGCCGGATCGGTACGCGTCGCGCGCTTCAGCAAGCGCAGATTGGCCTGATGTGCGAGCAGCTCCTCAAACGCCAGACGGCGCTGTGCCGGATGGCGCCCGGCGGAGAGATCCTCCAGGCGCGCATCGCGCGGCGGCCGGTGCACATAGCGCAGCGCCTCGCGCAAGGACGGCAGCGCCAGATCCGCGAGCACCTCCTGCGGCACCCAGTCGTGCACACCCGCATTGTCGAGCTCGGCGAGCGCCTGCCCGATCAGCACGCGCAGCCGCCCCTGCGTGACACCCTCGGTGAGCGGATACAGCGGCGTCAGCGTCTCCTCCACAGCATCCGCCCCCGGGGTGACGTGCCGATACTCGGGATGCACCATCTCGAGCCCCTGTGGGCCGCGGCGCACCTCCCCGAAGCAGCGCAGGCGGGCGCCGCGTGCGAGTCCCTGCTGCTGCGCGCTCGAGAAATGAAAGAAGCGCAGCGTCAGGAATCCCGAACCGTCCGACAGCCGGGTCAGCAGCTGGCGGCGGCGACGAAACACCACTTCGGTGAGCTGCACTTCACCCTCGACGAGGGCGCGCATCCCCGCGCAAAGCGATCCGATCCGCTTCAGCTCCGTCCGGTCGTCGTAGCGCACCGGCAGGACGAACAACAGGTCCTGCACCTGCGTGACGCCGAGGTGGCGCAGTCGATCGGCGAGCGCTGCGCCGACGCCGCGCAGGGCTGTCACCGGGCGCTGTTCGTTCGCGCCGCTTCTGCGCGCTGCTTCAGCCAAGGTACAGGATGCACTCCGCCTCGACGCGCGCGCCCCGCGGCAGCTGGGCCACCCCGACGGCTGCCCGCGCCGGATACGGCTGCGGAAAGTATTGCGCCATGATTTCGTTGACCTTGGCAAAGTTGGCGAGGTCGGTCAGATAAATGTTGACCTTGACCGCCTGAGCCAGAGTGGCCCCGGCCGCCTCGGCAACCGCCGCAAGATTCTCAAATACCCGGCTGATCTCCGCCTCGATGCCACCACTCACCAACTCCTTGGTGGCAGGATCGAGCGGGATCTGTCCGGACAGATAGACGGTATCCCCGGCGCGTACGCCCTGGGAGTACGTGCCGATTGCCGGTGGCGCCTTGTCGGTGTGGATGATCGTGCGGCTCATGTGCTTCCTCATGAAATGTGGGAGTTGGAATCTGATTCGTCGAGCTCGTCGCTGTCGGCACGACCGCCACGCGCATGCGCGGCGATGGTACGGCTCACGCGCGTGACATCGGGCAAGCGCCGGATCACACGCATCACCCGCGCCAGATGCTTGCGGTCGTGCACCTTCAGTTCGAAGGTCAGAATCGACGCATCGCCTTCCTGCTCTTCGATCGAGACGTGATGAATGTTGGTATCGGCACTGGCGATGGCCGCCGCCACCCCGGCGAGCACGCCCGTTCGGTTGACGACATCCACGCGGATCTCGCAGCTGAACAGCCGCTCGGCAGAGGGTTGCCAGCTCACCGGCAGCCACTTCTCGGGGTGCTTGCGGTAGTCCTCGACGTTCACGCAGCGGTCGCGGTGGATCACCACGCCACGCCCCGCCGAGAGAAATGCGAACACGGGGTCATTGGGCAGCGGGAAGCAGCAGCGCGCATAGGTCACCAGCAGCCCCTCGGTGCCCGCGATCGCCAGGGGCGCCGGCAGAGCAGCGCCATGCTCCGGCTCCCCGGCCGGCAGCAGCCGACGCGCCACCAGAGGCGCCAGGCGCTCGCCGAGCCCGATGCGCTCGTACAGCTCGTCCATGTCCTTCATGCCGAGTTCCCCGAGCATCACTGCGCGCGTCTCGGCGGGGATGGTCTCCAGGGCCAGGTTGAATTCCGCGAGCGCCTGTGCGAGCAGCCGCTGGCCGAGGGCGATCGCCTCGCTGCGACGCAGGCTCTTCAGGTAATGCCGGATGGCGCTGCGCGCCTTGGCAGTGACCACGAATCCCACCCACGCAGGGTTGGGAACCGCACCCTTGGCCGTGATGATCTCGATGGTCTGCCCATTGCGCAGCACGGTGCGCAGCGGGGTCAGCCGTCGGTCCACCTTGGCCGCGACGCACCGGTTCCCCACGTCGGTGTGCACCGCATACGCAAAATCCACCACGGTGGCGCCGCTCGGCAGGCGCAGGATCTTGCCCTTTGGCGTGAAAACGTACACCTTGTCGGGATACAGATCGACCTTCACGCTTTCGAGAAATTCTTCGGAGCTGCCATCTTCCTGCAGCTCGACGAGGCCGGACAGCCACTCTCTGGCGCGCGCCTGTTCCATCGAACCGGCATCCTCGCCCGATTTGTATTTCCAGTGCGCGGCGATTCCCGACTCGGCCACCCGATGCATATCCTCGGTACGGATCTGCACCTCGATCGGCACTGCGTTCGGACCGAACAGCGTGGTATGCAGGGACTGGTAGCCGTTCACCCTCGGAATGGCGATGTAGTCCTTGAACCGCCCGGGCATGGGTTTGAACACCGAGTGCACGACGCCGATTGCCCGGTAACAGGTGTCCAGCTCATCGACGATGATGCGCAGCCCGTAGACGTCGACGATTTCCGCGAGCGAGGCGCGCTTGCGCAGCATTTTCTTGTAGATGCTGTAGATGTGCTTCTCACGCGTTTCCACTCGAGCCTGAATCCCGTGCTTGAGCAGTGCAGCCGAAAGCTGCTGCTCGATCTTGTGCAGGAACTCCTTCTGATTGCCGCGCGCCTTGCGCAAGGCATGTTCCAACACGCGATAACGACGTGGGTACAGCGCCCGAAATCCCAACTCCTCGAGCTCGAGTTTGAGGTTGTACAGACCGCACCGCTCGGCGATCGGCGCATAGATATCGAGCGTCTCGCGAGCGATTGCGCGGCGCCGGTGCGGCGGCATCGCCTGAATGGTCCGCATGTTGTGCGTGCGGTCGGCGAGCTTGACCAGAATGACGCGCAGATCACGCACCATCGCGAGCAGCATCTTGCGGAACGATTCCGCCTGCGCTTCCTCGCGATTCTTGAACTGGATCGCGTCGAGTTTGGTCACGCCGTCGACCAGCTCGGCGACGTCTGCACCGAAGCGCGCGGCGAGCTGGTCCTTCGGCGTCGGGGTGTCTTCGATGACGTCGTGCAGGATCGCTGCGATCAGCGTATCGGCATCGAGACGCAGGTCGGCGAGGATGGCCGCAGTGGCGACCGGGTGCGCGATATACGGCTCGCCGGAGAGCCGTTTCTGGCCTTCATGGGCCGAGGCACCGAATTCCGCGGCAGCACGCACGCGGTCGACCTGGTCCGTCGGCAGGTAGCTGCCGACGGTCGCGAGCAGTTCCTTCAGCCCGGGAGTACGCCGTCCACCGGGAAGCAGCCCGAGCAGGGACGAGGCGTAATCCATATCACGGCGGGCGTCCGGTCTCCGGCGGCTATTCGCCGAGTCCGAACTGCGGCGCGCGGAATGCGGACTGCATGTCGAGCTCGGACACTTCCGGGACGGCCGGCTCGGCCGGTGGCGGCTCCGGCTCGCGCAGCATCTCGATCGTGACGTTGCCCGCGGCGATCTCGCGCAGGGCGACCACCGTTGGCTTGTCGTTCTCGAGCGCGACGGTCGGCTCTGCCCCGTTGGCGAGTCGTCGGGCGCGCTGCGCCGCCAGAATCACCAACTGAAAGAGGTTATCGACGTTCTGCAGGCAGTCTTCGACGGTGATACGGGCCATGGCGGTTCTTGAATGCTGAAGTGAAATGACGGGCGCGGCTGGCGCGCAAGGGATGCCTACTATACGGCAAGCCCCACCGTTCAGGCCAGCAGCCGGGCCAGCAACGGTGCGAGCTGCGGCCGGGATGCCGCCCAAGGGTGGTCGCGGCCCTCGACAATGTGCACCAGATCCTCGACGGCACGCTCGAAATCGTCATTGATCACGACAGTGTCGAACTCATCCCAGTGCGCCATATCGCCGACCGCCTCACGCAGGCGGCGCGCGATCACCTCAGCGGAATCCGTACCGCGGCCGCGGAGACGCTGTTCCAGCGCTTCGCGCGAGGGCGGGAGCACGAAAATGCTCTGGCACTGCGGCAGCGCGGCGCGCACCTGACGCGCCCCCTGCCAGTCGATCTCGAGCACCACGTCGCGGCCGGCCGCGAGCTGCAGCTCGACCGGATCGCGCGCGGTTCCATAATAATTGCCGAACACCTGAGCATGCTCGAGGAAGCGTCGCTGCGCGACCATCTGCTCGAACTGCTCGACCGTGACGAAGTAGTACTCGCGACCCTCAAGCTCCGTCGGCCGCCGCGATCGGGTGGTATGCGAGATGGAAAGGCTCAACCCAGGCTTGCGCTCAAGCAGCGCGCGTACCAGCGACGTTTTGCCGGCTCCGGAGGGCGCGGCGAGCACGAAGAGACGGCCACCCCGTGTGGCCGTGCTGGCGGAGCGCGCGAACAGCTCTCCGGCCCGTGTCGAGAGGGCGCGTAGGGCCTGACCGCGATGGCTGACGGCGTTCTTCTCGACCGGGTCGAGCTCCGCGGCGGTGCGTGTCGAGCCGCACGGCAGGAACACCGGATCGTAGCCGAACCCGCCGCTACCACGCGGCGCGCGTTCGATCTGCCCCTCCCAGGTGCCGGTGGCCAGCAGAGGGTCGGGATCCTCGGGCGAGCGCACCAGGGCGATGACACATTGATAACGCGCGCCCCGCTCGGCCTGCGGCACACCGTCGAGCTCGGCGAGCAGCTTACGCAGATTGGCCTCATCGCTGGCCCCTTCGCCGGCATAACGGGCCGAATACACTCCGGGGCGGCCCTGCAGAGCGTCGACCTCGATACCGGAGTCATCGGCGAGTGCCGGCAGGCCGGTGAGGCGGGCCACATGACGCGCCTTGAGCAGCGCGTTGTCGCGAAAGGTTGTGCCCGTCTCCGGCGGCGTCTCGATGCCGAATGCGGCTTGCGGCAGCACCGCCACACCCTGGGGCGCGAGCAGTCCGGCCAGCTCGCGCAGCTTGCCGGCATTACCGCTCGCGAGCACGATTTTCATGCGTCGATGGCCTGCAATTGCAGCGGGAACAGCCGCTCGATACCGCTTGCCGCGAGCGCGAGCATGGCGTCGAGCTCGTGCCGACGGAAGGCGTGGCCCTCGGCCGTTCCTTGCACTTCGATGAACGCTCCGCCGTCATTCATCACCACGTTCATGTCGACCTCGGCCTGCGAGTCCTCGGAATACTCCAGATCGAGCACCGTGACACCGCCGACGATCCCGACCGACACGGCCGCCACCTGACCATGCAGCGGCGTGCGCGGAATCAGCCGGCGCCGCTCGAGTCTGCGGCAGGCTTGCGCGAGCGCGACGTAGCCGCCGGCGATGGAAGCCGTCCGCGTCCCGCCGTCGGCTTGCAGGACGTCGCAATCGATGGTGATCGTACGCTCCCCGAGCGCCTTCAGATCCACCACGGCTCGCAGCGAACGTCCGATCAGGCGCTGAATCTCCAGCGTCCGGCCGCTTTGCTTGCCGCGGGCCGCCTCGCGCGGCGAACGGGTGTGGGTTGCGCGGGGCAACATGCCGTACTCGGCGGTGATCCAGCCCTGCCCCTTGCCGCGCAGAAAGGCCGGCACCGTTTCCTCGACGCTCGCGGTACACAGCACCTGAGTGTCGCCGAACTCCACCAGCACCACTCCTTCGGCGTGCTTGGCGAAGCGTTTCGTAAATGTCACGGGCCGCATCTGATCCGCGGCGCGTCCGCTCAGTCGGGTCATCGCTCTGTCCAGTCGCTCCTATTTATCGCCGAGCCACCGCAGCGCGGCGGCCGAGGTGTTGTCGCTGCCGGTGCCCGCGCGCCGCACCGCCCGTCGGGCCAACTCGAGCAACGTATCGCGCAGCGGCGTGGCCGGCGCAGCGAATTCGGCAGCGAGTTCCTCGTCTTTCAGCGGCCCCCAGAGCCCATCGGTGCACAACAGCAGCGCATCGCCCACTTCGAGCGGCCGGCGGCGCGTCAGCGCCATGTCCGGCAGAATCGGCCCGCCGCCGAGGCAGCACTCGACATAATTGCGCATCGGGTGAGCCTGCGCCTGTTCGGGCGTGATGAGCCCTTCGCGCAGCAGCCCCTCGACGTGGCTGTGGTCGCGACTGCGGCCGATGAGTTTTCCGCCCCGCACGTGGTAGATCCGGCTGTCGCCGACGTGCGCCCACCAGGAGGCCCCCTGCTGCACCAGGCACAGCGCGCAGGTGGCGCGGGGACGCTGATCGAGCGCCGCCTGGGCGCCGAGTTTGACGACCGCCTCATGCGCCCGGCCCAGCGTCAGGTGCAGAAACCCCAGCGGATCGAACACGGGCTGCGCGACCTGCCGGAACGCTTCGAGGACGGTCTGGCGGGCCACTTCGGCGGCGCGTCCGCCATCGGCATAGCCACCCATGCCATCCGCGACGATCAGCAACGCGGCATGCTCGCCGACCGCGACCGTGACCCGATCCTGATTCTCACCCCGTCCGCCCTGCAGGCTGACGTCAGCGTAGTCGATCCGCAAATGAGACCTGTATATCTGTTAAAGTGCGGGGTCCGCTTTATATCATTCCACGACACACGGAGCGTAGCGTTTCCACTTGATTTCCAGCATGACAGGCTTCGCACGCCGCGAAAGCTCAGGCTCCTGGGGCAGCCTCGTGTGCGAGCTGCGCAGCGTCAATCACCGCTTTCTCGAGGCCGGCTTCCGCCTGCCCGAGGAACTGCGCGCGGCCGAGGGCGAGCTGCGCCAGCGCCTGACGCAGGACGTGCGCCGCGGCAAGCTCGACTGCACCATCAGCTACCGGCCCGCGCAGACGGCTGCCAGCCTCGAGGTGGATGCTCTCGCCCTGGAGCGGCTCACCGCTCGCATCGGCGAGCTGAGCCGCGCTTATCCGGCCGGCACGGTCAATCTGCTCGAAGTGCTGCGCTGGCCGGGCATCCTGAAGGAGCAAAGCGTGGCGGGCGAGGCCCTGCTCGCCGCGGCCCGCGAGGTGTTCGATGCGGCGGTCACGGATCTCTGCGCGGCCCGCGCCCGCGAAGGACAGAAGCTGCGCGAGATTCTCGAACAGCGCTGTACAGCGCTCGAGGCCCTGGTCCGGCAGGTGCAGGCGCGCCTGCCCGAGATTCAGGCGCGGCTGACTGGAAAGATGCGGGATCGGATCAAGGAGCTGGCCGCGGGCGCCGAGCCGGATCGCCTCGAGCAGGAAATCGCGCTGCTACTGCAGCGGCTCGATGTGGACGAGGAACTCGAGCGGCTCACAGGACACATCACCGAAGTGCGGCGCGTGCTGGCCGGTCGTGAGCCGGCCGGGCGGCGCCTCGATTTTCTGATGCAGGAGCTGAACCGCGAAGCGAACACGCTCTCATCGAAATCCCAGGACCTTGAGACCACCCGCTGCGCGGTGGACATGAAGGTACTCATCGAGCAGATGCGCGAGCAGGTTCAGAACGCCGAATAGGATCCGGGTGCGTCCGTTGATATCCGCGGAAGATGCGTTAAGCCCCTGAGTTTCAGTGGTTTTTAGCCAGATTCGTCCGCTGGCGTCCAATCTCGTCTGAGCTAGTCTTGTAGCTGGATCGGTAGCTGGTTTGTAGCTAGATCCGTGGCTGGGATTCGACGAGCAAGGGGTGTGCCTATCCAGCAACAGCCTTCTTGATGTCGGCAGCCGCGAGGGTTGCCCGCATTAACCTCTCTCGGTCCACCTCCCTGACATGCGCAATGTCGTTTCTTACAGGCGCGATTGCCGAGACAGCGTCGTTCAAATGTCCCTTTGTTTCCTTACTCCATAGAAACGTTCGTCCCACGACGTCGGAGACACTTCTATGTGTAAGCAGTGGAAGCAATTGCCCAAGGTAGAGGTAGTCCGTTACGGACAAGGGGTCCGAACCAGTTCCCACCATCCTGGCATCGGTATCGCCCGATGCCTGCCAGAAGACGAGGGTACCGACGGGGAAGCCAACGAACAGCGAGTCGAGCAGATCTCGAACCTCTGTGTCCTCCCATACGAATGGCCGCTGAAGATCCGGAAGCGCAATCCGGTCTCTCTCGATTTCATCAACCAGTCCTAGTAGCGACTGGTTGCCGAGCTCGAATATCGGAGCTCGACCGCGGACGATCGGAGTTCGGCCTTCTTCAGTAGTATCGCTGGCACCATCAGCGCCGACCTCTTCGACAGGCTCCTCCTCTGCCACCGGCTGAGGAAGGATTCGTCCCACCGCCTGCCCAATCAAGGCAACTGCTTCCGGGCAGTGGTCTGACAAATCGACAGGTCGCCTGATCTGCGCCATAGCGCTGTCGACGAATGCATTGAATCGTGCCTTCAACGAAGGGAGGGCTGCCGGCGCTTGCCGAGGCGGAATTGACAGCAACTGCGCTCCCGGAATCGATCGGAACTCTACATCTTCCTTCTCCGGATCAGCACCAAGCGCTGTGTATTCTTCGGTCGAGACGGCGCCTTGTACGGCGATGTGGAGCCTGCCCTTCCTGAAATCGAGCGCGATCAGCCTGCCGGTCAGCAAGCGCAGTCCTCGCGGTGTCTCCCTCACAATCCAGCCGCCTGGCCGCTCTTCGTCTGCGTTCGCGATTGCAAATGCCGCTAGCTGAAGGACGGCCTGCCGCGTCTCGGGGACGCCGAACGCGTCATCCATCTTGCGGGCAACTCGCGCCATTACTTCTGGTCGCGAGGCCCACGCCTTTGTCATCTCGTCAAATGGAGGGGTGCCGGAGATTGCCGCGCTTGCATTCCGACGCCCCTTCAAGAACTGCGCGACGGCTGGAAACTCCTTGGCAAGATACGCAACATCTAGCGAGGGAGGTGCGCTGGCGAGTAGCTTGCGCCCAAGATCGGAGATGCGAAATTTCCCTGCGCCCGTCGCATCGAGTAGCCCGGCCTTTCGCAGATACGTGGATGTCCAGGCAACTTGGTTGTACAGCCTGGTCTAACCAGACTTGAGCAAGATCTGTCTTTCCTCCGGCGAAACGTTGAATTCGTTCCCGAGCGTCTCAACTGATTCGGCCAGTGAGTGGGTGTGCCCATCGGAACACAGCCGGAGAAGGGGCAGCATGAGCGCCTGGAAATCTGGAATTGCCATTCTGCGCTTCTCCTTAGGCCGTAATCGGTCACAAAGACTTCTATCAACTCACCGATCGCATGTATTCAGGATGAAGTCGAGGACAACATGCTTGTACTCGGCTGCGTCCATGTTGTTGCGCAGTGCATCCGCAGCGGCCCACAGCTCGGCCTCGAAGCCGAGGTTGGCGGTGGTGGCACTGTCGCCAGCGCCCTTCTTGGTTCTTCTCGCCATGAGACTTCCCTATCGATCGAGCGCTAGCATCCTGACGAAACCGGCGATCCGCTCGGCCTCGGCGCTGGTCAGGTCATTCGGAATATTGATCAGAGTTACGACAACGCCTGGCCGAACGGGAACCGAAGAACGATAGGTTCCCGCAACGTCGTCCGGGGCTTGTTCCGTGGCGTCCCTTGTCACGGGCTCGCTGTTGGCGGCCCCCCTGTCCTTCTTGCGGGGCGCGCTGGTGGTGCGGGTCTTGATCGTGAAGTTCGCGGGATCCTCGCGCCAGTTGAGGAACAACTCGACCGCGCGCCGAACCCGGCGGCCGTACTCCTTTAACGACGTGGGATTGAAATCCTTGGCACGCTTGTTCGTGAAGCGCTTGATGGCCGTGTCGAGGTCCAACTGGCTCAGGTCGGCCTTCTCATCGTCAGAGAGGATGGCGAGGACATTTCTCGTCGCGACGGCCAGGGCCTGGGCGGTGGCTGCCGGCATGAGCCCCTTGTCGCCGGCATGGTCAAGAAATTCCAGCAGATCGTCCGCCGAGTACCCATTTGCCATGACAATATTCCTACGGTATATTGGCCGCCAGACGGAAATATAACGTATTGATATGGCCGACGCAAACACCCACTACCCGCGGGTCATTCAGCCCCAGCTGAGTGCCGACCTGACGCTGTACCCCGTGGTTGCGGTGATGGGGGCGCGGCAGGTCGGCAAAAGCACTATCTGTCAGGAAATCGCTGAAGCACAGGGCTTCGCGCGGCGAACGCTCGATGACCGCGACGTTCGCGAACAGGCCATTGCGGACCCCGAAGGGTTCCTGGCGGACCTCGGCGACGGTGGGGCTTTCATCGACGAGGTGCAACGGGCTCCGGACCTGATGCTGGCCATCAAGGCGGTCGTCGATCGGGACGGGCGAATGGGCCAATACCTGGTCAGCGGGTCGAACCAGCCCAATGTCGGGCAGTCCGTCAGTGACTCCCTGGTGGGGCGCGCAACGTACCGCACGCTCCGGCCCCTGACGCTGAGCGAACTGCGCTTCGACGAGGAACTCCGGGGCTGGAGCTTCCTGTTCGGTCCCGAGGAAGCGGCGGTGATCGCCGAGCTTGAACGACGGGCCGCCTCCAGCGGGGCCTTGGATTGGCAAGCCGTCGTCAGGACGGGAGGGTTCCCTCGGGCCTTGGCAGCCCCCGCGGATC
This sequence comes from Pseudomonadota bacterium, assembly GCA_021847105.1. Taxonomy (GTDB): domain Bacteria; phylum Pseudomonadota; class Gammaproteobacteria; order Steroidobacterales; family Steroidobacteraceae; genus 13-2-20CM-66-19. The sequence continues at coordinate 332,559 of JAJZUT010000001.1, read as the reverse complement.
AGTGCCTGCGGGTACTCGATGACTACGTGGAGATCTTTTCCCGCCGCGACATCCTGGAGATCCTCGAAGTCGAGTCAGCTCCGCGACTGGAAGCCTTCGTGCGACTGACGGCCGCAAGAACCGGGCAGGAACTCAATGTGACTGGCCTGTCCAACGACCTGGGCACACCGGTCACCACCATCCGGCGATGGCTTGAAGCGCTCCAACGCAGCTATCTCATCGAACTCATCCCGCCGTATTCGAGAAACTCAAGCCAGCGTGTGATCAAGGCGCCGAAGCTGTACAGCGTCGATGCCGCGCTCGCCCTGGCGGCCTCGCGCGAGACCGCCCCGACGGGCTTCCACCTGGAGACCCTGATTGCCAGCGACTTGCTCGTCTGGCGGGATGGCTCGCCGTCTCGTGATCTCCACCACTGGCGACTGAGCTCAGGTCAGGAGGTCGATTTCATTCTGGAGGAGAACGGGCAGCTGCTACCCGTCGAGGTCAAGGCGGGCAACTCGGTCGGTGCAGACGAAGCGCGGCACCTGGTCACTTTTCGCGAACGTCACGCGAATACGCCGCGGGCTGTCTTGCTGAGTTGCGATCCGCAGATCAGAGTCATCAGGCCGGGCATACTTGCGTGTCCGTGGTGGGCGGTCATGTGACGCGACACCTGATTCGGCTGATTGCAAGGTTGGGCTCCGGCCAGTTGAAACCCTGAAGATTTCGGCTTGCCGTGTCGCGGAAATTGCAGAACTTTGGTGTGTAGCTGGCGATGTAGCTAACGAGGTTGGACGATCGTGAGTCCTTTTCTGAATCAGACACATGCAAGCGCAGCGCGCGAGCAGGTGCAGAACGCGGAATAGCGCCGCGGAGCGCAGTGGCCCAACCATTGCCGAATTGCGAACGCGCGGGTTTCGCGTCCGGTCGCAACTGACCCACTTTGCCCAAGCCGCCGTCGGCCCTGGTCGGGCAGACACAGAGCCTGCGCGAGAGCGTCATTCGATGAGCGCGAGCCCGGCTCTGATGCACGCTTCGACGTCTGCCTGAGCCGAGGGCAATGCGCGGCGCAGAACCGCGAATCCATGAATCATTCCCTCGGCCTCGATATGGGTGACCCTCGCGCCGGCGGCTCGCGCCAGCTGCGCGTAAGCCACGCCCTGATCACGCAGCGGATCGAGACTGGCAGTCTGTACCAACAGCGGCGTGGCGGGCACCGGACCGCGCAGCAGCGTATAGCGGGGATCACCGTATGGGTTGCCGCAGAGTGCGTCGAACCAACTCATCGCCGCCCGGGTAAGCAGATATCCCTCGCCCAGCGTACGCACCGACTCCCAATCCTCGCCGCCGCCGAGGAAGGGGTAGATCGCCCATTGCGCCAACACCGGTAGTGCCGCAGGCGCCTGCCCCAGGCGCTGCGCCACGAGGATGGCCAGGTGACCGCCGGCGCTGTCGCCACAAGTCACCATGCCGCTCGGCACCCGGCCGAGTTCGGCCGGACAGCCAGCCAGCCACCGGGCCACCGACTCGGCGTCCTCGACAAATGCCGGAAAGGGATGCTCAGGAGCGAGGCGGTAATCCACCGCCAGCACGGGCAGATCGGCGCACCCGGCGAGGGTGCGGCACAAGCGGTCGTGCGTATCCAAATCACCAAACACGAAACCGCCGCCGTGAAAATAGAGAATCACCGGTCCTGTGCCGCGCGTGACCCGCCGGTCATACAGCCGCAGCGGGATGCGCCCGCCGCCGCCCGGACACGCCAGGTCGCGCACCACGGGCAGCGCGAGCGGTTCGATGTCGTTGGTCGCAGTCCGGGCACGGACCGCGGTACGCGCCTCCGCCACGGGCAGGGCGTTGATCGGCGGCATCCCCGAGGCGGCCGCCGCCGCCAGGAAGGCAGCAACATCCGGGCGCACAAAAGGTTGACTCACAAACGACTCTCCTTCAGGCAACACCATGCCATTGCGATCGACCGTTCCGCAGACACTTGAACGCCCCGGCGTACGCAACAGCGATCGTTGGACTCGCCAGCGCCCGATGGCTCAGGGACCTCAGCTCATGCGTTCAGACCTGCTGCATGGTAGCGGGGTTCGCGACACGGGCAAAATCCCCGTACAGGAGATGGGATAGATCGAGTCGCATGGCGCGCTCGAACCGTGCAGGCACGCGCAGCGGGCGATCCGCACACCAGTCCCGACCCAAAACTCCCAAGCAGTCTGCATGCACTTTGCCGGCCATTGCCGACTGGCGCTTCGTTGTCCGTGACCGCCCAGGGCACCGCGACACCGCGCGGTGTCCCCTGCGACTAATGCCGTTAAGTTAATCTGGTCCCACGATGCAGTCGCGCCCCGCACTCTTGCCAACGTACATGCGTTGGTCGGCAATCCGCACAAGCGCCTCCCATGCCGAACACGCGTCGGCGGTCCGTTCCGCGACACCTACGGTACCGGTCACCGGCCCGCCGCCTGGACGCCGCCCCAGGCCACGCGCGCGCATCCCCCGCAGACACTGCATCGCCGCGGCTGCCGGCTTGCCTGGAAAGACCACCACGAATTCCTCGCCTCCCCATCGCCCGATGCACTCGCCGGCGCGCAGGGCGGCGCGGATGCTGCGCGCCGCTGCGGCGAGCACTCGGTCACCGGCCTCGTGACCGTGCTCATCGTTGATTGACTTGAATGCATCCAGATCGATGAACGCCACGGCGAGCGGCGAACCGAAGCGCACCGACACCTGAAAATGCAGTTGAAGCAACTCTTCGATGCTGGCACGCGAGTAACACCCGGTCAGCGGATCATGCAGCGACTGGCTGACCAGTGCGAGCGCAAACCCCAGCTGGCTGACAGCCACGACCAGCGCGACACCGGCCATCAGAATCAGCAGCCAGAGAGCATCGGCGGCGCCGCCCGGCAGGAACGTGCCAAGATGCAGATGCAGGGTGAACCACTCGCCGAGGATGATCGGCGCCGCAAACACCGAGGTCTCGAGGATGGTCAGCGGAAACACCCCGAGTCCTGCCATGGCAACCACCGGCACGATGCCGTAAGCGTGCAGCGCGACTGCGGCCAGTGGACTGTCGGCCCCGACCTCGCGCAGCAGCAGCAGAGAAACAAAATAGAACGCCGTGGGGACCGCGTAGAACGCTGCCAGACTGGCGTAGACCCGCGGCAGCGACGACTCCCGGCGAGTGCTCGCGGCGAGCAGGAGGAACGCTACGCTCGCACATCCCCGCGAAAGCGACAGAGATCCCGCCACACGGAGCGGCAGCGCGGCCAGATCGAGCGGGATCCACAACAGCGTGAGCGCCGCGAACATCAGCGACAGGGCGCGCACCCGGGTCAGGATGAGCTGGTTGCGCCGCCCGGCCATGAGGGTCGGATAAGCGCGCGGCGAGAGCAGATAGGCAAGGTACTCGGGCCGGTAATCATCCGAGAGCAGCCAATGCAGCAACTGCCCCCGCAAAAGCGACCAGCTGAGCGATGCGGTGTTACGCGTCAATTACGCACTCCATGCCGATGAGCTGCGCCGCGCGGACCGCGCCGTGTTGGCGAGTGCTTGCCGGTGGCGATTGCTCTGACCACCATGAATTATCGGTACGCCGCGGCAGATCGATATTGACTTAAGCCTCGAAACGCTTGCGCCGAGGCTCTGCAAATGGCTCGCGGCCGGCAAACGGTCGCGCTTGTGAGGCGCGGGCATCTCGACCACAATACCGCCCGGCTCAGGCCGATGAGAGCAACGCGCGGCGCACGACGCCGCACAAGAGTCTCACGATGCCCGTCTCAGAATTCCAATACTTCCCGATCACCCCGCCGTTGCTGCTGATTCTCGCGGGCCTGCTCGCCGTGATGGGCGTGCTGATGGCGGTACGGCTGCTGCGATACGCCTCCGAGACGATGCAGATCAGCGAGCTGACGCTGCTGGTCATCCTGGGGCTCTCGCTGATCGGCAGCTATGTCAACATCCCGGTAGCCTATCTGCCCGCGCATCGAGTCGTCACGGCGGATGAGATCCGCTTCTTCGGCATGACGTATGTCATCCCCGTGGTGCGTCAGACTCGCGCGACGGTACTCGCCGTGAACCTCGGCGGCGCGGTGATTCCGCTCGTGCTTTCCCTTTATCTGCTCGTCAAGCACCGACTGTACGTGCTCGGCGCAATAGCCACCACCTGCGTGGCCGCGGTGTGCCATTTTCTGGCCCGGCCGGTGCCCGGCTTCGGCATCGCGCTACCGGTGTTCGTGCCCGCTAGCGCGACAGCCATCATCGCGCTCGCGCTCACCCGCCGCCGCGCCGCGCCGTTGGCCTACATCAGCGGTAGTTGCGGCGTTTTGATCGGCGCGGACCTGCTCAATCTGCCATCGGTGCGCGCGCTCGGCGCGCCGGTCGCCTCCATCGGCGGCGCCGGCACCTTCGACGGCATCTACCTCACCGGACTGCTTGCCCTGCTGTACGCTGGGCTGTCCCGATACCTCTCGCGCTGAGCTCGCCCCGAGTCGACTCAACGGGCCGGCGGGGAGCGGCGCTCGCGCCGGCGCACCGCGTTCGGCGGCAGGGCGTGGTAGCGCCGGTATGCCGGCAGATTTTTGAACAGATTGTCCGCCGGAGGGCCGCGCCGTGCGCCGCTGCATTCGACACGGGAAAGCTGCGCCTCGCGCTCGAGTTGCGAGGCATCGAGCGGGGGCGGCCCGGACACGACATAGCAGTTGCCGCCGGCACGGTAGACGCGCTCCCCGGTGCGCGTCCGGTAAGACTCGCGCCCCTGAGAGCGCACCCCGGAAGCCGCCGAGTTCAGCGCAGCACGGGCGCGGGCGCCCGCGGGAAATCCAAAAGCCATCGGCGGGCGGCGGCGCAGGATGGCGCGGACAGCCTCATGGGCGGCTCGAGTCCAGTTGATCACTCCAGGCACGGTAATCGGCTGCGTAACCGCCGGAAGACTCAGCGCAATGGGCCCCGCAGCCCTGGCGCGCACGGGGTCGCGCGTCACCCGCGCCGGAGCGTTCAACCACTGAATAGGCCGCCGACGCACCGACACCAGCAGCAGAGCACTGAGGGGCGTGGTCGCAGCGCCGGGCAGATTCAGGGTTCGCGTTGCCGCGATGAGCAGCCCGATCACGAACACATGCGCCGCTACAACCAGCGTGAACAGCAGGCTCTTCCTCGCATTGCTCGCGCGAAGCGCCTGCACACCGCCCCCTTACGGCCCCGGTCGGACCGCTGATGAGACAGCGCAGGTCGAAGGCGGTTCCGCACCCCAGGCGGCGCCCGGCCGCCCGACTGGGACTATTTGGCAGCGCCGACGCCGGCGTACTTCTTGCGGAACTTGTCCACGCGTCCCGCCGTATCGACGATCTTCTGCTTCCCGGTGTAGAACGGGTGGCAGTTCGAGCACACTTCCACCTGCAGGTCATGGCCCAGCGTGGAGCGGGTCTTGAACGAGTTGCCGCAGGAGCAGGTGACCGTGATTTCCTGGTAATCGGGATGGATGGCGGCTTTCATAGTACGTGGCTCGGATCCGAGGGCCCGGGCCGACCGCCCATGCGGTCAGGCGGGGCCTGAGTTCAATAAAAGGGCGCGGAGTGTAGCTGGACTCGCGTCAGGGCTCAAGCACCGGACGGTTGTAGCCCGACCGCCACGCCGGCGTGCGCATTATCCACAAAAGCTGTGGATAACTCTGTGGACGACTCCCGGTGACCGCGCTCATTTTCGCAGCCACATTGCGGTTTTGTTGCAGTGATGAAAAAATGACCACCCTGTTTCTACTTTATTCATCAAAGAGTTATAGAGACATCGTTCAGCGACTTGGGCGATATGAGAGCTAATTCACTCATTTCACGACAGCGCCACCGGCCCTGTGCATAAGGCGTCGCGCACGGGCTCATCAACCGGCCCAAAACCATTGACAATTCCATTCAGCCGGCGCTTTTCGCGCTTTCCGGCAGGAATCGCAACAGGACTTCGTTCAGGAACCGCCAGCCAAGCGGGCTGGCCCGGTAGAAGCGTCCGTCCGACTCCAGCAGCCCGCGTGCGATCAGCTGCTCGAGCGACTTGGCCACCGCCGCCCACGGCAAGCCGGTTCGGCGGCTGAACAGTTCGGACTCGAACCCTTCCCGCAAACGCAGGGCATTGAGCATGAACTCGAAGGGCAGTTGCTCGGCCGGCACCGCCCGCCACTCGATCGCCCCGCGCGCCGCCGTCCCCAGATAGCGGCGCGGCTCGCGGGTCTGCGCACTGCGCCTCACCATGCCCGCCTCGGCGTGCGTCAGCTTGCCGTGCGCGCCGGCGCCGATCCCAAGGTAGTCCCCGAAGTGCCAATAGTTGCGATTGTGGTGACATTGGCGCGCCGGCTGCGCGTAGGCCGATACTTCGTATTGCGCGAGCCCGGCAGCCGCCAGCCGCTCACCGCAGGCCCGCAGCATGCGCTCGATCTCTTCCTCCTCGGGCAACGGCGGGGGCCGAGCAGCGAACGGGGTCCCGGGCTCCATGGTGAGCTGGTAGTGCGACACGTGCGCAGGCCCGAGCAGCAAGGCCGCCTCGATGTCTTCGATGGCGCCGGCGGTGTCCTGGCCGGGCAGACCGTACATCAGATCGAGGTTGAAGTTCGCCAGGCCGGCCGCATGCAGTTCCTCCGCCGCGCTCTGCGTCTCCCGCGGCGTGTGGATGCGCCCCAGGGCGATGAGTCGCTGCGCATCGAAAGTCTGCGCCCCCAGTGAGACCCGGTTCACACCCGCGGCACGATACTCGGCGAATCGCCCGCGCTCGACAGTCCCCGGATTGGCCTCCAGGGTGACTTCGAGTTGTGCTGCAAGTCGCAAGTGCTCGCGCGCCATCGTCAGCACCTCACCGATCGCGCGAGGGGAAAACAGGCTGGGCGTGCCGCCGCCGAGAAAGATGCTGATCACCTCACGGTCGCGCACCTCGCCCGACTGCGCCTCCAGATCGGCGCGTAGCGCCGCGATATAGGCATCCTCGGTCAGCGCACCGTGCAAGGTGAACGAGTTGAAATCGCAGTAGGGACACTTGCGCACGCACCAGGGAAAGTGCACATACAGAGCCAGCGGGGGGTTTTGCAGCAGGATCATGGTGCCGGGGCGGGCTGGGCAGGCGCCTCACCTTGCCATATTTTCCGCCTCGGCGCTTCGGCGCACGCGCTCGCCGGCCACATGCTACCGGCCGGTAAGCTCGGGCCGGCATTTGTACCTTGATTCGTGGCGCGGACCGTGTAAACCTCCTTCCCCGATCCCGCGACGCTCGAGACACCCCCGCTTGGGCGCCGACCGCTCAACCATGGAAGCGTCCTGCGCATGACCCAGAACACACTCGAACTCGTCGACCGAGCCACTGATCGCAAGGTGAGTCTGCCCGTTCATCCCGGCACAATCGGTCCGTCCGTCGTCGACATATCGAAGCTCAATAAAGATCTCGGCGTATTCACCTACGATCCGGGATTCGGCATGACTGCCGCGACGGAAAGCCGCATCACTTATATCGACGGAGACGCCGGCGTGCTGCTCTACCGCGGCTATCCGGTCGAGCAGCTCGCGGAAAAGAGCAGCTTCATGGAAGTGGCGTATCTGCTGCTGCACAGCGAGTTGCCCTCGCGCAAGCAGCTCGATGAGTTCGTCGGCAGCATCCGTCATCACACGATGATCAACGAATCGCTGCTGCGGTTCTTCCATGGCTTTCACTACGACGCACACCCCATGGCCATGGTGTCCGCGGTCATCGCCTCGATGTCCGCGTTCTATCACGACACCATGGACATCTATAATCCCCGGCATCGGGAGATCTTCGCGCACCGGATCATCGCGAAAATTCCGACCATCGCCGCCGCGGCGCACAAACATGCCCTGGGGCAGCCGTACGTTTATCCGCGCAACGACCTCGACTACTGCAGCAACCTGCTGCACATGCTCTACGCGGTGCCCTGCGAACCATACGAGGTCGATCCCGTGGCTGCCCAGGCGCTCGACCTGCTGTTCATCCTGCATGCCGATCACGAGCAGAACGCCAGCACCTCCACCGTGCGCCTCGCTGGCAGCACCGGGGCGAATCCGTACGCTGCGATTTCTGCAGGTGTGGCGGCGCTGTGGGGACCGGCGCATGGCGGCGCCAACGAAGCGGTGCTGAACATGCTCGAGCAGATCGGCACGGTCGACAACATTCCGAAGTTCCTCGCGCAGGCGAAGGACAAGTCGAGCCACGTGCGGCTGATGGGCTTCGGCCACCGCGTCTACAAGAACTTCGATCCGCGCGCAAAGATCATTCGTGAGATGTGCCACAAGGTGCTCGCGCGTCTAGGCCGCTCGGACAATCCGCTGTTTGAGCTGGCGCTGCGCCTCGAGGAGATCGCCCTGAAGGACGAGTACTTCGTCGAGCGTAAGCTGTACCCGAACGTCGACTTCTATTCCGGCATCATCTACAGCGCGATCGGCATCCCGCGCTCGATGTTCACCGTGATGTTTGCCATTGCGCGCACCGTGGGCTGGGTTGCGCACTGGCAGGAGATGATCGCCGATCCGGCCATGCGGATTGGCCGGCCCCGCCAGCTCTACACCGGCCCGGTGCGGCGCGATTATCTGGACATCGGGCGCCGCTAGGGACTCGCGAGCAGCGCCTCCACCTCGGCGGCGCTGGCGCGGTGCATGGGGCGCCCGTCGACGGGACTGACAGGCGACTGGCGGATGGCCTCGGGAGGAAAGACGGTCGCCTCGATGGGCTGCTCCTCGATCTGGAAACGCAACCCGGGATAGGCGAGCACGCGCCCCGGGTCCATGCGAACGCGGTTTTCGGTCACCTCGTGCGCCAGCCCCAGGTCGATCAGTTTGATCGCTACCGTCTCTGCGCAATCGGCGAACAGGTGCAACTGTACCGGGACATGACGGGTCGCCGTACCCCGCAACACCGCCCCGACCAGCCTTGGCTCGAACTCGCGTAGTCGACGCATGGCCATCAGTGCGGCATGGCGCTGGGCGTGAAGCGATTCAACATGCGAGTCGCCATCGAACAAGCGCTGATACTGCGCTAGCGCCGCCTCGATCTCGGTGTTCTTCGGCAGCACCGCACCGTCCTCGACACCGAAGCGCTGGGCGGCCTTGCGCTTGGCGAGCAGAAAATCGCCGATGCCATGTTCGGCCATGATGCGCGCCGCTTCCTGCGCCAGCGCCAGGCGCAGGTTGTCGCTGCGCGGTGTCGGGCGCTTGGCCATCAGAAAATCGACTCCGCCGAGGCCTGGTTCTGGTTGGGCCGCTGCGCGAGCGCACCCCGACCGCTCGGCAGGTGATTCGCCATGAAGATCTCTTCGATGCCGTTTGGATTCTCATCGCTCACCAGCAGCCCGGTGCGCGGCGAGATGCGCAACTGCACGATGCCGGGCGGCTCGGGACGTCGCCACTGCGGCACGCCCTGGAGTGCCTGACCCATGAACCGCATCCAAATCGGCAGCGCCACATGCGCGCCCTCCTCGCCGTAGCCGAGCGTGCGCTCATCGTCGAACCCGGCCCACACGCTCGCCACCAGGTGCGGCGTGAAGCCGTTGAACCACGCGTCCTTCCAGTTATTGGTGGTGCCAGTCTTGCCGGCAATGTCGCTGCGGTTCAGCGCAAGCGCGCGCACGCCGGTGCCGAACTTGATCACGCTGCGCATCATGGAGGTCATGATGTAGTCGTTGTCTGCACTGATCACGCGCGGTGCAAGCTGACCGGACGGGATATAGGCCGCGCCGCCGCCGCGCAGAGCGTCCGCTTCGGCGAGCAACGAGGCCGCATTCGCCGCCGGCTGCAGTTGCGCGAGCGTGACATCCTGGCCACAGCCATGGCAGGCGATGCGCGGCTTGGCCTGCCAGACGGTCTTACCGGTGGCGTTTATGACGCGCTCGATCAGAAATGGCTTCACGCTGTAGCCGCCATTGGCGAAGACCGCGTAGCCGGTGGCCATCTGCAGCGGATTGGTCTCGAGCGTTCCGAGCGCCAGCGTCAGGTTCTGCGGCAGCGCCTGCGGATTGAATCCGAAGCGCTTGACGTACTGGCTCACGTATTGAATCCCAAGCGCGCGCATGAGACGGATCGAAACCAGGTTCAGAGAGTGTGCGAGCGCCACGCGCAGACGGACCGGGCCGCCGAACTGGCCAGTATCGTTTGCCGGCCGCCAGGTACTTTCCGAGCCCGCCCCCCCGACGACCAGCGGTGCATTGAGAAAAGTGCTCGCGGGTGTGAAGCCGCGCTCAAGCGCGGCGGAATAGTAGAACGGCTTGAAACCCGAGCCGGGCTGACGCTGCGCAAAGACGGCCCGATCATATTTGCTGATGTAGTAGTCAAACCCGCCGACCAGGGCGGCGATGGCCCCGTCATCCGGATCGAGCGCCACCATCGCGGCCTCGGCTTGCGGAACCTGTGCGAGCAGCACGTTCTGCGGGTCGCGCCACACGACGTACACCACGTCGCCTCGCGAGAGCACATCGGCCGCGCTCTGCGGCGCAGCACCCACCAGACCATGCGGCAGCGCCTTACCGGCCCAGGACAGACCGCTCCAGTCGATCTTGCCGAAGCCGTGGTCGCGCACGTAGACCTCGGCGCTGTGCTGCCCAACCCCAACCACCACCGCAGGCGAGAGCACGCCGATCGGCGCGTATTGATCAGTCAGCGTCCGCAGCTGATCAGCCGTCGCGCCGCGTGCGAGCACCGTACGACCGATGGGACCACGCCAGCCGTGGCGGCGATCATAGGCCAGCAGGCCGAGCTGCACCGCGTGATCGGCGGCGCCTTGCAGCCGTCCATCGATGGTCGTGTACACCTGGTAGCCTGCGGTCTCAGCCGCCGGCCCGAAGCGCTGCAGCATCTGCTGGCGGACCAGCGCCGCAACGTAAGGGGCCTGAACGCTGACGCGCGGCGCGTGCAAACGCGCGTCGATCTGCGCGCGATCCGCCTGCTGCGCCTGAGCGGCGCTGATGTATCCCTGATCGAGCATCTGCGTGAGCACGTACGAGCGGCGATCCGCCGCCAGATGCGGGTGGACGATCGGATTGTAGAGAGAGGGCGCCTGGACGATGCCGGCCAGCGTCGCGGCCTCAGGCAAGGTCAGTTGCGCGAGCGTCTTGCCGTAATAGGTCTGGGCCGCCGCAGCCACGCCATAGGAGCGCTCGCCGAAGAAAATGACGTTCAGATACAGCTGAAAGACGTCCTGCTTGGAGAAGTAGTGATCCAGCTCATAGGCGATGAACGACTCCTGCAGCTTGCGCCGGTAGGTCTTGTTCAGCGTGAGGAATACGTTGCGGGCGGCCTCCATGGTGATGGTGCTGCCGCCTTGCGCCTTACGTCCCTCGATGAGGTCCACCACGCCGGCCCTGAGAATGCTGAGCAGATTGATCCCACCCTCATGAAAGAACCGATGGTCCTCGGCAGCGAGAAATGCATCGCGCACCATGGGGGGGATCTGGTCGTAGCGCACCGGGGCGCGTTGCTCGGTGCCGATCTGAGCCATCAGCTGTCCGTCGACGGTATAGATTCTCAGCGGTACCTTGAGCTGGACATCATGCATCTGTGCCAGCGTCGGCAGCGAAGGCTCCAGGTATACGTAGGTGCAGAGGTAGGCGTACAGCCCGACCAGACCCATCAGCAGCAGCGCGCCGGCCACGAGGGCCGGAACTCTCAATTGCTTCAGCTTCACCGAATCAGAACTCTCTGTGGCAGGGAGAAACGGCCCCGCTCAAGGTCGGGCACTTCCCGGGGATGCATCGTACCCCGCCCCATCACCGACCGTCTGCATTGTGGATAAGTTCGCAGCCCTGCACGCCGGCTCAGCAGATACTGCGGCTCGAGGGGGCTCGTCGGTGCAGCCTCGGGGATATAGAGAGATGACTACTGTCCATCAGTTTTCGTGCGGGTTAACGGTGGCCGCCCCGGCGGGATGCGTTTCCGTGAGGCGGCTCACGTTCAATTTAACCTTGCACTGATATATAGTGCGTCCGATATTCACGAGGGGTGGCTATTTTCAGGCGTAAGACCCTGAAAAGGAAAAAAATGTTCCTCTTCCCGCGGAAGCACCGCCCACTGATTGGACTTGACATAACCACGTCCTCGATCAAGCTCATTGAGCTGAGCATGGCCGGTGGGCATTATCGGGTCGAGAGTTACGCGGCCGAAGCGACGCCGGTGAACTCGATCAACGAAAAGAGCATCGTGGATGCGGAGGCGGTCGGCGAGGCCGTGCGCCGCGCAGTCAAGCGCTCCGGTACCAAGAACACCGAGGTGGCGCTCGCCATCAGCGGCGATGCGGCCATCACCAAGATCATCCAGATGCCGCGCACGTTGCGCACCGGCGACCTCGAGGCGCAGGTGCAGATGCAGGCCGATCAGTACATCCCCTTTCCCATGGACGAGGTGAGCTACGACTTCGAGGTCATCGGACCTTCGGAGAAGGACCCGGACACCAATGACGTGCTGCTCGTGGCGACGCGCACCGAGAACGTCGAGCAACGGCAGGCCGCCGTGCGTGCCGCCGGACTGACCGCAAGAATCGTCGACGTTGAAGCCTTTGCACTGGAGAACGCCTGCCGGCTGCTGACCCATCAGATGCCCGACGGTGGCGTCGACCGGACCATCGCCGTGGTCGACTTCGGTGCCAGCAGCACCACTTTCAGCGTCCTGCGCAGCCTCAAGGTCACCTACACCCGCGACTTCGCCTTCGGCGGCCAACAGCTCACCGAGGAAATCATGCGCACCTACGGCCTGTCGCTCGAGGAGGCTGGACGCGCCAAGAAGGAAGGCGGACTGCCCGGCAATTATCAGTCCGAAGTGCTCGATCCGTTCATCGACGACATGACCCAGCAGGTCAATCGCTCCCTGCAGTTCTACCTTGCCTCAGGATCCGGACGCCAACAGCCGGAGAAACTCCTCGTGTGCGGCGGCTGCGCCAACATCCCGGGCGTGGCCGACGTCATCGCCAGTCGGGTCGGTATCGCTGCCGAGAAGGGCGACCCGCTCGGGCAAATGAAACTCTCAGCGCGCGCCCGCACCCAGGCCGTGCACCGCGACGCGACGGCCTTGCTGACCGCTTGCGGCCTGGCGCTCAGGAGCTTCGACTGAAATGCCGCGCATTAACCTGCTGCCCTGGCGAGAAGCGGAGCGCAAAGAGCGCAAGCTCGCCTTTTTGATTGCCCTCGGCGCCGCCGCGCTTGGCGCCGCTGTGGTGACCTTCGGTGTGCGCCTGTTCTACTCGGAACTGATCAGCGCGCAAATTCGCCGCAACGACATGCTGCGCGCCCAGATTCAGCTGCTCGATCATCAGATCGGGGAGATCAACACCCTGGAGAAGACCAAGCGGAAGTTTCTGGCGCGCATGCGCATCATCGAGCAGTTGCAGCGCTCGCGACCGCAGATCGTGCACGTATTCGACCAGATCGTGCGCACGGTGCCGGCAGGACTGTATCTGACCGCGGTCTCAGAGACAGGCACGCACATCCAGTTCAAAGGGGTGGCGCAGTCGAGCACTCGCGTATCGGACTTCATGCGTAACATCGATCACTCCGAGTGGCTGGCGAACGCCGAGCTCGAAGTGATCCAGGCCGCTCGCGGCGCCCCCGGCTCCACCTTCACGCTGGATGCGCAGGTCGTCTCGCCGAAATCCGCCAAAGCGGGCGCGGCGGACAATCCGCGCGTGGCTCTTGGAGGACCTCAGCGATGAACGTGCAGGCGCTGCTCGATGAACTGCGCGATCTCGATCCCCGTGACCCGGGCCGCTGGCCGTTCGCGGTGCTGGCCGGCGCCGTTGGCGCGACGTTCGTCGTGCTCACTCTGGTGCTCGTGTACCTGTTCGTATGGCAGACGGTGCGGCCAGAGCTGCTGCAGCGCGAAAGCCAGGAGCAGTCACTGCGCCAGGAATTCATCGTCAAACATGCTGTCGCAGCCAACCTCAATGTCTACCGCAAGCAGTTGGTGGAACTGCGCCGCTCCTTCGGTGCGCTACTGCGCCAGCTGCCGGGCAAGACCCAGGTACCAAACCTACTGGAGGACATCTCCGATACGGCAAGCGCCGCGGGCCTGAAGCAGAAGCTGTTCAAACCCGGCCCGGAGACGCAGAAGGAGTTCTACGCGGTGCTGCCGATCAAGATGCAGCTCACAGGCAGTTATCACCAGTTCGGCGCCTTCGTCAGCGACATCGCGGCACTGTCGCGTATCGTCACGCTGCACAACATCCAGATCCGGCCGGTCGCGACCAATGCGTACGATCAGCTGACACTGACCCTGACAGCCAGGACTTACCGCTATCTCACCGCGAACGAGATGGCGGCGCGGCGCGCCGGCAAGCACAAGTTCGCCCGTCCCCCGCATCACGGACCGGGCTGAGGCGCGCGGAGAGACTGGAATGAGCACGAAGATCCACACCCGCGGCCCGATGCAAGCCTGTGCGGCACTGGTCTGCCTGGCACTGGTGGCCTGCTCGGGCGGCGATGGGAGCGTGCAGCGCTTCATCGCCCGCGTCGATCGTCAGCCAGGCGGGCGGGTCGAGCCGCTGCCAAAGGTGCCGAAGTACGAGACCTTCACGTACGACGACCAGGATATGCGCTCGCCGTTCGTGCCGAGCGAGCCGACTGGCGTCGGCTCGATTCGTCCGGACTCCTCGCGGGCGCGGCAATACCTGGAACGCTTCCCGCTCGACACATTGAAGATGGTTGGCACGATGCGCCTCGGCAAGACTGTTTACGGGCTCGTGCAAACCAATGATGGCATCGTGCACCGCGTGAAGGTGGGCAATTACATGGGCCAGAACGATGGCCGCATCATCCAGATCACCCCGACTCAAATCCGGCTGGTCGAGATCGTCCCCGACGGTCTTGGCGGATTCATGAAACGGCCGGCAGCCCTGGGACTCAGTCAGTGAATAATCCGGTAGCGAACGCTCATGCAGGGAGTTCGAGAATGAAAGTCTTTTTGCGGATGTCTCGCGTCGCGGACGCAGCCGCCCTGTCCCTGCTACTCGCCTTGGCGATGTGTATGGCCCGACCTGCGCGCGCGGCCGACACTCAGGTGGCGCTGCAGTCCGTCCAGGTACAGCAGCTGCCGCATGCGCAGATGCAACTGACCCTGCAGCTGTCGGGGCCTGCGCCGAAGCCGCTGTCGTTCACCATGGACAACCCGGCACGCATTGTGATTGATCTGCCGAATACGCGGCTTGCGCTGCCGTCCGATCAGATCAGCGTCAAATCAGGCGGCCTGGAGTCCGTCATGGCGGCGGCGACTCGTCATCGTTCGCGCCTGGTGCTCAGCCTGGATTCGATGGTCACCTACGGCTTGCACCAGCAAGGCAACCAGATCCTCGTCACACTGGGCCCGGGTGCGGTCCGCACTGATGATGCGCATGCGGCCGCTGCAGCGGCAGTAGCGGCGAGCGCCGCTCAGGTGCGCGCCGGGCTGAGCGCGCCCTGGCAGGTTCGCAGTATCAATTTCCACCGCAGCACCGACGGTGCCGGACGGGTCATGGTCGAGCTGTCCAACCCGCATATTCCGGTCAATCTGCGCCAGGTTGGCAACCAGGTGGTCGTCGATTTCAGCCATGCCACCGTGCCGCAAAAGCTGCTGCGCCGCTTCGATGCCACCGATTTCGGCACACCGGTTCGTGACTTTTCAGTCACCCGCACCCCGCACGGTTCGCGCATCACGATCGATGCCACCGGCGCATTCACCGAGCTCGCCTACCAGGCGGACAACCAGTACGTGGTCGAATTGCGGCCCGTCACGGCTGGTCAGGCGCTGGCGCAGCAGCCGCGCTACACCGGTCAGCGGCTCTCGCTCAATTTCCAGAGCATCAAGGTGCGCGCCGTACTGCAGCTGCTCGCCGACGCGAGTGGCCAGAACATCGTGGTCAGCGACTCGGTGCACGGCAACGTGACGCTGCGCTTGCACGATGTGCCCTGGGACCAGGCTCTGCACCTGATCCTGGAGATCAAGGGGCTCGGTGAGCGCCGCCAGGGCAATGTCATCCTGGTGGCCCCGCAAGCCGAGCTCGCCGCGCGCGAGAAGGCTGAGCTCGCTGCGGAACAGGCAGTGCAGCAGCTCGAGCCGCTGCGCTCGGAGTACATCCAGATCAATTACGCCAAGGCGGCCAATCTTGCCTCGCTGATCAAGTCGCAAGGGCATTCATTGCTCTCGAGCCGCGGCAGCGTCACGGTCGACACGCGCACCAATACGCTCCTGGTGCAGGACACCCCGGAGCGGCTCGAGCAGATTCAGCAGCTCGTCCACCGGCTCGACATCCCGGTGCGGCAGGTGCTGATCGAGGCCCGCATCGTGCTCGTGAACAATGACTTCCAGCGTCAGCTCGGCACGCGTCTCGGCCTGACCGACTACCAGGCGAACGGGAGCAACGGCATCGTCGCCACCACCGGTACCGCCGCCGGCGCCGATACGATGGTGAGTTCAGCGATCGCCAATGTGGCCACCAACGGCCAAGCGAGCGGACCAGGGTCTCCAATCACCATTCCGACGGGAGCACTCGCCTCGAACCGCTACAACGTCAACCTGCCGGTCAGCCCCGCCGCCGGCTCAATCGCCTTCGGCATCCTGAGCGGGAACTACCTGGTGGACCTGGAGCTCTCGGCGGCGCAGGCGGAAACGGAAGCCAAGATCATCTCCTCCCCGCGGGTCATCACCGCAAACCAGCGCCAGGCGGAGATCATGCAGGGTGTGGAGATTCCGTATCAGCAGTCCGCCTCGAGCGGTGCGACCTCGGTCGCCTTCAAGAAAGCGGTGCTGGAACTGAAGGTCACCCCGCAGATCACCCCTGACAACCGCATCATCCTCAATCTCGAGGTGCGCGACGACGAGGTGGGCCAGGAGGTAGTGGCCTCGGGCGGCGTGCAGGTGCCGGCGATCGATACCCGCGAGGTGAGCACTCAGGTTCTGGTCAACGACGGCCAGACCGTCGTCCTCGGCGGCATTCTGCAGACCAATGACACCAACACGACCAACAAGGTACCCTGGCTGGGCGATATCCCGGTCATCGGCCATCTATTCAAGAGCACGGACCATACGAACAACAAGGACGAGCTGCTGGTGTTCGTGACGCCGAAGATCGTTCGCCAGAATCCGGCTGTGTACTAACCTGCCGGCGGTGCCCGGGCGGACGTAAGGGATGACGTCCGACGGCTCAGGTGCCGCGGCCAGATCGGCGGCGCGAGCTGCGCGGCAAGCGAAATCCGCGTACGACGATTCCATGCGGAGTGCGTCGGCTTGCTATCCTTGGGGCCATCATGCAGGGCAAGCCCCCCAATATCTTCCTCGTCGGCCCTATGGGGTCAGGCAAGTCTGCCGTCGGGCGCAGCTTGGCGCGGCTGTTGCGTGCGCCCTTCCATGACAGCGACGCGGAAATCGAGCGGCGAACGGGGGTGGACATTCCCTTCATTTTTGAAAAGGAAGGGGAAGCCGGCTTTCGCGAGCGCGAGCGCGAGGTGATCGCCTCCCTCACTCTGCTGCGGCACATTGTGCTGTCCACCGGAGGTGGTGCGGTCATGCTCGCTGAAAACCGCCGGCTGCTGTCCGAGAACGGCTGGGTGGTGTACCTGCAGACGTCCGTCGAACATCAAGCCGAGCGGGTGAAACCGGGGCGGCACCGCCCATTGCTGAATGGGGTCGATGATCCCGCCGCGCGGCTGCGCGAACTGATGGAGGTCCGCGATCCGCTGTACCGCTCGATCGCCGACCTGACGGTCACGACAGACGGACGGCAAATCAAGTCCGTGGTACGCGACATCGTGCAGATGATCCGCTAGATTGCCGACATGGGCACGCTGATAGAGAACCTGACGGTACAACTGGGCACTCGCAGCTATCCGATCCTGATCGGGGAAGGTCTGCTGGGCGAGCGCGCTATGATTGACCGCCACGTGCGCGCCCGCGACGTTCTAATCGTCAGCAACACGACCGTAGCGCCGCTGTATCTCGCAAACCTGGAGGCTTCGCTGAGCCCGCGGCGCACGATCGCGACCCTGCTTCCGGACGGGGAGTCTTACAAGACCCTCGACACCGTGGCACGGATCCTCGACGTTCTGGTCGCCAATCGGTTTGGGCGGGATTGCGCGGTCCTGGCGCTCGGCGGCGGCGTAGTCGGCGACATGGCGGGATTCGCGGCCTCGATTTATCAGCGTGGCGTCACCTTCATCCAGGCACCGACCACCCTCCTGGCGCAGGTGGATTCGGCGGTAGGCGGTAAAACCGGAGTCAATCACCCCGGCGGTAAGAATCTCATCGGCGCATTCCATCAGCCTTCCGCTGTGCTGTCGGACACCACGACGTTAGCCACGCTGCCACCACGCGAGCTACGCGCGGGCTTGGCTGAGGTCGTGAAGTACGGCCTGATCCGCGACGCGGACTTCTTCGCCTGGCTCGAGGCACGGGTTGATGCGCTACTTGCCGGCGACACCGACGCCCTGGCACACGTCATCCGTCGTTCCTGCGAGATTAAGGCGGATGTCGTTGCGCGTGACGAGCACGAACATGGCGAGCGTGCACTACTGAACTTCGGACATACGTTTGGGCATGCCGTCGAGTCGGCGACAGGCTACGGCCGATGGTTGCACGGCGAAGCCGTCGCTGCGGGCATGGCGATGGCAGCTCGCATGTCGTGCGAGAGCAGGCTGCTTGATGCTGCCGACCTGCAGCGGATCATGCGCCTCATCGAGCGTCTGGGGCTGCCCACGCACGTCGATCAGGTGCAGCCGCAGACGATGCTGGAGCACATGCGCATCGACAAGAAGGTGCTCGATGGTCGCATCCGCCTGGTCCTGTTGCGCGCGATCGGTCAGGCATTCGTCACCGCCGATTACGATGAGAACCGACTGACGCACACCCTGGAGGCGCATTTGCGCTAGCGCCCCGCCATGAATACGGCGCATCCTGAATCCGGCCTCCTCGCCCCTTACGCGGCGCACGACGAGCGTTCGCGCGGCCGACGCTTTCCGGAGCCAAAGCCGCAGTTCCGCAGCGAATTCCAGCGTGATCGGGACCGAATTATTCATTCCAATGCGTTCCGCCGCCTGGTCTACAAGACGCAGGTGTTCGTCAATCACGAGGGGGATCTGTATCGGACCCGCATCACCCACTCGATCGAAGTGGCTCAAATCGGGCGTTCGGTCGCACGCGCGCTGCAGGTCAACGAAACCCTCACCGAGGCGATCAGCCTGGCCCATGATCTCGGGCACACCCCGTTTGGACACGCCGGTCAGGACGCGCTCAACGAGTGCATGCGGCCCTATGGCGGCTTCGAGCACAACCTGCAGTCGCTGCGCGTAGTCGACGAGCTCGAGGAGCGGTACGCGGCATTCCCCGGGCTCAATCTGACATTTGAGTGCCGGGAGGGAATTCTCAAGCACTGTTCGGCACGCGTCGCCGAGCAGCTCGGCGAGATCGGCCAGCGATTCCTGCTCCGCCAGCAGCCCGGCCTTGAGGCGCAAATCGCCAATCTCGCCGATGAGATCGCCTACAACAACCATGACGTTGACGACGGCATCCGCGCAGGACTGATCGACCTGCAGCAGCTCAATGAGATGCGCCTGTTTCGCCGCCAGTACGAGGTGATCGTGGGCGAGTACCCTGGCCTCGGCGAGCGGCGACTCGTTCACGAGGTGATCCGTCGCATGATCAATCACATCGTCGTCGACCTCGTACAGACGAGCCAGCAGAACATTGCGCAGGTACGCCCGCGCTCAATCGATGATGTTCGCTTGCAGCCGCGCACGCTGATCGGGCTCAGCGATACCACTCACGAAGAGCACCGTGAGCTGATGCGGTTTCTACGCGAGCGGGTGTATCGGCACTACAAGGTGCTGCGCATGACTGCCAAGGCGCGCCGCGTGATCCAGGAACTGTTTGGCGCGTTCATGACGGACATTCAGCTGATGCCACCTGAGCATCAGGAATTGGCCACCCGGGCCGAGGCTGCGCACGGCGCGGCCGGACGCGCTCGTGCCGTCGCCGATTACGTCGCCGGCATGACCGATCGGTACGCGATCCTCGAGCACGAGCGGCTCTATGACCCGGCGGAGCGCACCTGAGCCATGGGCGGCGTCGAGTCGAATCTGTCGATCGATGCGCGAGCGCATTTTCTGCAGGCGCTGCGCCGAGTGCTTCGGCCGATCATCAGACTGATGATCCGCTCAGGGATCCGGTACGACGAATTTATCGATGTGGCACGCGGCGCATTCGTTGAGAGCGCGGTTCGCGATGGCATTGGCTCCACCATTCACCCCACGCGAGATCAGATCGCTTGGGTCACCGGTATCAGCCGGCAGCGTGTCGACCATTACGTCGATGATGACACTGCGTTGCCTGCCGTAACACGCACGTTGACTAGAGCTGTCGTCGAAATTCTGCATCGATGGCATACCGACAGCCGATATCTTGACCCATCCGGAGACCCCATAGAGTTGGAGCTGAGCGGTCACCTCGGAAGCCGCTTTCAAGACCTTGTATTACAAGTTGGTGGCGACGTCGACCCGGAAGCCGCCTTAACCGAGCTCCTACAAGCCGGATCCGTTACGCTGACAAGCGAAAATCGCGTTCGAGCAATTTCCCGATACTTCATCTGGCGCGGAGGCAGTCCTTCCAGCATTGAGGACTTCGGCGACACGCTTGCGCACTTCGCAGAGACCCTAGAGTACAACCTGGACCCCGCCAATTCAGAGAGCAAGAGGCTCGAGCAGTCCGTATTTACCGATCAAGGCTTGCCCAACAAGCTACTTCCACAGTTTGAAATTTATGCGCAAGAGCGCACCAGTCACTTTCTTTTAGATCTCGACAATTGGCTTGCTCATTATTCAGACATCAATGAATCTAGCACAGAGTCGCGAACCGGCACAGGCGTTAACGTCTTTTTGTATGTAGACGGAAAGCCCGACTCGACTCCACTTTCGGAGTTGGTGCAGAGGCAACGACGCACTCATGAACTGATGGATGGAGAGCCGACTGATGGGTGCTGAGCGAGTTCACAATCACTTTCTGTTCGCTCTACGGCGGGTGTTGCGTTGCATTGCACGAATGCTGATTCGTTCTGGAATACGTTTTGACGAATTTGCGAATCTTGTACGAAGCGTATACATAGAAGCTGCCATTCGTGACTGCACCCACCCAACCATCCCTTCGCGGGCACGCATTGCAGCGCTCACTGGACTTTCGAGCCGACAGGTGGATCGGCATATCGACGATGAAAGCGGGTTACCGAGTGCCAAGCCGACTCTGATGTCAACTGTTGTTCAAGTCTTACAGAAGTGGCACACGATCCCGGAATATGTCGGCCCATATGGCATCCCTCGCGAACTGGAGTTTTCGACACCCAGAACTCGTTGTTTCTGCAGTCTCGTTGCGCTTGTAGACCGTCGGACGAGCCCAGCCGATGCACTTGACGAGCTCTTGCGTGCCGGTGCGGTTGTTGCCTCTGGAAAATCGCATTTTCGGGCGATTTCGCGATCGTTAACGCTTGACGAGGGCATGTCCGTTGAACTCATTGAGTACTATGGGCGAGGAATGTCCCGCCTTGCGGCAACTCTTGAGCATAATTTTGATTCATCAAAGAGCAGATTGCTTGCCCGTCGAGTCTTGGCAGACCGAGGTCTTCCAATTTCACTGATTCCGGCATTTGAGAAATTTGCCCGTGCCAAGGCTGGTGACTTTTTGCTTGATCTAGATAACTGGATCGCATCTCAAGTACCAAACGACTTGAGGTCCACCGATCGGGTAGACGTGGGGGTCTATGTTTTCTCGTATTCAGAGCGTGCATCAGTTGACGAGCCCCTGAGAGGCTTGGTGAGAAAGGGATAGGTGGCACGGCCAGGGAGTCGCTGTGGGTGCGCAAATAGCTAAGACGTAGCTCTGGGTGCTCGACGAGCTGGATTTTTGCACAGCCAGGATCCGATCTATTGTCTTTGACGTAATTCACAATTATTTGATATCGTGAGATTACGTTAAATTAAAATAGAGGCGCTTCGCGTAGCCGAAGCGTCATGGATCAGGAGGCTTCGATGGCTCGGTCCGCAAAGACCCTTTTCCGCGGTCGAACGATAGCTGCGGTTGCCGCTTTCGTGGCAAGTACGGTCGCTGGAGCGACTCAAGCAGCGACATTAACGGTTGGCCCAGTCGAGCAGATTAATGCCAAGGCTGGGACCCTGGTGGTGCTGGGGCAAACGTATTACGTGGGACCCGCGGCGACCATTAGGAATGCGTCGGGCATGCCACTCTCGCTCATCTCACTGCGATCTGGCTCACTGGTCGCAGTTGACGGAAGTGAGTCAGCGAAAGGAAGCGTAGCCGTGAGCGGTGTAATCAGCCTGCCGCAGCTTGATGTCCCGGGGGCGACGCGGCTGCTCGTTACAGGAGTCGTTTCCTCGGAAACTGCGACAGGCCAGATTAAGGTCGGAAACTTGATGGTTGACATCAATGCGACCTTGACGAGTGATGTTCAGAGTTTTGCGATCGGAGATGTAGTACAAATCGCCGGTACCCAGCCGAATCCGGGCGGGGTTTTTCTCGCAAAGAGCATCGCAGTTTCAGGCGTTAACGCGTCGAGCAA
The DNA here is from genome assembly GCA_021847105.1 of Pseudomonadota bacterium. GTDB lineage: Bacteria > Pseudomonadota > Gammaproteobacteria > Steroidobacterales > Steroidobacteraceae > 13-2-20CM-66-19. The sequence continues at coordinate 310,032 of JAJZUT010000001.1, read as the reverse complement.
CGGCATTGCCGGTACGGGGTTCTCGAGCAACGGCATCGCTGGCACGGGACTCAAGAACAAGGGTATCGCCGGCACGGGCTTCTCGCGTAACGGCATTGCCGGTACGGGACTCTCGAGCAACGGCATTGCCGGTACGGGGTTCTCGAGCAACGGCATCGCTGGCACGGGACTCAAGAACAAGGGTATCGCCGGCACGGGTTTCTCGCGTAACGGCATTGCCGGCACGGGACTCTCGAGCAACGGCATCGCTGGCACGGGACTCAAGAACAAGGGTATCGCCGGCACGGGCTTCTCGCGTAACGGCATTGCCGGCACGGGGTTCTCGAGCAACGGCATCGCTGGCACGGGACTCAAGAACAAGGGTATCGCCGGCACGGGCTTCTCGCGTAACGGCATTGCCGGCACGGGCCGTAAGTGAGATAGAACACCTCCGCTTTTCATCACGCTTGACTGAGTATGCCGCCGGCACTTCCTCATGGAAGTGCCGGCGCTTCTCTTTTGAGCGCAGTTATCGGGCGAGTTCGGCCCGCAGCTCTTTCCGCAGAATCTTCCCTACATTGCTCTTGGGCAGCTCCTTGCGGAAATAGACATGCTTGGGGACTTTGTAGCCAGCCAGGGATTTGCGGCAGTGCTGGATAATCTCCTCTGCGGTCACCGCTGAGTCCTTCAAGACCACAAACAGTGCAACCACCTCACCCGAATGCTCGTCGGGCTGCGCGATGGCAGCAGCTTCCAGAACGCCGGGATGCGTTACCGCGATCTCCTCCACCTCGTTGGGATATACGTTGAAACCTGACACGAGGATCATGTCCTTCTTGCGATCCTGCAGGTATACGAACCCCTTCTGATCGATATAGCCAATGTCGCCGGTCCGCAGCCAGCCGTCTGGCAACAGCACCTTGGCAGTCTCATCCGGTCGATTCCAGTAACCACGCATGACTTGCGGACCACGAACACAGACCTCACCCGGCTCTCCAATGGGTAGGTCGTTTCCCGCCTCGTCCTTCACGGTGACCTCCGTTGAGGGGATCGGCAATCCGACTGAGCCGTTGAAGTCATCGCCGATCGGATTGATGGCCACAGCCGGCGAAGTCTCAGTCAAACCCCATGCCTGGGTCAGAACCTTGCCGGTAACCTCCTTCCAGCGCTGGGCCACAGCAGCCTGAACGGCCATGCCGCCGCCCAGAGTGATTTTTAGCTGACTGAAGTTAACTTCCGCGAATCCGGGCGCATGTAGCAAAGCGTTAAATAGAGTATTCACGCCACTGAAGAACTCGAACGGATGGCGCTTCATCTCTGCCACGAGAGCTGGGAAATCTCGGGCATTGATGATGAGAACGTTCTTCCACCCGAGATAGGCGAACAACAGACAATTCGCCGTCAGTGCGAACACATGATAAAGCGGGATGGCCGTCACCAGAGTGCCAGGTTCACCAGAGAAGTAGCCGTCGATCCATTCCAACGCCTGTAGGATATTCGCGCAGATGTTGCCATGCGTAAGCATGGCGCCTTTGGCGACTCCGGTCGTGCCACCTGTGTACTGCAGAAAGGCCAGATCGTCTCCGCCCAGCGGTTCCGGACGCCAATGCAGATGGCGACCGGCCCGCAGCACCGCGCGCAGTGACCTCGCACCGGGAATTCGCCATGGACGGACCTGCTTGCGGACGTTCCGGACGACAAAATTAATGATCCAGGACTTCGGCGCGGGCAGCAGATCGCCGACACTGGTCACCAGGATGTGCTTCAGGCGGCTATGTGGCGCTACTTCCTGCACGACATGTGCAAAGTTCTCCAGCACGACGATCGCAAGTGCGCCGGAGTCCTCCAGCTGATGCGCAAGCTCTCTCGCGGTGTACAACGGGTTGGTATTGACCACGACGAGACCGGCGCGTAGCGCACCAAACAGCGCGATGGGGTACTGCAGACAATTGGGCAGCATGATGGCGATCCGGTCGCCCTTGGTGAGACCCACCGATTGCAGCCAAGCTGCAAATGCGCGCGTCTGCTCGTCTAGCTCGCCGTAGGTGAGCGTCTTGCGAAATTGCTCGTACGCCGGCAGTTCGCGGTAAGCAGTACAGGCGTGATCCACCAATTCCGCGAGCGAACTCAGGCGCTTCGCATCGATCTCGGCCTGTATCCCGGGAGGATAGGACTGCAGCCAGATTCGGTTCATCGCAACGCCCCTTCTGATCTGTCATCTGCAACGCGTTCGCCCTTGCATGGCGGTTGCGCAGCTGCGAGCGGAGCAGTGTAGCGTGCCTCACAGGGGCGCGAAATCGGCGCTTGGCAGCGCCGTGGCTGTGCGGCAACGCACGGAAAGCTGTCGGGCCGATGATTATCCTGCCCGCAGTCGTGCTTCGGCTGGTGCGCATGCCGCTCAGCTGGATGCCAGCCGGCACTCGACCGGGCCGCGACGTCTGTCCCTTGGAGAGCGTTTCTTGGGTAAATCGCGACAATTCACCGCTTCGGGCCGAGCCGTCAGCGAGTCCATCGAATTCGATGTTCTCGAACAGACCGCTTCGATCGAAGGCCCGCTCCCTGGGCCGGGCGAACCGTACGGCCTCGAACCGGCGCCCATCCCCCACGGATGGATTCTCGATGGCGAGCCGAGCGCCCGTGAGCGGGCGCTCGGGCGCAGTACCGATGGCGCGGCCTCGGCATATATGTGGGACTGCACCTGCGGGCGCTTCCACTGGGAATACGCGGCTGAGGAAATCGTGCACGTGCTGCAGGGCTGCGCGCTGGTTGAGATTGCCGGCGTGAGCCGCCGTCTGCAGATCGGCGATACCCATGTATTTCCAGGCGGCTCGCGTTTCCGTTGGACGGTGCCTGATTACGTTCGCATTGTGAGCCTGCGCCTGCGCCCGTCCGCGACCAGCCCTCTCGCCCGCCGGCTGCAGGCCGCACTCGGCGGGTCGTGGCGGGCACGGCGGACTCGTTGAGCGCCCTGCGCCCCTCTGATCAATCAGGCGCGCCGCGCTGCAGCGGGCTGTTGCCCAAAAAAATCTCGATTTTGTCCCGATAGGTGCGCGAAAGCTTCAGCTCCTGACCGCCATCGAGGGTCAAGAAGTACTCTCCGTTCATGTGCGCGCGCAGACTCTTCACGTAGCGCAGATTGACGATGGTGGAACGGTGCACGCGTTGGAACATGCGCGGATCGAGGACGCCCTCCAGCTCCTTCATGGTTCCGCGCAGGATGTGAGTATTGCCCTCCGCATGCACGCACATGTAATCCCCGGCCGCGTCGATCCACTGGATCGATGTGACCGGCACGCGCGCGGTGTGCCGCCCCTGCCGAATCGGCAGAATGTGCGGATGGCTTGATTCGATCGCGTCGCTGCCGTGCTCGAGGATTGTCTCCAGCTCGAGTTCCCCCGACCCGGTGATCTCCGCCACCACTTCCATCAGCTTGTCCCGCTGATCGACCGCGTGACGCGCCTGCAGATTCTGGCGGACCCGCTCCAGAGTCATCTCGACACGGTGCTCATCCAGTGGCTTCAGCAGATAGTCCACCGCACGCGCCTCGAATGCCCGTAGCGCGTATTGATCGAACGCGGTGACGAACACGACGAGCGGCACACTCTCCTGCGGCAGGCGCGCGAGCACTTCAAATCCGGACAGCATGGGCATTTGGATGTCCAGAAACACCACGTCTGGGCGTTCGCGCTGGATCAACCCCACCGCGTCGCGCCCATTGCCGCATTCTGCAATGACTTCGAAATCCGGCGTCTTGCGCAACAGTCGCTCGATGCCGCGCCTGGAGAGCGCCTCGTCGTCGACGATGACGGTCTTGATCTTCATGCCTCTCGAACCGCGCGCCGCTGGGGGCGGCGGCGAAGCGCGAGCTTACCTTATCTTCGTGCTCTGATGCGCACCGGCTCAGCCGAGCGCCGGCGCAGGTCCCTGCAACCGCGCGATCGGCAGCGGTCGCGCAAGAATAGGCCCCTGCCCGAAGTCGCAGCCAACGGCCGTCAGCCAGCGCAGGGTCTGCTGGGACTCGATCTGCTGCGCCGCACAATGAATCCCGAGTACCTTGACCGCCTGCACGATGGCCACCACCAAGGCCTGCGCCAGCTTGTCCTTCAGTGCGGCGGCACTCAGACGGGCATCAATCTTCACCAGGCGCACCGCCTTGGAGCGCAGCAGCGGCACCACGGCGGAGTCGAACGAGAATCCATCGATCACCACGAAGCAGCCCAGCCGCTCACAGCCACCGATGAACCGCTCCACCTGCGCTCGCCGCTGCGTGCACAGCGGCTCAGCGATCTCAAATCCCACGCTGTCGGGCGAAATGCCGCTGCGAGTGAATCCGGTGCCGAGACGGCGCAGGAACTGCTCGTCTTCGAGGGTCGCGATCGACAGGTTGAGCGTGAAGCAGGTGGGCTCCTGGGTCCAATCCGGCCGGTGCGCACCCATCCACGCGAGCAGACCCTCGACCGCCAGAGCGTCGAGTGCGGCGGGATCGCGATTCTGTCGAGGGGTACCGCGGGGCAGCACCTCGAAGCGGCGCATGCGACCGCCGCTGCGCAGCTTGACGAACGGCAATACCTCGAGCGCCACAGCCTCACCGCCGACATTCTGCGCAGCAGCCAGGGGCGCAGCTGGCGCCGGTGGCTGCCAGACACTCGCGGCCGGCAGAGCGGGCGGTTGCACCGAAGGCGCGATCGTGGCAATGGGAGCGGCCGCGTCCGGCTCCACCGTGGGCGCTGTCGCCTCGACTGCGAGCGACAACTCGCTCTGCTCGAGAAACGCATCGACTGCCGCGGGCGTCAGCTCGCGCCCGGCCGAAGCATGTGGGGCACCGCCGGTGTCGCTCGGCGCGCCATCTACAGCAAGCGACAGCATCAGACCCGTTGGATCGTGATCGACCCGCCGCGGCACAGCGGGCCGGACCGCCAGCGTGAGCTCATGCACCAGCGTGAGCACGCCCGCAGTGGAGATCCTCACCAGTAGACTCTCGCCGGTCGCCTTCGTGTCCGCCAGCACCATGACCAGACCGCTCAAAGCGGCGTGTTCGGCACGCACCGCGAGAAACACCGCGACTCGGCCATCTTCCACGCGCTGCTCGAAGCCCTCTCCGCCGTCACCGACGGCAAGGCGCTCCAGGGCATCGACGACCAGTTGATGCTCGTCCGGCCCGAGCGCCCCCTCGCTCAACCACAGTACGTTGCATTGCGTGTCGTAAATCGAAACGGAATGCAGTCGCAGCGGCGGCAGCGCCTCGCACAGACGTCGTCCGATCGATTCAACACATTGCGGTGCGCTCTCGCTGGCAGGTTCGAACGGTGCGGAGCCGGCGGTGTGCAGGGCCGCCGAGTGCATGACATTTCCCATGGCAGGTCAAGATCAAGGCTGGAGGTGGTCGATGTAGTCAAAGAGTGACAGCCTGATCCGCGCGCCGCCGTGAACTCTCTCCCGTTCCGTCAGGTCGTCTCGGTTTCGCGCAGACCGGTCGCTCCATGTTTGTCATAACAGCTTGTCATATTCACGTTGCACTCGGATGCGGATGCGCAAGGTTTTACATATGGGCGACCGGGCAGGCGGGCACCGGATCACGTACCCCCACGACCGGCAGCACCGTGCGAGCCGAAGCCCCGTCCCCGGCTGGCAACCTACTAGCGGGAAGGAACGTTACTGAGCAGTAGGATAAGGTAAAAAAACGGTTAAACTAGCGGCATTCGTCCCCGACCGCGGAGAGTGACCATGTATCGTGCGCCGCTGAGAGAGCTGCGTTTCGTGCTCGAGGAACTGCTGGATTCGCGCTCCCTGGGCGCCTGCCCCGCCTACGCAGAGTATTCGGACGAGCTGGGCGCCTCGATCCTGGAGGAGGCCGGACGCTTCGCCGAATCGGTGCTCGATCCGCTGAACCGTCCGGGCGACCGCGAGGGCGTGCACTGGAGCGAGCAGGGCGTGCGTACCGCCGAGGGCTTCCACGATGCCTACCAGCAATTCAAGGCGGGGGGCTGGCCGCAGCTCGGCGCCGACCCGCGCTTCGGTGGCCAACGGGTTCCCCAGTCACTCGACAGCGCCGTGCAGGAGATCCTGGCCTCGGCCAATCTCGCCTTCAAGCTCTGCCCCATGCTCACCCATGGCGCGGTGCATGCGCTCACCTTGTCCGCCTCGCCGAAGCAGCAGCAGCTGTACCTGCCGCGAATGGTCAGCGGCGAGTGGACGGGCACGATGGTGCTCACCGAGCCGCAGGCCGGCTCGGACTTGGCGCAGATCCGCACTCGCGCGGTGCCGGAAGGGGATCATTACCGCGTATTCGGCCAGAAGATCTTCATCACCTGGGGAGATCACGATTTCACAGAGAACACCATCCACATGGTGCTCGCACGCATCGACGGGGCACCAGCAGGCGTCAAGGGCATCTCGCTGTTCATCGTGCCGAAAGTACTGGTCAATTCGGACGGATCGCTGGGCGAGCGCAACGAGGTGAAGTGCATGTCTGTCGAGCACAAGCTCGGCATCCATGCCAGTCCCACCTGCGTCATGCAGTTCGGCCAGGACAAGGGTGCGATCGGTTATCTGGTCGGCGAACCGAATCACGGCCTGGAATACATGTTCGTCATGATGAACACGGCCCGGCTCGCAGTCGGTGTCGAAGGCTATGCCGTTGGGGAGCGCGCCCTGCAGCAGGCCACCGAATACGCGCGCACGCGACTGCAGGGCAAAGTCCCGGGCGCGACGGGACACACGCCTGCGCCGATCATTCAGCATCCAGACGTCCGACGCATGCTGCTCACGATGAAGTCCTGCACCGAAGCGTCCCGGGCCCTGGCCCTGTATGCCGGCCTGCAACTCGACCTGGGCATGCACCATCCGCAGGAAGACGTCCGCCGCGCGGCGCTCGATCGGGGGGAACTGCTGATCCCGATCGTCAAAGGCTGGTGCACCGAAACCGGCAACGAGACGGCCGCAGTCGGCATGCAGGTGCACGGTGGCATGGGCTTCATCGAGCAGACCGGTGCGGCCCAGTATCTGCGCGACGTGCGCATCACGACGATCTACGAGGGCACCACCGGCATTCAGTCGAACGATCTGGTCGGCCGCAAACTCACCCGCGACCGTGGTGCGGCAATGGCCGCATTCCTGACGGACATGCAGCGTGAGCTACGCGAGATCAACAGCGCAGATGCCGTGGTGCTGCAGACCCGTGATGCGGCTCTGCGGGCGGTCGCGCTGCTGGAGCGTACGACTCTCTCGCTGCTCGCGGGCTTGGGCACCCAGCCAGAGCGGGCGTTTGCCGTGTCCGTCCCCTATCTGAAACTCTGCGGAGTGGTGATCGGCGGCTGGCTACTCGCCCGTGCCGCGGCGCTGGCGGCCGCCCGGATCGAGGGTGCGGACCGCGCGTTCTACCAAGCCAAAATCCGCACCGCGCACTTCTACGCCAAGCAGATACTGCCGCAAGCGTTGGGGCTCGCGCAGGTAGTGGAGGAGGGCGCGGACAGCGTGCTCGCGACGGACGCGGAACTCGTCTGATGCGCCAGCGAACTGTCGCATGGCCCCTCAGCGCCGTGCCGGCACTCGCAACCGCAGCGGCGGAGGCTCATTGAGCGTGTCCAGAAACGCCTGACGTTGCTTCGGTGTGAGACGTGCCCAATCGAGTTTGGGTGCAGGAAGCTGCGCCAACTGTCCATCGCTGATCGTGGCGAAAGCGCGCGCCCGGCTCGCCCAGCGTGACGGCAGCCGCGAGGTGCTGCCCCGCTTGAGCACATCGACAATTGCCGCCGCAACATGCGCATCGAGCGTCAGGTCGCTGTGTGCGACGGTGGTGTAGTACGACTGCATACCGGAAGGTGCGGCACTTGCCGTGGGCACGGTGCCATCACCGCCGCGAGTTACCGTGTAGAGAAAGCCGTCGGTGCCGCGACTGACTGCGGTGACAGTCTTACGCCCCACCCCGGCAATGGCCGTGATGCGCTGGTCGGGAGCAGGCAGCGTCGCGCGGAATTGACGAGCGCTGCGCAGCAACGCGGGCCGCGGCGCCGGTCCGCCGTCCGGCCAGAGACTCGGATCGGTCGGATCGAGCTCGCCGGCGGTCGGCTTTGGCAGCATCTGATATAGGCTGGGAAAGGCGCCGAACACGCGCTCCGCCAGTTCCGCCGCCGAGCGGGCGAGATCCAGCCGAGCAAGATTTCGAACCACCGCATAAGTGCCGCGCAGCGCCTGCAGCGGCGCGAATGCGCCGAGATTCGGCGTGCCCAGCATCACCAGCCGCTCGACATGTGCGGTGCCCTCCTCGGCGAGCGCGATACGGCTCACCAATCCGCCCATGCTATGCGCGACGATGGCCGCCGGACGCATCCCCTGACCACGTAACCTCGCCGCCAGCGCTTCGCCGAGCGAGACGATGTCGAGCCGCCAATCGTAATCGTGCAGGGTGACCGGGAAACCCGCCGCTCGCAATCGCAGCTTCAGTTTCAAGTGTGAATACAGGATGACGCCGAGTGATACCACGGGCATGCCCGCGTTCGGGTCCAGCAATGCGAGCCGTCCGCTTTGGATGTCGAGCGGGTCGAGCCACAGCACATCATCCGGCAGCGGCGCTCGGCGCCGCATGCCGAGTTGCGAGCCGAGAATACCGGGGACGATGAACACGTGCGGCAGGGACTCCTCGAGCGGTCGACGTGCTGCGGCCGTAGCGAGCTCGGTTAGCTCTCGGTACTCACGCGTGCCGAAATATGCCTCGAGTACCGCACGTTGCTCGCCGGCGACCAGCAGCCGCTCGACCTCGGCGTCGTCGTGACTGAAGCGGTCATAGGGCGTGACGTGCTCGGTGGCTGCGGCAAATGAACTCACGGCCCGTGATTATGCCACTGCGGCGCGTCCGGAACGGGTCATGCGTTCAGTAATGACGTCGCAGAGCGCTGCGATTGCAGGCTGCCGCGCGCTCGTCTTGCGCCATACCGCCCCGATACGGCGGTGCGGAACGGGCTTGGCGAACGGCAAGACCTTTACACCGCGGGCATTTCCATAGGCGCCTTCGGTCGCCAATTGCGGCAACAAGGTGATGCCCGCTCCGGTGGCCACCATCTGCCGCAGGGTCTCGAGGCTGGTGGCGCGGAAATCCTGACGTTCACCGAGTCCCACCCGGCTGCAGACCGCGAGCGCCTGATCGCGCAGACAATGCCCCTCCTCGAGCAACAGCAACGACTGCCCCTCGAGCTCCCCCATCTGCACCCGCTCACGCTTGGCCAGAGGATGCCGCTCGGGCACCAGCAGGTTGAATGGCTCGGCATACAGCTCGCGCACTTCGAGGCCCTCGAGGTCCACCGGCAGGGCGAGGATTCCCATTTCCAACTCACCGACTTTGAGCTTCTCGATCATGGGCGCGGTCTGATACTCGTGCAGGTGCAACTCCAGTCGGGGCAAGGAGCGCTGCAGCGGCCGTGAGATGTGTGGCAGCAGATACGGGCCGATGGTCGGCAGCAGCGCCACCCTGAGCGTGCCGGCGAGCGGATCGCGGTGGGAGCGAGCCAACGTGGTGACCTCCGCGCACGCCTCGAGGATCCGCCGGGCACGGTCAACGATCTGTTCGCCGGCCTCGGTCAGCGCCACATTGTTCGGTTGCCGCTCGATGAGTTGCACACCGAGGGATTGCTCGAGTTTCTTCAGCTGTGCCGAGAGGGTCGGCTGACTGACGAAGCACCGTTCGGCAGCCCGGCCAAAATGCCTCAGATCGGCCACCGCCACCAGGTAGCGCAGATCTTTCAGTTTGATATCGGACATGGCGTCCCTCCGCGGTAGGGGGTTCAATATACCGTATCTATCGACATTATATAATCAATCGATTGGCTCAATGAAGCGCCCGTCGGCAACATGCGGCCATCCCCACCGGGGAATCGATCCGCCCCACTCATTGAGGAGTCCGAGAAATGTTAACGATTGGTCAGCGCTTTCCCGCCTTTTCCCTCACCGGCGTCGTCTCGAACGAGATCAATGGCGCCTTTCAGACCTTCGGCCCGCAGAGCTTTGCGGACAAGTGGCTGGTGGTGTTCTTCTGGCCGAAGGATTTCACCTTCGTCTGTCCGACGGAGATTGCTGCCTTCGGGCGCCTCGACCCCGCGTTCAAGGAGCGCGACGCACAGGTGCTCGGCGTGAGCATCGACAGCGAATTCGTTCATCTCGCCTGGCGCAAGGACAAGCAGGAACTGCGCGACCTGCCCTTCCCGATGCTCTCCGACATCAAGCGCGAGCTGTCAATGCAGCTCGGCATCCTCGATGCCGAGGCGGGCGTGGCACAGCGGGCCACCTTCATTGTCGACCCACAGGGGGTGATCCGCTTCGTCTACGTCACGGATCTGAACGTCGGGCGCAGCCCGGAGGAAGTCCTGCGCGTCCTCGATGCGCTGCAGACCGATGAGCTGTGCCCGTGCAACTGGCAGCAGGGCGACGCGACGCTCAAGGCCGCCTGAAACAAGCCCTCATGGAGACTGACATGAACACACTTGATGCGATTCGCGACACTCTGCCCGATTACGCCCGCGATCTGAAGCTCAATCTCGCCAGCGTGCTGAGCCCTTCCGGGGCCCCCGGTCTGAGTGAGACTCAGCTCTGGGCGGTGGCGCTGGCGGCGGCTGCGGCCTCGCGCAATCCGCGCCTCTGCGCGGCGTTCGACCGACTGACGGCAGAGCGGCTGGATGCGGCGTATCGGCAGGCGGCGCATGCCGCCGCGGCGATCATGGGCATGAACAATGTCTATTACCGCTTCACGCACCTCGTCGAAGACAGCGAATATGCCACCCTGCCGGCGCGGCTGCGCATGAACGTGATCGGCAACCCCGGGATATCCAAGGTGGACTTCGAGCTGCTGTCGCTTGCAGTCTCGGCGATCAACGGGTGCGGCACGTGCATCGTCACGCACGAGCGCCAGCTGCGCAATCACGGCCTCACACGCGAAGCGGTGCAGAGTGCCGTGCGTATTGCAGCAACCGTACATGCGGTTGCGCGGGTGCTGGAGAACGCGCAGTTCACGCAAGCTGAGCGGCACGCGCAAGCCGCCTGAGACGTTCCTCCCCCCGCGGCCGGCCGCGGGGGGAGGGGCCGATCAGAAAATGAACGGAATCAACATTCGGGTGCGCGCCTTGTAGGCAGGATAGGCGGCGGGAAATTGCTCGCTCATCATGCGCTCCTCGGTGAGCGCGCTGTACAGAAAGTACACGAAGAACAGCGCGAGAGCCCAGAGCCAGGCGAGCGCCACCGCCAGCGCCGAACCCAACATCGCGAGTAGAATGCCGGTGTAAATCGGATGGCGAACGAGTGCGTACGGCCCTGAAGTCACCAGTTCATGCCCCTCGCGCAGCGACATGGGCATCCCCCAATTGCGCCCGAGATAGATACGCGCCCAGACAGCAAACCCCAGGCCGATCACACATAACAGCGCCCCAACCCACTGCCAGGACCGCGGCGGCGCCGTCAACGCGTCACCGCCGGGCCCGAAGCGCAGATTGGCCGCGACAATAACCGCGACGATGGCGAGCCGCGCAACCCAGGTTGACCACGAGGGGCGCTTCCGGGCTCGTTTGGTGAACAACGCCGACCCGCCCCATACGGCAGCGAACGCGAGCCACAGAAAGGCGATCAGATGCGCCGGAGCAAGCACCTGCCGCCTCAGTCGCGAAAGTTGTTGAACTGCAGGGGCAGCGACACCTTCGCGCCGCGCAGCAGCTGGATCGCCGCCTGCAGGTCATCGCGCTGTTTACCGGTGACGCGCACTTTCTCGCCCTGGATGCCGCCCTGGACCTTGAGCTTGGAGTCCTTCAGCAGCCGGATGACCTGTTTGCCCGTCTCGGCATCGATGCCCTGCTTCAGCAACACGTCCTGACGCGCCGAGGACAGCGTGGTCTGGGGCTCCCTGACATCGAGGCAGGCGAGATCGATGCCGCGCTTGCTGAGACGCAGCTTGAGAATCTCCAGCATCTGCTTGAGCTGGAAATCGACCTGCGCGTGCAGCGTGACGGTGAACGCCTCGAGCTCGAAGCGCGCGCCGGTGTCCTTGAAGTCGAAGCGCTGCGAGATCTCGCGGTTGGCCTGGTCGACGGCATTGGCGATCTCGTGGGCGTTGAGCTCGGAAACCACATCGAAAGACGGCATGGCGAGGGACCCGCGCGATGAATCCGGCGGGTATTGTATCGCGTGCGGTGGTGGTGATACGCTCGCGGCATGCTTCAGCTTCACCCGACCAACCGGCATTGGTGGTGGCGCACTCCTCATCCGGAGTGGGCCTTGGGCTGCTGAATTTACCGTAGACGACCACAGCCAAAGAACAGCCAAACCCATTCCGGACATGTGCCGGGATGGGTTTTTTTATGCCCGCAGGTTCTGGAGAACGCGTTGAAGCAGCCATTCGACATACCCGGGGATCTCGACACGCCGGTGTCGGCATTCATGAAGCTCGCGGCGTTTGCGCCGCATTTCCTGCTCGAGAGCGTCGAGGGCGGCGAGCGACTCGGACGATATTCGTTCATCGGCTTCGGCGAAGCGCTGCACGTACGCCTCGGGCGCGAAGCGTTCGAAATCGGCGCCGAACGGCGCCCCGTGCCGCGCAACCGGGCCGAGCTGCTCGATGGCCTGCGCGCGGCGCTCGCGCGCACCCCGACCCCAGGTCCGCAGATTGCCGGGGTACCCCTCGCCGGCGGTCTCGTCGGCTATGCCGCGTACGATGTGGTTCGCTTCTTCGAGCGTCTGCCGGTGCCGGCCGGCAAACAGCCCGAGGTGCCTGCGCTGCACTACGTCGCACCGCGCTCGCTGCTGGTATTCGATCATCTGACACGCGGGATTGCGCTGCTGCACGCCGGCAGCGAGGACGACCGGCAGCGCTTGCGCCGGGAGATCATCCAGGCGCTGCGGGGCGCGCTGCCGGCACGCAGCCCTCGCGGCCAGTGCAGCCCGGCCACCGCCTCGAGCAGCCGCGCGCAGTACGTGGCCGGTGTCAAGCGGGTCAAGGAATACATTGCTGCGGGCGATGTGTACCAACTCGTGCTTTCGTCTCGCTTCGCGGGACGCCACGACCTGGATCCGTTCCAGGCGTACCGCGCGCTGCGCCTGATCAACCCCTCGCCCTACATGTACTACTGCGCACTCGGCGATGTGACCGTCGTGGGCTCCTCCCCCGAGGCACTGGTGCGGCTGAAGGACGGCACGGCACAGCTGCGACCGATCGCCGGCACGCGACCGCGCTCGGACGATCCCGTGATCGATCGTGCGCGCGAAGCGGAACTACGCGCCGACCCGAAGGAGAACGCGGAGCACGTCATGCTCGTCGATCTGGCGCGCAATGATCTCGGTCGCGTGGCGCGTGCCGGCAGCGTTGCGGTCGATCCATTCCGCTCGATTGAGCGCTACAGCCACGTGATGCACATCGTGAGCGGCGTCAACGGCCAGCTCGCCCCGGGCGCAGATGCGTTCGACCTGTTTGCCGCGGCGTTTCCGGCCGGAACGCTGGTCGGTGCGCCGAAGGTGCGCGCAATGCAGATCATCGACGAGCTCGAGCCGGTGAGCCGCGGCCTGTACGGCGGCACGGTTGGATACTTCGGCGCGCGCGGCGACATGGACCATGCCATCACCATTCGCACGCTGGTGTTCAACGGCGACGAGTACAGTTATCAGGCAGGTGCCGGCATCGTCGCCGACAGCGTGCCGGAGTCCGAGCACGCCGAGGTCTTGGCCAAGAGCGGCGCGATGGCACGCGCGCTCGAGATGGCGCAGGAGGGTTTCTGATGGTGCGGCTGCTGCTGATCGACAACTACGACTCCTTCACCTACAACTTGGTGCAGGCGTTTCTCGTGCTCGGCGCGGACGTGCGCGTATTGCGTAACGATGCGATCGACGTTGCCGCCGCCGAGGCGCTCGCGCCGACACATCTGTGCATCTCCCCCGGGCCGGGCACGCCCTACGAGGCGGGCGTTTCCATGGACATGATCCGTGCCTTCGCGGGGCGGATCCCGGTGCTGGGCGTGTGCCTCGGTCATCAGTCGATCGTGGCGGTGTTCGGCGGCAAGGTGGTTCGCGCCGGACGGCTCATGCACGGCAAGACTTCGGCAATCCGTCACGACGGACTCGGAGTGTTCGCGGGGCTGCCGCAACCCTGTGAGGTGGGACGCTATCATTCGCTGATCGCAGCGCCCGAGGCGCTGCCTGCCGAGCTCACCGTGAGTGCGCGCACCGAGGAAGGGGAAATCATGGGCGTGCGCCACGCGGCCCTACAGGTCGAGGGCGTGCAGTTCCATCCCGAGAGTATCCTCACGCCGCACGGTGCGCACCTGCTCGGCAATTTCCTCGCGCAACACAGCGGCACACGCAACGGGGCGGCGGATGTCACCGGCGCGTGATCTGCTCGAGCAGCTGCTCGAGGGCGAACATCTCACCCAGCCGCAGGCCGAGACGTTGCTCGGCCTGCTGACGGACGGGACAACGCCCCCGGCGATGATCGGCGCGGTGCTCGCGGCCCTGCGCGCCAAGGGAGCGGTAGCCGACGAGGTGCGCGGTTTCGCCGAGGCGATGAGCCGCCTCGCCCGCCAGCCGGCGCTGCCGGCGGTGATGCGCGCCATCGACATCGTGGGCACTGGTGGCGACCGCTCGGGCAGCCTCAACATCTCCACCGGCACGGCGCTGCTCACCGCCGCGTGCGGCCTGCCGGTGGTCAAGCATGGCAACCGCTCCGTCTCCAGCCGTGCCGGCAGCGCCGACGTACTGGAGGTGCTGGGACTGCCGATGCCGCTCGATGAGCAGGCCGCGGGCGCCTGCCTGGCGGAGTGCGGCTTCACGTTCCTGTTTGCGCCGCACTATCATGCCGCCACGCAGGCGGTGGCTGCGGCCCGACGCGCGCTCGGGGTGCGCACGGTATTCAACATTCTCGGCCCGCTCACCAATCCAGCGCAGCCGTCCCTGCGGCTGATCGGCGCATTCAGCCTGGAGGTTGCCGAGCTGATGGCCGAGAGCCTCGCCGGCATGCGGATCGAGCGAGCGTTCGTGGTTCATGGCGCCGAAGGCTGGGACGAACCGACACCGGTTGGCCCGTTTACGCTCTTTGATGTGCGCCCCGGCGAGGTACGCACGGAGGAGCGTCGGCCGGAGGACTATGGATTGCCGCGCTGTCCGTCGTCGGCGCTGACCGGTGGCGATGCCGAGCACAACGCCGCCGCACTGCGCGCGGTGCTGTGTGGCGAGGCGCGCGGAGCGCACCGGGACTGCCTGCTGCTCGGCACCGCGCTTGCGTTGGAGGTCGCCGGGCAAATCGAAGATCCGCTCGCCGGTGTCGCGCGCGCCGCGGAAGCGATCGATAACGGATCGGCCGCGCGGGTTTTGGCGGCTCTCGCCCGCCTGGGAGGGTCGCATGGCGGGTGATTTCCTCGCTCACATGGCCGCCTCGAGTCACGCCCGCGCACAGGCCGCCCGGGCCGCCTGCCCCGAGGCACGCATGCTCGAGCTGGCGCACGCGCAGGCACCTGCCCCCGTCCTGCAGCTGACGCCGGGCAGCTTCGGGCTGATCGCCGAGGTGAAGTTGCGCTCGCCCGCCGCCGGAGCGCTCGGCCAAAGCGACGCCGATGTGGCCAAGCGGGTACGCGCCTATGCAGCGGCCGGCGCTGCTGCGGTCTCGGTCCTTACCGAGCCGGAACGCTTCGATGGCAGTCTCGAGCACCTGCGGTGCGCAGCAGCCGAGCTGGCGCCGCTCGCCGTGCCGGCGATGCGCAAGGACTTCCTGGTCGATCCGTATCAGATTGCCGAAGCCCGTGCCGCCGGTGCCGGCGGCGTGCTGTTGATCGTGCGCATGCTGGCTCAGGATGTCCTCGAGACGATGATTGAGCGGGCCCGCGAGCTCGGTTTGTTCGCCCTGCTCGAGACGTTCGATGCCGAGGACATCGCGCGGCTGCAGGCCGTCACGGCACGGGTGGGGACCGCGGGATTGCTGGCCGGCGTCAATTGCCGCGATCTGGTGACCCTCGAGGTGGTGCCGAGCCGTCTCGAGACACTGGCCCCACGACTGCCACGCACTCTGCCCCGGGTGGCCGAGAGTGGGGTCGCAAACGCCGAGGATGCCCGGCGCATGGGGGCGGCTGGGTACGACTTGGCATTGGTGGGCAGCGCACTGATGCGCGCGCCGGATCCAGCCGCGCTGGCCACCGCAATGAAGGTTGCCGGCGCGGCCGGTCGCAAGGCTCTCGGCAGGCAGGAGCACGAGCGACCATGAGCGTCCGCGCCAACGCCTTGTGGATCAAGATCTGCGGCATGACGACGCCCGAGGCGGTCGAGGCAGCGATCGCAGCCGGCGCCGACGCCATCGGCTTCGTGTTTGCCGAGTCGACGCGCCGTCTCACCGTGGAGCAGGCATGCCGCCTGGCCGTGCCGGCACGCGGCAGAGTGTGCTGCGTCGCGGTCACCCGCGACCCCGGACAGGCGCAGGTCGATGAGATACTGTCGGGGTTTCGCCCCGATGTGCTGCAGAGCGACGCACCGGACCTCGAGCGACTGCGCTTGCCGGCGGCGCTCGAGCGACTGCCGGTGCTGCGCACTTGGCGGGCGGGCGGGCCGCTGCCCACGCGCGTGTTGTTCGAGGGTGCGCTGAGCGGCGCCGGACGCACCTGTGATTGGGACAGCGCCGCAGGAGCTGCGCGTCGGACGCAGCTGGTGCTTGCCGGCGGCCTGAATCCGCACAACGTCACAGCTGCGATCGCAGCGGTGCAACCGTACGGCGTCGACGTCTCGAGCGGCGTCGAGGCGCGGCCGGCGATAAAAGATCCCGACGAGATCAAACGATTCGTGAACGCGGCGCGCACAGCGCACGTCGCATTGCAGGAGCCGACATGAGTGTGACTTCAACCGATGCATTGGCGGATTTGGTCGCGGGGCGCCTGCCCGACGCCCAAGGCCGCTTCGGTCCGTTCGGCGGACGCTATGTCCCCGAGACGCTGATCCCGACGCTCGAGCGTCTCAGCGAAGGGGTGCGCGAGCATCTGCACGCCCCCTCATTCCAACAGGAATTTTCCAACGAATTGACCAGTTGGGTCGGGCGGCCGACGGCGTTGACGTTCGCCGCGCGCCTCTCGCAGCAGTGGGGCGCACGGATCTGGCTGAAGCGGGAGGATCTGGCGCACACTGGCGCACACAAGATCAACAACGCTATCGGCCAGGCGTTGCTCGCCCGGCGACTCGGCGCGACGCGGATCGTGGCCGAGACGGGCGCCGGACAACACGGTGTGGCGAGCGCCGCGGCCTGCGCACGGCTCGGGCTGCCCTGCACCGTGTACATGGGCTCGATCGACATGGAGCGTCAGGCGCCGAACGTGGGCCGCATGCGCCTGCTCGGCGCCACGGTGGTGGCCGTTACCAGCGGTGATCGCACGCTGCGGGCCGCCATCGACGAAGCGCTGCGCGATTGGGTGTCCGACCCGCTCGGCACCTATTACCTGCTCGGTTCGGCGGTCGGTCCGCATCCCTACCCGTACCTGGTGCGCGAGCTGCAGTCGGTGATCGGCCGGGAAGCCCGCGCGCAGTTCCAGCAGCTCGTCGGGCGCCTGCCCGACGCCGTCATGGCCTGCGTGGGTGGCGGGTCGAACGCGATCGGGATGTTTCATGCATTCGTGCCCGATCGCGACGTCGAAATCATCGGCGTGGAGGCCGGCGGTCGGGGCAGCGCTCTCGGCGGCAATGCCGCGACGCTCTCCTTCGGACGCCCCGGCGTCCTGCATGGCAGCTACTCGATGCTGCTGCAGGATGCGGACGGGCAGATCCAGGAGACCCATTCGGTCTCCGCCGGACTGGATTACCCCGGAGTCGGCCCCGAGCATGCCCTGCTCGCGCGCATCGGACGGGTCCGCTACGAAAGTGCGGACGACGAGGAAGCCCTCGATGCGGTGCGCGCGCTGTGCCGCCTGGAAGGCATCCTGCCGGCCTTGGAGAGCGCCCACGCGCTCGCCGGCGCACAGCGCTGGGCGCGCAATCACCCCGGCGGCACGCTCGTCGTGTGTCTCTCCGGTCGCGGCGACAAGGACATGCCCACCCTGCAACAGACCCTGCTCGCGGAGCCCGCATGAACGCCCACGAACGCATCGGCGCTGCCATCCGCGCCGCCAACGCCCGCGGCGAGCCGGCACTCGTGGCCTACCTCACCGCCGGATTCCCGAGCCGCGAGCGCTTTCAGAGCGACCTGCGCCGCGTTGCCGCCGGAGCCGACGTCATCGAAATCGGCGTGCCGTTCACCGATCCCATGGCCGATGGGGTGACCATTCAGCGCTCGAGCCGGGTCGCGCTCGAGCAGGGCGTTAGCCTGCGCTGGATCCTGCAGGAGCTCGAATCGATGACGCCGCGGCTCGAGACCCCGCTGCTGTTGATGAGCTACCTGAACCCGCTGCTCGCCTTCGGGCTGGAAGCACTCGCCGCGGCCGCCGAGCGCGCCTCGGTCGCCGGATTGATCGTACCGGACCTGCCGTTCGATGAAGGCGATGCGCTGCATGCGGCGCTCGCGAGCCGCGGACTGGCCCTGGTCCAGATGGTGACACCCGTGACGCCGGAGGATCGCCTGGAGCGCATCTGTGCACGCAGTCAGGGCTTTCTCTACGCGGTCACGGCCACCGGCACGACGGGCCGCAACGTTACCGTGCCAGCGGAAGTGACCGCGTATCTCGATCGCGTTCGTCGCCACGCCCGCATTCCGGTATGCGCCGGGTTCGGCATCCGCGGACGCGAACAGCTCGAACGCCTGCGCGGGCACGTCGAAGGGGTGGTCATCGGTTCGGCGCTGGTCGAGTTACTCGAGCAGGGAGGCGATCCGGCAGCTTGGTTGGGCGCGTTACGCGGTCGCGCCGGCTAGGCTCTGCGCACGGAGCAGGCGGGGATGGTATCGTGGGCGCAACGGTCAATGCGATGTCCACCCTCACCATAGCCAGGCGCTTCTGTGGGCCCGGGGAATCCGCCAACGGTGGATACTTCGCCGGCAGCGTGGCCGCACACCTGGCGCAAACAGTGACGGTGCGGCTGCTACGCCCGCCGCCACTTGATACCCCCCTTGAGATGCAACGGCTCGCGGACGGAACGCTTGCCATCACTCTCGGGGAGCAGCAGATCGGCACGGCGCGGCCGGCCCAGCTGGCACTCGCGACGCCGCACGCCCCGGCATACTTCGAGGCCGTCGAGGCGTCCCGGCGCTACGCCGGATTCAAGCATCACCGATTTCCGCACTGTTTCGTCTGTGGCACGGAACGCCCGCGGGGCGACGGGCTGCGCATCTTCGCCGGTCCCCTGCCCGAGCGCGGCCTGGTCGCAGCGCCCTGGGTGCCCGATGCCACCCTCGATCCCGGGGACGGCAAGGTGCGCCCGGAATTCATGTCGGCTGCGCTCGACTGCCCGGGTTTCTATGCTGTGAGTTCGGACGATCGCATGATGCTGCTCGGGGAGTTCACCGCGCACGTCAATCGGCGCGTGCACATTGGGGAGCGGTGCACCGTAATGGGCTGGCGATTGCATGACGATGGCCGCAAACACGCTGCGGGCACGGCCGTTTTCGGCGAGGATGGCGACCTCTGTGGCAGCGCCCAGGCGCTGTGGATCGAGCCGAAGGGCGAGTAACTCAGCGGCGCCGCGCGGTGGGACCCGCAGCGGTCGGGATCTCAACGTCGCCGTAGGCTTCGCGATAATCCTCAATGGCCGCGCGGATCACTTCGGCCGCGGCAGCATGACCATACCGCCCGGTGATCTGAATACCCGGCGGCTCGCCGGAGACGAGCTTGTAGGTCGAAAAATAGTGTTCGAGCCGCTCGATGAGCGTCGCCGGCAGATCGGTCAGCTCGCGCGCTCCGCCCCACACGTAATCGCCTTCGAGCACCGCGATGATCTTGTCGTCCGCTTCGCCCCGGTCGACGATTTTGAGCCCACCGAGAATGCGCGCGCGCAGCAAGATCTCCGAATGCGCAATCGGCCGCTCGCTGATGACGCAGATATCGAGCGGATCGCCGTCACCCCGTTCACAGCCCGGCGCCAGGCGTCGGACACGCTCGCCGCAATACGTCTGCGGGATGAATCCGTACAGCGCCGGGGGATGCGACGAGGTGCGCTGTGGCCGATCCACGCGCAGGTAGCCGGTCACCTTGTCGACTTCGTACTTGATCAGATCGAATGGTGTGATCTCGATGTAGGCGGTCACCACTTCCGGGCAGTCCGGGCCCGGATCAAGGCCGTGCCAGGGATGGGGACGCCAGTGGAAGTGCGAAGAAGAGGAGCTCATGGGGAATCGTTCCGGCTTCCTGGCCGGCCGCGACGCAAGCCGCGGGCGCGCCATCAGGGTCGTGCGTCGGTTATTTCCGGGTGGCGCGCTTGGCTTTCTTGGCGCCGGGTGACTTGCTGCGGGTTTTGCCGAAGGAGCCGCGGTAAATCTTACCCCGGCGGGTTCTCATATCGCCCTTGCCCATCGAATCGTCTCCTAAGACGGTGGAAAGCGGGTCAAAAGTGTAGCAGAGCGCTTGGCCGAAGCGCCGAAAGAAACAAATAGAGACGGCCGGCCCCAAGAGGAAACCTCTCGGGGCCGGCCGGCTATCGGCAGGGAATTACCAGCGCCGGGGAGCGCCGCCGCGGCCGCCGCCGGCGCCGCGCTCCTGAGCCTCGTTGACCCGCAGCGGGCGTCCGCCGAGGTCCTTGCCGTTCAGGTTCTGAATCGCGCGGGTCGCATCCGCACGCGACATTTCCACGAAGCCGAAGCCGCGCGGCCGGCCGGTTTCCCGGTCGGAAATCAGGCTGACCGACTCCACCGCCCCGTGCTGCGCAAACAGCTCGCGGACTTCGCTCTCAGTGGCCGAAAACGGAAGGTTTCCGACGTAAATCTTCGTCATGCAATCAAACTCCAGATACGGAATGAACCACCGTGGCGCTCTATTGGAGTTTTGCGGACGCGGCGGTTTCCGAACTACTACCGGCAGGGTCACTGCCACCTGGTCGGGAACGATTCGGCTTTTCTCCGTACGCCGGCCGGGTTAGCGAACGGCTGTCAGGCGGCAGGAAAGGAAACGGTCACAGACCCAAACTTAGGTTAACCCACCGTCCTCGGCCGATGCAAGGGGCTCGTGCTGCTCAGCGGTACCGACCCAGCACCTTGTGCAGCGCAGCCGCTCCTGGGGAGAGCTGCTCAAATGGCAGGGCGTTCAGGGGCTCCTCGGGGGTGCCGCTCACTTGGTGAAAATCCGCTCGCGCGTCGCTCGGGTCGACGTAGATCAACCCCGTGAGGTATTCCCCGGCGCTCAACCGCGCCTGCACCGCGGCGCTGGCCGCTGCGCGATTCGTCGGATCGTAATCGGCGCCGATCTTGCGCAGCACGATCCGGCTGCCGTCATGCAGGGCGACCTCGCGGGCGTCCCCCTCGGCGTAATCGACGACAATCGGAGCCTCACGCGGCACGAAGTCGGCAAACACCGTCGGCTCGTAGTGCTCGCGCGTATACGCGTAGCTCTTGGTCGACCCCTCGTGATCGTTGAACGTCACACACGGAGACAGCACGTCGATGAGCGCGAAGCCTCGATGTTTCAGGCCCGCCTCGATCAGCGGCACCAGCTGACGCTTGTCCCCGGAGAAGCCCCGCGCGACGAAGGTCGCGCCCAGGTCGAGCGCGAGCAGCACCGGATCGATCGGCGGCTGCACATTGGTCTCGCCCTTCTTGGCGCGGGTGCCGACGTCCGCGGAGGCGGAGAACTGGCCCTTGGTCAGACCGTACACACCGTTGTTCTCGATCAGATAGAGCATGTCGAGATTGCGGCGGATGGCATGACAGAACTGGCCGAGCCCGATCGAGAGCGTATCGCCGTCGCCGGAGATGCCGAGGTAGGTCAGGCGACGGTTCGCGGCATTCGCGCCGGTGGCAATCGAAGGCATGCGGCCGTGCACGGCGTTAAAGCCATGCGCGCCGCTGACGAAATACGCGGTGGTCTTCGACGAGCAGCCGATTCCAGACAGCTTGACCAGGTTCTGCGGCTCGAGCGACAACCGCCAGGTTGCCTCGACGATCGCCGCAGTGACTGAGTCGTGGCCGCAGCCGGCGCACAGCGTCGAGAGCGCGCCCTCATAGGCACGCCGGGTCAGTCCGAGCGCGTTCTGAGGCAGGGACGGATGAGTGACCTTGGGTTTGGCGATGAAAGTCATGTCGAATCCTCAGGCGCCGACCGCGCTCGGTTGCGCGGCGCTCGGACGGGCACGCAGCTCGGCCAGTACGCCCTCGACGATGAAACGCGAGCTCACCGGCAGACCGCTGTAATGCAGCAGCGAGCGCAGCTTGGCTTTCTCGACGGCCGTCTCCAGCGTCAACAGCGAGCGCAGTTGCGCGTCGCGGTTTTGCTCGACGACGAACAGCAGTTCGTGCTCGGCGAGGAAGCGCTCGACCTCCTCGCCAAACGGGAACGCGCGCACGCGCAGGTAATCGATCGCGACACCCTCGGCGGCGAGCACCGCGAGCGCTTCGCGAACCGCACTGTCCCCGCTGCCGAGCGACACGATGCCGAACTTGCTGCCCGCGCCCTCGATGCGCGCGCGCGGGACGAGTGCCTTGGCGGTCTGCCACTTCTTCATCAGGCGGTCCATCACCACCTGATAGTCGTGCGAATCCTCGGTGTAGGTCCCGAATTGCGTGTGTCCGGAGCCGCGCGTGAAATACGCGCCTTTGGGATGCACGCCGGGCAGCGTACGCCAGGGAATACCGTCACCATCCGGATCGAGGTAGCGGTGGAACTTCTCCAGGCCCTCGATCTGCTCGCGACTGAGCATCTTGCCCCGATCCGGCCGATAGGCGTCGTCCCACTGAAATTCCGGACACATCCAGTCGTTCATGCCAATGTCCAGATCCGACAACACGAGCACCGGGGTCTGCAGGCGCTCGGCCAGATCGAACGCCTCGACCGCCATGCTGAAGCACTCCGCGGGGTTGGCCGGGTACAGGCACACGTGCCGCGTATCGCCATGCGAGGCGTACGCGCAGGCCAGCAGATCGCCCTGCTGGGTGCGCGTCGGCATCCCGGTAGAGGGCCCCACCCGCTGGACATCGAACAATACGGCCGGAACCTCGGCGTAGTAGGCGAGGCCGAGAAACTCGCCCATCAGGGAAATGCCAGGGCCGGAGGTCGCAGTAAATGCGCGAGCACCATTCCAGGTCGCCCCGAGCACCATGCCAATCGCGGCCAACTCGTCCTCGGCCTGAATGAACGCGAAACGCTTACGGCCATTCTGCGGATCGACACGCAGACGATCGCAGAAGCTCTTGAACGCATCCATCAGCGAGGTTGAGGGCGTGATCGGATACCAGGCCGCGACCGTGGCGCCAGCGAACACGCAGCCGAGCGCGGCGGCGGTATTGCCGTCGATCATGATGTGACCCGCCGTACGGTCCATCGGCTCGACGGCGAGCGCCAGCGGGCAGGCCACGTGCTCGCGGACGTAATCGAAGCCGAGCTGCAGCGCCTTGACGTTGCTCTCGAGCAGCTGGGGCTTCTTCGCGTAGGTCTCGCCGAGCAACTCGCGCATCCGCGCCAGATCGAGATTGAGCAGCGCCGCGAGTGCGCCGGCATAACAGATGTTCTTCATCAGGATGCGCGTGCGCACCCCGGAGAAGTTCTCATTGCACAGCCGCGCGAACGGCACGCCGATCACGGTGACGTCGGCACGTGACAGCAGCACCGGGCGCGGCCACGTGGAGTCGTAAATCAGATAGCCCCCGGGGGCGAGTTCGCGCACATCGCGCGCATAGGTCTCGGGATTGAGCGCCACCATGAGTTCGACCGAGCCGGAGCGTGCGAGGTGCCCATCGCGCGAGACACGGATCTCGTACCAGGTAGGCAGCCCCTGGATGTTGGACGGAAAGAAATTCTTGCCCACGACCGGCACGCCGCTTCTGAAGATGGTCTTCATCAGCAGAGTGTTGGCGCTCGCCGAACCGGTGCCGTTGACGGTGGCGATCTTGAGCGTGAAATCGTTGATGCGACTCGGTGCGAGTGTGGCCATGGCGGTTCGGTGGGAGCGTGGAGGGTGCGCTAGCGCGGCGATAGGAACGACGGCTCAGGCGATCTTGGGTTTGCGTGCCTCGAGTGCCTCCGCTTCATCGGCCGCGTGCGGCCAGCGGACCAGCGATTTCTGCATGTCCCAGGCGGCCGTCGGACAGCGCTCGGCGCACAGCCCGCAGTGCACACACAGATCCTCGTCCTTGACCATCACGCGGCCGGTCTGCGGCAGCGCACTCGAGACATACAGCGGCTGGGTCGTGTTCACGGCCGGAGCCTTCAGCCGGCCACGCAGCTCGCGCTCCGCTCCGTTGTCGGTAATGGTCAGGCAGTCGACCGGGCAGATATCGATGCACGCGTCGCACTCGATACACAACTTCGCGGTGAACACGGTCTGCATATCGCAGTTGAGGCAGCGCTGCGCCTCCTCGGCCGCCTGCGCAGCATTGAAGCCGAGCTCGACTTCGATGTTGAGCTTCTTGAAGCGCTCCTTCAGCGAGACATGGGGCACCAGCCGGCGCTCGATCGGCGCGTAATCGTTGGCGTAGGACCACTCGTGCATGCCCATCTTGCGGCTGTGCAGCGTGACCCCGGGCGGCGGCCGCTCAGCGACTGGCTCGCCCTGACAGTGGCGATGAATCGAGATCGCCGCCTGATGTCCGTGCTCGACGGCCCAGATGATGTTCTTCGGGCCGAATGCCGCATCGCCGCCAAAGAACACGCCCGGTCGGGTGGATTGGAAGGTCTTCGGGTCGACCACCGGCACGTCCCATTTGTCGAATTCGATGCCCAGATCGCGCTCGATCCACGGGAACGCGTTCTCCTGGCCGATCGCAAGAATTACGTCGTCCGCAGGCAGAAATTCCTCGCCCGTCACACGTTCCGCGACGATGCGGCCGCGCGCGTCGAGCTCGTATTCCATGCACTCGAAGCGCATGCCGACCAGCCGGCCCTGCTCGAGCACGAATGCCTTGGGGGCGCGATTGACCAGGATCTCGACGTTCTCCTCCTCGGCGTCTTCGAGCTCCCACGCAGAGGCTTTGAAGAACTCACGCGGCTTGCGGGCCATGACTTTGACCTGTCGCGCCCCGAGCCTGAGGCTGGTGCGGCAACAGTCCATCGCCGTATTGCCGACGCCGATGATGAGCACGCGCTCACCGATGCGCTCGCTGTGTCCGAAAGCCACCGACTCGAGCCAGCTGATGCCGATGTGCACATTGGCCGCAGCCTCGTCACGGCCCGGCAGGCGCAGCTCTTTGCCCTTCGGGGCGCCTGAGCCGATGAACACGGCATCGAAGTGCCCCTCGGCGAGCAGCGTGCGCAGGCTCTCGATCGGCGTGCCGAGACGCAGATCCACACCCATGCCGAGGATGAGGCCGATTTCCTCATCGAGTACGCTCTCAGGAAGTCGGAATGCCGGGATATTGCTACGCATCAGTCCGCCGGGCTTGCCGAAGCGCTCGAAAATCGTCACCTCGTAGCCGAGCGGCAGCAGGTCATTGGCGACCGTGAGCGAGGCGCACCCCGCGCCGATGCAGGCGATGCGCTTGCCATTCTTGAGCTTCGGAATCTTCGGCAGGCGGGCGGTGACGTCCTCGCGGTGATCGGCCGCCACGCGCTTGAGGCGGCAGATGGCCACCGGTTTTTCTTCCACGCGGCCGCGCCGGCAGGCCGGCTCGCAAGGGCGGTCACAGACCCGCCCGAGGATACCGGGGAAAACGTTCGAGGCGCGATTGACGAGATATGCCTCGGTGAAACGGCCCTGGGCGATGAGCCGGATGTACTCCGGAACGTCGGTGTGGGCCGGGCAGGCCCACTGGCAATCGACCACGCGATGATAATAGTCGGGGTGCGAAGTATCAGTGGCGTCCACGATGTTCGAGGGCTGGAACGAGGATGCACGATGATAGTGCAATCGGGTCGCAGCACCCTAGCCCTTCACGCTACAGCGCGTGACATTCGCAATAAAAAAGGCCGGAGGGTCTGGTAGACCGTCCGGCCCCGAAGGTTTCAAGACCCCCGTACGCGGGGCGATTGTGTGCACCGACTGCCTCAAAATGCAAATCCTTCCCTCTGTCCGACGGAACTTGACAGCCGCTGACCGACCGGCTAAGCCGCGCCCGGGCACGCCCCGCGCGCGGCCGGAGGATACAATGGCGCGGATTTCCGACGCGGCGGTCAAGATGAGCGAACAACCAGCGACTGATTTCGGCTACGAGCGTGTGCCCTGGGAGGAGAAGGCGCGGCGCGTGCGCGGCGTCTTTGACTCCGTAGCGAGCCGCTACGACCTGATGAACGACTTGATGTCCGGGGGCGCGCACCGTCTGTGGAAACGCTTCACGCTCTCGCTCACCGGACTGCGCCCCGGGCAGAGCGCGCTCGATGTGGCCGGCGGCACCGGCGACCTGACTGCAGGCATGGCGCGGCAGGTGGGTGAGCGCGGCCGCGTCATCCTCAGCGACATCAACGCGGCGATGCTCGAGCGCGGCCGGGACCGGCTCGTCGACCGCGGGGTGCTCGGCAACGTCGAGTTTGTGCAAGCCAATGCCGAGCGACTGCCGTTCCGCGACGA
This sequence comes from Pseudomonadota bacterium, assembly GCA_021847105.1. Taxonomy (GTDB): domain Bacteria; phylum Pseudomonadota; class Gammaproteobacteria; order Steroidobacterales; family Steroidobacteraceae; genus 13-2-20CM-66-19. The sequence continues at coordinate 283,494 of JAJZUT010000001.1, read as the reverse complement.
CAGCTTCGAATGCGTCACCATCGGCTTCGGGCTGCGCAATGTCACCGACAAAGCCGCTGCGCTCGCCTCCATGCGCCGCGTGCTCAAGCCCGGCGGGCAATTGCTCGTGCTCGAATTCTCGCGGCCGGTCGCTCCGGGACTCGCGCCGCTCTACGACGCCTATTCGTTCCGTCTCCTGCCGCTGCTCGGCAAATGGGTGGCCCAGGACGAGGCGAGCTACCGCTATCTGGCCGAGTCGATCCGCATGCACCCGCCGCAGGAGAAGCTGCTCGAGATGATGCGCGCGGCGGGACTCGAGGGCTGCCGCTACCACAACCTCTCCGGCGGCATCGTTGCGGTGCATCGTGGCTACAAGTACTGAGCGGCCCGCCATGCTCCTCGCTGTGCTCGAGAACTTTCTCAACCGCGGCCTGCCGCGCTCGGTGCGCGCGCGGCAGCTGTGCACCGAACTCGATGGGCGGCGGCTGGCCATAGAAGCTCCGGCACTGGCACGTTTCGTGGTCGAATCGACCGGCGTCGCGGTACGCATCCGGCGCAGCGAGGAGACGGCCGATGCCGCCATCATCGGCGGCCCTCTGAGCCTGCTGATCGTCGGCACCGGATGGTCGCGTGAACCGGCGGCGCGAGGCGAAGTCGAGGTTCGCGGTGATGCCGAGGTCGCCGCCAAGTTCCAGGAGCTCATGCATCTGCTCGGTCCGGACGTCGAGGAAGAGCTCGCGCTCGTCGTGGGCGACGTGCCCGCGCACCGGATCGGCCGGTTGGCGCGGGGTGCCGCCGATTGGACCCGTCGAGCCGCGAGCACGCTGTGGCAGGACCTCGGCGAGTATGCAAGCCACGAGCGCGGCGATCTGGTCTCGCGCCCCGAGGGCGAGACTTTCCTGCACGGCGTCGATGCGTTGCGCGAGGACGTCGACCGCCTGGCTGCGCGCCTGGAGCAGATCGAGCGACGAGTGGCGACGCCGTGACGCCGGTGCACGGATCATGAAGCTGCGGGTCATCGGCCGGCTCGTGCAGATACAACGGGTGCTGCTGAAGCACGGACTTGACGATTTCGTGCGCGCGACGCACCTGTACCGCCCGCTGCGCTTTCTGTTCTTCCTCTCGCCGTGGATGTGGCTGCACCGCGGGCGGAACGCTCCGCGCGGGGAGCGGCTGCGGCTGGCCCTGCAGGAACTGGGGCCGATCTTCGTCAAATTCGGCCAGGCGATCTCCACCCGCCGTGATCTGCTGCCACCCGACATCGCCGAGGAACTGGCCAAGCTCCAGGACCGCGTGCCGCCGTTTCCGGCATCCCTGGCGCGCAGGACGGTCGAGCACAGCCTCGGCCGCCCCATCGCCGAGATCTTTGCCGCCTTCGAGGACGAGCCGCTTGCGGCCGCCTCGATCGCGCAGGTGCACGCCGCACGGCTGAGCAGCGGCCGCGACGTGGTCGTGAAGGTGTTGCGGCCCGGCATGAAGGCGCGCATCGAGCGCGACCTCGAGGTGCTCTACAGCCTTGCCGCACTGGCGCAGCGCTACTGGCGCGAGGCGCGGCGGCTACGCCCGAGCGAGCTGGTGCAGGAATACGAGAAGACCATCCTCGATGAGCTCGACCTGATGCGCGAGGCGGCCAACGCCACGCAGCTGAAGCGCAACTTCGCCGACTCTGATCTGCTCTACGTGCCGGAAGTGCACTGGGATTTCTGCCGTAGCGACGTCATGGTCATGGAGCGCATTCACGGCATTCCGATCAGCGACATGACACGTCTGCGGGCTCTCGGCACGAACTTCGAGCGGCTCGCCGAGAATGGGGTGAGGATCTTCTTCACTCAGGTTTTCCGGCACAATTTCTTTCATGCGGACATGCACCCGGGCAACATCTTCGTGCTGGCCGACGACCCGCAGCGGCCGCGCTATGCGGCCATCGACTTCGGCATCATGGGTACGCTCGATCCGCGCGATCAGCATTACCTGGCGGAGAATTTCCTGGCCGTATTCGAGCGCGACTACCGCCGAGTAGCCGTGCTGCACGTCGAGTCAGGCTGGGTGCCCCCGCAGACGCGCATCGATGAGATGGAGTCCGCAATCCGCACGGTGTGCGAGCCGATCTTCGACCGGCCGCTCGCGGACATCTCCTTCGGCCACCTGCTGCTGCGGCTGTTCGAGATTTCGCGCCGCTTCAACATGCAGATCCAGCCGCAACTGATGCTGCTGCAGAAAACGCTGTTCAACGTCGAGGGCCTCGGGCGCGAGCTGTATCCGCAACTAGACATCTGGAGCACGGCCACGCCGATTCTGCGCGAGTGGATGCGCGAGCGGGTGAGCGTGCGGCGGCTGATGAAGAATCTCTGGCGTCAGCTGCCGGACGTCGTTGAGTCGCTGCAGAGCCTGCCGGGGCTGCTGAAGGAATCGGTGCGTCGGGTCCACGAGCCGCAGACGCACCCCGAGGTGGCGAGCATGAACCAGCTGCGCGAGGCGCTGCGTGCGAGCGCTCGCCGGCGCGACGCCGTCACGGGCGCCTCCGCGGTGCTGCTCGCGGGCCTGCTCTGGCTGGCATGGCATCCGCTCGCCTGGCCCGGCTGGACTCTCACGGCCGCGGGCGCAGGCGCGCTGGTCGCGGCCTATCGCTGGCTGTGAGCGCTGCGCGGCCGCGCAGCGCTCACAGGACCATGCCAAGGACATCCGTGGAGAAGACCGGTCATCTCGATGCCCGCGCACTGCTGTACGTCAGCGTCGCTGTGCTTGCCTGGTCATCCGCCTACGCCTCGATCGCGTACGCGCTCGCCGCCTTCACGCCAGGGGAACTCGCGTTCGGCCGCTTGCTGCTCGCCTCAGGCCTGTTTCTGCTCTATCTGCGCCTGCGCGGGGTCGCACTGCCGCCGCCGGCCGCCTGGCCGGCGCTGCTCGCGCTCGGCGCGGTCGGCCTCGGCGCCTATCACCTATGTCTGAACTTGGCCGAGACCCGCGTCCCGAGCGGTACCGCGGCGATCATACTCGCGCTCATCCCGGCGGCGACCGCGGCAACCTCGGCGCTGTGGCTGCGCGAACGGCTCACCGCCCGCACCGTGATCGGACTGTCGGTAGCACTCGGCAGCGTCATCGTCGTCGTGTCGAGCGGCGCAGGCGAAGTGCGCTTTCAGCCTCGCTCGCTGCTGGTATTGGTGAGCGTACTGTCGGCGGCCGTTTATTTCACCGGCCAGAAATCCTGGACCAGCCGCTATGGCGCCGAAGCGGTCACCGCCGTGACACTGCTTGGCGGAGCATTGGCCGCCGCCCCGTTCGGGCTCGGCCTGGCACACGCTCTTCAGGTTGCCCCGCGGGCGCGGCTGGCGGCGCTGCTGTGGCTTGCGGTGGCTCCGACCTTCCTCGGTTATCTCACCTGGAACCTCGCCATCCATCGGGCGAGTGCAACCAAGGTGTCGAGCTTCATCTACTGCTCCTCCCCGCTCGCCGTCCTCATTGGCTGGTTGTGGCTGGGCGAGCGGCCTGGAGTGCTCACGCTTGCCGGCGGCGTGGGGGTGATCGGCGGGGTCATCCTCGCCAACACGCGGCCGCGCCCCCGGCGGACGGCCGCACCGGCCGGTCAATCGTAAATACGGAGGTCACGGCGCATGTACGTCCTATACATTGCAAACAAGAACTACTCGTCCTGGTCACTGCGGCCATGGGTTCTGATGCGCAACCTCGGCATTGCCTTCGAGGAGCGGCTGGTGCCGTTCGTCGAGGACGGCAAGCGCAACGACTTCCACCCGTTCTCGCCGAACGGCAAAGTACCCTGCCTGCATGACGGCGCGACGGTGGTGTGGGACTCGCTGGCCATCGTCGAGTATCTCGCCGAGCGGCACGACGGCGTGTGGCCGCAGGAGCCGATTGCGCGCGCGTTCGCCCGTTCGGCGGCCGCCGAGATGCACTCGGGCTTCGGCGCGTTGCGCCAGTCCTGCAGCATGACCTGCGGCCAGCGGATCCGCCTGCACCAGATCGATGCGGCGCTGCACAGCGACCTCGAGCGGCTGCAGGCGCTCTGGCAAGAGGGGTTCGCTCGCTTCGGCGGTCCCTATCTCGCCGGCGCGAAGTTCACGGCCGCGGACGCGTTCTATGCACCGGTGGCGTTTCGCATCCAGACCTATCAGCCACCGCTTGCGGCAGCCGCCCGACAGTATGTCGAGCGGCTGCTCGGGTTGCCCTCGATGCGCGCGTGGTACGACGCAGCGCTTGCGGAGCGGTGGCGCGACGAGGCGCACGAGCGCGAGACACTTGCGGTCGGCACCGTGAGCGAAGATCTGCGCCAGGCGCCCGCGCACTGAGTGCGCAGGATCAAAACGCGTAGACGAGGTTGGCCGTCTCGGTGGAGTCGAGGTGCTTGATGGCGCCCGGCGGGTGAGTGTTGTCCTGAATCTCGTAACCGAGGCTCAATGCGAGCTTCGTCGAGACCTTCACGACGAACGCCAGATTATTGGTCAACATCGTGTTGACTGAGCCGGCGTTGACCAGCAGTTTGTCGCTGAGCGTGGTGGTGCCGGTGAGCTTCTGTTGGTAATCGACACCCAGAGTGCCGATCGCGTAACGCTCGCTTGGTAGAGCCGTGCGTTCGATGAAGATGCGGGTCGGATTGGTGAGCGGTATGTCGGTGAGGGTTTCGGGTCGCGTCACGGTGTAGCCCGCACCGAGCTGGGTGCTCAGCGTGGTCGATTTGTTGTGCAGCACCGTGTAGCCAAGGCCGAGTGCCGCACTCGCCTGATATTGGAAGCCGTCGAACATATCGTGCTCGTAGCGCAGCGAGCCGAATACGTAGGCGTCGGAGCTGATCTTGCGATTGGACTGCCAGATCGCGGTCCAGCGCTCGGCCGACACGACGCCGAGGCTCTGGCCGTAGAGCGCCGCAAGATCCAGGCTGTGCTTCCAGGACCCGGTGAGATAATTCAGATCGAGCGCGACATTGGCGGACTTCCCCTGGGCATTGCCCTGAGAGGCGACGAAGCCCACCTGTCCTTTGCCGGAGAAGTGCTCGGTGGGTTTGGCCACCGGAGCCGCCACAGCGGCGACGGGAGCCAGCAGGACCAGGGCGAATGCGATGCGCGTCACAGGCATGAGGGGCCTCCTTCCACGGGTCAAACGGCCAATTTAACGGATTTCGCGGCATCCGGCGCTGCCGCCAACCGCAGGGGTGTGCCGGCTGGATGGCTCTTTGCGACAAAGCGTGAATTCGCGAGGTGACGACACTCCCGAGGCCGCAGTGGTATCGTACCGACACGACAAGCGCTATCGGATGTTATTGAGTCCTCCCGGAGATGACGCACGGTGGGAGCCCGCATTTGCGATCCAGCACGAGCGCTGCAGTGGACAGACGCCATGGCCACGGGCATCGCCATGGTCGACGAGCAGCATCAGCAGTTGCTCGAGATATTCAATCGCGCCGCACAGGCGCACGCAGAGCAAGCACCGCCGGCACACGCTAAAGCCCTGCTCGACGCCCTGGCGGAGTACACCGGCTATCACTTCCGCGAGGAAGAGAAGCTCATGCTCTCCTCGGCGGTGGACCCGCGCCATCGCGCCATGCATCTGCGGGCGCACCGCAGTTTCCGCAGATTCCTGCGCCAAGCACAGGCACTGGCGCAGGAACACGCGGCGGACGTGATCGTCGAGCTACTGGCGTTTCTGGCCCAGTGGCTCCTCAACCACATCATGGAGGTCGACCGGCAGCTGGCGCGCGAACTGAGCGCCCACCCAGCGCCTGCGCCCGCTGCTCCGGCCAGCGCACTCGAGCCGCAGCCCGACGTACGGGTCCGTCTGGTCGAGACGGTCAGCGAGGTCACGGAAAATATCGGCCATCGCACCCTGGATCTTTTGACCCAACGTCAGCAGCTGCTCGATCTGCAGGCCCTATATCGCGCGTTGCTGCATTGCGGCGACGTGCTGATCCAGTGTCGGCACGAGCAGGAGATGCTCGAGAGCCTCTGCGCCAAATTGACGCTCGACACCCCATTTCATGCGGCATGGATCGGCCGACCCGGCCACGATGGCGTGTTCGATGTGCTCGCCCTGGCGGGTGAAGGCGTTGGCCAGGTGCGGCTCGCGCCGCCACGCCTGTGCGAATCGGACACCGCATCGGTGGTGGTCAAGGCCTGGCGAGCGCAACGGCTGCTCGTGTGCAATGACACGCTCGCCGATCCGACCCTGCAACCCTGGCACGAGGGATTTGCGGCCCACCGCTGGCTGAGCTTGCTCGCGCTTCCGATCCTGCGCAGCCAGCGGCTCTGGGCGATCCTCGCGCTCGCCTCGCCCCGGCGCGCCAGCTTCGATGCGGCCACGATCGAAGTGTGCACCCGCATCGGCGCGCTGCTCGGCCGCGGCCTCGATGAGCTCGACCTGAAGGAGCGCATCCGCACGCTGCAAGCACAGGAAGCGCGCATGGCCCGCACCGATTCGCTCACGTCGCTGCCGAACCGGCTGGCGCTCGAGGAGTATCTGCCGCAGGCGATCGCGCGCGCGCACCGCCGGGGCAGCTCGCTCGCGGTGGGCGTGATCGATCTCGATGACTTCAAACCCGTCAACGACCGTCTGGGCCACGATGCAGGCGATGAGCTGTTGCGCACGCTGGCACACCGGCTGCGTGAGTTCGCGCGCAGCGCAGATTTCATCGCGCGTCTGGGCGGAGATGAATTCGTCGTAGTGTTGGAGGACCTGCAGAGCACGCATGAGGTGTTTCAGTTGGGCGGCGCGCTCGCGCGGCTGCATCGTGCGGTGGAGACGCCGTTTCAGCCGGCCGAGGGCACGATGTGCTCGATCGACATGACCATGGGGCTCGCCCTGTACCCGGCCGATGGCGAGGAGGCCGAGCAGCTGCTGCGCCGGGCGGATGCCGCCATGTATCAGGCCAAGCAGTCGAAGCCGGACCGTGCCCAGTGGTGGCAGCTGGGCGTGACGACGGCACTGGAGCCGCTCGCCGAGGAGTCCTGCGATCCGTTCGGCACCGAAGCGCGGGAGTGCATGCAGGTGCTCGCGCCGCACCTGGCTCAGGTTGCCCAGGCGTTTTCGACGGCCTTTTACCGCGAGCTGCACTCGCACCGGGAGACCGCCGCCATCCTCGCGTGTCTGTCGGCTGAGGAATTGCACTCCCTCGCGGACAGGCAGACCACTCATCTGCACCTGCTGCTCGATGCGCAGACCAGTGCACAGCGGCTGCAAGCGGCCGCCCACCGGTTGGGCACGATTCATGCCCTGATCGGCGTGTCCGGTGCCTGGATGGCGCTGGCCATGGGCGTATACCGCGACCTGCTGCGCCAGCATCTGGATGCGGCGATGCTCACCGCACGCACACGCTACCGTTCGTTGCAGGCCGCTGAAGCACGTCTGCAAATGGATATCGAGAGCGAGCTGCAAGCCATGCAGTCCGTGCTCGATCAATACCAGGCGATGCTCGCCCGTGCGCTGGATGGACGAGCGCTGGCGGCCGACTGGACTCAGACCGAACTCAACGCGCTCGCAGCGCTACCGGGTATGCGTGCAGCCGTGTTGTTTCGGCCGGACACGGAAAACAGGCTGTTGATCGAGCGGGCCGCCGGCGAAGCGGCCGAAGCGCTGAGCGAGGCATTCCACGCGCGAGCGCTGCACCCGGTACTCGACCCCCGTGACGCCCGCGGACAGGGGCTCGTCGCCACAACGTGGATGACCGACTGCGCACAGGAAACGTCAGCCGTAGCGCACGATCCGCGCGTACAGCCGTGGCAGTCGGTTATGCAAGAGTGCGCAATCCGCAGCGCCGTGACGATCCCGGTGCACCGACACGGGACGATCCACGCGGTACTGATGCTCTACGGCGCCTACCCGCATCAGTTCTCCTCCGGCTGGATGCACACCTGGCGGCTCTCGCTGCAGAACCGCTGGAGCCAGATGACGCGCGCCTCACACAACCGCGCGCTCCTGATCGACACCTGCCAAGTCGAAAAGATTCGCTCACTGCTCTACGGCGGTGGTGTGCAGATGTGGGTGCAACCGATCGTCGATCTGCGCGACGGGACGCTGGTGAAGGTGGAGGCGCTGGCACGGCTGTGCACGCGAGAGGGCACCTCGATCAACCCCGGACAATTCCTGCCGGCGCTCGGGGAGAGCGACCTGGATGCGCTGTTCCGCCAGGGACTGAAGCAATCGCTCGCACACCTGCGGGGCTGGCGCGATGCGCAGCTGCCGATCTGCCTGTCGATCAATCTGGCGCCGAGTTCTCTGGTACACCCCGACTGTGCGCGCTGGGTCGAGGAGGCGCTGCGCGAGACGCAGGTGGCACCACAGTATCTGACGCTCGAGCTGCTCGAGAGCCAGACGCTCGAGGCTGCGGCGATCGATGAGGCGATTGGCCGCCTCGCGGCGCTTGGGGTGAACATTGCCATGGACGATCTCGGCTCGGGATTCAGCAACCTCAAGCGCCTGGCGGATCTGCCGTTCGACGTGATCAAGATCGACCAGAACATCATCAAGGACCTGGCGCGCGATCCGGTCAAGGCGCTGAGCCTGATCCGCACGGTGGTGCAGATCGGGGAGGACCTCGAGCGCGACGTGGTGGCCGAGGGGCTGGAGGATGCGGACATCATCGAGGCGGCGATCGTGCTCGGCTGCCGCTTCGGGCAGGGCTATGCGCTGGCGCGGCCGATGCCGCCAGAGGCGCTGGCGCAGTGGCTCGCGCAGCGCACCTTCCGCGGCGGCGACGGCCGCACGCTGCACAGCTGGCTTGGGGCTCTGGCCTATCAGTGGCGGGTGATGCACGACCCGCTGCACCTGCAGCGGCCGGGGGAACTCGCCGCCTGCCCGATCAGCCATTTCCTGCAGGCCCAGCAGGTCAAGGACGAGCAGGTACTGTGGCTGCATGCCTGCATCCACGAGCATCCGGCGGAAACGGAGCGGATGCAGGCGATGCGCCAGTTGATGACCTGGTTCGCACGCCAGACGCGCAAGAGCTGTCCGCAGGGCGGTGAGTGAGGCCGTCCCCCGCGCAGGTGGTGCTCGAGCCGCGGGAACGGCACTGACGTGAATTGGCGCGCCCGACTGGATTCGAACCAGCGACCTGCAGCTTCGGAGGCTGCCACTCTATCCAACTGAGCTACGGGCGCACCGTACTGCGGCGTGCATCTCATCCAGGGCGAACCGCGCTTTGAGGCACGAGCGCTCGGCGCTCTCGCACCGGGCTCGCGCAGCACCGGCCGCGCCGCAAGATGATTAGCCTGAGGGCCGCTGGGAGCATCTCCCGTCCGTCCCCCTTGCGCCGAGGTCGGGCGATGATACGCGGGTCACCGCCCGGATGCCACGTGCGCGCCACGGCTGAGGGCTCCCATCGATGTGCTCGGACCCGGGCTTCAGCCAAGCGGCCCGCGACCGGTTATACTGGGGCTCCGACGTTCACGGATTCCGCAGAGAGGTCTCGTGAGCAAGCAGGACTCGCACTTCATCAATGTGTTCAGCGTGGTGATCGGACTGCTGGTCACGATCGCCATCCTGATCTTCGTCTTCGCCCGCTACGTCGGTAGCCGCACGCAGGAAAAGGAAATCCTGTCGGATACCGAGTACATCCACCGGGTCGAGCAACGCGTCACGCCGTTCCAGCGTGAAGCGATCACTGGACAGGACAACGCCGCCCTCGCGATCGCGCCGGCTCAGGCCTCCGCCTCGGCCAGCGCGAGCAGCGCGGGCATGGGGGTTCCGACCACCGGCAAGGCGTTGTTCCAGCAGACCTGCAGTGCGTGCCATGGACCGGGCGTCGCAGGGGCACCCAAAGCCGGGGACAAGGCGGCCTGGGCACGCCACCTCGCCAAGGGGCTGGCGACGCTGTACGACCATGCGCTGCACGGCTTCCACGGCTCGAGCGGAATCATGCCGGCCAAGGGAGGCCGGCCCACGGTTCCGGATGCCGTGGTCAAGCGGGCGGTCAATTACATGGTGTCGCTCGTCGACCCGCAGATGGTCAAGGGCAAGCCAAAGTAAGCTGCGGCTCGCGTCACCGCGCCCGCGCCGCCGCACAGGCGGCGTGGGCGGGGTTGCGCACCGGATCGCCGCACACTCGAGGCGCGGCGGCCTCACGGGCTGACGCTTAATGTTGCGCAGGCGGTGCGGCGTTTTCCAGCACCTGCAGGCGCGCTTCGAGCGCGGCCAGCCGCTCGCGAGTACGTTGCAGCACACGCGTCTGGGTATCGAACTCCTCGCGGCTGACCAGATCGAGCTTGCTCAGGCTGGCCCGCAGCACGGCTCTGAAGTTGTTCTCCAGGTCCTTCTGCACGGTGCGCAGGCCGGGCGGGACGCTCTCGGCCAACCGCCGGGCGATCGCATCGATACCGAAAATATCCATCGTCTCTGACCTCGTTACCTATGCCCCGCTTTGGGGCGAATCATCCGGCGGGTGGCACCAAGACTGTGCATCGACCGGTTCCAAACCCGCGCAACTTGCCGAATCGGCAGGAAAAATTGCTGTGGCATGGATTCTGCACCAGGGCCCGCGTCATCAGCTTACGCGCCTCATCGGCCCTCGTGCAGCCCGATTTGCGGCACTCGCGGTCCTGGCGCGCCACTTGTGCGAAATGCCTCGGGAGAACACATGCGCAGCGCTCCGAAACCGCTCAAAAGCCGCCTGACTGCGGGGGCTCTGGCCCTTGCGATCCTCGTCCCCTCGCTCGCCTGGGCCGGCCCGGCCGTACCCGACAAAGGCGACACCGCCTGGATGCTCACCTCCACGGCCATGGTCTTGCTGATGTCGGTACCGGCTCTCGGCCTGTTCTACGGCGGACTCGTCCGCACCAAGAACATGCTCTCCGTGCTGATGCAGGTCTTCGTGGGATTCTCCCTCATCAGCGTACTGTGGTGCGTCTACGGCTACTCGCTGGCCTTCACCGCAGGCAATGCATTCATCGGCGGCTTGAGCCGGTTGTTTCTCGCCGGCACGTTCGACCCCGCCAGCGGGGCGTTCTCCACGATTGGCACCTTCGACAAGGGCATCGTGCTCAACGAACTGGTGTACGTGGGCTTCCAGGCCACCTTCGCGGCCATCACCTGCTGCCTGATCCTCGGTGCGCTCGTCGAGCGCGTGAAGTTCTCCGGCATCCTGCTGTTCATGGTGTTCTGGTTCACATTCTGCTACTGCCCGGTGGCACACATGGTGTGGTATTGGCCCGGGCTCGACACCACCCCCGGCGCCCATCCGATCGGCGGTCTGCTGTGGCACTGGGGTGCGCTCGATTTCGCTGGCGGCACCGTGGTGCACATCAACGCGGGCGTCGCCGGCCTCGTCGGCGCGATGATTCTCGGTAAGCGCATCGGCCTCGGCAAGGAGCCAATGCCCCCGCACAGCATCACCATGACCATGATCGGCGCATCGCTGCTGTGGTTCGGCTGGTTCGGCTTCAATGCCGGCTCGGCACTGGAGGCCAACGGATCAGCCGCCCTCGCCTTCATGAACACCTATCTGGCCACCGCCTGCGCGGTGCTTACCTGGATGGGCACCGAGTGGATCATCAAGGGGAAGCCCTCGATGCTGGGCGCGGCCTCCGGTGCCGTCGCCGGCCTGGTCGCCATCACGCCCGCGGCGGGCAATGTCGGTATTCCCGGCGCCTTTGCCATCGGGCTGGCGGTTGGCCCCTTGTGCTTCTGGGGCGTCACGGGCCTGAAAGTGATGATCCGCACCGATGACGCACTGGACGTGTTCGGGGTGCATGCCCTCGGCGGCATCTTCGGCGCCCTGGCCACTGGACTGTTCAACGATCCTGCGCTCGGCGGACCGGGCGGCTCAGCCTACCCGGGCATCTGGGCCCAGTTGTTCATTCAGGCCAAAGCCGTGGCCGTGGTGGTCGTCTGGACGGCGGTGGTCGCCGCCATCGGCTTTTACCTGGTCAAGTGGACGGTCGGGCTGCGGGTGCCGGAAGAAGACGAACGCGAGGGCCTGGACATCACTGTGCATGGGGAGCGGGCCTACGACATGTAGCTCACCGGCACGCGCGCACACCCCCCGGCGGTCGCGACGGCCGGGGGGTGTGCGTAATGAGATCCAGCCCCTGTTCGGAGTTCGTGGGGTGTGCGAAATTGAATGATGGTGACGCGGCCGGCGAGCATTCCGCGGCACCGGGAGGCGCACATGTCACGCACCACGATGCAATTGAGTCTGCTGGCGGCGACGCTGCTGGCGGGAGTCTGGACCGCGGCCCACGCCGACGTTTACCGCTGGGTGGGCCGGCACGGCATGGTCCATTACAGCGACCGCTGGCGTCCTGGCGCCACGCTCATTTCTACGGCTACCGGAACCCCGAGCGACTCGCCCCTGCCGAGCGCCTCAGCGAGCCTCGCCGCCGAGGACAAGGCCGCGGACCAGCAGATCCAGCGGGCCGCCGCTGAGCGCGCCGTCAAGGCCACCGAGGCGAAGCTGCGCGCCAAGCGCTGCAAAGAGGCCACGGCCGTCTACAACCGACTCATCGTGGCGCGGCGACTGTACACGACCGACAAACAGGGTCAGCGTCATTATCTGAGCGACGCCCAGGCCGATGCGAGCCGGGTTAAGGCCCGCGAGATGATGCATCAGTTCTGCGGCACCGGCAGTGGCTCCTGAACGGCGGTTCCGCTTCCGGCCCGATCGCCCTATAGTGACGCCCCACGGCTGATGAGCCGACTCACTGAAGGGCAGTCATAGCGATGCGCGTAGGATTCGTCGGACTTGGCGCCATGGGCGCGCACATGGCCCGCAATCTGCACAAGGCAGGGCTGCTGGCCACGGTCTGGAACCGCACCGCCGAAAAGGCTCGGATGCTCGGCACCGAACTGGCAATTCCCGCCAGCACCAGCCTGGCGGAGCTCGCGGGACAGGTCGATGCCGTAGTGAGCTGCGTCTCGGCAGATGCGGACGTCCTGGAGGTGACCGCAGCCCTCGCGCCGTCGCTGGCCGCGGGTGCCCTGGTCATCGATTGCTCCACCATTGCTGCCGATACCGCGCGACGGGCTGCGGACCTGCTGCGTTCGACCGGAGCAGCCTTCCTCGACTGTCCGGTTAGCGGTGGCGTGGAAGGCGCTCGCGATGCGACGCTCGCGATCATGTGCGGCGGGGACCCGCAAGCTTTCGAGCGGGCACGGCCCGTGCTGGCGGCGATGGGTCGCACGGTGACGCTGTTCGGCCCGGTCGGCAACGGCCAGGCCGCCAAGGCGACCAATCAGATCATGTGCGCCGGCATCATCGAGGCGGTCGCGGAAGCGATGGCGTTCGCACGCGCGCAGGGGCTACCGCTCGAGAAGCTCATCGAGACGCTCGGCAAGGGAGCCGGCTCCAGCTGGTATTTCGTACACCGCGCGCCCAACATGGTCCAGGGCAGTTATCCGGCGGGCTTCCGCGTGCGGCTGCATGCCAAGGATCTGTCCATCTGCCGCGACATGGCGGCGCGCTTCGGCGTGTCGCTGCCAGTGGTTGAGCGGATGCTCGGCGAATACGCTGAGCTGATCGCCCGCGGCCACGGCGATGAAGACATTTCGGCCACCTTCCGCCTGAAGGCCGAGCTGTTCACGCAGCACGACGGGGCGTCGCGCGACTGAGCGCACTTCAGGGCGCATCCGGCTGCAGCGCGGGCGCGGCGCGCGCAAAGGCGTCCAGCCCCTCCAGATGCGCGCCGATGGCGGTCAGTATCGGGAACGGAGAGAGATCGCAGCCGAAGCGGCGGGCATTGAACAGCTGCGGCACCAGACAGACATCCGCCAGTGTCACGCTCTCGCCCAGCAGATGACGGCCATCGCTACTGCGACGCGCCACGCTCTCCAGACCCTGAAACACCTGCGCAACCCAGTGCCGATACCAGGCGTTGACCGCGACCTCGTCGTGTCCAAGGGGCGAACGCAGATAATTCAACACCCGCAGATTGTTGAGCGGATGCAGATCGCAGGCGATCGCCAGCGCCAGCGAGCGCACTTGGGCGCGCTCGAGCGGCGCACCCGGCAACAGCGGCGGATCGGGATGGGTCTCCTCCAAGTACTCGATGATGGCCAGCGACTGAGCGAGCAGCGCTGAGTCGTCTTCGAGCGCCGGCACAAGTCCCTGTGGATTGAGCGCGAGATACTCCGTGCGCCGCTGTGCGCCCAAACGCAGATCGACCGGCATCGCTTCATAGGCGAGCCCCTTGAAGTGCAGCGCAATCCGCACACGGTAGGCGGCAGAACTGCGGTAATAGGTGTAGAGCTTCATCGGCCACCTCTGCATCGCGCCGAGCACAGCGGCCCGGCAGGGTGCCACGGATGACGCGCCGGCGGAACAGCCGAGACGACCCGCCAGTCCAGCCGCTAGAATGCGATCTCATGAGCATCTGGTTCGCCGAGATGAACGCCGAGTCGCTCGATCGACTGGCCCGAGGCTTTGCCGAGCGCATCGGCATCCGCTTCACGGACGTCGGCGCGGACTACCTGTGCGCGGCGCTCGAGGTCACGCCCGAAGTGCACCAGCCCCATGGCATCCTGCACGGCGGCGTGTCGGCGGTATTGGCCGAGACCGTCGGCAGCGTGGCGGCGAACCTGTGCGTCGACCCGCAACGCTTCACGTGCGTCGGTCAGGAGCTCAACGCCAATCATCTTCGCCCCGTGAGTCGCGGCCGGATCATCGCCACCACTCGCCCGTTTCATATCGGCCAGCGCAGTCAGGTGTGGGGCATCGAGATCCGCGACGAGCGCGAGCGGCTCACCTGCATCTCACGTCTGACCATGGCCGTGATCGCGCGTCGCGACGACCCGGCGAGTGATCCATGAGGGTCCGTTCGCTCATCGCCGCAGGGTGTGTGTTGCTCGGCTGTGCCGCCTGCGGATTCAAGGGCCCGCTGTATCTGCCGCAACAGAATGCCGCCGTGGTGACCCACCCGGCCACCACCAGCGCGATCACCCCGAGCCACTCAGCCCCCGCGTCGCGGCCCGGCGAGCCGAAACGAAAGGCGGACGGCGCCACCGCCCCCCCGCCGTAAGCGCGGCGCCCGCTACGCGGAGCCACCGCGTCGATTGGCTATACTGGGGTATGACCGAACCCGCAGATCTGGCCCTCGTCGACGGCTCCTCGTATCTCTACCGGGCATTCCACGCCCTGCCGCCACTCACCAACTCGCGCGGCGAGCCCACCGGTGCTCTACTCGGTGTGCTCAACATGATCGCGAAGTTGCTGAAGGAGCAGGCGCCGAAGCGGATCGCGGTGGTATTCGACGCGCCGGGCAAGACCTTCCGTGACGAGCTGTTCAGCGAGTACAAGGCGCACCGGCCCTCGATGCCGCCGGAGCTGCGCGCCCAGATCGCCCCACTGCTCGAGATCATCGCCGCGCAGGGGCTGCCGCTGCTGCGCATCGAGGGCGTCGAGGCCGATGATGTGATCGGCACGCTGGCCCGGCGCGCGGCGCGCGCCGGGGAGCGGGTGCTGATCTCGACCGTCGACAAGGACATGGCGCAGCTGGTTGACGGCTCGATCACGCTGATCAACACCATGAGCAACACGGTACTCGACCCGCCCGGTGTCAAGGCGAAGTTCGACGTGACGCCCGAGCAAATCGTCGATTACCTTGCGCTCGCGGGCGACAGTGCCGACAACATTCCGGGTATCGACAAGGTGGGACCGAAGACGGCGGCGAAGCTGCTCGGCCAGTACGGCTCGCTCGACAATCTCCTCGCACACCTGAGCGACGTGCCGGGCAAAGTGGGCGAGAACTTGCGCGCCGGCCGCGAGACGTTGGAGCTGTCGCGCCGGCTGGCCGCGATCCGCACGGATCTCGAGCTGCCACAGGCCGCGCAGGCCCTCAAGACCGAAGCGGCTGATGTCGCCAAGCTGCGCGAGCTGTACACCCGCTACGAGTTGCGCACGCTGCTGCGACAGCTCGACGCCAACGACGTAGAGCCCGGCAGAACTCCAGAGCTGCCTGCGCCGAGCTCGCCGGCGCAGGCAGCTGCACCCGAGGCGCCACCGCGTCACTACCACACCGTGCTCACCCGCGAGACGCTCGAGCAGTGGCTGGAGAAGCTGCGCGCAGCCGATCTCATCGCCTTTGACACCGAGACCACGAGTCTCGATTACATGCAGGCGAGGATCGTCGGAATATCCTTCAGCGTCGAGCCGGGGGAGGCGGCCTATGTGCCGCTCGCGCACGATTACGCCGGCGCACCGGCGCAGCTGGATCTGGCCGCGACACTCGCGGCGTTGCGGCCGCTGCTCGAGGATGCGGGCCGCGCCAAGCTCGGCCATCACCTGAAATACGACGCGCACGTGCTCGCCAACCACAACATCGAGCTCGCTGGCATGCGTTACGACAGCATGCTCGAATCGTACGTGTGGGACAGCGTAGCGACCCGGCACGACATGGATTCTGCGGCGCGCAAGTACCTCGGCATCGAAACCATTCATTACGAGGACGTGGCCGGCAAAGGCGCCAAGGCGATACCGTTCAGTCAGGTGCCGATCGAGCGAGCGGCACAATACGCTGCCGAGGATGCCGACGTCACTTTGCAGCTGCATCGTACGCTGTGGCCGAAGATCGTGGGCATCCCGGCGCTCGAGCGACTGTACGAGCAGATTGAGCAGCCCCTGGTGCCCGTGCTGCTGCGGATGGAACGGCACGGCGTGCTGGTCGACCGCGAACGGCTGCACGTGCAAAGCGGCGAGCTGGCCGCACGCCTGCTCGAGCTCACGCAGCAGGCCCATACCGAGGCCGGTGCGCCGTTCAACCTCGATTCGCCGAAGCAGCTTCAGCAGATCCTGTTCGAGAAGCTGGGGCTGCCCGTGCTGCGCAAGACACCGACCGGTCAGCCTTCTACCGCCGAGGATGTGCTCGAGGAGTTGGCCGGCGGCTATCCGTTGCCGCGCACCGTGCTCGAGTACCGCACGCTCGCGAAGCTCAAATCGACCTACACGGAGAAGCTACCGGAGCTGATCAATCCGGACACCGGACGGATTCACACCTCCTATCATCAGGCCGTGGCGCAGACCGGCCGACTCTCCTCGACCGACCCGAACCTGCAGAACATCCCAATCCGCACGCCAGAGGGTCGGCGTATTCGTCAGGCTTTCATTGCGCCACCCGACCACGTGTTGCTGGCAGCGGATTACTCGCAGATCGAGCTGCGCATCATGGCGCATCTGTCGGACGACGAAGGGCTGCTCAGGGCGTTCGCCGAAGAGCGCGACGTGCATCAGGCAACCGCCGCGGAGGTGTTCGCTCAGCCACTCGAGGCGATCACCGCCGAGCAGCGCCGCCTCGCCAAGACGATCAACTTCGGGCTCATCTACGGCATGTCGGCATTTGGTCTCGCCCGTCAGCTGGGCATCGACCGCAGCGCGGCCCAGCGCTACGTCGATCGTTACTTCGAGCGCTACCCCGGGGTACGCCGCTTCATGGATGAGACCCGCGAGCGGGCCCGCACGCAGGGCTACGTGGAGACGGTGTTTGGCCGTCGACTGTATTTGCCGGACATCCGCTCCGGCAACCCGCAGATCCGTCAGTACGCCGAGCGCAGCGCGATCAATGCGCCCATGCAGGGCACCGCCGCCGACATCATCAAGCGGGCCATGATCTCGGTTGATGCCTGGTGCCAGGAGCGTCCGGGACACGCCCGTCTGATCATGCAGGTGCATGATGAGCTGGTACTCGAGGTACGCGCCGAGCACCTCGAGCAGGCGCGCCGCGCGGTGCGCGAGCGAATGAACGCCGCGGCAGCGCTACAAGTGCCGCTACGCGTGGAGATCGGCGCCGGTGCCAACTGGGACGAGGCGCACTGAGCGGGCGCTCAGCCGCCCGGCTGCACGGCGATGCACAGGTACTTGAGCTCGGTGTACTCGAGGATCCCGTGGCGCGAGCCCTCGCGGCCGATGCCGGATTCCTTTACGCCGCCAAATGGTGCCGTCTCGGTGGTGAGCAGCCCGGTATTCAGGCCCACCATCCCGTATTCCAAGGCCTCGGCGACGCGCCACGAGCGAGCCAGATCGCGCGTGTAGAAGTAGGCGGCCAGGCCGAATTCGGTGTCGTTCGCCATGCGGATCGCTTCCTGTTCGGTCTCGAAGCGAAACAGCGGCGCCACAGGTCCGAAAATCTCCTCGCGCGCCATGAGCATCTGCGGGGTGACCCCCGTGACCACGGTCGGCTCGAAGAAAGTCCCACCGAGGGCGTGGCGTCTACCCCCGGTCACGATGCGCGCGCCCTGGGCAAGCGCATCGGCGAGATGGCGCTCCACCTTGGCAAGGGCGCGTGCGTCGATGAGCGGGCCTTGATCGGTGGGACCGGCCAGGCCATCGCCGACGCGCAGCTGGGCAACGGCCTGCGCCAGCCGGGTGGCGAAGGTGTCATAAATGCCGCTCTGCACCAGCAGCCGGTTCGCGCAGACGCAGGTCTGGCCGCTGTTGCGGTATTTGCTCGCTATCGCGCCGCTCACCGCGGCCTCGACATCCGCATCGTCAAAAACGATGAACGGGGCGTTGCCGCCGAGTTCAAGCGACACTTTCTTCACGGTGCTCGCGCACTGCGCCATCAGCTGTTTGCCGACCGGCGTGGAGCCAGTGAAGCTCAGCTTGCGCACCAGCGGATGAGTGGTGAGCTCGGCACCGATGGCCTGCGCGTCGCTGCCCGTGACAATGTTGAACACGCCGGGCGGGATACCGGCGCGGGCAGCGAGCTCGGCGAGCGCCAGGGCCGAGAAGGGCGTCTGGATGGCCGGCTTGCAGACGAACGTGCAGCCGGCCGCGAGCGCCGGAGCAGCCTTGCGCGTAATCATCGCGCTCGGGAAGTTCCACGGAGTGATGGCCGCAGCCACGCCCACCGGCTGGCGCATCACCACCAGCCGCCGGTCGGCCTGGTGTGGCGGGATGAGTTCGCCGTAGAGTCGCTTTGCCTCCTCCGCGAACCACTCGATGAATGAAGCGGCATAGGCGATCTCCCCGCGCGCTTCGGCGAGCGGTTTGCCCTGCTCGGCGGTCATGATCGTGGCGAGGTCTTCCTGATGCTCGAGCATCAGTGCGTGCCAGCGACGCAGCAGCGCACTGCGCTCGCGCGCGGTCTTGGCGGCCCAGGCGGGGAACGCCGCCCCGGCGGCCTCGATGGCGCGGCGCGTCTCGCCGGCACCGAGGTCCGGTACGGCACCGAGCGTCTCGCCGGTCGCCGGATTGCGCACCGTGCTGAGCGCGCCCCCGTCAGCCTCAATCCAGTGACCATTGAGATAGGCGCGTGTGCGCAGCAGATTCATATCACGGAGCTTCATCAGTGCTGTTCCTCCCGGCCGCAGTGTCCCACGGGCCAATCCGTGCGGCCAAGAGCCTCCGTCGGCAAACCGTGAGCGTGGCCGTGCGCGGAACGTCGCCATCGCACCGCGTGTCCCCCGGGGAACTTTGCGTTGCGAAGTGACTCCAATCATTCGAGTGCTTCGGCACTCCCCGCTTCCCTCCCTGAGCGGGTCTACGCCCGGTTCACACGAGACCTGTGCCGGGTTGGTCTGCCCCGGTGGCCCGCCCGGCCATCGGGGTCTTTTAACGCCCCGCCGAGTGGGTCATTCCCAGCCAGGCGGCGAGCGTGTGCTGGGCCTCCTCGACTCCTGCGCCACTGTGCGCGGAGAACAACTGCACCGTCGCGCGCCCGCCGAGCGCAGCCGCCGCACTCGAGAGCGTCCGGCGAGCCTCGTTTCGGGTCAGCTTGTCGCTCTTGGACAGCAGTACGTGCACCCGCTGGTGCTCGGCCGCCCAGGCCATGAGCGCCTCATCGCCCTCACCGACCCCTCGGCGCGCGTCGACGATCAAGAATACGCCGCGCAATGCGCTACGCTGCCGCAGTGCCTCCATCAGTGCCGGCCAGGTGCGGCGCTCGTGCTCCGGCGCACTCGCATAGCCATAGCCCGGCAGGTCGATCAGCCGGGCGTGCTCGCCGAGCGCGAAGAAATTGATCAGCCGGGTACGGCCGGGGGTTTTGCTGGCACGCGCCAGGCCGCGATGGGCCACGATGGCATTGATGGCGCTTGACTTGCCGGCATTGGATCGGCCCGCAAATGCCACTTCGAAGCCGTGGTCCGCGGGGAA
The DNA here is from genome assembly GCA_021847105.1 of Pseudomonadota bacterium. GTDB lineage: Bacteria > Pseudomonadota > Gammaproteobacteria > Steroidobacterales > Steroidobacteraceae > 13-2-20CM-66-19. The sequence continues at coordinate 263,495 of JAJZUT010000001.1, read as the reverse complement.
CTGTGCCGGCGCCGCCGCGCTCAGCAGAAAGTGTGCTTGGGGAAATCGGAACATGGTCCTAGTGTACAATCTCGGTCTTTCGCACCATCGGTCAGAATCCCACAGAGAGCGAACCATGGCGAAAAGACGCTTGTTGCTGATCGTCCCCGCGGTTGCGGCGATCTTCACGGCCGGTACGGCCCTTGCAGCCTCTCACGCGGCAGCCTCTGCGGCTGCGCCGCGCGCGGCGCCCATGGCCGCTGCACCGGCAGCCGCAAACACCCCGGCGACCGCAAGCGGACCGCCCGTCGTGACGCCCGACCCGTACCGAGATGGCTCAGAGCAAGCCGGTGCGGCCAAGGCAACCATGTGTTTCGCTTGCCACGGCCCGAACGGCAATAGCGTCAGCCCCGTGTTTCCGCGCCTCGCGGGCCAAAACGCGGTCTACATCGTTGAGCAGCTGCACCTGTTTCGCGCCGGGATCCGCCAGAACCCGATGATGGCGGCAATGGCCGCGGGATTGAGCGATCAGGATATCGACAATCTGGCGGTGTTCTTCGCCGCACAGACCCCCACCGGTCTGACAGCGGATCCAACCTTGTGGCAGGCGGGTCAGGCCCTGTACCTCTCCGGCGACCGGAAGCACGACATTCCGGCATGCGTCGCCTGCCACGGACCGACCGGGCAGGGCAACCCAGCGGCCGGCTACCCGGCGCTGCGCGCACAGCAGTCCGCCTACGTGGTTGCCCAGCTGCAGAACTACGCCAATGGCACGCGCTACAGCGGGCCAAACCCCAAGACGGCGGCACCCAACAGCATCATGATGTTCACGATTGCCAAGCGCCTGAGCCCTGCGCAGATGCAGGCGGTGGCATCGTATGTGCAAGGCTTGCGTTGAACAGTCCTTAAGGAGTTCCTCGTCCCATGATCCGCCAGCTCGCATTGTCCACTGCGCTCGCCCTCATTCTGTGCGCCTGCAGCTCTCATCAGACTCCCTCCTCGCAAACGAGCAGCACTGCGTCCGCACCGTCTGCCAGCACCTCCGCCAGCGGCTCCGGATCCTCGAGCGCGGGGAATTCCAGTGCCGGCGCAACGACAAGCGCTTCGACCTCAAGCGCCGCGGCGGCGGCAAGTCCTATGGCCCTGCCGACGAGCAGCGAGTGGCACCCGGGCGTCAACTACAGCGTGATTTCCCCGGCCCAGCCCACCAACGCCCCGCCCGGCAAGGTGCAGGTCATGGAGGTGTTCTGGCTCGCCTGCCCGCACTGCTACGCGCTCGAACCCTTCATTCAGGCTTGGCGCAAGAGCAAACCGGACTACGTGCAGTTCGTGCGTGTTCCGGTGATGTGGGGGCCGGTGCAGCGCTCGCATGCGCGCCTGTACTACACATTCGAGGCGCTGGGCCGCAGTGACTTGGTGGACAAGGCATTCCACTACATTCATGGCCTCGAGATGCAGACGCGTAGCGAGTCCATTCTCGTCGGCAGCAGCAAGGCGAAGACCCTGCAGCTGCAGGAGGCATTCGCCGGCAAATACGGAATATCGGCCAGCGCATTCGCCAACGCGTACAACTCGTTCGACGTCAGCACGCGCCTGCAACAGGCTCAGGAAATCAACCAAATCTACGAAATCGAGAGCGTCCCGACGATCATCGTCGATGGGCGCTACCGGACCAACGTCGAGAAAGCCGGTGGCGAAAACAAGCTGATCGCATTGATCAATTTCCTCGCCCAGTGGGATCACGACCACCAGAACGCCGGGTAAATCGATGCGACGCATCCAGCTCATGAGCACGCGGCTCGCCGCGGTGGCACTGCTTGTCGGCCTTTACGCCGGCGTCGGGTTCGCGAGTGCCGCGGCGGCAGATCTGCCGTCGAGCGTTCGTTGGAAACCAGGGGTGAACTACACGCTGATCTCGCCCGCGCAGCCGACCAGTGCACCGCCCGGCAAAGTTCAGGTGACGGAGTTCTTCTACCTCGCCTGCCCGTTCTGTCATGCCCTCGAGCCGTACATGCTCGCGTGGCGCAAGAGCAAGCCCGCCTACGTCGAATTCGTACGCGTACCGGTGATGTGGGCTCCGCTGCAGGTAGCCGATGCCCGGCTGTTCTACACTCTGGAGGCGGTCGGGCGGGACGACCTGGTTGAAGCGGCGTTTCATACGCTGCACCGACTGGAGCAGGCCGCCGGTGGCAACGAGGACGTCATGATTGGCGATACGCCGGCCAAGACGCTTGCACTGCAGGCCGCCTTTGCCCAACGGCACGGAGTCGCCAGCACCGCATTCATCAGTGCGTACCGCTCATTCGACGTGCACGTCGAGCTCGGCCGCGCGCGCCAGCTCGGACAGGTCTATGAAATCACCCATACCCCGACAATCGTCGTGGACGGGCGTTACAAGACCGATGTTGCCAAAGCGGGCGGCGAACGGCAGCTGATCGATCTGATCGGCTTTCTCACCCGCTGGGACCACGAGCATCCCGGGGCAGCTGCCGCGCCCTGAGGGGACCGCCGGGCCGACCCGTCAGAGAATGTAGCGGCTGAGGTCCTCGTCCTTGGCGAGGTTGCCGAGATTCTCATCGACGTAACGCGCGTCGATGGTCAACGGCGTCCCGTCCCGTTCGGACGCGTCGTACGAGACCGACTCCAGCAGCCGTTCCATAACGGTGTGCAGCCGCCGGGCGCCGATGTTCTCGGTGCGCTCATTGACCTGAAAGGCGATTTCCGCGATGCGCTGAACGCCGTCGGGTGTGAACTGCACCGGTACGCCCTCAGTGCCCATCAGCGCCTGGTACTGCGCGGTGAGCGAGGCGTCCGGCTCGGTGAGGATGCGCACAAAATCACCGACCTTCAGCGAATCGAGCTCCACGCGGATCGGCAGCCTGCCCTGCAGCTCCGGAATCAGATCTGAGGGCTTGGACAGGCTGAAGGCGCCTGAGGCAATGAACAGCACGTGGTCGGTCTTCACCGGACCGTACTTGGTGGTCACCGTCGAGCCTTCCACGAGCGGCAGCAGGTCGCGCTGGACACCTTCGCGCGAGACGTCCGCGCCCATTGTCTCCTGGCGGCGAGTGACTTTGTCGATCTCATCGATGAACACGATACCGTTCTGCTCGGCGTTGGCGAGCGCCTGGATCTTCAGCTCTTCCTCGTTGATGAGCTTTGCGGCCTCATCCTCGACGAGCAGCTTCAGCGCCTCGCTCACCCGCACCTTGCGACTGCGGGTGCGGCTGCCGCCGAGGTTCTGGAACATCGACTGCAGTTGCTGCTGCATTTCCTCCATTCCCGGCGGCGCCATGATTTCAACGCCCACCGGTGCGGCGCGCAGCTCAATCTCGATTTCGCGCTCAGCCAGCTCGCCGGCCCGCAGCATGCGACGGAACTTCTCGCGCGTCTCGGCGTCGCGCGGCTGTACGGGCTCATCGGTGGAGAACCCCAGCATGCGCGGCTTGGGTAGCAGCGCATCGAGCACGCGCTCCTCGGCTGCATCCGCTGCACGCTGACGCACCTTGTCCATTTCCTGTTCGCGAGTCATCTTGATGGCCACATCCGCCAGCTCCTTGACGATGGAGTCGACGTCCCGGCCGACATAGCCGACCTCGGTGAATTTGGTGGCCTCGACCTTCACGAACGGCGCGTTCGCGAGCCGTGCGAGACGGCGCGCAATTTCCGTCTTGCCGACACCGGTCGGCCCAATCATGAGAATGTTCTTCGGAGTGATCTCCTGGCGCAGCGGCTCCGCGACCTGCATGCGACGCCAGCGGTTGCGCAATGCGATGGCCACGGCGCGCTTGGCGGCATCCTGCCCGACGATGTGCTTGTCGAGCTCCTGAACGATTTCACGGGGAGTAAGCGATGACATGGCAATAGAGTCGGCGGGCGCGCCCTCAGACGGCGTCCGGCTTCAGTTCCTCGATGGTCAGATTGCGGTTGGTGTAGATGCAGATGTCCGCTGCGATCTCGAGCGAGTGTTGCACGATGTCCCGTGCGCCGAGCTCCGAGGCCGCAAGCAACGCGCGCGCCGCCGACAGCGCAAACTGACCACCGGAACCGATGGCCGCGGCTTCGTGCTCCGGCTCGATGACATCACCATTGCCGGAGATGATCAGAAGCTTGGCCGGATCGGCAACCAGCAGCAGCGCTTCCAGACGTCGCAGGTAACGGTCCGCCCGCCAATCCTTCGCCAGTTCGATCGCCGCGCGCGTGAGATTGCCGTATTTTTCCAGTTTGCCTTCGAACCGCTCGAACAGCGTGAACGCATCGGCCGTCCCGCCGGCAAATCCGGCCAGCACCTTGTCGTTGTAGAGCCGGCGAACCTTGCGGGCATTGCCCTTCATGACGGTATTGCCCAGGGTCACCTGGCCGTCGCCGCCGAGCGCGACTTCGCCGTTACGGCGGACGCCGAGAATGGTCGTGCCGTGGGGATCAAACGTCGTGGAATCGGTCATGATTCAGCTGATATCGTCCCATGAAGTTCGAGGCGCGAGGCACCCCATCAGGTTTTGCGGCGCGCCCGCGGGTGCGCTGCATCGTAGATGCGGGCCAGGTGCTGAAAATCAAGGTGGGTGTAAATCTGCGTCGTGGCGATATCCGCATGGCCGAGCAGCTCCTGCACCCCGCGCAACTCTGCGCCGGACTCAAGCAAGTGCGAGGCGAACGAATGCCGGAACAGGTGCGGGTGCACGTGCTGCGGCAGTCCCTGGCGCCTCGCCCAGTACGCGATCCGCTTTTGAATCTCGCGCCGCCCGAGCCGGCGGCCCCCGCGGCCGACGAACAGCGCCTGCTCGGCGCTCCCCGCCCACACCACACGCCGCCTCAGCCAGCGCTCAAGCGCCTCGGCCGCCATGCGGCCGACGGGCACGGCCCGCTCCTTGTTCCCCTTGCCCAGCACCCGCACGATGCGGTCGCGCAGATCAAGCTGCCCGAGGTCGAGCGTGGTCAGCTCCGCCAGACGCAACCCCGAGGAGTAAAACAGCTCCATGATGGCCCGGTCGCGCAGCGCCACCGGTGTTGTGTCCGTGATGGCCAGCAGGCGCGCCATCTGATCCGCGTCCAGTGTCACCGGCAGACGGCGCGCGGCCTTCGGCGCACGCACCTCGATCGCCGGGTTGTGTCGCAGCGCTCGCAGATCGGTACCCGCGCCCGCCACACAGCCTTGCTCGCGCTGTACCTGCGCCTCGCGCAGCAGGAAGTCATAGAAGCTGCGCACCGCCGAGAGCCGCCGCTGGATGCTGCGCGGGGCGAGCCCTGCGGCATGCAGACGTGCCGCAAAGTGGCGCACATTCGCGGTGTCGAGCGCCGCCCAGTCCGCCAACTGCGCCTGCTCGCAATACGCAGCCAGTGCCCGCAGGTCGCGCAAGTAATTCGAGACCGTGTGCGGCGAACCGCGCCGCTCGGTGAGCAGATAGCGCCGAAAGCGCTCGAGCCAGTCGGCCGCGGCGGGTGTCATCGTCGCGCGGAGGTCGCAGCGCGTCCTAGGCGCCGCGCCGCATCGTCAGCGCATCGGCGATGAGATCGGCCATGCGCGCGAGAAATTCGGTACTCATGCCCGGATGAAACCGGTCGCGATCGGGACTGCCGAGCGCGAGCACTCCGATCGGGACACCCTTCTCGAGCAGCGGCACCAACGCCACCGAGCCAATCTGGGCTGCGTCCGGGCCGAACAGCAGTTCGCGCTGCGAATCGCGCGCCTGGCCGCAGCGCGGCTTGCCGGCGCTGAACAGCGACTCGAAGGACTTCAGCCCCGGATTGTCGCGCGTGACGGTCCGCACGAAGCGCTGCGGAGTGAGATCGGGGTATTCTCCGATCAGCAGCAACACGCCGTGGAAGGAGTCGAAGTCCTCGCGCAATCCGGCCTCGATTCGCGCCACCGCATCGGCTCGGCTGCCCGACTGCAGCAGGCGACGCGTGAACCGATGCAGCTTGTCCGCGATTGCATCGTTGGCCCGGGCCACCGCGACGAGCTCAGCCAACTTGCCCTCGAGCGCCGCGTGCTTCTCGCGCATCACCTCGATCTGCCGCTCGACCAGGGAGATGGTCGAGCCGCCCCGCGCATGCGGCAAGCGCAGGCGCAACAGCAGCGCCTGGTGGCGCTCGAAGAAATCCGGGGTGTGCTGCAGGAAAGTGGCGATGGACTCTTCGTCCAGCTCTGCGGCGGCGACGCCGCGTGCTTCACGTGTGGTCATAATTTATGAGAGCTCCTGAATATCGATGTGGCCCTGAAAGGCGATCTCAGCTGGACCGGTCAGCCAGATCGACTCGCCGGGCCCCGCCCAGCGCACGCTGAGCTCGCCGCCGCGCGCGCTGACCCTCACTTCGGGATCGAGCAGATCCCAGCGCCGGCCGACCGCCACGGCAGCGCACGCACCGGTGCCGCACGCGAACGTCTCGCCGGCGCCTCGCTCGTAGACGCGCAGCCGGATGTGTGCTCGGTCCACGATCTGCATGAACCCGACGTTGACCCGCTTGGGAAAGCGCCGGTGGTGCTCGATGGCAGGCCCGAGACGTGCCACCGGTGCCGTCTCGACCGAGGGGACGACGAGCACCGCGTGGGGATTGCCGATCGACACGGCGCCGATCTCGGCGGACTCTCCGTCGAGATCGAGGGTGTAACGGTCCGCTTCGGGCGCCGCCTGCAAGGGTAGCGCCGCTGGATCGAAGCGCACCGGTCCCATGTTGACTGCAACGGTTCCGCCGGGATGCACCTGCGCTTCGATGAGACCGGCCGGGCTGTCGAGCGTCAACGCTCCGGCGCGCCCCGCGCCCCGCGCAGCCAGCAACGCGGCGATACAGCGGGCGCCGTTACCGCATTGCTCGACCTCTTCACCGTCGGCATTGAAGATCCTGTAGAAAGCGACCGCTTCGGGATGTCTGGGCGGCTCGAGCACCAGCGCTTGGTCGAAGCCGATGCCGGTGTGCCGGTCAGCCAGGCGGCGCAGCCGCACCGCGGTGAGTGGCGCCCACCCCACCGGCGCATCGAACACTACGAAATCGTTGCCCAGGGCGTGCATCTTGGTGAATTCGATGCGCATGGCGCGAGGATACCCCAACTGCCGCAGCGCGGTCAGATCCGAAAGCGCTCGAGCAGCTCGCCGGCCAGGCGCCGACTGACCGGTAGCGTGAGCGCGCTGCCGCGCAGCAATACGCTGTAACGGCCGTCACCGCCGCGCTCGATGCCCTGCAGATGGTCGGCATTGATCAATGTATTGCGATGGATGCGCACGAAGCGCTCGCCGAGCTCCTCTTCCAGGGCGCGCAGCGACTCCTCGATCAAATCCTCGCCGTGAAGGTGACGCACGGTGGTGTATTTCTGGTCCGACTGAAAATAGAGGATTTCGGCCACCGGAATCAGGCGCACCTGCTCGCGGCGGCGCGCCGCAATGTGCGTACGGCGCGACGTACCCGCCGCCGCGGCAAGGCGCAGCAGCTGCGGACGGGTGAGGCGGTCGGCTTGAGCCAGAGCAGCCGCGAGCTTGTCGCGACGTACGGGCTTGAGCAGATAACCGACGGCTCGGGTCTCAAATGCGTTGATCGCGTATTGATCGTAAGCAGTGGTGAAGATGACCGCCGGCGGTTCCTCGAGCACGCTGAGATGTCGGGCGGTCTCGATGCCGTCGGGTCCAGGCATGCGCACATCGAGCAACACCACATCCGGCACGAGACGCGCCGCTTGTTCGAGCGCCTCCGGGCCCGTGGCAGCCTCGGCGATGATCTGTACGCTGCCGATCTCCTCGAGCAGCTGCCGTAACCGCTCGCGGGCCGGCGGTTCGTCGTCGACGATCTGCACGCGCAGCATGTGCCGGTGCCTCAGCCGGCCCGAACCGGCACACCCGGCGCAGCAATGTACGGAAAGCGCAACGTCACGATGTACTCCTCTCCGAACGCCCCAGCCTTCACGAGTGCGCGCTGACCATAAATCAGGTTGAGGCGCTCGCGGATGTTCTCGAGTGCGAGATGATTGCCGTGGCGCGCGCCGCCCCGCGCGGCGAGCGGATTGCGCACCACCACGGAGATTAGCTCCGCCGAGCGCTCGCCGTGGATATGCACGGTGCCGCCGTCAGGACGCGGCTCGATGCCGTGATAGATCGCGTTCTCGAGCAGGGGTTGTAGGATCAGGCCCGGCACGCTCGCATCGAGCGGCAGCGCCCCGACCTCCCAGGTGACACGCAGCCGCTCGCCGAGACGCAGCGCCTCGATCCGCTCGTAGGTTCGCGCGATTTCCAACTCATCAGCGAGCGTGATGGTCTGATTCGGATCGCCGAGTGAGGCTCGAAACAGATCGGCCAGGTCCTGCACCGCCTGTTCGGCCTGGCGAGGTGCCGAGCGCGTCAGGGCGGCGATTGTGTTCATACTGTTGAAGAGGAAGTGGGGCCGGATGCGCGCCTGCAGAGCATGCACGCGGGCGGCCGCGCGCATCTCGATGTTGCGCCGCCATTGATGAGTCACGTAGAAATAACGCAACGTCACGCCGGTGATCACGCCGCCGATGGCGGTGTTGCGCAGCACGAAGGGCCAGAGTTGCCGGGGAAATTGCGCCGCGACCGCTGCGGCGCCGAGCAGCTGGCTGCGGCCGATGAGCACTGTGGCGATGGAAATGCCGGCCACCGTCGCAGTCAGCAGCGCGAGCGCGGCGAGCGAGCCGCGCTGCACCCCGAGTCGGGCGAGGGCCGGGCGCAGCACGCACAGCAGCGCCGCACCGACCAGACCGATCCACAGGAGAAACAGCGAGCTGCGTGCAAGTTGTGCGCCAAAATCGACCGCTTCGCTGCGCGCGATCGACAGTACCACGGCCGTCAGCTCGACGATCAGGACGATGGCGACCGCGGCGCGCGAAGCGCAGAAGTTGGGCAGATAGAACGAGTCGCTCCCGCCGCGGAACGCCCCGTCCGCGGGCGCTTGCCGCGTCATGCCTGCGGATCGCATCTCGCCGGTCACCGCGCCATTATGCCTCAAGCGCGGCCCCGGCGGCCGACCGAGAGATCCCACAGGTGTGACGCCGGACGGCCGCGGTCCTGCGCAGCGCCGTCAACCCGGGCCCTTCAGCTGCGCGGCCACCCGGCGGTAGGCCTCACGGAACGGGATTCCCTCGCTCACAACCAGACGGTTGGCCTGTTCAGCGGCGTGGATGGCCGGATCGAGGCGGATATGCTCCGGACGAAAGCGCATGGCGGCGAGCGCGGCCGGCAGGATATCGAGCGTCTCGCGAGTGACATCGATGGCGCGAAACAGCGGAAATTTCAGCAGCTGCAGGTCGCGCTGGTAGCCGGAGGGCAGTTTCGCGCACACCGCGAGCGCCTCGGCGAGGCACGCCTGGGCAGTCGCCGAGCGGCCACGGATCAGCTCGAACACGTCCGGGTTGCGCTTCTGCGGCATGATCGATGAGCCGGTCGTGAAGGACTCCGGCAGCGCGAGGAAGGCAAATTCCTGCGTGTAGAACAACAGCACGTCGGCCGCGAACCGCCCCAGGTCCTGCATCAGCAGGTTGAGGTGAAAGAGCAGCTCCGACTCGGCCTTGCCGCGCGAGAGCTGCACCGCCGTCACCGGGTCATGGACCTGCGCAAAGCCGAGCTTGACCCGCGTCGCCTCGCGATCGATGGGCAGACCCGGGGTGCCGTAGCCGGCGGCCGAGCCCAGCGGGTTCTTGGCGAGACGACGGTGCACGTGGCGCAGCGCCTCGGCGTCGTCATGGATTTCCGCGGCGAAGCCGCCGGCCCACAGCGCCACGGAACTTGGCATCGCCTGCTGCATGTGGGTATAACCCGGCAGGGCGATCGAGCCCTCGCGCACCGCCAGCTGTTCAAGGGCCTCGGCAACTGCAGTCGCCCCGGCACTGAGTCTTTCGACCTCATCGCGCAGATACAGCCGCAACGCCGTCAACACCTGGTCGTTACGCGAGCGACCTAGGTGCACGCGTCCACCAGCCGGGCCAACGCGCTCGGTCAGACGGCGCTCGAGGGCCGTATGGCCGTCCTCGTCGGCAAGCTCGATGCGCCACAGTCCGCGGGCATGCTCCTCGGTGAGCGCCATCAGCCCTGCGCGGATCGCCTCGAGATCCGTGTCGCTGAGCAGCCCCTGCGTGTTCAGCATCTCGGCGTGCGCGATCGACGCCCGCGCGTCGTAGGCCACAAGCCGCTCATCCAGCGCAAAGTCCTCGCCGGCCGTGTAGCGCAGCACACGCTCATCGAGCGGTGCGCCCTTGTCCCACAGCCGGCTCACGCTCAAGCCCCGCCGCCGAGTTGCTCGGCGGGTGTCAGCGCATCGATGTCCTCGACGATGAGTGTGCCGGTACCTTCGTTGGTGAACACCTCACCCAGGATGCCCTCCGGGGCGTGATACGACACGACGTGCACGCGGCGCACGCCGCCGCGCAGTGCCGCTTCGATCGCGCGCGCCTTCGGCAACATGCCATCGGCGATCGCACCTCGCTCGCGCAGCCGTTCCAGCCCCTCCAGGTCCGTGTAGGAAATGAGCGAGCCTGGATCGGACAGATCGGCGAGGATCCCCGGTGCACCCGTGCACAGGATCAGCTTCTCGGCGCCCAGCGCCGCTGCGATAGCCGATGCCACCGTGTCGGCGTTGATGTTGAGCAGAACGCCGTCGTCATCGGCCGACAGCGGGCTCACCACGGGCATCAGACCGTTGTCGAGCAACTTGCGCAGCACGGTCGGGTCAACCGCATCGATATCGCCGACGAAACCGTAATCGACCACCTCGCCGCTCGCGGCAAGCGTCACCGGCGGGCGCTTGTGCGCACGGATCAGACCCGCGTCCACGCCGCTGACTCCGACCGCTTCGATGTTCAGTTCGCGGCACATGCCGAGGATGGCGGTATTGATTGTCCCGTTGAGCACCATCGCGGTGACGTCGATGGCCTCGCGATCGGTGACGCGACGGCCTTCCACCATCCGCGAGCTGACGCCGAGGGCACGGGCGAGCTCTGAGACCTGCGGCCCTCCACCGTGCACAAACACGACCCGTACGCCGAAATAATGCAGGATCGCGATCTGCTCGATGAGCACACGTGTTGAGGCATCGTCGGCGAATACGCCGCCGCCGGCCTTCACCACGAAGGTCTTGCCGCGGTACATGCGGATGTAAGGCGCCGCGCTCTTCAAAGCGCGGATGGCCAGTGCCTGGTCGGCAGGTTGCATGATCATGTCAGTGATGGGCCCTTGGTCTGAGCGAAAAAAAATCGGCTGGTTACAGCCCCTTGAGCAAACGGTACAACACGGCCATCTGCACCGGCAGGCGATTGTACGCTTCATGACGCACGATGCTGCGTGGCCCGTCGAGGACTTCGTCGGCGACGGCCACGTTGCGGCGCACCGGCAGACAATGCATCAGCCGGCATTCGGGCGCTGCCGGCTCGAACCACTCGCTGCGCACGCACCAGTCGGTCAGCGCCGCGCGTCGGCGCGCCTCTTCGGCCGCGTCCCCGTAACAGGCGGTGGCGCCCCACTCCTTGGCGTACAGGATGTGCGCCCCTGTGAGCGCCTCGCGCCGATCCTCGCTCTCGCGCACCGACCCGCCAGAGAGTGCGGCAGCACGGTGTGCCTTGGCCATGATCGGCGCCGGCAGCGCGTATCCGTCGGGGCGCAGTACAACGACCTCCATACCGCGCAGCGCGGCCATGTGCAGAACGGCCGCCGGCACTGCCAGCGGCAACGCGCGCGGATGATACGCCCAGGAGAGCACGAACCGACCTCGGTGCGGCACGGCGAAATCGTTCAGCGTTTTCCAGTCCGCAAGCGCCTGACACGGGTGGTTGATGGCTGATTCGAGATTGATCAGCGGCTTATCAACCAGTGCCGCGAGTGCGTTGAAGGTTGTCTCGGCGAGGTCCGCCGCCAGATTCTGCCCGCCCGCAAACGCACGGATGCCGAGCGCGTCGCAGTACGACGCCAGCACCGGGATCCCCTCGCGGGCATGTTCGGCCGCCGCGCCGTCCATGACCGCGCCGAGCCGTGTCTCGAGTTGCCAAGTGCCTTGCCCGGGCGTGATGACAAATGAACTGCCGCCCAGGCGCGCCATGCCCGCCTGAAATGAGGCGAGCGTGCGCAGCGAGGGGTTCATGAACAGCAGACCGAGAATCCGTCCAGCGAGGGCATGGGGTTCGGGCTGTCGCTGCAGTCGCTCGGCGAGCGCCAGCAGCGCGAGCACCTCCGCCTGGGACAGGTCCGCCAGGTCGAGGAAGCGCTTCATGCGCCGATGTCCGCAAGCGCCCGGCACAGCAGATCGACATGAGTCTCCTGCAGAATGAACGGCGGCAGCAGCCGCACGATATCCGGATCAGTCGCGGTGCCGGTGAGAATGCCGCGGTGCAGCAGTTCGGCCTGGATCTGTTTGGCCGGCCGGAGGGTGCGCAGGCCGAGCAGGAACCCCTCTCCCTGCACGGCGCTCACCGGCCCGGTGAGACAATGGCGCCGGATATAGGCCGAGACGCGCCGGACGTTTTCGAGCAGCTGTTCGGACTCGATCGCCTCGAGGGTCGCGAGCAGCGCCGCACACGCCATCGGCCCGCCGCCATACGTGGTGCCGAGCAGGCCGATCTTGAGCGTGGCGGACACCCGTGCGGAGGTGAGCAGCGCTGCGACTGGAAAGCCGTTGCCGAGCGCCTTGGCCGTGGTGATCATGTCGGGCATGACGCCGTAGAGCGCAGCGGCATAGGGCGCGCCGACCCGCCCGAAACCACATTGCACTTCGTCGAAGATCAGCAGTGCGCCCACTGCATCGCAGCGCGCACGTAGCGCCGCGAGATATGGCTGCCCCAGATCCACGGCCCCGGCGAGCCCCTGGACCGGCTCGACGATCACGGCGGCGGTCTGTTCGGTCACCTGTGCGACGATGGCGTCAAGATCCCCTCGCGGCAGAAAGCTCACGTCAAAAGGTGTCCGCGCGAAGCCATACCAGGACTGCGACCCCCAGGTGACCGCCGATGCTGCGGCAGTGCGGCCGTGGAATGCGCCTTCGATGGCCGCGACATGCGGCCGCTGCGTCATGCGCAGCGCCAACCGCAGTGCATTCTCATTGGCTTCCGCCCCGCTGTTGACCAGGAACACGCTGGCGAAATCCAACTGCGAGAAGGCCAGCAGCCGCGCGGCAGCACGCGTGCGCACCGCCATCGGCAGCGCGTTGGTCTGAAACTGGCACTGGCGCGCCTGCTCGGCGAGCGCTTCGGCCCAGCCTGGATGGGCGTAGCCGAGCGCCGCGACCGCATGTCCGCCGTACAGGTCGAGAACCCGCTCGCCGTGCGGGCCGATGAGCCAAACGCCCTCGGCGCGGGCGACTTCGAACGGATACTGGGCGTAGACGGGCGCCAATGCGTCGCCGCTCGGCGGCCCCGGACTGACGGACACAGGCGAAGATGCGTTCATCGTTTTCTCGCGTCAGGTCCAGCCCGGGGCCGGACTGGTGAGGCCGGCGGTTTCGGGCAACCCGAACAACCGATTCATCCATTGCACGGCACCGCCGGCGGCGCCTTTGGTCAGGTTGTCGATGGCGCACATGACCGCAACGCTGCGCCCGTCGCTGGTCGCACTCACGTGCGCATAATTGCTGGCCGTCACGTCCTTGATGCGCGGCGCACTGTCGAGGACACGCACGAACGGCGCGCGTGCATAGAATTCGCGCAGGACGCCGAGCACCTCGGCACTGCTGGCCGACTGCGCAAGCCGCGCCTGCACCGTGACGTGAATCCCCCGGGCAAAAGGCCCGGAGTGCGGGACGAAGGCGAATTCCGCCGCCACGCCGCTCGCGGCCCGGGCACAGGCGGCGATTTCCGGAGCATGCCGATGAGCGAGTGCGCTGTAAGCATAGAGATCACTGTGCCGTACGGGATGATGCGTGCCGGCGGTGGGCTTGCGGCCCGAGCCGGTGCTGCCCGTGATGCCTGCAACATAGAGCTGCGGCAGCACCAGGCCGCGGGCGAGCAGCGGTACGCTCGCGAGCAGCACCGCCGTGGCGAAGCACCCCGGATGGGCCACGTGCGCAGTGTCGAGCCGGGCCAGATGCTCCGGCACCGCACAGGTAAATTGCTCGAGACGTTCCGGGGCGCCATGGGCGTGCCCGTAAACCTGTGCGTAATCGCTGGCCGAGCGGAAGCGGAAATCCGCCGAGATGTCGACCACCCGCGGCGCAGTGCCGGCACTCGCGGCGGCACTCAGGAGCGAGTCGATGAGCTGCGCGGACACGCCGTGCGGCGCGGCGGAAAACACCGCGCAGCGCGGCTCGCGGGTCAAGCACTCGCGGACTTCCTCTTGCGACTGGAAGCAGCGCTCGCCGTACACCGCAGCAAGGTGCGGGAATGCCGCCGCAAGCGGTTCGCCGGGCTGACTGTCCGACATGATCGCGCACAGCCGGAAATGCGGGTGCGCACTCAGCAACCGCAGCAGTTCGCCCGCCACGTAGCCGCTGCCTCCGAGCAGCACCGTGGGAATCGGCTCGCTCATGCGCGCGCCGTCTCGAGCAGACCGACAGCCCGCATCACGTGGTCACCGAGTGAGGCCCCATCACTGATGGCGTTGAAGGCCGGCACCTTCAGCTGTTCGCTGATCAGGTCGATGCCCACTTGGTTGTCGGTGGCCGGGCCGGTGACCACGCACGGCTCGATGCCGAAACGCTCGCGCAGCAGCTTCACGCCGCCCCAGGCGGCCACCGGATCGTTGGCCGAAAGCGCCACGCCGGTGAGCACGGCGCGGATGTCGGCGCACTCCAGGATGGCGTCCACTCCGTAGGTGCCGAGGATGCCATCACCCAGCTCGAAGACGATGATGTCGGGCTTGCCCGCCGAAAGTTCGGTCAACATGGCGCGGGTCAGAGCCGGTCCATTGTGCCGCGTGGTGGTCACCACGCCAAAATCCGTGAAGATCGCCGAGCGGCGGGCGCCGGCATCCTCCATCGCCATGATGTCACGCCGCAGCGAAACGCCGGTGGCCTTGAATGCGTCCACCGTGAGGCCACGATGGCGCATGCGACTGATCATGGCACAGGCCGCGGCCGTCTTGCCCGCTTCCATGCAGGTGCCGGCAAGGGCGACCACGGGCACCTGGCGGGTCTCGAGCCGCGCGGCCTGATCGAGCGGCCGAATGCCGACCCGCGCCGGCACACCGATGCGCTCACCGAGGTAGGGAAAGCGCAACGCGACGCCGAGCACGCGGCAGTCGAAGGGCGTGCCCTTATCGGGATTGATCGAGTCGCATGCGCCGAGCACCCCACCGATGTTGAGCATCTGGATGGTGTCGCCGGGCTTGACCGAGGCCGGGATGTGCCCCGAATAACCGAACAGAGCCTTGCGGTGACCGAGTGCACCGACGACGATGTCGCCCTTGCGCACCTTGGCCATGCGCCCGCTGGTGAGCTCCAAGGTGTTGTAGGTTGCCTTATTGGTGAGGATCTCGACGACGATCACCACGCCTTCCTCGGCGGGGATGTCGGGTGAGATCCGCACCTCGTGCGAGAGGCCGCAGGCCTGGGCCACGGAGGCAATCTTGTCGACCACCACGGTACGCATTTCGTTTGCCATTTCAGGCCTCCGCCGAGCCGGGCTGCTGCGGCGCATTGCCCGCGCGGCGATGAAACACGCCGGTCAGCGCCACGATCTTGGAAAATCCGAGCGCATCCTGCGCCGTCCATTCCCCCGCTGCCTCACCGTAGACACCCTTCGAGGCGCTCATCAGCGAGTGCGGCGATTCGACGCCCTCGATGAACAGGTTGCCCGGGCGCAGCGCGAAACGCACCGTGCCGCTCACGCGCTCCTGCGAGGACAGGAGCAGCGCCTCGATATCCCGGCAGACCGGATCGAGGAGCTGTCCCTCGTGCACC
Source organism: Pseudomonadota bacterium (assembly GCA_021847105.1). Lineage (GTDB taxonomy): Bacteria > Pseudomonadota > Gammaproteobacteria > Steroidobacterales > Steroidobacteraceae > 13-2-20CM-66-19. The sequence goes on along the minus strand of JAJZUT010000001.1, from coordinate 247,700 downwards.
AGGTCACCGTACGGCTGGGCCACCAGTTCCTTGATGCGCTGCTGGCGGCCGGTCAGCACGAGCTTCTCGAGTTCCCGGTGCGCGGTGAGCAGCACCTCGGCGGCCGGCGCCTCGAATGCGACCCGGCCCTTGGTGCCGATGATGGTATCGCCAAGGTGGATACCACGACCGATGCCGAAGGGCGCCGCCAGGGACTCCAGCGCCTCGATCAACGCCACGGGCGTGAGCGTGCGGCCGTCGAGACCGACGGGACGACCGCGCTCGAACGCGAGCTCGTGGGTTTCTGGCGCGCGCGGGCGTGTGAACGCCTCGCGGGTGAGTACCCAGGCGTCATCCGGAATGGTGCCGTATGAGGTGAGGGTCTCCTTGCCACCGATCGTGACCCCCCACAATCCCCGGTTGATCGAGTAGGCGGCGCCGTACGGCGGCACGGGCAGGCCGCGGCTCTCGAGAAAGGCCAACTCCTCGGGGCGCTTGAAGGCCTTGTCGCGCACGGGGGCAAGCACATCAAGATCCGGTGCCAGTGTCCGCATCGCCACCTCGAAGCGCACCTGATCGTTGCCGGCCGCGGTGCAGCCGTGCGCGATCATGCGGGTGCCGAGCTTGCGCGCCATGTGGGCGATGGTCTGGGCTTGCATCACTCGCTCGGCGCCGACGCATAGCGGATAGAGCTGACCCCGCTTGACGTTGCCCATGATCAAAAAGCGCAGCACCTGCTCGAAATAGTCCGCACGCGCGTCGACCTGATGGTGCGCCACGGCACCGAGTGCACGCGCACGCTCGGCGAGCGTGCGCGCCGCATTGGCGTCGATGCCACCGGTATCGACAGTGACGGTAATCACCGGGCGCTGGTAGGTCTCCTTCAGCCACGGCACCAGAAAGGAGGTGTCGAGGCCGCCGGAATAGGCGAGAACGATGGGCTGTTCGCCCGTGGGAGAAGCTGTGGGCATGGGTCAGATCCGAAAAAGCGCCTGCAGTCGCGTGATCAGCTCTTCCTGAGCACGCTCCGAGGCGGTGGCGATGAAGATGGTGTCGTCACCCGAGAGGGTGCCGGCGACTTCGGGCCATTCGGCCCGATCAATGGCGACCGCGACACTCTGCGCCGCACCGATCGTCGTGCGCAGCACCGTCAGCGACGGCCCCGCGCGCTTCAGTCCCCGGACGAACTGCGCGAGCATGACGAAATCGCCCTGGGTGCGCGAGACCTCGTCGGGCGGCAGAACGTACCGACCGCTCGCCTTGAGGACACCGAGGTCGCGCAGATCGCGGCTGACCGAGGACTGGGTGACCTCGTAGCCTTCCGCGCGCAGCAGACTCACCAAGTCCTCCTGGCGGTGCACGACGCCGCTGCGCAACAAGCGCACCACGGCCTGCCGACGTTCGAGCTGCTGGGCGTCCATCGAGATTACGGGTAGTAACGAGGTTTGTGCATAAACTTGCGCGTATTTTGCATATTAATTCGTGCAAGTCAATCCTCACTTGGTCACCGTGAACACCAGATCCGCGCCACCGAGCTGACCACTCTTGCTCTGCCCGGCCAACTTGCCCTGCCCGGCTTCGATGCGGATCGTCCAATGCTCACCGATGCTGTAGCGCAGCCGCACTGCGCTCAACTGCTCGGTGAGCCCCACGCCATAGCTCACGTACAGGCGCGGCGAGAGATATTTGCCGAGCACCAGTGACGTCTGATTATTCAGATCGGTCTGCAGGCTTACGTCGGGCAGTCCGATGCGCGAGCCGAGCTGCTGCGCCAGGATTGCCCCGCCCTGCGCCAGCAGTTCACTGGCGGCGGTGTTCTGTTGAGTCTGGGTCCCGGTGGTGGTCTGCAGCGCCTGCAGCGAGCCGCCGCCGCCAGAGAGGATGAGGGACATGATCTGCGATTGCGAGAGCGCCGGGTTGGAGAAGAAAGACACCTGCGGCTGCTTGAGCGTGCCGCTGACGTTGATTCCAGCGGTGACGTCCGGATAACGGCGGACGGCTCGGATCTCGATACCAGGGTTATCGAGCGGTCCACCGCGGAAGAAAAGCCGGCCGGACTGGATGGTCAGCCGGCGCGCGTACGCTGAATACTGACCCTTCTGCACGTACAGCTCACCGGTGGCAGTGGTTCCTTGCCCGAAGCCGCTGCGCACCGTGAGCCGTCCGCTCAAGTTGCCGGTCAGTCCCATGGTGTCGATGTTGACATCGCTGCCGAGATCGAAGGTGATTGCACTGAGGACCTGATAGCGGTGCGCCGCGGGAGTCGACTCCTCGCCGACGATCACCTGATCGGAGCTGGTGCGCACCGCGCCGGTGAGATTGCGCGGGGCAATGCGCGCATGCGAGATGAGCACCGTGCCGGTTACATCGATGCGATGCGAGACCATGCGGAAGTCGAGGTTCGGAGCGGCATCGATGCGCGCTTCGGGCAGATCGACCACGCGCAGATCGTTGCCCTGCAGATGCAACTCGGCGTACGGCTCCGCAGCACGCCAACCCATCTGGCCGGTGGCGCGCAGCAGTCCTTTTCCGACCCGTGCCGAGCCCTCGATCTTTAGCCCACCGTCGGCCAGTTGCGCCGTCAGGGCAAGGTCGCGCATCTGCAGGTTGGTCCGATACACGTCGGCAGAGGCATTGACGATCCGCGCGACGCCGCTGAGACGCGGATCGGCCAACGTGCCACCGACCGAGGCGTTCGCAACCAACACCCCCGAGACTGCATCGACGCCGGGCAGGTAAAGCGAGACCAAATTCAGCCGCGCCGTGCGCACGTGCACGCTGCCCTTGAGAGGCATGTCCTGCCAACTCGCCACGTTGCGACCGATATCGAGGGTCGCATCGAGTGTGCCGATGGCACCGGCGCTGAGCGAGGCTTGCGCCTCAATGGCCCCCGGCCGCGCCGTCGCGGTGAGCAGGCCCGAGCCGATGGTCGTGTGCTCAACCTTGCCGCTCACCAGCCGCCGCGAGAGCACCCCGTGCACGAGAGTCATGCGCAACGTTCCCTGCGCGGGCAATCCGCCGCCGCCGGCAAGCTCGATCCGCGCCCCCAGCGTGCCCTGGTACTCGACTTCAGGCGTCATGCCCGCAGTGAGCGTCGCCAGCGGCAGCCCATCGGCGGTCACGTACGCCGACCATTTCGCCGGCGTCCAGCTCGCCCCGGTGCACAATGCGCCCGGTGTCCCGTCGAGACACAATGCCCCGAGCGCACTGTGTGCGCGGCCAAGGGCGAGCGCGGCCGGTTGGCGCAGGTGCAGCTTCAGCGGCTCCGGCCCGGTCACATCGAACGAGGTGATCTCGCCGTTGAACACTCCGGTTGCGAAGCGGCCCCCAGCTTGTGCCGTCAACTGTAGACCCGGTGCGCTCACCGCCAGATGCGCACTGAGACGGGAGGCTGGGCCGCTGAGCGTGAAATCGAGACTGCGCAGAAGATGGTGCCGTGAGCGCAGCGAGCGCAGCTGCAGCAGAACATGGGACTGACCCCGTCCCGTCGGGTCAAATTGCACGCTCGCCGTGACCGAGGCCAGCGAATTGGCCCCCACCTGCAGATTCGAGCCGCGCAGCGAGGCACGCACCTGCGGCGCGGCAAGCGTCCCATTGATCGTGCCGCTCGCCTCGATGCGGCCGCGATCCTGCGCGGCGAGCAGACTCAGGTCCCCGGCGAGCGCGAAGCGCAGACGCAGCTGATGATCGAGCCGTCCGTCGAGCGCAAGACGCGTCTGACCGAGGTTCAGCCGAACGTGTTGGAACGACCACACACCCTGATCGCGAACGATGCGCCCGCTGCCGCTGGCGCGCTTGCCGCGCACCTCACCGCTCAGCTGGTCAAACTCAACCCGCAGTGCCGAGGCGGCACCGAAGCCCTCTCCTGAAGCGCGCAGCGCAAAGCCGATGCGGCCGCGCAGCACCGGCCGAACACCGCCGGGATTCAGATCGCTGGCGCGCGCTTGCAATGACCAGCGCTTGACGGGCAACCAAACGAGGCGCCCATGCGCGACGATCTGACCACCGAGTAGCCGCAGGGTCGAGTGAGCGATCGTCAGGCCGGTCGAGCCGACCGTCCCGGCCAAGTTGAGCGGAACGGGAAACCCGGCGCCGATCTGCGCGACCCCGCGTGCCGTGATGGCGTAGGGCAGCCGGCCGGCGAGCGTAAACGTGCCGGCAGCGCTCTGGAAGCGCGCCGGGCCGCGCAGCGGCCAACGCAGCGAGCGCCACACCCCTTGCAGGCGCAGATCCGGACGCCCGCCAGCAAATCGGGCAACACCGGTCGCGCTCAGGTCCGCGCCAGAGGCCGGATGGCGAAGCATTACACGGCGCGCCGTGAGCACGCCGCCCGCATAACGACCGATCACTTCGACGTGAAATGAACCCGCACCGAGCCCTGCCGGATCGACGGTTCCGCCGAGCCTGAAGGCTTGCATCGATCCGCTCAGCGCCAGCTGCGCGTGGATGAGACCGAACCGGTCGGTGCGGTGCCAGGTGCGCAGGTCAAGACCGCGGACGGCGAGTTCACTGCGCGTACGCCATTGACCGTTCTGCCCGTACAGCAGACCGTGCAATGTGGCGATGAAGGGCTTGCGCAGGTGACCTGAGACACGCAGTTTCGCCAGATCCCCACGCAACGCAAAGCTGCCCGCCCACTGCGGCTGATGCGGTGCTCGCCACACCACGTTGCCACCGAGGGACAGCTGCAGCGGTTGGGCAGCGTGCAAAGCCAGCGCCATCGCATAGGTGCCTCCTCCCATGTGCAGCGTGAGGTTAGGAACGCGCAGGCTCCGATGGCTGATCGCAACCGCCCCGTTGATATCCGTTCCCTGCAACCGCCGTCCGTCCTGCAGCTCGAGGGCCAGCGCACCGATGTGTGCACGGGCGATCGTGATGCGCAACCACCATGGCAGGAATTGCGGATGCGGCACGGGAGGCAGAGGCGCTACGGGCTTGATACGCACGTAGGCCTTGGTCACGCTCGTCTGCGGGCTGACCAGGCTGCGCCACGACAACGGCGAGAGGTGCACCCGGGTCGATACCCCATCGAAGCGCAGATAGACGTGCCGCTGATCGATCACCACACGCCGCGCCTGCACGCCGCTTGCCAGGGTACCGCTGATTTGCTCGATCCGTACCTGAGCCGTGCCGAAGCGCTCCGGCAAATGAGCCACGAGGAAACGCAGACCGCTCTGGGTATAGATCAAAAAATAAAGCGCCGCGACAAGCAGCGCCACCACCAGTGCGATCAGCAGGCCGCTCAGTGTTAGAAATCGGCGCATCGCTCCGGTCCGCTCACAGTCGTGGCGAGAAATTGATATACAGCCGTGGACTGCCGGGCTGCGAAAGCGGCTCGCCGACATCGATGCCAAGCGTCATCACCGGCAGGCGCACTCTGAAGCCGATTCCCGCTCCGTATTGCAACAGATGCGGGATGTGGAAGCTGTTGAATGCATTGCCATAGTCGAAGAACGCCGCGACACCGAAGTTGTGGGGCAGATCGCGATCGATTTCGACCGTGCCGCTGATCATGTCCTTGCCACCGGCCTGCAGCGGCGGCAGCGGACAGCGCACCGGATTGACGGAATTGGCTGGCGGGGCCTGACCGACGTAGCAGTAATAATTGGCGGTGGTCTTGGCCGCCTTGTCGACGACTTGGTAAACGCCGGTCGCGTAGAAGGTCTGATCGGGCGAGAGGGAATTGTACTCGAAGCCGCGCACGCTGCTTTCACCGCCCGCAAAGAAGCGCATCACCGGCGGCATGCTGTTGAAATGTGACACTGCGGTTGCGCCAAAGGCGTCGCGCAGCAGCAGGTGCCAGCGCGGCGCGAGCTTGAATACCCGTTCGAGTTCGACGCGGATCTGCAGAAAGTCTGCGTGTGAGCCCAGCGCTCCATGCGAGCCGCGCACCTCGATTGACACGCCGTGACCGAATACGGGTTCGCCAAAATAGCCGCTCGGGACGGATGTAATGTCAACACCCGGTACGAGCATGTTGTCGACGACGCTGGCGATGCCGGTGACCGGGTTTGCGCACGCCCCCGTGGTGGTGAATATCTGCGCTGGACAGATGGCGCCCGACACCGAGCCGGTAGTATGCACGCCGTCGAGGAACCACACGGTCTGCCAGCGTCCGGTGACGCGCGTAAGGCTCGCCCCCAGGGTCATGGTGCGTGCCGTGACGGCGGCGAGTTCGCGCTGCTCGACACTGGCGATGAAACTCAGGTTCTCTGTGGCCGGATCACCGATCGGGATGACGTAGCGGCTCTGCAGGCTGTACTTGGTGACCTGCGCCGCCTCCAGATCCACGCTCATCCGATGTCCTTCCTCGTTCACGCGCCGATCCTGCCAGCTGATGATCCCGCGCGCACCCGTGTCGGTGGCATAGCCGGCTGCGAGCGAGTACACGTTGCGCCGGCTCGAATGGGCCTGAATGCGGACCGGCACCGTGTGCAGCGTTTTGTCCGGAGTGCCCGGCACGACCTCCAGGTCGGAGAAATACCCGGCGTCATCGAGCACGAACTGAGTGCGCAGCACCTGCGTGAGGTCGAAGGGTTGCCCGAGGCGATAGCGCAGGTAGCGGCGCACGAGGGCATTGGTCACGGCGTGCTGCTCGATGTGCGTCGCACCGAAGCGGTAGCGCACTCCGGTAGCCAGAGTCAGGAGGACATCGGCGCGATGCTTGCGCGGGTCAACCAGGATCTCGTGGCGGGTCAGATGCGCATCGACATAGCCGTAGGTCGCCGCAGTCTGCAGCAGCTCGCTCTTCAGCGCCTCATAGGCGGCCTCGTTGAGGCGCTGACCGGGGTGAAAGGGCAGGTGTGTGGTGATGCGCGTGAAGCGCGGATCAGCGGTGCCCGCGCCGGTGACGCGCACCTCGACGGTGCGCAAGAGCACCGGCGGCCCCGGCTGGACGTCGAGCACGACCCGCCAGTCATTCGGGCCGGTCTGGTGCACCTCGGGACGCACGCTTGACTGAAAGTACCCGTACGGCTCGAGCGCCGCACTCACCTCGCTCTGGACCCGGTTCTCGAGGCGTTCGATCGTCTCGGCGTTCAGGTGCGGGCTATTTCGGTACCGCTGAAAGCTGAGATAAGCGAGCACATTGGCGCGCAGCTTGCCGCCGACCCCGTGAATCGTCAGCGCGATGTCGGCGTGCGCGGCGGCAGCGGCAAGCAGCAAGACGAGCGCGAGCGCGGCTCCCGCCCACCGAGCCCCGCGATACCGATTGCGACGCGCCATGTAGCGTTGAGACTCCGACCGGCAGACCAAGAATTAGTCATTGTAATCTCTCATGACCCCGCATGACCGTGACGGTTCCCGGAACACTCAGCACCACTGCTGCGCGGCCAGCCGGTATTCGCTCTGCCCGGCCTGCCGTCCGAGCCGGTCGAAGCGCCGCTCGGACATGCGCAGAGCACCGCTCGGCTCGAGCAGCACAACCGTGGAGCAGCGCGTGCCGAATTGCGGGTGCTCGACAAATGGAGCCGACAGCGCCTGCTCCCAGGATGCCGGCGACCCGGCTTGCGCCGGCTCCGTGACAGCGTCCGCCGTGCGACGGTCGGCGAGCATCTCGAGCAGGGCCGAAGCCTCATCGACTGCATCCGGGGAGGCCGCCAGCCAGCGTTCGAAGGACGCACGCACGCGGATCAGTTTCGGCCACGGGGTATCCAGGCTGTGGTTGGACAGACCGTAGACGCCGGGTTCCAGCGACCGTGCAAATGGCTCGGTGCGATTCGAGCCGTACCAGAGCGACTGCTCGTCCGCGAGCAGCAGATTGAAGCCGCCGTACCGTGCAGCACGCGGCCCGAGCGCATCCAGATATTCCCTGGCACCGTTTTGATCGGCGAGGAAATCCGGGATCAGCCCCCCCCGCGAGGGCGCATCGGACGGGCTCTCCGGTCGCTCGCGATAATTGGTGATGACACCGAAGCGGCGACGGTGATCGATGCCGAGCCACGTCCCGCCGGCACGCAGATCCCGCCCGGCAAGCAGGGCGTGGGGTGCGGGCCAAGGTGCGAGCGGCGCGGCCGGCCGATCGTGATATTCGTCGCGGTTCGCCGCGACGACCAGTCGGTAGCGTGGATGAACGCGCCAGGCGAGTACCAGCAGACACACTACGCCTGCGCTCCAAGCCAGGCGTCGATCAGCCGACGGGAGATCGAGTGCGGCGGCGGCAGCAGAATGCTGCCGCAGCGCACGGCCTCGCGGGAGAACCAGCGCGCATCCTCGAGCTCCCCGCCGACGCGCACCGGCCCGGGGGCCGCGACCGCCTGAAAGCCCACCATCAGGGACGCCGGGAACGGCCAGGGCTGGGAGGAATCGTAGCGGCTGGCGAGCACCTGCACACCCGTTTCCTCCAACACCTCGCGCTGCACCGCATCCTCGAGGCTCTCGCCCGGTTCGACGAAACCGGCGATGGTCGAGTAGCGCCCCGGCGGCCATGTGCGTTGGCGCCCGAGCAGCGCCCGCTCGCCGTCGCTGACGAGCACGATGATCGCCGGGTCGAGGCGCGGAAAATATTCCTCCGCGCACTGTGCCTCCAGGCAAATGACGCTGTGTCCGGCGCGCGCCGGGGCGGTCGGCCCACCGCACACGCCGCAGCGGCGCTGGCGCGCCCGCCAGACCGACAACGCCCGGGCATAGGCCAGCAAGCCAGCCTCCTCGGCGTCGAGCTCGGGCGAGAGCGGACGCAGCTCCTGGAATGAGGCACCGGGGGGCAGTTCGACGTCCTGCCACTCGGCGCTGAGCGACAGCAACACGCAGCGCCGTTCGCGGAACCAGCCGAGCAGCACGAAGCGGTCGGGCGCGGCTGCCGCGACCGCCGGATGGTCGCGCGAGACGAAAGCGATGTGCGGCTGGGGCTGCGCATAGAGCAACTGGCTCGTGCCCCGGGCGAGCACGAATTGGCTATGCGGATCGGCGAGCGCACGGTCGAGCCAGTCGCGATGCTCGCGCAGCTCGGTGCGACGGTCGATGTATGCGCCGGAGAAAAAGTTCGGTCGGACGGGTGTCATGGCCTGCGGGTGGTGTGAGTGGCGCGCGTGCGCCGTGCGCCCCCACGCCTTCCCTTCGGGGGGGCACAATGATCGCACCATCGCGGGCGAAGCGGGAACCGCTCGACCACCATGTGTCCCCGGCACTGGCTGCAGTGCCGCACCGCCAGCTGCTCGCCCGAGCGCAGGCATTGGGCCAGAAACTGCGCATGCTCGAACGAGATGGCCGGCTGCGGCACCAGCTTGGTGTAGTACTCATAAACGTCGCAGAGCAGCGCACCGACGTGCCGGCGCGGCGGCACAGCGGGCTGGCATGCAGAGGTCTCCTCCCCCACCAGCCCGCACGCGCAAAAGGCCGCGGCGAGCAACGAAGCCTCGGTGCGCACGCGCGCCGAGCGGGTGAAATAACCCGCCTGCTGCGGTGACTTGCCGCGGTGACGCGGCAGAGTGCTTGCCCCACCGCAGTAGCGCTGCCAGAGCTTGCGGATCCGGTGGTCGGTGAGCCCCGTATACAATCGAATCGTGCGCGTACGCGCCTCGTAGCGCACGAGCCGCAGCGCCAGCTGAAAATTCTGCAGCTCGCCCTCGTAGCGATCTTCGAGGATACGCATCGCGTTTCCTTCCCAGCCACTGTGCCGCGCCCCAGAGGACGCATTTTCGGCCATCTGCAGTAAAGGGCAATCGGACAATGCGACGAAAGTCGACGCAAATGCAGGGATGGTGTTCGGCCGCGGCAGCGCTACCATCGACCCTGCACCAGGTGAGACGGGGGTGCGTGATGTCGGAATCCGAAACAGAAGCTCGACAGAGGACCGTGCCCTGGGGTGTGCGAGCACCGCGGGAGGTCATCGAGACGCTGCCGGAACTCAATGACTTCTGCCTGCAAGTCCTGGCGGAGCAGGTCTGCGCGGGCGGCACGCACGCAGCTCTGTCGCGCATTGCGCATCGCTGGCTGCAGCTCACCGCCGCGGGCCGGCTGCGCGCGGCCAATCATCCCTATCTGCTGTTCGATGCCGGATTCTCCGACCCGCAGCGCTGGCAGAACCTTGACAGTCGGCAGGTCAACGATGGCTCGCCCGCAGCCTACGGAGCTCTGTTCACCGTGGCGCGCGGAGTCGTCGCCTCGGAAATGGTGTTCGTCTTCGCCTGGTCACTGGCCCGTCGGCATCCGGTGCAGGCTCGGCTCGCTCTGGGCCTGCACCCGCTCTGCGCCGAGCGGATCACGGCCGAGAGCGTGCTCGGCGCCCATCAACTCGGCCACCGCCTGTGGAGATGGCTGCGTCCTCGCTGGCTGGAGACACCCGACTTCTGGGACGAATTGCTGCAAGCCGCCGCCGAAGGCGGCAGCGCCCAGCTGCGCGTGCGGATGCAGGGTATGCGTCTGCTGGCGGCGCAGACGGCCGCCGCATTGCGCTCCGGCACGCGCAGGGAACCGACTTAGATCGCGACCTGACGCAGGCCAGCCGAATCGCGCGCGGCGCGGAACATCCCCTCGGTGTTGAAGTCCAGGCTGATGCGCCCGGCGGCGTCGACCGCGATGATGCCGCCGGCCCCACCGAGCGCCTGCAGCCGCTCGTGCAGGATCTGACGCACGGCCTCGGCGAGGCTCACACCGCGGTACTCGACCATCGCGCAGATCTGGTGGGCGGCGACGAGGCGCATGAAATATTCGCCATGACCCGTGGCCGACACGGCACACACTCCGTTCTTGGCATAGGTGCCGGCCCCGATGATCGGTGAGTCGCCCACTCGCCCGGGCCGCTTGTTCGCCATGCCACCGGTGGAGGTGGCCGCCGCGAGATTCCCGGCCACATCACGTGCCACGGCGCCCACCGTGCCGTGCGGCGAGGGCATCAGCTCCGAGACGCTGGTGCCGCTGCGCAGCAGCTCCAACTCGGCCTGACGCTCGGCGGTGCGGAAGTAGGCGTTCGGGACGAGTTCGAAGCCCTCCTCGAGCGCGAACTCCTCGGCACCGGCGCCGACCAGCAGCACATGGCGGGATTTCTCCATCACCCGCCGCGCAAGGTCGACCGGGTTCTTCACGTGCCGCACGGCAGCGACCGCACCGGCACGCAACGTACCGCCATCCATCACTGCCGCATCGAGTTCCGCGCCACCCTCACGCGTCAGCGCGGCACCGCGGCCGGAATTGAATAACGGATCATCCTCGAGGACGCGCACCGCGGCGACGACTGCCTCGAGGCTCGAGCCGCCGCGCTCGAGCACGGCGTAACCTTCGTCGAGCGCCGCAGCAAGACCCTCACGGTACTGCTGCTGCCGCGCCGCGGACAGACCCTGTGCCGGCAGCGCGCCAGCACCGCCATGAATCGCAATGGAATACATATAGAACGAGTACCCCGCGCGCATTGCGCCCGCAGTCGCTATGATCGGTACGGATTTTACGGGTGAATGAATACATGCCGCACGGGATTCGAAGCATTCTGATCGCCAATCGGGGCGAAATAGCCATCCGGGTGATGCGGGCCGCCAACGAACTCGGCCTGCGCACCGTAGCCATCTATTCGCGTGAGGACCGCTTTTCGCTGCATCGCACGAAGGCCGATGAGTCCTATCTGGTCGGGGAAGGCAAAGGGCCGATCGAGGCGTACCTCGACATCGAGGACATCCTGCGGGTGGCACGCGAGGCGCGCGTGGACGCAGTGCATCCGGGCTATGGGTTTCTCGCCGAGAATCCCGACTTCGCTGCCGCCTGCGCGCGCGCGGGCATCGTGTTTATCGGTCCCGAGGCCGAAACGATGCGGCTGCTCGGCAACAAGGTGTCGGCGCGCAATCTCGCCTCTCGAGCCGGCGTGGCCGTCATGCCAGCGACCACACCGCTGCCTCAGCAGATCGAGGAGTGCATGCGACTCGCGGCTCAGATCGGCTATCCGGTGATGCTCAAGGCGAGCTGGGGCGGCGGCGGGCGCGGCATGCGCGTCGTCGAGAACGACCAACAGCTCAACGAACTGCTGCCAGTGGCCCGGCGCGAGGCCAAGGCGGCGTTCGGCAATGACGAGGTGTATCTCGAGAAACTGGTGCGCCGCGCCCGCCACGTTGAGGTGCAGATCCTCGGTGACGCCCACGGCGGGCTGGTTCACCTCTACGAGCGCGACTGCACCGTGCAGCGGCGAAACCAGAAGGTGGTCGAACGCGCCCCGGCGGTGTTTCTCAACGCCGAGCAGCGCGAGGAGATCTGTCAGGCGGCGCTCGCCATCGGCCGGGCGGCTCACTACCGCAATGCCGGCACGGTTGAATTTCTGCAGGACGCGGATAGCGGTCGATTTTATTTCATCGAGGTCAACCCGCGCATACAGGTCGAGCACACGGTGACCGAGTGCGCCACCGGCATCGATCTGGTCAAGGCGCAGATCCGCATTGCCGAGGGTGCGCGGCTTGGCACGCCCGAGAGCGGCGTACCGGCGCAGCAGGACATCCGCATCCAGGCCCACGCCCTGCAGTGCCGCGTAACGACCGAGGATCCGGAAAACAACTTCATCCCGGATTACGGCAAGATCAGCGCTTACCGCAGTCCCGCCGGCTTCGGCATCCGCCTTGACGCCGGTACCGCCTACACCGGCGCGATCATCACCCGCTCATACGATTCGTTGCTGGTTAAGGTAACCGCCTGGGCCTCGACTCCCGAAGAAGCGATCGCGCGTATGCACCGCGCGCTGTGGGAATTCCGCATCCGCGGCGTGGTCACGAACTTGCGCTTCCTCGATCAGGTGATCTGCCATCGGCACTTCGCCGATGGCACCTACACGACGAAGTTCATCGACGAGACGCCTGAGCTGTTTCGTTGGCCGCGCAAGCGTGACCGTGCGACACGCATTCTCAGTTACATCGCCGACATCATCGTCAACGGCAACCCCGAAACGCGCGCGCGACCGCGCCCGGAGCGGATCGAAACACCGAAGCTGCCACCGGTGCCGCTCACCGAACCGCAGGCCGGCACGCGCCAGAAGCTCGATGAGCTCGGCCCCGAGGGATTCGCCCGCTGGATGCTCGCCGAGCAGCGCGTGCTGCTCACCGACACCACCATGCGCGATGCACATCAGTCGCTGCTCGCCACGCGCATGCGCACCATCGACATGGCTGCGATCGCGCCGTACTACGCGAGCCTCGTCCCGCAGCTGTTCTCGGTGGAATGCTGGGGCGGAGCGACCTTCGATGTGGCGATGCGCTTCCTGCGCGAGGATCCCTGGGAGCGGCTTGCTGCCCTGCGCGAGCGCATGCCGAATCTGCTGCTGCAGATGCTACTGCGCTCCGCCAATGCGGTCGGCTACGCGAATTACCCTGACAATGTCGTGCGCTTTTTCGTCAAGCAGGCGGCCGAACGCGGTATTGACGTATTCCGCATCTTCGACTCGCTTAACTGGGTCGAGAACATGCGGGTGGCAATCGACGCAGTGCTCGAGACCGGGCGGCTGTGCGAAGCGGCCATCTGCTACACCGGCAACCTCATTGATCCGCACGAGCGCAAGTACACACTCGATTATTACCTGAGCCTTGGGCAGCAACTGAAAGCCGCCGGTGCGCATGTGCTCGGCATCAAAGACATGGCCGGACTGTGCCGGCCACGCGCCGCCTTCACGCTGGTCAAGGCGCTGAAGGAGGAGATCGGCCTGCCGGTGCACTTCCATACCCATGACACCAGTGGCATCGCCGCCGCCAGCGTCCTGGCCGCGATCGAGGCCGGCGCCGATGCCGTCGACGGGGCCATCGACGCGATGAGCGGACTGACCTCGCAGCCGAATCTCGGCTCGATCGTCGAGGCGCTACGGCACGGCCCGCGCGATTGCGGCGTGGATCCGACGAAACTGCGCATGCTTTCCTCATACTGGGAGCAGGTGCGCCGTCTGTACGTCGCTTTCGAGAGCGACATCCGCTCCGGAGCCTCCGAGGTATATGTCCATGGCATGCCCGGCGGACAGTTCACCAATCTGCGCGAGCAGGCACGCGCGCTCGGCATCGACAGCGCGCACTGGCCGCAGGTGGCGCAGGCGTATGCGGACGTCAATCAGATGTTCGGCGACATCGTGAAAGTCACGCCGAGCTCCAAGGTGGTCGGTGACATGGCTCTGCTGATGGTGACGAGTGGGCTGACGCCGCAGCAGGTCCTGGACCCTGAAGTGGACGTACCGTTCCCCGACTCGGTGGTGCAGTTCTTCCACGGCGATCTGGGGCAGCCGTACGGGGGATTTCCGCCGGCGCTGCAACGCAAGGTGCTCAAAAATGCCGCCCCCCTGGCAGAGCGGCCGGGCGCCTCGATGTCACCGGCCGATCTGTCGGCCACGCGGGCGAAGATCCAGAAGGCAACACCGCGTGCACTCAGCGATGACGATCTGGCGTCCTATCTGATGTATCCGAAAGTCTGGCTCGACTACGCCGCCGAGCGGGCCCGCTACGGCGACGTGAGCATTCTGCCGACATCGGTGTTCTTTTATGGCATGGAGCCGGGCGATGAGATCAGTGTCGATCTCGAACGCGGCAAGCGTCTGTTCGTGCGCTACGTGGCCTGCAGCGAACTGCACGAAGACGGCATGCGCACGGTGTTCATGGAGCTCAACGGCCAGCCCCGCTCGCTGCGCGTTGCGGACCGCAGTCAGATCGCCAAGCGCCCACCGCAACGCAAGGCCGAGCCAGGCGATGCCCGGCAGGTTGGCGCACCCATGCCCGGAACGGTTGCGACGATTGCGGTGAGCGTGGGGCGCAAAGTCGCACGCGGCGATGTGCTGGTGAGTCTCGAGGCGATGAAGATGGAGACCCAGGTGCGGGCCGAGATCGACGGCGAGGTGGCGGAGATCGTGATCACGCCGGGCCAGCAGGTCGACCCGAAAGATCTGCTCATCGTACTGCGCTGAGATCGTTCCGGCGCGTCGGCGCCAGCCGGCGGTTGCGCCGGGATTTCAGGGAGAAGCCGGTGCACAAGTGGTTCATGTTCGCGGACCGACGCAGCCCGGCCGCGTTCTGGCTCGGCAGTACCGGCATCGTGCTCGGCGTGCTGCTGCACATCCCGCCATTCCTCATGGCTCGTGCAATGCATTACCGGATGGCCGGTATGCCGATGGGTACCCCGATGCTCTTCGGGATGGCGTGCATCCTGATCGGTGTGATGGCGGCCGCATACGGTCTGCAGCCCGACGCGGCCGCCGGCGACTGCGGCGCGGTGCTCGAGCGCGTTGTGGCGCCCGAAGAAGCACCACTCACCGCCTGGCACTGGGCGGCCTGCGCGGCGCTTGCGATTGCGCTAGCCGTCGACATCATGAAGGTCAGCTCGCTCGGCTTTGTCATCCCGGGTATGCGCAGCGAGTATCGCCTCAGTGCGGCGCAGGTCTCGGTACTACCCTTTGCGGCATTGACGGGCGCAACGCTCGGCTCGTTCATCTGGGGCTCGCTGGCAGATCGGTACGGCCGCCGCGCAACCATTCTGCTCGCGGGCGTCATGTTCATCGGCACCTCGATCTGCGGAGCGATGCCGTCCTTCGAGTGGAACGTGTTCATGTGTTTTCTCATGGGCGCCTCGGCCGGCGGGCTGCTGCCGGTGGCCTACGCGCTGCTCGCGGAGATCATGCCGACGCAGCATCGCGGCTGGAGCCTGGTGCTGGTCGGCGGCGCCGGTGCGCTCGGCGGGTATCTTGCAGCCTCGGGATTCTCGGCACTGCTGCAGCCGTACTTCGGCTGGCGGATCATGTGGTTTCTCAATCTCCCCTCGGGACTGCTGCTGATTGCCTTATCGCCGCTGATTCCCGAATCACCCCGGTTTCTGCTGCACATCGGCCACCCGGATGCGGCGCGTGCGACGCTTGAGCGCTTCGGCGCGCGGATGATCGCGCCGGCGGCAGCGGACGAGGCACCGGCTGGGGAACGGGACCGAGAGCTGCCCGCGCGGCGGGGCCTGCCCGGCACGTCGATGGCGCTGAGCGTTGCCGGGCTGTCCTGGGGGCTCGTTAATTTCGGACTGCTGTTGTGGCTGCCCGGCGAACTGATTGCTGGGGGCCGCGACATGGGGCTTGCCGCCACACTGATGACCCGCTCATCTGTATTGGCCGCGCCGGTGGTGATATTCGCCGCGGTACTCTACTCGCGCTGGAGCACCAAGGGCGCGCTGCTGGTGATGACCGCGATCACGGCCGCCGGCGTCCTGGCGCTCACGCTGCAGCAATCCGGGCTACCGGCTGCGGCCAACCCGCTGCTCGCTTCTGTATTGCTCATCGTTGGCTCGACCGGAGTGATCGCCATTCTTCTGCCTTATGCCGCGGAGAACTACCCGCTTGCGGTTCGCGGACGGGCCACCGGCTGGGTGGCCGGCTGCAGCAAGGCCGGAGGCCTGATCTGCCAGGGGCTCGGAGCGCTCGCACTGGTACCGGCACTGCGCCTGTCGAGTGCCGTTACCGCAATTGCAGTTCTGCTCAGCCTCTTCCTGATCGCCCGCTTCGGACACGAAACCCGCGGCCGCGACCTGCGGCAGCTGGAGCGAACGTTTGCACGGTCGCGCTGAGCGTTCAACCGCGAGGCAACAGCAGCAGCGCCAGGCCGTGCTGCGGTACCGCGACTGAGATCCGGCCACCGACCAGCTGCACCGGGCGCGGCGGTGCAAGCCGCCCTGCCGCGCGCAGCACCTTGATCTGCTGCGGCGTCGGCCAAGATGGCCTGCCCATGGCATCGAACACCCGCAGCACGTTGCTGTGCGCATCATCGACTCGCCATAACAGCCCGTGCGCTGCAGCGGGAAATCTCTCGAGCGTGAGGTCGAATACGCGCCGAGTGCGCTGGCGCGGCGGTGGAGTGTAATGGCGCCCCCGGCCATCCGGTCGGGCGTAGTTCCACAGCGCCAGCACGAGCGAGCCAGAGCGGGTCCGCGTGATCAATACGGAACGGGCGGCAGGTTGCAGACGCACGTGTCCCAGCTTGTGCAGCAGCACAAAGGCATTGAAGGATGGCTTCGGAATATCGTCCTCGGCGATCAGTCCAAACCCGCCGTAGAAGGGCTTACGGATCACTCCGCCCTCCTCGAACACATCCGAGAACGTCCAATAGCTCATCGCATGCAGCAGTCCGTCGCACTGCCGGATGGTCGAGGCAATCCATGGGCCCATGTAGGGCGTGTCGGTCACATCCGGTTCATTGCTGTAGCTCGCGTTGAACTCCGAGAGGATCAACGGCAGATGCGGATACGGCGAGCGGGCGATCTGGCGGTGAACCTTGCGCACCGCCCGGCACACCATCGTGCGCCGTGAGACGGACACGTGCGCCCCGAAAACGTGCGCCGCGGTGTCATTGCCATAGACGTGGGTACTGACGAAATCGATCGGCGCGTGCACGCGCGCAACGTGGCGCAAGAATGCACTGACCCAGGCGGCCTGAGCGGTTGCTGGACCACCGACGCGCAGGCGGGGACTGACGCTCTTCAACGCCCGTGCCGTATGGTCGTAGAGCGTGAAATAGGTCTTCTGCTTCGGCACGCCGCCCCAGAAGCTCAGGTTTGGCTCGTTCCAGACCTCGAAGTACCACTTCGCGACCTCGTTGATACCGTAGCGCGCGATGAAATGCCGGGCCAGCGCCTCGATCAGGTGATCCCATGCCGCGTAGCTGCGCGGCGGGGACACGTTCGGGCGATACCAGAAGGGCTGCACTTCGTGCCGGTTGCTGGCGAGCGTCTGGGGCATGAAGTCGAGTTCCACGTATGGCCGAACGCCCTGCGCGCGCAGCGCGTCCATGATCTGGTCGACGTAGGAGAAATTGTATGGCGCAGCCAGCTCGCGGCTCTTGCCCCGCCGGCCATGGCGGTCATAAAAGAGCGCTGCATGTGCATCGGCGAGCCCCACGTCGTCGTCGAGCAGACCGTGAAAGCGCACGTAACGGATGCCCGTCTCGGCGCGCATCATCCGCAGGTCACGCTGATAATTCGCGCGCAGCACCAGCACCGCGCGGCCAGAACCGAACATGCGCTCCCAGAAGTGCGGAAAGGCCTGACCCGGTGCCTGTGCATCGATGTGCAGGACCTCGCTGGCGGCCGGGGTCGCGGCGCTTGCCGGCGCCGCTTCAAGCTGCGTGCTGGCGCCGCACGCCAGTGCAATGAGCAGGACCAAAAGCAGGGTGCGCGTCATGGCAGTGTCTCCGCGGCGGCAGGTCATGAGATTCCGTGGCTCGAGGCGGCTCGACCGCCATGGTAGAGGATTTTCGCCACCTCGAGCGGGCACGGCGCACCGTGGCGGCCGGGCCGACGAGCCGGCTACCGGTGCGCTGCCTGCAGCCAACCGCCGGTGAATCCGGCACGCCGCAGGCCCCGACGGACATAAGGATTGGCGCGCATGAGGCGCCAAAGGAGTCCCGAGCGCGCATTTTCGATCATTGCGATGATCGGACCCTGGTCGATCCCGAGGTAATCTCCGTCCGCCCAGCCGAGTCCAGGGACGACGTGTCCGTGGCGTGCGCGCGCGCCATCGAGGAAACTCGGGTTGAAGGAATCGAGAAATCCGTAGCGTGTATAGATCAGCGTGCCATAGCGGCGCAGCACGGCCGTGGTCCCCATGCTGACCACGCGCGGCGCAAAGGGCAACGATGCGACCATGGCGGTCGGCGCCAGCGTACCGTCATCCTTGCTTGGCCGGGTGATCCCGCGTGCGACGTAGCCGTAGAAACGGCGGGTGCCGTGTTGGAACGGCGCAGTGACATTGCCGGGGCCGTCACACGTGGTCAGCCCCCAGATGGTCGGTCCATAGCCGGCCCAGTTGTGCGGATTGCGAATGGCGTACTGACGCTGCGCCAGCGTGGCGCGGCGTCCGTTCTCGAAATACGTCTCGTGGTGTGCGCGCATGAACGCGTCGGCGATGCCACGCAGGTCGATCCACACTGCCGTGTACTGATGACCAAACTGCGGCCCGAACGCCAACAGTGTCTGGCCATCGACGTGACGCCAGTCCGCAGCGTCGGTGGACGTCCACGCCTGCCACGCGCCAGCACGCAAAGGATGCGTGGGAGAACCCAGAGCGAGAATGTACAGAATCGATGCTTCGTTATAGCCGCTCCAGCGCACCGGGGAGAAGCCGCTCTCGGGATACCAGGCGATGCTGACGCGCGGATCGACACCCGGGGCAGCCCAGCGCCAGTTGACCCGCAGATACAATTGTCGGGCCAGGGCGCGGATGCGCGTCTCGAGCGGCGTTGGCCGGTCGAAATAACTTCCGGCGGTGAGCACGCCGGCCATCAGCAGTGCGGTATCGATCGTCGACAGTTCGCTGTGCCGGACGCGCAGGCCGGTGCGCAGATTCAGAAAATGGTAGAAGAAGCCCTGATAGCCCGCCACTCCGTAGCGCGCGGGGCCCTGCGGGAGACTCAGCAGGAAGGCCAGCGTCGTGCGCACGCGCTGGGCGGCGGCGCGGCGGCTGACGTAGCCGCGCTGTGCACCGATGACTTCGGCGGTGAGCGCAAAACCGGTGGCGGCGATACTCGAGGGCGCCGCGGTGGGCCAGCGATCCGGCGCGAGGCCGTTGCGCGGATTGGTCGTATCCCAGAAATATTCGAACGTGCGCCGTTCAATGTCCCGGTACATACCGCGCGAATTGGCG
Organism: Pseudomonadota bacterium; assembly: GCA_021847105.1. Classification (GTDB taxonomy): domain Bacteria; phylum Pseudomonadota; class Gammaproteobacteria; order Steroidobacterales; family Steroidobacteraceae; genus 13-2-20CM-66-19. The sequence continues at coordinate 228,172 of JAJZUT010000001.1, read as the reverse complement.
GTGATGCGACGGATGGCCGCCGCGGGCAGCGCTGTGACTGCCGCCGGAGCGGCGGGCGCACGATAGGCGCACGCGAGTGCGCCGAGCGCACACAAGGCGGTGCGCAAGGCACGGTGGCGGAGCAGGCCGGTGACGCTCATGCGCTAAGCAGCGTCGCCCAGCCGCCCACAGGCGCTTGAGCACGCCTGCATAGTGCATGAGAGGTGCGTCTCGCTGAACGGTATCACGCCGCGCGCGGCGCCGTTGGCCACGTCCCGGAAGATTGTGGTGAGGTGCACTGCCGCTGTGATGGGTCGAATGACGACGCTAAAATATAGCAATTCGGTGGCGGGTCAAGTCGACGCCGGGCATCTGCCCGACCCTGCAGTCGAGTACGGCCCCATGGCCGGTCGCCGCACTTCGCTGCTGCGCCGGCGCGCTCGGGGGAAGATTCTCCGTGCTGGAACGTCTTACTGCAATACAGGGGACGCAGAGAAGACCTCCGCGCTCCGCTCGATCCGCCGGCAGCTGCCGCCCGTCAGCCCGATCGTGGGAGCATTGGAGCATGAGCCGTTCATTCATCTCGCACGAGGTCCCCACCGCAAATCAGGGCGAGAAGGGCGATGCCGGGCCGATGCACCAGGACCTGCCGCGGCCCCTGCCGCGCTTCAGTCTGCTTGCACCGGAGCGCGGCCGATCGAGCCACGATCAGATTGCAGCGATTCTCGGCACGGAGCTGCTGCAAGGACGCTATCCGTCCGGAACCACCATGCCCGGCGAGGCAGAACTCTGCGCCCGCTTTGACGTCTCCCGCACCGTGTTGCGCGAAGTCATGAAAACGCTCGCCGCCAAGGGATTTGTTGTCCCCAAGACACGGGTCGGGACGCGGGTGCGTGATGCGGTCTTTTGGAATTATTTTGACGCCGATGTGCTCGCGTGGAGACTACGGCTTGGACTCGACGACGAGTTTCGCATGACACTGACCGAGGTTCGTCGCGCGGTGGAACCCGCCGCCGCCGCGCTCGCCGCGCGGCGGCGCCGGCCGGAGGATGTCGCACGGTTGCGCGAGTGTCTGCGGCTGATCGGGCGCGCTGGTCAATCCCGTCAGAGCTTCGCGGCCGCTGATCTGGACTTCCACCTGGCGATCGGCAGCGCCTCAGGCAACCCACTCATCCGCTCCATTGCGGGGGTCATCGAGACGGCGCTGGTCGCCTCGTTCACCTACAGTTCGCCCGTGGATGACCCGACCGATCACGCTGCGAGTGTCACAGGCCACACTGCGGTGGTCGATGCGATCGAGGCCGGAGACGCGCCCGGCGCAGCGCAGCGCATCCTGGCGGTGATCGACACCGCGGTGCGGCGCATCGATCAGCGCAAGCACCGCGGCGTGCCGGGCTGAACGGCACGAACCCGCCTCACACCCAACCACCGTCGATAATGTACTGCTGGCTGGTACAGGCGCTGGCCGCATCCGAGGCGAGAAAGACCACCACATTGGCCACTTCCGCGGGCTGAAGTTTGCGCTTCAGGCACTGCCGTTGCGTGATTTCACGCTCGGTCTCCGGTGTGACCCATTTTTCGAGCTGGCGCGGCGTCATGATCCAGCCGGGCGCGACCGCGTTGACCCGAATGCCGTAAGGACCGTAGTCCCGCGCCAGCGAGCGGGTCAGACCGAGGATTGCGGATTTCGCCGCGGTATACGCCACCATGCCGCCTTGGCCGATCATCCAGGAAATTGAGCCCAGATTGATGATCGCGCCGCGGCCAACAGCCTGCATGCCCGGTAGTACCGCCTGCGCGCAGAAAAACTGCTGCTTCAGATTGACCGCCATCAGCCGGTCCCACAGCGCTTCGGTGAGCGCATCGCTGGCGTGTCGTTCATCGTTCGCGGCGTTGTTGACCAGCACCTCGATCGGCCCGAGGCGAACGCCAATGGCCGCAATCGCGCGCCGCAAGGCGGCCACATCGGTGAGATCGCAATGCTCGAAGTGCACGCTTGCCCCGCTGCCGGCCAGTTCTTGCGCGAGCGCGAGCGCGGGGCCCTCGGCGACGTCGATGAACGCCACCCGGGCCTGTTGCGCAGCAAATTGCCGGACGATCGCCTCGCCGATGCCCGAGCCGCCGCCCGTCACGAGCACGATCCGTTCCTTCAGTTCAGAATACAAAGCTGACATCGTCATCGGTCTCCGTGGCAGAGTGGTCACATCGGGCCGGCGCGGCGCGATGCGCTCATGCGCGCATCATACTGCGTGGTCTCGGACCGCCGCGCCGAGCGGCGACCATAGAGCGAGGAGCATCAGGCACCTATGGCACTCACCGGGGAATTGTTCATCGGAGGCGCACGCCACAGTACGCCGCATCGTTTTCACGCCGTCGATCCGGCTCGCAACAGCCTGCTCGAGCCGCCCTTCAGCGCCGCGGGCACCGCGGAGGTCGATGCCGCCTGTGCGCTCGCCGATGCGGCGTTCGATCCCTACCGCTCGCTGACGCCCGAACGGCGCGCGGCATTTCTTGACGCCATCGCGCAGCACATTCTCGATCAGGGCGAGGGTCTGCTCGAGCGGGCCCGGGAGGAGACCGCGTTGCCACCGGCACGGCTCACGAGCGAGCGAGCCCGCACGGTCGGGCAGCTGCGCGTGTTTGCCGCCGAATTGCGCAGCCGGGCTTGGCTCGGACTGCGCGTCGATCCAGCGCTGCCAAACCGCCAACCGCTGCCGCGCCCGGACCTGCGCCAGCGCAAGATCCCGTGCGGGCCGGTGGCGGTGTTCGGCGCGAGTAACTTCCCGCTTGCGTTTTCGGTCGCCGGAGGCGACAGCGCTGCGGCGCTCGCCGCAGGATGTCCGATCGTAGTGAAGGGCCATCCGTCCCATCCCGGCACCAGCGAGTGGGTCGCCGCAGCGATCATCGCGGCGGCTGCGGAAACTGGCATGCCCGCGGGCGTCTTCTCGTTGCTCAACGGACCTGACGTCGCACTCGGGGCGGCGCTGGTCGGCGACCCGCGCATTGCCGCGGTGGCGTTTACCGGCTCGCGCGCGGGCGGACAGGCGCTGATGAGGGCGTCGGCAGCCCGGCCGAAGCCGATCCCGGTGTTCGCCGAAATGAGCAGCGTGAATCCGGTGATCCTGCTGCCGTCGGCGTTGGCGAGCCGCGCTGTGAGCCTCGCTCAGGCGTTCGTCACCTCGGTAAGCCTGGGCGTCGGGCAGTTCTGCACCAATCCCGGTCTCGTGCTCGCGCTGGAGGGCCCGGGCATGGAACAGTTCGTCGCCGCGGCAGCCGCAGCACTCGATGCCGTCCCACCGGGGATCATGCTGAACGAGGGCATTCGGCGCAACTATGCGCAGGGACTCGAGCGGCTGGCCGAACAAGGGGCGCAGCGGCTGGCCCAGGCCGGTGCACCCGAGGCGCCGAACGCGGCCCGCGCGGCTCTGTTCAGCGTGCCGGCAGCCACCCTGCTGGCGCGGCCGGCGCTTGCAGAGGAAGTCTTCGGCCCCGCCTCGCTGCTCGTGCGCTGCTCGTGCCCGGCGGAAGTACGACAGATCATCGAGCGACTCGACGGTCAGCTGACGGCGACCGTGCAGATGACGGACGACGATCGGGCGCTCGCGCTGCAGTTGCTGCCGGCGCTCGAGCGCAAGGCCGGCCGCATTCTGATCAACGGCTGGCCGACCGGCGTCGAAGTGTCGCATGCGATGGTGCACGGGGGGCCGTTCCCGGCGACTTCCGACGGCCGAAGTACCTCGGTCGGCACATTGTCGATCGAGCGGTTTCTGCGTCCGGTGTGTTACCAGGGGTTTCCGGAGGACTTGTTGCCCGCGGAGCTGCACACCACCGAGCTGTCGCGATGGCCGCACCGGTTCGACGGCGAGTTGCGTCTCGGCAAGCCGGTCTGAGTCTCGGGCGCAGCACATGGACTGATGCCAGCGCTCACAGGGGGCGCGGTGCCGCCGTCGCGGCGGCGCCGCGCACCAGCGTGTTGCGCAGCGGCAGCACGAACGCATCGGCGCTGATGTCAAAGACATCGCCCGGCTCGGTTCGAATCTGATCGGCAAACGATAGCGTTGCGGTGCCGAAGAAGTGCACATGCACGTCACCGGGCCGGCGAAACGCGGCATATTTGAAATGGTGATGCTCGAGGTTGGCGATCGAATGGGACATGTTCGCCTCGCCGGTCAGAAACGCCTTCTCCCACAGCAAACGCCCATCTCGATAAATCCGGCTCGTGCCCCGGACATCGGCCGGTAGCGTACCGGTGAGCAGCTCCGGACCGAGCGCTGCCGGGCGCAGCTTCGAGTGGGCGAGCCACAGGTAGTTGTGTCGCTCGGTGAGGTGATCGGAGAATTCGTTGGCCAGGCAGAAGCCCAGCCGCCGCGGCACGCCCTCGGAATCGATGAGATAGATCCCGGCGATCTCGGGCTCCTCGCCGCCGTCGAGCGCGAAGTCCGGAGACCGCAGCGCTGCACCGCTCGGCACCACGCTCGACCCGTCTCCCTTGTAGAACCATTCCGGCTGCACCCCGACGGCGCCCGCAGCGGGCTTGCCGCCCTTCAGTCCCTCCTGAAAGATGCGCATGGAATCGGTTTGCCCGCCCCCGGAGGCGGCGAGCGCGTGCATCCGATCGCGACTCGCGGCCGAACCCAAATGAGTCAGCCCCGTTCCGGTCAGGTACAGATGGGCGGGGTCGGGATGGTCGATGGGCGGCAGAAGCCGCACGCCGGCGAGATCGAGGTACCGGCCCGAACGGCTGCGCTCGGCGGCCTCCGCCAGACTCATACCCTGCGCAAGCGCAGCGCTTGCCAGCGCGTGAACGCTCGTCGCCCCCACGAGCAGTTCGGCGCGCCGCTCATCCACCAGTGCGGCGACGCACCGAGCGCCATCGACTTCGATCTGCAAGAGACGCAACGGCATAAGCTCCCCATGAGGCCGGCGTGCGCGGTTTGCCCCGCATCATAGTGCAGCGGCGTTCAACTGTCTGAGTTAAAGAGAGCGTGCTTGACAGCGGGTCCTGGCACTCCGTATTGTCTGAGTAATACGCGCGATGATCCGTAGCGCGAATTGAATCCAGATTCCTCCGATCCGGAGCCCTTAGCATGGCACTGACGGTTGGCGAGGCAGCAACCGCTGCGCACTCGGACGGGCCGAGGCGATATGGAGCGGCCCTTGCGGTGCTCGCTACAGTGTTCTTCATGTGGGGCTTCGCCACCGTCCTGAATGACATCCTGATTCCGCACCTGAAGAGCGCGTTCCGGCTCGATTACGCACAGGTGCTGCTCGTGCAGTTCGTGTTCTTTCTGGCGTATCTGGTCATGGCCATGCCATCGGCGAAGATCCTCGAGCGCACCGGTTACAAGCTGGCCGTGGTGCTGGGGCTGCTCGGCATGGCCGCGGCCGCGGGCGGATTCATCCCGGCGGCGATGCTCGAGTCCTACGGATTGTTCCTGCTCGCCCTGTTTGTGCTGGCCGGATCAATCACACTGCTGCAGGTCGCGGCCAATCCATACGTGACGGTGATCGGGTCACCGCAGACCGCCTCGAGCCGGCTGAACCTGGTTCAAGCGTTCAATTCCGCCGGAACGATGCTCGCGCCCCTGTTCGGCAGTCTGCTGATCCTCGGCCACGGCCGCACCGACACCGCCCGGGCAGCTGCTCACCTGACGCTCGGACAGCGTGCCGCAGACGTCCACACCGTAGAGCTCCCCTACGCGATCATTGCCGGGGTGCTCGTGTTGCTCGCGCTGCTGGTCTGGCGGGTACGGTTGCCGGACCTCGGCAAACAGACCCGCCGTGCTGCGCAGGCGGAGCGCGCGCAGCACAGCCTCTGGCGGCACCGCAACCTCGTGCTAGGGGTGCCGGCCATCGCGCTGTATCTGATCTGTGAGGTTGGAATCGGCTCGACGCTGGTGAACTTCCTGTCGCTGCCCTCGATCGGCGGGATGCCCCACGCCCGGGCGGCCGATTACCTCACCCTCTATTGGGGCGGAGCGATGGCCGGCCGCTTCATCGGGGCATGGTTTCTGCGGTGGATGCGGCCGCAGCGAGTCCTTGCGGCGGTCACGGTCGGGGCTCTAGTGCTGGTCGGCGTGGCCATCGTCTCGAGCGGACCTGTCGCGATGTGGAGCTTGCTCGCGGTCGGGTTGTGCAATTCGATCATGTTCCCGACCATTTTCACGCTCGGGATCCGCGGCCTCGGGCCACTCACCGAGGAGGGCTCGGGCCTGCTCATCATGGCGATAGCCGGCGGCGCCCTCGCCGAACTGCAGGGCGTGCTCGCCGACGCCATTGGCCTGCACCTGTCTTACGTCCTACCGTGGGTCTGCTACGGCTACGTGCTCTTTTATGCGCTGCGTGGTTACCGCGTCACCGCTGCCGCGCACGACGAGCGCCTGACCACCGCTTGAGCCGCGCAACGCGCCGGGACCCGCCCCGTGTGGTATCGAGCAGCGCCAGCCGCACCAGCTCGGTCATCGCCGCCTGTGCAGCCACAGAGTCTCGCCGCTCGATCGCTGCGTACACCCGCTGGTGATCGGGTAGTGGATCGCGACTGAGCGGTCCGGCGCGCTGCTTGAAGATCGTCGTCCAGGCGACTGCAGCGGCAATGCCGCTCGAGAGCGAAGCGAGAAACGGATTGCCCGAGGCGGCGAGCAACACCGAGTGAAAGGCACGATCCGCCTCCCGGCCGGTCTCGACGGCCAGGGAATCGGCGGCCATGGCCTCGAGCGAGCGCCGCAGGGCGATCAGCTGCTCTTTGCTGCGGCGTGTCGCAGCGAGCGCCGCCGCGGCCGGCTCGACGACGGCCCGCAGTTCAAACAGTGCATTCAGCAGCCGGGGCTCAGGATCTGCGCCGAAAAGCCACGAAATCACGTCTGGATCGAGCAGATGCCAGGTGCTCGGATCGCTCACCCGGGTGCCGAGCTTGGGACGCGAATCGACGAGACCTTTGGCGGCGAGGATGCGCACCGCCTCGCGATAGGCGGTGCGGGATACCTTGAGCTGTTCGCTGGCCGCGATCTCCCCGTCCAACACGCAGCCGGGCGGGAGCTGGCCCGACACAATTCGCATGCCGATGTCACGGGCGATGGTGCCGTGCAGCCGCAGGGCTTTACTCCCTTGTGCGGTGATGGACGACGCAGGCGTCCTCGCTCGCATGACTCGCGCACTCTCGAAGCGGTGGAGGGCGCTCAGTATAGCGCCGTTGCGCGGCCCGGACTCGGCTCCTCAGTTGGCAGGGAATACTGTGGTTTCAACATGCGCGGGACGAGACGCGCAGCAGGTTCGGTCCGAGTTCACGCGGCGCGCGGCAGCCGAGCTGACCGAGGACCCGCTCGAGCTCGATCGTGAGCAACTCCAGGGCGCGGTGTGCGCCCGCTTCTCCGGCGGCGGCCAGCCCGTAGAGGGTCGCTCGCCCGATCATCACCGCATCGGCACCCAGGGCGAGCGCCTTGGCGACGTCGGTGCCGCGCCGGAAGCCACTGTCGATCACGATGGTCAGGTGCTTACCGACGGCGGTGGCGATCTCCGCGAGCACTTCAATCGGCGCGACACAATGATCGAGCTGGCGGCCGCCGTGGTTGCTGAGCACGACCCCGTCGCAGCCCAGTTGCACGGCGCGGCGTGCATCCTCGACGGTGAGCACGCCCTTGATGAGCAGCTTGCCCGACCAGTGATCACGAACCCAGGCGATATCGTTCCAGCTGATCGTGGGGGCAAACATCTGCGGGATGATGGTGCTACCGCCAACGGCACTCACCGCCGCGGGCGGGAGAAACATCTCGAGGTTGCGGAAACGCGGAATCCCCCCGCGCAACAGCACTTGTGTCAGCCAGCGCGGGTGGCGCAGCGTATCGAGCATCGCGCGCCGGCTTGGCCGTCCAGGTCTGCGGTAATTGCGCCTGTCCCACTCACGGCTGCCAAACACGTTGGCGTCGGTGGTAAAGAGCAGCGCCTCGTATCCGCTCGCCGCCGCTCGCCGCATGATGTCTTCGGCGATTTCTCTCTGACGCATGACGTAGAGCTGCATCCACAATCTCCCGCCCGCTTGCTTCGCAACGTCTTCTAACAGAGTGGTCGAGAGCGCGCTGAGCGTATAAGGGATGCCGAAGGCGGCAGCGGCCCGGGCAAGGGCGATGTCTCCCTGCGGGTGGAGCATGCCGTTCAAGCCCGTCGGTGCGATCGCCAGTGGGGCCCCGCAGGGCGCATCGAACAATTTGGTCGCTAGACTGCGGCCTTCGGTATTGCGCAGAGTCGGCGGCAGGAAGCGCAGAGCGGCAAACGCGTCCCGATTGGCACGCAGTGTGACCTCATCCTCGGCACCACCCTCGACGTATTCGAACACAAAGCCCGGCACGCTGCGCCGGGCCGCCTCGCGCAGATCGGCGATGTTGAGCGCGGCACGGACATCCCGGCCGACAAAGGGCTTGCGCTTCCACGGCATGGTGGGTCTCCCAGGGTATCGTGGCGTGCCGAGATCGGAGTCGGAACTGGAATCCGCTGCTCAACTTCAGAATGCGATCCCGCGGGTCGGCATCGGCACCATGCCGATGCACGGTCACGACGGACGCTGAGCGCGCCATGTCCGTCGGGATCGCCGATGGCTCAATTCGGCCGCCACGCCTGTACGGTCTGGTGCTGCTCACCGAGCTTCTCGATTCCGAGTCGGAGCCGATCGCCGGGCGCGAGGTACACCGGCTCGGGTTTCTGTCCCATTCCAACCCCGGGCGGTGTTCCGGTGGTGAGAATATCGCCCGCCTCGAGGCTCATGAAGCGACTGACGTAACTGATCAGGGTTGCGACACCGAAAATCATCGTGCGCGTGTTGCCACTCTGCATGCGTCGGCCATTGACCTCAAGCCACATCTGGAGGTTCTGCACGTCGCCGACTTCGTCGGGGGTGACGAGCCATGGACCGACCGGACCGAACGTGTCGCAACCTTTGCCCTTGTCCCATGTACCACCCCGCTCGAGCTGGTACTCGCGTTCGGACACGTCGTTGACCACGCAGTAACCGGCGACATAGGCGAGCGCGTCGTGTTCTGGCACGTACCGTGCTGTCGTGCCGATGACGACGCCGAGCTCAACCTCCCAGTCGGTTTTCGTTGAGTCCCGCGGCAGCCTGATGTGGTCGTTCGGACCCTGCAGGCAGCTCACGGCTTTGCTGAAGATCACCGGCTCGGTGGGTATTGGCAGATTCGCCTCTGCCGCGTGATCCGCGTAGTTCAGACCGATGGCGATGAATTTGCGGCTGGCCGCAACCGGCACCCCAAGCCGTGGATTGCCGGTGACGGCCGGGAGGTCGGCCGGATCCAGCGCCGCCAACCGCGTCAGCGTCTGCGGCGACAGCTGTGACCCGCTCAGATCAGGGACGTGTGCGGCGAGGCAGCGCAGCACACCGTTCGAATCGAGGAGTCCCGGCTTTTCTTGGCCGGGCGGTCCGTAGCGCAGTAGTTTCATGACGTCCTGATGGTCTTCGGTGGTTGGATTTCGTTTCCCATGCCTGCCGTTGCGGCACGGGAGTGCGGCGGATCGTGGTCGCTCGGCTCGCAGGCCGGCAGTGTAGGGTGAGCGTCGGGGGCTGGGAAGGCTTACGTGCACCGGACGGGGGCAGATATGCAGCGCCGGTGCCATTCGCTATGCTCGCCGGGCTGAAGCAGCCGAGGTGCCAGGCGCGCATCCGCGTGCGGACGGCAACCGGCGAACCCGTTCGGTTTCGCATGTGACTGCCGGAGGAATGATGAAGGCGCGAGGCGCGAGCGGATGGACCTGAGAGCGCAGAATCCCGCAGAGGCGCTCGTTCCTGTCATCCGCTTCGGCGCACTCGGCGATCTGATCGTCTCGCTGCCGCTGCTGCGCTGCCTGCGCGAGCGCCATGGCCGTCCCTGTCTCGTCATCGGGCGCGGATGGTGGCCCGAGCCTGTGTGCCGGGGAAACCCCGACGTGGGCCGCGTAATCGCCGTCAGCCGGCGCGTTCCATTCCCCTTCGATATGCGCTGGTGGGCCGCAGTGGCGGCTGTCCGTCGCTGTCACGACGTGCCCGTATATGACCTCTGCGAGACATCCGCCACTACCGCAGTGGAGCGCCTGCTCGCATTCGCTGGCGTGGAGCCCTCACGACGCCTGTCGCATCGGCATGGCCCGCATGAGCCGGCGGAGCATTCGATCGAGCGTCTGCTGCGGGTCTGCGGCCCCGACCCGAATGCCTCCGGGGCGTTCGCGACGGTGCCACACCTGGTGGTGCTCGAGGCGGAGCGACAGGCGCGCGACCGCTGGCTCGAGGCGCACGGTTGGTTGGGGCGACCGCTCGTGCTCGTGCAAGCCGGCAATCGGCGAACCATGAGCTCCAAGCGCGACCGCCACCGCAAGCTGAATCGAGACGACAAGGCGTGGCCAACTGGCAACTGGCGACAGCTGCTGCATGCGATCCACGCGCGCATGCCGCAGGCGGTCGTGCTGCTGTGCGGGGCGGCCAGCGAGGCGCCGTTCATCGAGGAGATCCGCCAGGCCGCGGCCCTGGAGTGCGTGTTCGGCGCGGTGTTGGATTTGCGTGCGCTCTTTGCGCTGTGCGAGGTCGCGCACAGCATGATTTCGATCGATACCGGGCCGGCACACGCCGCAGCCGCGCTGGGCGTGCCCCTGGTTGTGTTGTTCGGTGCTCATTCGCCCACACAGTGGTTGCCGCGCAGTGCCGCAAGCCCCGTTGTCGGGCTCGGCGGCCCCCCCCAATACAGCCGGGTCGAGCAGATTCCCGTGGAACTGGTGGTGGAGCATTGGCAGCAGTTGGCGCAGCGCGTGCCCCCGGCACGCGCTGCGCAGGGTAGTCAGATCCATTAGAATCGGGTATGCCTATGGAAAATGCGATACCGGAATCGCTGCCAGCAGAGCTCGCGTTCCTGGCGCCGGTCGAGGTCGATGGCCTCATGCGGTTAGGCAACCCGCACGATGGCGGCTACGTCGTGCCGCGAAGTACCGTACAGAGTGTGGACACCCTGCTCTCTTTCGGTCTCTCGTCGGACTGGACCTTCGAAGAAGAATTCAAGCGGATCAATGCCTCTGCGACGATTCACGCGTATGACCATACGGTAGGCGCGAGAAAATTCAGACGCGCTTTCGAACGCGGTATTCCGCGCTTGCTGCGTGGTCGCATCACCCTTCGAGAGCTGCAGGCGAGGTTCCGAACCTGGCGCACTTATCGGCAATTCTTTGCCAGCGAGGCCACCCATTTCAAGGAGAGAATCCACGCGGTGAATGCCGGTCCGGGTCATGCGACCATAGGCAAGGTCTTCGGCAGAACAAACTCCGATCGAGTGCTTCTCAAGATCGATATCGAAGGGGCGGAGTACGGAATCATCGGCGAGGTGCTGCGGCATGCCGGCAGAATCCAGCTACTGATCGTGGAATTTCACGAGACGATGGCGCTGCGCGAGACGTTCTGCGCCGCGCTGCAGCGACTGCTGAGGGAATTTCACATCGTCCACGTGCACGGCAACAATCACAGTTACATCGCGCCCGACGGACTACCGAACGTCCTGGAGATCACGTTCGTCAAGGGCCCCGCCCCCGACTCGGCGCGCCGGCGACAACAGTTGCCGGTCGCCGGACTCGATGGCCCGAATCAGCGTGATCGTGCGGATGTTCCCATCCGCTTTGTTATGGTGACGGCAGCATCGCAGGCCGAACGGTCATGATGTCACGCCTCATGAAGCTCGGCGCGCGCAGCACGACAGCCAGTCTGCGCCATACGGCCGTTCTCACCGTGCGGTCCATGTCGGACTGGTCATCGGCGCAGCGTCTCGGGCCTAGACGCGATAGCGGAACCCACGTGCTTCCTGCAATCACGTATCCGGGCCCACCACGATCACGGTCAAAACGCAGAGATCACTGCCATGTCAGAATTAACGGAGTTGCGCGATACCTTGCGAGCATTTGCGGCGGAACGGGACTGGGATCAGTTTCACTCGCCGAAGAATCTGGCGTCGGCCCTCGCTGTGGAAGCAGCAGAACTATTGGAGCCCTTCCAATGGTTGACTGAAGAACAGAGCAGGAACCTCAGTGACAAGCAGCGGACAGCAGTCATCGAGGAGCTCGCTGATGTTCAGATCTACCTGATCCGCCTCGCCGACAAGCTGCAAGTCGACCTGCTGCAAGCCGTGCGCGAGAAGATCGTCCGGAACGCGGAGAAGTACCCAGCGAGCCTCTTCAAGGGTTCGGCCCGCAAGTATTCGGATACGTGAGCGCCGCTGCCGCCGATGATCATCTATCGATCGACCAAGGACGGATTTCTCAACGACACATTCGGTCACGACATTGAAGCGGTCGTGCTCGCGGCGTTTGCGGCACGGACCGGACATCGTGTCACCAAGGCTGAGATGCGCGCCTGGAAGGAATCGCTGCTCGCGATGGCAAAGGTGCTTCGCGACGATTCGATACCGACCGACTGTGGCATCGCCATCGAGTACGTCATTCCTCAAACCGCCAAGCGCATCGACCTGTTGTTGTCGGGAATCGACGAGCGGGACCGGAGCAAGCTGATCATCGTCGAACTGAAACAGTGGGAAAGCGCGACGTTGACCCGCAAGGACGGACTGATCCGGACCCGGTTCGGGGGCGGGGAGGCGGATACCAGCCATCCGTCCTACCAGGCGTGGTCCTACGCGGAGCTCCTGCGTAACTTCAATGAGGAGGTGTATTCGAACGAAATTCCGCTGCAGCCTTGTGCCTACCTCCACAACTTCGTCGGCGGCGAGGTACTGAATGACCCTCTCTACCGGCCGTACGTCGAAAAGGCGCCGATTTTCCTGTCCGGACAGCAGGAACGTGAGCGTCTACGCGCCTTCATCGCGCAGCACGTCCGTCGTGGCGACCGCGGCAGTCTCATCGAGCAGATCGAAAATGGCCGCATTCGGCCCTCCCGCAGACTGATCGATGCGCTGACCGGCATGTTGGCCGGCAAGCGCGAGTTCGTTTTGATCGACGATCAGAAGGTGGCCTACGAAACTGTGTTCGCCGACGCCATCGAGGTTGCCGAGGGCGCCAAGCGAGTGATCATCATCGAGGGCGGGCCGGGAACGGGCAAATCGGTCGTTGCAATTAATCTGTTGGCCGCGCTGACGGCCCAGCGCATGATGACCAAATATGTGACCAAGAACCGGGCACCGCGTGCCGTATTCGAGCAGACGCTGTCGGGATCCTACCGCCGGTCGCAGATTGCGAGTCTGTTCGCCGGATCAGGGGAATTCATCGACACGCCCGCCGATACGTTCGATGCGCTGGTCGTGGACGAAGCACATCGGCTCAACGAGAAGTCCGGCCTCTATGCCAATCTCGGCAACAACCAGATCGAGGAGATCATTCGAGCCGCCAGATGCGCCGTCTTCTTCATTGACGAAGACCAGCGGGTCACCTGGAACGATATTGGCCGCAAATCGGAGATCGCGGCCTGGGCGCAGAAGGCCGGGGCAACGGTGAGGCAGCTGACGCTTGCCTCACAGTTCCGGTGCGCCGGATCCGATGGATACCTCGCATGGCTGGACCAGATGCTCGGAGTTCGCGATACCGCCAATCCGGTCCTGCGAGCCGATGAGTTCGATTTCCGAGTGCTTGATTCACCGAATGAGGTTCGGCGTCTGATCGAAGAGAGGAACCTGCAGAGCAACCGCGCGCGCATAGTCGCCGGCTACTGTTGGGATTGGAAGAGCAAGAGAGATCCGGCCGCATTTGACGTCGTCATTCCCGAGCATGAGTTCGCGATGCGCTGGAACCTCGCCCAGGACGGTGGCCTGTGGATCACTGCCGAACATTCAGTTGAGCAGATCGGGTGCATACACACGTGTCAGGGACTCGAGGTGGACTATATCGGCGTCATCGTGGGGCCGGACCTGATCGCCCGCGGCGGCCGGATCGTGACGCAGCCGGAGCAGCGCTCGCGGCAAGACCAGTCGCTCAAGGGCTACAAGAAGGCGCTGCGAGAGCAGCCCCATGCGGCGCACCGTAAAGCCGACGCTCTCATCAAAAACACATATAGGACGTTGATGAGCCGCGGCATGAAGGGCTGTTACATTTTCTGTACCGACCGCGAGACTGCCGCGCACTTCCGTTCGAGAATCGCTTAGCGCGGCCGGTTTCGGGTAGGGCCGTCCCGACCCTGCCGGGCATCGGCGAGCGGATCGCCGGTGGCCAGCGACGGTCGAAGGCAGACGAAGAGTCTTCAGACCGGGCAGGCTGGGAGTGAACGGCGGATGGTCTGTGACCACTGTGGATGTGCTGCTATTTGCCGATGCAGAAGCTGCCGAAAATGCGGCCGAGCAAATCATCCGTCGTGAATTCGCCAGTGATCTCGCTGAGCGCCTGCTGCGCGCCACGGAGTTCTTCGGCCACCAGTTCCCCGGCGCGGCTGTCGCGCAGCTGGCGCGCAGCGGCTTCGACGTGGTCCCGGGCGCGCTGCAATGCGTGCAGGTGTCGTCGGCGCGCCGAGACGGTGCCGCCCTCCACCGTCCGGAACCCCATGCAGTCCTTGAGGTGGCTGCGCAGCTGATCGATGCCATGGCCATCGAGCGCGGAAATGGCGATGCGCGGTGGACCGGCGATCGTGTCCGCGAGCGGAATGCCCGCGGCGAGGTCGGTCTTGTTCAACACCAGCGTCACCGGGACGTCGTGCGGCAGGCGGTCTCGCTCCTGCACAAATGCAACAGCATCCGGATCGTCGAGCAGATCGATCACAAATAAGACCCGATCGGCCCGCTGCATCTGTTCGTGCGCGCGCCGGATGCCTTCTGCTTCGACCAGGTCGGTGCTGTCACGCAGTCCGGCGGTATCGAGCACGTGCAACGGCATGCCGTCGATGTCGATCCGCTCCCGTAGCACATCGCGCGTTGTGCCGGCGATCGGCGTGACGATTGCGGCCTCATAGCCGGCCAGCCGATTGAGGAGGCTTGACTTGCCCGCGTTCGGCCGACCGGCGATCACGACGGTCATCCCTTCGCGCAGCAGCGCACCCTGCCGCGCGCTCTGTTCGATCGCCGAAAAATGGTCCACGAGCGCATGAAAGCGTTCATGCAGGTGTCGGTCCGCAAGAAAATCGATCTCCTCCTCGGGAAAATCGATGGCCGCCTCGACATGCGTGCGCACGTCAATGACCGCTTCGGTCAGACCGTGCACCATCGCGGAAAATTCCCCCTGCAGGGAGCGCATCGCGGCCGCTGCCGCTTCACGCGAACCGGCATCGATCAGGTCCGCGATGGCTTCGGCCTGGGCGAGGTCGACCTTGTCGTTGAGAAAGGCGCGCAGCGTGAATTCCCCGGGCTGGGCACGCCTCGCGCCGAGTTCCACAACCCGCGCCACGATCGCCTCGAGCACCGCCGGTCCGCCGTGCCCCTGCAGTTCCAGCACGTGCTCGCCCGTGTAGGAATGCGGAGCGGGAAAAAACAGGACGAGACCGGCATCGATCGGCTCGCCGCGGGCATCGAGGAAACGCTCGAACCGCGCCACGCGGGCCGGCGGCAGATCACCGCCGAGCAGGACGGCGGTCAGCTCAGGAACCTTCGGTCCCGACACGCGCACGATCCCTATGCCGCCGCGTCCCGGCGGGGTAGCCGGTGCCACGATCGTATCCGTACGCGTCATGCGCTCAAGGTTACCTCGGCAGCCCCGCCGATTGAAGAGGCCCGGCCGGCTAGGTGCGCCGCGCCGTGGCCGCGGCGATGCGGCGATTGATGTTCCACTGTTGCGCCAGCGACAGCAGGCTGTTCACGACGTAGTACAAGACGAGGCCCGACGGGAAGAACGCGAACATTCCGGCCATGACCAGGGGCATGAACATGAACATCTTGGCCTGCACCGGGTCGGGCGGAGCGGGATTGAGTTTGTACTGCAGGAAGCCGGTCAGGGCCATGACAGCCGGCAGGATGAAGAACGGATCGCGCGCGGACAGATCCTGGATCCAGAGCATGAACGGCGCTTGACGCAGCTCCACGCTGTAAAGCAGAACCCAGTAAAACGCGATGAACACCGGGATCTGCAGAATCATCGGCAGACACCCCGACACCGGATTGACCTTCTCGCGCTTGTAGAGCTCCATCATCGCGCGACCCAGCTTCTCCTTGTCGTCCTTGTAGGTCTCCTGGATGTTCTTGATGCGCGGCCCGAGTGCCTTCATCTTCGCCATCGAGCGGCCGCTGGCCTCCGACAACGGATAGAACAGCAGCTTCAGAAGGACCGTGACAACGATGATCGCCACGCCCCAGTTGCCGGTGAGTCGATGGGCTTGGCTGAGCAGCCAAAACAGCGGCCGGGCGAGGATCGTGAGCTTGCCGTAATCGTCCAGATAGGTGAGCGTCGGGTCGGCCTGGTCCAGCTGCGAGTGCAGCGTGGGACCGACGAATAGCGTCTGGCCGACGGTGAGGGTCGCGCCGGGGGCGGCGGTCTGCACCGGTCCGGTGGCCGCCAGCAGATAATCGGAGCCGGAGACGTGCGACGTGAAGCGATAGGTCTCGCCCTTGGGGGGCACCACGGCCGTGACGAAATCGTGCTGCGGCACGGCAATCCAGCCGTTGGCGACCTCGCGGGCGTAGTGCTGATAGTCACTGCTGGCGGGATCAAGTTTCACGTATTCGTGGCCATTCCAGATGGCCGGGCCGTGATAGGCCTTGCTGCCAGGATCGAAATAACTGCCGCCGGTGCGCGGGTCGTTGCGGAACAGCTGCGCATACGGGGTGAAGGTCCAGGCTGCGGTTCCGGTGTTGTGGACCGCGTACTGCAGTCCGATCTGGTACGAGCCCTTGTGGAAAATGAACGTCTTGGTCACGGTGACGCCACCGCTGTGCCAGGTCAGTGGCACCTGCAGCACACCGGAGGGTCCCATCCGATAGTCGAGACGGGCGCTGCTGAAGCGCGCCGTCTGCGTGGGGTAGTTCTGGCCGGCCGGCCCGGTCAACCCGGTTTGAAGGAGGTACACGCGCGCCGGAACGGTGTTCTCAAGCTCGACGCGCGGTGATTTGCCTTTCGCCTGGGCGTACTTCAGCAGCTTTACCTGTTGCAGCGTGCCGCCTTCGGTGCTGATCTGCAGGTCATAGACGTCCGTGTGCACCTGAATCACCGGCGCACTCGAACTCACTGGCGCTGCCACCGCACCCGGCGCCGGTGGCGGCGGCGCACTGGTGGGCGCGGGCGGCTGGCCCGCGGCGGCTGGCGCAGAGGTCTGCGGGACGTTGTTCGAGAGGCTGGGGGCGGGCGCCGCGGTCGACCGAGTCGCAACCGGGGGGGGCGTGGAAGCGAAATCCTCGCTCCAGGTGGTGTAGTTGAACCACAGCAGGGCCAGCAAGCCGAGCCAAAGGAAGTAGCGCAGTTGATTAGTCATGTCTGTGAGCAATGCGGTTCGAGCCATGAGCCGGCACCGGATCGTAGCCGCCGGGATGCCAGGGGTGGCAGCGGCCGATGCGTTTGACCGCGAGCCAGCTGCCGCGCAGGACGCCGAAGCGATCGATCGCCTCGAGCGCGTACTGGGAGCAGGACGGATGGAATCGGCAGTTCGGGCCGAGCAGCGGACTGATCGTCCACTGATAGAGGCGGATCAGGCCGACCGCGAGGGCGCGCATCGTTCGTTCACCTGTCGCCAGAGGCCCGCCAGGCTGCCATGCAGCTGTGCACCCGGGGCGCCGTAAGCCGCGGTCCGCGCGCTGACGACGATATCGACCGCGGGCAGATCCCGTTGGTGCAGGCGGAAGGATTCGCGGATGATGCGCCGGATGCGATTGCGCTCGACGGCAGTCCGGGCGACGCGCAGCGCGACCGCCAGGCCGAGACGGGGACCGGTCTTGTCGTTGCTGATCACTGTCACCGCGAAAAATCCGTTGCCAAAGCGCCGGCCACGCGTGCGCGCCGCATCGAACTCGGACTTATGTCGCAAGCGCCTCGGCGCCGGGAAAGTCAGTCGCTCTCGATGCACGCGGGGCACGTGGACCGCCTCGTCCGCTGCTGCCGTCGGGCGCCGGGTCGGGTTCACACCCGCTCAAGCGTACACCGCAGGCACTCCGCCGCGGACGGGCCGCTGTCCCGGTCTACGGGATCAGCTTCTTGCGTCCTTTGGCACGGCGCCGGGCCAGCACTTTGCGGCCGTTTTGGGTCGCCATGCGCGCCCGGAACCCGTGCGTGCGCTTACGGCGCAGCTTGCTCGGTTGATAGGTACGCTTCATACCGCGGGCTCCAGAAGGTCCATTGGGGGTTCCAAAAAGGGGCGGCAAGGCTAAGCCGTTGACCGCCAAGGTGTCAATATTTAATCGCGTTAAAATCTTCAGCACGGCAGCCGATCGGTATAGACTGCCGAGCCTTTTCCACGAAGCCGGACCCCTCCATGGTGCACTTTCTGCGGTCGCGCCGCAGTGGCATCTTTCCGCGATCGCTCCGGACCGGCAGCGCACGTCGCTGCTCGGGAGCGCTCGCGGAAGGCGTGTCACAAATGGCGATCGACCGGGCGCCCATGGCCGGGGACGGAACCTAGATCCAGTCGGGGGAGTGCGCGCGTGGAAGCGTCGCTATGGGCCCGGTGCGTTTGTGCACTGGAAGCCGAGCTGCCGGAGCAGCAGTTCAATACCTGGGTGCGGCCGCTGCAGGCACTCGAGGGTGCCGGCGCGCTGAAGCTGCTGGCCCCGAACCGCTTCGTGGTCGAATGGATCAACGAACGGCTGCTGCCGCGCATTGGCGAGCTGCTGCGCGACAAAAGCACCGGTGATGTCCCCATTGTCACGGTGGAGGTCGGTTCGCGCAGTCCCGTGAGTGAGCCGGCGCCGGCACCGACACCGACACCGGTTCTGGAGCTGCCCAAGCGGCCCCGGCGCGGCGAAGGGCTGGTGATCGGTGCGCGGCTCAATGCCGATTTCTCGTTCGCGACCTTCGTCGAGGGCAAGAGTAACCAGATGGCCAAGGCGGCCTCCCTGCAGGTCGCCGAGAATCCGGGCAAGGCCTACAACCCGCTGTTCCTCTACGGCGGCGTCGGCCTGGGCAAGACGCATCTGATGCACGCCATCGCGCACTTCATTCGCGAGCACAACGAAGAGGCGCGGATCGCCTATGTACATTCCGAGCGCTTCGTCAGTGACATGGTGCGTGCGCTGCAACACAACTCCATGAATGAGTTCAAGACAGCGTATCGCTCGCTCGATGCGCTGCTCATCGACGACATCCAGTTCTTTGCAGGTAAGGACCGCTCCCAAGAGGAGTTCTTCCACACCTTCAATGCCCTCCTCGAGGGCCAGCACCAGGTGATACTCAGCTGCGACCGCTATCCGAAGGAGGTCGAGGGACTCGAGGAGCGGCTGAAGTCGCGTTTCGGGTGGGGTCTGACGGTGGCGATCGAACCGCCCGAACTCGAGACCTGCGTAGCGATTCTGATGAGCAAGTCGCGCCAGTTCGGCATGCCGCTGCCCGAGGAGGTCGCGTTCTTCATCGCCAAGCGGATCCGCTCCAATGTGCGCGAGCTCGAAGGGGCGCTGCGACGGGTGATTGCCAATGCGCGCTTCACGGGGCGCCCGATCACGCTCGAGTTCACCAAGGAGGCGCTGAAGGATCTGCTCTCGCTACAAGCGAAGCTGGTGACCATCGAGAACATTCAGAAGACGGTCGCGGATTACTACAAGGTCCGGGTGGCGGACCTGCTCTCCAAGCGACGCAGTCGCTCCGTTGCCAGGCCCCGGCAGGTGGCGATGGCGCTCGCCAAGGAGCTGACCAGTCAGAGTCTGCCTGAAATCGGGGATGCCTTCGGCGGCCGCGACCATACGACGGTGCTGCATGCCTGCAAGCGCATCAAGGAGCTGCGTGATATCGACATTCGGATGAGCGAGGATTACTCGAACCTGTTGAGAACCCTGACGGCTTGAGAGGATAAGTCTGTGGATATCCGGTGCAGCGATCTGGGGATAAAGTTACGCACAGACCATGCACAGCTCGCTCCCAGGCATTCCCCGGAAAGCGCAAGCGCAAACAGCGCGTAAGCGCTTGATCGGATTCGGGCGCGAGCGAAATCATCACTATTCACAGGCCTAATCATCACTACAATCTGAATTCTTAAAGATCTAAGAGAAGAAGATAAGACTTATGAAGCTGACGGCGAAGCGCGAGGAGCTCCTCGCTCCCCTGCAAAGCGTGATCGGTGTAGTCGAGCGACGGCAGACCATGCCGGTTCTGGCCAATGTATTGCTGTCTGCACGCGAGAAGCGGCTCGGCATGACCGGAACCGATCTTGAGGTCGAGCTCGCGGCGACGACCACGGTGGCTGTCGAGAGCGCCGGCGACATCACGGTGCCCGGTCGGAAGTTCCTCGATATCCTTCGGGCACTGCCGAGCGGGGTGGACGTCACGTTGAGCACCGAAGGCGAGAAGGCGACGGTGCGCGCCGGCCGCAGCCGCTTCACGCTCTCGACGCTCCCAGCAGGAGAATTTCCCGTCCTGGAGGAAATTCATGCGCAACAGACGCTTACCCTGGCACAAGGGGCCTTTCAGCGGCTGATCGACAAGACCCATTTTTCGATGGCACAGCAGGACGTGCGCTACTACCTCAATGGATTGCTGCTGGAGACTCAAGACAGCACCTTGCGGGCGGTGGCGACGGACGGACACCGCCTCGCACTGTGCGAGGTGACCCTCAACGAGGCGGCGCACGGTGGACAGGTGATCGTGCCGCGCAAGGCTATTCTTGAGCTGCAGCGAATACTCGGTACGGATGGGGAGATAGAGCTCGCCATTGGAACGAACCATGTTCGAGCCCAGATCGGCGAAATTCGATTCACCTCGAAGCTGATCGATGGACGTTTCCCGGAGTACGGCCGGGTGATTCCGGATAATCCGCCCAAGGTCGCGCTGGCGGATCGTGAATTGCTGCGGCAGGCCCTGCAGCGCACCGCCATCCTCTCGAATGAGAAATACCGGGGTATCCGGGTTGGAATTAAATCAGGAATCCTGACCCTGCAGGCGCACAACCCTGAACACGAAGAAGCCGAAGATCAGGTCGAGATTGATTACACGGGCGATGAGGTCGAGATTGGCTTCAATGTGAATTATCTGCTCGACGCCCTGAGCGCGATCGATACCGACCAGGTGGAGTTGGGCTTCACGGATGCCAATAGCAGCTGCCTGATCCGGGCACCTGGGTTGTCCGAGGCCCGCTACGTCGTCATGCCGATGCGGCTGTAACCGTACGCAGCAGAATTTACGATTCATGACCGGGGCGGATGGCGGCGGGTGCCGCTCGTGAGCCTCATCGAGCTGCAGGCGGAGAATCTGCGCTGCGTCGAGTCGGTGCAGCTGGAGCTTCATCCCCGCTGTACCCTGATCTGGGGAGAAAACGGGGCCGGTAAGACGTCGCTGCTGGAAGCTGTGTTTCTGCTGGGGCGAGGGCGCTCTTTCCGTAGCCGGCAGACTGAGCAGCTCATCCGGCGTACCGCGCCGAAGCTATGGGTCTTTGGACGGACCGAAGGTCCGTTGCCGCACGCGCTGGGCGTCGAATTCAGTCGTGACCGGGGCATTCAGGCGCGGCTCGATGGGCAGGACGTCAATTCGCTAGCGGACCTGACGCTCGCATTCCCTGTTCAAGTCATCGACCCCGAGATCCACAAGCTCATCGAAGAGGGGGGGCGGAGGCGGAGGCGTTGGCTCGATTGGGCGGTGTTCCACGTGGAACCTCAATTCGGCGATGCGTGGTACCGCTACGCGCGTGCGCTGCGCCAGCGCAATGCCGCGCTGAAGGGTCGCCCAGCCGAAGCGCGTCCTTGGGAGACGGAGCTTGCCGCCCAGGGAGAGCGAATTTCTGCAGCCCGACACCAGTTGCTGGCCCGGCTCGAGCCGTACTGGCAGTCCACCCTCCTCGCGATGGATTGTCCCGCTGCCCGATTGGCCTATACCCAAGGTTGGCCCGATGCACAGACTTTGGGGGAAGCACTCGGGAGCGCCCGCGCCCGGGATACGGTCCGCCAGACCACGACCGTCGGTCCCCATCGAGCTGATGTACGCATCCTGGTCGATCAGAAGCCCGCGCGTGATGTGTTGTCCCGGGGCCAACAGAAGCTGATGGCCGCCGCAATGACCTTGGCGCAATTGCGCCTCTTGTCCGCGGAGACCGGACTGGTGCCCACGCTCCTGCTGGACGATCCCGCTGCGGAGCTCGACGCCCGCCACCAAGCGGGGTTCGTGGCGGAGGTTTCCCGCTTGCAGTGCCAGTTGATTCTGACGGCATTGCAGCCGGAAATTCCAGGATTCACCCAGCCCGATCGTGTGTTTCACGTGGAACACGGGCGCGTCCGACCGGTATAATGACGCATCGCAATACGGACTCGTTCATGACATCCGAAGACGTCTACGATTCTAGTAAAATCAAAGTCTTAAAGGGTCTTGACGCTGTGCGTAAGCGGCCCGGCATGTACATCGGGGATACCGATGACGGCACTGGTCTGCACCACATGGTCTTCGAAGTCGTCGACAATTCCATTGACGAGGCCCTGGCCGGCTTCTGCGATCAAATCGTCGTCACGGTCCACGCTGACGAGTCTGTCACCGTGTCCGATAACGGGCGCGGCATCCCGGTGGACCTGCATCCTGAAGAGGGACGCTCGGCAGCAGAAGTCATCATGACCATTCTGCACGCTGGAGGTAAGTTCGACGCCAGCTCGTACAAGGTCTCCGGAGGCCTGCACGGGGTGGGCGTCTCCGTCGTCAATGCCCTCTCGGATTACCTGCTGCTCACCATTCATCGCGACGGGAAGGTTCATCGCCAGGAGTACCGGCTCGGCGACCCTCTTGCGCCGCTGGCCGTGGTCGGTCCATCGGATCAGCGTGGAACCATCATCCGCTTCAAGCCGAGCGCGCAGATCTTCACGCACATCCAGTTCAACTACGACATCCTCGCCAAGCGCTTGCGCGAGCTGTCCTTTCTGAACTCCGGCGTACGCATCGAGCTGGTCGACGAGCGCGAGAACAAGTCGGACGTGTTCCAGCACGAAGGCGGCCTGAAGGCCTTCGTGAAGTACCTGAACCGCTCCCGGGTTCCAATCCACGAGTCGATTCCCTGGTTTAAGACCCAGGACGGTCCGGTCACCGTGGAAGTGGCGCTGCAGTGGAACGATTCCTACCAGGAGAGCATGTTCTGCTACACCAACAACATTCCGCAGAAGGATGGTGGCACGCACCTGGCCGGATTCCGCAGTGCGCTCACCCGTACCCTCAACGACTACATCGAAAAGGAAATGTCGGCCAAGAAGGACAAGCTGGCCACCACCGGAGATGACGCACGCGAAGGTCTCACCGCGATTCTGTCCGTGAAACTGCCGGATCCGAAGTTCTCCTCGCAGACCAAGGACAAGCTGGTCTCCTCGGAGGTCAAGGCCATCGTCGAAGCGGCGGTCGGTGCCAAGCTGCAGGATTTTCTGCTCGAGCATCCGCAGGACGCCAAGGCGATCGTCGCGAAGATTATTGAAGCGGCACGAGCCCGCGAAGCGGCGCGCAAGGCACGCGAGATGACCCGCCGCAAGGGCGCGCTCGACGTCGCAGGATTACCCGGCAAGCTCGCCGACTGTCAGGAAAAAGATCCTGCGCTGTCAGAAATCTTCATCGTCGAAGGCGATTCTGCCGGCGGCTCGGCCAAACAAGGTCGCGACCGACGCACCCAGGCCATCCTGCCCCTCAAGGGCAAGATCCTCAACGTCGAGAAGGCCAGATTCGACAAGATGCTGTCCTCAGCCGAGGTCGGCACGCTGATCACCGCGCTGGGCTGCGGCATTGGCAAGGACGATTTTGATCTCGCCAAGCTGCGCTACCATCGGGTGATCATCATGACGGATGCCGATGTCGACGGGAGCCATATCCGCACGCTTCTGCTGACATTCTTCTACCGTCAGATGCCCGCGTTAATCGAGCACGGTCATATCTACATTGCTCAGCCGCCGCTGTTCAAGGTAAAGCGCGGCAAACAGGAGATGTACGTCAAGGATGAGCCGGAGCTCGATGCTGTGTTGCTCAACTCCGCGCTGGAGAATGCCTCGGTCCACGTCAACGCCGACGCACCGCCCTTGCAGGGCCCTGGACTCGAGACGCTCGCCCGCCAGTACACCGAGGTTCAGGCAATCATCAAGCGTTGGTCACGACGCTATGATGACCGTCTGTTGGAACAGCTCATCTATCTGCCCGTGGTGCGGCCGCAGGAATTCGATCAGACACCGTGGCTCCGCGATTGGGCCGTTCAGCTGCAAGGCAGTCTCAACGCGCGCAGCGACGCAACCCGGGCGTATCTGGTGGAGCTGCGTGAGGCGAGCGACGGCCACGGCAGCCGCGTGGTGATCCGCCGCACCGAACACGGGACGCAGAGCACGAAATATCTGACCCGGGAATTCTTCGAATCGGCCGAGTATCAGCGTATCGCGGAGCTGGCGCGCACGCTGGCCGGACTGATCGGGGAGGGCGCTTTCGTGATGCGCAGCGAGGCTCGTCAGGCGGTCGGCTCGTTCAAAGAAGTCATGAAGTGGCTGTTCGACCAGGCGCGCAGGGGACAGACCATCCAGCGCTACAAGGGACTCGGTGAGATGAATCCCGAGCAGCTCTGGGAAACCACCATCAATCCGGAGACCCGCCGGCTGATGCAGGTAAAGATCGAGGATGCAGTGGCTGCCGACGATATCTTCACGACCCTGATGGGCGATCAGGTCGAGCCCCGCCGCGAGTTCATCGAGAAGAACGCGCTCTCCGTCACCAATCTCGACATCTGACGGTCGTGTCCTTGAGAGAAATCGATATCACTTTCGAAACGTAGAGAGAGCCGCCTCCAAAGGGACCGGTCGATTTCGCGTCGTCTGGTGCCCTGGCTGAACGCTAGCCAGTCAAATATCCCCGTGCTCCTGTCATCTCGTCTCGATTACCGTTCGGTCGAGCGGACAAAAGCGTCCATCTGGCTTTGGGGCACAACACCGACCGATTGGAATGCAACGGGTGCTCGACGGCTAAGTTATTGAAGTTAATGCCTAATTTTTGCGCAGCGTCGAGCTCATCATGCCGGGGTCGAGGGTTCGAGTCCCTCCGTTTCGCGAGATTAGTGTCCGACGGCATGCCTCCTGGCGTCAGATTCCAAACCGGTCGGGTCCAATTTCTCGCCAGGCAGGCGGCACACGCGCTGTGAGGCCACTCAGCAGCGCAGTGACGCCATTTTCCTGCTGTAGGGTGTCCAGAATTGACTGCCTTCGATGACCTAAGTGATTGATTTTTAGGTCAGTTTGCGTGACGGGAATTCAGCGTAAGGCCATCAGCCGGGCGCCGCTCAGGCGATGTCGTCGGGCATCGCCGCTTTGCGCCGTGCGATGAACTCCTGCAGTGCCTGGTCCTTGCCGCGATCAAGCGCCGGTGGCGTATATCCGGAGAGCAGCGATTTCCACTTGCGGTTCGCGCGTACCAGCTGATCCTGAGAGCCCTCGGCGCACCATTGCTCGAAGGAATTGTTGTCCGCGAGTTCAAAATCGTAGAACGCCGTCTCGTAGTTGGCGAGCGTATGCGCGGAGCCAAGAAAGTGCTTGCCCGGACCGACCTCCTGGAAGGCGG
Organism: Pseudomonadota bacterium; assembly: GCA_021847105.1. Classification (GTDB taxonomy): domain Bacteria; phylum Pseudomonadota; class Gammaproteobacteria; order Steroidobacterales; family Steroidobacteraceae; genus 13-2-20CM-66-19. The sequence continues at coordinate 202,642 of JAJZUT010000001.1, read as the reverse complement.
CGAGCGCGAAGGCGTTCTCATCGAGCGCCATGCCTTTCGCCACGGTGTGAAATGCGCCGCACTGATCCACATCCATGACGAATTTCTCGTATGACATGGCCAGTCCCCCTTCCAGCCAGCCCGCCGAGTGCAGGATGAAATTGGCGCCCGCGAAGAATGCCGGCCACATCGAATTTGCGCTCTCGCTAGCAGCCTGTGCGTCCGAAACCTTTGCCGCGCACAGATTTCCTCCGCAGCGCAGCGGCACGCCGAGCCTGCGGGCAAGCTGTCCGATCACCAGATAGGCCAGCGCCGGCTCGGGCGTGCCGAAGGTGGGGGCCCCGCTGCGCAGCGACATCGAGGAGAGGAAGTTACCCAGAATCGCCGGCGAGCCCGGCCGCTCGAGCTGAGCGAGCGCGACGCAGAAGACAGCCTCGGCAAAACACTGCGCCAGCGCTCCGGCGGTGGTCACAGGGCCCATTGCGCCGCCGAGGATGAACGGTACGCACACAGGCGCCTGGTTGGCTGCCGCGTACGTGCGAATCACCCGGCTCGCCTCGCCATCGAGCACCAAAGGCGAATTGACGTTGACGTTGCCCAGAATCACGCAGTGCTCGGCAACGAATTGTGTGCCAAAGAGGATGCGACACATTTCGATCGAATCCGCCGCGCGCGCCGCATTGGTGACGGCGCCCATGAACGGCTTGTCCGACCAGCGCATGTGCGCATACACCATGTCCAGATGGCGCTTGTTCACCGGTACGTCGACGGGCTCGCAGACCGTGCCGCCGGAGTGATGCAGCCACGGTGCAAGATAAGCTAGCTTCACGAAATTATGGAAATCCTCCAGAGTTCCATAGCGGCGGCCTCGATCCAGATCGGAAACGAACGGTGAGCCATAGGATGGCGCGAACACCGTGCTGTTGCCGCCAATGCGCACGCTGCGCGCGGGATTGCGTGCATGTTGAACGAATTCCGCGGGAGCGGAGCGGCGGATGATCTCCCGTGCCAGCCCTGCTGGGACGTGCACGCGCGACTCACCGGTGATGTCCGCGCCCGCCTGCCGCCACAGCTGGATCGCCTCGGCATCGCCCCGGATTTCCAGACCGACTTCCTCGAGCAGACGATCGGCATGGCGCTCGATCTGCTCGAGGCCCTCCTCGCCGAGCAGCGCGTACGGGGGAATGGTGCGGGTGATGTATGCCGGACCACTGGGCCGGACCGCGCGCTGAGCCTTACGGGCTTCCCGGGCGCTTACCCGGCTTTTGCGCGAAGACGCTGCTTCATCAGCCATGGCTTTGTCCGTCATCGGTGTCCGTCGCAACTGATCCAGTAGGCCTGCACCGCCTGACACGATAGCTGTCCATACCCTATCGTGGCTTCGTTCACGTGTCCCATTGCTAGGAGTTTGACCATGATTGCAGCCGCCCTCCGCGGTCCTGGCCAGTCTGCTCATATCCATATGTTTTTGTGCAATTTTCTTATATTTAGATCCGCTCCGCACATCCGGATATGCGAACCTTGGCGCCGAGCGGTGATGTGGCGCTTGCACACGACCGGGAGTTGCGGCAACTTCGCTGCATTGATGACAGTGTCAAGCGTGCCTCACCGCCAACCGCCCGCGTGAAACCGCTGCGATCCGAGCCCGAAGAGGTCCTAGCGAGCCCCTCGCGCAAGCAGGGGTTGTTCCGCGCCATGCTCGCCGGCCCCGGTCGGACCCTGGCCGATGCCTTCGCCAGCCTCGAGCGTGCACCGCACTTGGAGCGGATCCTCCGCCATCCCAGCCGTGACGTCATGGGTGCGCAGGTGGCGCTTGCGCCCGAGGAAGGCGAAGGCTACTGGCAGTTCGCGCGCATCCAGAACGAGATCTACGTTGTGGTGGCGAACTGCGCCTACCACGATCCGCGCACCGAGCGCGTGCCCGGCGACGGGCTGGTGCAATTTGATTTCAAGATCACCGGCGATCTCACCCTCGGCGTGGGATGCACCGAACCGGTGCGCTGGAACCGGCCCTCGCTGCTGGTCTGGTCGCAGCCGAAGGGTGTCGACATCAATGAGTGGACCGCGCCGCGCGCCCGCGAGCAATTCATCATCGTCAGCATGCGACCGGAGTTTCTCGCGGAGAACTTCCTGCCGTCGAATGTGGAGGTCTCCGGGGCGCTCAGAGCGTATGCGGCGAGTCTTGGCGAGAAGATCAACTACTGTCAGCAGCCACTGTCGGCCCACACCCTTGAGATCGCCCTGCGGCTTATCAACAATCAACACGACGGCGCACTTGGTCTGGTTTACACCGAAGCGCTTGCTTTGGAACTCGTCTGTCACGCGGTTGCGAGCCTCTCGGCGCGCGCCGAACCGACGGCTGAGCACTTCAGCGACCGGGAGTTACGCTGTTTGCACGCCGCGCGCACTATCTTAATGCGCCAGTTCTCACCGCCACCGACAATTGATGCGTTGGCCCGCACGGTCGGGATGTCCAAATCGATACTCACCAAGGGCTTCAAGGCCGTCTTCGGCGAGACTCTCTTTGATTTCAGCCTCGGCTGCCGCATGCGCCACGCCCTCAGCCTGATCCGCGACCAGGGCTGCTCGGTCGAACAAGCTGGCGAGGCGATCGGCTACGCGCATCCAACCTCGTTCACCACTGCCTTCCGCCGCCATTTCGGCATGCGACCGATCGACGTGCGGCGTACCAAAGCGCATTTGCGGTCAAACTCCTAGCAAATTCGCTGGCCGCACGAAGGCCGCTCTTGCCTCCCGCGGGTATCGTTCACTCAATCAGGCATCTGTCCGCACCGCGTCGGGACGACAACCCAGCGCGGGTCGGCGCGGGCGCTTCAGGCGCCATGAAGAGCATATCCCGGGGGATCGAAATGAATGACGCGAACGCTCGGCGCAGCCGAGCGAATTGGGATTGCCGGACGCAGCGCCGTGTGCTGAGTGCGGTGGGCGCGGCAGTGTGCCTGGCGCTGTACGGCGTGCCGCAGCCCGCTTGCGCGGCCGACTCCGTGCTGGGTCACAACAGCAAGGTGGCGGGCCAGTCGAACCCCTCGTCAGCGTTGCCCACCATGCTGCGGGAAATCACCGTCACTGCGACCCGTCATCGGGAAACGGCCATCTCCATCGCCGGCAGTCTCGCGGTCATCACTCCGCAGCAGCTCACCGACGCCGGCGTCACCGGACTCGCCTCTCTGGCCAACGCGGTGCCCGGCCTGAGCATGTATGATTTTGGCGCGCGGCTGGCTGGCGCCACGGTGCCCATCATCCGCGGCATCAACGCCACCGGAGAGCCGATTCGCGGCTTTCGCAGCTTCGAGCAGAGTCCTGTCGGGGTGTACGTCGACAACTCGCCGGTCGGCGGGTATATCCAGCTCATCGATCTGAAGCGCATTGAGGTGCTGCGCGGCCCGCAGGGCACATTGTATGGAGCGGGCTCACTCGCTGGCACGATCCGCCTGATTCCAAACAACCCGCAGCTGAACCGAGTCTCGGGAAGCGTGGAGGTCGGCGGCGACACGGTTACCCACTCAAACGGCAACGGCTATACCCTGCAGGGTGTTATAAACCTGCCAATTGGCCGTAAGCTGGCATTCCGCGCGGCGGCCAAGTACGACTATCAACCGGGCTGGATCAATGTCTATGGGCTGTTGAAGCGCACCAACCCCGGTTTGACCGGGGTTCCCGTTCTCGCCAACCCCGCCGATCCGGTCGGCAGCTCGGCAATCTACTCCCGGCGCTCGGACTGGAACTGGCAGAAGACCTTCACGGGGCGCGCGGCGCTGTTGTGGAAGCCGATCGAGTCTTTCAAGGCGGTGCTCGCCATTCTGCACACCGGCCTGCGCGGCGACGGCGGACCGCAGGTCAATCCGGATTTTCAGGGTGGGGTCTCGCCAATCGATCCCAACGCGACGCTGCCGCCGGGCGGGCCTTACCAGGAATTCTCCCAGGTGGACCAGCCCTTCTCGCGCTATACCAACCTGCTCAGCCTCGACATGAGCTACGACGCGGGATTCGCGACGCTGTCGACCACCAGCTCCTACCGCACCACCCGCGGACAGCTGCTCGAGGACGACAGTTACCGCATTGCCGGCATCGCTGGCGGCGCCTACCTGCCCTACTACGCCGGTACGCCGACCAATCCGCGGTTCGTGTACGACTACCAGTTCGCAGACCATTCCCACGCTTTCACACAGGAAGTCCGGCTGGTCTCCAATACTCGGCTATGGAACATGTTCGATTACGTCGCTGGCCTGTTCTACGACAAGGAGACCCGTCAAGGCGCCTGGAACATTGCCAATCCCGGCTCTCCGGAACGATCCGTCGCTCAGGGCTGCACCGGCGCGATCTACTACGGCTCGACGTATCCGAACTGCCTGGTGACGAGCGGACCGAACGATCTGGTGTTCACGCAAATCGACACCCAGCGCTTCCAGGAGGAGTCGATCTATGGCGATCTCACCTGGCATTTCGCACACCATGCCAAGATCACCGGCGGATTCCGGCATTACATCGAACAGTTCACCGACGCGCAGCTGTACGCCGATTACACCTTCCCGACGTTCCTGCCGGCCGTAGCGCATGCCGCCCCCGCCTCAACGAGCATCGGCAAACTGGACATCTCTTATCAGTATCTGCCCAATCAGTTCGTCTATGCGCTGTGGTCGCAGGGCTTTCGCCGCGGCGGTGCCAATTCGGTACCGCTGTCGGGACCCTTCCAGGAGAGTCCGCTGCTGCGCACGTATGCGCCCGACCGGACCAATAATTACGAGATCGGACTCAAGGGCGAATTCGCGAACGGACTCACCTATGCGTTCGACGTGTTCGACGTCAAATGGGACAAGCCGCAAATCTCCTCGAGCCTGCCCGATGGCAACCTCGCCGTCTACAACGCCAACACCGCCGAATCAAAGGGCTTCGAGCTTGAGACTTCCGGACCGCTCCTGCTGCGGGGTCTGACGTATAACTTCGGCATCACGTATGCCGACGCGAAGCTGACCAGCAACTTCTCGCTGCCGGCGAACAACGGTCTCGGTACGGTCGTCCCGGGCGAGCTGACCGGCACCGCCGGGGAGCGCCTGCCCGGCAGCCCGAAGACCAGCATCAGCGCGGCACTCGACTATGAGCGCCGGCTCGCGCCCGGCTATGCGATGTCGCTGTCTCTGAACGGCAGCTACCGCAGCCCCGTTGTGATGAACCTCACGGCGGCCGAGGGCACGACCAGCGTCCAGCAGTCCTCGAGCTACCTGGTCATGAACGCCGCGGCCTCGTTGATCCACTATCCCTGGCGCACGACCGTGTACGTCACCAACCTTGCGAACAAGCGGGAGATCCTCGCGCCGCCGACCCTTGTCGGCTTCGACAACCTCACCAACGACTACATCGTGAACGAGCCGCGGGTACTCGGCGTGCGGCTCGCCTACCGGTTCTGAGCCGCGCTCAGGCGTCGTCCGGCAGCACAATGTGCCGGCGGCGCAGCTCCGCGACGAGCGGCGCCAGCGGATCGCGGTAATGACGCCAGCGTCCGGAGGAGGTGCCGTAGATCGGCCGCCGGATCTGCGCGGCACTCGCGGTCAGCGACACCGCCGCGTTGCCTTCGATGGCGATCGCGCTGTCCTGCCACCGCAGTCCGCAGAACCTTGCGGCTGCGGCCGCTGTGCGGATCGGGTCGCTGACGAGGGAGTCGTAATCGACTTCATGGAGCGCGTCACCGAGCGTCGTGCGCCAGTGCGTCATCAGCCGGGTGTATGCAGCGAAGTAGCGAGCCAGATCGTGCAGGTCGTAGCTGAACGGATAGGCCGCGCCGAACAAGGTGCGATACATCGCGAAACAGCTGTCGAGCGGGGAGCGGTTGACGAGCAGCAGACGGGCTTGCGGCAGAGCGCGGTGGATCGCACCGAGATACAAGAAATTCATCGGCAGCTTATCGAGGATCCAGCCACCGCGGCGCTCCGCACCGGCCAGCCTCGCGTACTGAGCGGCGACCACGCGCGGATCCGCTGCTGCGGCGCGCTCGAAAACGTCCGCGTACGACTCGCCTGCGGGCCGGTCTGCCGGGGCCGCACCGAGCAGTGCGTGCGCGAAGTGATCGGTCTCCCCGTTGGAATGCACATCGGGAAGGTTGCTGAGGATGCGCTCGAGCAGCGTCGTGCCGGAGCGCGGCAGGCCGACGATGAAGATGAACCGTTCCGAACCGCCGGCATCGCCCTCGGACCGACTGCGCGCGAATACCGCTGCTATGCGCCGCAGCTTGTGCTCGTCGACGCTGACATCGTACTGCAGGTGGCGCCGCCGCGTGCCTGCAGCCAGCGAGAACCAGCGGAACGCCTCGTCGAACCCGTTGAGATCATCGAGTTCCTTGCCGAGGGCATACCCGAGAAACACCCGTGCGGCGTCCGTCAGCTGCGCGCTATCGAGCCTCTCGCGCAACTGCGCAACATGATTGTCAGTCGGTGTCTGCACACGCAGCTCCGAGCGCAGCAGAAAGCTCCGGTACTCGTGCTCATCGAGTGCGATGGCCCGATTGCAGGCCTCCTCGGCCTGCAGCAGTCTGCCGAAGCTCCGCTCGCTTGAGGCGAGGTTGTACCAGTGCCGGGCGGTCTCCGGCGCCAGCTGCGCCGCGCGCCGATACAGTTCGTTGGCGCGCGCGTGCTCGCCCAGATGCAGCGAGACGTACGCGAGCGCATCCCACGCATCGGCGCTGGCGGGCTCGAGGCCCATGGCCATTCCGATGAGCGCATCGGCGTCGGGCGCACGGCCGAGCTGCAGCAGGATCGTCGCCAGCAGACCATGCGCGGAGGTGCAGCGCTGCGCGCCCGCGACGGCCCGTTGCGCCTGCACGAGCGCCTCATTCAGGCGTCCGGCACGCATCAGCTGCAAGGCGGCTACGTCGGGAGTGATGACAGTCATACGCTCTGGGGAGGAGACTGGGGCCTTATACCGCGCGATCGCGGCACGGTCGAGCACGCCGCGCGGCATTGCGGCGGTGCGCAGGTGAAAAAGCGGATTTCCTAGGATCCGTGCGCGATCCGAAAGGCCACTTAAACGTCGGGGGCGCTAAGGTCCGAAGCGCATCGTCCGCCGGACCGGGAACAGACGCGTGAGTTCGAACGATCCACTACTGCAGCCGTACACGTTGAAGCATCTCACGTTGCGCAATCGGATCATCACCACGGCGCACGAGCCGGCCTACCCGGAAGAAGGGATGCCCAAGGCGCGCTACCGTGCCTACCACGTCGAGCGTGCCAAGGGCGGTATCGCGCTCACCATGACGGCTGGCTCGGCTGCGGTCTCTCGAGACAGCCCGCCGGCATTCAACAACATTCTGCTCTACAAGGACGAAGTCGTCCGCTGGATGCGCGAATTGACGGATGCGTGTCACGAACACGGCGCCGCCGTGATGGTGCAGATCACCCATCTCGGCCGCCGCACCCGCTGGGACCGCGGCGCCTGGCTGCCCGTGGTCTCGCCCTCGCACCACAAGGAACCCGCTCACCGCGCTTTTCCGAAACAGATCGAGTCATGGGACATCCGTCGCATCGTCGCAGACTTCGCCGATGCCGCCGAGCGCATGTACGCCGCCGGCCTCGATGGCATCGAGCTCGAGGCATATGGTCACCTGATCGACCAGTTCTGGTCGCCGGCCACCAATGCGCTGCCGGCTCCCTACGGCGGTACGCTCGAGAACCGCATGCGCTTCACTCTCGAAGTGCTTGGCGCGATTCGCAAGCGCGTCGGCGCGCAATTCATCGTCGGCATCCGCTGCGTGCTCGATGAACGGATTGCGGGCGGTTTGACCCACGTGGAGGGCCTGGAGATCGCCCGGCGTCTGAAGGCGAGCGGCATGGTCGATTTTCTCAACATCATCCGCGGCCACATCGATACCGACGCCGGATTGACGGACGTTATCCCGATTCAAGGCATGGCGAGTGCGCCACACCTCGATTTCGCCGGTGAGGTCCGCGCGGCCATCGGTCTGCCTACGTTTCATGCCGCCCGGATCCAGGACACCGCCACCGCGCGTCATGCCATCGCAGCCGGCAAGCTCGACATGGTGGGCCTGACACGGGCGCACATGGCCGACCCGCATATCGTGCGCAAGCTGACGCAGGGACACGAAGCGGCCATCCGGCCGTGCGTCGGGGCCAACTACTGTCTCGACCGCATTTATCAGGGCGGATCGGCGTATTGCATCCACAATGCCGCCACCGGCCGAGAGCTGACCATGCCCCATGAGATCGAGCCGGCACCGCACCGGCGCAAGATCCTGGTGGTCGGTGCCGGTCCCGGCGGTCTGGAGGCGGCGCGGGTCGGCGCCGAGCGCGGCCACGAGGTACGAGTGCTGGAGGCCGCTGCGCAGCCCGGCGGTCAGGTGAATCTCACGGCCCGCAGCGGCCGGCGGCGCGAAATGCTGGGCATCATCGAATGGCGGATGGCACAGTGCACGGCGCGTGGGGTGCAGTTCCGCTTCGGTGAATGGGTGGAGGCCGAACAGGTGCTGGCCGAGTCCCCGGAAGTGGTGATCGTGGCCACGGGCGGCGTGCCGCATACCGAGGTGCTGCAGGCGGGAAATTCCCTGGTGGTCTCGAGCTGGGACATTCTATCTGGGAGCGTTGCACCAGGCGCCAACGTTCTGCTGTTCGATGACGCCGGCGACCACACCGGGCTGCAGGCCGCAGAGATCATCGCCGCCAGCGGCGCGCGACTTGAATTCATGACCCCGGACCGGTGTTTCGCCCCGGAAGTCATGAGCATGAACCTCGTTCCTTACATGCGCAGTCTGCAGAAGCTCGATGTGACGTTCACCGTCACCTACCGCCTGGAACAGGTCATGCGTGACGGCGATGACCTGCTCGCCGTGGTCGGTAGCGACTACGGTGGTGTTCGCCGCGAGCGCCGTGTCGATCAGGTCGTGATCAATCACGGGACGATTCCCAACGATGAACTGTACTTCGCGCTGCAGCCGCACTCGACCAACCTCGGCGAGGTGGACTATGACCGGCTCATCAGCGGAGGACGTCAGCAGATCTGCAGCAATCCGCTCGGCCGATTCCAGTTGTTTCGCATCGGCGATGCGATCGCCGCGCGCAACACCCATGCTGCAATCTACGACGCACTGAGACTGGTGAAGGATCTCTGAGATCGCACATTCAACTGATGTCTGTGCGGGCGGCTCGAACCGCGATGACGACAAGGGGGATCCGCGTTGACAGCTTACGATGATTCTCGTCCGCTCGCTGCGCAGCGGGCGCTCATCGTCGCCGCCGGACTGGCTTTGGTGGTCGTCGGTGGCAGCATGTTCAACATCCTGCCGCTGCTCACCGCCGGCGCGGCGGACAAACTCGATTTTTCGGCGCGTCAGGTCGGCATCCTCTCCTCGATCCTCACCGTCGCCTCGGGTCTGAGCGCCCTGCTCGCGGGCCTGTGGGTCCGTACGCTGTCCTGGCCGCGTGCCGCCGCGCTCGCCCTCGGTGGCATGTGCGTGTCGCTGCTCAGCGCTCTCGGCGTGCACGACTATTGGGCCTTCGCCGTGCTTCAGGCGGCGGCTGCCTTCTTCAGCAGCGCCGCCTTCTCGCTCGGCATGACCATCATTTCCGATGGTCACGAGTCAGCGCGCAGCTTCGGCGCCGCGATTTCCGCGCAGGCGGCCTATCAGATTGCCGCGCTGTGGGCCGGTCCGTTGCTGTTGCGGCTCTCGGGGCTTGCCGGCGTGCTGCTCCTGCTGGCCATTCCGGCGGGGCTCGTCATTGTCCTCACGCCGCTATTGCCTGCTCGGGGACGTCCGACTCCGCGCGTGATCCGCGCCGGGCTGATGCGCCCTGCGTTGCTGCTCGCCTTTATCGGCTTTGCGCTGTTCTTCGTCGGCGCCGGGGCGTATTGGACCTATATTGAGTTGCTGGGCCAGGCGCAGGGCCTCTCCGCGTCCCTTGTCGCCGACTGCCTTGCCCTCAGTGTGGCGGCGGGGATTCCCGGCGGGCTGCTTGCCTCGGCCCAGGGCAACCGCTTCGGCATTCTCTGGCCGCTCGGCTTCGCCACGGTCCTGATGCTGACTGCCGCGCTGCTGCTCGATGCGGCCACCGGCGTCTGGGCCTTTGGTGCCGCCGGCGTTCTTTACTACTTCGCCTGGTGCTATTCGCTGGCGTATCAGTTCACGCTCGTCAACAGTGTCGATGCCACCGGTCGCGCCGTGGCGCTGACGGGTGCGTGTGCATTCTTTGGCTCGGCGGGCGGTGCGGCCGTCGCGGCGCCATTCGTGAGCCCCCACGACTATCGCGCCGTGGTGTGGATTGCCGTGATTGCGGCCTGCCTGAGCCTGCTCGCCTATCTGTTCGCTTGGCTGTTGCACGCCCGTGAGGCACGAACCCGGGGCGAGTCGGCGGAGGGCTCGCTTGGAGGACCGCGGTGACGGTCGCTACGGGGCACCGCCTGATCGTCGCAGTATCCTCGCAGCCATTGCAACCGTGACGGAACGGAGCGCGGACACCATGCGGCAGGCCGTGGGCAATCTCTCGCAAGCGCCCGAACGCACTCTGACCGGTGTCGTCGGACTGATCCTGGTGCTCATCGGCGCAAGTATGTTCAACATTCTGCCGCTGATCACGGCCGGTGCCGCGAACAAGCTCGGTTTCTCCGCCGGAGAGGTCGGAGTCGTCTCCTCGGTTCTGACCGTGACCTCCGGCGCCAGCTCGCTCCTGGCCGGCCTGTGGGTAAGGTCGGTGTCCTGGCCACGTGCGGCCGCACTATTCCTCTGCGCGATGGGGCTGTGTCTTGTGCTCGCCATGCCGGTCGCGCGATTCTGGGTGTTTGCGGCCATGCAGGGTGCAGCGGGCTTCTTCGCGAGCGCCGTTTTCTCGCTCGGCATGACGATCATTTCCGATGCCCGCGAATCGGCGCGCACCTTTGGCGCGGCAATGGCAGCGCAGGCCGCGTATCAAATCGGCGCGCTGTGGGCGGGTCCGCTCCTGCTGCAGTTCTCCGGGCTTGATGGCGTGCTGCTGCTGCTTGCCGCGCCTGCGGTGTTCGCGCTGCTGCTGGCGCCCACGCTGCCCGCGCGTGGGCGCACGGTATCGCGTGTCACCGGCCGTGGGCTGCTGCGGCCGGCGGTATTGCTCACCTTCCTTGGCGCCGGCACGTTCTTTGTCGGTGCCGGTGCCTATTGGACGTACATCGAGCTGATGGGACAAGCGTGGGGGATGTCGGCGCACCGCATCGCTGAGTGCATCGCCGTGAGCGTGGCCGCCGGTATCCCGGGCGGGCTGTTGGCCTCGGCGCAGGGCAACCGCTTCGGCAGCCTGATGCCGCTGGCTTTCGCCACCGCGCTGGTGCTGGCCGCAGCGCAGTTGCTCAGTGGTGCGCACGGTGGTGCACTGGACTTCGGTGCCGCCGGCTTCCTCTATTCCTTCGCCTGGTGCTACGCGCTCGCGTATCAGTTCACCTTCGTGAACGCGGTCGACGCCAGCGGCCGCGCCGTGGCCGTCACGGGAGCCTGCGGGTCGTTCGGGACGGCGGCCGGGGCCGCCCTGGCCGCGCCATTGGTGAACCCGCATGATTTCCAAGCGGTGATCTGGATTGTCGTCATCGCCTCGTGTGTCAGCCTGGCGATGTATGGCATCTCAGCGGTGCTGCACGAGCGTGGCGGCGCCACGGCAGACGGATTGCAACGCGACGGCGGTCGCTCGTGATTGAATATCTGGAGGCAAGTATGACTGTCCATGTCGAGGAACATGTCTGGATCACGCTGAGCGACGGGTGTCGACTCGGCGCGCGGCTGTGGATTCCGCGGGATGCGTTCCAGAACCCGGTTCCCGCCGTGCTCGAGTACATTCCCTACCGCAAGCGGGACGGCACGCGCAAACGCGATGAGCCGATGCACGGCTATTTCGCGGCACACGGCTATGCGGCCGTCCGTGTCGACATGCGCGGCTCGGGCGAATCCGACGGGCACCTCGCCGACGAATATCTCAAGCAGGAGCAGGACGACGCCCTGGAGGTTATTGCCTGGATCGCCAGTCAGCCCTGGTGCAGTGGCGCGGTCGGCATGCAGGGCAAGTCGTGGGGCGGATTCAACGCGTTGCAGATCGCCGCACGGCGCCCGCCAGCGCTGAAGGCGATCATCACGACATTCTCGACGGATCACCGCTACACCGATGACATCCATTACATGGGCGGCTGCCTGCTCAACGACAATCTCTGGTGGGGCAGCATCATGCTCGCGTATCAGAGCCACCCGCTCGATCCGCAGATCGTCGGCGAGAGTTGGCGAGAGCGATGGCTGCAGCGGCTCGAGCGTCTGCCGTTCTTCCCGGCGCTGTGGCTGGCCCACCAGCGCTACGACACGTACTGGAAGCACGGTTCAGTGTGCGAGGATTTCGCGGCCATAGAGTGCCCGGTGCTGGCCATCGGCGGTTGGTCGGACGCCTACACGAATGCCGTGCCCCGCCTGCTGCAGGGGCTGAAGGTACCGCGGCTCGGGATCATCGGTCCCTGGGGGCACATCTATCCGCATGACGGTTCGCCGGGACCGGCGATCGGTTACCTGCAGGAAGCCGTCCGCTGGTGGGATCATTGGCTCAAGGGGCGCGACACCGGAATCATGCGAGAACCCATGCTGCGCGCCTACCTCGAGGATCCGGTCCCGCCGGCAGGGACTCGCACCTTCATCCCGGGCCGCTGGGTCGGGGAACCGACGTATCCGTCATCGAACATTCAACCACGGCGCTTGCACCTGCACGCCGATGGACGCCTCGGGGAGCATCCCGACACCCGCAGCGCTACGCTCAACATCCGCTCACCGCAGAGTCACGGCAAAGCGGCCGGTGAATGGATGGCGACCGGCTGCCCGGGGGAACAGCCGACCGACCAGCGGCTCGATGACGGTGGTGCGCTGACCTTCGACTCCGTGACGCTCGCGGAAGAGCACAATGTCCTCGGTTCGCCCGAGCTGCATCTGCGACTTGCGGCCGATGCACCTGTCGCGCAGCTCTCGGTCCGTCTGTCTGATATTGCCCCCGACGGCCGTGTCACACGCGTGAGCTACCAGGTTCTCAACCTGACGCATCGAGACAGCCATGAATCGCCGTCGGCTCTCGAGCCGGGGTGCTTCTACGACGTGAACGTAACGTTGAACGCATGCGGACATCGCTTCCCCCCGGGCCATCGCATCCGAGTATCGATCGGCACGGCATACTGGCCGATGGTCTGGCCTGCACCGTATCCAGCCACGCTCTCGATCGACACCGCTGCCAGTGCCCTCGAGCTGCCGGTGCGCCAGCACAACCGCGGACCACAGGTCGCCTTTGAGCCACCCGCGCACGGCCCACTGACGCCGGTCACCGTGCTCGATCCCGGGAGTGTTCAGCGGTTCAGCATCCAGAACCACGTCACCGGGGAGCACACCTACGTCACCGAAGGCATCGGCGGGCTGTTCGGGGAAGGCATCCTGCGGCTCGAGGCCATCGACTTCCAGGTTGCCCACAGCCTCAAGCGCGAGCTGACGATCCGCGACGACGATCCGCTCTCAGCGCGCTACGTGTTGACCCAGTCGTACGAGATGGGGCGCGAGGGATGGCGAACTCTCATCAGTACCCGTGCCGACATGCGCAGCGATGCGGACAACTTCTACATCGCCGGCACCCTCAGCGCCCGTCTGAACGGCGAGCTCGTGGCCGAACGGCAGTGGGACGTGACGATTGCTCGTGATCTGATCTGAGTGCAACCGGTCCGGCACGCGACAGGTGCCGGCCGATGCGGACCGGGCGGCTTCGCCGGGTCCGCATCGGCGCCCCTGTGTATATGCGAGGACTGCGCGGGCCGGGCTAGCGGTTCACCGTGGCCATACCCGCAGCCGGGTAGCGTGTGCCGGCCGGCGCGCCGGGCGGAAACACTTCTGCCAGTGACTGCAGCTCCGCTGCGCTCAGCCGCACCTCGAGCGCCCCGAGGTTCTCCTCAAGGCGGTCGCGGTGCTTCGTGCCCGGGATCGGCACGATGTCCTCGCCCTGTGCGAGCACCCAGGCGAGCGCGAGCTGCGCCGGCGTACAGCCTTTTGCCCCGGCCAGCGACCGCACCTGTTCCACCAGTTGCAGATTGCGCGTGAAATTCGCGCCCTGGAAACGCGGATGGTTGCGCCGGACATCATCCTGTGGGAGGTCATCGGGCTTGGTGAGCGCACCGGTCAGGAAACCGCGACCGAGCGGCGAGTACGCGACGAGCGCGACGCCGAGTCGACGGCACGCCGCCAACACCCCGTTTTCCTCCTGGTCGCGCGACCAGAGCGAGAATTCGCTCTGCAGCGCCGCGATCGGGTGCACGCGCGTGGCCCGCTCCAGGGTCTGTGCCGAGGCTTCTGAGAGCCCGAGGTAGCGCACCTTGCCCGCCGCGACGAGCTCCGCCATTGCGCCCACGGTCTCCTCGATCGGCACCTGCGGGTCGACCCGATGCTGGTAGTACAGATCGATGTGTTCCACCCCGAGGCGCTTGAGGCTGGCGTCGCACGAGGCTCGCACGTATTCCGGTCGGCCGCTCACGCCGCGCTTTTTGGGATCCGACGCATCGCGCAGGATGCCGAACTTGGTAGCGAGAAAGACTGCATCGCGGCGGCCGCGGATCGCGCGACCGATCAGCGCTTCGTTGGTGAACGGTCCGTACATGTCGGCTGTATCGAGCAGCGTGACACCGCGCTCGAGTGCCAAGTCAATGGTCGCGACCGATTCGGCGTCATCCCGAACGCCATAAAACTCACTCATTCCCATGCAGCCTAGGCCCAGCGCCGAAACGCGTGGACCGTGCTTGCCGAGTACGCGTGTATGCATCGACAACCCCTTGTTCATCATCGAAATACTGGCCGCTGGCAGCGGCCTCTCGGCACAGTATATCGCTGCATCGAGTAAGGGCCGCACGCCGCTGTGCTCGCGGCAGTGGCAAAATCCACGCCTCACTATTCACGCCCCGAAGGGGGATGGCGACCATGTCCACCGAGAATCTCGCGCCTTCGGCGCTGCAGCTCAGTCCCCGCCGTCATTCCACGGCGGCCCACTCCCTCGAGGAGCTGGTCCATGAGCAACTCGAGCACTTCGGGGTCTGCGTAAATTCGCCGCACGGGCAGGCGCTGCGGCGTCTGTCTCTGGCGCTGATCGAGGCAAATGGCGCGGCCCAGGACGCCTGGCGGCTCACCACGGAGACGCTCTCGGGCCTGGAGCGACGTGACCGGATTGCCTGGTTCAATGCCAAGCGTTTCGCCTGCTTTCAGCTGGCCAAGGTGCTCGATACGCTGCAGAACCCGCTGCGCGCCACGTATCAATCGATCATGGACGATGCGCCCACGGCCATCGCCAAGGGACCTTATCCGCTGTTCGACAACGTGACTGCGCTGTTCAGCGCCACACCCGTGATCACCCGAACCGCGACCTACGTCTATGCATGCACAGAGTGGGTCGAGGACGCCTTCCAGGGCAAGGAGTTGCTGCACGAAATCTACTCCCGCCTGCTCAATCCGACCTCCATCTGTCTGGCCAACCACATCGTCGATCTGGAAGCCGGGGCAGAGGCGGCGGATTACTTCGCGTGGAACTTCAACTCCGGCATGGCGGCAATCGACGCCACGCTTGCCAACCTGGTCGGGTACGAAGACATCGTTCTAGCCAGCCGTAATGTGTACGGTGGCACCTATCAGCTCCTGCACGACTGGTACGGCAAACGCAGCAATCTCAACGTGTGCGTCGAATGGTTCGATGGCGAAGCGGCAGATACTTTCGCCGCCCGACTTGCCGCGCTCGAGCAGCAGCACGCCGAGCGCCTCGCGCGCGGCCGGCAGATCTTTGTCTACCTCGAGTCTCCGTGCAATCCACACGGCAACATTCTCGACGTACCGGCGATCTGCCGAGCGGCGCACGCGAAGGGACTCACCGTCATCTGCGATGCGACCGTCGGCACCCCGGTGCTGCAGCGACTGCTGCAGCGCCGCGAACGGAGCGAGCGGCCCGACTTCCTCATCCATTCCTACACCAAGGACATCTGCGGCTCGGGCAATACCACCGCTGGAGTGGTCATCGGCCGCAATGAGCGGATGTTCCTGCCGAAAGGACACAGCGTGCGTGCCGCGGGTCACGACGGTCACGAGCGCGAATATCGCTGGGACGAAACGATGTTCTGGAATGTCTATTACGTCAAAGGAGCATTCCTCGACGCGGACAAAGCGTTCGAAGTGTTGAGCGGCATGCGCACGATGGAGCTGCGTGTGCTGCAGAAGTGCATCAATACGATCGTGCTCGCACGAGCTCTCGCGCTGCATCCGATGATCAACGTACACTGCTCCGCCGTTGAAAATCATCCCAATGGCGAGCTGCGCGAGCGTCTCATGACGCTCGGGCTGCCGGCGCCGCTGTTCACGATCGACTTTCAGGGCACGCCCCGCCATCCACAGCCGCTGCCTCGCTGGCGCCTGCAGCGCCTGCTCGACAGCCTGGAGCCTGCATTCGGACTGCAGGTCACGCTCGGGCAAACCAATACCGTGGTGTTGTGTCCGGCGCTGACAAGCCACTCGGAGATGTCCGAGCAGGCGCTCGCGGCCGCTGGAATCACGCCGACGACGTTGCGGATCTCGGTGGGCGACGAGGATCCGCGCTATTTGCTCGAGCACTTGCACCGCGCCGCGCAGCTCGCTGCCGGCGACGCGGAGACGGACTTTGCCGCCGGCTTCGCGGACCGCACCGTGCTCAACTCGATTTATTCGCAGGTCTATACCGACGTGCACCAGCGTTGGATCGCGGCGCGCTGCGCGCGGTGACACTCGGTGGGTGCCGCCTTGCAGGCGGCACCCACCGACTCGAAGCGGCCCCTCAGCGCAGCGGATCGAAGATCAGCAGCCGCAGCGAGTCCGCCTGGAATGGTGATCGGCGCGGCCGCCTGCCGGCGCGCCACGCTGCAATGAACGCCCGCAGCGCCTGCGGCGTCGTGTGCGCCGCGACCACGTACAGCCGGCCGCTGGCCGGGTCCAGTGCCATGGTGCGACCAGAGAGCGCAGTGCGTACGGTCGCAACTAGTACGAACTGCTGCGGACTCTCTTCGCGGATGACCGACAGCGTTCCGTCCGTGCCATTGGAGCTGAAGATGAGCCTGCGGCGCGCATCGAAACGGTCGGCGTCTGTGCCCTGTCCGATCGGCACCGTCGCCACGGTGGCCCCGTCGTTTGCATCGACGACGACCAGGCGGCCGTTCTCGCAGCTTGCGAACAGACGGTGAGTTGCCGTGTCGATCGCCAGCCCGTGCGGCGCGCGGCAGGTCGGCATCGGCCAGGCGGCGTCAAGGCGGTTGGTCGCAGTATCGATCCGGAAGATCTCGTGGTGCGTTACCCCGTTGACGTACAGCTGGCCGTTGTCACCCGGCACGGCGTACTCGAGATCCCCACCGATGTGGATCGCCGTCAGCACGCGGCGCCTGAGTGGATCGATGACCGTCACCGTGCCGGTTCGGCCGTCGATCACGAACGCGTGCTCGCTCACTGGATCGAAGGTCACGGCGTCCGCACCGCGCTCGATCCGCAACCGCGCCAACACACGCAACGAATGAGTATCGAACAGTACCGCTTGGCCAAAACGGCCGTCGTCGCTGATGCCGAGGTCGGCGTGCGGGTCGAAGGCTATCCCGTGCGGTCCGCCCGGAATGGGTCCGACCTGTCCGACGATCCGTCCGCTGCGCCCGTCGACCACCGTCAGACGATTGCCGTGCGCGACGAACACCCGGTGAGAAGCGGGATCGTAGGCTGCGTAATCCCAGCGGTCCGGACTGCCGAGCGGCACGCTGCGCACCAGCCGATAAGGCGACGCGCTGTGCGCATTCGACGCCGAGGCGAGTCCCGCTGCGGCGGTCAGCAGCAACACTGTGCTTGCCAGTCTTGCGATCATCACGATAGGTTGGCGCATCCGAATCCTCCAGTGTGGCCGCGCATTTGCCGCGACCACAAATGATGCCACCGCGGCCAGTGAGGATGTGATCCTGAGGGTCTCCTGCCGGCGCGCCGGCCGCTCAAGCTGTCGCCGTTCGTCATCACAATTGGCGCTGACGTACGCTGCCGCGCTAGGGTGTCATCGTACGCGGTTTCCGCCCGCCCCAGGAGGTGCCATGAGCCGAATGAGTCTGCCGGACAGCCTACGCGAGCCCTTGCCGGGGGCGCGTCCACTGCGCCGCGCCGCTGCGGACGAGCGACTGGAGGTCACCGTGGTGCTGCGGCCGGGTGCGCCTGAACTCTGGCGGCAGCGTCTTGCGCAACTGGGCCGCGCCGAGCGGACTGCGCCTCTGACCCGCGAGCAGTTTACGCAGATGCACGCAACCGCAGACGCTGATCTGCGAGCGGTGGCTGCATTCGCTGAGGCGAACGGTCTGACCATCGTGCAGCGTCACCCTGCACGGCGTACCGTGGTGCTGGCCGGCACCGTCGCGCAGATCAACGACACATTCGGCGTCGAACTGTGGCAGTTCGAGCATCCGCACGGCACCTATCGTGGGCTGCGCACCGCCATCCAGTTGCCTCTCGAACTCCAGGAGATCGTGGTGGCCGTACTCGGCCTGGACGACCGGCCACAGGCCCGGCCGCATTTTCATATCCGCAACGCCGCGAAGCCCCGCCGGTCGCGCGCTGCAACCCCGCTCGAGAGCTCATTTACCCCGCTGCAGCTGGCGGCGCTGTACCAGTTTCCGCCCGGCACCGGGGCCAATCAGTGCATCGCGCTGATCGAACTCGGTGGCGGCTTCCGCCCGGCCGATCTGAGCACGTATTTTGCGGGACTGGGGCTGCCTGTGCCTGAGGTCATTGCCGTGTCGGTCGATCATGCAACCAATGCGCCGATCGGTAATCCCAACAGCGCCGATGGCGAAGTGATGCTCGACATCGAGATCGCAGGCGCGGTCGCGCCGGCCGCGACCATTGCGGTTTACTTCGCACCCAACACCGATGCAGGCTTTCTCGACGCAGTCACCACCGCTTTGCACGACAGCGTGAATCGACCGACCGTGGTGTCGATCAGTTGGGGCGGGCCCGAACCCTCCTGGTCTGCCCAGGCCCTGCGCGCCATGGACCAGGCCTTTCAGGCGGCCGCCCTGATGGGCATCACGATCTGCGTGGCGGCGGGTGATGGCGGCTCGAGTGATGGCCTTGGGGGCATCGCCCAAGTTGTCGACTTCCCGGCCTCCAGCCCGCACGCGCTGGCTTGTGGAGGAACACGCCTGCATGCCACCGCAACCGCCATTGTTCGCGAAAGCGTCTGGAACGACGGTCTGCCCGCGCAGGGCGCCAGCGGCGGTGGGGTCAGCGGCTTTTTCGCATTGCCTCTGTGGCAGGAGGGACTGCACACCACGGATGTCCAAGGCCAGCGTCTGGCGCTGAGCCGTCGCGGTGTGCCCGACGTCGCCGCTGATGCGGATCCCCGGTCGGGCTACGATGTGCTTGTCGACGGCACAGCGGTAGTGTTGGGTGGAACGAGCGCTGTGGCGCCGCTGTGGGCGGGACTGCTCGCGCGCCTGAATGGTTCGGGCGGGGCTTCGGCCGGATGGCTCAATCCGCTGTTGTACGCGCATCCCGCGGCGCTGCGCGATATCACGCGAGGCAACAACGGTGCCTACCGCGCCTCGCGCGGCTGGGACGCCTGCACCGGCCTTGGCAGTCCGGTCGGTGTGCAGATTGGCGCCCTGCCCGGTGCCTGAAATCGGCCAGGCGCGCCGCGGGCGGCCGTTCAGAGCTCGGCGTAGCCTTCGAGATAGAATACGCACGCGCCCTCGAGCTCAACCCGCGCCCCGCTCACGGTGCAGATGAGCTCACCGCCGCGCGTTGATGCCTGATAGGCGTTCAGCCGCGACTTGCCAAGCTGTTGCGACCAGTACGGCGCAAGCGCGCAGTGCGCACTGCCGGTGACCGGGTCCTCCGCGACGCCCCGCGCAGGCGTGAAATAACGGCTGACGCAGTCATACTCGCCATCGCCGCGCGCCGTGACGATCACGCCCAGGCGGTCCAGGCCCGCGATGGCGGCGATGTCCGGCTTCAGCTCACGCACTTTCTGTGCGCTCTCGAGTACGGCGAGATAATTGACCGCATCGGCGCGCACCGTGTGCGGCACCGCGCCGAGGGCCCGATTGAGCGCCTCGGACGCGCCGACCTCAGCGGTCGGTCGCGAGGGAAAGTCCATCGCGTAACCACTGCCCGCGCGCCGCACATGCAGCGCGCCGCTTGCCGTGTGAAAGGTGACCGCCGAGCGCCCCGGCTCGAGTCTTTCGAGCACCACCGCGGCGCTGGCGAGTGTCGCGTGGCCGCACAGCGGCACCTCCACTTGCGGCGTGAACCAGCGCAGCTGATACGAGCCGTCACCGCCGACCAGAAACGCCGTCTCGGAGAGATTGTTCTCGGCGGCGAGCGCCTGCAGGAGCGGATCGGCCGGAAAAGCCTCGAGCGGCATGACAGCCGCGGGATTGCCGCTGAAGCGGGTGCGGGTGAAGGCATCGACCTGGAAGATTCGTGTGCGCACCGTTTCTTCTCACTCGGTCATCGCGCGGCCCTCGAGTCGCGCGACCGTGGCCTCGATCCAGGTTTGCACCTGTTGATTGACCTCGCGCGGATCCCGTCCTGCGGCGCTGACCGGCGGACCGATGACCACGCGGATGGTCCCGGGCCGCTTGCGCCAGCCGCGCCGCGGCCAGAAGCGACCCGCATCGTGTGCGACCGGCACTAGAAGCCGTCCGGTCTCCGCAGCGAGCAGCGCGCCGCTGACGCCATAGCGGCGCGTCTGCCCGGGAGGCATGCGCGTGCCTTCGGGGAAAATGATGATCCAGTCGCCTTCGGCGATGCGTTGCTTGCCTTGGGTGACCACCTGACTCACCGCCGAGTGTCCCGACTTGCGATCGATCGCAATGGCATGCATCTGGCGGATGCCCCAGCCGACTGCCGGCAGCCAGGTCAGTTCGCGCTTGAGCACCCAGACTTGCTGCGGGAACACCAGTGCCATGGCAATGGTTTCCCACGAAGAAGAATGCTTCCACAGGGCGATGTGATTGCCGGCCGGAACATTTTCCAGGCCCTCGACCCGATAGTCGAGGCCGCACGTCCACTTCAGGACCTGCAGCAGGACTCGCGACCAGACCCGCACCAGCCCGAAGCGGCGCGGAAACGGCAGCATGGAGCAGGCGATCACGAAGAAGATCGCATAGAGGAACGTCCACAGGAAGAAGAACACCGTGAAGAACAGCGAACCGAGCAGCTGCATGATGTTCACTCAGCCTGGTAGCCGTGACAGGTCGGCGACACCGGCGAACAGAGCGCGCATCTCGCGCAGCAGCGCCAGGCGGTTCTCGCGCAGCTGCGGATCCTTGTCCATCACCATGACCGTGTCAAAAAAGGCGTCGATGCTCTGCCGTAGCCCGGCCAGTTCCGTCAGCGCGCCGGCGTAATCGCCTCGTGTGATGGCATCCGGGACAGTTGCGCGCAGCGGCAACAGTGCCTCAAACAGCTGTCGCTCGGCCGGCTCCTGCAGCAGCACGGGATTGGCCGGGGGTTGCGCGGCGGCGATGGCGTGCGTGCCGGCGGCCGGCTCACTCTTCTTCAGGATGTTGGCGACGCGCTTGTTGGCTGCGGTGAGACTGGCGGCCTCCGGCAGCGCCAGGAATGCGCTGAGTGCGCCAAGCCGAGCATCGAACTCAAGCGGTGAGCGCGGCCGGGTGGCGAGCACCGCGTCGAACATCTCGGTGGTGATCGCCCCCGAGCCGATCGCTCGCGGTGCGCTTTCCAGATAATGCGTGCGCAGCCGTTCAAACACGTAGTCGTAGAGCTCGCCGGCCGTCTCAGGCACCGCCGGCACGGGTCTGCCCGCGCTTACAGCGATCCGCTCGATGTCCGAGCGCGCCAGGCGTGCGGCCTGTTCAAGCAGACCGGTGAGATCCACATCGAGTCGCTTCTCGAGCAGGATGCGCACCACGCCGATGGCCGCGCGGCGCAGTCCGAACGGATCCTTCGTGCCGGTCGGCTTCTCGCCGATCGCAAAGATTCCGGCGAGCGTGTCGAGCTTGTCGGCGACCGCGAGAATCGTCCCGGTCGCGGTGAGCGGCAGCGCGTCGCCGGCGGCGCGCGGCAGGTAGTGCTCACCGAGGGCTGCGGCGACCTCGCGGTCTTCGCCGTCCGCGGCGGCATAGTGAGCGCCCATCGTTCCCTGCAGCTCCGGAAATTCCCCGACGAGCGCGGTGAGCAGGTCGCATTTGCACAGCAGGGCGGCCCGCTCGAGCGGCGCTGTCGGCTGGTCAAGGCCGGTGGCCATTTGAACGGCGAGCGCGCGGATCCGGCGGGCACGATCGGCAAGGGAGCCGAGGCGGACCTGGAATGTGACTGCATCCAGCGCCTCGATGCGCGCGGCAAGCGGGCTCTTACGGTCCTGATCCCAGAAAAATGCTGCATCGGCCAGACGCGGTCGCACCACGCGCTCATTGCCTCCGATCACCTTCGCAGGTTCGCGACTGTCGAGATTGGCGACCGTGACAAAATACGGCAGCAGCGTGCCGTCGGTGCGCTCGACCGGGAAGTACCGTTGGTGATCCTCCAGCGTCGAGATCAGCACCTCGCGTGGCAGCTGTAGGAAACGCGGCTCGAAGCGCCCGGCGAGCGCCACCGGCCACTCCACCAGTGCGGTGACCTCATCGAGCAGCGCGTCGGAGAGCACTGCCCGGCCTCCGAGTTCCACCGCCGCTGCGGTCACACCCGCGCGGATCCGCTCGCGCCGCGCCCCGAAATCCGCTACCACGTGGCCCCGCTCGGCGAGTGTTCGTTCGTAGGCGCCGGGCGTCGCAAGCCGCAGCGGCTTCGGGGCATGGAAGCGGTGCCCCCAAGTCAGATTCCCGGCCGTGGTCTCCAGCAGCGTCGCGGGGACCACGTCCCGCCCGAACAGCAGCACCACCCAGTGTACGGGACGCACAAACTGTGCCTCGCTCGTTCCCCATCTCATGCGACGCGGAATGGGCAGCGCCTCGAGCGCGCTCTGCACGATCCCGGGCAGCAGCTCTGCGGTCGCCGCGCCCGCCTTGACGCCGGTGTAGTAGAGAAACTCCCCCTTCGGCTCCCGACGCCGCTCGAGGCTGTCGAGATCCACCCCGCAGCTGGCGGCAAACGCCTGTGCCGCCCGGGTCGGTGCACCGCTCGGATCGAAAGCGGCACTCAGCGGCGGGCCGCGCCGCTCAACGCGTTGCTCGGGCTGGCGAACGGCCAGTCGTTTCACGCGCACGGCGAGTCGTCTCGGAGTGGCGAAGGATTGCAGCGTGCCGTGCGCGAGAGCGGCTTTGGCAAGACCGCTGTCGATCGCCGCGGCGAACGCCTGCTCGAGGGAGCGCAGGGCCTTCGGCGGCAGCTCCTCGGTGCCGATTTCGACCAGGAGGTCGCGCTTTTCCATGCTCAAGCTCCCAGCGCAGCGTGCAACAGCGGGAAACCGAGTGCCTGGCGGCTCTCGAAATAGGTCCGCGCCACCGCGCTCGCGAGGGTGCGCACCCGCAGGATATAACGTTGTCGCTCCGTGACCGAAATGGCCCGCCGGGCATCCAGCAGGTTGAATGTGTGCGAGGCCTTGAGTGTCTGCTCATAGGCCGGCAGCGCCAATCCTTGCGCGAGCAGCGCCTGGCAGACCCGCTCGTGATCCTCGAAATGACGCAGCAGCGTGGGTATGTCGGCGTGCTCGAAGTTGTAGCGCGATTGTTCCACTTCGTTCTGGTGAAACACATCGCCGTAGGTGACCCGTCCGCGCGGACCGTCGGTCCAGACGATGTCATACAGGCTTTCGACGCCCTGCAGATACATTGCGAGCCGCTCCAGACCGTAGGTGATCTCCCCGGTGACCGGTCGGCAATCCAGCCCGCCTACCTGTTGGAAGTAGGTGAACTGAGTGATCTCCATGCCGTTCAGCCAGACTTCCCAGCCGAGCCCCCAGGCGCCCAGGCTGGGGGATTCCCAGTTGTCCTCCACGAAGCGCACGTCGTGGACCAGCGGATCGAGTCCTAGCGAGCGCAGGCTGCCCAGGTACTGCTCGATCAGATCGGCTGGCGAGGGCTTGATGATGACTTGGAACTGGTAGTAGTGCTGCAAGCGGAAGGGATTTTCGCCATAACGGCCGTCGGTCGGCCGGCGTGAGGGCTGGGCGTAAGCCGCGCTCCAGGGCTCCGGCCCGATCGAGCGCAGAAACGTGGCGGTATGAAAGGTTCCGGCACCCACCTCCATGTCGTAGGGCTGCAGAACGATGCAGCCGCGCTCCGACCAATAGCGTTGCAGCGCGAAGATGAGCTCCTGGAAGGTGCGGGGCGGGAGCGGAATTTTCATGGGTTCGCCAATTGAGCAAAACAGCCCACAAGTATAACGAACGACCGCTGCAAAGAAGGCCGCACCAAAATTGGGCCCATGAATCGGCGCGAAGTGGCATTCTTGGCCGTACCGCGACTGAACTGCACTATTTTGGTGCTATGATGAAAAAATCTGCACTGTTGTAGTGCGTTTTGGCGTTCTGACGCGTGTAACTATCTGATTTTATGAGTTGAAATCTCTGGCACGAGACCTGCACTATTCAGGTGCTCCGCCACGTGGCTCAGCCGCGCGCAAACGTCGAGCGACCAGCAGGCCCTTCGGGATCGACGCGATCCGGCGGCAGGCCGGGCGGTCTGGATACGGCGGGCGCTATTTCTATTCCTCCGGAGGCGATATGACACCGAGCGATGTACTGAAGCTGATCAAGGAAAAAGACGTCAAGTTCGCGGATCTCAGGTTCACCGATACCCGCGGCAAGGAGCAGCACGTCACCATTCCGGCGCGTCTGGTCGATGAGGACCTGTTCCGCGACGGCAAGATGTTCGACGGCTCGTCGATCGCCGGCTGGAAGGGTATCAACGAGTCGGACATGATCCTGATGCCCGAGGCGAACACGGCGGTGCTCGACCCGTTCTTCGAGGAGACCACCGTCAACCTGCGCTGCGACGTCATCGAGCCGGCCACCATGCAGGGCTACGAGCGCGATCCGCGTTCGCTCGCCAAGCGTGCCGAGGCGTACCTGAAGTCCACCGGCATTGCCGACAATGCGCTGTTCGGCCCTGAGAACGAGTTCTTCATTTTCGACAACGTCCGGTACGGCAACGAAATGCGTGGCGCGTTCTACGCCATCGACTCGGTGCAGGGCGCTTGGAACTCCGGCACGGACTTCTCCGAAGGCAACACCGGACATCGCCCCGGCGTCAAGGGAGGCTACTTCCCGGTGCCGCCGGTCGATGCCTATCAGGACATCCGCTCAGCGATGTGTCTGGCCTGTGAGGAGCTTGGCCTGGTGGTCGAAGTTCATCACCACGAAGTGGCCACGGGCGGCCAGGGCGAAATCGGCATCGGCGCCGGAACCCTGGTGCAGAAAGCCGATCAGGTGCAGCTGCTGAAGTACGCGGTGCTGAATGTCGCGCAGCGTTACGGCAAGACCGCCACTTTCATGCCAAAGCCGCTCGTTGGCGACAATGGCAGCGGGATGCACGTGCACCAGTCCCTGCAAAAGGAAGGCAAGGCACTGTTTGCCGGCGATAAGTACGGTGGCCTGTCGGAGCTGGCACTGTATTACATCGGCGGCATCATCAAGCACGCCAAAGCGCTGAACGCGTTCACTAATCCCGGAACCAACAGCTACAAGAGACTGGTGCCGGGCTTCGAGGCGCCGGTGATGCTGGCCTACTCGGCGCGCAATCGTTCCGCCTCGATCCGTATTCCCTGGGTGTCGAACCCGAAGGCGCGCCGCATCGAGGTGCGCTTCCCCGACTCGATCGCCAATCCGTACTTCGCCTTCACCGCGATGATGCTTGCCGGTCTTGACGGCATCCAGAACAAGATCCACCCCGGTGACCCGGCCGACAAGGATCTGTACGACCTCGAGCCGGAGGAGGCCAAGCACATTCCGACCGTGTGCCACTCCCTCGACATGGCGCTAGAGCACCTCGATAAGGACCGCGAGTTCCTCACCCGCGGTGGCGTGTTCACCAACGACGTGATTGATGCCTACATCAATCTGAAGATGCAGGAGGTGACGCGCTTCCGCATGGCCACCCACCCGGTGGAGCTGGAGCTGTACTACAGCTGCTGATCGTCCATGACCGCACCGCTCTCATCCCGCGCCGAGGTCGCTTCCGAGTCGGGAGCAAGCTTCGGCGCGGGTGGGACGGCTGTGGCCGTGGCCGTCGCCGAGGCGCGACAGAAGCGCGCGCTTTTGTGCTCGGCGCGCCAAGGCGATATGCTCGGCCCTCATGAGCGCCTTGCGTGTGAGCGTCGCGACAGCTCTGGCGGCAGTGCTGTGCATCGGGTTGTCCGCACCGGTTCGGGCCGGAAGCGGAGACAATGCCACCGTTTACAAGTGGGTCGATGCGCATGGCGTGATTCACTACAGCGACCATCCGCACCCGAATGCCACCAAGCTGCGCATCGAGGGCGCACAGACTTACGCGCCCCCGCCGCCGATGCCTGCCGATCTGAACGCCGCACCGCCCTCGGCCTCGGCGAGCTCCGCGCCCGCCTACAGCAGCTGCCGCATTGCACAGCCGCACGATCAGCAAATGCTGATGAATGCCTACCACGCGACGGCGATCGTACGTACCGACCCGCCCCTGCTTCCCGGCAACAGGATTCAGCTGTATTTCGACGGCCGGCGCATGCCCGGAGACGGACCGGCGTTCACCTTCCCGGTCTATCGCGGTCAACATTCGGTCTCGGCGGTGGTGCTCAACCGCTTCGGACAGATCGTCTGCGAGACCTCGACGGTGACGTTCTACGTCCATCAACCGTCGATCCAGAATCCGCACAATCCCGTTCATCCGCACTGACCCAGGGTTCGCCGACCGACGCGTTCCGGCTGCGGGGAGCGACCTGTGGCGGTTGAGCCCGGCTTACCCTCGGCGCTCGCGCATTTCGATCCGGCCGGTCTGTTCGATGCGCTTTCGACCGGGATCATCGTCCTCGACGCGCAGTTGTGCGCGATCTACGCGAACGTCGCCGCACAGGATCTGCTCGCCTTCAGTCTCAATCAGGCGCGAGGTCGGCCGTTCACCGATTTCCTGCCCGACGGCAATGGATTGCGCGGTCTGTTGTATCGCGCGCTCACGAGTGGCGAGGGAATCGCAGACCGGGAACTCACCGTGCGTCCGGCCGCCACGCCGCGCGAAACGCGCACGCTCGATGTCACTATCACGCCCCTTGAGGGCCAGATCACCGGCACCCATCTGTTGCTCGAGCTGGCCGATGCGACGCAGCGTCAGCGCATCACGCGCGAGAACGATCTGCTGGCCCGTCTCGATGGCAGCCGGCTGATGATCCGCCAGCTTGCGCATGAGATTAAAAATCCGCTGGGCGGACTGCGCGGCGCGGCGCAACTGCTCGAACGCGAGCTGCCCGACGAGGCGCTGAAGGAATACACCCATGTGATCATTGGCGAGGCCGACCGGCTGGCAGCCCTCGTCGACTCGATCGCTGGACCTGCCCGGGTGCCGGAGAAGACGCTGCTCAACGTGCACGAGATCTGTGAGCACGTCTACCGACTGCTGCGCGCCGAGGCACCTGCCGAGGTGCTGATCGAGCGCGACTACGATCCCAGTCTGCCGTTGGCCACACTCGATCGGCATCAGCTCATCCAGGCCCTGCTGAACGTGGCGCGCAATGCCCTGCAGGCGCTTGCCGGCCGTGGCCGCATCGTGCTGCGTACCCGGGCGTCGTCCAACGTGAGCATCGGTTCGGCCCGCCACCGTCTGGTCGCGAGCGTACAGGTTCAGGATGATGGGCCTGGCGTGCCGCCGCATCTGCACACCAGTCTGTTCTACCCGCTGGTGACCGGCCGCCCGGACGGCACGGGTCTCGGACTGGCCGTCGCCCAGGAACTGGTGAGTCGCAACGGCGGTCTGATCGAATTCGACAGCGAGCCGGGTCGCACGGTCTTCACGCTGCTGCTGCCGCTCGGGGAGGGCACATGAACCCGGCGCTGCGGGTCTGGATCATCGATGACGACGCGTCGATTCGCTGGGTGCTCGAGCGTGCGCTGCGCAATGGCGGCCTGGTGGCGCGCGCGTTTGATTCCGCCGAACCGGCGCTCGAAGCACTGCGCCGCGATGCGCCCGACGTGTTGATGACCGACATCCGCATGCCCGGCCGCTCCGGTCTGGATCTGCTGCGGCGCGTGCATGACACCCGTCCGCAGCTGCCGGTCATTGTCATGACTGCCCACTCTGATCTCGATAGTGCCGTGTCGGCCTACGAAGGCGGAGCATTCGAATACCTGCCGAAGCCCTTTGACATCGATCAGGCTGTGGCGCTCGTGCGTCGTGCCGCCCGTGTACAACCCACGCTCACAAGCGATGGCACGACCGATCAGCAGATCCCGGAGCTGCTCGGCACTGCACCAGCCATGCAGCAGGTGTTCCGCGGCATCGGTCGGCTGTCGCGTTCGAGCGTGACGGTGCTGATCACCGGCGAATCAGGCACGGGCAAGGAGCTGGTCGCCCGCGCGCTACATGAACACAGTCCGCGCGCCGGGCGGCCGTTCATTGCGCTGAACACCGCGGCGATTCCGGGCGATCTGCTCGAATCGGAGCTGTTTGGTCACGAGCGGGGAGCGTTCACCGGCGCCGACGCGCAGCGTCGTGGCCGATTCGAGCAGGCCGACGGTGGCACCTTGTTTCTCGATGAGATCGGTGACATGTCGACGCCGCTGCAGACGAGACTGCTGCGGGTGTTGGCAGAGGGCGAGTTCTACCGCGTAGGCGGACAAACCCCGATTCGGGTCGACGTGCGCGTCATTGCGGCGACGCACCAGAATCTGCAGGAGCGGGTGGCGCAGGGATCGTTTCGCGAGGATCTGTACCATAGACTGAACGTCATCCGCATTGCCCTGCCGCCGCTGCGCGAGCGGCTCGAAGACATACCCTTGCTGTTGCGTCACTACCTGCGGATGGCCGCGCGTGACCTCGGCGTCGAGGTCAAGGCGCTCGCGCCGCAGGCCGAGCAGCGGCTCGTTGCCTATCGCTGGCCGGGCAACGTGCGCGAGCTGGTCAATGTCTGCCGCCGGCTGTCGGTGCTCGCGCCGGGCCGCGAGATCGGCCCCGAGGACCTGCCGGCGGAAATCGAGGCGCGCGCCGCCGATTCGCATGCCGACTGGCAGAGTGCGCTCGCGGACTGGGCAGGTCGACAGGCCGCAAGCGGCCAGGGTCCTTTGCTCGATGTGGCCTTGCCGGAGTTCGAACGGATCCTCATTCGCGCTGCGCTCAAACGCACGCAGGGTCACCGCCAACAGGCTGCTCGGCTGCTTGGCTGGGGTCGTAACACCCTCACGCGCAAGTTGAAGGAACTGCAGCTGGAGATTCCCGAACCGAGCGGAGACTCGATCGAGGTGTAAACGCCGCTCGCGGCGCCGGCGGGGTGCTCAGACGTGCAGTGTGCCGGTCAGCTCGGTGACGCTACTGAAGCCATGCTCGTGCAGATACTGGTCGATCCCGGCGTTGATCCGCTTGCATGCCATCGGATCGTAGAACAGCGCCGTACCGACTCCCACCGCGCTCGCCCCGGCGATGAGAAACTCGACCGCATCCGTGGCCGAGGTGATGCCCCCCTGCCCGATGATGGGAATGCCGTGCTTGCGGGCCACGTCGTGCACCTGATGCACCTTCAGCAGCGCGATCGGCTTGATTGCCGGGCCCGAGAGCCCGCCCTGGATGTTGCCGATCACCGGCTTGCGGGTGCGCGCGTCGATCGCCATGCCCATCACCGTATTGATCACCGAAAGCGCGTCCGTGCCCGCCTCGATGCAGCGGCGGGCGTTCTCACGGATGTCGGTCTGGTTGGGCGAAAGCTTGGTGATGAGCGGCTTGCCGGTCACGCGGCGGCAGGCCTCGACCACCTGCGCGGACATGTCCGGGTAGTTACCGAAGGCAACTCCGCCTTCCTTGACGTTCGGGCAGGAGATGTTGATTTCGATAGCGTCGATCGGCGACTGGTCGAACAGGCGCGTGACTTCAGCGTACTCCTCGACCGTCGAGCCCGACACGTTGGCGATGAAGCGAGTCTCGGAAAAATCGAGTTCCGGCAGGATGCGCTCGATGACGTGCTGGGTGCCAGGGTTCTGCAGGCCGATTGCATTCAACATGCCGCTTGGCGTTTCGTACACCCGATGCGGCGGATTGCCGAGCCGCGCAGCGAGCGTGGTGCCCTTGAGCACCACGGCGCCGGCGTCGCGATTGGAGAAGCCCTCGATCCGCGTGTATTCCTCACCGAAACCGACGCAGCCGGACAGCAGGACGATGGGTGAGGCGAAGTGCAGCCCACAAAATTTCAGCTTCAATGCGTCAGACGGAGCAGTCGGTGCCTGGGTCATGGGGCGTTCAGCGGCGATGTCCGGCACGCATGCCGGGAGAGCCATTCATTATCGCACTCTGCGCGTGTGCCCAGGAACTCAATCTCGATGGCGATGGATGTGGATCTGGATGCGCCCCTTCGGACCGATCAGCCACGAGGCCAGCCAGCCGGCGATCCAGACGATGAGCGCAGTCTGAAATGCGGTCCAGAAGCCGCCATAGAGGTGGAAGCCCGGCAGCATCCAGGCGACGAGCGCGAGCATCGCGGTATTGACGACCAGCAGAAACACCCCGAGCGTGAGCAGCGTCAGAGGCAGCGTCAGCAGAATCACGACTGGGCGCACAATAGCGTTGACGACACCGAGCAGCAGTCCGGCAAGGATCAGCGTGCCGGGATCATCGATGCGGATTCCCGGCACCCAGCGCGTCGCGATCCACAAGCCCAGCGCGGTCACGACCGCGCGCAGCACGAATGACGTCACAGTCCCTCCACAGCGTCCGTCGACTCGAGCAGAGCCTTCAGGCGCACCAGTGCCGCCTGCCAGCCGGTCCGCAGCCGCAGATACGGCAGGTCCCACTGCGGATCGGCGGGAATTCCCGAGCCGAGCAGCCGCAGGATGGTCCCCGATCGGCCAGGTTCCAGGATGAAATCATCGACGAGTGCGCTCTCGGTCGGCGGCAGCAGCGCTGAGGGCAGGTAGATCAGCCGCAGGCGCTGACCCGGCACCCAGACGTCGATGCACGCCTCGAGCTCCGTGAGGCGGTCGACCCTCGCTCGGAACAGCCCGCCGGGTCGGGCGCTGATGGTGGCGTCCGGCGAGCACCACCGAGCGAGCAGTTCCGTGTCGGTCAGCGCCGCCCAGACCGGGGTGACGCCGGTGCGCAGGTCGAGCCGATGGGCATAGCCCCGGGTCTTCTCCATGCAGGCCATTGTGCCATCGCGCCACTGCGCGTGCAGGGGCAGCGCCGTGCCCAGCGGTGAATGCCCATCACGCGAGCGGCGGAATGGGCACAATACGGATGCCCGTACTGGTACGGGTTCGTGATCCCCGTCCCTGAATAGACCCGGAGGCCCCGATGGCGCTCGTTCATCTGGTGATCGTGCTGGCTCTGCTGGAGTTCTTCGCGTTCGGTATGGCTGTCGGCAAGGCGCGCGGTACCTACGGTGTGGCCGCCCCGGCAACCAGCGGTAACGAGCTGTTCGAGCGGTATTACCGCGTGCAGATGAATACGCTCGAACTGCTCATCATGTTGATCCCCGCGATGTGGCTGGCCGCGCGTTACATGGATCCGCGTATTGTTGCCGCTCTCGGCGCGCTGTATCTCATCGGCCGGCTGGTCTATTTCGTGTCTTATGTGAAAGAGCCCAAGACCCGGGGTCTGGGGTTCGCGCTCTCGAGCGTGCCGATCCTGGTGCTCATGCTCGGCGCGCTGTTCGGCGCGGCGCGGGCCGTGTGGCATCACCTCTGAGCGCCGGTCATTCCGTTTCGGGCTTGATCGGCCGGCGCATCAACTCGCGGACCGCCTCCCTGGGGGGGACGCCCTCGTACAGTACCCGGTAGACGCTCTCGCTGAGCGGCATCTCGACGCGGTGTCGGGCGGCCACCTCGTGCACAGCGCGCGCCGCGGGATAGCCCTCGACCACCTGCCCGATTGCCGCCAGAGCCTCGGTCGGGGTGCGGCCGGCGGCGAGCGCGAGTCCGAAGCGTCGGTTGCGCGACTGGTCATCGGTGCAGGTCAGCACCAGGTCGCCGAGACCGGCCAGGCCCATGAAGGTCTCGCGCTGCGCGCCGAGTGCGACGCCGAGGCGCATCATCTCCGCGAGCCCTCGGGTGATCAGCGCGACCCGGGTATTGGCTCCGAAGCCGAGTCCGTCAGAAAGTCCTG
The DNA here is from genome assembly GCA_021847105.1 of Pseudomonadota bacterium. GTDB lineage: Bacteria > Pseudomonadota > Gammaproteobacteria > Steroidobacterales > Steroidobacteraceae > 13-2-20CM-66-19. Next base: position 170,425 of record JAJZUT010000001.1, on the reverse strand, counting down.
CACCGACGGCAAGCACGTTTTTCACCGCACCGCCGACCTCGACGCCGACGATGTCCGTGGAGGTGTAGGCGCGAAAGTTCTCAGCGGACAGGTCCTGCGCCAGTGAGGTTGCGAACGCCTCGTCTGCCGAGGCGATGGTCATGGCGGTTGGCAGGCCGGCGCCAACCTCAGGGGCGAAAGTCGGCCCGGAGAGCACTGCGACGGAGCGTCCGGGTCCGAGGATCTCGCCGGCCACCTGATGAGGCAACAGCCCGGTGGGCAGCTCGAATCCCTTGGTTGCCCAGGCAAGTTGGGTTTGCGGCGCAAGCAACGGGGCGATCAGCTCGAGTAGCGAGCGGAACGCGTGGCTGGGGACCGCGATGAGCAGATCGCGCGCACCGGCAAGCGCGCGCTGCAGGTCCGGTTGTACCTGCAGCGCTTCGGGGAAAGCGCCGGACGGAAGGTAACGCTCGTTGCAGCGCTCGCGCGCCATGCGCTCCAACTGCGCGCGGTCCCGGCCCCAGAGCCGCGTCGGCCGACCGCTGCGCGCGAACTGAATCGCGAGCGCCGTTCCCCACGAACCCGCGCCGAGCACGGCGACCGGCCGGTCAGTCCCGGATGCGGTGCGCATGATCAGGCGCGGGCCGTGCCGTTCAGTTCGCCTGCTGGTTGGCCGGCATACCCTGCGGGGTCTGGTTCGCCGCGTACAGCGCGTCGAAATTCACCGGGGGCAGCAGCAGCTGCGGGAAGCCGCCCTGGGTGATCAGATGTGACACCTGGGCTCGGGCGTACGGGAACAGCACCCCGGGGCAGATCGCGCCGATCGCCCGCTTGCTGTCCTCTTCCGTCAGGTTGCGCAGGAGGAATACGCCGGCCTGCTTCACCTCGACGAGAAATGCCGTCGTCTCGCCTTGCTTGGCCGACACCGTTACGGTCAGCACCACTTCCTGCACATCGGGCGCGAGCGCATTCACCGCCGTCTGCAGGTCGAGATTGATCTGAGGGTTCCAGTTGCCGTCCCCGCGCGGGCCGTTCGGTGCCTCGTACGAGCAGTCCTTCAGATAGACGTGCTGCAGCTGCAGGATGGGGCCATTGGCGTCTTCGGGTGCCGGCACCGTGCCGGCGGCTTCATTTGCCATGATTCAGACTCCGCTTTGTAAAAGTTTGTCGAGGCCGCCTCGGGCATCGAGCGCAAAAAGATCATCACAACCGCCGACGTGCGTCTCGCCGACGAAAATCTGTGGCACGGTGTGCCGATGACTGCGCGCCATCATTTCGGCGCGCGCTTCCGGGAACTCGTCCAGGTCGATTTCCTGGAACACAATGCCCTTTTGCTGCAGCAGCTGTCGGGCACGGGCACAGTACGGACACCAGCTGGTGGCGTACATCAGGACCTTCGGGGCGCTCATGCGTCGCGTCCCGCACCCTTCTCGACCGGCAGATGCTCGGCGCGCCACGCCGAGATTCCGCCGCGCAGATTCACCGCTTGTTCGAAGCCCTGCGCGCGCAACTGGCGGACGGCCGCCGCGGCCAGCGAGCCGCTGTTGCAGTACACGATGATCGGCTTCTGCTTGTTCTTCTTCAGCACTTCCGATGCCTTGAGAATCTGCTCGCCGTCCATGCGACGGGCCCCCGCCACGTGACCGGCCGCAAATTGATCGCCGGCCCGCAGGTCGATGGTCAGCGCGCCGCGATTCATCAGCTGAATGGCTTCCTGGGGCGAGACGGACGCGAAACTCTCCGTGCGTGCCCGAATCTCAACCAGGACAGCGAGCGCCGCCACGATCGCCGTCGCGGTGACCAGCCAGGGATGCAGATGGATGTATTGAGAAAGATGATCCGTGAACACAGGGGTGCGAGAAGATCGTATCGGCCGCCAAAAGGTCGCGCATTATAGCGCCCCTATGCGATCCGGCATGTGCCTAAAACCCACGGGGTTCCGCGCGCGGAATCTCATGGCCACGATTGCGCTCACGCTCTTCGCCGCTGGGCCAGCCACGGCGCGCGTATCGCCCCAGGCCGCGGCGCGCCGGACCCAGGAGCGGCTGCACGTGGTGCAGGCACAGATCGCCCGGGTCACCCGGCAGGTCGAGCAATCTCGGCTCGAACAGAGCCGCCTGACGCAAGCTCTGCGTACCACCGAGCAATCCGCCGGCACGGCGCGTACGGCGCTGGCGGGCATCCGCCGCCAGCGCGCGGCGCTCGCGGCGCGCCGCGAGCAACTGGCGGCGCGCCGGCAGGCGAGCCAAGCGGACCTGACGCACACGCGACGCGTCCTGCTCGGCGAGCTGCGTGCCGCCTATCTGATCGGCCGCCAGGGGGCGCTGACGCTGCTGCTCAACCAGGGCCGCCCCGGCCGGGTGCAGCGGATGTTCGCGTATTACAGCTATTTCGGTCGCCAGCGCGCCCACGACATGGTGCAGATCGAGGCCGACCTACAGCACATCCAGCAGCTCGACGGCGCGCTGCGCGCGGCCGATGCGCAGCTCGCCGGGCTCGAACGGCAGCGCCAGAGTCAGCTGATGGCGCTCGAGCACGCGAGCGCCGCGCGCCGCAAGGTGCTGGCGAGCATCGACGCGCGCACCCGCACCCGCGCCGAGCGGCTGCAGCGCCTGCGCCGCGAACAGCACGGTTTGCAGGTGCTGCTCGCGGCGCTGCGTCGTGCCGAGGCGCGCCTGCCGCGCGAGCATCCGGCCCAGCGTTTCACCCGCCTGCAGGGCCATCTGCCCTGGCCGGTGGCCGGACGCCTTATGGCTCGGTTCGGTCAGCCGCGCGCCGGGGGGCTGCGCTGGGACGGTGATCTGATTGCCACCCGGCTGGATGCACCGGTCCATGCGGTGGCCCCAGGGCGCGTGATCTTTGCGGATTGGCTGGCCGGCCTCGGGTTGCTCATCATCGTCGATCATGGTGGCGGCTATATGAGTCTCTACGGGCACAACGACCATCTCTACGCGCGCGTCGGACAGCAGGTTGCGGCCGGCCAGCTGATCGCCGCCGCAGGCAACAGCGGCGGGGCAAGCCGCCCGGAGCTGTACTTCGGGATCCGCCACGGGACCCGACCGGTCGACCCGCGACTGTGGCTCGAGCGGCATGCCCGCTAGACTGTCGCCATGATTGCCTGGCTCATCGATTTTGTCCTGCACCTCGACAGCCACCTCACGGCCCTGCTGGTTCAGGTGGGCGCATGGACGTATCCGATTCTGTTCGCGGTGATTTTCGCCGAGACCGGCCTGGTCGTCGCCCCGTTCCTGCCCGGCGATTCGCTGCTCTTTGGCGTCGGCGCGGTGGCCGCGGTGGATACCAGCGGCACGCTGAGCGCACCACTTGCCACCCTCGTGCTGGCACTCGCCGCGGTGCTTGGCAACACGGTCAACTACGGCGTGGGGCGCCTGGTCGGACCACCGGCATTCAGCGGCCGCTACCGCCTGCTGAAGGTCGATTACCTGCATCGCACGCACGCGTTCTTCATGCGGCACGGCGGCAAGGCGATCGCGCTGTCGCGCTTTCTGCCCATCATCCGCACCTGCATGCCGTTCGTCGCCGGGGTGGGACAGATGCCGTACGGGCGCTTCCAGGGCTACAACGTCCTCGGTGGCGTCGCCTGGGTGTCGCTGTTTTTGTGGGGCGGGTACTTCTTCGGCAACGTACCGCTCGTGAAGCGCAACTTCGGGCTCGTCACCCTCATCATCATCGGTGTGTCGCTGCTGCCGGTGGCGATCGCGTTCCTGCGACGGCACCGGACGCATTCGCCCGCGCCTTGAGCGCGCCCACGATGAATGTCGCTCGCGCTAAGCCTGGCCGCACCAACGCGCAGCGCAATGCGCTGCTCGCCGCTGGCATCGCGCCCAGCCGCGACAGCCAGCGCAAGCCGCCGCAGCCACACCGCGACAGCAAGCACGCCGCGGCCCGCGGTGAGCGCAAGCAGCCCTGGAACTGAGCGGCGCCGCAAGGGAGACCGCATGGCTGCAGACTATGACTACATCATCGTCGGCGCCGGCTCGGCCGGCTGCGTGCTGGCGCATCGGTTGAGCGCTGATCCGGCGGTCCGGGTGTTGCTGCTCGAAGCCGGCGGGCGCGATAACTCCTTCCTGATTCACATGCCGGCGGGCATCGCTCGGCTGATTGCGCCCAAGGTCAACTGGCTTTACCAGACCGAACCGCAGGCCGCGCTGCATGGCCGGCGCCTGTTCTGGCCGCGCGGCAAGACGCTGGGTGGCTCGAGTTCGATCAATGCCATGGTCTACATCCGTGGTCAGCCGCGGGACTACGATCACTGGCGCGACCTCGGCAATCCAGGTTGGGGCTATCGCGACGTACTGCCCTACTTCCGTCGTGCGGAGAATAATGAGTCGATTCACACCGAATGGCATGGCCGGGGCGGCCCGCTCAATGTGTGCGAACGCCGCTACACCAACCCCCTCAGTCATCAATTCGTCGCGGCGGCCGTTGCGAGCGGCCTGGCAGAGAACGCCGATTTCAACGGCCGCGAACAGGCCGGCGCCGGTCTTTATCAGGTGACGCAGCTGGCGGGCCGCCGCTGCAGCGCAGCGGACGCCTACCTGCATCCGATTGCTCATCGCCGCAATCTGACCGTCATGACCGGCGCCATGGCGCTGCACATTCGCTTGCGGGGCCGGAAGGCGGTGGGGATCGAGTACATCCGTGGAGGCGCTCGCCTCGTAGCCCTGGCGCAGCGCGAAGTGTTGCTCGCTGCCGGTGCCATCAATTCTCCGCAACTCTTGCTGCTCTCGGGCATCGGGCCGGCTGATGAGCTGCGCGCGCAGGGCCTCGCGGTGCAGCACGACCTGCCCGGGGTCGGCCGCAATCTGCAGGACCACCTCGACGTCCACGTGATTCACGCCTGCACGCAACCGATCACCCTCGATCGGCTCGCGAGCGGTGTTGGAGCAGTGCGCACGGCGCTGCGTTACGCGCTCAGGCACGATGGACCGGGCACCAGTAACGTCGCGGAGGCCGGTGCGTTCCTGTGTTGCGACGAGCAGGCCGCTACCCCAGATGTGCAACTGCACTTCATCCCTGCTTATGTCGTCGATCATGGTCGACGGCGCATGCCGGGTCACGGCATGACGCTGCACGTCTGTTATCTGCGCCCGGCAAGCCGTGGCACGATCCGCCTCGCTTCCAGCGATCCGCTTCAGCCCCCACGGATCGACCCGGCTTATCTGAGTGTCCCGCAGGATCTCGGGCCGCTCGTTGCCGGCATCCGCCGCGCGCGCGAGATCTACGCACAGGCACCCTTGCGCGCCGTGGTCGGCGCCGAGGTGTTTCCAGGGGCCGAGCAGCGCAGCGGCGCGCAAATCGAGCAGTTCATACGCGCAGCGGCCGAGACCGAATATCATCCAGTGGGAACCTGCCGCATGGGCGCGGACGATGCCGCGGTGGTCGATGCGCAATTGCGCGTGCGCGGCGTTGACGGGCTGCGCGTAGTCGACGCCTCGATCATGCCGACGCTCGTGAGCGGGAACACCAACGCGCCGACGATCATGATCGCGGAGAAGGCCGCCGACCTGATCCTGGGCACGGCCCCGGCCGTGAGCTTGTCCGCCAAGCCGTCCCTGTAGAGTTCACCGTGATGCAGACCGAACCGCTTGCTGGACGCACCATCGCGCTACCCGAAGCGCGTGAGCTGGCGATCTTTGCCGGGCTGCTCGAGCGCCGCGGCGCGCGTGTTCTACGTTGCCCCATGGTGGCGATCCGCGATGCGCCGGATCCTGCTCCGGTGCTGTCGTGGTGCCGGCGGTTCGCCGCCGGTTGTCACGATGACCTTATCCTTCTCACCGGCGAGGGGCTGCGCCGTCTGCTCGGCGCGATCGAGCAGCATGAGCCGGCTCTGCGCCCGGGGTTCCTGGCCGCGCTTGCGCGCGTGCGGAAAATTACACGCGGCCCGAAGCCCGCAAAGGCGTTGCGTGAGCTCGGGCTGCACACCGATCTGTCCGCTGCCGAGGCGACGACGCGCGGGGTTATCGCGGCGCTGGCGGACGGCCCGTTGGCAGGACGGCGTGTCGGCGTGCAGCTCTACGGCACTGACCCGAATCAGCCGCTGATTGATTTTCTGCAGGCCGCGGGTGCAGAGGTCTCGACTGTCGCGCCTTACGTCTATGCCGATGCTGTCGACGAGAGTGCGGTGCAAAGTCTGCTCGAGCAGCTGCGCCGGGGCACCGTTGACGCCATCGCGTTCACCAGCTCGACTCAGCTCGATCGGTTGGTGGCTGTCGCCGGTGAGGCGTCTGTGCGTGCGGCGCTCCGCTCCACGGTGGTCGCAACGGTCGGACCGGTTGTCGCTGCGGCAGTGCGTCGTCTCGGGATCGAGCCGCAGCTGACGCCAGCTGCCGCGTTTTATCTAAAGCCCCTCACCGCGCTGCTGCAGGAGGCGCTCGGTCGCCCCTGAGCGTGGCGATTCGAGCTTATTCTGCGCCGACGCGTAGGACTGCGAGCGGCGGCTGATTGAGCGCCGAGCGGGTTGCGATCCAACCACTGGCGGTCACCAGCACGGTGCCGCCGATGATCGCGATGAGGCAGGCAGAAACATTGAACGCGTACGGCAGATTCAACAGTTCCCGCGTCAGATACCACGCGGCCATGCTGGCGCCGGCGGCGCCTATCAGTCCTGAGAGGGCGCCGAGCGCGGCGAATTCCGCGAGCATGCCCTGCGTGACGGTTGCGCGGCTTGCACCCAGCGTGCGCAGCAGGGCGCTCTCGTAGCGTCGCTGTTCTCGGCTCGCCTGCACAGCGGCGAGCAACACGGTGAGCCCCGCGAGCAGCGTGAAGAGAAACACACTCTGCACCGCAAGAATCGCCTTATCGAGCATCGAGCGCACGTCCCGCAGCAGATTGTCGATGTCGAAGATCGACACGCTGGGGAAGCGTTGCGCCACCTGCGCCAGCGCGCGGGCCTGGTGCGGCGTGAGGTAGGCGCTGGTGAGGTAGGTCCCGGTCTGCTGCTCGAGCAGCCCCGGTGCGAACACCAGGAAGAAGTTGGGTTTGAAGCTGTCCCAACGCACCTTGCGCACGCTGGCGATGCGCACCGTGAGCCGATCGCCTGCAACGTCGAACGTGAGCTGCTCGCCGAGGCGCAGTCCCAGCCAGCGCATGAACTCGCTGGAGACCGACACGAGCGGTTTGCCGTTATCGCCCGGACCCCACCAGCGGCCTGCAATCAGATGGTTTGCGCTGCCGAGCGTCGCCGACCAGGTCAGATTCTGTTCCCGTGTCGCGAACCGCTTGCCCCGCGGATCGGCAAACTGGATCGATGCCACCGGCCGTCCGTCGATGGCAGTGAGCCGACCGCGCAGCAACGGCAGCATGCGCTGCGGCCGGGCTCCCTGAGCGCGCAGGAACGCAGTGAACTGTGTGCGGCTCGCCGGCGGAATATTGATGAAGAAATAGTTCGGCAGATCCGCAGGCAGCGTGCGCCGCCAGCCGCCGGTCAGATCGCTGCGCAGAATCCCGAGCAGCGCCAACGCCATGATGCCCGTGCCAAACGCAACGATCTGCACCACGCTGTCGGCGCGGCGGCGACCGAGATTGGCGAGGCCATAGCGCCAGGTGATTCCGATCCCGCCGCGCAGTCGATTGGCGAGCAGCACGAGCGCGAATCCGGCCGCGATCAGCACGACGATGAAGGCAGCCAGACCGATCGCCAGGCGCACAAACAACCCCGCCTCGCCCACGGTCCAATACATGAGCAGCACGACGAGCGCGGCAGCGGGTCCGAAGGCGAGCAGCACTGCCGGTGGCGGTGCCTCCAAGTCGCGCCGCAGGACGCGCATGGCCGGCGTGTGCGTCAGCTGCAACAGAGGTGGCAGTGCGAAACCGGTCAGCAATGCGAGCGCCGTCGTGAAGCCGATAACCACAGGGGCGAGACTCGGCGCCGGCAGAACCCCTGCGGCCAGCACGCCGCGCAGAGCGTGCACGAGCCACAACTGCGTTAATTCCCCAAGGACGCATCCCAGCGTCGCGGTCAGCAGCGCAATCGCCACCAGCTGTGCAATCGCCAGCCCCAATACGCTGCGGCGAGGCGCCCCCAGTGTCTTCAGCAGCGCGACCGTGTCGAGATGGCGTGCAACGTAACGGCGCGCGGCCATCGCCACTGCCGCGGCACACAGCAGCACGGCGGTCAGCGCCGCGAGGTTCAGAAAGCGCTCGGACCGCTCGAGCGCGCTATGGATCTGCCGGCTGGCATCGGCGAGGGTGCGCAGCCGCTCGCCGCTGCCGAGGTGAGCCTGCAGCCATGTGCGAAATGCGCGCACCCTGCGCGGCGAGCCCGCGAATAGCGCGCTGTAGCGCACGCGGCTGCCGGGCTGGATCAGCTGCGTCCGGGAGACATCGGCCTCGTTCATCAGCAGCCCCGGGACGAGTCCCGTGAAGGTGCTGCCCTGATCCGGCCGTGAAATGAGCACCCGTCCGATGGTGAAGGTTCCCGCTCCGATTGCGAGCTGCGAGCCGATCCGCGCGCCGAGTACCGCGAGCAGCCGCGAATCCACCCACACCTTCCCGGGCGGGGGAAGGCCGGCGATCGCCGTTCCGGTTGCGAATGGCCGCCATGCAACGAGTACGCGCCCGCGCAGCGGATAGCCCGCCGAGACCGCGTAAAGATCGGTGAGCTGACTGCGCTCGCCATGAAACACCACGCTCAGCATGCCGATCGCATGCGCAGTGCGCAGACCGTATCGTGCCGCCGCCGAGAAATCCGCCGACGGAATCGGCCGCGGCGATTCCAGACGAAGGTCGGCCGCGAGTATGGCGCTTGCCTGCAGCGTCACCGCAGCACGGATCCGGCTGACCAGAAAGCCGACACCCGACAGTGCCCCGACAGCCACGATCAAAGCGAGCAGCAGGACCCCGAGCTCCCCCGAGCGCCACTCCCGGCTCAACATGCGCAGCGCGAAGCGCACCGTACGCATGTCAGAGGATCCGGCCCGCTTGCATGTGCACCGTGCGGGCACAGCGCGCCGCAAGCGCACGGTCGTGGGTCACGAGGATCAGCGTGGTGCCGGCCTCGGTGTTCAGCGCAAAGAGCCGCTCGATGATGTTCGCGCCGGTCTCGGCGTCCAGATTGCCGGTCGGTTCATCGGCGAACAGGATCGCGGGACGGCGTACGAATGCGCGCGCCAATGCAACGCGCTGCTGTTCACCGCCGGAGAGCTGTCGCGGGTAGTGCCCGGCACGCTGCGCCAGACCCACATGCGCGAGCGCGGCGCGGGCCTGCGCGCCCGCGTTGACCAGGCCGGTCAGTTCCAGCGGCAGGGCGACGTTCTCGAGCGCCGTCAGCGCTGGGATGAGATGGAAGGCCTGAAACACGAAGCCGACGTGCGCACCGCGCACGCGCGCCCGGCCATCCTCATCGAGCGCGGTCAGGTCCGAGCCGGCGAGCACCACCCGCCCGCTGGTCGGCAGATCCAGCCCCGCCAGCAGGGCCAGCAGCGTCGACTTGCCCGCACCCGAGGGGCCCATCACCGCCAGCGTTTCGCCGCTCGCCACCTCGACAGACGCCTCGTGCACAATAGTGAGCGGACCTGCCGGACTGTCTACTGTCTTCGTGAGGTGCTCGGCTTTGAGAACGCATTCTCGCATCGCGCCCTCTTGGCTCGCGGTCATGTTGGGCATCGGGCTGCTGCTGTTGACACTGCCATCGGCCTGGGCATCGGGCCGCAACATCCTGGTATTCGGCGACAGCCTCAGTGCCGCGCACGGCTTGCGTCCGGAGCAGGGATGGGTGGCGCTGCTGGCGAAGCGCCTGCACAGCCAAGGGTACCGATACCGTATCGTCAATGCCAGCGTGAGCGGGGAGACGACCACCGGCGGTCTGCAGCGCCTGCCGCAGGCGCTGCAGAGGTATCACCCCGGTATCGTCATCCTAGAGCTCGGCGCGAACGATGGCCTGCGCGGCTTGCCGCTCGCGCTCGCGGCCCACAATCTTGCCGCCATGGTGCGTCTGGCGCGCGCCGCGCACGCACGGGTTCTGCTGCTCGGCATCCAGATCCCGCCGAACTACGGGCCGCGATACACGCGCCAGTTTGCACTGCTGTACCCGCGCCTGGCACGGCAATATCACCTGCCGCTGGTACCGTTCCTGCTCGCGCACGTCGCGCTCGATCCGCGCCTGATGCAATCCGATGGACTGCATCCCAATGCGCGCGGCGAGCCGCTCGTGCTCGACACCGTGTGGCCGTATCTCGAGCGGTTGCTCGCCCGCGGGCGCTGAGCGGGGCGCCCGGGGGAACCTCTAACGTGCCGTGAAGTTATGAGGCCGCGCAGCCCAGGTTGCCTGCTCGAGAGGCAGCCTGCGGCCATTGTGTGGGTTCGTGGTCGGGCATACACTCATTTGCGCGCTTCATGGCGGATGCCGCCAAATCAGGCGGAATGCAAAGCGCTTGCAGCATGTCAGTCCGGCGCAGCACTGGACCGGGCCCACTGACAAGCGCCGCACGACCGTCGCGAAGCAACGCGAATCAAGCGCACGGTCTGCTGCGGACCGGAACTGCGAACGACGGCAGGACGACGGTGTGCGGTTGAATCGTGGTTGGACTCTGAATCGTTAGCCTGCTGACACCCGGAGGTCATTTCATGTACCCACCCGTTTCCACCGCCGCGCGCCCATCGCGCCGCAACCGCCTGGCTCAAGCCCCCGCCCGTCTCGTGCTCTGGGCGGGCGCCTGTGCGCTCGCCGCGACCGCCATGATCGGCACTACCTTGGCCGCAACCCCTCCTGCCGTGCAGCGCGCGCTGGCAGCGGCGATCAACGGTCCGCAGCGCACCCCGGCCTACAAGGAACGCGACAAGTACCGCCATCCGCTGCAGACGCTGGAGTTCTTCGGCATTCGTCCGAACATGCGCGTCGTGGAGGTTCTGCCGGGCGGGGGGTGGTACACGGAAATTCTCGCGCCGTTCCTGCATGCGCACGGCCAGCTGATCGAAGCGACCTCGCCGGTGGCTGGCACGAGCGGCTGGGCGCATCGCTCGGCTCTGGCGTACGAGCACAAACTCGCTGCCGACCCGGCCGTATACGGCAACGTACGCCTCGAGCCGTTCGAATTGCCGAATTATCTGCATCTCGGCGCGCCCGACTCCGCCGACATGGTGGTGACCTTCAACAACATGCACGATCTGATGTTCGAGAACGTACATCACGAGGTGACGCCGATCTTTCTTGAGAAGTTTCTGCGCAGCGCCTATCGTGTCCTCAAGCCGGGCGGCATTCTCGGCATTGCCGGTCACCGCTGCGCGCCCGCTATGCCGCTCGAGCAGTGCTTTCCGATGGCACGCCTTCCCCAGGCGTTCGTGATCCACGAGGCCGAGGCGGCGGGCTTTAAGCTCGGCGGCACGTCCGAGGCGCTCGCCAACCCGAGAGATCCGCGCAACGTTCCGGTCTTTTTCCTGCCGCCGTCGCTGGCGGACCAGTCTGCCGCAGCCCGCCGTCGCTATGCGGCCATCGGCTACGCCGACGCGTATCTGTTGAGATTCATCAAACCAGCGGATTGACTCTTGCGGTGGCGGTTGGCGTCGCGTCCGCGGCGCCAACCGCCTCAGCGGTCTCCCGGTGCACGCAGGAACGACACGCTTTTCGCCTCCTTGCCGAGCAGTGTTGCCGCGGTCAGCGCTACGGCGACGATGCCGAGTGTAGTGGCGAGCACCACGGCAAGATCGTGGCCGTGGCGCGCGGCGATCGCGGACTGTGCGGGTGCAAGCAATGCCATGGCGAAATTGCCGAGCTGGTACGCAAAGGCCGGCAGGATCGCCCGGACCCCCGGAGGCGAGAGCTCATTCAGGTGCGCCGGCACGATGCCCCAGGCTCCCTGCACCATGAACTGCATGAGGAACGCTCCGAGCGCCAGCAGCGGCACGCTCGGCGCGTACGTCCAGAGCGGAATCACCGGCAGAGCGAGCAGCGCCGCGCCGGCGATCGCCTTTCTGCGGCCGATGCGCTCTGACAGCGCGCCGAAGACCATGCCGCCGAGCAGTGCCCCGACATTCATCAGCATCAGCAGATCATCGGCGTGCGCACCACTGAGTCCGCGTTGCCCGATCAGGAACGGCTTGTACAGATCTTGTGAGCCGTGTGAAAACGCGTTGAACAGCGCCATGAGCGCAATCATGTACAGCAGCAGCGGCGCGTTGGCAGAGGCAATGCGACCGATTTCGCGCAGCGAAGCGCGCCGGGCGTGCCGGCCTTCCAGCCAAGCCGGAGATTCCGCGACGCCGAGGCGGATATAGAGCACGAGCAGCGCCGGCAGCGCGCCGATGACGAACAGCCCGCGCCAGCCGACCGCGGTGAAGAACAGGCGCGAAACCGCCGCGGCGAGCAGAAAGCCGAGCACATAGCCTTCCTGCAACAATCCGGAGAAGAATCCGCGTCCCTGCGCCGGCAGCGTCTCGAACGCGAGCGCCGCTCCGACCCCCCACTCCCCGCCCATGGCGAGCCCGAATGCCGCGCGCAGTGCGAGCAGCACGGTGAGGTTCGGCGCGAACGCCGAGGCGAGTTCGATCAACGCGAAGGACAGTACGTTCGCCATGAGAATTGGGCGGCGCCCGTATTTCTCCGCGAGCCAGCCGAAAATCAACGCCCCCAGGGGCCGCATCGCCAGAGTCAGGGTGATGCCGAAGCTTACGGCGGTGAGACTGACGTGGAAATCCGCCCCGATTGCGCGCAGCGCCACAATGAAGATGAAGAAATCAAACGCATCGAGTGTCCAGCCACCGAGCGCGGCGAAGTAGGCGTGGCGCTGCGCGCGCGTCAGTCTGGCGAAGTTGGCAATCAGTCTCATGCTTGTGCTCCCGCTCGCAGCCCCGGTTACTGCACGCCGGCCATCAGCCGCTTCACCGGCGCGCTGATCAGCAGCATCAGCACCCCGCCGCCGGCGCTCCACCAGAACAGCTCGAGGTACAGCGCCGGCAACGTCGCCAGGTGCTGGGCGCTATAGTCGCCCGAGAGCAGCCCCGCGAGAAAGCTGCCGAGTGCCAGGGTCAGAAACCATAAGCCCATCGTCTGTCCGGCGAAGCGCGCCGGCGCCAGTTTGGTGGTCGAGGACAGGCCCACCGGCGAGAGGCACAGCTCGCCGCACGCGTTCAGGAAATAGGTGGCAGTCAACCACAGTGGGGAGACCACCTGCCCCCGCATGACCCGTAGCGCCGCCACGTACATCACGAGCATGCTCGCGGCCATCAGCAGCAGTCCCCAGGCAAACTTGCCCGGCGAGGAAAGGTCGCGGCCGCGGCGGCCGAGGGCGACCCACAGGGCCGCGAACAGCGGCGCCAGTGCGATGATGAACACGGGGTCGACGGCCTGCATGTCGCCGGCCGGCATGCGCCAGCCGAACACGTTCAGGTCGGTATACCGCTCCGCGAACAGCGTGAACGAGCCGAACATCTGCATGTAGGCCATCCAGAACACGGTGGATGCGGCAAACAGCGCCATCATGGCGAACACGCGGCCGCGCTCCTGGCGGCTCAGACCACCGGCGAGCGCCATGTACAGCAGGTACGCGGCCATCAGAATGCCCACCGCCCAGGAAATTGAAGTCGACAGCCTCACCGCATTGACGGTGAGGGCGCCGTTGAGCGTGAGGACCGTGAGCAGCGCGATCAGCGCCGCGAACCCGCAGAGCGCGAACCAGGAGCGCGGTCGGGCGTTCGCCGGCGCGCTGCCGGCCTGTCCCAGATAGCGTTGCGTGGCGAGGAACTGGACCACGCCGATCAGCATGCCGAGCGCAGGCAGAGCGAATCCCGCGTGCCAGCCGAAATGTTGGGCCACGACCGGCACGAACATCGGGCCGAACAGCGAGCCGATGTTGATGCCCATGTAGAAGATCGAGAAGCCGGCGTCGCGCTGCGAGCCGCCCTCCGGATACAGCGCTCCCACAGTAGCGCTCACGTTGGGCTTGAGCAGCCCCACGCCGAGGACGTTGAAGATCAGGCCGAGGAAGAACAGGCGGTGGCTGCCTGCGGCAAGCAGGGCGTTGCCGGCGGTGATCAGCAGCCCGCCCGAGAGCACTGCCTGGCGACCGCCGATCAGGCGGTCGGCGACCCAGCCGCCGAGCAGCGACAACAAATAGGTGCCGCCGAAGTACAGTCCGACGATGGCATTGGCGCTGCGATCGCCGACCCCGAGCCCGCCGCGGCCGCTGGCAGCGACCATGAACAGGATGAGAATCGACTGGATGCCGTAATAGGTGAAGCGCTCCCACATCTCGGTGAAGAAGAGCGTTGCGAGGCCGCGCGGGTGGCCGAACAGAGTGCGCTGCGCCGTCGGTTCGGCGCCCGACCGCGTGTCAGTGCGGGTCGTGCTCATGATCCCCCTGGGATGTTGTTGTTCTGTGCCTCAGCAAAACGTGGGCCGACTCAGGATGGTGCGCTCGGCTCCTCCTCGGTCGCGCCGGTTCCGGGACGGACCAGAATGCTCGCCATGATCACGCCGGTCTCATAGAGCAGATACATCGGCACGGCCATGATCGATTGCGAGACCGCGTCCGGCGGTGTGATGAACGCGGCGACGATGAACACGCCGAGTAGCACGTAGCCGCGGATGGCGCGCAGCTTTTGCACGGTGACGAGGTTCATCACCACCAGCAGCACCACCGCGACCGGCACTTCAAACGCCGCGCCAAAGGCGAAAAACATCACCAGCACGAAGTCCAGGTACTGCGAGATGTCGGTCATCATCGCCACGCCCTTCGGCGTGGTTGCAGCGAAGAAGTGGAAAATCGCAGGGAACACCGCGAAATACGCGAATGTCATCCCGGTGTAGAACAGGATAATCGAGGAGACGAGCAGCGGCAGCGCGAAGCGCTTCTCGTGCCGGTACAGCCCGGGGGCCACGAATGCCCAGACCTGATACAGCACGTAGGGCATGGCCGCGAACAGCGCAACGAAGAAGGCCAGTTTGAACGGCGTGGTGAACGGCGCTGCCACGCCGGTGGCAATCAGGCTCGAGCCCTTCGGCAGCATTTTCAGCAGCGGCTGGGCAGCCCACGAAAACAACTCATTGGCGTACAAGGCGCAGGGCACGAACAGCAGCCCGATCGCCACCAGCGCGCGGATGAGCCGCTCACGCAGCTCGAGCAGGTGGGAGATCAGCGTGCCTTCGGCCAGCTCTTCAGGCTCGGGGCTCATGGCTGCCGGTGCGGTCTGTATCTGTCTGCGGCGGGCTCTCGGTCGCTGCGGCGCCGTGTTCTTCTGCCGTGCCCGGGGCCGTGGCCGCTTCGCTCTGCGCCATCACGGGCTCGGACGCCGGCGGTGCGGCCGATGGCTCGGGCGGCGCGGCGCGGCGCCGGCCATCGAGGTCGATTTCCTCTTCCAGTTGCTCCTGGAGCTGTCGCGCCATGGCGCGCGCGCGCCCCACCCAGCGGCCGACGCGGCGGACCACGCTGGGCAGCCTCTCCGGACCCAGCACGATCAGTGCGAGAACGAAGATGAGCAGTATCTCGGAAAAGCCGAAGTCGAACATGGCTGCTCAGCGGCTACGTCATGCGCGGACCCAAACCCCGCCTCCCGCGGCCGGAAGCACCGCGCAGGCCGGGACCGTCCGCGCCATGGGCCTCAGGTATTGCGACCGCCCTTGGGGGCCTGAGCGCCGCTTTTCATCTCGGGGAACTCGGCGTCGGCCCCGTCGGAGCGGATCTGCCGGGTCTCGACGGACGAGGCGGACTCCTCCTTGTCGCCCTCGTTCATCGCCTTCTTGAAACCCCGCACGGCATGGCCCAGATCATCGCCGATCGTGCGCAGTTTCTTGCCGCCGAAGATCAGCAGCACGACGACCAGAATGACCAGCAGGGTCTTGAAATCGAAATCCATAAGCTCTGGACTCCGCTTACGCAAATAAAATAAAGGAATAGCCGACCCGCATCATAGGCCAATTGGCCCATCTGAGCCGAGAAACTTTGCCCGTCCGGCCATCCGCAAAAACCCGCATAGCGAGGGGCTCAACCTTCCAGCCAGAACGTGACCGGCCCGTCGTTGACCAGCTCGACCTGCATGTCCGCACCGAACTCCCCGCTCGCCACGGGGGCGTGCCGCGCTGCGGCCTGACGCACCAGGTAGGCAAACAGCGCCTGCGCTTCCTGTGCCGGCGCCGCGGCGCTGAAGCCGGCGCGAGTCCCTTTATGGGTGTCGGCGGCCAGCGTGAACTGCGGGACGAGCAGCAGACCTCCCCCTGCTTCGCGCAGCGCGACGTTCATGCGCCCGGCGGCATCGGGAAAGATCCGATAGGCGAGCAGGCGCTCGAGCAATCGATCGGCTGCCGCACGGTCATCGCCGCGGCGCACGCCGATCAGCCCCAGGGTGCCGCGGTCGATGCGCCCGAGCAGGCGGCCCTGCGTGCTTACCTGTGCCCGGCTGACCCGCTGGATCAATCCGATCACGATCTGCTCGCCCGGCTGGCGTTCCAGGTGGCCGGTCCGATAAGATCGGAGACTGCTTTGCGCACTGAGCCGGAGATCACCATGTCGGAACTTTGGCTATGTTCACACGTGCGTTCGGGCCGGCGACTCGTCCTGGCGGTCGCCGCAGGGGTGCTTGCGGCTTTCGCCACCTCGGCATCGGCTCAGCAGCCGCCTACGGGCAACGCGCGCCAGGGGAAAATCATTGCCTATACCTGTCTGGGCTGTCACGGCATTAAAGGATACCGGAATGCCTACCCAGACTATGCCGTGCCGCGGCTGCGGGGCCAGTCGGTCACGTACCTTGAAAACGCGCTGAACGAATACCGCAATGGTCAGCGCGCCTATCCGACGATGCATCTGCAAGCACTGTCGCTCAGTGAGCAGCAGATTGCCGACGCGGCCACCTATCTCGGCGGTAAGCCGGTGACCGCCAAACCGGTCGCCGCATCGGCGGTGCCCGCGGCTGCCGCGGTGTGCACCTCGTGTCACGGCAGCAATGGGATTGGCGTGGCGCCGATGTATCCCACGCTGGCCGGCCAGCACGAGAGTTATCTCATCCGGGTGCTGCACGAGTATCAGACTGGCTACCGGCAAAGCCCGATCATGGATGCGATCGCGCACTCGCTCACGAACGCGCAAATCCGCGTGGTGGCGGCCTACTTCAGTCACCTCAAGCCCGGCCTGCACACGGTGCCGCGGCCGTATACGCGCTGGTCGTCCACGCACTGAGCCCCTCGCCGGCGCCACCGGCTCACAACACGGTCCGGGGAGGGAGCATGCCCTCCCCGGACCGCAACACACCGGCCGGGGAACCGGTGTCGGCCGGGCGCACTCCGCGCCCTTGATTCATTCGCGGCACCGGGCGCGGACCGCCAGCGCCCTTCAGTCTGCCGCGATGAGCCGATCCCTGTCTCAAGTCAGACTCGGGGCGGGCCGGGCGGCGCTCGGCACCGCCTCGGCCCGCCCGCCGATCAATGCACCTCGACCGGCACGAAGATCCGCGTGTCGCCACGCTGAATGAGCAGCGCGACATGGCCTTTGGACTTCGCCACGGCCGCCTGCAGCTGGCTCGCCGTGGAGACCGGCTCACCATTGGCCGAGAGGACGATGTCACCGGGCTGGATGCCGGCGTCCTCCGCGGGGCCACTGACGCCCTGCACCATCAGGCCGCCGTGAGTGTTGTCCTGCTGCTGCTCATCGGCCGTGAGCGGCCGGACCACCAGGCCCAGCCGGCCGCCGGGCTGGTGCGCGCCGCCGGCCGCAGCCAGCGCCTTGGTGCCCATGGCGCCCAGCGTAGCGATCACCTGCCGCTCGGCGTGATTGCGCCAGACGGTGAGATTCACCTTCGTGCCCGGCGGCAGGCTTGCGATGCGCACCGGCAGATCGTTCGAATTCTCAACCTTTCGGCCGTTGAGCGCGATGATGACATCGCCGGGCTCGATGCCGGCGGCCTGCGCGGGGGAATTGGGGTTGACGCTCGCCACGAGCGCACCTTCCGGCGCGGGCAGCCCGAAGGAGTCGGCCAGTCCCTGGTCGACCGGCTGAATGTAGATGCCGAGCTCGCCGCGGCGCACGTGCCCGGTGGCGATCAGCTGATCGGCCACATGCATCGCCACGTTGATCGGAATCGAGAACGACAGACCCATGAAGCCGCCCGAGCGGCTGTAGATCTGCGAGTTGATGCCGACCACCTGGCCCTGCATATTGAACAGCGGTCCGCCGGAATTGCCGGGATTGATCGGCACGTCCGTCTGGATGAACGGCACGTAGTTCGAGTGCGGCAGCATGCGGCCCTTGGCGCTGACGATGCCCGCGGTGGCGCTGTTGTCGAAGCCGAACGGAGCGCCGATCGCGAGCACCCACTGGCCGACCTCAAGGTCGCTCGAGTCCCCGATGTGCACCGTCGGCAGGTTGTTGGCGGCAATCTTGATCACCGCGACGTCGGAGACCTTGTCGATGCCGATGATCTTGGCTGGATATTCCCGCCGGTTGCGCAGCTGCACGGTCACCTTGCTCGCGCCGGCGACCACATGCGCGTTGGTGAGAATCAGACCGTCGGGGCGGATGATGAATCCCGAGCCCTCGCCCTCGATGGGGGTCTGCTGCGGCGCCTGGAATGGGAAGTTGTGGAAGAACGGTGCAAACGGGCTGCCCGGGCCGAACGGCGAACCCTGCATGCCCGAGTCAGATGATTTTTCGATGACGCGGATGCTCACCACCGCCGGGCCATATTTTTTGACCAGGGTGGAGAAGTCCGGCAGAACAACTGCCACCCCACCGCGCGGTGAGCTCGATGTCAGGCCTGCCGGAGGGGGGCTGTTGGCGGCGTCGGCCGCGCGCACGCCGTACAGCGCCGCGAGTGGCGCGGCCCCGACCAGCACGCCGAGCGCGGCGGCAATCAGCGGATTTCGGATCAGTTTCCTCATGGTCATAGCAGCCTCTGCGAGTCCGATGTTCACTCTGCGAAAGAATCCAGGCGAGCAGCATAGAGGGGCAATCTTAAGTGACCCTTAAGGACGCACCGTCGACCCCGTCAGCGCTCCCGAGGCTGCGTTTCAGGTGGCGCGCGTGTCCAGCCAGTGAACCAGGCCCTGGGTGTTCAGCTCCAGGTCCCCCGCGAGCAGCTCGGCCAGCCGCGTCTCGCTGACCGGGCAGCCGTGCCGGAGCGCCAGTTCGCGCCACAACTGCCACATCGCCGCCTGAATTGCGCCGTGGCGATCGGGGGCGTTGGCGCTCGCGCGGGCGATGCGCTCGAGGTCCTCAATCTGCTGCAGCAGCGACTGCGCGAGTCGCGGTACGCCGGTGACCCGGCTGTAATGCATCAGGTACATCGCCTCGGGCGCATAGCCGAGGAGCCGCTCGATCGAGGCACGCATCTGTGCCGGGTCGAACTGAGTCGGCGTGGTGGTCGGGGTAATGAAGGCGCCTGCGGGACTGTCGAGCTCCCGGTAGGAGATGCCGAAGGTGTCGCCGGTGAACATGCAGCGGTGGGCGAGATCCACGAATACCTGGTGGTGCAGCGCATGCCCCGGGGTATGCAGAATCTCGAACGGGCGTCCCGCGAGGCTCAGCCGCTCGCCGTCGTGAGTGACGTGCACGCGCTCGGCGGCAATTGGCTCGATTTGCCCGTAGAGCCGCTCGAAGCGCTCCGGGCCGTATACGGCGCGCGAGCCCGCCGTGAGCCGCGTCGGATCGATCATGTGCGGTGCACCCCGCGGGTGTAGCACGCACACCGCGTTCGGTAGCGCTCGCATCAGCTGGCCTGCGCCACCGGCGTGATCCAGGTGCACGTGCGTCAACAGGACGTAATCGACCGCCTCGGGTCTGAGGCCGAGTGCCGCGAGCGCCGCGAGCAGGTAGGGAACCGAATGATTGGTGCCGACGTCGACAAATGCGGCGCGTCCATCATGGCGCACCAGGTGAGCCGCGGCGTGGCCGGGATGCAGATATTCGGCGTCGACGGCCGTGATGCCGTCGGGGTGATGCAACAGTCTGGGAGTCGGCAGCGGCACAGTCTCGTCTCTCATGCCGTGATGGTAGCCCGTTGCGCTAGCATAGCGATATGACCTCCCCGAAGTTGATCCGCCCGGCGCTTGCCGCTGCGGCCCTCGCCGGCATTTACCTCGCGGCGCGCGCAACGGCTGCCGTCGTACCGCCGGTGAGCGACATTCCGCCGCTCACCCCCGCGCTCGCTCGCGCCCTGCAAGGCGCCGAGCAATGGCGCGGCGAGCGGTTTCTCGCCTGGCTGTCCGGCGGTGGGATGCTGCTCGAGGCGCACACCGGGCGACGCATTCTGCTCGAGCGTCTCGCCAGCGCGGCGTCCCGGCCGACGGTGCTGGCGAATCTGGCGCGGGGCATTCGCCGCGTCGCCGTGCCACGCCTCGGAGATGCATTGCTGTGGCCGCAGCGCGCGAACGGGGTCACGCGATGGCAGCTTCGCCCAGGGGCGGGGCCGACCCGGCTGCTCGCCCCGGGACAGCGGGTCCTGGGTACGCCGCTCTGGTCTGCCGCCGGTAACCGCATCGCCTTTCTCGCTGCAGCCCCTGGCGCAACGGACGAAGCGGTGTACATCGAGCAGCGGGTGAACGCCGGAGTGCCGCGCCTGGTGGCTGGCGCGCTGTCGGGCCGCTGGAGGCTGCTTGACTGGTCCTCGAACGGCGGGCGGTTGCTGCTGGTGCGTGACGCCGGCCCCGATGCGCAGACGCTCTACACGCTCCGCGTCAAAAGCGGCGCGCTCACGCTGCTGCCGCTGCAGCCCGCGCGGATTGCGAGCGCGGCGTTTGCCCCCGGCGGCGCGGCGATCTATGTGATTTCCGATCAGCGCAGCGATTACGAGCAGCTATTGCGGCTCACACCGCTCTCGGGGCGCGTGCAGCGCGTCTCGGCGCAGTTGCCTTGGGACGTCGAAGGATTCGCGGCGAGCCCGGACGGGCGTTTTGTCGCGTACACGGTCGACGTCGATGGTCAAAGCCGCCTGCACGTGCGGGACCGGCAAGCCCAGCTCGACATCGTTGTGCCCTGGCTGCAGGACGGCGTGATCGAGAATCTGCATTTTGACTCCGGGCACCGGCTGGGGTTCACGTTTCAATCGAGTCGGCAGCCCCCCGGCGCCTACGTCTATGACGCCGATCAGCGCCAGGTGCAGCGCTGGCGGGGCGGCTCGCCCGCGCTGCTCGGTCCCCTGGGACCCGCGCGTGCACGGCTGGTGCATTTTCCGACCTGGGATCGGGTCGACGGACAGTGGCGGATGATCTCCGCCTACGTCTATCTGCCGCCGGGATCGGGACCGGCCCCGGTGTTGATCGTGCTGCATGCGGGCGTTGCCGGGCAGTTCCGTCCGCGCTGGCGGCCATTCCTGCAATTCGTGGTCGATCGGCTCGGGTATGCGGTGATCGCGCCGAACGTGCGCGGCTCATCGGGTTACGGCCGGAGCTTCCGCGCCCTGGTGGCCGGCACGCACCGCCAGGACGCGGTCCGGGACATCGGCTCGCTCATGGTGTGGATCGGCATGCAGCCGGGGTTCGACCTGCACCGCATTGTGTTGCTGGGGCGGGGTTACGGCGGCTGGCTGGCGGTGAATTGTCTGGCTACCTTCGACGGTCATCTGCTGGGGGCCGTCGACATCGACGGCATCTCGAGTCTCGACGATTACGTCTCGCGCGCCCCCGCGACGCAGCGGGCCTTCCGCCGGGCGGAGATCGGCGATCCGAGCGACCCGTCGACGGCGGCCTTCCTGCATCGGATCTCCCCGCTCGGCGAAGTGGCTCGCATCCGCTCACCGCTGTTGATCGCGCAGGGACTGGCCGGCGACGCGGTTCGCGCCGCCGATGCGCAGCAGCTGACGTATCTGCTGCGCTTTCACAACCAGACGGTCGAGCTGCTGAGCGCGCCTGCGGCGGGCCGACGCTTCGGCGAGCCCGCCGCGCGGCGGACTCTGCAGGCAGCCACTGCGCAGTTCTTGCTGGCGCTCAAGGCGCGGCGCGCCAAGTGAGTGGGCGTGCGGTCGACTGCGAGGGGACTCAGGCGGGCGGGGCTGCGGTGAATATCACGCTCACGCTGAGGCCCTGACCACCCTCGCCGGCGTCGAGCTCGATCCCGGCCCCGTGCGCATCGGCGATCGCCTTGACGATGGCAAGTCCGAGGCCGCTGCCCGGTGCCTGCACGCCGGGTTGCCGGTAGAAGCGGTCGAAGACGCGCGAGCGCTCCTGCGCGGCGATGCCCGGGCCATTGTCGGCGACCTTGAGTACGACGCGCCCATCATCCGGCGTCGATCGGGCCACCGAGACGTCCACGCGGCCACCTGCCGGCGTGTAGCGCACTGCGTTGTCGACGAGGTTGCGGATCAGCGTCGCCAGCGCTTCACGCTCGCCGAGGACCACCGCCGGCTGCGCATCGGCGATGCCGAGATCGATCCGGCGCGCGTCGGCGAGCGGCACGAGCTCGGCGACCACGTCCCTTGCCAGTTCCTCGAGTGCGACCCGCCCGTACGCCGGCTCCGCGCGTGGCTCCTGGCGGGCGAGGGACAGCAACTGCTCGACGAGCCGGATGGAGCGCTGGACGCCGGCAGCGAGTCGCTCCATCGCCTCGGCGCGCTCGCGGTCCGTGCTGGCGCGCGCGAGCGCCCCGAGCTGCAGGTGCAATGCGGTGAGCGGGGTGCGCAACTCGTGCGCGGCGTCGGCCATGAACGCGCGCTCGCGCTCCAGAGCGCCGGCGAGGCGGCCGAGCAGATCGTTGAGTGCCGCCACCAGCGGTTGCACTTCATCGGGCAACTGCGCAGAGGGCAGCGGCTCGAGCGCGGTGACCCGGCGGGCCTTGACCGAACTGGCGAGACGCTGCAGCGGTTCGAGCGCGTGCCCGACGGCAAACCAGACCAGGATCCCGAGAATCGGTACCGCCAGGGCGAACGGCTCAAGCGTCTTGACGGCCAGTTGGATCGCCTGCTGACGCCGCGCGCGCATCAGTTGGGCAACCTGGATCACGCGTGTGGGGGATGCCACGCCGTAAACGCGCCAGCGGCCCTCGCTGGTCTTGACCGTCGAGAAGCCAATGGTGGTGAAGTTGGGCAATACCGTGTGCGGGGGCGCCCAGATTCGCTGACCGTCGATGGTCCAGACCTGGACAACAAAGCCGTATGCGGCGGCGCGCGAGGGAATCTCAAGTGGCCAAAGGTATTCCACCGGCTGATCGCGCAGCAGCAGCGCCATCTGCTCCAGATGATAATCAAAGAACGCGTCTGCCTGGCGCAGCGTGTTGTGATACACGACCAGACCGCCGGACAGCCCGACCACGGCGATGCCGCCGAGCAGCCAGGCGAGCAGGCGCGCCCGCAGCGAGCTGCTGGTCATGCGGGTCTCACCCGGTAGCCAACTCCGCGCACGGTAAGAATGAAGTCCGCGCCCAGCTTGCGGCGCAGGCCGTGTACATGCACCTCGATGGCGTTGCTCTCGAGCTCTTCTCCCCAGCCGTACAGGCGCCCTTCGATCCGCTCGCGCGAGTGAATGGTGCCTGGCCGCTCCATCAGCAGCTGCAGGAGCGCGAACTCCCGTGGCGAGAGCGCGATGTCCTGCCCGTCCCGCTGTACGGTGTGCGCGGCGGGATTGAGCACCACGCCGAGGTGCTCGATCGCGGGGGCAGTCTGCCCCGACTTGCGCCGCAGCAATGCCCGGATGCGTGCCGCCAGCTCGTCGAGGTCGAAGGGCTTGACCAGATAATCGTCGGCCCCGGCATCGAGTCCCTGGACACGGTCCGAGACCGAATCTCGCGCGGTCAGAATGATCACCGGCAGCGCATCGCCCCGGGCCCGCAGCCCGCTCAGTACCGCGAGGCCGGCTTTGCGCGGCAGGCCGAGGTCGAGCAGCAGCACGTCGAAGGACTCGGTCTTGAGCACTTGCTCGGCGGTTTCCCCGTCGTGTACCCAGTCCACGGTGAAGCCGTCGCGGCGCAGGCCAGCGCGGATCGCCTCGCCGATCATGGCGTCGTCTTCAACCAGCAGCAGTCTCACGTCGGTGTCTCGTCAAGTGGGCTGATGAGGCGCAATTTCTACAGCACGCGGCGTGCGCCTCTGCCACAATCAATGCCGTCCGAGGCCGCGTGACCCATGAGTTCCTCCCAGTCGACGCCCGGGGCGCTCGACGCCCAGCGCACAATCCATACGCTCATCCACGGCGCCGCCGGGTTAGGTGTCGCGCTGACCGAGCATGATGCGCTGCGGCTGCTGCAGTTGCTGGAGGAGCTGGCCCGCTGGAATCGCCGCTTCAACCTGACGGCCATCACGGATCAGGCCGACATGGTAACGCATCACCTGCTCGACAGTCTGGCGGCTCATCGCTTTCTGCATGGTGGGCGCATCGCCGACGTTGGCACGGGCGCGGGGTTCCCCGGCTTGCCGCTCGCGCTCGCCAACCCCGAGCGACGCTTTACGCTGATCGATTCGAACGGCAAGAAGATCCGCTTCGTGTCGCATGCAGCGCACGCACTGGGGTTGGTGAATGTCGAGACCCTGCAGGCGCGGGTTGAGTCGCTGCGGCCCGATCAGCCATTTGACACCGTGATCGCGCGTGCGTTCGCCGCGCTGCCGGAGCTGGTCGCGGCCGTCGCGCCCTTGTGCGGACCGGCCACGCGCATCCTGGCGCTCAAGGGCAAGTGGCCCAAAGCCGAGCTCGACGGCCTGCCGGCCGGCTGGCAGGCCGAGACCATCGCGCTCGAGGTGCCGGGACTCGCCGCGGACCGCTGCCTGATCGTGCTCAGCGCGGCGCGCCCTTCGGGCCCGCACTGAGTGGCAGCACCGTGGTCTCCTTGATGACCGAAAGCGCGATGAA
The DNA here is from genome assembly GCA_021847105.1 of Pseudomonadota bacterium. Classification (GTDB taxonomy): domain Bacteria; phylum Pseudomonadota; class Gammaproteobacteria; order Steroidobacterales; family Steroidobacteraceae; genus 13-2-20CM-66-19. The sequence goes on along the minus strand of JAJZUT010000001.1, from coordinate 145,731 downwards.
CGAGTGCACCGACTGAACGCCCGGGAAGCGGGAGAGGTGATCGAGGAAGAACGCCTCGTACGCCTTGATGTCGGGGCAGGCGATGCGCAGTAAGAAGTCGGTCTCGCCCATGAGCGTGTAGCACTCGAGGATCTCCGGGTGCTGGCGTACGGCCTGCTCGAACTTCAGCAGCGCATCCCGCCCGTGCCCGGCGAGCTTCACCTGGGAAAACACCAGTACGTTCAGCCCGACCTTCTCCCGATCAAGCAGCGCCACGCGCTTGCGGATCACGCCACTCTCCTCCAGGCGGCTTAGCCGCCGCCAACAGGTCGAAGGGGTCATCCCGAGGCGCTCGGCGACCTCGGCGGCCGACAGGTCGCCATGCTCCTGAACGAGATCAAGGATGCGTACATCGCTGCGGTCGAAATCACCTTGCATAAATCATCTCGCCAAACCAATCCCGGGTGGAATGAATGATTCATCGATCGCGCCGATAGAGCAAGCTTTGTGACGCGTGGTGCGCCTCTCGAGCGTAAGGTGCATTGGCCGGACGCAGGCCGGAGAACGCGGGAGCGAACCCCATGGATTTATTCACTCTGCCGGACTTTGATGGCCATGAGCAGGTGCTTTTCGGTCACGACCCGGCCACGGGGCTGCGCGCGATCATCGCAATTCATTCCACCGCGCTCGGCGCCGCCGCCGGAGGCTGCCGGATGTGGCCCTACCCCTCGAGTGACGAGGCGCTCACCGATGCGCTGCGTCTCTCGCGCGGCATGAGCTACAAGAACGCCATGGCCGAGCTCGATCTCGGCGGCGGCAAAGCGGTGATCCTGGGCGATGCGCGTGTGCACAAGAGCCCGGCACTGTTTGCAGCATTCGGCCGGCTGGTCGATACGCTGGGCGGGCGGTACATCACCGCCGAGGACGTCGGCACCACAACCGTGGATATGCAGCAGGTTGCGACGACGACCCGTTTCGTGAGCGGTCTTGCCCGCGGTCGCGGCGAGGTCGGCGGCGATCCAGGTCCGAAGACGGCGTTGGGGGTGTTTCTGGGCATCCAGGCGGCGGTGCGCTTCCAGCTCGGCCGGTCCCTCGACGGCCTGACCGTTGCGGTGCAGGGTCTCGGCGGCGTGGGTCAGCCCTTGTGCCGGCTGCTTGTGGCCGAAGGAGCCCGTCTGCTCGTGGCCGACGCCCGTGCCGAACAGGCCGAGCGGGTGCGCGAGGAGCTCGGCGCCACAGTCGTTCCGGCACAGACTCTCCTCGAACAGCCGGCGGAGGTGTTCGCGCCGTGCGCGCTCGGGGCCATCCTCAATGCGCAGAGCATTCCGCGTCTGCGGGCGCGCGTGGTGGCCGGCGCAGCGAACAATCAGCTGGCGTGCGCCAATGACGGTGAAGCGCTGATGAGGGCCGGAATTCTTTATGCTCCGGACTACGTGATTAATGCCGGCGGCATCATCAACGTGGCGCATGAATACCGCGGCGGCTCCACTGAGGTGGCCGTGCGTGCGGCGATCGAGAAGATCCCCGAGCGCCTGACCCAAATATTCGAGCGCGCCCGGCGTGACACGCTGCCAACCAGCACGGTGGCGGACCAGATGGCACGCGAGCGGCTGCAGGCCGGACGTCAAGGCTGAGGCGCACGCCCCGAGCGCGCCTCCGGGGTCAGGCGGCGGTGAAGTACACTGTCGCCCCATGAAGCGCGTGATTGCGATTGCCAATCAGAAAGGCGGCGTCGGCAAGACGACGACGGCGGTCAATCTGGCTGCCTCCCTCGCCGCCACTCGGCGGCGGGTGCTGCTGCTCGATTTGGATCCTCAGGGCAACGCGACCATGGGCAGCGGAATCGACAAGGCGCAGATCGAGCGCGGGGCCTGTGAGGTACTGCTCGCGGAGGCGGAGCTCGGCACCGCGCTGTGCACGGTCGAGCAGGGCGGCTACGCGCTGCTGCCGGCCAACCAAGATCTCACCGCCGCGGAAGTGCGGTTGCTCGGCTTGACCGTGGGGCGCGAGACGCGGTTGCGCCAGGCCCTGGCGCCGGTGCGTGAAGCGTACGAGGTGATCCTTATCGATTGCCCGCCGGCGCTGAACATGCTCACCGTCAATGCGCTCGTCGCCGCAGACAGTGTGTTGATCCCGATGCAGTGCGAGTATTACGCCCTCGAGGGGCTGTCCGCGCTGCTCGGCACCATCGAGCAGATCCGCGCCGCGGTCAATCCAGCCCTCGAGATAGAAGGCATCCTGCGCACCATGTTCGATCCGCGCAATAACCTGGCCAACGAAGTGAGCGCGCAGCTGATCATGCATTTCAGCGACAAGGTGTTCCGCACGGTCATTCCGCGCAACGTGCGACTGGCCGAGGCGCCCTCGTTCGGCCGCCCGGTGCTCTTCCACGACAAGGACTCCCGGGGCGCGCTCGCCTACCTCGCCCTGGCCGGCGAGATGATCCGCCGCGCCGAAGCCTCGACTGAGCCCGAACCGCTGAGCGGACAGAGCGGGCCGCTCAGCGGGGAGGGCGCGTCATGATTCAGAAGAAACCGACCCTCGGGCGTGGCCTGGCCGATCTGCTGGGCCCGGGAGTCCGCGCGGCGCCCGAGACGGGCCCGCAGCCCGCTGCGCCGGCCGCAGACGAGCTGACGCGGCTGCCCCTCGATGTGCTGCAGCGGGGCAAGTATCAGCCGCGCACGGACATGCATCCGGAGTCGCTGGAGGAGCTGGCCGGCTCCATCAAGGCGCAAGGCGTCGTACAGCCCATCGTCGTGCGCCCGCTCGCGGCGGCGGTCGGTGCCCCGCTGCGCTACGAGATCATCGCCGGTGAGCGCCGTTGGCGGGCCGCGCAGCTTGCGGGGCTGGCGGACATCCCGGCCATCGTGCGGCGGATTCCGGACGAGGCGGCGATCGCGGTTGCACTGATCGAGAACATCCAGCGAGAGAACCTCAATCCGCTCGAGGAGGCGCGCGCGCTGCAGCGGCTGATCAGCGAGTTCAATCTGACGCATGCACAGGCCGCCGAGGCGGTGGGGCGCTCGCGCGCCGGGGTCAGCAACCTGCTGCGGCTGCTCGAGCTGCCCGCCGAGGTCTGTGAGCTCATCGAGCGCCGCCAGATCGAGATGGGGCATGCGCGCGCACTGCTCGGTTTGGCGCAGCGCGGCGAACAGCGCCAGGCCGCGGCCGAAGTGGTGGCGAAGGGTCTGTCGGTGCGCGAAACGGAGGCACTGGTCCGGCGCATGCTGCGGCCGCCGGTTGCGCCCTCCGCGGCCGAGCGGAGCGCCGATCCCGACGTGCGTCGCCTCGAGCAGCAGCTGGCGGAGAAGCTCGGCGCGCAGGTGGCGATCCGTCAGGGGGCCGGCGGCAAAGGGGCGCTGATCGTCACCTACCACAGCCTCGATGAACTGGACGGAATTCTCGCCCATATCCATTAGGATCTTCCCGGATGCGCATCCGTACGAATACGGACGCGCGCCACCGGAAATTTCACACAATTTTCACAGGCTTAGATCGGGCGCGGATGGAGTAGACTCCCCCGGGGCCGGTCAATATAATCGCGCGGCTTTTCGGTCCGAGCGGTGAGGGCACCGTGGGTCCGGAATGCGGTCCGGCGCGCGGCGGTACACCCGCGAGTGAGAATTCGGTGATTGTGATCGACCTGCCCCAAGCGCGGCGGCTGGCATTCGGCGTCGTGCTGGGCCAGGTGGCTGCAACGCTGCTGGCCGGATTGCTCGCCTGGGCGATATCCGGACGGCTTGCGGCGTTCTCTGCGCTGCTCGGTGGGGGCATCGGAGTCGCTGCGAGCCTGATTTTGGCACTCGCCGGCTTCCGCCGGCGCGAGATGAGCGCCGAACGGGCGCTGCGGGCCTTTATGGGGGGGGAGGCACTGAAGCTCGTCGCCGTGATCGGGCTGTTCGTGGCGACCTTCGAGTGGGTGAAGGTCGCCCCGCTGGCGATGTTCGCGGCCTTCGTGGCGACATTTATCGTGTATTGGTTGGCGCTCGCCGGAGCCCTGTGGTTCGGCGCGCGTTCGCGTGGACGGCAGCAGCCGGTATCGGCTGACGCCGCGCATACAGTGAAAGATTGACCTCGGAATCGACCAGAATGGCAGCTTCGCAGTCGTCGCGGATCGGTGAGTACATTACGCACCATCTCACCTTTCTGACCAACAAGCCGCAGACGTCGATCATCGATTTTTCGGTGGTCAACTACGACACCGTGTTCTTCTCGGTGCTGCTCGCGGTGCTGTTCGCTGCCAGCTTCTATTGGGCCGCCCGCCGTGCGGTCGCCAATCCGGGCGCGCCGCGGGGATTCCAGAGCTTCGTCGAGATGATCGTCGAGTTCATCGACAACCAGGTCAAGGACATGTTTCACGGCACGAGCCAGCTGGTCGCGCCGCTTGCCCTGACGATCTTCTGCTGGGTGTTCCTCTTCAATGCCATGGACCTGCTGCCGATCGACCTGCTGCCGGACATCGCCGGTGGGCTCGGTCTGGCGCATCTGAAGGTGGTGCCCAGCACCGATCTCAGTTCGGTCTTCGGGCTGTCGCTGACGGTGTTCCTGCTGACCATCTTCTACAGCGTCAAAGTGAAGGGTCCGCTCGGATTCCTCGGCGAACTGACGCTGCGCCCCTTCAGCAGCAAGAACGTGTTTGTGCAGGCGCTGTTCGTGCCGATCAATTTCGTGCTCGAGTCGGTCACCTTCTGTGCGCGTCCCATTTCGCTCGCACTGCGGTTGTTCGGTAACATCTTTGCCGGTGAGATGGTGTTTGCCCTGCTCGCCCTGCTCACCCTGCTGCACAGCTTCGCCGGTCTGGAGACCATGAGCGGCTGGGCGATGATGCTGATGCAGGCGGTGCTGACGTTCCTGTGGGAAGTCTTCCACCTGCTCATCATTACGATTCAGGCCTTCGTCTTCATGGTGCTCACGGTCGTGTACCTGTCGATGGCTCACGAGCATCACTGAGTTTCCCGTTCAACAACGTTTTCGTCCTGGAGGAGAATTACATGCATGACGTCGCATTGATCCAAGCCATGACCGTGCTCGCGGTGGGCATCATCTTCGGAGCCGGCGCATTTGGTACCGCCATCGGCTTCGGCATCCTGGGCGGCCGCCTGATCGAGGGCTCGGCTCGCCAGCCCGAGCTGATGCCGGCGTTGCTCGGCCGCTTCTTCCTGGTCGCCGGCCTGCTCGACGCGGTTGCCATGATCGGCATCGGGTTTGCGTTGTTTTTCACCTTCGCCAACCCGTTCCTCGCGGCGCTGCACGCGGTCGCACATTGAGGCAACGCCTGCAAACGGCTGTTCGGTAGGAGGCGACCGTGTACATCAATCTGACGCTCATCATCCAGATGGCGGTGTTCGCCGTGCTCATCTGGTTCACGATGAAGTTCGTCTGGCCGCCGCTGCTTGAAAAGATGCAGGAGCGCGAGCGCAGGATCGCGCAGGGGCTGGCAGCAGCCGGTAAGGGCGAGGAAGAGCTCAAGCAGGCTCGCGCCGGCGCGGATACCATCCTGCGCGAGGCGCGCGAGCGTGCCGGAGTCATCGTCGATCAGGCTCAACGCAGCGCCAGCGAGATCCTCGAGCAGGCGCGCAGCGCTGCGACGCAGGAAGGCCAGCGTCTGGTGGCAGCCGCGCAGCAGCAAATCGAGCTCGATGCCGCTCGGGCGAAGGAGCAGCTGCGCCAACAGGTTGGCGCCATCGCAGTCGCCGCCGCCGCGAAGCTCCTCGAGCGCGAGATCGATGCGCGCGCCCACGAGGCGCTGCTCAACGAGTTTGCCGCGCAGTTGTAAGCGTAGCCGGAGAACACGATGCCGGATAAGAGCACCATCGCCAGGCCCTACGCCAAGGCTGCGTTCGCTGCGGCCACCGGCCGCCTCAATGAGTGGTCGGAAGCGTTGCACCGGGCGGCGGCCGTGGTGAGCGATGCACGCGTTGCGGCCCTGCTCGACAACCCGCATGTGACCGCCGAGCAGCTCGCCGATCTGATCTCCTCGATCGCCGGGCAACAGCTCGATCAGGCCGGCCGCAACTTCATCCGCACACTGGCCGACAACCATAGGCTGGAGTGTCTGCCAGAGGTCGCGGCGCGCTTTGACGAGTTGAAGGCCGATGCGGAGGGAACCATCGAGGTGGAAGTGACCTCCGCAACGCCGCTCACCGAGGCGCTCGAGCGGACCCTCACGAGCGCACTCGAGCGCCGTCTGCAACGCAATGTCCGTCTGCGCCGCGTGCTCGATCCGACGATGATCGGCGGCGCCAGCGTGCGCGCCGGTGATCTGGTCATCGACGGCTCGGTGCGCAACAGGCTCGAGCGCATCCGGCATCAGCTGACCGCGTAAGCCAATTTCCGGGGAAAATACTTTATGGCCATCAAGGCATCTGAAATCAGTGATCTGATCAAGCAGCGGATCGAGAGCTTCAAGACCGCTACCGAGGCGCGCGACGTCGGCACCATCGTGTCGGTGACCGACGGCATCACGCGCATCCACGGGTTGGCTGACGCGCGCTATGGCGAAATGCTCGAGTTTCCGGGCAACGTGTTCGGTCTGGCGCTGAACCTCGAGCAGGACTCGGTCGGCGCCGTGGTGCTGGGCGAGTACAAGCACCTGCGCGAGGGTGATACCGTCAAGACCACCGGGCGCATTCTCGAGGTGCCGGTCGGACGGGAGTTGCTCGGCCGCGTGGTCGATGCGTTGGGCCGACCGATTGACGGGAAAGGACCTCTCAATGCCACCCGCACCGCGCCCATTGAACGCGTCGCCCCGGGCGTGATCTACCGTAAATCGGTCAGCCAGCCGGTACAGACCGGATACAAAGCGGTCGACTCGATGGTGCCGATCGGCCGCGGCCAGCGCGAGCTGATCATTGGCGACCGTCAGACCGGCAAGACCGCGCTCGCCATCGACACCATCATTAACCAGAAGAGTTCCGGCGTTAAGTGCATCTACGTCGCGATCGGTCAGAAGCAATCGACGATCGCCGGCGTGGTGCGCAAGCTCGAGGAAAACGGCGCGCTGGGGCACACGGTGATCGTCGCCGCCTCCGCCTCGACGCCGGCCTCCATGCAGTACATCTCCGCGTACTCGGGCTGCACCATGGGCGAGTTCTTCATGGACAACGGCGAGGACGCCCTGATCGTATACGACGACCTGTCGAAACAGGCGGTCGCATACCGGCAGATCTCGCTGTTGCTGCGTCGTCCGCCGGGCCGCGAGGCGTTTCCGGGCGACGTGTTTTATCTGCACTCACGACTGCTCGAGCGAAGTGCGCGCGTCAACGAGCAGTACGTGGAGATGCAGACCCAGGGCGCAGTCAAGGGCCGCACCGGCTCGCTCACCGGGCTGCCGATCATCGAGACGCAGGCCGGTGACGTCACGGCGTTCGTTCCGACCAACGTCATTTCGATTACCGACGGACAGATCTTCCTCGAGACCGATCTGTTCAATGCCGGTGTCCGCCCCGCAATGAATGCGGGCATCTCGGTCTCGCGCGTCGGTGGTGCCGCACAGACCGACATCATCAAGAAGCTCGGCGGCGGTATCCGCCTCGCGCTGGCGCAATATCGCGAACTCGCAGCGTTCTCGCAGTTCGCGTCCGACCTCGACGAGGCAACCCGCAAGCAGCTCGAGCGCGGCCAGCGGGTCACGGAGATGATGAAGCAGAAGCAATACGCGCCGATGTCGGTCGCGGAGATGGCGCTGTCCATCTACGCGGTCAACAATGGCTACATGGACAAGGTCGAACTGAAGAAAGTGGTCGCATTCGAGGCGGCGCTGCAGTCCTTCGCCCATGCCCACTATGCTGCGATGCTCGAGCGGATCAACAAGGAACCGAAGTTCAGCAAGGACAACGAGGCGGAGCTGAAAAAGTGCGTCGAGGACTTCGTCGCCACAGGGACCTACTGAGTATCGTGGCCGACTCTGCGCTGCCAACACCGACGAGGCGTTCCTGATGCCAGGCACCAAGGAAATCCGCGCCAAGATCGCGAGTGTGAAAAACACTCAGAAGATCACTCGCGCCATGCAGATGGTGGCGACCAGTAAGATGCGCCGTGCGCAGGAGCGTATGCGCGCAGCGCGCCCGTATGCCGAGAAGATGCGTACCGTCATCGGTCACCTCACCGAGGCGAACCCGGATTACCGCAGCCCGTATTTGCAGGTCCGCGACACCGTGCGCAACATCGGCATCATCGTCGTCTCGACCGATCGAGGCCTCGCTGGCGCACTCAACGCCAACGTGTTCAAGCAGACGCTGATGCTGATGCGCGAGTGGCAGGGCAAGGGTGCAGCCGTCAAGCTTTGCCTGGTGGGCGCCAAGGGGCTCGCATTCTTCCGCCGCCTCGATGCACAGGTCCTCGCCAGTACTTCGCACCTGGGCGACCGGCCGCACGTCAAGGATCTCATCGGCGCGGTGAAGGTCATGCTGGATGCCTACCGGGACGGGGAGATCGACCGGCTGTTTCTCGTGAACGCCGAGTTCGTGAACACCATGACCCAGCGCCCATCGGTCGCGCAGCTCCTGCCCGTGCAGCCTATCGATACCGAGATCCTCGCCGAGCACTGGGACTATCTTTATGAGCCCGAGGCAGCGCAGATTCTCGACGGACTGCTGATGCGCTACATCGAGTCGCAGGTATACCGCGCGGCGGTCGAGAACGTCGCCTCGGAAATGGCGGCACGGATGGTGGCCATGAAGGCCGCCACCGATAATGCCGGCAAGCTGATCAACGAAATGCAACTGATTTACAACAAGGCCCGTCAGGCCGCGATCACCAAGGAACTGGCTGAGATCGTGGGCGGCGCAGCCGCGGTTTAAGAGAGACAACACATGGCAACCATGGCCGAAGGCAAGATCACCCAGATCATCGGCGCCGTCATCGACGTCGAATTTCCGCGTGACGCCATTCCGCGTGTCTATGACGCGCTGAAGCTCAAAGATGTCGATCTGACTCTCGAGGTACAGCAGGAACTTGGCGACGGCATCGTGCGCACGATCGCTATGGGTCCCTCCGAGGGCCTGCAGCGCGGACTCGCGGTCGTCGCAACCGGCAATCCGATCAGCGTGCCGGTCGGCAAGGCGACGCTCGGACGTATCATGGATGTGCTCGGCGCACCGCAGGACAACCGCGGTCCGGTCACCGCCGACTCAAGTCTGCCGATCCACCGTCCGCCGCCGTCTTTCGAGGACCAGGCCGGTGGTCAGGAGTTGCTGGTCACGGGCATCAAGGTCATCGACCTGCTGGTGCCGTTTGCCAAGGGCGGCAAGGTGGGACTGTTTGGCGGCGCCGGCGTCGGCAAGACCGTCAACATGCTCGAGCTGATCAACAACATCGCCAAGCAGTACAGCGGGTTGTCAGTGTTCGCTGGCGTCGGCGAGCGCACCCGCGAGGGAAACGACTTCTATCATGAGATGATCGAGTCGGGCGTCATCGATCCGCAGGAGCTGTCCAATTCCAAGGTGGCGATGGTGTATGGCCAGATGAACGAACCGCCCGGCAACCGCCTGCGCGTCGCGCTCACGGGCCTCACGATGGCCGAGTACTTCCGCGACGAGCAGCATCCGGACGGCACCAAGGGACGCGACGTGCTGCTGTTCATCGACAATATTTACCGCTACACGCTGGCCGGCACGGAAGTGTCGGCGCTGCTCGGGCGCATGCCCTCGGCGGTGGGCTATCAGCCGACGCTCGCCGAGGAGATGGGGGTGCTGCAGGAGCGCATCACCTCCACCAAGACCGGCTCGATCACCTCGATCCAGGCCGTGTACGTGCCCGCCGACGACCTGACCGACCCTTCGCCGGCGACCACGTTTGCGCACCTTGACGCAACCGTCGTGCTCTCGCGCCAAATCGCCTCCCTCGGTATCTACCCGGCAGTGGATCCGCTCGACTCGACCAGTCGTCAGCTCGACCCGCTGGTGGTTGGCGAAGAGCACTACAACACTGCACGCGGCGTGCAGGCCGTGCTGCAGCGCTACAAGGAGCTGCAGGACATCATCGCCATCCTCGGCATGGACGAGCTTTCCGAGGAGGACAAGCTCACCGTGTACCGGGCGCGCAAGGTGCAGAGATTCCTGTCCCAGCCGTTCAACGTCGCCAAGGTGTTCACGGGGCAGGACGGGAAGATCGTGCCCTTGGCCGAAACGATCCGCGGCTTCAAGGGCATCATCAGCGGCGAGTTCGACCACCTCCCCGAACAGGCCTTCTACATGGTGGGCAGCATCGACGAGGCAGTGGCCAAGGCGAAGTCGCTGCAATAGGAGACCCGGCATGGCCGATCCGCACACCATTCACGTCGACATCGTCAGCGCCGAGGGCGAGATCTTTTCGGGGCCCGCGACCATGGTGTTCGCACCGGCCTCGCAGGGCGAGATCGGTGTGGCGCCGCGTCATGCGCCGCTGCTGTCGATGCTCAAGCCGGGAGAGGTGCGGGTGCAGACGCCCGAAGGTCCGGAGCAGCTTTTCTTCGTCGGCGGCGGGGCGATCGAGGTGCAGCCGACGCACGTCACGGTGCTGGCCGACACAGCGATGCGCGCCAAGGACATCGACGAAGCGGCGGCGCTCGCCGCCAAGCAACGCGCCGAGGAAGCGTTGAAGGACCGCACCGATCACATCAGTCAGGCCGAGGCGCTCGCCGAGCTCGCGCGTGCCGCAGCGCAATTGAAGGTGCTCGAGCGGCTGCGCAAGCTGCGCGCCTGAGGACGCGCCCGGCTGTGCGCGGCATAATGCGCAGATGAGCACACCAGCCCGCGCGCCGTCAGTGGCGCTTTCCGTTGTGATCCTCGCGGCCGGCGAGGGCAAGCGCATGAAGTCTCGCCTGCCGAAGGTGCTGCAGCCGCTTACCGGGCGACCGCTGCTCGCGCACGTGCTGGGCACGGCGCGCGCGCTTTCGCCCGCACACATTCATGTCGTCTATGGTCACGGCGCAGAGCAGGTTCGCGCAGCATTTGCGGATTCCGGGCTGAACTGGGTACACCAGGCCGAGCAACTCGGAACTGGCCACGCGCTGCAGCAGGCGGCGTCGCACCTTGCTGATAACGAGATCGTCCTCGTACTGTACGGCGATGTGCCGCTGCTGCGGGCGGCAACGCTGACGCGCTTGGTTGCCAGCGCTGCGAGCGGCGAGCTGGCGCTCCTGACCATGGCGCCGGAGGATCCGACCGGTTACGGCCGAATCGTGCGCGATGAGGCCGGCCGAGTCGCACGCATCGTTGAGCAGAAGGACGCTTCCGCAGAAGAGTTGCGCATCGGGGAGTGCAATACCGGTGTGCTCGCTGCGCCGGCGCGCAACCTGAAGGGATGGCTGGCGAGTCTGCGCAACGACAACGCGCAGCGTGAATACTATCTCACGGACGTCATCGCTCTGGCGGCGCGCTCCGGGGTCACCGTGACGCCGGTGCGCCTCGCCGATCCAATCGAGGCTTTGGGCGTCAACGACAAGGAGCAGCTTGCGCAGCTCGAGGCGGTCTGCCGCCGCAACTCGGCGCGTGAGCTGATGCGCGCCGGGGTCACCATTGTCGACCCATTGCGGCTCGACGTGCGTGCCGAGGTGACACATGGCCAGGATGTCTACATCGATGTCAACGTGGTACTCGAAGGGCGCGTCAAACTCGGCAATCGGGTGCGCATCGGCCCTGGTTGCGTGATCCGCGACAGCGAGATTGGCGATGACACCGAGCTCTTCGCGTACTCCGTACTCGATGGCGCAGTGATTGGCGGCTCTGCCCGCATTGGACCCTTCTCACGTGTGCGTCCGACGACGCGTCTTGCCGACGGCGTGCACATCGGAAATTTTGTCGAAGTGAAAAACGCTTCGCTCGGCACTGAATCCAAGGCCAATCACCTCTCCTACGTCGGTGATGCTGAAGTCGGCGCCGAGGTCAATATCGGTGCCGGCACCATCATTGCCAACTACGACGGGGCCAACAAGCATCGCACGCGCATCGGGAATCGGGCGCATACCGGCTCAAACAGCGTATTGGTTGCCCCCATTACCGTCGGTGAGGGTGCCACTATCGCGGCCGGTTCGACGGTTATCCAGGAGGTCCCGGCCGGCAAGCTCACCATCGCCCGGGCCCGGCAGACGACGATCGACGGCTGGCAGCGGCCCGTCAAGAAAAAGACCTGACGGAGGGCGTGCCCGGCCGCGCTGTTGCGCAGCCCATGACCCGCTTGGCGAGCGCAGCAGGGCGATCCCGATAGATCCGCTGTGCCAGCACGAGCGCGTTGGCCACCAGGCGCCCGCGCCGCCTCGCAATGCGTGCCAGGAGCCGCTCCCGCGAACTGGCGGACATCGATGCCGCCAACACCGTGCTCTGCAGCACGGCGAGATTGTGCTCATCGCCCAGCAGATCAGCCAGACGGTGAGTGGCTGCGATCAGCGCACGATCTTCGGACGTGCGCGCATCGGCGAGTGCCTCGAGTTGGTGCCATAGATACTTCGTCTGCTTGCGCAATTCGTGGAGATTTTCGACTGTGTGTCGCGCCTGCGCGCGCTTGAGCGCCGCACGCGTTCGTCCATAGACCCGCTGCAGTCCTTTGGACAATACCGTCCGGTCGTAACGGCTGGCCGGTCTCTGCGTCAAGCGGCGGCGGATCGCGCGCAGGGAACGGCTGGCGCGTCGCACTGAAGCCCCGTCGGCCCGCAATCGGTCCCGCGAATGAGCATGATCGCGCTGGAGATGACTTCGTAGCGCCCTTTCCGGCGCGGGTTCCGAAGAGGCCCGGCTTCGCCCCGGTAGCCCCTGCAGAGTATCGAGAAGCACTTTGCTGTCTCTTGCGGCGCTTAACGATCGGGCGACGTCGCGCAATGTGGCATTGGCGTGGTGATACTCATCGCTGCGCAGCGCTGGTCGCATCAGACGCAGCATCGCGCGCACGCGCTTCAAGTCCTTGCGCACCGCGTGAACCGCCCGATCAGAGAGCGACGGCCGCTCAAGCCAGGCGATAGCCTCGGCAAGGCTTTGGCGGGCGATGTGTCGGACGTCGGCCGGGCAAGACTCACAGGAGCGGGACGGCGGGCTCACGTGCGAAGCGTAAAACATCGTGCCATTGCGCCATATCCGCAATCACCGTCACAGGCCGGTCCACGGGGAGCGCTGCCGCGCGGTCTGCCCAGTCCGATCAACCAGTTGCAGTGAACGTGGTCACTGGCGCGCACCCCGCGCGGCCGAGAACCGGACCGGTCGGGCGGCCCTCCTGGTGCATGCGTCGACCTGCGATCGCCGCCGTATGCTGGGATTGGCAGAGTAGGGTCCGCGTGGCCGCACAGCAGGGGTGTGCGGCTGCCACGAACTCCGCGGCACCCCCGCTGGAGCAGCGGGCGCCGGGCCGGCTCGTGCCCGCCAAGACTCCGCTTCCTGCTCGAACTGTGCACCGTTCCTGCCGCGGCAGCGGTTCTTGAGGCAAACTGTGCCCCCCTTCGGCTAGCCAAGGTCTGAGCCATGTGCGGAATCGTCGGCGCGATTGCCGAGCGCAATATTGTCCCGGTCCTGATCGAGGGCCTCCGTCGTCTCGAGTACCGCGGCTACGACTCCGCGGGCCTCGCGGTCATCGATACCGGCAAGCTCGCGCGATTGCGTACGGTCGGCAAGGTGAAGAAGCTCGAAGAGGCACTCCGCGCCACGCCGGTTGCGGGCGCCGCCGGAATTGCCCATACGCGCTGGGCTACGCACGGTGTGCCAAGCGAACGCAACGCGCATCCGCATGTCTCCCTCGAAGGCCTCGCGATCGTCCACAATGGCATCATCGAGAACCACGAAGCGTTGCGCGCCGATCTCGAGGGCCGTGGATACCAATTCACTTCGGAAACAGATACCGAAGTCGTCGCCCACCGCATCCACTTCCACCTGCAGAGCGAACCCGACCTGTTCAAGGCGGTGCGCGCCACGGTCACGGAATTACATGGTGCGTATGCGCTCGCCGTGATCAGCGAGCAGGACCCCGACCGGATCGTGGTGGCGCGCCAGGGCTGCCCGGTGGTGATCGGTCTCGGTGTCGCGGAGAACTTCGTCGCCTCTGACGTCGCGGCATTGCTGCCGGTCACGCGCCGGTTCATGTTCCTGGAGGAGGGCGACGTCGCAGAAATCCGCCGCCAGTCCGTGCACATCGTCGGACCCGATGGCGAGGCAGTCGAGCGGCCTGCACGGGAGAGCGAACTCAGCGCGGATGCGGCCGACAAAGGCCCGTTCCGCCACTTCATGCTCAAAGAGATCCATGAGCAGCCGCGCGCGATTGCTGAAACGCTCGCGGAGCGGGTGGCACAAGGCCGTTTGTTGGAGGCCGCCTTCGGGCCGGCCGCCACAGCGGTGTTCAAGCGCACCGCCGCTGTCCACATCGTGGCCTGTGGCACCAGCTATCACGCAGCCACCGTTGCGCGATACTTCATCGAGCAGATCTGCCGGATTCCGTGTGCCGTCGACATCGCTAGCGAGTATCGCTACCGCAACCCGCTGGTCCCATCCGACTCGCTGTTCGTTACCATCTCCCAGTCCGGCGAGACGGCTGACACCCTGGCCGCATTGCGACTGGCGAAACAATCCGGCTACCTCTCGACGCTTGCCATCTGCAACGTCCCGGAAAGCTCGCTAGTGCGCGAATCGGAACTGGTGATGCTGACGCGTGCGGGTCCGGAAATCGGCGTCGCCTCGACCAAGGCCTTCACCACTCAGCTCACCGCGCTCGCCATGCTTACCGTTGCGCTCGCACGCCATCACGGCGGCGATCCTGAGCGAGAGCAGGGACTCGTGACGCGTCTGATCGAACTGCCAGGGCTTATTGAAAAAGCGCTCACCCTCGATCCGGTGATCCATCGGCTGGCGGAGCGTTTCGCCGACAAGCACCACACGTTGTTCCTCGGTCGCGGCGCCCTGTATCCGATCGCCATGGAAGGCGCATTGAAGCTGAAGGAAATCTCCTATATCCACGCCGAGAGCTACCCAGCCGGTGAGCTCAAGCATGGTCCGCTCGCGCTCGTGGATGCCGACATGCCGGTGATTGCGGTCGCGCCGAACAACGATCTGCTGGAGAAGTTGAAGTCCAACCTGATGGAAGTGCGTGCCCGAGGCGGCGAACTCATTGTGTTCGCTGACCCGGAATCGGGTCTGCAGCCCAGCGATGGTGTGACAGTCATTGAGATGCCAAAACACGTGACGTACTTCCAGGCGCCGGCTGTATACACCATTCCGCTGCAATTGCTCGCCTACCACGTGGCGATTCTCAAGGGCACCGACGTCGATCAGCCCCGCAACCTCGCCAAGAGCGTGACCGTCGAGTAGAGCGGTAGATAGAAAAAGACAAGATGTGCGGCCGAACTAAAGTCTTTACTCCAAAATTAAAGTCATTACCCCAGGGATTAAAGTCTTTACCTCGGAAACGAAGTCGTTGCCTATGTATAAGGCCTTTTCGGCTAGACAGCAGAAACGAGAGCGCTTGACCGGCACGCGCCCGATATTGTGGACATCAACGCCATGACGTTCGCGGCTGCCGCCTAACCGGCAGCGCGTCAACTGTCCGGCCGCAAAAAGCCGTTCAAATTTTCGGGTCCATACCAGGGGATCATATTCAACGGGGATAATCTTGAACTCCTACCGCCTATCCTAGACTAGAGGTTGACCTCTATTCACGCTCGCCTGTAGTCAAGAGCGACTCCACGTGATTCTCCCGGAATCTCCAATTTCGCTTGAAAAACGAGTGAACGACGCGCGCGGTGCGGAGCGTCTCTCGACGGCGCGCGCGACTTGCCGCTGCGATAGAGCTTCTTGTCGCCGTACAACCGCAGGTCCACGGACTTTGTGATCTCCTCGTGCGCCATGGGCCGATGGCCGCCCTCTTGGCGATTACCAGCAAGAAGCGGCGGTGGTCTCTGCCTAGAATGGGGTGCGAGGGAACTCCAATCGACTGCCGAGATTTCAGCA
Source organism: Pseudomonadota bacterium (assembly GCA_021847105.1). Taxonomy (GTDB): domain Bacteria; phylum Pseudomonadota; class Gammaproteobacteria; order Steroidobacterales; family Steroidobacteraceae; genus 13-2-20CM-66-19. The sequence goes on along the minus strand of JAJZUT010000001.1, from coordinate 129,853 downwards.
CGAATGGCACGACGCGTTGGCCGAGCGCTATTTCCTGGGGTATGCCCCGTGGATGGGCTATGAGCGCCGTGGGCGACGGGCAGGGACGGCGACGCGCGACTCTCTTACATCATCCAGGCCCTTCAGCGCCATGATCCGCGGGATGCAATTGGTGATTCTGCGGTCGCGCGTTTCGGTCTGTTTGGCCGAAGAGAAATACAAAAGGTAGGCTCGTTGTCGGCCCTGTGTCAGTGCTTCGAATGATTCTCTCAGTGCTGGTGAGTCGTTCAATCGGTGCGCGAACTCTTCCGGTACCTTGAATTCAGAAGTTTTCTTCAATGGCACCTTCAGGCCGGCCCTCTCGATCTGCATGGCCTGTTCGACATAGGCCGACAGCAGATGCGATAGTCTGTCGACTTCATGCGCACTGCCGAATCGTATCTGCCGAGCCGCCTGCACGCTCTTTGTCTGTTGAATCAGAATGTGATTTTCGTCCTTCAGCAGGGCGCCCTTGTGGAACAGTAGTGCGCAATACGCCTTGAACCCGTGAATCAGCGTCACATTCTTGCCGTTCAATGTGTAGCACGGACAGCCCCATTTCAACTCCTCCGTGAGGTCGGCATCGAGCATGATCGCGCGCAGTTTCCGGTAAGCGTCCTTCCAGGGCGTATCCTTTTCGAAGTACCAATCGACCGCGGGATTTCTGCGGCTCACGGCATTTTCCAGTCGCTGTCAGGTGGGGGCTCGAAGCCAAAATGCTTTGCATCTTCGGTGTTCAGCCGTTGCCGGCCACTGAAGCGCATTGTCCCGGCGCCAACGATGCGCCCCACTGAGTGGCCGGCAAGGATTCGCGGGAATACGTCGAGCCGAACGTGCCAGCCCATCGCTTCCGGGGATCTGAAGCGGCGATCGACGGTGATCCAAAGCGTGAGGCAGGGGTCCTCAGCGAGCGGTTCGAGTGGCCAGCGGATGACGCCGCAGCGCCACTCGTAGAAGCGGCCTTCAGGCAGTACCCGCAGGCGCTTGGAATCCAACGGTTGGGTAATCGCAGCGGTTCCTCGCTCTGTCCGACAGGCCGCTCCGAGTACCCGGACAAGCTCAAGATGGCGAGACGATCACGCTCGGCTACTGTGAAGCATACCGGTTCCCTCATTGGCAGACACGAGGGTCGGTGTATGCCCGACGGAAAAAGCCAAACCGGGGGCGAGGTTCCCGAGAGTCCGGCCATGAGTACCCGTTCGGAGGGTTGCCAAAGTGGTGCGCAGAAGGCACCAAACCGGGCACCGCAGGCACCTCCTCACGCGTGGCGCTGCGTGTGAGACTCGAGACCCGACTGTCAGGAATGCCTCATGAATACCGTGACCATTGATCAGGCGTTGACGGCCCGCCGCGCCCAGGCCGTGGCACGCGGCGTTGCCAGTTCCACCCCTGCATTTGCGGGACGGGCTCTAAACGCCGAGATCTGGGACACGCTCGGCCGGCGCTATGTGGATTTCGCCGGCGGAATCGGTGTGCTGGCGACCGGGCACCGCCATCCGCGGATCATGGCTGCGGTCGCTGAGCAGCTGCAGTGCTTTACACACAGCGCCTTCCAGGTGATGGCCTATGAGCCCTACATCCGCCTGGCCGAGCGGCTGAATGCCATGGCGCCCGTCAGCGGACCGGCGAAGAGCCTTCTGCTCACCACCGGCGTCGAAGCGGTCGAGGCGGCCGTCAAGATCGCGCGCATTGCGACCGGCCGGGCCGCAGTCATCGCGTTCAGCGGCGCCTTCCACGGACGCAGCAGCCTGGGCATGGCGTTGACTGGCCGCGCTCAGCCCTACAAACACGGCATCGATGCGGCGCTCCCGGGAGTGTTCCGGATTCCGTTCCCAGTCGCCCATCGCGGCATCAGTGTCGCGGACAGCTTGCGAGCGCTCGATCTGCTGCTGCGCAGCGATGTGGAGCCGAATCGCGTGGCCGCGATCATCATCGAGCCGGTTCAGGGCGAGGGGGGGTTCAATGTCGCCCCGACTGAGCTGCTGCAGGCCCTGCGCCGCACATGTGACGCCCACGGGATTCTGCTGATCGCCGATGAAGTTCAGTCCGGCTACGGCCGTACCGGCCGAATGTTCGCGATCGAGCATTCCGGCGTGCAGCCCGATCTGGTGACGCTCGCGAAGTCACTCGCGGGCGGATTCCCGCTCTCGGCTGTGGTCGGGCGCGCCGCCGTCATGGATGCAGTGGAGCCCGGGGGTCTGGGGGGCACCTACGGCGGATCTCCGATCGGCTGCGCCGCGGCGCTTGCGGTGCTGGATGTCATGGAAGAAGAAAAGCTGCTCGACCGTGCCGCCGTGATTGGCGGGCGTATCCGCGAGCGGCTCGAGGCCCAGGCAGGACGGGCGGGTGTCGTGATGGGCAATCTGCGCGGCCTCGGTGCAATGATCGGCTTCGACATCCTGAAGAGCCCTGATGGTGAACCGGATGGCCCGGGCGCGAAGCGCGTCACGCAGCGGGCGCTGGAGGAGGGATTGGTCCTGCTGACCTGTGGTACGCAGGGCGAGACGATCCGCATCCTGGTGCCGCTTACGATCTCGGACAGGACGCTGGATGAGGGCCTGGACCGGCTCGAGCGGGCGCTGTGCGCATGAATCTGAGTGACCCCGAATTGCTGAGAGCACACGCCTATATCGGTGGGTGCTGGGTTGCGGCAGACGATGCAACGGTCGTCGACGTGCGCAATCCTGCCACCGGCGAGCGGCTGGGCACCGTGCCGAATCTAGGTGCCACCGAGACGCAGCGGGCGATTGCCGCGGCGCATGCCGCCTTCCCGGAATGGGCCGGTAGAACGGCGCAGGAACGCGCCACTCTGCTGCGCCGCTGGTACGGGCTACTGATGCAACATCAGGACGATCTGGCGATTTTGATGACTGCCGAGCAGGGCAAACCGCTGGCGGAGGCCCGGGGGGAAATCGCCTATGCCGCTTCGTTCATCGAGTGGTTTGCCGAGGAGGGCCGGCGCCTGTACGGCGAGCTCATTCCCGCGCACCAGGCCGACCGGCGCATTTTGGTGATGCGCCAGCCCGTGGGTGTGGTCGGCGCGATCACGCCATGGAATTTTCCCGCGGCCATGATCACGCGCAAGGCGGCCCCAGCGCTGGCTGCAGGCTGCACTTTCATCTGCAAGCCGGCAATCCAGACGCCGTACTCCGCTCTGGCGCTGGCTGAACTGGCGGCACGAGCCGGCTTGCCGCCAGGGGTGTTCAACATCGTCACCGGTCTCGATGCGCACGCCATCGGCCTGGAACTGACCGAGAACCCCAGGGTCCGGAAACTCTCCTTCACCGGGTCCACGGCGGTCGGCAAGACGCTCATGGCGCAATGTGCGGGTACGGTGAAAAAAGTTTCGTTGGAACTCGGCGGCAATGCCCCTTTCATCGTCTTCGACGATGCAGATCTCGACGCCGCCGTTGCCGGTGCTGTGGCCAGCAAATATCGCAATGCGGGCCAGACGTGCGTGTGCACCAACCGAATGCTGGTGCAGTCCGGGATTTACGACGCATTCACCGCCAAGCTCGTACGGGCAGTAAAAGCTCTCCGCGTCGGCGACGGACTGGCGGGACCTGCCGATCAGGGCCCGTTGATCGACGCCAAGGCCGTCACGAAGGTGAAGCGCCACATCGCGGACGCGCAAAGCAAAGGTGCTCGCATCGTCCTCGGCGGCAAGCCGCATGCGCTCGGCGGTACATTCTTCGAGCCGACAGTGTTGACCGGCGTGACTGGCGAGATGCTGATCGCTCAGGAGGAAACGTTTGGTCCCGTGGCACCGCTGTTTCGCTTCGATAGTGAACAGGAGGCCATCCGCATGGCCAATGACACCGAATTCGGTCTTGCAGCTTACTTTTACACTCGAGATCTGTCGCGTGCCTGGCGAGTGGCTGAAGCGCTGGAATATGGCATGGTCGGACTGAATACCGGCCTGATCTCCACCGAGGTCGCTCCGTTCGGAGGCATCAAGGAATCGGGCATCGGACGCGAGGGATCACGTCATGGGATACACGAATACACCGAGCTGAAGTACTTGTGTCTGGCGGTTTAGGAAGACCGCCAGCGGCCGCCCATCCAATTCAAACGAGTGCGGACACCTGAGGTCCGCCATCACCCTGGTGAATTCCTGGCGGGCGCGCGAGGCGAAAGCGGGAGCCTGAAATCCATCCCTGCCGGATCGCGGATGCGGAAGCAGCGCGCTCAGCAGCATTGGGCGCAGCGCGTACCTGAGGCTGTGTCGGTTTGCTTGCGATGAACGCTCTGAGGCCACTCGGGCCGATGGCCCGCTTCAGACGCCAATCGAGGCGCGCAGCCGGACACGAATCGACACTAGTGCCGGACCATAGGCTATCCAATCCAGGATCGCCGACGACGGGCAGGGCAACTGAGCAAGACGGGCATGGCGCTCGAATCGCTGCTGCACGCACAGACCCGTGTAAAAGTGCAGTCTCGGCTGCGCGGAATGTTTTGCGGCGCCTGGCCGGGCGTACAGAACCGCTGACTGTGTCGCGCAAATGGCCGACGTTGGCAGGACTCAGCGTGACTGCGAGGCGCAACGGGGTGTCATCCCGTGTCGGGAGAATGTCGGCTGATGGTTGCACCACCGAATGGACTGTCTCACACTCTGGTGAACGCCGGAGACCCGGCCCTCGAATGCGCACGCACGGCAGCGTAACCGAGCGTTGCGCAGAATGCCGATCTGAACCGAACTATGTACGTACCCGATCACTTTTCAGTACCCGACCCCGAAGTCTTGCGTCAGCTCATTGCCGCGCATCCATTCGGCGTGCTGATCACCCATGGCGACCGGGGCCTTGATGCCAACCATCTGCCGTTCGAGCTGGACTGCAGGGCGGGACGCAACGGCGTGCTGCGTGCACATGTGGCACGCGCAAATCCCCTGTGGAGGGAGGTCGTCGCTGGCGCCGAGGTGCTTGTGATCTTTCGGGCCGATGACGCTTATGTCAGTCCGAACTGGTATCCGAGCAAGCAGGAATTCCCTAGGCAGGTACCAACCTGGAATTACCGTGTCGTGCACGCCTACGGGAACATCACCGTTCATGAGGACCAAGACTTCCTGCGCGGTGTGGTCGGCCGGTTGACACAGATACACGAGTCGACACAGTCAGTCCCGTGGAAGCTGAGCGACGCGCCGCCGGATTACATCGATGCGATGCTGCGCGCGATCGTGGGCATCGAGATCGCCGTTACGCGCCTTGTCGGGAAGTTCAAGCTCAGTCAGAACCGAGAGCTGCGCGACCGAGTCGCTCTGGCAGAGGCGCTGACGCGCGGCGGCGCCCATTCGCTCGGTGAGGCGACGCGGAATGCGATCAAGGAGCGGTGATCGAGCGCAGCCAGCGGCGAAAGCGCGCCACCGCATGGGTATGCCACCGATCGGCCCGCGCCGTGAACACGTACGCGCCCAGCGCCACGGTTGCAACAGGTGCCTGCGGCCAGACCACCACCAGATCACCGGCGGCGAGGTCTTCGCTGAGCAGCAGACTGTTCGCAAGGGCGATACCCTGGCCGCGGCGAGCGGCCTCTAGAGTGATCTGCGCCGGCCAAAGACGCGGGCCTCTCATGGGCCGATCCGCTCGCATCCCGTAGGCCGTCAGCCACCGGTACCATTGATCGTCGCTCTCCTCGTGCAGCAGCGGCAAGCTCAACAGATCGCTCACCGCTTTGATCGCTGGCAGGGTGGCCAGCAGCGCAGGGCTGGCGACAGCCAGTACCGCGGGCCGGGCGACTTCGAAGCGGCGCAGTCCGCCCTGGGTGAGCGCAGCCGACACATGCTCGTGGCCGGCGATGTAACGAATATCGACGTCGGCCTCGTACTGTGCGAAGTCCGCGCCCTGGTGACTCGACTGAAGTTCAATCTCGATGTCCGGGTGCGCCGCCTGGAAGCTCTTCAACCGGGAGGTCAGCCACAGCGATGCCAGACCGGGAACACACCAGATGCACAAGCGGCGCTCGCAGCTGACCTGTGCAATGTCGACGGACGCATTGATCAGTTCCGCGATAGCCGCTGAGATCCGCTGGTGGTACCGCTCGCCTTCTGCCGTGAGCGCGATGCTGCCTCGGCTGCGGCGCAGCAGCTGCACGCCCAGATGCTCTTCCAAGACGCGCAGGTGGCGGCTCACCACCGCGTGATCCAAATCCAGCGCCTCGGCCGCTCTGCGGATGCCGCCCAATCGTCCGACCGCTTCGAACGCACGCAATGCGGCAAACGGCGGCAGGCTCTTCGGCGTTCGCGCCATGCTCAAGAGTGCTCACTGCGCTGCGCAGCGCGGTTGACCCAACTTTGTCGCTGACACGCTTCCGCACAGACTCTGTCCACTGTGGCGGCGTCAGCTACGGCAGAGTGCGCAGTGGGGATCTGCGTCAATCGGTCGGGAACATCGCGGTGTCTTAGCACTCGACCTGCCCAATCCAGCACGGTGGCGGTCATGCTAACGGTGGGCATGGGGCAATGCCAAATCGGGCAGCGCGCCCCGCGACAGGCTCATGTGCACCGATGCACATCGGCGCCGGCCAGGCGGCTCGAGAACGGTGGCGCGGCGGGCCCGTCCCGCATCAACCGCCATGGCAGCTCCGTAACGCATGACGCCTTGTGCCGGCTCGCCGCCCGTGTGGTCTACGGCGCATTGAGCTCCGCCACCAGTGCTGCGACCAGTGCGGCGGCAGAGAGGCGGCGGGCCAACGGTGCGCCTTGGCCTGCCCACTGCGCGCCGTAACCCCTTTCGCCGACTGTCTTCGCCGCCGCATGCAGTGATTTTGCGGCATCGTAGGCAATGGGGTAGCTCGGGACGTGGCGCGTGACCGTGGCGCCAAATGCAGTGAATCGGTTTGCAAGGCACCGAGCCGGTCGCCCCGAGATCACGCGGGTCATGACGGTGTGGTTGGCCTCTTCGCTGAACAGAGCCGTGCGGTAGCCGTCATCTGCCGCAGATTCCTCGGTGCCCACGAAGGCGGTACCGAGCTGCGCGGCGCCGGCACCCAGCCGCAATGCTGCGCTGACGCCTTGGCCGTCCATGATGCCACCGGCCGCGATCACCGGAACGTGGAGCCTGCGGGCGAGCAGGCGCGTGAGTGTCGCCGTGCCGAGCCGCTCATCCGGACCATCCGGATCAAAGATTCCCCGATGTCCGCCCGCCTCATACCCCTGCGCGACGATGACCTGGACCCCTGCGTTCACGCTGGCAGTGGCCTCCGCGAGATTTGTTGCCGTGGCCAACAAGACGGTTCCGGTCGCTCTGAAGGCGCGAATCCAGGCGGCCGGTGGCAGTCCAAAATGAAAGCTCACCACACGGGGACGTGCGGCAAGGAGCGTCGCGAACATCGCTTCGTCCGCCACGAAGCTCCGGTAGATCTCTCGCAGTGACACCGGTACGTCGGCTCCGACGGACTCGAATTGCGGTCGCAGCGCCTCGAGCCACGCCGCTTCCCGTTCGCCGTCTTTCGCCGCGGGACGATGACAGAAGACGTTGATATTCAGCGGACCCTGCGATCGCTCGCGAAACTCCCTCACCGCCTCAGCCGCGGCCCCGGCGGTCATCGCGCCAACCCCGATCGATCCGAGGCCGCCCGCATTGGCCACGGCAGCCGCCATCTGTGGTGTAGAGATCCCGGCCATGGGCGCCTGAACAATCGGCCATTCAATGCCCAGCAGATCCAGAAGATGCCGCGACTCAAGTGTTGCCATAAGAGCCTCCGTGCGGTCCAGGCGCGATCCGGAGAATCCAGTCGGTTCGATGCATGCGCCATCTTCCCGTTGGCTGATTCGGGGTGAACTGTGCGATCCCCGGCTCGCTTTCTGCATTGGGCATGTCGCGGTGACCACTGACTCCAAGCAGCGCGTCAGCTCAAATCCGCTGCAGTGAAATTCTCAGGTGCGCTCCGCAATCGAGCGGGGTCCGGCGAATCGTTCAATGCCCTTTCGGGTTCATCCTTGACGTCGCACAGGCGTTCACTTCTTGCGGGCGTCAGCTGGGCCCGAGCATCCGAACGGAGAGGGTCGCTTCGTCAGTGGAAGACAACGGTCTGTGGGAGCACTCGTGCAGAGAGGTTCACAGCTTCGCCGCGCCCTGTCAAGCGTGGACCCAACGAGCTGTCGAGCAGTTGATCGGTGGTAGAGTCAGATCGAACGGCGTGGGGCTCTGACTGCGCCGCGTGCGTTTCCGATGAGCACGGTGCAAAGCCAGGCCCGCGGAGCGGCGCGGCGACATTCTGATGGTCCGCCGCATTGATTCACGCGTGGACGTCAGCGGCATTCCATGCGCCTGCCTGGGGGAAGCAACATGCGACATGAACTCCGTGCGTGGAGAATCTACGGGCCGGTCTCGACGCTCGCGCGGGTGGTGCTGTGTATCTCCGCTTCACGGTCACGCGCCGCAGCGCTACGTTTGGCACGAGCAACGTCAAGCGGATGAACGTGCTCGAGCCCAATGGCGCACTGCGCATGGTCATCTCCAATCGGGCACGCTTTCCGGGCGTCATCTTCAAAGGCAAGCAGTATCCGTTCGCAGGGCGCACGGCTGGCATTCTGTTCTACAACGACGAGGGCACCGAGAATGGCGGACCGATCTTCGGGGGGGGGCATGAGCACGCCGACGGTACGGTGTCCACCTACGGGCACCTCAGCTTCGACCGCTACGACCAGGATCAGGCCTTCAGTGTCGGTGCGATTCAGGACAGAACCGGCGCGAGCACCGAGGTTGCTTTCATCGACCGTCCGCACTGGCCCGTCACCGATCTGTTGCGTCTGCCGCAGCGCGAGTGGCGGAATTTTCTCGCGACCCACCCGCGCAGCGAACCGCGCTTGGTGATGAAAAGAGCGGTCGATGGTTCGGTCTCCCTCGCGATCAAAGACCCTCAGGGGCGCACCCGGATACTCATCAAAGTCGGGCGGCACGGCACGCCGGTCATTCGCCTCCTCGATGCCACCGGGCGAATCGTTGCGCAGTTGCCTCGCCAGCGCAGCGAGTCGGTTCGTCCGATTAAGCACTGACGGCGCATCGCTCAGCGGGGCGCACCCGCTGGCCCTCGGGCGCTCGCGCTGAAGCACAGTGCCTGCTGAGCAGTGCGCTGGCCGGGAATCACGGTCGCGTCGCGGGCACTGTGGGCTGACGGTGAATGCGCAGCCTCCGGCACAGACCTCACGCTCACGAGGCGGCGCTGCGCCCGCGGCGTCCCGGCCCTTCTCGCCGTCGTCGCGAGTCCCATCTGAGCCGCACCTCGCGGCCCGAGGGGCCGACGGGCGAAGCCCCGTTGCTCAGCACGCAGATCGGCCGCGCAATCATGACCCCCTCCTTGCACCGGAGGACCGCTGATGCGCCATCGAATCTGGCGAGGGCTTGTCGCCGCTGCGCTCGCCGATCGATATCGCGACCCCATTGCTCTGTTCAGGCATGCCGGTCAGGCCGCCGATTTTTTTCAGGACGCGCTACGGATACGCCGCTTTTCCCGACAGTTGCTGAAGGCGGATTCATCATCGGTGCGGCGCAAGGCGATGCGCGGCTCCATCGGCAAGGTCACTATATCGGCAACACGCCCCGGACCCCGGTGAGCGTTGGCTTTCAGTTGGGTGACCAGGCGTACCGTGCAATGGTGTTCTTCCGGAACGCAGCGGCGCTCCAGCGCTTCGAGTCGGGAAAATTCTCATTCAGCGCCGATGTGAATGCCGTGGCGCTCACCGTCTTCGCCTCGGCGGGAGCGGCACCGCAGGCACTTGCGGCGGATGCTAGCGGACCTGTGCGTGGCCTTCGGACATGAAGGTGAGCAGTTTCGGGGCGCCCATATAGCCCGTGGCGAGCTGCTCGATGAGAAAGCCGTTCGCTTCGAGCAGCTCGCGGGTCGCCCGATTGAGATGGCAGCCGCCGCTCAAGGTCTGCCACGCGGGGGAGAGCCGGTCCTGCCAGCGGCGCAGGCGAGCGTCGGGCGCAGCGCCATGCTCTACGAATAAAAGCCGGCCGTTCGGATTCAGAACGCGCCGCATTTCGCTCAGTGCCGCGGTGACATCGGGGATGCTGCACAGCGTCCAGGTCATGACGACGGTATCGATGCTGCGGCTGTCGAGCGGAATGGCCTCGGCCGATGCCGCGAGAAAAGTGACCGGCAGGTCCTTCACGCGACAATTCTGGCCGGCCATGCCGATGAGGCGTGGGGAGGGCTCGAGCGCGATAATCTCCCGCACGCACGGACCGTAGTATGGGAAATTCAGACCCGAGCCGGCGCCGATCTCCAGGACCCGTCCCTGCGCCGCGCCGATCACCCGTTGCCGGTAAGGCGTGAAGCGATGATTGCGCATCACGAGATTGCACAGACGTGGGAACAGGACGTTTTGATAGATGCCCACAGGAGTCGTCGCCAGCCGAGGTGGTGAGCCCGCCTCAGCGCTTCTGACAGTGCGCGGCCAGCAGGTCATGGGTTTCCGGGTGCCTTGCCATATAGGCGGCGACGAAGGAGCACTGCGGCACCACGGTCTGATGTCGTTGGCGCACGATCTGCAGAGCGCCCTTCACCAACATCGTGCCGACGCCGCTGCCCCGCAGATGTCCGGGGACTTGCGCATAGGTCAGAGTCAGGATGTTGCCGTCTCGGAGATAATCGATGAACGCTTCTGCGCCCTGCACAGAGAGCTCGAAGCGCTGACGCGACGGGTTGTCCGTGACTGGGGGCGTGACGGTCAACGGCGCAGACGCAACTCGGTTAGGCACAGCGTCGAGCCGCTCATTCCTTGGACTTCAGGCTGTCCTGGTTCGCCTCGATGAAGGCCTTGATTTCCTCAGCCATGGCAAGCAGCCGCAGCCACTGCTCTTTGTAGAGCGTGACCGGAAATCGCCCCATGCCATAGACGGACAGCGCCCCTTTTTCACTCACCTTCATCGCAAGCTTGCCCCGGCCCGCCTGCTTCAAGCGTGCGTTCTCGGCACGCAGCCGCTCGAGTTCGCTCTGCAGATCTTCGCTCATGCCTGGCTCCCGGGGACGGATCAATGAGCAAGTATACCGCCCGTCGCACGAGCGTTCGCCATGGCTCGCGGCAGATGCGCTCGATGCCAGCAGATCCGGCGCGAATCGGGTCAACGCGCAGCGGCCCGCCGGTGCCTCACTGCCCGGACAAATCCAGGCGCTGAAGGTCCTCCATCATCCCCGGTCCCATGGGTTGCCAACCCAACTCTCTGCGGGTCCAGTCACTGCTGGCCGGCATATCGAGCGCCGCGAACGGGCTCATCCAGCCGAAATACGCCTCGGCCTCCGGTTGCGCCACGGAGCGGATCGGGAGCTTCAGATGCTGCGCGATGACCCCCACCATTTCCCGCAGTGCAATGCCTGGTTCGGCGACCGCGTGATAGCGTGCGCCAGGCTGGCCTTGCTCGAGTGCCAGGCGGTAGAGCCGGGCCACGTCGAGCACATGCGCCGCAGGCCAGCGGTTCAGCCCGTCGCCGAGGTACGCGCACAGCCCCTTTTCGCGCGCAACCGCGATCAGGTAGCTCACCAGGCCCTGTCTGCGGGTGTCATGGACCTGCGGAAGCCGTACCACTGAGACATTGACGCCGGTCGCTGCCGCCGAGCTGGCCGCCTCCTCCGAGGCCGCTCGTGGAGACTCGGCGGCGCTCAGGGTGGGCCCGTCTTCCGTGGCATGCTGTCCGGATGTGGCGCGCGCGATGCCCGTCCCGGAGGTGACGAGTAGCGGGCGCGAGGAGCCCGCGAGCGCCGAGCCGAGCGCGAGGATGACGTGTCTGTCGTGTTCGCAATTGGACTTGAACGTTGAGAAGTCGTGATTGAAGGCCAGGTGAATGACACCATCGCATCGGTCCGCGGCGCTGCGCAGGCTGTCCAGATCCTCGGTCGAGCCGCTGTGTACCTCGGCACCCGCAGACGCCAGCGCGTGAGCCTTGTCCGCCGAACGGCACAGGCCCAGGACGTGGTGGCCGTTGCCGATCAACTCCCTCACGACGGCCAATCCGATGAAGCCCGTGGCGCCGGTCACGAAAACACGCATGGTTCGCTCTCCCGTGATGAATAACCGGCAGTCTGCCGTCCGCCTTTATCCTGGTAAAGTAGAGATCTTATCCTGGTATAGCGAGTACCTCCGTGGGCACGCCGAACGGCGATCAAAACCGACTGGGTGCGTTTCTCAAGCACCACCGCCTGAAGCTCGATCCCGCTGCCCTCGGCTTTCCCGTGGCCCGCCGCCGCACATCCGGCCTGCGGCGCGAGGAGGTCGCCCAGCGCGCGCATATCAGCGCCACCTGGTACACCTGGCTCGAGCAGGGCCGCGGTGGCGCCCCCTCGGCCGCGGTACTCGACCGCATTGCGCGAGCGCTCCTGCTGACTGACGCAGAGCGCGAGCATCTGTTTCTGCTCGGTCTTGGCCGCCCTCCGGAGGTGCGCTACCAGAAGAGCGATGGCGTTTCGCCGCGGCTGCAACGGGTACTCGATGCGCTCGACCCGAGCCCCGCGATCATCCGAACCGCGACCTGGGACGTCGCGGCATGGAACCGCGCTGCGACCGTGATGCTGATGAACTATGGTGCGCTGCCTGCGGAGCGACGCAACATCCTGCGCTGGCTGTTTCTCGATCCGCACGCCCGCACGGCGCAATACGATTGGGAAAGCGTCGCGCGGTCGGTGCTCGGCGCCTTCCGGCACGAGACGGTCCGTGCGGGAGCAGCGGACGAGATCGCGCCGCTGGTCGAGGAACTTTGCCGCCGCAGTCCGGAATTCAAGGCGATGTGGCAGAGCAACGACGTCCGCGGTGCCTATGGCGAGGCCGTGAAGTCGATACGTCATCCCCTTCTTGGCACGTTTGCATTCGAATATTCGACCTTTGCGGTCGACGGACGAACCGACCTCAGCCTGGTGATCTACAACCCCGCGACCGACCAGGACGCGGAGCGACTCGCCGCTCTGTTGACGGATTCGGTAGCTGAGCGCGCCAGCCCGCGTTGAGCTGCCGCCCACCCAAGAGCACCCATCGGGCAAGCGCATGCATCTCTTCATGACCTCACGCGCGGCTTTGGAACCTTTGCACATCTGCGCTGCCTGAGCAGGGAGTGCATTCGGACTCGCCGCACCTCTGGCCGTCCTGAACCAACAAACGCACGCGACGCGCCGCAGGTGTTGGCTGCAACGAAGTGCTCTTCAATGCGTCAGCGCTGGATGGGCGCAAAGTGCGTCGGTTCGGGCTGCCGTACCACTGCGCACGCTCGAGGCCATCGAGTGTGCCCACCAGGGCGCCGCATGATGCCGGGCCCGCCGGTGATTGAACCGCGCCCGGGGTGTGTCGACTTGATCGTCCTCACGGCGGAGCGGCCAGTGCCCGCTGGCGCTCGCGAGGCTCGCCCAAACGCGGCGCGGATGCTACTGTCGCGCCGGAGGTATCGACGACGTGAAACGGTTCTGTCCCGCCATGGAACTCTGGCTGCTCCTGCTGCTAACGTGTGCCGCGCTCGCCCTGGTTTCCTTCATGAGCGTCGACCTGCCCGTCGCCGCCTCTTGCTGGAAGATCAGCCGCTTTCTGCATCCTCTGGACAAGCCGCTCGGCGCACCGGTACTCCTGAGCATCGAGGCGGCCATCGCCGTGGTGCTGATTCTTGCGCGGCTCGTGCGCGGCCACTTGTCGCTGCTCGCCGAGACCGTCGCACTGGGCTGTCTGGCCTCGATCTGCGCCTACAGCATCAACAGCCACATTCTGAAACCCCTGTTCGGCGTGCCCAATCCCACTGCCGTGATGCACGGCGCGCGGCATGCGCTGCACCTCTGGAAGGGTTCGGCACAGAGCAGCTTCCCCTCGGGCCACATGGTGCTTGCCGGTGCGCTGGCTGGAGTCTTCATGCGACTCTACCGCGCCAGCATCTGGCCGCTGAGCGGGCTGTTGACCGTTGCCGCGGTGCTGCTGGTCGTTGGCGACTGGCATTTCATCAGCGACATCATCGCCGGGAGCTTCTTCGGCGTGTCTGCGGGGGTTCTGGTCGGACACGGCTGGGCGATGCACAAGCACTTGCTTGCCGCGTCAGATTGAGCGGTACTCTGCGCCTGCTCCCGGCCTCGGCGGCAATTGATTCGGTGACGGCCCGCGCGCATAGTGCGCTTCGTCCACCGAGGGCGCTGCCGCATGAGAAGCCTGAGTGATCACATCAAGGGTGTAGCCATTCCTGCGCGCACTCGCAGCATTTTTCTTGCCGGTGCGCTCGTGGCGGGTCTCGCCGGATGCGCATCGACGGCGCCGCCCGCTGGACCACAGGCATTTTCACAGGCCCTTGCGGCATCGGCCCGGCAGGGCAATCCGCGCGCCGAGCTCAATTACGGTGTGCTGCTGATGCAGGCGGCGCATTCGCGGCGGCAACGAGCTGCCGCTGTGCGATGGATCCAGCGTGCGGCCAGCGCCAATCTCGCGTCGGCGCAGGACCGACTCGGCTGGCTGTATTTGCGCGGTGAGGGCGTGCGGCAGAGCACCGTGCTTGCGCTGACTTGGATCCGGCGCGCCGCGCGTCGCGGCGCTCCGGCGGCTCAATTGCAATTGGGCAATCTATATTCAGCGGGGGTGCTCGTGCCCCTGGACCGCGTGCGAGCATATTACTGGTACGCAATCGCGGCCAGGACCACGTCCCCGAACGTTCATATCGACAACTTAGCGCAAGTGCATGCGTTCGCCGCGCGGAAACGCCAGCGTCTTGCGGCATGGCTCTCTCCGGCAAGACGCGCGCGCATTGCCCTACGAGTTGCAAACTGGCGGGCACTGCCGAGTGTGCCGTACAGTGGCATGGTGCGGCTTGCATTCGCCGGGTAGTCATGGACTCGGTCCAGCCTGGCGCGCTGAGGTGGAAAAATCAGCGCGGTGCGTTGCGGCGCGTGCGGGTTGATCGAACCGTCTTGCTTGGCTACAGTCCAACGTACACGACGTGACGAACGCGGCACGTTCGTCGTGTTTCCCCGACAACTATCCGGAGCAGGCCATGGATCTCGCGCATTCCAGTCGATCGACGCCGCAGCGCGTCCGCGATCCCGCCGACCCGGTCCACTCCGGTGGCACGCTTCGCGTGCGGGCGCTGAAGTTTTCAGCTGATGCGCTCGCATTTCTGCGCGCCGGGCTGCGCGACCCGCGTCGCGTCGGTGCCGTTGCGCCATCCAGTCGGGCGCTGGCTCGGCTGATCACCTCGGAAATCGCCGACCACACTGGACCGGTGATCGAGCTGGGCGCGGGCACGGGCGTATTCACCCGGGCACTGCTCGAACGCGGCGTGCCGGAGCGTCAGCTGGTTCTCGTGGAGGCGCACCCGCATTTCGCACGGTTGCTGCAGAAGCGCTTCCCGGCCGCCCGTGTGCTCGATATGGAGGCGGGGCAGCTGTATCGCGTCGACCCATTCGAGGGGCGCACGGCCGGCTCTGTGGTGAGCGGATTGCCTCTCCTGTCGATGCCGCGCCGGGAAATCCTGCGCATCCTGTGCGGCTCGTTTCGCCGGTTGCGCAGTGGTGGCGCGTTCTATCAATTCACCTATGGGCCGATGTGCCCGGTCCCCGCGGTGATTCTCAAGCGCCTCGGTCTGCGTGCCGAGCGGATTGGTTGGGTGGCGAACAATCTGCCGCCGGCATCGGTGTACCGGATCGAGCGGATTCGACGTCCTGCAGTGAACCGGGGAGGCCGCTAACCTGCGCGCCGTGCGAGCGCTCAATGCTCGTGACGATGATGGATGTCAGGAAAATGCGCGTGCGTGTGCGTCAGAGGCTCGTGCACATGCTCGTGATCATGCGGTTCGCGTCCGTCCCACGGAAAATCGTGCGTGTGCTGATGATGCGCATCATGACGATGGCTGTGAGCGTGCTGCAGGCGCGGGTGGCTGTGCGGATGTGCGTGGGTCTCGGTCAGATGCAGCCACACCCCCAGACCCATCAGGGCTGCCGCCAGTAACAGCGAGGGGTCCGGCAGGCGCCGGAACACCAGCAACGAGAGCGACGCGCCGATGAACGGGGCGGTGGAAAAGTATGCACCCGTGCGCGCCGCGCCCAGGTGACGCAGCGCCAGCACGAACAGCGTCAGACTGACCCCATAACCGACGAAGCCGAGCAGCCCGGCGCCGGCAATGAGGGCCGCGTGCGGCCATGGGAGCCCCAGTGAGGCGGCGATGCCAAGGTTGACCGCGCCGGCGCACACGCCCTTCAACGCCGCGATCAGCACGGGATCACCGATCGAGACTTTGCGCGTGAGGTTATTGTCGATTGCCCAGCACGCGCACGCGCCGGCGATCCACAGTGCACCACCGCTGAGGGCGAGCTGCGTCGGCCAGGTCAGCAGCACGCCGCCGAGCACGATGGCGAGCAAGCCCAGAAGCACACGGCGATCGACGTTCTCGCGAAAGACAAACCAGGCGATGAGCGCCGTGAACACCGACTCCAGATTGAGCAGCAGTGAGGCGCTCGCCGCCGGCAGCTGACGCAGACCGCTCATCAGCAGGAGCGGTCCGAGCACGCCGCCGGCGACAATCGAACCGGTGAGCCACAGCACGCCGTTGGCGTGCCAGAGCCCGCCGGACCGTGCACGCGGTCGCACAGCGGCGCGTACCGCGATCCAGGCCGTCAGGCCGATGCCGCTGCCGGCATAGAGCAGACCGGCCACGGTGATCGGCGCGGTGCCCTGCAGCAGGACTTTCGCGAACGGAATGCTGGCGCCGAACAGCGCGGCGGCGAGCAGCGCGTAGGCGCTGCCGTGGTTCTCAACCGGCTGCGACGGCCCGATTTCCCCCATGGCGTGGGAGTATAGCGGCGGGGGCTGCGGGACGCCCCCGCCGCCGCATCTCATTCGGTCTGGCGGATGAACTGCGCGATATTGGCGTGCAGATGTGCAAGTCCCTGCGGGCGCACATAGATCATGTGGCCGGTGTGATAGAAACGGAACTCGATGTTCTTCTGCAGGCTGCGCTGCATCGGGAGCTGGCGCATCTGATATACCGCTGCGTAATACGGTGTCGCCAGATCAAAATACCCGGCATTGACCAGAACCTTCAGGTCCGGATCCAGCGTCATCGCTGCAGCGAGGTCCGGCAGCACGTTGGGCGTGACCGGCGCAGGCGAGCCCGCACCGGGCGGGGTGTGCAACCACTTCCATTCGTTCCAGATGCTCCCGGACAAGAAAACGTAACGGTGTCCCGCACCGAAGTGCAACGTGTCGCGCAGGTACTGATTGGCCGCCGAGACGTAGGCCGATCCGATGCCGGAAATCAACGGATCGTACTCGGCGTACTCCGCCAGCGGGTCGAGCGTGGGACCGGAGAAACGCGCATCGAGCCGCCCGGTGGTCTTGCCCTCCTCGGCGAGGAGTTCGTGTTCGAACTGCGGCCCGGTCACGCGCAGACCCGCCTTCAACAGGTAGTGCTCGCTCAGGCCGGTATATTGGGACATTTGGGCGGCGACCGTGCGAGCCTCGCTGCGGGGCAGTGCCGCACCGCGCTCGAGTGCGGCCAGGTACGGCCCCATCGCCCAGGTCTGAACCTGATCCAGCCACGGGCGCAGCCGAGCGGGGGGCTGCCTCAGGCGCTTGTGATACCACGCGACCGCCGCGTAGCTCGGCAGCGCTAGGGCGTACGGAAGATTCACGCCCGGATTGAGGTTGGCCTGATCGATGCTGGTGTCGAAATTGAGAATGGTGGACAGCAGGACCACACCGTTGAGATCGATGTTGTCACTGTTCGCCAGGATGCCGGCAACCACCGCGGAACGCGTTGTGCCGTAGCTCTCGCCGATCAGATATTTCGGCGAGTTCCATCGGTCATACTGCGAGAGAAAGTCGGTGATGAACTGTGCAAACGTCTTGCCGTCGGCATCGACACCGTAGAACATCTTGGGTGTGCCCACGCCGCCGTCGGCTTTGTCGATGATGCGGCTGAAGCCGGTGCCCATCGCGTCTACGAACACCAGATCGCTCACATCGAGCAGGCTGTACGGATTGCTGACCAGTTGGTACGGCGCCGCCGGGGTGTGCCGATGGCTCAGCGTCTGCACACGCACCGGGCCAAATCCTCCGATGTGCAGCGGCGCTGAGCTGCCGCCGGGACCGCCATTGTAGAGGAACGCGATCGGACGGTGACTGCGCTTGGCGTTATCCTTGAAGTATGCGACGTAGAACATCTCGCCGGTTGGCTTGTCAGCCTTGTCCCGCAGAATGAGAGTGCCGGCCTTCGCCATGTAATGAATGACACGGCCGCCAACAGTCACGACACCGTGCGTCGTGACCGTATGCGGAGTGGTCCAGTATTTCGCGGGAGTGGCGCTCGGTGCAGGGGCGGCGGTTTTGGCGTGAGCCGGCGCGCTCGCAGCGCTCCAACCGGCGAGCATGGCCGTCAGGACAATGGCGCGATAAGTGGTCATAGTGGATCTCTTGGGTGGTCTGCGACGCAGCGTCACCGCAGCTCTCGTTCACACGGTGTCGCTGACCCTCATGCTAGCAATCCGCCGTGCTGTCGCGCGGTCCGCTCGTCGCCGCTTCACTTCGCCTTGGCCCGGGTGCTCAGTCACCCCGCAGGCGGCGGTTCGACCCGCAGGCTATCCGGCCACGCGAGCGTGCAGGTCGTAAGTGTCGGATGCAATAATTTCTACCTCGACCCACTGCCCCGCGGACAGTCCGGTGGCCTCGGCGATGTGCACAACTCCGTCGATCT
Organism: Pseudomonadota bacterium; assembly: GCA_021847105.1. Taxonomy (GTDB): domain Bacteria; phylum Pseudomonadota; class Gammaproteobacteria; order Steroidobacterales; family Steroidobacteraceae; genus 13-2-20CM-66-19. The sequence goes on along the minus strand of JAJZUT010000001.1, from coordinate 111,194 downwards.
CCGGAGCCTCGGACTCGCTGCGCGCGATGGCGCCGTCGTCATTCACGCTGTCGACCAATACCCGCCGCCGCTGGCCGACGTGTCGCTGCAGTCGCGCTGCGCTGATCTGAGCTGCACACTCCATGAAGCGCGCGTAACGCTCTTCCTGGATGTCGGCCGGAACGTGTGCCGCGATCGCGTTTGCGCTGGCGCCCTCCACCGGAGAGTACTTGAAGCAGCCAACCCTATCGAGTTGCGCGGCGCGCAGCCACTGAAGTAGCTCCTCGAATTCCGCGTCCGTTTCCCCCGGAAAACCGACGATGAACGTGCTGCGCAATGTCAGCTCTGGACATTGCCGGCGCCAGTGCGCGATGCGCGCCAATGCATCTTCCGCATGGGCGGGGCGGCGCATGCGCTTCAGGACCGTGGGGCTGCCGTGTTGGAAGGGAATATCCAGATACGGCAGCACGTGGCCGGCGGCCATCAGCTCGATCACCTCATCGACGTGCGGATAGGGGTAAACGTAATGCAACCGTACCCAGACGCCGAACGTGCCCAGTGCCCGAGCCAGATCGAGGAACCTGGATTGATATTCCACGTCATGCCACCGCGCTCTCTCGTAGCGGATGTCGGCGCCATAGGCGCTGGTGTCCTGAGAGATCACCAGCAACTCCTTCACGCCCGCGCCGACCAGACGCTCCGCCTCCGCAAGCACCGCATCGATACGGCGGCTCGCCAACCTGCCGCGCAGTGCCGGAATGATGCAGAAGCTGCACGAGTTGTTGCAGCCCTCGGAAATCTTCAAATATGCGTAGTGGCGCGGTGTCAGTCGGATGCCCTGGGGTGGTACCAGATCGAGGAACGGGTCGTGCTGTGGTGGCAGATGTTCGTGCACGGCGGCCAATACCGCCGCGTAGTCGTGCGGTCCGGTTACCTTGAGCACGTGCGGGTGACGGTCGAGGATACGCTCGGGCCGCGCGCCGAGGCAGCCGGTCACGATGACCCGACCATTGTGCTCGAGTGCCTCGCCGATCGTCTGCAGTGACTCGTCGATTGCCGCATCGATGAATCCGCAGGTATTGACCACCACCAGATCGGCGCCTTCGTAGCTTGAGCTGAGTAGGTAGCCCTCGGCGCGCAGCGTCGTCAGAATGCGCTCGGAGTCAACCAGCGCTTTGGCGCAGCCGAGGCTGACGAATCCGATTTTTGGGGCGCGTCGGCGCGCGCTCGCGCGGCGGCGTTTTGGGGCGTTCATCTGCGGTCTGGCTGGTTCAGGCGGGGGAGGGCAGACACCCTCTGCCGCGGCGCGCGCAGACTACCCGTGCCGCAGCACTCACGCAACCGGGGTCCCTACCGCCCGTATAGTACCGTGATCTCGGCCTCGGCAATTGCTTCAGCTCGCACTGCGGCGGCGATCGCCCCGGGCGGGGCCTCCGCGGCGACCGCGACGTGCCCCACGCTGAGCGCATACAGCAAGACATGGTAATGATGCGCCGGGCCCGGCGGTGGGCAGGGGCCGCCGTAGCCGCTCACCCCATAATCGTTGCGGGTCTGCAGCGCGCCGGCGGGCAGCCCCCGCCCGTGCTCGGCGCCGGCCCCGGCCGGCAGCGCGCGTACCGCGGCGGGAATGTCGATCACCAGCCAGTGCCACCAGCCGCCCGCGGCGTCGGAATCGAATATCAACACCGCGAACCCACGGGTTCCGGCCGGCGGATGGGTCCAAGTGAGGGCGGGGGAACGGTTGCCGCCCCGGCATCCGTTGTGGTTGTAGACCTGAGCCAGCGGCACCCGGCCACCTGGGCTCAGATCAGGGCTGCTCAAGGTGAATTGAGGGCCGGCGCTGACGCGCCCGGCCTCCCGGCCGCTGGCGGGCACGACCATCGACAGCAGCGCGGTGAGCAGGGCCAGCGAGCAGCCCGGTTCGAGCAGCGATCGTGAATCCATGGTCCTCTCCCGGCGTGATGGCCCGAGCCGACCCGCCGCAGTGTGCAGCCGCCCGCGCCATCCGGCAAACTACTCGCACATGAGTACCGTAAAGACCGCTCTTGTCACCGGTTCCACGGACGGCTTGGGCCGGGCTGTGGCGCGAACGCTTGCCCAGAGGGGCTACCGGGTGTGGCTGCACGGCCGCGACCGCTCGCGGGGCGAGGCGCTGGCGCAGGAGCTGGTCGCTCAGGGTGGGCACGCCCGCTTCGTCCGAGCCGATTTTGCTTCACTTGCCGAGGTGCGCGCGCTGGCGGCAAGCGCGCTCGTGGAATTGCCGCGACTCGATGTACTGATCAACAACGCCGGCATCGGTCCTGCGACCGTGAATGTGCGCGACCGCGAGCTGAGCGCAGACGGCTACGAGCTGCGCTTCGCGGTGAATTACTTGGCCGGCTATCTGCTCACACGGCTGCTGCTGCCGCTGCTCGAACGCAGTGCGCCGGCGCGTATCGTGAATGTGACCTCCCTTGCGCAGTATCCGCTCGATTTTGACAACCTGATGCTCGAGCGGGCCTACAGTGGAGCGCGCGCCTATGCGCAGAGCAAGCTGGCGCAGATCCTGTTGACCTTTGATCTGGCGCAGGAACTGCGTCAACGCGGTGTCACGGTGACTTGCGTGCATCCGGCAACCTACATGGACACCACGATGGTGCATGCCATGGGCGTCACGCCGGCAAGTACGGTCGAGGAGGGAACTGCGGCGGTGGTGCGGCTCGCATGTGCCCCGGAACTCGCTGCCACGAGCGGGGAGTATTTCAATGGGCTCGAGCCGGCGCGCGCGCATGCGCAGGCATACGACGCCACGGCCCGCAAGCGGCTTGCCGAAACGAGTGCGCGCCTGGCCCCGTCGGCAGCGGACGCGACGGCTTGAGCGATGCGCTTCGATCAGGCGTATTACCAGCGTTTCTATTTCGATCCGCGCACCGCAGTAACCTCGCGCAGCGAAATGCAGGCGCGCGCCCGGCTGATCGGCGCGTTCACCGCGCATATCGGTTTGCCGGTGCGGCGCATTCTCGATGCCGGATGCGGCACCGGGTTGTTGCGCGCACCGCTGTTGCGGGCGCTGCCCAAGGCCGTGTACGTCGGCCTGGAGACGAGCGAATATCTCTGCGCCCGCTATGGTTGGTTGCGCGGCCAGCTGCAGGACTACCGCTCTGATACCCCGTTCGATCTGGTGGTGTGCTACGACGTCCTGCAGTATCTCGAGGCACCTCAGGCAGCCCGAGCGCTCGCGAATTTTGCGCGACTGTGCCGTGGAGTGTTGTATTTTAGCGCACTGACCCGCCGCGACTGGCAGTGCAACTGCGATCGATCGCGGACGGACTCCCAGGTGCACCTGCGTACCGGCGAGTGGTATCGCAAGCGGTTGCACCGACACTTCCGCGAGCTGGGCGCGGGCTTTTGGCTGCGCCGCGGCGCGCCGCTCACGGTGTGGGATATGGAGACGGCCGGCTGACACCGGCAGAGGCCATGCAGGTACCGCAATCCGAGCGCCTGATCGCGGCTTTTGCCGGTGATGCAGTGTGCACGCAAGAGTTGGACGCTGCGTCGACGCTGACGTTGCGCGGCGCCAGTGCCGAGGACCCGTCCGAGACGCTCATTCTGAGTTTCATCGGATCCTCCGGTGCGGATCTGCCGGCGGCCTTTGCGGCCCCGAGCGTCCGGCAAGTGGATGCGCATTGCTACCAAATCGACAGTTCGTCCCGGCAATGGGTGATCCACGCACGCGCGCTGTACGTGCATCGTGATGTTCACACCGCCTTTTTCCGCGCTTTACCGCCGCGACCCGTGCCGCTGGGCAAGCGGCTGTTCTGGCGTGCGGTGCTCGCCCTGGCGCGTCGGCGCAGCGGGCTGCGTCTCCTCAGTGCGCTGCGCCGCCGCTGAGGGTGGTTGGGCGCTCAGCCGGCTTCGGCCACCTCTTCCTCTGCGGTTCTCACGCTGCCTCCGGCGAGCAGCGCGCGGTATAAGGCGAGTTGCCGCTGAAAGACCCGTTGCCAGGTGAAGCATTGCAGCACACGGGCACGTGCGCGCTGTCCCAAAGCATCGCGGTCGCAGTCGTACAGCGCCGCAACGGCGCCGGCGAGGCTGTCGGCATCGCCCGGCTCGCTGAGCAGGCCGCAGCGCTCGTCCAGCAATTCGGGAACCGCACCGGCGCGCGCCGCGACGACCGGCCGGCCGCAGGCCATGGCCTCCAGGATCACGAGCCCGAACGTCTCTCGCGTTCCGGCGTGTACGAGCGCGTCGGCTGAGGCCAGCCACTGCGCCAACTCCATGCTGTCGCGCCGGTATGGCAGCAGAGTCACGTTGCTTGCGAGCTGTCTGGCGCGGCTGCCGCCGATCATCAATAAGTGGTAGGGGCGACCCAACTTGGCGAACGCCCGCAGCAGTACCGGCACATTCTTCTCGTCGGTAAAGCGCCCGGCATAAGCCAGGACGCGCGCCGTCTCGGTCAGGCCGAGCCGCTCACGCAGTCGCTCGTTGCGGCGGTCCGGATGAAACACCGAGGCGTCAACTCCGAGCGGCTGATGTACTGCGTGGGCGATGCCGAGCTGTTCTAACATCTCCAACATCAGTCGGCTCGGTGCAAGCACCAGGTCGAAGTGTGCGTAGAGCGCACGGACGTAGTTGCCTGCCAGGCGCTCGGTCAGCCGGCCGCCGCAGCGGTGTGCGATGATCCGAGGCATGTTTGAATGGAAAAACGCGACACACGGGATGCCGCGCTGGCGAGCGATTCGCCAACTCGCCCATGCCGGGTGGAAGGCGTCGCCGGCTTCGATGAGATCGGGCGTGAGCGCCTCGAGGCAGTGCAGCCAGCGTCGAGGATTGAGCGGCAGACGATAATTGAACGATCCGGGTACCGGCACACCGCGTAGTGTGGAAATCCCTCCCGGCTCCAGGCGCTCCTGCGCACCCGGCACGAGCAGGGTATGTTCCCAGCCGGCCTGGGCGCTCAACCACGCGTGCTTGGCGGTCAGGTAGCGCCGCACTCCGCCGCTCGTCGGCGAATAGAACAGCGTGGTGTCGACGAGGCGGCGCGGGTTCATGGGTCGATCCAGATCCTCGGGGCCCGGTTCCCCAGGCGCATTGCACGCCCCCGGCAGCAGAGTGTCAAGGCAGTCGGTGTCGCCGCATCGCGCCGCAGCGCGCGGCCGGCCTAAGCGGCCGACTGGGCGCGCCGTCGATTCCCGCTGCGCAGCGCGGCGCACGCGGAGATCAGCTCATCGGCGCTGCTGAAGCGGTCTTCGCGATGCTTGGCGAGCAGGCGCGCGAGCAGCGGCGTGTAGCCGGCAAGCGAAGGTGGCAGGCGCGGTGGTGAAGCGTTGACATGCTGTTGCAGCACTTCCATCGCGCTGTTGCCCATGAAGGGCTTCTTGCCCGTCAACATTTCGTGAAAAATAACGCCCAAGCTGTACAGATCGGAACGGGGATCGAGCTTCTCGCCGAGCGCTTGCTCGGGACTCATGTAGTACGGCGAGCCACGCAGCACGCCGGTGTAGGTGCTGTGATGCGTGACATCCAACTGCCGTGCGAGGCCGAAATCGATCAACACGACGTTGTCATTTTCGCGCAGCATGACGTTCGGCGGCTTCAGGTCCCGATGCAGCAGTCCCGCGCGGTGCACGACGGCAAGCGCCGCCGCAATTCTTTCCAGGAAACGCAGCGCTTCCGATTCAGTGACACCGACGTGCATGCGCGCCTTCAGGTCGCCGCGCGGAAAGTATTCCATCGCCAGGTATTCGTAACCGCCTTCGAGGCCATGGTCGAAGATGCGCACCACGGCCGGATCGTGTACTGCGAGAATTGCCTGGTACTCCCGCTCCAAAGCCTGTTTGGAGCGGTCTTCGCAGGGAATCTTGCTGACTTTGAGCGCCACGTCCGTGCCGAGTACCTGGCTTGCTGCCAGGTAAACGACCGCCTTGTCCGATTCGCTCAGCTTGCGGGTAATCTCGTATCCGGTGATCGCGGGCTGACCCACAGCGAGCGGTGTCGGTGGTGCGGCTCGAGCCGGCGGGGCCGGTGTGGCATCGGCGGGCGCCGCTGCGCCGTCCGCATCGGCCGATGGGTGGCTCGCCGCGAACGCACGATCGAGCGCTGTCTTGAGCCGGGCAGGTGTCAGCAGGCGCTTGGGCAGATAGTCGCTCACGCCGGCGCGAATCGCCGCGACGGCGGTCAGCTCGTCGCCGCGCTCGGCAGCCAGGATCAGAATTGGCGCCGCCTCGCTGCCGCGCAGCTTGCGCGCCAGCTTCAGGCCCTCCGGCTCGAGCTCCTCGCCGCCGTCGCCGAAGTCGGCGCCTACGACGAGTACGTCACAGAGCTGGCCGGTGTTCAGACCGTCAAGCGCACCGTCCTCGCCCGGATCGATCGTGCCGATACTGGCGTGGGGGTAGAGGATTCCCAGGTGCAGCCGTAGCCACTCGCGATATTTCGCATCGCGATCGACGATCAATATACGTATCGCTGCGGAATTCATACGCCGGTCCGAAACCTTGGACCACCCCGGTGCGTTTGTCGCGGCCGGCCGGCCGATTCTGTGAAACCCGTCATCCACAGGCGCCCGTTATGTGATCCGGGCAGAGCGGCGGGTGCCGTTCAGCGCGGCAGGAGGAACTCCCGGCCCTGGTAGGACAGGACCACCCCGTCAGGCCGGATTTTGACCACGGTGACCCCGTTGGCGAGCGAGTCGCCCTGGTGCAGTTTCTGCATGTTGAGCATCACAAAGCGCTTGCGGGGATTCGGATCGTAGACATGCAGGTCCATGTGCAGTGGTGGCAGAGTGCTGCCGGGGTCCGCGGCAATCTGGCCGTAGAGCGGCAATTGCGCCGTCGGCGTTGCCATTCCTTCTCCGGCGCCGGTCGCTGGCGGCACCAGCGCGGGGGTGAAATCACTCGGGTTGCTCGTACGGGCCGGTGGCAGGCCCACTGGTGAGGGGCTGGGGATGGGCGGTGCTGAGCCGCTCGTTGCCGCGGGAGAGGACGTCTCGGCCGACGGCGGAGTCTCGACCGGGGCGGTGACAGGGGCCGGTGCAGATGCACGGGGAATCTCGGCGGCGCTCGCCACCGCGGACCGGGCCGGCGCGAGGGGCGCCCGCGGGCGTGCGACAGCGGTCGGCTCGACCTGAGCCGCAGGCGCGTTGGCGTGGTGGCGCAGCACGATCCACGACAGCGTGATGCCATTGACCAGCAGCAGAATGCCGATGGCGATCGCCCAGAGCGGCACGGTCCGGCGGGGCGGGGCCACTTTGACCTCGAACAAGGCCGGTCCTGCCTGTCGCTGACGCGCATTTTCCGACTTCTTCAATGCATCGAGGATGAATGACATATCAGCCGCCGTTGCCCTCCGCGCCGAGCAGCAGCGGCGTGCGGGGTTCCGCGAGCGCGCCCGATACGGCCACCTGTGTGTCAACTCCCGCGATGCCGTCTACCGTCAGCCCATGCGACCGTTGAAAGCGGCGCACCAGTCGGGTCAAGCTGGCATCGTACACGTTGCCCGCCGAGCCGCTCGAGTCCACGCCCTCCAGACGCTGCAGGCTCGCACGCAGCCAGCGGACGCTCTCCCCGCTCATACCCGTGGCGAGGGTTCGTACGTGCCCACCCGTCGGCCGCCACAACATCTCGTATTCACCGGCCCATTGGCGTGACAGCGCGGCGAGCCCGACGCGCCGCTTTCGTGCACCCACAATAAGTGTCGCATGGGTCTCGCCCAGATGCCGCATGAGCACATGGTACGTGTGGCCGGCCGAGTCGGTCAGTACCAGGATGGCCGGCCGATTGTAGAGCCGAAGCTCCCCGAGCGAGCCCTGATCCTTCAGGCAGGCCAGGCCATGCCGCGCGGCTTGCTGGCAGGGATGGTCGCCCGATGCGACATGCAGGCCCCACAGGCGCAACAGGCCCGCGTAGGCCGCCTGCGCAGTGGTCTGGGTGGCGTGGCGACGCAGCAAGTCCGAGAGCGATGGCGTGGCCGTCGGTCGACTCCGATGCACCGGCGCTTGCTGAAGCTTGGCGGGCTTCGCTGTAGGCGGAACGGGCCGCGCGCCGGCGTGTGTGTTCGGCTGCGGCCGGGCGTGCGCCGGCAGCCACCCCGGTGCCAGCCACCACAGCGCGAGACTGCCGCTCGCCAGCAGCGCCGCCGCAGCCGCGCCCGACCAGAGTAGCCATGACCGTCCCGCTCGTCGCCCGAACACCTCGACGCTGGCCTGGCGCACCAGGCCCGGGGTGATGCGGTGCCGGTCCAGCGAGTAACCGCCGAGCAGCGCCCGGTCACACAAGATGTTGATCACGCGCGGTACACCGCCCGAGAGCCGGTGGATCCGCTGCAACGCGCGGCGGGTGAAGATCTCACTGGTCGCGCCGGCGACGCGCAGGCGGTGCCGGACGTATGCAACGGTCTCGGGCGCAGAGAGCGGATCGAGGTGGTAGCGGCCGGTGATGCGTTGGGCCAGCTGCCGCAGCTCGCTGCGATCAAGCAGCTCGCGCAGCTCCGGTTGGCCAATCAGGATGATCTGCAGAAGCTTTTGCGTGTTGGTCTCGAGGTTGGTCAGCAGACGTACCTGCTCGAGCACTTCAGGGGCCAGGTTCTGCGCTTCATCGACCACCAGCACCACGCGCCTGCCACCGGCATGCGCGCGCAGCAGGTAGTCGTTCAGGATGTCGACCAGGTCCTTCAGGCTCCCGGCGGCGCTGTCGGGCACGCCGATGCCTAGCTCCTCGCACAGGGTGAGCAGAAACTCCGGGGCGGTCATGCGCGGATTGAGGATCAGCGCGACTTCTGCATTCTCCGGGGTCTGCGCGAGCAATGAGCGCACGATGGTGGTCTTGCCCGTGCCCACCTCGCCGGTGAGCTGGATGAACCCGCCGGCCTCCTTGATGCCGTACAGCAGGTGCGCCATCGCCTCCGCGTGCCGCTCGCTCAGAAAGAGGTAGCGCGGATCCGGGGTGATCGAGAACGGCTTCTCGTTGAGACCGAAAAACGACAGGTACATCGGTAAGTAACTATTCCAGCATGTTTCCGCGCCGCAGCGCACGGCTGCCGAATCGCTCGCGGACCTGATCGAGTGCCAGATCGAGCCGCTCGCTGGCGCCGCCCGGGGCGCTCTCGAACAGGCCGATCTGTGCCGCCGGCGCGAGTTCGGTGAGCACGATGCCCAGCAGGCGCAGTTTCGCACCCCAGTGCTCCGTCAGCCAGCGGCGCAGCAGATCCCGTGCCACCTCGCGGATGGCGCGCTCTTCCTGCGTTGGCGGAGCGATCGAGCGCTGCCGCGTGAACGTCGCGAAATCGTGGCAGCGGATCTTCACGCCGACCCGGCCGGCCATCAACCCCTTGTGGCGCATGCGCTCGCACGCCTTCGCCGCGAGGCGGCACAAGTGCGCGTCGAGTTCGCGCGGATCACACAGGTCGCGCGGGAAGGTATCTTCGGCACTGAGCGATTTCTCTTCCAGGTCCGTCAACACCGGGCGCTCGTCGATCCCCGTCGCGCGTTCCCGCATGCGCGGGGTATCCCGGCCGAACAGCGGCCAGAGCACCGCGTCGGGCGCGGTGCGCAGATCCCGGAGCGTGCGCAGGCCGGCCGCTTCCACTTTCTCGCCGAGTTTGCGGCCGAGTCCGGGCAGTCGCCGCACGGACAGTGGATCGAGCACTTCGCGAACGCGTTCCGCTGCCACGACGGTGAGTCCATCGGGCTTGTCCAGATCCGAAGCGATCTTGGCGATCAGCTTATTGGTTGCGACACCGACCGAGGCGGTGAGACCGGTGCGCGCACGGATCTGCTGCTTGATCCTGCGCGCGATGTCCGGTGGCTCCCCGAGCAGTCGTGTGCTCGCGGTGACGTCGAGAAACGCCTCATCGAGTGACAAGCCTTGCACCAGCGGGGTGATTTCGCGGAATACGGCGAACACCTGCCCCGACACTTCCCGGTAGCGGGCGATACGCGGTCGCACGCAAACGGCCGTCGGACACAGTCTGAGTGCCGTGCTCATCGGCATGGCCGAGCGCACTCCGAATGCGCGCACTTCGTAGCTTGCTGCGGCTACCACGCCGCGCGCACCGTCGTGGCCCACCACGACTGGCAGGCCGGCGAGTTCGGGTCGGTCGTGCTGCTCCACCGAAGCGAAGAACGCGTCCATGTCAACATGCAGAATGGCGCGGATCATATCGGAATACGCCGATTGGTGGCGCTTGCAACGTCAGGCGAACTTGGGTAAGGGGAACGGCACGTGCGATCAGGCCAAGGCGGCCGATGCGGTTGATTGCTCGAGATCGGGCTGAGACTGGGTACCGAGTTCGTGCGGCGCAAAGTCATCGACGTGCACCAGGTTCATCACCTTGCGATCGTACGCGCGTAGCGCCTCGGCTTCCGCGGGAGAGAGGAGTCCCGCCGCGAGCGCCTGCTCGATCTGCCCGGGCAGGTCAAGCGCGCTGATGCGGCCGGTTTTCACACCTTCGATGCGGATGCGCTTCTCGAGCGGCTCCATTTGCACGGCCAGCTGCAGCGCCTCCTGGAGTAGTCCGAGCGGATTGCCCGGCTCGACCGTCGTGTAGATGTACTCACCCAGACGCTGGCGGGTCGCCGAGGGCTGTGTGAGTCGTTCGGCCACTTGCCGTCCGAGACGGTCGGACGGTGCCGAGTAGTGTCGACCGCGCGGGAAGACGATCGCGCGCATGACCCCTGCGAGCAGCCGGTTCGGGAAGTTGCGCAGGAAACCGTGCAGCTGCTCCTGGGCATGATAGAGCAGATTGCGGCATGCCCACTCGACGAGCGGCAGATCCTCGGCCGGTCGGCCCTGGTTCTCGTGATGCTTCAGCACCATCGAGGCAAGATACATTGCCGAGAGGACGTCGCCGAGGCGTGCCGAGAGGCTTTCCTTCTTCTTCAGGTAGCCGCCGAGGGTGAGCATCGCGACGTCCACCGTGAAGGCGAACGAGGCGCTGAAGCGCACGATGTGCTGGAAATAGCGGGCGGTCGGGCCGCGCACCGGCGAGCGGGTGAAGCGCGCATGCGTGAGCGCCATCAGCAGCGAGCGCACGGCGTTTGAGATCGTGAACCCAATGTGACCAAACAGTGCCCGGTCGAATTCGTCGACGCCGCGCGCATGATCCGGGTTGCGCGCGGCGTTCATTTCGCGCAGCACGAACGGATGGCAGCGCACTGCGCCTTGGCCGAAGATGATCAGACTGCGCGTGAGGATGTTGGCGCCTTCGACGGTAATGGTCACTGGCACGGCCTGATAACTGCGAGCCAGATAGTTCTTCGGACCGAGGCAGATGCCCTTGCCGCCGTGCACATCCATGGCGTCGTTGGCCACCTGCCGGCCCATTTCGGTGACGTGATATTTGAGCATCGCCGAGGGCACCGAGGGCTTCTCCCCGCCATCGATGGCGCCGGCGGTGACCGCACGCGCAGCATCCATCGTGTAGGTCAGCGCCGCCATGCGGGCGAGCGCCGCCTCGACGCCCTCGAAGCGGCCGACGGGCATGTTGAACTGCCGGCGGATGCGTGCGTACGCGCCGCTCGCCCACACCCCGGCCTTGGCGCCGCCGGTGGCGTTGGACGGCAGAGAAATGCAGCGCCCGACCGAAAGCTGCTCGACGAGCATGCGCCAGCCGGCTCCGGCCATGCGCGGGCCGCCGATTATGGACTCCAGTGGCACGAACACATCGCGCCCTTGCACCGGGCCGTTTTGAAACGGAATGTTGACCGGAAAGTGTCGCCGGCCGATGGTGATGCCGGGCGTCTCGCGTGGAATCAGCGCACAGGTGATGCCGATGTCAATCGGACCGCCGAGGAGTTTGTCCGGATCAAACAGCCGGAATGCGAGCCCGATGACCGTGGCGATCGGCGCCAGTGTGATGTAACGCTTGGAGAAATTGAGCCGCATGCCGAGCACCTCGCGCCCCTGCCAGGTGCCCCTGCAGACCACGCCCGTGTCGGGAATCGAGGCTGCGTCCGAGCCGGCACGCGGCCCGGTGAGTGCGAAGCACGGAACTTCCTCGCCGCGCGCCAGACGCGGCAGGTAATGCTCCTTCTGTTCATCGGTGCCGTAGTGGTTGAGCAGTTCGGCCGGCCCGAGCGAATTCGGTACGGCGATGGTGGAGGAGGCCGTGGCGCTGCGGCTGGCGATCTTGGTCAACACACACGAGTGCGCGTATGCGGAGAATTCCAGTCCGCCATAACGCTTCGGGATGATCATGGCAAAGAAGCCCCGTGCCTTGATGAACTCCCAAACGTGCGGCGGCAGGTCGCCGCGTTCGTGCGTGATGTTCCAATCATCGAGCATGCGGCACAGCTCCTCGCACGGTCCATCGAGGAATGCCTGCTCCTCGCTGCTGAGCTGCGGTGCTCGGGCGTCGAGCAGTTTGTGCCACTTCGGCGCGCCGGTGAACAGCTCTCCGTCCCACCATACCGTGCCGGCCTCGAGCGCCTCGCGCTCGGTCTGCGACATCGCCGGTAGAAGCCGCCGATACGCTTTCATGAATGGCCGCGTGATCAGCGCCTTTCGCAGCCAACGTACGTTGAGCAGCCACAGCGCTGCGAGCGACAGCCAGAGAAAGCCTTTCCAGGTAGCTGCCGCTGCATTGCTCGCGCCGAAGTAGCTGTAGGCGACAAGCAGCGCGGTGAATGTCGCGGTGAATGCGAGCAGCGAGAGCCGACGGTAGGCGAGGTACAGCACCGCGGCGATGAGGATCAGGGTGATGACGCCACCGGCCTGGGTCACGGCATAGCCGATGCCTGCGGCGGCGAGTAACGCAAGGAGTGCACCCAGCATGGAAGCTCCTTCGTGCCGAGAAAGCGTGGCTGCGAATGGCGCCGGGGCACTATAGCGGTTTTCCGCCAGCTTGGGGCGGGCTGACCCGCCGGCGTGGGCGGCTCCGGAGACCGCCCGGAGCCGCCCACGCCGCGTGCTGGCCGGTAGTGGCTCGAATCAACCGAGCAGCGCTTTGACGCCCTCACGCTCCTCGTGCAGCTCGGCGAGTGTTGCCTCCATGCGCTTGCGGCTGCCCGCATCGATGTCGAGCCCCTGAACGATCTGGTACTCGCCATTGCGGGTGGTCACCGGGTAGGAATAAATGACTCCCTCGGCGATGCCGTAGCTGCCGTCGGAGGGCACCGCCATGCTCACCCAGTCACCCGTCGCCGTGCCGTGCACCCAGGTGTGAATGTGGTCGATGGCGGCCGAGGCGGCCGAGGCGGCCGACGAGGCGCCTCGCGCCTTGATGATGGCTGCGCCGCGTTGCTGAACGAGAGGAATAAACGTCTGCTCCACCCACGAGGCCTCGACGAGCGAGGCGGCGGGTTTGCCGGCAACCAGCGCGTGAGAAATGTCTGGGTATTGCGTCGCGGAGTGGTTGCCCCAAACGGTCATGCGACGGATTTCGCTCACGTGCGTGCCGGTCTTCTCGGCAAGCTGCGACAGCGCACGGTTGTGATCGAGCCGGGTCATTGCCGTGAAATTGCGCGGATTGAGATCTTTGGCGTTGGCGCGAGCGATCAGCGCATTGGTATTCGCCGGGTTGCCCACCACCAGCACCTTGACATTGCGGTCGGCCGCTTCGTTCAGCGCCTTGCCCTGTGCGGAGAAGATCTGTGCATTGGCGAGCAGCAGATCCTTGCGCTCCATCCCCGGGCCGCGCGGCCGTGCTCCGACCAGCAGCGCCACGTGGCAGTCGCGGAATGCGACCTTGGCATCATCCGTCGCCACGATCCGGTTCAGACCCGGGAAGGCGCAATCGGCGAGTTCCATGACCACGCCGTTCAGTGCCTGCAGCGCCGGAGTGATCTCGAGCAGATGCAGATTGACCGGCTGATCCGGCCCCAGCAGCGCACCAGAGGCGACTCGGAAAGCGAGGGCATAGCCGATCTGGCCGGCGGCGCCGGTGATCGCGACGTTCATTGCGGGTTTCATGGCGGGTGTGTTCCGTACGGGGAAAGCCTGCAATTCTAGCGCCGATAGAGGCCGTTTATCACCCCGATCCGCACAAGCGATTGGTCTGACGCGCACGCGCAGTGCTACAACAGCATCACGCACAAGCCGCTGCGGCGCGATCCAGAGTCATACTATGGGTTTATGGCTTGCCGGCCGGCCGCCGGCAATGATGGACAACGACAGAGGAGAACGCCATGTTCGAGACACGCAATGATCTTTCCGCCGAGACCCGTGCCCAGGTGATCCACCTGCTCAATGCGCGCCTCGCCGATGCCATCGATCTCGGCATGCAAACCAAGCATGCGCACTGGAACGTCAAGGGGCCGCATTTCATTGCGCTGCACGAGCTGTTCGACAAGATCGCAGAGCAAATCGAGGAGCACGTGGACACGATCGCCGAGCGGGTCACGGCACTCGGTGGTACCGCAGGCGGAACAGTGGCTGTCGTGGCGCGCACGACTACGCTGAAGGCCTATCCAGAGAACATCGTCGAAGGTCTGGCGCATGTCGATGCGCTGGCCACGGCGCTGGCTGATTTTGGGCGCAAGGTGCGCGCGGGCATCGATGAGTCCGGACGCCTCGGGGACGCAGACACCGCTGACCTGTTCACGGAAGTCTCACGCGAGATCGACAAGCAGCTGTGGTTCCTCGAGGCGCACCTGCACGCCAAGCGCTGAGTGCGCCGGCGTGCGCTAGGCGGGGCGCGTGGTCGCTTCCGCCTGGCGCAGCAGGTGCCCGAACGGCGCTCCGGAGCTGCCCTGCCGCTTCAGCAGCGCGAGCAGCTCCTCGGCCGCGCACGGGTCACCAAACAGCCGCCCCTGCGCCTGATCGCAGCCGGCAGCGTGCAGAAACTGCAGCTGGCTCGCCGTTTCGACACCCTCAGCGACCACGGCCATGCCGAGACTGCGGCCCATCTCGATCATGGTGCGAACCAGCGTGGCGTTGCCGGCATTGCGGTCGACATCGCGCACGAAGGACTGATCGATCTTGAGGGTTCCGATCGGAAACTGCTGCAGCGCTGAGAGCGAGGAGTAACCAGTGCCGAAGTCATCGATCGACAGGTGCAGCCCCATCGCATTCAGCTCTTTGAGCAGGCGCAGGGTGTTCTTCGTGTCGGCCATCAGCGTGGTTTCGGTGATCTCGAGCTCGAGGGCCGCCGGTGAGACGCCCTGGCGGCGAAACACCGAACGGCACCGCAGGATGAAGCTCGCTTGACGCAGCTGGCGCAGGGATAGATTCAACGATATGCGGCCCGGCTCGCTGCCGACGGTTTTCAGGTGGCGATAATCCATGCACACCCGGTTGAGCACCCACTCGCCGATATCGAGGATGAGATTGGTCTCCTCGGCGAGCGGAATGAAGCGCGATGGCGGAATGTCGCCATGGCCGGGCAGGCGCCAGCGCAGCAGCGCCTCGGCCCCCACCACGCGACCGGTGGCGAGTTCGACTTTCGGCTGATAGCGGATCACCAGTTCATCGCGCTCGAGCGCTCGGCGCAACTTGCTCTTCAGAATGAGCCGCTCTACCGCCGCGGCGTTCATCTCCGGGGAGTAGAACGTGAAGGTGTTGCCGCCGTTCTGCTTGGCGTGGTACATGGCGGCATCGGCGTTGCGGATCA
Source organism: Pseudomonadota bacterium (assembly GCA_021847105.1). Classification (GTDB taxonomy): domain Bacteria; phylum Pseudomonadota; class Gammaproteobacteria; order Steroidobacterales; family Steroidobacteraceae; genus 13-2-20CM-66-19. The sequence continues at coordinate 95,693 of JAJZUT010000001.1, read as the reverse complement.
GATCGATCACGTTCTCCGCATCGCGCGGGCAGAATGCGATGCCGATGCTCGCGGTGAGGAAGACCTCCTGCTGGTTGAGCTGAAATGCGCGCGCCACTTCGTTGAGGATGGTGCGCGCAAGCTGTCCGATGGGGACCCGGTTGTCCGTCTCGGCGGGCAACCCGTGCAGGCACAGCGCAAACTCATCGCCGGCTAGCCGCCCCAGGATTGCTGCTTGGGGTACGGTACGGATCAGCCGCTCGGCAAGCACCTCCAGCACCCGGTCGCCGGTGTCGTGACCGAAGGTGTCGTTGACTTCCTTGAACCGGTCCATGTCCAGGTACAGCAGCGCCACCGCACGACCGCTGCGCAGTCCGCGCGCGAGCGTCTGCTGCAGCAGATGCTGGAACTGCATGCGGTTGGCAACCTTGGTGAGCGTGTCGTAGCGGGCGAGATAGCGGATACGTCGCTCAGCACGCTTACGATCGGTGACGTTGCGTGCGACGAAGATGTTGCCCTGAAACTGCGGATCATCAGTCTCTATGCGCGAACCGGCCAGCGATACCGGTATGGTCTGCCCATCTCGTGTGCGCACCACCGTCTCGCGCGTGTCCTGGGCGGCCTGCAGCAGATCGAAGTCGCCGCGCACGCTCTGGTCGAGCAGCGCAACGATACTGCGGCCGAGCAGCTCCTCCTCGGTGAAGCCGAGCATCTTGCAGGCCGCTGCATTGGCGGTTTTCACCACGCCTTCCGGCGAAGTGAGGAACACTGCATCGGCCATGCTGTCGAGGATGCTGCGCAGGTAGTCTTTGTGGATGGTCGATTGGCGCAGCCGCGAGCGCATCCGTTCCATGGCCTCGGCGAGCTCCCCGAGCGCTGCATGACCACGCTCCTCGACCGGTCGCGCGTATTCGCCTTGCCCGATCCGCTGCGCGCTGCGCGTGAGTGCCTCGACCGCCAGATCGAGCATTCGGGCGCTGCGCCACCCGCGCATCGCCAGCAGCGCACTGCCAACTAGCGCCACCACGCCCGCGGCAGCGATCGCGAGCATGCCGGGCCAATGGCCCCAGAGCGCGACGAGGCCCGTCAGCACCGCCACGAGCAGCGTCGCGCCAAAAGCCCAGAGGGTGGAACCAAAGTATTTCAAGGCGCCGTTCACCGCACACTCATCGTTTCGCAGAGCTCGAACCGGACACGCGCCCGAGGGCGCGTGAGAGCACGCCGGGGAGCCATTCCGGGGCCATGTCCTCTCGGGTGAACGTCTCGGATCGAGACGCTCGCAGACCGCAGGACGTTCCCCGGCTGGCCAGGGTCACCTGTCCCAGGCGGCTTAAACCGCTCTCCATGCCCAGGCGCCCAGGCATCGGTGGTCATCGGCTCAGAATAGAGGCCACCCGCGCGGGCGTCAACGTCTCATGCCCCGCACTCCCGTCCGGCCAATGGTTGCGCCCGTGGTAGGGCTCGGCGCCGACGCGGCGGCTAGCTGCGTGCGTTCGACCAGACGCGCTTGAGGTAGCTCACCATCAGGCCGCGCATCGTGGCCATTGGATCGGCGCTCGCCGCGAAGATCGGCGGGCGGCGCCGAAGCAGCCGCCAATTCTCACTGCGCAGCACCCGGCGCAGGAACTCCAGATTGCGCTCGATGGCCTCCATGTACGGATTGCGTCCGCCGTAGAGCACCTCCAGGTGATGGTAGGCGCCGGCGAAGTCGCCTTCCAGGCGCTTGGCCCGCACCTCCTCGATGAACTGCGGCGTTTGGCGCAGCAGGTCGAGTCCCGAAGCGTAGCGGACCTCGGTGCGGCCGGCGGCAGAGATCGGCAGAGCGACCCCGCCCAGCACGAATTCAAGATACAGCCGGTCGCGGCACTTCTCGAGATAACAGCGATCGGCCATCTGCGCGATCATGTCCGCGGTGCCGAGCAGGTGGCCGACGGTCACGTCGCGACGCTCTCCGAGGCGTGCCTCGATGGCTGCCGGTGGGAACTCGTAGCCGGTGAAGTGGATCACGTCCCGGGCGACCGGCACCCAGCGCTCGAAACCGATCCGCGGCAGGTACTCCTCTAGGAAGCGCGCACCCCGGGAGACGTGCACGCGGGTGAACTCGGCGCCGTTCAGCGAATCACGCTCGTCGGTACGGCGCAGGTAGCCGACGTCGTGGAACAGCCCGGTGATCAGGCCCATCACCGCCCGTTCTCCGCCGAGGCGGTCCGCAGGCTCGGCTTGTCGTTCGAAGCCCACCAGCAGGCGCGCCAGCGCAAGGGTGATGTCCAGCGTGTGCTGCCGGTCGTGATAGACGGTATCGACGCCGTGGAAACCTGGGACCTCTCCTGCGAACAGACGCTCGAAATGCTCGAACGCGCGCCGCAGCGGCTCCAGCGAGGTGCTTGGCCAGGTGGGCGCGAACAGCGCCTCTACCGCCGCCAGCACTGCCCCCGGGGAGCTGACCTGCACGGTGTCGGTGACATCGAAATCGCTGCGCCGCACGCTGCTCATGCTGTTCAGGAGAGGGCCTGGGCGGTGGCTCGCCGGCCTGGGTGACCTGCGAGCGACTCTGGGCCAAAGCCCGCTCTGAAACTGAGAGCCATTGCTCAGAATCATCTGGCCTGCCTCTGAACCGCGAGCCCGGTCACGTTACCGGCTCGGGGGAGGCGATGCCGTGTTGTCGCAGCAGCGCGTGCACCTGGGGTGGCCGCCCACGAAAGGCGGTGAAGGCCGCCAGCGGATCGCAGCTGCCGCCCTGGGAGAGAATGACGTCGAGATAACGCTGGGCGGTGGCGCGGTCGAACGCACCATGTTCCTCGAACGCGGAGAACGCGTCCGCCGCCAGCACCTCCGCCCATTTGTAGCTGTAGTAACCCGCCGCATAGCCGCCCGCGAAGATGTGCCCGAAACTCATCGGAAAGCGATTCCACTGCGGCACGGGAATCACCGACACCTGCCGGCGCACCTCAGCGAGAAAATCAAACAGCCGCGCACCCTGCGCCGGGTCGTACTCGGCGTGCAAGCGGAAATCGAACAGCGCAAATTCGAGCTGACGGACCATCTGCAGTCCCGCATGAAAGCTGCGGGTTGCGCGCAGTCGCTGCTGGATGTCGGCCGGAAGCGGTGCGCCGGTGCGGTAATGCCCTGAGATCCGGCCGAGCACCTCCGGGTGCCAAGCGTAGTTTTCCATGAACTGGCTCGGCAGTTCGACGGCGTCCCAGGCGACCCCATTGATTCCGGCGAGGCTTGGAAAATCGACCCGGGTGAGCAGGTGATGCAGGCCGTGCCCGAACTCGTGAAACAGCGTCAGGACATCGTCATGGGTGAGGAGCGCCGGGCGGTCCTCCCCCGGGGGCAGGATATTCAGCACCAGGTACGCCACCGGCAGCGCATCACCGCTGGTGAGATGCTTGCGACCGACGCACTCGTCCATCCATGCCCCGCTGCGCTTGTGCGAGCGCGCATAGGCGTCCAGATAGAAGCTGCCGATCGGCTTTGCTGCGCTGTGGATTTCGAAGTAGCGCACGTCGGGGTGCCAGACCGGCGCGCCGGAGTGTTCGCGGATGCTCACCCCAAAGAGCCGTTCGGCGACTTCGAACAGCCCGGCGAGTACCTTCGGCAGCGGGAAGTACGGTCGCAGTTCCTCCTGCGCAATCGCGTGGTGTTGCTTCTGCAGCCGTTCCGCGTAATACGCGACGTCCCAGGCGTCGAGTCGCTGACCCGCGAACGCTTGTAGTTCGGCGAACTCGCTTTCCGCCGCCGGACGTGCCGCGCGTGCGAGCTCCTCGAGGAAGCCCATGACTTCGCTGCGGGTGCGCGCCATGCGTTTGGCAAGTGCGTAGTCGGCGAAGTTTGCAAAGCCGAGGATCTGGGCCGCTTCGTGCCGGCGGGCGAGGATCTGTTCGATGACCGGGGCGTTGTCCCAGCGGCCTGCGTGGGGGCCTTGATCGGAGGCGCGCGTGGACCAAGCCGTGTAGAACGTGCGACGCAGCTCAGCGGACTGCGCGTCGGTCATCACGGCGACATAGGTTGGCTGCTCCAGCGTCAGCAGCCAGCCGTCCAAGCGTTGCTCGTGGGCGCGGCGACGAGCCTGTTCCACGATCACCTCATTCAGGCCGCGAATCTGCGCCGGATCGGTGAGGTGATGGCTCCAGGCATTGGTCGCGTCGAGCACGTTCTCTTCGAATTTCGATTGCAGCTGCGTGAGCTCGAGCATCACCTTCTTGAAGTGTTCCTTGGCGGCACGTGGCAGTCCAACGCCGGCTAGCGTGAACTCCTGCAGCGCGTGCTGCACGACGCGATGGCGGACCGGGTCGAGCGCGCCGCCCTCGTGCTCGAGGATGTTGCGGTACGCCCGGTAAAGCGGCTCGTTTTGCGCGAGGTCCGTCTGGTAGGCCGACAGCAGTGGCAAACAAGCGTTGTAGGCGGTCCGCAGTGCGTCGGAATTGAGCACCGCGTTGAGGTGACTCACCGGCGACCAGGCGCGTGCGACACGATGATGCAACGCTTCGAGCGGCTCAACCACGGTCGCGAACGACGGTGATTCGCACGCGGCGATCGTCTCGATCTCAGCGCGGGCCGAACCGAGCAGCGCACTGATGCCGGGCTCGACATCGGCGGCCGTAATGTGCGGGAAGTCGGGCAACGGGTCTTGGGCGAGCAGTGGATTGTCCATGCCGGCATTCTGCCCGAGCTGCGCGGCGGCGCAACTGCCGTGCCTCGGCCGCCGCTTAGCGCATCGTCACCAACTCTTCGGCACTGGTCGGGTGGATCGCGACCGTGTCATCGAAATCGGCCTTGGTCGCGCCCATGCGCACCGCGACCGCGAAACCTTGCATCATCTCATCGGCACCGGGGCCGATGACGTGCACTCCGGCCACCCGCTTCTCGGGGCCGACGGTCACCAGCTTCATATCGCAACGCGGCTTGTGCTCCGTCATGGCGTAGTACATTGGCACAAAACTCGATTTGAACACGGTGACGTTGTGGTCCCCGTAGTTCTCGCGTGCCTGCTGCTCGGTCAGCCCGACCGTGCCGATCGGCGGATGCCCGAATACGACGGTTGGGATGTTGTGATAGTCCAGGTGCCGGTCGGCCTGCGCGCCGAACAGCCGGTCGCTGAGGCGCCGACCCGCGGCAATGGCCACCGGCGTCAGCTGGGCTCTGCCGGTCACATCGCCAATGGCGTAAATGCCGGCGGTGCTGGTCAGCTGATACTTGTCGGTCTGGATGAACCCGTCTGCGTCGCAGCTCACGCCGGCCTCTGACAGGTTCAATCCGGCGACCGCGCTCGCGCGGCCGACCGCCCAGAGCACGCAGTCAAACGGGCCCAGCCGGCGGCCGTCATCGGTGGCGAGCGTCATGTTGCCTGCTGCACCCTCGAGCGCGGCCGGGACGGCGTGTGTGTGGATCGTGACGCCTTCCTCGGCGAGGATCTTCAACATCGATTCCCCGAGCATGGCGTCGAATTGCTTCAGGGCCGTCGCGGTACGCAGCACCAGTGCAGTGCTCGAGCCGAGGGCGGCGAAGATGCCAGCCAGCTCCACCGCGATGTAACCGCTGCCGACCACAGCCACCCGTTGCGGACGCTGCTCGAGTTCGAAGAATCCGTCCGATGTGATGCCGAGTCCAGCGCTGGGAATCGGTGGCACCACGGCTCGACCGCCCGTGGCAATGATGATGTGTGGGGCGCTGAGCCGGGCGCTATCGACCGTCACCGTCCGGCGGTCCGCGAACGCAGCCCGTCCGCGCAAGAGCGTGACGCCGCGCTTGGCGAGATTGTTCGCGTAGATACCGTTCAGCCGCTCAATGTAGGCGTCGCGCTTGCCCTTCAGCTGCCGCCAATCATGCTCGTGCGCACTGAGCGCGAAGCCGTAGCCACTCGCCTCGCGCATCCCTTCGGCGAGGTCCGCCGCGTACCACATAACCTTCTTGGGCACGCATCCGACGTTCACGCAGGTGCCACCGAGGCGGTGAGACTCGATCAGCGCCACTTTCGCGCCGTATTCCGCGGCGCGTTGGGCGGCGGCCAGGCCGCCGCTGCCCCCGCCGATCACGATGAGATCGAATGTGTTCAAGATCTGCCTGCCAGGTGGTCAGCGCCGCGTTACTTGGCGGCGCGGGTCCGAGTGGATTTTTTCACCGCGCCGGCGGTGCGCTTGGCTGGCGCGCGGGTGCGCGTCTTGGCGCCCGCGGCCTTCTTGGCCGGCGTTTTGGCTCGCGCTCGTTTGGCGGGGGTCTGGCCGACTGCCCCATCGGCCGCTGGCGCCCCGGTTGTCGCCGGCACAGCCGCGCCGGCGCGTTTGCCACGGCCGGCACCCTTCGCGCCCCGACCGAACCGACCCCGTCCGCGTGGCGGGGCCTGGGCGAGCAGCGTGCGGCATTCCTCCAGGGTGAGCGAGCGCGGCTCGCGGTCCTTGGGGATCTTGGCGTTGCGGGTCCCGTCAGTGACGTAAGGGCCGTAGCGGCCGTTGAGCACCTGGATGTTATCGACGCCGAAGTCGTTGATGATGCGGTTCGCGTCCGCCTCCTGCTTCAGGCGAATGACCTCGAGCGCGCGCTCGAGGCTGACCGTGTACGGATCGTCTTCTTTCAGCGAGACGTATTTGCTGCCGTATTTCACGTACGGCCCGAAGCGGCCGATGTTCGCGACGATGCTCTCCCCTTCGGCGGTTTCCCCCAGGGCCCGCGGCAGCTTGAACAGCTCCATCGCTTCGGCGAGGGTGATCGAATCCATCTTCTGTCCCGGGCGCAGTCCCGCGAAGCGAGGCTTCTCGGCGTCGTCCTTGGTGCCGATTTGCACGAATGGTCCGAACCGTCCCATGCGCACGCTCACCGGCTTGCCGCTAGCCGCATCGACGCCGAGCTCACGCGCTTGCGCAACCTGCTCGCGCGTGACGTTCTTTTCGGTCTGTTCGACCTGATGAATAAACGGCTTCCAGAATTTCTCAAGCGGAGCTGTCCAGGTCTCCTCGCCGCGTGAAACCGCATCCAGTTCATCTTCCATGTCGGCGGTGAAGCCGTATTCCACGTAGCGGTGGAAGTGATCGGTCAGGAAGCGGTTGACGATCTTGCCGATGTCTGTCGGGATGAAGCGCCTGTTGTCCATCTCGACGTACTCTCGGTCCTGCAGAGTCGAGATGATCGTGGCGTAGGTCGAGGGGCGGCCGATGCCGTGCTCCTCGAGCGCCTTGACGAGCGACGCTTCGCTGTAGCGCGGCGGCGGTTCGGTGAAGTGTTGCGCGGCAGTCAGGGCAAGCAAGGCGACCCGGTCGCCTTCCTGCAGCGGCGGCAGCGCATGATCCTCCTCATCGGCTTTGGCGTCATCCGTGCCTTCCTGGTACACGGAGATGTAGCCCGGTTTGACCAGCGTCGAGCCGTTCGCCCGCAGTACATGCCGCTGCGGTCCGTCCGGACCGGCGAGCAGGTCGGCCGCGACGGTGTCAAACACGGCGACTGCCATCTGCGAAGCGACTGCACGTTTCCAGATGAGCGCGTATAGCCGATACAGATCGTGATCAATCTTGCCCTCGACATCCGCGGGGGTGACTGCCGCTGAGGTCGGCCGGATGGCCTCGTGGGCCTCCTGGGCGTTCTTCGACTTGGTCTTGAATATGCGCGGCTCCTCGGCGACCTCGTCCTTGCCGTACAGACGCGTTGCGACTGCGCGGATCTCCTGCACCGCTTCCTGCGCCAGCGAGACCGAATCGGTGCGCATGTAGGTGATCAGGCCGATGTTGCCTTCGCCGAGGTCGACACCTTCGTAGAGCTGCTGCGCCAAGCGCATGGTGCGCCGGGCATTGAAGCCGAGCTTGCGTGCAGCCTCCTGCTGCAGCGTCGAGGTCGTAAAGGGCGGCGCCGGGCTGCGGCGGCGCTGCTTGCGGTCCACCGCGAGCACCCGCAGCTCACCGGGCGTCTCGAACCGCTCGCCGTCGCCGCGGGCGCCGGCGGCCTGCTGCAACGCGTGCTGCACTTCGTGCGCCGCGGCGGTGTCGGTGAAGGAGAACTGCTCGACTCTGCGGCCCTGATACTCGAGCAGCTTCAGCGGAAAGGGCGTGCGCGCCACGCCGCCGGTGCTCGCCCCCTCGCCCTCGAGCGTCCAATATTCACGCGCGATGAACGCTTCGATCTCCGCCTCGCGCTCGCAAATCATGCGCAACGCGGGGCTCTGCACCCGGCCGGCGGACAGCCCGCGCCGAACCTTTTTCCACAGCAGCGGCGAGAGGTTGAAGCCGACGAGATAATCGAGCGCGCGCCGTGCTTGTTGCGCGTTGACCAAATCGAGCGACAGATCGCGCGGATGCGACACCGCGTCGCGGATCGCGTTGCGGGTGATTTCGTAGAAGACCACGCGGTGCACGGTCTTGCCATCGAGCTCGCCACGTTCGCGCAAAATCTCCTTCAGGTGCCAGGCGATGGCCTCGCCTTCGCGGTCCGGGTCGGTCGCCAGGTACAGTGCCTTCGATTTCTTCAGGCCGCGCGCGATGCTCTCTACATGGCGCTCGTTCTTCTCGAGCACCTGATAGCGCATGGTGTAGCCGTGCTCCGGATCCACGGCGCCTTCCTTGGGAACCAGGTCTCTGACGTGGCCGTAGGAGGCCAGCACCTCGAAATCTTTGCCCAGGTATTTCTTGATGGTCTTCGCCTTGGCGGGCGACTCGACGACAACCAGATTCTCAGCCATGTCTCTTTGTGTCCGATCAGTGACGGGCGAGATTGCGTTCGCTCGCCATCAGCGCCTCGAAGCGGGCGAACGCGGCGTCCTCCGCGGGCTGCACGGACAGCGCCAGGAGCACGACCCATTTGAGCTGATCCAGCGTTGGCTCGGCGACATCAAGCGCCAGGGTGCGCTCGATGACGAGTTCGCGCTGCTCGCTCGTCAGCACGCCGTCACGGTCCAGCCGGGTGAGGAAGTCCCGGCACTCGCCCGACAGGCGCCACAGCTCCCCGTCGCTGAAGACTCGAACCGGCCGCGGACGGCTCGAGGGCGCGAGCACCGGCGTCCGTTCGCGGTGCGCGGCGAGGACGGACAACCATTCCATTGCCTGGGCGACCTCGGCCTGGGTGAAGCCCCTGCGGGCCAGCGCGGAGAATATCTGCCGGCTGGCCGGAATTTCTGCCGGGTCCGACAGCATGTAATGGTCGTAAACGTAGATCAGTACGTCGAGAACGCAGCCGGTTGTCATTGAATCAAGCAGTCAGTGCGAGTCGGTCCGGCCGTCAGGCCGAGGAATGCGGTGCGCTGCCCCCTGCAGTCACCGGAATCAGCGCAATCGAGGCGATATCCTCGCCGCGGCAGCCTGAACGGGTCGCGACAGTGTCGAGGGTCTCAGGCTCAAAACCGAAGGCATCTAACAGCATTTCATATTCCTTGTCCAATGCCGTCCCGACTGGAATTTACATAACCATATGATTTTACGAATTAAAATAGCTCATGAGCGACCGCGGGGGGCTCAGACAGCTGTCGCGGTAACCGCTTGCGTCGGCGAATCTCAACCCATGGCCGGACAGCCATGGGGTGCGGGCCTATGGCTTTAACTTTACCTGAGCATTATGTCCCCGCGGTTCAGGGGTGCCGGGCGCGCCTGTCGTGCTGCCTCTGCGCGGGGTCGGCGCGACTTTGCTACTGTCCCGGCGCATGAAGTACCGGCATGCGCATCACGCGGGCAATTTTGCCGACGTGCACAAGCACGTGACTCTCCTGGCGCTGCTGGCAGCGCTGCAGCGCAAGGACAAGGGCTTGCTTTATTTTGAGACCCATGCCGGGCGGGGCCTCTACGATCTGGCCAATTCGGCTGCCGAGTCTAAAGCCGGGTTCTCGGCGCTGGCGGGCGCGATGTGCCGCGCGCCCGAGCTCCGCGAGTATCTGGAGCACGTCGCCCAGTTGCGCCGCAGTGCAAATTCGCCCGTTCTGTACCCCGGCTCGCCCTGGCTGGCGGCCCGTGTGCTGCGCCCTCAGGACCGCGGCGTGTTCGTCGAGGCTCTGACCGAAGAGGCGCGGGCGTTGCGCCACGCTTTGCGGTCCGCCGGCCCTGCACGGGTGCGGGTCGAGACTGGCGATGGCTTCGAGCGGTTGCGGGCTGCTTTGCCGCCTCCGGAGCGCCGTGCGCTCACGCTGATCGATCCACCCTACGAGAATACCCGCGGTGATTTCGAGCGGGCGAGGGGTGCGGTCGAGGAGGCAATGCGGCGCTTTCCGACCGGGGTGCTGGCGATCTGGTATCCGGTGAAGGACTCGCGCGACACGGAGCGCTGGCTGGCTGGTGTGGCTCGCGTCATCGGGCGCCCGGCGCTGGTCGCTGAACTGTGGCTGCATCCGCGCGATTCGCGGGTGGCACTCAATGGCTCGGCTATGTTGATCGTCAATCCCCCCTACCAACTCGACGAACGCATGCGGGCGTGGCTCGATGAACTGCGCCTGCGTCTGGGGGGCGGCCCGGCCAGCGGCAGCGCGGTCCGCTCCCTGCCGCTGGCGTGACACGGGCATGGGTCGGGCGCAAAATTACGACATGGATGGGAGCGCGGATCAGTATGCGGTCGTGGGCCACCCGGTCGCCCACAGTCTTTCGCCTTTCATTCATTCCCTGTTTGCCCGTCAGACCGGACAGTCGCTGACCTACCGGCTGATGGACGTGGAGCCCGAGCAGTTCGCCGAACGCGTGCGTGGATTCTTTGCAGGCGGCGGGCGGGGAGTGAACGTGACGCTGCCACACAAGGTCCGTGCGGCGGCGCTGGCCAGTGAACTCACCGAGCGGGCGCGCCTCGCCGGTGCGGTCAATACGCTCGCAGCTCGCCGCGACGGTACGCTGCTCGGTGATAACACCGATGGGGCCGGGCTGGTGCAGGATCTGACCGTAAACCTCGGCATGCCAGTGACCCAGCGCAGCATTCTGCTCATTGGCGCCGGTGGGGCGGCGCGCGGGGTGATCGCACCGCTGCTCGCGCTCAGACCGCAGCGCATCGTGATCACCAACCGGACTGCCGAGAGGGCCGCTGCGCTGGCGGCGGTGTTCGCGGGCCTGGGCGAAGTGCAGGGGTGCGGCTTCGGCGATCTCGATGCTCAGTCGTTCGACCTGATTGTCAATGCGACCTCGGCGAGCCTCACTGGGGCGCTGCCCGAGGTGCCCGCCGGCGTATTTCGCGCCGACACGTTCTGCTACGACATGGCTTATGGCCGGGGCGATACGCCGTTCGTGAACTGGGCGCGCGAACTGGGCTGTCGCCGAGCTGTACCGGGGTGGGGCATGCTCGTCGAGCAGGCGGCCGAATCGTTCCGTCTGTGGCGCGGGGTGCGGCCGCTGACGGCGCCGGTGCTCACCGCACTCGCCGGACGCGCCACACCTGCCGGCTAAGTCGCGCGCGATTCCATGGGCGAACGCCGCCCACCCTGCCTCTCCAGGGGGGGCCTAGGGATTGTGCACGACGTCGCCGTTTGCGATCGTGGTCGAGGCAGCCACCACTAGTGCGAACGACAGGTCGCGGTAAGTCTTGAAGACCAGGAGCGTGCCGGCGCGATAATCGGGTAGTTTCACGCGCGGTGCAAAAGCACGGCCCGAGGAGCCGAAGGATCGGATCAGCCAGGCGAACGCGCCATGGGTGTCATGCACCACCGAGCCGTGGTGGTCGACTGCCAGTACGTCTCCAGGTGTGAGACCGGCGTGGCTGCCGCGATCGAGGACCACGATGTCGTACTGCCCGGCGAGGTCCGCACCACCGGTGCCACCGACGACCCAGATGATCTTGCCGTGTACTGGGTGCGACGGCGCGCGTGGTTCCATGGTGAGCGGGGCCGTTCGGTCCGAGGCAACTAGGCGATCGCCGCGGAAGGTCTCCCGCGCGGAGTCCGACAGCACCGCGGTGGCCGGGGGACCATCGGCAGTGATCACCGCGGTCGCCGTATAGCTGCCCAGATAACCGTAGACGTGGCCGAAGCCCAGATCCCCGGGCTCACGCAGCTTGTGGCCAACGTGAATCACACTGTAGCGGCTGTGCGGATGCCGGCCGAGGCTGCTGACGTATGCAACTGTGCCGGTGCCGGCGATCTGTGCCTGGTCGCGGAAGGCGACTACATGCGGGGCGCGGCGAATTTGTCCGGCGCTGAGCACTACCGGGCGGGCGAGAAACGGGGCGATGGCCGAATACGGGATGGTCGGTATGGCGGCGGTAATCGGCGTGCTGCTCAGTTGCGGCGTGAGCCGCACGGTGGGCTCCTGTGCCACCTGCGCGCGCAGCGGGCTCGCCCGCAGCAGCCGTATCGAGGGCCTGCCGTCACGCCCATAGGCGAGCGCCAGCACATCGCCTGGGTAGATCAGGTGCGGATTGCGGATCTTTGGATTGAGGTACCAGACTTCAGGCCAGTCCCAGGGGTTACGCAGAAATTTGGAGGCGATGCCCCAGAGCGTATCGCCCGGCTTGACCGTGTAGGTCATGGGGGCACTGCGGCGCACGATCGGGGTCGATGCGGTGCTCGCGACGCTTGCCGGCTCTGCCGGGGCGGGTGCTGCGACAGCCGCCGGGGGCGCGCTTGCAGGGGGTGGAGTGCTCACAGCCGGCCGGCTCGCGCCGTGCATGGCCGAGCAAGCCGCCAGGAGAGCCGGTATCCCGCCCGCCAGTAGAAGGCGGGCACAGCGAATCTGTTTCGACGCCATGGCCGCGTATAATCGCATGTCGGCACCCCCTGTACGGCGGTTTAATGTCAAGCTGTGCATCCGGTCACGGTCGTGCCGCGACGGGCGGTATGCCCGGCTCGGCTGGAACCACTCCCCCTATCGCGACTCCAACCACTCATGGCGCTTAGAACGATACTCGAGTTTCCCGATCCGCGTCTGCGTACCCGGGCACAGTCAGTCGTGCGGTTCGATGCCGAACTGCATCGCCTGATCGACGACATGCTCGAAACCATGTACGCGGCCCCCGGTATCGGCCTGGCGGCCACACAGGTCGACGTGCATCAGCGCCTCATTGTCATCGATGTTTCGGAGACACACAACGAGCCGCTGGTGCTGGTGAATCCCGAGATCGTGGCGCGCGAAGGCGAGGCGAGCACCGAGGAGGGCTGTCTGTCGGTCCCGGGGATCTTCGATGCCGTCAAACGTGCCTCGCGGATTCGGGTGCGCGCTCAGGATCGCACGGGTCAGGGGTTCGAGCGCGAATGCACCGATCTGCTTGCCGTGTGTGTCCAGCACGAGATGGATCATCTCGACGGCAAGCTGTTCGTGGATTACCTGTCCAGCCTCAAGCGCGATCGCATCCGCAAGAAACTGGAGAAAGAGCGCAAGACGCGCGCGCAGCGGCGTGAGACCGCGGCGCTGCCGGCGCTGTGACCGGTCGACACGGTGGCCGAGCCTCACGCATTGCGGGTGGCGTTCGCCGGAACGCCGGAATTCGCTGTCCCGGTCCTGCAGGCGCTGGCGGACAGCCGGCATCGGCTGGTCGGGATCCTGACCCAACCTGATCGGCCCAAGGGACGTGGCCGGCAGGTGCACGCCTCGCCGGTGAAGCTCGCCGCCGGGCCCGGCGTGCCGGTCATTCAGCCGATGAGCTTGAAGGCCCCTGCCGATTGGGAGACGCTGCGGGCATGGCAGCCCGATGTGCTGGTCGTCGTCGCGTACGGACTGATCCTGCCGCAGCCGGTGCTCGAGTTGCCGCCACTCGGTTGCATCAATGTTCATGCGTCGCTTTTGCCGCGCTGGCGTGGCGCCGCGCCGATCGAGCGCGCCTTGCTCGCCGGGGATCGCGAAACCGGCCTCACGATCATGCAGATGGATGCAGGGCTTGATACCGGCCCGATCCTGCTGCAGCAGTCCGTGCCGATCGACCCGGCCGATACGGGTGGCAGTCTGCGCGACCGCCTCGCCGAGCGGTCCGGGCCGCTGCTGCTGCAGGCGCTTGCTGCGCTCGCATGCGGCACGTTGAGCGCCCGACCCCAGCCGGCCGAGGGTGTGACCTATGCACGCAAGCTCGAGAAGCGAGAGGCGCTAATCGAGTGGCACCGTCCGGCAGTAGAGATCGAGCGGCAGATTCGGGCTCTTCGGCCGCGCGCGACGGCCGAGACGGTCCGGATCGATCCCCAGAGCGGCGCCGAGGACCGACTGCTGGTGCACCGCGCACGTCTGGTGACCGAGGTGGATGAAGATGCCGCCACCCCCGGGTGCATCCTGCAGACCGCAAGCCATCATCAGCATGGCTACATTCGTGTGCAATGCGGTCACGGCAGTCTCGATCTGCTGACGCTGCAGCGGCCTGGCGGCTCGCCGCAGTGCGCCGGCGTGTTCGCGAGTGGCCAGCGCCGGCTACAGCCGCAGATGCGGCTGGGTCGGGCGCATTGAGTCCCCCCGAGAACCCCGCGGCGGCAGTCCTGGCCGACGCCGCCCGAGCGGTCGCGGCGGTGCTGGCCGGGCAGTCCGCCGATGCGGCGCTCGCGCCTTTTGAGGCCAGCCCGCGCCGTCCGGCGGTGCGCGCGGTCGCGCTCGGGACGGTGCGCTGGTATCTGCGCCTGCAGGCCGCTGTCGAGAGCCTTCTTGCCCGACCGCGTGCGCTGGGGCGCGACGTCCACGCGCTGCTGATGTGCGCCGCGCACCAGATCGAGTATTCGCGCAATGTGCCACAGCAAACCGTGCACGCCGCGGTGGATGCGGCACGCCTGCTCCGCCAGGGGCATGCCAGCGGGCTGGTGAACGCCGTCCTGCGCAAGTTCGTGCTGCAGCGTGAGACGCTGTTCGCCCGGGTCGATCGGGATCCTGCGCGGCGCACTGCCCACCCCCGCTGGCTGTTCAATGCACTGCAGGCTGCATGGCCGCAGCAGGTCGCGTCGATTCTCGATGCCAACAACGCGCATCCTCCCCTGACGGTGCGCCTCAATCCGCGCCGACGCAGCGCCGAGCGGTACCTGGAAGACCTCGTTGCCGCAGGGCTGAGCGCACAGCGCCTCGATGGGGTGGCCGGCGCCGCCGGCGCCACGGCGATTCGCATTGAGCCGCCCGTGCCGGTCGCCTCACTGCCAGGGTTCCGCGAGGGATGGGTTTCGGTGCAGGATACCGCTGCTCAGCTGGCGGCACCGCTGCTCGATGTGCATGACGGCATGCGCGTCCTGGATGCCTGCGCCGCGCCCGGAAGCAAGGCGGCGCACCTTCTGGAGCGCACGGCATCGCTCGAGCTCTGGGCAGTCGACATCGATCCCGTGCGGCTCGAGCGGGTCAGCGAGACCCTCGCGCGGCTCGGCCTGAGCGCGCAGCTCGCCGTCGCCGACGTCCGTTCTCCGGAGACGTTCTGGGACGGACGACCCTTCGAGCGCATTCTGGTCGATGCGCCGTGCTCGGGCACTGGTGTCATTCGTCGCCACCCGGATATCAAGCTGCTGCGTCGTGCGGAGGACATCGCGCCGCTCGCGGCCACTCAGCTAGAGATCCTGCGTGCAGCCTTCCGCATGCTGGCCCCTGGCGGGCGACTGCTGTATTCGACCTGCTCGGTGCTCCCGGAGGAGAACGAAGGGGTCGTGGCTCGATTCCGGGCCGAGGAGCCGCAAGCGCGCTCCATTGCTCTGGCGCAGACCCAGCTGCCTGCCGAAACCGTGTTCGGCATCTTCGGTGCGCAATTGCTCGGCGGAGGAGCGGCGCAGACCGACGGCTTCTATTATGCTTGTCTCGAAAAGACAACGTCGGGACACTAAGCCAGCGGAACCAAGGGGGGGATTTACGCGTTCGGTCGTTGCATCGATGCCACGAATCGGCTCGCGACGCGTGCGAGGGACCGGATCGTTGTGCGCACGCCTGGGGCTCGCGCTGAGCGTGCTGCTGTTGAGCTTGGGGCATGCCGTCGCCTATGCGGATGCGCTCGATGGTGCGCTCGCGGTGCGCTCCGCGTATGTCAATTTCGATCACGGCGTCATCGAGCTCAACGCGCACGTCGCCTATCCGCTCAACCCGACAATTCTCAAGGCGCTGCAAAACGGCGTGACGCTGAGTTTCAATGTGGAGGCGCGCATCGAACAGGTGCGCCGATTCTGGTTCAATGCCACGGTGATCGACGTGACGCTGCACCGCGAACTGGCGTACCACGTGGTGACGCGCCGGTACGTGGTGCGGGACGTGCAAAGCGGTGCGCAAAGCAGCTTCGCCACCGTCAAACAGGCGTTGCGGTATCTGCAGCGCGTGCGCAACTGGCCGATTCTGGTCGAGTCGCAACTGCAGAGCGGCCGTTACATCATCAGTGTTCGCGCCGGTGTGCGTCGCGGTCAGCTACCGGCCTCGCTGCGTGCGCTGCTGTTCTGGACGGATGACTGGCAGCGCGAGAGTCCGTGGTTCTCATGGCCGCTTCCGGGGTAACTGGAGCGCCGCGGCGGGATGGCGTGCGCGCCATTGCCGCCATCACGCTGTGGAGCGTGATTGGACTTGCGGCTCTGCTGCTGCTCGCCAAGAGCGCGCAGAATTCCTCCGAGTTCGGCCGCCTGCAGCCGTGGATCGTGCTGCTCAACGTCATCGGCGTGTTTGCGCTGATCGTGCTGCTTGCGCGGCGCTTGTGGCAACTGGTGCGCGATTTTCGCAACCACGTGCCGGGTTCGCGCCTGACCGCACGCACGGTCATGATCTTTGGGGCCCTGGTGATTGCCCCGCTGTTGATCGTCTACTTTTCCTCACTCGAATTCCTTGACCGCGGCATCGACAGCTGGTTTCGGGTCGAGGTTCGCGAGGGTCTGAAGGATGCGCTGGTGCTCTCGCGTTCGGCGCTCGATCTGCGCGTGCAAGCCGAGTCACGCCGCACCGCGGTGCTGGCACGTTCCCTGCTTGGGCACTCGGTGCTGAAGATCCAGGGACAGCTCGATCAGGCGCGCCGCGCCGACTCGGCGAGGGAGATCGTGCTCTATGGTGCGAACGATCGCATCCTCGCCGCCAGTCTCGAGGATCCGCTCGCCGACGTACCGCTCTCGCCACCGGCCGACCTGGTACGTACGGTGAGCGAACGGCAGACTTATGTCAGTCTCGAGCCACAGCCGCACGGCCGATTCATCATTCGGATCGGCGTGCCGCTGGCGGGCGCCTCGGGCGCTTCGGGCCAGCGCTACCTCATGGCGGTCTATCCGGTGCCGGCACAGCTCTCGGAGCTCTCCGATGCCGTGCAGCGCTCGTATTCGCGCTACGGCAACCTCACGGCGCTGCGCGAGCCGTTGAAGTACAGCTTTCGCCTGACGCTGACGCTGGTGCTCTTGCTGGCGATGCTCGCTGCCATCCATGGCGCGATCTTCTCCGCCGAGCGTCTCGCGCGCCCGGTCCAGGATCTGATCGCCGGCACCCGAGCGGTGGGCAAGGGTGACTTCGCGACGCGTCTCACGCTGCCCTCGCGCGATGAGATGGGCTATCTGGTGCACTCGTTCAATGACATGACCAAGCGGCTGCGCCGGGCGCACGATGAGGCGACGCGCAGCCAACAGGCGGTCGAGCGCGAGCGCGAGCGCCTGGCGATCATCCTGGCGCGCCTCTCGACCGGTGTGCTGGCGGTCGACCGCAACCTGGTGGTGCGCATGGCCAACCGGGCGGCCGGGGGTATTCTCGGCACCGATCTGTCGGTGGCCACCGGGCGAGCGCTGCCGGATCTGGCGGCCGGCAACGAGCGGCTGGGCCAGTTCGTGGCGGCGCTTGCCGTGCGCTTTGCGCGTGGCCGCGAGGAGTGGCGTGAGCAGATCGATCTGGGTAAGTCCGGCCGGATGGTGACCTTGATGTGCGCTTGCACGCCGCTGCCGGGTGAGAGCGGCGACATGGGCTATGTCATCGTCTTTGACGACATCACGGCCCTGCTCGAGGCGCAACGCGATGCGGCCTGGGGCGAAGTCGCCCGCCGTCTCGCCCATGAGATCAAGAATCCTCTAACGCCCATTCAGCTCTCGGCCGAGCGGTTGGCGCGGCGGCTGCAGCCCATTCTCGCCTCGCCCGAGGCCGAATTTCTCGAGCGCTCCACCCATACCATCGTGCAGCAGGTCGAGAGCATGCAGCAGATGGTCAATGCCTTCAGCGAATACGCGCGGGCGCCAGAGATGCGCGTCAGCCGCTTCAGTCTCAATCAGCTGGTGACCGAGGTGGCCGACCTGTATCGCTCGCAGGATCCACGTGCGACCATCACGCTCGATCTGGATCCAATGCTGAGCGCCATCGAGGCCGATCGCGGGCGGGTGCGCCAGATTCTGAACAATTTGTTGACCAATGCGCTCGAGGCGCTCGAGGGATATCCGGAGCCATGGCTCCAGATCAGCACGCGGCTCGAGGGTGGCGGCGTGAGCGCGTTTGCCGTCATGAGCGTGTGTGACAATGGGCCGGGTTTTCAGGGGGACCTGCTGGGGCGGATCTTCGATCCGTATGTCACCAGCAAGCCCAAGGGCACTGGGCTGGGTCTGGCGATCGTGAAAAAGATCGTCGAGGAACACGGGGGTCGGATCGATGCCGACAACCGTCCTGAGGGAGGAGCCCGGATCCGCGTCGCGTTGCCGGTGGCATTCGGCAAGCGCGCCGGCGTGCAAGAAAAACGACAGACATTGCGGAGCGAGCAGGTATGAGTGCGGCACATATATTGGTGGTCGACGATGAAGCAGACATCCGTGGTCTGCTGAAGGAAATCCTCACCGAGGAGGGCTACTTGGTCGAAGTCGCGGCGAACGCGGCGCAGGCGCGCGCCGCTCGCGCACGGCAGTCGCCGGATCTGGTGTTGCTCGATATCTGGATGCCCGACGTCGATGGCATCACGCTGCTGCGTGAATGGTCGACCTCCGCCGCCGACGGCTGTCCGGTCGTGATGATGTCCGGCCACGGTACCGTGGAAACTGCCGTGGAGGCGACCCGGCTCGGCGCGTTCGATTTTGTGGAAAAGCCGTTGTCGCTGGCGAAGTTGCTGCGCACGGTGGAGCGCGCTCTTGATGCCGGGCGGCGAAAACGCCAGACCGGCAAGCTGTTCGCACCAACACAGGTGACGCCAGCCGGCAAGAGCAAGCTCATGCAGCAGCTGCGCTCCGAGCTGCAGCAGATGGCCACCCACACCTCCGCGGTGTTACTAATCGGCGAGCCAGGCTCCGGACGGGAACTGTTCGCTCGCTATCTGCATGGGCGCGGTCCGCGCGCTGGCGCACCGTTCGTGACGTTGGTCGCGAGCAGTCTGCGCGATGCCGACGCCGAGGTTCGATTGTTCGGTTCGGTCGAGAACGGAACGCGCCGTCCCGGGCTGCTCGAGCAGGCCGCCGATGGCACGCTGTTCATTCAGGAGCTCGAGGATCTGCCGTCGGCGGCACAGCGGTTGCTGTTTGGGGCGCTCGAGTCGGGGCGCTTCACGCCGGTCGGCGGCAGCGAGTCGCTCGAGCTGCGTGCGCGGCTGGTCTCCTCGGCGCAGCCCGGCGTCGAGAGCCGCGCTGGCTCGGCGCTGCGCCGAGACCTCCTGGCTCATCTGAACACCCTGATCGTGCGCGTTCCGCCGCTGCGCGACTATGCCGAGGACGTACCGGAGCTGTTGCGGCACCATGTCGATCGTCTGGCCGACTCCGAGGGCCTGCCGCTGCGGCACTTCAGCGTCGCCGCACAGAACCGACTGCGCAATTATCCCTGGCCCGACAACGTGCGTGAGCTGAAAAACCTCGTGCATCGCCTGTTGATTCAGGGCGGTGGTGAGGAGATCGGTCTGGAGGAAGTCGAGCGTGAGCTCGCCGTGCAGGCGCCGGCCGGTGAACCGCTGGTCAAGCAGGACTTGCTGGCATTGCCGCTGCGCGAGGCCCGCGAGCAGTTCGAGCGCGCCTACCTGCAGCAGCAACTGCTGCTGTGCAATGGCAAGGTGGGCCAACTCGCCAAGCGAGTCGGCATGGAGCGTACGCACTTGTATCGAAAATTGCGCTCGCTGGGCCTGGATTTTCGCTCGATCGCCGAGGACTGACGGTGGACCGCGCAGCGTTCAGTGCGCGCTGCGCGGAATTACCATCGCTGGCAGGCCCACCGCCTTCAGCACGCCGCGGATGCGTTTCAGCTCCGCCGCCTCGGTGAGCGGGCCGATCCGCACTCGGTGCAGCATGGCACGGCCGTCGTGGACCGAGTCGATGTGCGCGATGATGCCGAGGCTGTCCAACTCTGCGATCACCCGGCGCGCCTGTGCCTCATCGTGGTACGAGCCGACCTGCAGCACGTAACCGGCGAAACGGGTGCGTCCATTGCTGCCGACTGAGAGTGCCCCCGGTGCAGTCGGACGCGGCACGGTCACCTTGAGGTTCGGCAGCATCTGGTAGAAGTCGTACTGCGGGGCGGGCGCCGAGGCACCTTTGGCGGATGCTTGGGAGAGTGCGTGGTGAGTCTTCGTACGGGCGAGCTGGGCCGGTTTGGAGTGCTCGCCGGCGACACTCGTTGATGCGCTTCCGCTCGCTGCGGCGGCAGGGCGCACAACGCTGCGCGGTGTAAAAGCCGGAGCGTTGCGAGTGGCCTCGGCCGTCGTGGTGACGGTGGTGCAGGCCGCTGCAGACGGCCGGTGTACATGGTGCATCAGCAGCACGGTGCCCACTGCGGCGAGAAGCGCGCCCGCGGCCGCGCCGAACAAAAACTCCTTCAGTCCGCCGGGCGCGCCCGAGCGCCGTCCTGCGCTGGCGCCTTTGTAGTCGCGGGTAGTGAGTTGGGACATCGACTCACATGCTCTCGGGCGCGCTCACGCCGAGCAAATCCAGTCCATTTCGCAACACCTGCTGTACACCGAGCACGAGTGCCAGGCGCGCATTGCGCACCCGGGAGTCCTCCACCAGGAAGGGTTCGGCGTTGTAGTACGTGTGCAGGGTGTTGGCGAGCTCCCGTAAATAATGAACCAGCGTGTGCGGTGCGCGGTTGATGGCGGCCTGCTCGAGCGCTTCGGGAAAGCGCGTCACGCACGCGAGTGCGGCCTGTTCGTGCGCGCTGCTCAGCAACTGCGTGTGCGTCAGCCCTTCGCTGCGGTCGAACTGCAGCCCGCGCGCCGCCATCTGCTTCAGAACACTGGCTACGCGTGCATGTGCGTACTGGATGTAATAGACGGGATTTTCGTTGCTGCGTGACTTGGCCAGCTCCAGGTCGAAATCGAGCGGCTGGTCGTGGCTGCGCATCAGATAGAAGAGACGGCAGGCGTCATTGCCGACCTCCTCGCGCAACTGGCGCAGCGTCACGAACTGCGCCTCGCGCTTGCCCATGGGGATCTTCTCCCCGCCACGGAACAGGCTGACGAACTGGATCAGATTAACCTCCAGGCTCTCACCCGGCTCGCCCATCGCGGTCAGCCCGGCGCGTACCCGTGCGACATAGCCGTGGTGATCGGCGCCGAGCACGTCAATGAGGCGCTCGAAACCGCGTTCGCGCTTCTCGAGGTGGTAGGCGATGTCGGACGCGAAATAAGTCTTCTGTCCGTTCTCGCGCACCACCACGCGGTCCTTCTCGTCACCGAATTCCGTGGCGCGAAACCAGGTCGCGCCCTGTTCGCGGTACAGCCGACCCTCGTGTTCGAGGCGGGCCAGCGCCCGATCGATTGCACCGCTCTGCTCCAGTTCCCGCTCCGAGTACCAGCGGTCGAAGCGAACGCCGAACTGCTCGAGGTCGGCGCGGATGTCCGCCAGCATTTGCCTGAGCGATTGCACCAGCACGCGCGCAAACCCTTCGCTGCCGAGCAGTTCGCGGGCCCGAGCGATCAGCGCGTCGATGTAGATCTCCTTGTCGCCGGCGGGCGCATCCGCAGGCAGCCCGGCGAGCACGCTCGCCGCCGGCCGCCGCAGGGCTTCGCCTTCGGTCGCGCGCAGCTGCGTGGCGATTGCCCGCACGTAATCGCCGCGATAGCCGTTTTCCGGAAATGCGAGCGTCTCGCCGCAGGCCTCCAGATAGCGCACCCAGGCGCTGACGGCCAGGATGTCGACCTGGCGACCGGCGTCATTGATGTAATACTCCCGCGCAACGTCAAAGCCGATCGCAGACAGGATGTTGGCAAGCGTTGCGCCATAGGCCGCCTGGCGTCCGTGCCCGACATGCAGCGGACCCGTCGGGTTGGCCGAGACGAACTCGAGCAGGACGCGCTCACCCTGGCCGAGCTGGCTGTGTCCATATTGGCCTGCTCGCGCGTGGATCGCAGCGAGTTCTTCCGCATACGCTGCCGGTGAGAGGAAGAAATTGATGAATCCGGCGCCGGCAATTTCGGTCCGCAGCACCAGCGGGCTCGGCGGCAGGGCGGCGATAATGCGCTGAGCCAGCTCGCGCGGATTGCTGCGGGCGGCCTTGGCCAGGCGTAGCGCGATGTTGGTTGCGAAATCACCGTGACGTGCATCGCGGCTGCGTTCGACCGTTATGGTCTCAGCCGCGGACGGCTCGCCCAATGCGCCCCCGAGAGCGCTGAGTGCTTTGCTGAGGAGTCGCTCGAGTTGCTGTTTCAATGAAATCGGGTCCGAACCAGGGGGAAACACTGAATTCTACCCGATTAAAACAGCTCCATCGGATCGACATCGAGCGCCCAGCGTACCCGTCGTGCGCTCGGCAGGCTCTCGAGCCGCGGCAGCCAAGCCGCGAGGAATCGGTGCAGGCTGGCGCGTTCGCGGCTCTCGATCAGCAGTTGCGCGTGATGGCGGCCGGCGCGCCGGGCCATGGCGGCGGGCACCGGGCCGAGCAGGCGCACCCCGTGCGCGCCCTCGGCTAGGGCGCGTGCCTCGGTGAGGAATTGTAGAGCCGCCTCGGCGCTTGGTGCGGAGTCGCGCACCGCGGCGAGTCGGGTAAAGGGCGGCCAAGCTGCTTGCCGACGTTCCTCGAGCGCGGTGCGCGCAAACCCCTCGTAGCCTTCGCTGAGCAGGCCCGTGAGCAGCGGATGATCTGGGAATTCCGTCTGGATCAGCACCTCTCCGGGGCGCGTGCCGCGGCCGGCCCGGCCGGCGACCTGTACGATGGTTTGCGCCAGGCGCTCGGGGGCACGGAAGTCCGAGCTGAACAGTCCCTGATCGGCATTGAGCACCACCACTAGCGTTACGTTGGGGAAATCGTGCCCCTTGGTCACCATCTGAGTGCCGACGAGGATTCGGCCCTCGCCCGAGGCTATACGCCGGACGGCGGCCTCGAGGTCGCCGCGCCGCCGGATCACGTCTCGATCGAGCCGCACGCAGGGCACGCCCGGGAACCGTTGCGACAACGTGTCCTCGAGCCGTTCGGTACCCTGGCCGACGGGCTTGACCGTAAAGCCGCACTGCGGGCAGCGCTCGGGCAGGGGCGCCTGCGCGCCGCAATGATGGCAGCGCAGGGCCCGTGCGCTGAGGTGCACGGTCATGCGTGCATCGCAGTCCCGGCACGGCGCGACCCAGCCGCAAGCGGTACAGGCGAGCGTCGGCGCGTAGCCTCGCCGGTTGAGAAACACCAGCGTCTGGCCACCGGCGGCGAGATGGCGTTCGATCGCCTGTACGGCGGGCGTGGACAGACCGCCGGTGTGTGCGTGGGCGCGTAGGTCGATCAGCGCGAGCCGGGGCGGCGCCGCCTCGGCGGCGCGCCGGGTGAGTGTTAGGCGCGTATAGCGGTCCGTGGCAACGTTAAAGAGCGTCTCGAAGGCCGGTGTGGCTGAACCGAGAACCACCGGCACTGCCGCGCCGCGCGCGCGCATTACGGCCAGGTCCCTTGCCGAGTAGCGAAAGCCTCCGTCGTGCTGTTTGTAGGACGCGTCGTGTTCTTCATCGGCGATGATCAGGCCGAGATTGGCCACTGGGGCAAACACAGCCGAGCGCGTACCGAGCACGATGCATGCGCGGCCAGAGTACGCCTCACGCCACGCGAGCAGCCGCTCCGGATCGGTCAATCCGGAGTGCAGCACCGCCATGGGTACGCCGAAGCGCTCTCGGAACCGAGCGACCAGCTGAGGGGTCAGTCCGATCTCCGGTACCAGGATCAACGCGCTGCGTCCTTGCGCGAGTGCTTGCGCGGTCACCTGCAGATAGACCTCAGTCTTGCCGCTGCCGGTGATGCCTTGCAGCACGAATGCACTGAATTGTCCGAGCGATGCCGTAATGCGTTCGGCAGCGGCGCGCTGTTCCGGATTGAGCGTCGGCCCGTCGGCCGGCGCGAACGGCTGCACCGCCGGCGCTGACGAGGCGCAGGCGGCTTGCGCCGAGGCGATCCAGCCGCGCGTCTCGAGCGGGCGCGCCGCATTGCGCCAGGTTTCGCCGAGCTGCGCGCGCAGCTCGGCGGCGGAGCGCTCTTGGCCCAGCAGCGTTGCGAGCACTTCCCGCTGCCGCGGCGCGCGGCGCGGCTCGCCTTGCGCGTGCGCTGCACTGCCGGCCGGGGTGATTCGCCAGCGTTGCTCGTGCGCGGTGAGGCTCGCGCCAAGGCGCAGGGCCTTCGGCAGCGCCGCGGCCAGCACCTCGCCGATGGGGTGATGGTAGTAGCCGGCCGCCCACTGCAGCAGATCGAGTAAGCCGGGTTCCAGCAGCGGTCGATCATCCAGCGTCTCAAGCACTGGCCTGAGCTTGTCCGTGGGTACGTCCGTGGTCTCGGCGTTTCCCATGACTACGCCAACCAGGCGGCGCCGACCAAACGGTACGCGCACCCGCACCCCCCGGGGGGGCGGAACGGCCGGGGCGAGGTAATCGAAGAGCTGACGCAATGGTGTGGCCAGCGCGACGCGGAGGACTGGGGCGGGGGACATGTGAAGTTATTGAAAAATCAGCGATACTGCCCGCCCTTTTGCGCCGCCCGTCGCCGTCAACCGACAGCCGGGGGCCGCGTTATACGGGCTATGTCTGACTCTGCTACGCTTGCTTCGCCTTATAGCATGCCGGCTGCCCTACGCGGCGACGTGGATCGATCCCATTCGAATGCCCAAACTGCACAACACGCGCTCAGCCAGTTTCTGGCGAGCGTGGAACTGAAGGCATTCCGTATCGCACAGACCGCGCTTCGCCACGAGGAAGACGCCCTCGATGCCGTGCAGGACGCGATGCTGCAGCTGGCGCGCGCTTATGCGGATCGTCCCGCGGCCGAGTGGAAGCCGCTTTTCTATCGGATTCTGGAAAATCGCATTCGCGACGTTCAGCGGCGGCGCAGCGTGCGCAACCGGGTGATGTCCTGGTTGCCCTTTCACAGTGACGCCGAGGACGCCGATGACCCGCTCGCTACCGTGCAGAGCCCCGAGCTGCCGGTAC
This sequence comes from Pseudomonadota bacterium, assembly GCA_021847105.1. Taxonomy (GTDB): domain Bacteria; phylum Pseudomonadota; class Gammaproteobacteria; order Steroidobacterales; family Steroidobacteraceae; genus 13-2-20CM-66-19. The sequence continues at coordinate 70,603 of JAJZUT010000001.1, read as the reverse complement.
CGCAGCGCATCGAGCTGGACGAGACGATGGTGGCGCTGCAGAACGCGCTGAAGGCGCTGCCGCACCGACAGCAGCAAGTGTTTTTGCTGCGCGCGCTCGAAGGTATGGATGTCGCACAAACTGCGCGGGCCATGGGTTGCTCGCAAGGCAGCGTCAAGACGCATTACTTCCGCGCGCTACGGGCGCTGCGGGCGCAGCTGGGTGATCTGACATGAACGAAGCGGAGTATCCGGCGGCGTTCGAGCGGCGGCTCGGCGCGCTGCTTGAGCGCGATGCGGGAGCGACGAGCGGACAGGTGCGCTCGCGTCTTACTCAGGCGCGCTACGCCGCGCTGGCTGAGGCGAGCCAGTCATCCGGCATGTGGCGTCGTAGTCTGGCAGCCCGGCGCTTCTGGATGCCGGCGACCGGCGCGCTTGTCGCGGCGGTGGTGTTGGTGATGGTGCTGAGCACCCCGCGCCATGCTGCCCCGGCACCGTCCTTTCAGACGAGTGCGGGTGCCCTGACGGCGGAGGATGTGTCGCTGCTCAGTGATCGCGATGGGCTGGCGCTCGTTGAGGACGGCGACGGGCAGTTCTACGAATGGGCGGCGGCGCAGGCACAGCTGACACCGAAAGCCGGGGCCGAGGCTGGCGAGTCGAACGAGAATGGCGGGTAGGCGATGTGGTGGCGGGAGGACGGCGTTGATGCTTCTGGCCGTGGCGGTTGCGCGAGGGGCATGCGCTGGGCAACCGCCACCGGCGGCCGCCCAGCAGCAGGTGCCGCTGAATCTCTTGGAGTTCCTCGGTTCGAGCGATCCGGCCGGCCCTGCGGACCGGTCGCAGGGGGGGCGGTGGATGCGCTTCCTGTCGCAGCTGAACCTCGGTCCTGCCAAGCCGTCGGCACCGGCCAAGACGCCCCCCCCAGGCGGCAGCGCGCCGACGCCGCACCCGGGCAACGGCTGATGGCCAGGGGCTGGCGTATTGCGCTCCTTGCGGTCCTGCTCGTGCTCGTCCCGGCTTGGTCGCACGCGCAGCAGACGCCCGGCGGTGCGGGCGCGCCCGTGCCCTGGTCGACGCTGACGAGCGCGCAGCGGCAGCTGCTCGGTCGGCTGCGCGATCAGTGGGCACAGTTACCGCCAGCCCGCCAGCGCGCGCTGGTGCGCGGCAGCCGCCTTTGGTTGCACATGACGCCCGCCGAGCGGCACCAGGCGCAGCGCCGCTTTGCGCAATGGCGGCGGATGTCCCCGCAGCAACGGGCCCGGCTGCGCCGCCGTTGGCTGCGGTTTCAGGCTCTTCCTCCCGCCCGGCGTGCGGCCATCCGGCGCAGTTTCCGGGCGTTCGAGCGGCTGCCGGCCTGGCGGCGGCGGATGCTGCGTGAGCGCTGGCGAAAGGCGACCCCTGCCGAGCGACAGAGGATGATCGAGCGGCTGCGCCAACGGATGAGGCAGCAGCGGATGATGCGCCAGATGCGCCAGATGCGCCAGATGCGGCGGCAGCAACTGCGCCCGCTGCGGGGCATGGGCCGCTTCGGCGGCGGGCTGCGCGGGCTACGTCGCGGCGGCCGCCCGCCATCCAGAAGGGGTTAGCCGAGGGCTTTGACGGCCTGGATCAGCTCGGCGCCGACTTTCTGCGCATCGCCGTAGAGCATGCGCGTGTTGTCGAGGTAGAACAGCGCGTTCTCGATTCCGGAGAACCCCGCACCCTTGCCGCGTTTGATCACGATCACGTTGCGGGCCCGGTCGGCATTGAGGATCGGCATGCCGTAGATGGGACTGGACTTCTCGGTGCGCGCCACCGGGTTGACCACGTCATTCGCCCCAATGATCAGCGCCACGTCGGCGGTCTCGAACTCCCCGTTGATCTCCTCCAGGTCCCCGATCAGATCGTACGGCACGCCCGCCTCGGCGAGCAGCACGTTCATGTGCCCCGGCATGCGCCCGGCCACCGGGTGGATCGCAAAGCGCACCGTCACGCCCCGCTCGATCAGCAGCTGGCACAGCTCCCAGATCTTGTGCTGCGCCTGCGCCACCGCCATGCCATAGCCGGGCACCACGATCACCTTCTGCGCAAAGGCGAGCATCACCCCGACGTCGGGCGACTCGATCGGCTTCAGACTGCCGCTCACCGCCCCGGCCGCCTCACCCCCGCTCTCCCCGAACCCCGAGAACAGCACGTTGCCGAGCGAGCGGTTCATCGCCTTGGCCATCAGCTGCGTCAGCAGCGTGCCGGCCGAGCCAACCACCGTGCCGGCGATGATCATCGCCGCGTTGTGCAGCGCAAAGCCCTCAAAGCCCACCGCCAGACCCGTCAGCGCGTTGTACAGCGAGATCACCACCGGCATGTCCGCCCCGCCAATCGGCAGCGTCATCGCCAGCCCCAGCAGCAACGCACCGCTGAGCAGCCCCGTCACGTACTGCGCAGAGCCGCCCGGGCGCACCACTTCGAGCACCCCAGGCAGCACCGCACCAATCAGCAACAGCACGCTCAGTAACTGCTGACCACGAAAGCGGATGCTGCGCTGGATCAGCCCCTGCAGCTTGCCAAAGGCAATCGCGCTGCCGCTGAAGGAGACCGCCCCGATCAGCCCACCGGCCACCGCCAGCGCCGTGCTCATCCCCTCGCCACCGCCCCGGCGGTACAACTCCACCGCCGCAATCGAGGCCGCCGCGCCCCCGCCCATCCCGTTGTACAGCGCGATCATCTGCGGCATGTTCGTCATCGCTACGCGCTTGCCGCTCCACCACGCCAGCGCCGCCCCCAGCACAATCGCCGCCCCGATCAGCGGGTAGTTGCTCATCCCCGGGTACGCCAGCGTCACCACCGTCGCCACCAGCATCCCCGCCCCGGCCCACACAATGCCGCTGCGCGCGCTCACCGGGGAGCTCATGCGCTTCAGCCCCATGATGAACAGCACCGCGGTGAGAAAGTAGCTCGCCTGAATCAGCGCGCCGGCGCTCCACAACCCCGAGGATGCCCCGGACATCTAGCGCTCCTCGGGCGCTGCGGTGCGCGCCTTGCTGGATCTGAACATCTCAAGCATCCGCTCCGTCACCACGTACCCGCCCACCGCATTGCCCGCCGCCAGCAGCACCCCGATGAACCCAATCGTCTTCTCAAGGGGCGTGTGCGCCCCGCCCAGGGCCACCATCGCCCCCACCAGCACAATGCCGTGCACAAAGTTCGACCCCGACATCAGCGGGGTGTGCAATATCACCGGCACCCGCGCGATCACCTCGTAGCCGGTGAAAGCGGCCAGCATGAAAATGTAAAGCGCAACGATTCCAGTCATCGATCTTCCCCCATCGCCCTCAGCCTGCGATCGTCTGGCGGGTCGGCTCGTGGCGTATCTGCCCCGCGTGCGTCAGACACGCCGCGGCAAAAACCTCATCCTGCCAATCAATCACCAGCTCCCCCTCCTGCAGCGCAGGGGAGAGAAAGTTCAGCAGATTGCGCGCGTACATCTCACTGGCGTTGTAGGCCAGCTCGGCCGCCAGGTTCACCGGCCCCAGCACCCGAACCCCCTGGTGAATCACCGTCTCCCCGGGGCGCGTCAGCTCGCAATTGCCCCCCTGCTCGGCGGCCGTGTCCACAATCACCGACCCAGGCCTCATCCGCTCAACGGCGCTGCGCGTGATGATCTTCGGCGCCGCTCGCCCGGGCACAGAGGCGGTACTGATCAGCGCATCGGCCGCCGCGATGCGCCCATCGAGCACCTCCTGCTGGCGCCGCCGCTCCTCCTCGGTCAGCTCTCGGGCATACCCCCCGCTGCCCTCGGCACTGACCCCAGTGTCCACAAAGCGCGCCCCAAGGGAGCGAACCTGCTCGCGCGTGGCGCTGCGCACGTCGTACGCCTCCACCACCGCCCCAAGCCGCCGCGCCGTGGCAATCGCCTGCAGTCCGGCTACCCCGGCGCCAATCACCAGCACCTGCGCCGGGCGAATCGTCCCGGCCGCCGTCGTCAGCATCGGCAGAAACTTCTGCAGCTCATTGGCCGCCAGCAGCACCGCTTTGTACCCGGCTATCGAGGCCTGCGAGGACAGCGCATCCATCGACTGCGCGCGCGAGATCCGCGGTACCAGCTCCATCGCAAAACTCGTAATCCCACCCCTTTGCAGCGCCAGAACCTCCTCTCGGCGCGCATGCGGCTGCAAAAAACCCACCACGACCGTGCCGGCCTTGAGTGCCCCGATCTGCTCGACGCTCAGCGGCTGTACCCTCAGCAGCACCTGCGAGCGCTGCAGTACCTCCGCCTCCTCACCCCATTGCACCCCTCGGTACGCCACGTCCGGAAACTGCGCCAGCTCCCCAGCGCCCCTCTCCAGCAGCACCTGCGCTCCGCCGCGCGCGTACTTCTCCGCAACCTCCGGCACCACGCTCACGCGCCGCTCGCGCGCAGCGCTCTCGCGCAACACGCCGATTGTGATTGGCATCAATGGCCCTCTTGGACTGGATTGCGCTGGGCAGGCCAGCGATCGGTCTTGTTGCGCTCTACCCTACACGTTGTCACGTTGAACTCAAGCATATTATTGCCGTATCTTAACCCCGCCATGACAGGCATAGACTTCGAGCGGGCCGATCACGGCTCGAGCGATGACCTGCGGATCGTGCCGAGCGGCGCGGTGCGTGGGCTCTCCCAACTCGTGCTGCGTACGGACGTCGCCGGGATGCCGCTCGAGTGGATCGATTATCGGGAGGCAGCCCGGCTTTATACCCAGGAGCAGGTCGCCTACACCTGCGGCAGCAGTCTGTATAGGTTGTTCGGCGGGGTAAACGCCCGGACCGGCCGGCGCACCGTGCTCGAGATCAATTCGATCGTGGCGACCATCGGCCACACCGGCAATCCCGGCAGCACGCGTCTCGATTACGTGCCACCGCTGAACAACCAGACGCTGTTCCGGCGCGATGCGCACATCTGCCTTTATTGCGGGCAGCGGTTTGCGACCCGGGAGCTGTCCCGCGATCACGTCCGGCCGTTCAGCCAGGGCGGGTTGGACAGCTGGACCAACGTCGTGACCGCTTGCCGGCGCTGCAACAATCAGAAGGCCTCGCGCACCCCGGAGCAGGCTAAAATGCAGTTGGTCGCGGTGCCCTTTGCACCCACCTACGCCGAATACATCTTTCTCAAGGGCCGGCGGGTGCTCGCCGATCAGATGGAGTATCTGCTCGCGCACTTCCCGCGCACGAGCCCCTTGCACGAGCGCATTCAGCGCTGGTTGAGCTGAGCGCCCGCACCCCCTCCGCGGGGGGCGGGCGACGGAATCGCAGACTTTGCTTTATCTCATCGACGCTTCGGTTTACGTCTTTCGTGCTTACCATTCACCCTTGCCCGAGATGCTCGATGCCGAGCACAGGCCGGTGCACGCCGTGTTCGGGTTCGCGCGCTTCCTGGGCGATCTGCTGGAACGGACCCGGCCGCAATTCGTGGGGGTGGCCTTCGACCGGCGCCTCGCCAGCTCATACCGCAACGCGATCTATCCGCCCTACAAGGCCAATCGCGAGCCGGCCCCGCCTGATCTGGCGGTGCAATTCGACTACTGCCGCGAGCTGTGCGCGTGTCTGGGGCTCGCAGTGTTCGTCGACTCTTACTACGAAGCAGATGACCTCATCGGCACGCTCGCGCAGCGGATGCGTGGGCACGGCGTACGCTCGGCGTTTATCACTCGCGACAAAGACCTCGCGCAGTTGGTGCGAGACGGTGACCTGTACTGGGATTTTGGCGCGCGCGGTCAGCTCGGCTACCGCGACGTCGAGAGGCATTTCGGTGTCGCGCCTGAGCGATTCGCCGATTACCTCGCGCTCACAGGCGACACCTCGGACAACATTCCGGGCGTTCCGGGCGTCGGTCCGAAAACCGCGGCGGCACTGATGCGCGCCTTTGCTTCCATTGACGAGCTTTACGCCGGGCTCGCCCGAGTGAGCGCGCTCGGACTGCGCGGCGGACGGGAACTGCGCGAGCGGCTGCGCGAGCATCGCGAGGCGGTCTATCTGGCGCGTCGCCTGACCCGGATCGTGTGCGACATGCCGCTCGAGGTTGCTGTGGAGGACCTGCGGCCGCGGATTCCAGACCGCACGGCGCTCGATGGATTGTACGACCGGCTCGGCTTCGGCCCGATGCTGCGCCGCCAGGCCGAGCGGCTTGCGGCGCTCGCGGGCGGCGGCAGCCGGCAAGGTGGGACGTCTGGCCCGGCTCTGGCATGATTTTAGCGTCGCGTCGGCTATCCTCGACGCTCGGTCACAGGAATCAATGGGGGCTTCCATGGCGAGCAAGAACATCGAGTCCGTGCTGCAGGAAGAGCGCGTATTCCATCCGCCTGCGGAGTTCAGTGCGCGCTCGCGACTGAAGCCGGCGGATCTCGACAATCTGCGGCGGCATGCCGAGACGGACTACACCGGCTTCTGGGCGCAGATGGCGCGTCAGGAGATCCTTTGGCACAAGCCGTTCAGCGTGACGCTCGATGAGAGCGAGGCGCCGAACTACCGCTGGTTCAGCGACGGGGAGCTGAACGTGTCGTTCAATTGCCTCGATGTGCACTTGGCCGAGCGCGGTCACAAGCCGGCAATCATCTTCGAGGGCGAGCCGGGCGATGTGCGCCGCATCAGCTATCAGGAACTGCACGCCGAGGTGTGTCGCTTCGCCAATGCGCTGAAGTCGCTCGGGGTGCAGCGCGGCGATCGGGTGGCCATCTACATGCCGCTCGTGCCCGAGATCATCGTGGCCATGCACGCCTGCAACCGCATTGGTGCCATTCATTCTGTGGTGTTTGGCGGATTCTCGGCACCAGCGCTGAAAGATCGGATCGAGGACACGGGGGCCAAAGTGCTCGTGACGGCCGACGGTGGGTGGCGGGGCGGCCATGCGATCGAATTGAAGGCGGCGGCGGACAAGGCGCTCGCCAGCGGCTGTCCGAGCATCAAGCAGGTGATTGTCCTGAAGCGCACCGGCCGGCCGATCGGCATGGAGGCGGGCCGCGACCTGTGGTGGCACGAGACGGTGGCGGAGCACTCGCCGGTGTGCGAGCCGGAGTGGGTCGATGCCGAGCATCCGCTCTTCCTGCTCTACACCTCCGGCTCGACGGGCAAGCCCAAGGGAATCCAGCATTCGAGCGGTGGCTACCTGCTCGGGGCGAAGCTGACCACCCAGTGGGTGTTCGACCTGCGCGATGACGACGTGTTCTGGTGTACCGCAGATGCCGGCTGGGTGACCGGGCACAGCTACCTGGCCTACGGACCACTCGCGGTGGGGGCGACCGTGGTGATGTACGAGGGGGCGCCCACTTATCCCGATGGCGGGCGCTTCTGGAAGATCTGTCAGGATCACGGCGTCAGCGTGTTCTATACGGCACCCACGGCGATCCGTGCGCTCATGAAGCTCGGCGACGAGGTGCCTGCGCGTTACGATCTGTCGCGCCTGCGCCTGCTCGGCAGCGTCGGTGAACCGATCAACCCGGAAGCCTGGATGTGGTACTACCGCACGATCGGCGGTGCGCGCTGTCCGATCGTGGACACCTGGTGGCAGACCGAGACGGGCGTGATCCTGATCTCGCCGCTGCCCGGGATCACCGCCACCAAGCCGGGCTCCTGCACGGTGCCGCTGCCGGGCATCGACGCGGACATCGTGGACGATCAAGGACAGCCGGTTACGCGGTCCGAGGCGGGCGGCTACCTGGTGATCAAGAAACCCTGGCCGGCAATGCTGCGCACAATCTGGCGCAACAACGATCGCTATCTGGCGGCGTACTGGGAGAAGTTCCAGAACCGCTACTACGTGGCCGGCGACAGCGCGCACCGCGACAAGGATGGTTATTTCTGGATCATGGGGCGAATCGACGACGTGCTGAACGTCGCCGGCCACCGGTTGGGCACCATGGAGATCGAGTCCGCCCTCGTGGCGCACCCGCGCGTGGCCGAGGCGGCTGTCGTCGGCAAGCCGCACGAGATCAAAGGCGAATCGGTCTTTGCCTATGTGGTTTGCCGGGGCTCCCGGCCGGCGGATACCGGCCATCTGGTGCAGGCACTGCGCGAGTGGGTGGGGCAGCAGCTCGGGGCGATCGCCAAGCCAGATGAGATCCGTTTTGCGGACAATCTGCCCAAGACTCGCTCGGGCAAAATCATGCGACGTCTGCTGCGGGCGATTGCTCGTGGCGAGGATCTTGCCCAGGATGTCTCCACTCTGGAGAATCCCGCCATCCTCGATCAATTGCGCGGCGTCGACTCAGATGCCGCGCCGCCGGCGCGCTCCCGACGTTCGGTGGGATCTGCGGCTCGGTCGCGTCCGAAGTCGGTGGTCCGGACCGAGGCGGCGAAGCCAACCAAGCCCGCCAAGGTCGCAAAGCCAGTCAAGACCGCAAAGCGGGCGAAGACCGCAAGATCTGCGAAGCTCGCAGCGCCGACCGCTCACGCGAGCCGCAAGGGCAAGGCACCGAAACGCCGCGCTGCGGCTGCCAAGTCGACCACACGGCGCAATACGGTTACAGCGGCCCGGCGCGCTCCAGGGCGTGCCAAGAGGCGGGCCCAACCGCCAACCGGGAAGCCCCGTAAGGTCGCGCGCGCGCGCGTCGCCACCTCGCCGAAGCGCAAGGTGGCGCAACGATCTGCTGCGCGTCCGGGCGCGCGTCGCTCTGCGGCCCGCTCGAAGATCGCGCGGCGCCGCCGGAGCTGACACGCGGACGAGACGGTTCACGGCGGGCGGCGTTGCGGCAACGGTTCATAGCGCCGCTCGCCGCTCAGCGGATCGTACAGAACCTCCACCGGCTCACCGGTGGAGGGATCCTCGAAGCGCTCACCGGTCGACTCCCAACGGGCTGCTACCGGTGGTCGCTTGCGGTAGCGCCACTGTTCAAAAACGGTGCCCAGTATTCCCAACACGCCGAGCCCCGCCAGGTCGGCGCCGCGGGCGAGATGCCCAGCCAGTGCCTCGTCCGCGCCGATCAACACGGCAAGCGCGGCGAGCGTCAGCACCAGGGCGCGCAGCCTCAAGTGGCCGGCTCGATCACGACGGCGGTGCCGTAGGCGACGATTTCGCTCATGGTCTGACCGATCTCGGATGAGTCAAACCGCATCATGACGACGGCGTTGGCCTGCATTAGTGACGCATTGCGCACCATGCGGTCGACCGCATGCCGACGTGCTTCCTCGAGCAGCTGGGTATATTCCGAGATCTCGCCACCGACCAGCGAGCGCAGGCCGGCCATGACATTGCCGGCCAGACCGCGACTGCGCACGACGACTCCGAAGACCTGACCCTTGACGGCGGTGACGCGATGGCCGGGAACATTCTCGGTGGTGACGATCAGCATCGGCAGGCTCTCCTGTGTTTGCCCGGCGGACCGCTCGCGGGCGCCGCAGCCCGCCGAATGGTAGCACCCGACCGTGATCAGCGCGGCGCAGCCGTGAGGGCGCGCAAATCTGTGCTTTCCCGGCAGAAATTCCCCTGGCGTTTGCGCCGACCGCGGAACTAGTCTGGCCGCGGCCGTCGAGCGGTGGAAGCGCCGGTCGGGTCCGATCGGGCAGGGCCGTCATAGGGGAGGGCGACGTCCATGGGCGAGATCATCCAGGTGGCTTTCGGGTCCGAACGCGACTGGGAGCGCGCACGCAGCCATTGGAGTGAAGGCCTTGCCGCCGTTGGCGCGCTGTTTGGCGATGACGAAGCGCTGATGCGCGCCAAGGCCGAATGCCTCTACCTGGTGCTGCGCCGCATCGTGGAGGATATTCCCGCGGTGCGCGTGACGGTCGGGCTGCCTAACGACTTGTCAGTGGAGCACGCTGAGCTGCTAACAGCTGCCATTCGTGAGGCAACACTGAAGGGTATCGAGGTCAGTGCCTGTCATGCGGTGCGGGTGCTCACCGCCGCAATCTATGACCTGTGTACCTCCAAGTTACGTACCAAGCCATCGTAACGCCGCGCGCTGGCATAACAGTTGTGCAGCCGTGTCCTGCCAAGAATTGGGTGCCGCACGGAATGCGCCGCGCAGGGGCGACTACGCAGATGTATCCCGAGGCTGCATTGCTACGGGCAGTCCCAGTTCGACCTGGGTCCAGCCCTGGCAGTGCCTGGCGATCTCGGCGGCGAGCAGCTGGGCATGTTCGGGGCGCGCATTGAGTGCCGGCACGTACTCGAACCGCTCCCCGCCGGCGTGCATGAAAGCCGCTCGGTTCTCGACATCAATCTCTTCGAGCGTTTCCAGGCAGTCGACGGCAAATCCCGGGCAGATGACCGTTACGTCCTTAATGCCGCGTGCCGGCATGCCCGCGAGCGTTTCGATGGTATAGGGGCGAAGCCACTCGCTCGGCCCGAAGCGCGACTGAAACGTGGCGGTCCACTCGCCCTCTTTCAGCAACAGTTCCTCGGCAAGCAGGCGCGCGGTCTTCTGGCACTTGCAGAAATACGGGTCGCCTTGGTGGAAGTAGCGTTCCGGAATGCCGTGAAAGGAAATGAGCAGATGGCTCGTGCGCCCGCGAGTGGCCCAATGTTGGGTAACGCTCTCGCGCAGCGCTTCGATGTACTCCGGCTGGTCGTGGTATTCCGAGATGAAACGTATCTCCGGTAGCCAACGCCAGCCGGCAAGCTCGGCGTTGACCTGGTCGTAGACCGCGCCAGTGGTGGCGCCGCAGTACTGCGGAAACAGCGGCAGAACGACGATGCGCCGCGCGCCCGCGGCACGCAGTCGCTGCAGTGATTCTGCCACGCTCGGAGTTCCGTACAGCATGCCAAACTCGATCGAAAAGGGCGCCAACATCCGCTGTGCCAGCAGGCTGCTGAGGGCGCTGCGTAGTCGATCGGACTGCTCGCGCAGCGGCGAGCCGTGAGCGGACCAGATCTTGCGGTATTTCGGCGCGATACGCGCAGGTCGCAAAGGCAGAATGAATCCGTACAGGATCGGCAGCCAAACGGGGCGCGGCAGTTCGACCACCCGCGGGTCGCTCAGCATCCGCGCCAGAAAGCGCCGCACGTCCCGTGCGGTCGGCGAATCGGGTGTGCCGAAGTTGACCGCGAGAATGCCAATACGCTCGGCGGCGTCGCGATGAAAGTCAGGGGAGCTGTGGTAGCGCATTGTTGGCAAGATAACCGAGCGTGCCGGGCTGCAACCAGAGCGCGTGTGACAGCCGTCCCGTGAACCGGCGGCGCTGCGCTCGGTCCGTCGGGCCTCAGGAGGCGGCTTCGTCCGGGCTGGGTTCGCGCTGCAGAAGGTGCTGGGCCAGGAACTCCAGGGTGCGTCGGCGAGCCAGTGCGGCCGCGGCCGCATCGTACGAGGCGCGCAGGTCGCAGTTGAAGCCGTGGCCGGCGCCTGCATAAATATGGAAAATTCCGGCCGGATCCATGGCGCGCATGCGGGACACCTCCGCCGCCGGGATGCCCTGATCCTCGCTGCCGAAGTGATACAGCACCGGGCAGTGCGGCGGATTACCCGCGTCCTGCGCCTTGCCGTAGTAGACGACCGCGCAGTCGACGGGCAGCAGGCAGGCCGCCCGGTACGACTGTGCTCCGCCCCAGCAGTACCCGACGGTCGCCACGCCCCCGGCGTGCTTGACCACGGCGATTGCCGCGGCCAGATCCTTCAAAGTCTGCTCTGCCTTGAGCTCCTGCATGTAACCGCGACCCTCATCGATTTCCGCCGGGCTGTAGCCGAGTTCGATGCCGCGGCGAATGCGGTCAAACATGCAGGGAGCAATGGCCGTATAGCCTTCTGCGGCGAATCCATCGGTCACGGCGCGGATGTGCTGATTGACCCCGAAGATCTCCTGAATCACCACGACGCTGCCGCGGGCCTTCTTGCCCGGTGGCGCTGCCAGATACGCTTGAAACTGATGCCCGTCGCGGGCCATGAGGGTGGTGAATTCGCCCATAATGGTGTCCAACCTTACAGTGATCGATATCGTGCCTAAACGCCCAGAATATCGCGCGCGGCACAGGGGCGGAAGCGCCCCCATCCAATAGCCCGCGGAACTGTCCCAAAGGCCGTTTGACGCGCTGCGTGCGCGCCATGATAGCCTACCATCGGGGATCGGGACGGGGCGCGTCCCGCGGGAGGGTTCATGCTGGTCGGCACAGCCGTGCGGCGCGTTGCCATCGTTGGCGGCGTGCGCATTCCGTTCGCCCGGGCTCACACCGCGTACGCGGCTGTGGGCAACGTGGAGATGCTCACGGCGGTACTGCGCGGACTGGTCAGTCGATTCTCGTTGCAGGGGGTACGCCTCGGTGACGTTGCCGCCGGCGCGGTCATCAAACACTCCAAAGACTTCAACCTGACGCGCGAAAGCCTGCTGTCCTGCGGCTTGGATCCCCAGACCCCCGGGCTCGATCTGCAGCGGGCCTGCGGGACCAGCCTCGAGGCGGCGATCGCGATCGGCAACAAGATTGCGCTCGGGCAGATCGACGCCGGTATCGCCGCGGGCGTCGACACGATCAGCGATCCGCCCGTCGCGTATCCGCGTGCGTATCAGCGGCTGCTGCTCGCGAGTCATCGGGGCCGCACTCTCGGGGAGCGCATCGCACCCTGGCTGAGTCTGCGGCCGCGGCATTTCAAGCCGATCTTCCCGCAGGTTGCCGAGCCGCGCACGGGCCTGTCGATGGGCGAGAGCACCGAGCAGATGGTGCGGCGCTGGCACGTCGGGCGCGAAGCGCAAGACCGGTTGGCCTACGAAAGCCACATGAAGGCCGCTGCCGCCTGGCGCGAGGGCTTCTACGACGATCTGGTCGAGCCGTACCTCGGGTTGTCGAGCGACAACAACATCCGTGCTGATACCTCGCTCGAGCGGCTCGCAAATCTACGCCCGAGCTTCGATGCGCGCACCGGCACGCTTACCGCCGGTAACAGCACTCCGCTGACCGACGGGGCGAGTGCCGTGCTGCTCGCCTCCCAGCAGTGGGCCGAGCAGCGCGGTTTGCCGGTGCTCGCCCATCTCGCATATGGCAAGGTTTGGGCGGTGGACTTCGCGAGCGGCCGGGAAGGGTTGCTGATGGCCCCGGCCTACGCTGTGCCGGCAATGCTGCACGATGCGGGTCGCAGCCTGCAGGAGTTCGATTACTACGAGATTCACGAGGCCTTTGCGGCGCAAGTGTTGTGCACGCTCGAGGCTTGGGAGTCGGCGGCGTTCTGCCGCGACTCGCTCGGCCTCGATACGCCGCTCGGGTCAATCGACCGGTCGCGCCTGAACGTCAAGGGCGGGAGCCTTGCGATCGGCCATCCGTTTGCTGCCACCGGCACGCGCATCGTTGCGACTCTGGCGAAACTGCTTGCTGCAGACCGGACAGCTGCCCGGGGGCTGATCTCGGTGTGTACGGCCGGCGGGATGGGCGTCACGGCGATTCTGGAGCGGTAGGTGCACGGACGCCGTGTGCGCGGTGCAAGGATTCGCGCCGCGTGGCGCCATTTGCAGGGTGCAGCGGCGTGCATGGAGGATGTGCGCGCGGCTGCGTGGAAATCGGTGACAGGCACGGCGTGTCCGTGCGGGACAAGCCGGCGGAGCCGGCCGGTAGGAAGGGGGATTAGCCTGGATCGACCTTAGAGCGGGTAGCCGGAGAGACCGCCATGAGCCCTGGCATCTTCGAACACAGCAAGACTCCGCGCGACGAGCTTGCCGAGCTGTTGGCGGAAATGCCGCTGTTCAGCGGACTGTCGCCTGAGCTGCTCGACGAGGTTGCCGCGTCTGCCGAATGGCTGTCATTGCCCGGCGGTGCGGTGCTGTTTTCTGAAGGCGAGTCCGCCGATGCGCTGTATGTCGTGCTGAGTGGCAGCCTGGCGGTGCTGGCCGCCGACGGACACGTACAGAGGCGGTTCCTGGCGAGGCTGACAGCCGGCGACACAGTCGGGGAGATGGGTTTGATCTCCGGGCACCCTCGCACCGCCAACGTGGTTGCCCTGCGCAATACGGAGCTGGCACGCATCTCAGGCCAGGCATTCAACGAGGTGTTGCGCCGCGACCCGCAGACGATGTGGCGTATGGCGCAGCTGATGGTGAGCCGGCTCGAACGGATGGACAGTCCGCCCCGGGCACATGTGCGCGGGGCGTGCACGTTTACGGTGCTGCCACAGAGCCTGGAGGTCGACTTTGCGGGCTTCTCGACCGCGCTGGTCAAGGCGCTCGGGCAGTTTGGACGGACCGAGCTGGTCTGGAATGCACGCGCCGGCAGTCATACCAGCCAGTGGTTCAACAACATCGAGTCGGCAAACGATTTTGTCGTGTACGTGGCCGAACCAACTCCAAACCGCTGGACAAAGCTGTGCGAGCGACAGGCCGATGCGCTGCTGCTATTGGCCCGGGCCGAGAGTCCGGCGGGTAGTTGGGCGGCTCTGCGCTGGCCGCATGATCACAGTCTGACACCCCAGCGCTGGGAGCTGATTCTGGTACACGACAGCACCATCGAGACCGGCGCGGCGGCCCGCTGGCTTGCCAACCTGCCGGACATTCCGCACCACCACGTGCAGTCCGCAGCCGATTACGCCCGTTTGGCACGCATGCTCACCGGTCGGGCGGTCGGCCTGGTGCTCTCCGGGGGCGGCGCGCGCGGCTTTGCTCACATCGGGGCAGTCAGGGCACTGGGCGAGGCGGGTATTCCCATTGATCTGCTGGGCGGCACCAGCATGGGCGGCATTCTCGGCGCAGGGGTGGCCGCCCGCTGGGGCGTGCAGGAGCTTACCGACCGGTTCCGGCACTATTTCGTCGAGTCACGGCCGTTACGCGACTACACCCTGCCGTTCGTGTCGCTGGTTTCGGGGCACAAAGTCAGCCGGATGCTCTTTGAGGCATTCGGTGAACTGGCGATCGAGGACTTGCCGCTCGCCTTCTTCTGCATTTCCTCCAACCTGACGGCCGGACACGTGCACGTCCACCGGCGCGGCGAGCTCTGGCGCGCGCTGCGCGCATCGGTGGCCGTCCCCGGGGTGTTGCCGCCGGTCGTGCACGAAGGGGATGTGCTGGTCGATGGTGGCGCGATGAACAATCTTCCGGTCGACATCATGCTTGAGCTGGGACGCGGGCCGGTTATCGGCTGCGACGCCGGTGCAGACCGCGCCTTCACCACCCACGGCGATGACCTCGATGTGCCGCTGCCGTGGCAGCTGATGCGCTGGATCAAGGCACGGCGTCATCTGCCCAACATCTTTCAGATCCTCTGGCGGGCGGGCATGGTCAACAGCTCGGCGCTGTCTGCTGCGCAGCGCGACCGGACCGACTTGGTGCTGCGGCCACCACTTGCGGAAATCGACATGCTCAACTGGAAGGCGTTCGAACGGGCCATCCAGGCGGGCTACGAGTACACCGCACGGTGCATCGATGGGCTGCCCGAGGACTCACCGCTGTGGCGCAGCGCCGGCATGATCGACAGCTAGGCACGCCCCGCTTGCTCGGCAGGTCGCGAGTGCGTCCCGGAGGGCTGTATATTTATACAATCAACGATCGCGGCGGGGGACCTAATGCTCACTCTGTTCCACCATCCCAAGACTCGCTCCACGCGCCTTATCTTTCTGCTCGAGGAGCTCGGGGTTCCCTATGAACTGCGCCACGTCGAGATCCGCAAGCGCGATGGCTCCGGCGCGGTGGATCCGGCCAATCCCCATCCGCATGGCAAGGTTCCCACGCTCAGCGATGACGGCATGGTGGTGTTCGAATCGTCCGCGATCGCGTTGTACCTGACCGATCGATTCGCCGACCGTGGTCTTGGGCCTCTCGTGGGTGATGCGCAGCGCGGCGCGTACTTGTCCTGGCTTGCGTATTACGGCAGCGTATTCGAGCCGGCTTTCGTGTCGAAATTCCTTGGCGCCGCAGTGCCGCGCGGCACCGCCGGTTGGGTAGTGGTGGAGGAGGTTGTCGCGGCGATCCTGCAGGCGCTCGGCCACGGACCGTATCTGCTCGGTGAGCGGTTCAGCGCCGCGGATATTCTCTATGGCACCGCGCTCGCCATGTTCAGCGGCAGTCCATTGCTCGAAAAGTCACCGCTGATTGACGCTTACGCGCAGAGCGTCGTGACGCGCCCGGCCTTTCAGCGCGCCATGGTGCGCGAGGGGAATTGACGGAGCGGGCCTCATCGCTGTGCAGCCCAGAGGTATTTGCACCCCGCACCGATGCAACGTTCAACTGGCAAGAAAATCCAGGATGGACTGTTGTGCGGCGGTAAGTTGCTCGCGTGGCGTGATCACTGCTGCGCGCAGCGCTTGGCGGCAGGGCCGAGTGTCGTCATCACGGTAATCGGCGACGGCGAGAGTGATTAGCCGCTGTACGTGCGCCAAGCTGTCGCGGAACTGATTCATTACCTGCTCGAGCGAGACGTGCTGCGTCGGGTCATCGAGCCAGCAGTCGTAGTCTGTCGCCACGGCGACCGTGCAGTAGCCGAGTTGTGCCTCGAGCGCGAGGAATGCCTCAGGCACGTTGGTCATGCCCACCAGATCGGCACCGGCGGCGCGCAACCAGAAGCTCTCGGCGCGGGTGCCGAGGCGCGGGCCCTCGACGCATGCATAGATCTTGTCCCGATGCAGGGGCAGTTCGAGCGCATCGGCGGCACGCGCGAGCAGCGCACTGGTGCTCGCGCAAGTCGGATGCGCGGTTGACACGTGCGCGACCATTCCCTGGCCGAAGAAGCTTCCCGCGCGCAGTCCCTTGGTGAAATCCAGATATTGCGCGGGCAGGGCGAGGTCGCCGGGACGGATCTGTTCGCGCAGGCTGCCGACGGCGGAAACGCCGATCACCGTGCGTACACCGACACTCTTCAGTGCCCAGATGTTGGCGCGGAAGTTGATTTCGCTCGGCAGCAGATGGTGCTGCAGGCCATGTCGGGCGAGGAACGCGACCGGCTTGCCGTTCAGGTTCCCGAGCATCACGGGCGCCGACGGCGATCCGAACGGGGTGTCCAGCTGCCGCGTTTCATTGACTTGCAGGCCCTCCATGCGGTAAAGACCCGTCCCGCCGATGATGCCGATCATGATTGATATTCTCTGTTGCGCCAGTGGCCGCGAGGCTGCAAGATGCCTCAAACCAAGCCGGGCAACAAGTTCGGCGCCTGTCACGGGGATCGTTCCATGAGCACCGCGCCCTTTCCCTCGCTGCGGCCGCCGCGCTGGCCGCGGCGCATCACACAAGCGGGTCTCGCGATCATTGCGGTCGGGCTGCTGCTGACCGCGCTGGCAGGGCCGCTCAACCGGTTTCACCTCGCGGGCGTCGGTGTGGCGCTGATGACCCTGGTGATCGGGCTCGGGGTGGTGGTGCTTGGCACTGCAACGAGCATCATCGGCGTGCTGGCTGCCACTGCCAAGGGGGCGCGCATACCCGGCACAGCCGCCGTGGTCGGCATCATCATCGGCCTGGCCGTCTCGGCGTATGTGCTCTCCTGGGTCACGCGTGCGCAACGGAGCCCGCCGATCAACGACATCACCACCGATCTGACCCACCCGCCGCAGTTCGTTGCGGTTCTGCCGCTGCGCGCGCGGGCCCATGCCACCGCTCCTGCGCAATACCAGCGCGAAGTGCCCGGTCCAGGCGGCAAGATGATCGATGTGCCGAAACTGCAGGCACAGTACTACCCAGACATCAAACCGCTCCTTCTGGACCTGCCGCCGGCGCAGGCGCTGGCCCGGGCGCGTCGCGTCGCCCAAGCGCTGGGTTGGCGCATCGATGCATACGTGCCGGCCGATGGTCGGCTGGAGGCGACCGCACACACCTTTTTCTTTGATTTCAAGGATGACGTCGTGGTGCGTGTGCAGCCAAACGGCACTGGCGCTCGCATCGACGTGCGCAGCGAGTCGAGAGTCGGCCTGAGCGATCTTGGTACCAATGCCGCTCGCATCCGGCTATTCATGAAGCGCATGCAGGCGCGCTGACACGAGGTTCCGTATTCTCATGAGCGGTACTGCCCGCGACATCGTATTCGAGCGACGCCTCGCCGCGCTGCTCAACGGCGGCCGCAGCGACCTGCTGCGCGGCGGACGGCGAGGCGTGGAAAAGGAGTCCCTGCGCGTGACCCCGGACGGGCGGCTTGCGCAGACGCCGCATCCTGCGGCCCTCGGCTCGGCGCTCACGAGTGAGAACATCACAACCGATTACTCCGAGGCGCTGATCGAGCTGGTCACCCCGACGTTCACCACGACCTGGGAGCTGCTGCAGTATCTGCTCGATATGCATCAGTTCGTTTACCGGCATCTCGGTGATGAACTGCTCTGGGCGACCAGCATGCCGTGCCGAATCGAGCGCGACGAGGAAATTCCGATCGCCCGTTATGGAAAATCGCACGTCGGGCGCATGAAGAGCGTCTACCGCGAGGGGCTCGGCGTGCGCTACGGACGCATGATGCAGGCCATTTCCGGTGTTCACTTCAACTATTCGTTCCCGACGAGTTTCTGGCCGGCTTACGCCGAGGTGCTCGGCACCTCCGACCATGGACATGAGTTCGTTTCAGCACGCTATTTCGATCTGCTGCGCAACTATCGCCGGCACGGCTGGCTGGTTCTGTATCTGTTCGGTGTCTCGCCGGTGGTGTGCAAATCGTTCCTGCGCGGCCGGCCGCATAACCTGCCCGATCTCACGGCGCACACTGCCTACGAGCCCTTTGCGACCAGCTTGCGGATGAGCGACATCGGGTACCGCAACCGAAATCAGGCGGACCTTACGGTCTCGGTGAACAGCCTTGCTGAATACGTGCGTGACCTCAGTCGCGCGATCAGTACGCCGCACGCGCCGTACGCCGCGCTCGGCGTGCGCGCCGGGGCTGACTACCGCCAGCTCAATGCAAACATCCTGCAGATTGAGAACGAATACTACAGCTTCATTCGGCCCAAGCGCGTTGCCCGATCGGGCGAGCGGCCCACCCAGGCGCTGCAGCGTGCGGGGGTCGAGTACATCGAGGTTCGAGCGCTCGATGTCAGCCCATTCGATCCGGTGGGCGTGAATCAGAACAAGCTGCGCTTTCTCGAAGCCTTCCTCGCGCTGTGCCTGCTCAAGGACAGTCCGCCGATCGCCGACAGCGAGCAGCACTCGGTTGATCATAATCACCTCACTGTCGCGCGCCGTGGTCGGGAACCGGAATTGACGTTGTGGCGTGACGGCCGAGAGGTGCCCATGCGCGCATGGGCCCACGAACTGCTCGAGGATATGCGCGGCCTGTGCGATATCCTCGACCGAGGCGATGCGGCGCGGCCGTATTCACAGGCCCTTGCCGTGCAGAGCGCCAAGCTCGATGAGATCGCGCGCACCCCTTCGGCACGGCTGCTGGTCGAGCTGGCCAATACTGGGGAGTCGTTCGCGGAGCTCGCGCTGCGCATGTCGCGGCAGCACAAGGCTTATTTTCTGGACATGTATCCGCCTAACGAGGAACGACTCGCCGAATTCGCCGCCGAGGCGCGCACGTCGCTCAAGCGCCAGCGGGCGATCGAGGCGGCCGATCGGGGCACCTTTGAGGAGTATCTGGCGCAGTATTTCGCCGCCTGAACGGCCCCGGCGCGGTGCCGGTGCGCAGGCGCAGGCATCGGCCGGGGCGGTCAATCTCCCGCACGGGCCATTGCGCCGAGCGCGCCGGTAAGGGATTCTTGCGGGTTATGAACGCGCTTTCCGTCCGTGGACTGACCAAGACTTACCAGAACGGCGTCCAAGCCCTCAAGGGCATCGATCTCGCCGTCGAGCAGGGCGATTTTTTCGCGCTGCTCGGGCCGAACGGGGCCGGCAAGACGACCCTCATCGGCATAGTCACCTCATTGGTGCGCAAAAGCGGCGGCGAGGCGAGCATCTTCGGCTATGACATCGACCGCCAGCTCGAGGCGGCAAAGAGTTGCATCGGTGTCGTGCCGCAGGAAATTAACTTCAATCTGTTCGAAACGCCGCTGACCATCGTGGTCAACCAGGCCGGCTTCTACGGTATTCCGCGCCGCGTCGCACGCGAGCGTGCCGAGAAATACCTGAAGCAGTTGCAGCTGTGGGACCGACGTAACCACGCCTCGCGGGGGCTCTCCGGAGGAATGAAGCGGCGGCTCATGATCGCGCGGGCGCTGATGCACGAACCGCGGCTGCTCATCCTCGATGAGCCGACGGCGGGAGTGGACATCGAAATCCGCCGCTCGATGTGGGAGTTCCTGCGCGAGATCAATCAGCGCGGCACCACGATCATTCTCACCACTCATTACCTTGAGGAAGCCGAAACACTCTGCCGCAACATCGCCATCATTGATGGCGGGCGCATCATCGAGCGCGACCGTATGAGCAATCTGTTGCGCCGGCTGCACACCGAGACGTTCGTGCTCACTCTTAGCCGACCGCTGCGCGAGGCGCCGGCCCTGCCGCCCTATCCGGTCAAGCTGGTTGACGAGAACACCTTGGAGGTCGAGGTCTCCAAAGAAGAGAATCTCAACGATTTGTTTGCGCGTCTCACGAGCCTCGACATCGAGGTGCTCTCGCTGCGCAACAAGGTCAACCGCCTTGAGGAGATCTTCATGCGTCTGGTCGAGAAAGGAGCCGCGGCATGAGTACGGTGCTCGAGAAGGCGGCTACCCAGCCCGAGCCGCTATCCATGACGCAGGTCCGTCGCATTGGCTTCCAGACGATTGTGATCCGAGAATTCCACCGGATCGTGCGCATCTGGAGCCAGACCATCCTGCCCTCCGGTGTCACGGCTACACTGTATTTCCTCATCTTCGGTACGGTCATTGGCAGTCGTATCGGACCGATGGACGGCATCAGTTACATGATGTACATCGCCCCGGGCCTGATCATGCAGGCGGTGATCAACAACTCGTACACTAATGTGGTTTCGTCTTTTTTCGGCGCCAAGTTTGGCAAGCACATCGAGGAATTGCTGGTCTCGCCGCTGCCGAGCTGGATCATCGTGTCGGGATATGTTGCTGGCGGCGTGGTGCGCGGCGCGATGGTCGGGCTGCTGGTGAGCGCGGTGGCCCTATTCTTCACACATCTTCCGGTCGAGCATCCCGTGATCGTAGTCGGGGCGGCGGTGCTGACTTCGGTGACGTTCGCGCTTGGGGGATTCCTCAACGCGATGTTCGCCAAGAACTTTGATCAGATCAGCATCATTCCGACCTTCCTGCTGACGCCGCTGACCTATCTCGGTGGGGTGTTTTATTCGATTTCCCGCCTGCCCGGCTGGGCGCGCCATCTGTCGTTAATCGATCCGATCCTCTACATGGTCAACGCCTTTCGCTTCGGCTTCCTCGGCGAATCCGACGTACCCGTGCTCTATGCGTTTGCCATCATGATCGTCGCGATCGCCGGCTTGTTCACCGCGGCGGTCGTGCTGATGACGCGCAGTTCCGGCCTGCGCGAGTAGCCCGGCCCCAATCCGGACCCGCCGCGGCAAGCGGCGAGTCCGGGGCTGAAGATCGTCCGTTCAGCCTTTGACCCAGGAGCCGCTGCTGTCACGGTAGTACCAGCCATTCTCCTTGGCATGGGCGATCCAACGGTTGGCAAAGGTGCTGCGGATATTGCCGACCCATTCCGGGTGGCCATTGGCATCGGCGATCTGTGCGTACAGCTGCGACAGATCGCGATTCTGTTGCGCCACAAGCTGTGCCAGGCGGGCGCGCTGCATCAGCGGTACGCTGCTCTGGTCACGCACCGCAATGATGCCTTCACTGGTGATGCCAATGACACCGGCACGAAAATACGGTTTCAGGTGAGCGAAGCGCTGGTGCATGTCGGCGATGATGGCGCGGATCTGCGGGGTCGAGATGTCGAGGTCCACCTGCCCAGCAGCCTGTGCTACCGGCACCAGGGCCGTCACCATGCGTCCGGCGAGCAGCGAAAGCAGCGAATCATGCCGCGTATGCAGCGAATTGATCGCGGTGGGGGGCGGTGCTGCGGACGTCTTTTGCGGACTTGCCGGCTGAGCAGAGCCATTGCCGGCTGAGCCCGTAACGGCGTTGATGATCTTATCGGCTGCCTTCTGCGCCGCGGCGGCCGGGAAATAGACGTTAACCGTAACGCAGCTGGCGAGCAGACCAATTGCCGTGACGATCAACGCGGTGCGCAGGGCGCGGGCACGGCCGACGACGGAAGCGTGCTCAAGCGGTGCGGGGCAGGTCGCGAATCTCATTGACGTTCTCCACTGGGACCCTGAGCATATTCTGACATTTGCCGCTGAATGCTGCCTGACCAAAGCGGCGGCGCCACGCCGTCCGGGCGGCGGGTGCGCTCGGGCGTTGCGGGTCAGTTGACCTTCACGCCGCCGTTGTGGATGCCTTGCCGGATCTGCGAGAGCATTTGCGGCCAGTTGACCCGTCGCACGTTGCCGATGATGTCGAGGCGAGGCAGCCAACTGCCTTCCACGAGATAATAGCCGCCGTCGTCGCTCGGTCTTACGCCCGACATGTGGCAGACTTCATTGTGCAGCCGGCAGCCGATGGCGAGTTGACGATAATGAAAGGTCTTGAAGAACTGCAGCACGCCGGATTCCAGCGCCGCTGCGACTTCGCCGCCACCGCCGCCGAATGCCGCAATGCGCGTGACCGCTTTCTGGCTGATCCGGTGTGGTGAGCGGTCGCCCGGCATGGTGTAAATGCGCGCATCGAATGCGACCGGTGACCAGTCGAAGAGCTTCAGGCCGTTGATGTCCGCGTCAATCCGTCCGGTCATCGAGCCGAAGGCGAAGGTGTGGGTGACCATCCCCAGGTCGAGGCCGCGCGCGGTGACGTTGGCGAACATCTCCGGCCATTGGCCGAGTGGATCATCGAGCTCAATGTGAGTGCCGGTGATCACGCCGCCAAATACGTGCGCCACCAGTGCGCCGTGAAACTTCAGCACGTGGTGGCGGTATTGCACCAAGGGAATGTGCCCGTATAACTGCCCGTTCATGACCGGCCAGCCGAACGCCCTCGAGAGCACCGGCATGCTGATCGGTGTCAGGTCGGCATTGAAGTCCAACTGCGCATGGGGCGTGGCAAGATTGCGCCCCACCAGCGTGTGCACGATGATCGCGCCGTTGAATATCGGCAGGCGTACGTTGCCGCCGAGCAGGGCGAAGTTGTGGTTCCAGGTGAGGAAGGTCAGATGGGCGGCACCCCCCGTCAGGCCGTACAGGCCGACTCGCCGCCAGCTCAGATGCGAGTGTGCAACCGCAACGCCCGAGGCCAGTGTCCAGTGAATCGCGCCGTCCGCGTTCGTGACCGAGAGGCGCGCCGCCGGGTCAGAGAAGTCTAAGCGGTGCAGCGTCGCGTCGATGCGCTCAATGTGTCCCGCGCGCAGTGCCACGGTGCCGCTCGCCCAGCCGCTGCTGTGCAGCGATCCGAGCGCCGAGGAGGCGAGGGACATCTGCAGGAAGCTGGTGTACGCGCCGGGGAAAGTCAGTCGGATAAGACGGACCCGGGCGCTTTGGATACCCGGATGCACTCCTGAGGTCAGCACGGCCGACGCTTGTGCATCGATGACGCCACGCTCGTGTAGCTCGAGGTGGGAAACCTGGAGGACGCCCGTGTTGCGCCGAACGGCATTCAGTTGCAGCTGCGCGGGGTGCGCGCCGAAGTCGAGGTACACCGGCCCCGCCAGCGCTTGGCCGCTGGAGCCCGTCAGCCGCAGCGCAGCGACCAGTCCGCCTCCGGTCAGCGCCAGTGAGGCGCGCATCGAAGCGGCCACGTGTTGGGAGACCACCGTGCCCGCCCCATTACTGAAGTTCAGGTCCCGGCTGCTGAGCGCGAATTGAACCTGCGGCGCAGGCTGGTTGGCGGCGAGAAGGTGCCCGGTGACGCGCCCGGTGAGCGTGTCGCCCGGGGGCAGAGCAAGCCAGGGTTGGGCGAGGCGTGTCGCTTGCGCCAGTTCGATCCGGGTGACGCTGGCTGTGACGTGCCAGTGACCGCTCTGTAGCGTCCCCGACAGCGCGATATGGCCCCCCGCCACGACGACATGATCGGCGTGCAGCTGAGCCGCGCCGGTTTGCGGGTCGTAGCGGGCGGTGAGCGTCCCTTGCAGGGGGCCGAGTGCGCCGGTGAGCGCCGCGAACCGACCGCCGACGCAGGCCAGTGTTGCGCCAATCTGCAGATCGGCGCAGCTGAGCATCACGTTGTGCAGCGGCGCTACGCCAGCAGTCCTCACCTGCACCGAGGCGGCGTGCGCTTGCACGGCGAGACCGGCGCCGTCCAGGCGCGCCACCACCCGGCCACCGCCGAGCAGCGCCCGGGAGGTTCGCACCTGGCCCACCGTGAACGTCAGCTGATCAATGGCGTGCGCTGGCCCCGCGGCCATCAGCAGCAGCGGCCACAGCGCCCAGCGCGCCGGTTGCAACAAAAACTTCACTGCAGTGTCATCCTGCCGACTTGCTCGCCATCGATCCTAGCGTGGCGCGAATTGTCACATCCACCATAGTGCACGCCCCGGAGCCCCAATGAAAGCGACCGCACTGTCAGCGTGGATCGCACGTGCTGACGCCGCGGAATATGCGCTGTGCCGCCGCCTGAACCGCGGCGCGGCCTTTGCCATCCCCCGGCGGACGTTCCAGGTCGCCAGCCGTCTCGGTGACGGGATTCTCTGGTACGCCGTCATTCTCGTACTGCCCCTGCTGTACGGCCGAGCGGCTCTACGGCCGACGGTGGTGATGGTGCTCACCGGCGCCGTGGGGCTCGCGTTGTACAAGCTGCTCAAGCGTACGCTGGTGCGCGAGCGCCCATACCTGACCCATGGAAACATTGATCTGGCGATGGCACCGCTCGATCGCTACAGCTTTCCCTCGGGACACACGCTGCATGCCGTTTGCTTTACTGTCCAAGTCGTCGGCCACTTCCCCGCACTCGGCTGGGTGCTGATTCCCCTCACCTTGCTGATTGCCGGATCTCGCACCGTGCTCGGCCTGCACTATCCGACTGACGTACTGGCCGGCGCGCTGATCGGCGTTGCGCTCGGAATGCTCGGTCTGTCGTTTACCTGATGCGTGTCCTGTTTGTCTCGGACGTCTTCTTTCCGCGCGTTAATGGCGTGTCGACTTCCATCAGCACATTCCGCGAGGATCTGGGGCGTCTTGGTGTCCAGACGGTGCTGGTTGCGCCGCGCTATCCCGGATACGAGCCGACGGGCGAGCGTGACATCGTACGCATCGAGGGTAGCCGAGTACCCGGTGATCCGGAGGACCGGCGCATGCGCTGGTCACACCTCACGAGGGCGCTTGCCGGGCTCGAGAGCGAACCGTTCGATCTGGTCCACATCCACACACCATTCCTGGCCCATTATGCGGGTGTTCGGTTCGCGCGCCGGCGTGCTCTGCCGTGTGTGGCCACTTACCACACGTTCTTCGAGGAGTACCTGCATCATTACGTTCCCGCGCTGCCGCGCCGAATCGGGAGGGGGCTGGCGCGAGCCTTCACGCGCTCGCAATGCGCAGACGTGCGCGCGCTGGTCGCCCCGTCGGAGCCGCTGCGGCAGGTATTGCGTCAGTATGGCGTTCAGACGCCCGTGCACGTCATCCCCACGGGACTGCCAGCCGATCGCTTTCAGCCCGGCGACGGTGAGCGCTTCCGCGGCGCATTCGGACTGCCCAGCGGTCGCCCGCTGGTGACCTACGTAGGGCGGGTCGCTCACGAGAAAAACATCGAGTTTCTGGTCCGTGCATTCACCGAGGTGCGGCGGGCCGTTCCGCAGGCACTGCTGGTGATTGCCGGTGAGGGTCCGGCGCGCGAGTCGTTGCGCAGACTGGTCGCGGAGCGGGGTCTGACTGAGGACGTTCGCTTCGTCGGCTACCTGGACCGCAACACCGCGCTGCTCGACTGTTATGCTGCGGCGTCGGTGTTCGTGTTCGCCTCACGGACTGAGACGCAAGGGCTGGTCCTGCTCGAAGCGCTTGCCCAGGGGACGCCGGTGGTCTCGACGGCCGCGCTCGGCACCAAGTCGATTCTCACGTCTGCCTGCGGTGCATTGATCGCTGAGGAACGCGAAGAACCGTTTGCTGCAGCGATCGTGCGCGTGCTCAGCAACCCAGAACTGCGCGACGTGCTCGCGCAGCAGGCGCGCATCTATGCGCGCGGCTGGTCGTCGTTCACGATGGCCGCACGTCTCGGCGAGCTGTATCAGGATCTGTCCCGGCTTGCTTAACAGCGCCGCTTGAGGCGGGCCGCGTACATCGCTCGGGACGCTTCAAATCCCCTTCGGGTAGTCGAATCTTACGAGCACGCACGTGCCCCTTCCGAGCTCGTTCCAGGTATCGGCTTCGAAGCGCAATTCTGCGACGGCGCAGGTTGGCAGATGGGTGATCTCGCCGGCGAACCCGTGCGCCAGCTCACTCATGCCCGGGTTGTGTCCGATCAGCATGACGTGGCGCAGGCGGGTTTCGAGCCGGTGTATTACGCGCAGCAGCTGTGCCGGGGTGCCCGGATAGAGGCGCTCCTCGACGGCGATCTCCCGCCGTGGGTAACCGAGCTGGCGCGCTAGCAGCCGCGCGGTGCTGAGGGCGCGCAGTGCCGGACTTGAGACCATCAGGTCCACCCGTGCGCCGAGCTTGTGCAGATGGCGGCCCATCGCGGGCGCATCACGCCGGCCGCGCTCGGCCAACGGCCGCTCACGGTCGCCGAGATCGGCCTCTGCCCAACTTGATTTGGCGTGCCGAACGAGAAACAGAGTTTTCATCCACTAGCGCATCGCGGCGGGCGGCCGGAGCCGCGGGGCATACGGGCAGCGGTTCAACGCGGCGCATACTCGAGCGGCGCAGGATACCGCAGTGGCCGGCTTCGCGCCGCCCCATCCGGCAACGGCGGGCCTGAGGGCGCGCCGGCGTGTGCCGGGCCTTGCGACCCGGGTCGTACACCGTTGCTCGGGGCGGCCGTGGTCGTTTTTGCGCTACACTCGCTGTCGGTTATTGAGAGGCCGGCAGGTGTGGCAGGTGGCACAGACAAGGGCGCAGGGCGCCGAGGCATTCGACGGGGACGTACCGGCGGCCCCCGGGATGTCGGCAGATGATTTTCGTCCGCCGTGGTGGCTGCGCAACCGCCACCTGCAGTCGATGTTGGCAAGCGTCGCGGTGCGCCGTGCTCCGATCGTGCGTCGCGCTCGGGCGTTGCTCGCTGCCCAGCAAGAACTGATCCTCGACTGCGGCGAGGGCGTTCGGCTGCAATGCTGGCGCTCGATCGGTGCAGCGGGCGGAACGCCGGTGGTGGTGCTGCACGGGTGGGAGGGCAGTGCCGAGTCGCTCTACGTCCTGTCGCTCTCGCAGCAGCTCTACGAGCGCGGCTTCGATGTGTTTCGACTCAATTTGCGCGATCACGGCGAAACACATCAGCTCAACCCCGGCTTGTTCCATTCCTGCCGTCTCGCCGAGGTCTGCGGCGCGCTGCGCGCGCTGCAGCGGCTGACCGACCAGCCGCTGCGGCTGGTCGGGTTCTCCCTGGGCGGCAATTTCCTGTTGCGCGCCGCCGCTCAGGCGCGCGCTGCTCAGTTGCAACTGGCGCGGGTCGTGGCCGTCTCTCCGGTGCTTGAGCCGCATGCGACGCTGCGTGCGCTCGAGGAAGGATTCTCCGGCTACTCGCTGTACTTCGCGCGCAAGTGGTGGCGGTCGTTGCGCAAGAAGGAGGCTATTTGGCCCGAGCAGTATGATCTGCACGAACTGCGTGGCACATACGACCTGCGCCGTTTGACCGCGGAGCTGATCCGGCGCTATACCGAGTTCGCGACTCTGGATGACTATCTGCACGGCTATGCGATCACCGGCCAGCGGCTGGCGAGTCTCGAGGTTCCCGCGCTCATCATCACCTCCCTCGATGATCCGATCATTCCAGCGAATGATCTACAGCGCCTGGCGCGCCCGTCAGCCCTGCGGCTTCTGGTCACACGTCGCGGCGGCCACTGCGGGTATCTCGAGCAGCTCACTGGACCCACTTGGGCTGAACAGAAAATTGTTGCCGAGCTCACGCTTGCGGCGTCGGGACAAGAATACCGGTCGGAGCACGCCGGAGAGCTGGCATAAGCGTCACCTTTGCCATGTTGAGCGGATCCCGGATCTCCCGGCCGATGGAGCGTAGTCTCTCCCTGAGGAAATAGGGGGCCGGTGCGGCGGCGCGCTCCCTGCCCCGGGGCGTACACTGCGGCCATGAGACGCACCGCCCGTGCCGCGATCCCCGCGTTCCGCGCGCCGGCACCCGCCGGTAGCGAGGACGTGCACGCGCAGGTCTTGGCCAACGGCATGCAGGTGATCGTCTGGCCGGTCCACCAGATTCCGAACGTTGCTCTGAATCTGTGGGTGCGCGCCGGAAGTCGCAATGAGCGGCCGGGAATCACCGGACTGGCGCATTTCTTCGAGCACATGATGTTCAACGGCACGCGCACGCGCGCGCCTGGGGAATTCGACCGACTGATGGAGGCCCGCGGCGGCGCGAACAACGCCTTCACCAGCGACGACGTTACCGTGTACGAGGATTGGTTTCCCTCGAGCGCGCTCGAACTGGTGTTGGAGCTGGAAGCGGACCGGGTGGCGAACCTCGCTTTCGTGCCGCAGCTGATCGAGAGCGAACGTGGCGTGGTGGCGTCGGAGCGGCGGCTGCGCGTTGAAGATAATAATCATGGACTGCTCGCCGAGCGGGTACAGGCGGCTGCCTTCACGGAGCATCCGTACCGGTTTCCGACCATCGGCTGGCCGGAGGACATCCGTGCCTGGCGGCTCGAGGATCTGCAGGCCTTCTATACCACCTATTACGCGCCGAATAACCTGACACTGACGCTCGCCGGTGATCTCGATCCGCGCCAGGCCGTACAGCTCGTGCGTCGTTACTTCGAGCCGATCGCCGCACAGGCGCCCCCGGCGCCGGTGCGCGAGCGCGAGCCGCCGCAGCAGGCAGAGCGGCGCGTGAAGATTCGCCGCCAAGTCCAGACTCCGGTTGTGCAGTGTGCCTACAAGGCGCCCGCCGCCGCCGATGAGTCCGCAAGCGCAATCCACCTGCTGATGTCGGTGCTGATGGAAGGAGATGCTTCACGCCTGCATCGTGCGCTGGTCGAGGAGCGACGCCTGGCGATCGAGGTCGGCGGTCATTGGCAGGAGGGCTTTGATCCGGGTCTGCTCTGGCTGTCGCTGACGCTGCCGCAGCATACCGACCCGCATGCCGCCCTCGCGGCACTCGACGCGGAGCTGGCGCGGGTGATTGAGACCGGCGTGACGCAGGTCGAGCTCGAGCGGGCGCGTAATCTGGCCATCGTAGGGTTCTGGAAGCGGCTCGCCACGATCGACGGCAAGGCGCATCTGCTCGGTGAGTACGCGGTATTCCATCCGCACTGGTCGGAGCTGTTTGAGGCTCCGCAACGTCTGGCGGCTGTCACGCGCGAGCAACTGCGCGGGGTCGCTGCGGAAATTCTCGCAGTCAGTCAACGCACCGTCGGAATTCTTGCGCCCGCTGCGCGCCGGACGAAGGACCAGGGCTGATGGTGCGGGTCCCGGAGCATGAGCGCCTCGTTCTCGACAACGGGGCGACGGTCATTCTGCTGCCTCGCCGAGAGGTGCCTTTGCTCGCCTGTCAGGTGTTGTTGCGCGGTGGCAGCGTCGTCGATCCGCCCGCTGCGCCTGGCGTGGCCTCGCTGGTGGCGGCGCTGCTCGAGAAGGGCGCTGGCGAGCGCGACGCGTATGCATTTGCGGAGGCCGTGGAAGGGGCTGGTGGCAGTTTCGGCGCGGTCGCCGGTCCAGAGGCGATTGCGTTGCGCAGCCAATTTCTCGCTCGCGACCAGGGGCTGATGCTCGAGCTGCTGGCCGACACGCTGCGCGAGCCGCGTCTCGAGGCCGAGGAATTCGAGCACCTACGGGCCCGGCAGATCGAATTCATCAAGGCGGTAAAGGATTCCGAGCCAGCCGAACTGATTGACGCATACGGGCGGGCGCTGCTGTTTGCCGGTCATCCCTACGCGCAGCCTGTGCACGGCAGCGAGGCTTCCCTGGGTCGTATCGCTCACGCCCACGTTCTGGACTACTACCGCACAAATTTTGGCGCCGACCGCCTCATTCTGGTTCTCGCCGGTGACCTAGATATCCATCGAGCCGAGCACGACGTACGGGCTGCATTCGCGGACTGGCCGAATGCCGCGGTACGCACGACGCTGGGGGTGCCCCCGTCCCAGGCCGGGCGGCGAGTGCTGCTGATCGATGCGCCGGAGGCGGCGCAGACGCATTTCTGGATCGGCGCGCCCGGCGTCGATCGCCGCTATGCGCACCGGGCCGCGCTCGATTTGGTCAATACGCTGTTTGGCGGCCGCTTTACGTCGCTACTCAACGCCGAGCTGCGCATCAAATCCGGCCTCTCGTACGGCGCGCGTTCGGGATTCGTGCGTGGCAGTGTGGCCGGGGAGTTCGCCATCCGTTCATTCGTTGAGACGGCGAAGACTGCGCGAGCGATTCATATGGCGTTACAGGCGCTCGAGAGGCTGCGACGTGATGGCGTGAGTGCGGAGATGTTGGCCTCGGCACGTGCGTACACGCTCGGTCAGTATGCACTCGGTCTCGAGACAGCCGCAGACTGGGCTGCTGCGCTGGCCGATATCGAGTTTTTCGGGCTTGGAACCAGTTATATCGACGAGTACCCGGCGCGACTGGCCGAGGTCGATCCGCAGGCGGCGCGCCGGGTTATTGATGAGGCATTCCCAACGTCAGAGCAGGTGACATTGGTCGTGATTGGCGATGCCGCACGCATTGGCGGCCAGCTTGGCGAATTCGGTCCCGTGATCAACATGCGGCTTACGGATCCGGAATTCGCCCCGCCGATCTGAGTGCCTTCGACCGCGCGGTCTCCCCCCCAGATACGATTACCGCTCACCGGCCGGGACCCGTTGCCGGTCATTCGGTGGGTGGATTCCGGGAGACGGACCGTGCTCGAGAGGGGGGGGTGAGCTGTCGTTCCGTCTCCCGGACCCGTTTGGATGTCCGGCTGTGCAGTGGATTCCGGGAGACGAAGCGGTCTCATGAGGGGGGGAGAGTCCGCCTCGTCTCCCGGATCCGTCAGCTGTCGCGAGCACGTGCTCCCGTTCGTGGTGACCTTAACGTGGTGATGTTGTCTGCAGACACCGCCAGTGGCGTTGCGCGAGGCTCGCAGCAGGGCGATGTCATGCTCATCCTCCGGGTCACTGGCTCGTCTTTCAAGGCGGTTGCCTGAACGCAAGGTGAGGATAGGGGTCGAATGTTACAGCCACAAGCAAAAAGATTTTCGGCGCGCATGAGCGGATCTCATTCGGCGCTCTGCCGGGCCGGCTTCGAGCCGAATGCCTCGCGCATCCAGTCCGCCAGCGCGCGCACGTCGGGTTTGTCGCCATCTTTTGCACGATTCACCAGGTAATAACTGTCTGTGGTCGGCAACTCGACGGCAAAGACGCGCACCAGGGCGCCGGTGCGGAACGATTCCGAGCACTGCATGCTCGGCACCAGCGCGATGCCGATGCCATGCTCGGCGGCTCGCACTACGGCATGCATGGTGTCTAGTTCAAGCACGCGCGCCGGCTCCGGTGACGCGATGCCAACTTCCTGCGCCCAGGCGTGCCATGCATCAGCCGAGGGCTTGTGAGCAATCAGCGTCAACTCTTTGAACACGGCGCTGCCGAGCCTTGCAATCGCAGGCAGATGCCGAGGTGCGCATGCGGCGGTCAATGACAGGGGAAACAGTCTTGAGTACTGCAGCCCCTGCGGTTCGGCATCGAGCAGCAGAACCGATACATCGGCGCTGACTGGATGGATGGCGGGCCGCGGATCGTGCGAATCGATCCGCAGATCGATTCCTGGGTGACGGGCGCAGAACTCCTCGAGTCGCGGAACGAGCACTTCGCTCGCGAAAAACGGCGGGAGCACCATTTGTAGCGTGCGTCGGCTGCCGCCGCGCACGATTTGCGCAACGCTGCGGTCGAGCGCCTCGAGCAGCGGTTCGATCTCTTGCAGCAGTGCCACCCCAGTGCGCGTCAGCTCGAGCGAGCGCGGTTTGCGCTCAAACAGGCGCGTGCCGAGCGTCTCTTCCAGTTCCTTGATCTGGTGGCTGACGGCAGAGGGCGTCAGAAACAACTCGTCGGCGGCGAACTTGAAGCTGCGGTGACGGGCGGCGACGCAGAACACCCGCAGGCTGCGGGTGGGGGGTGGACGGGAAAGGCGCATCATTGCGGTGTTCGGGACATCGTGTGCGTCATGCGATGCAATCAACGTGCCATGTGGGGCACGGCCCTGGCGTGCGATGCGTCGCGTCTGGCGCGAGCACGAGGACGGTTAGTGCATCGAAATGGACCTGCGCACCGGTGTGATGCACCAATTCGAGGCATCCGGCAGCGTGGCGCTGCCACAGACGGCGGATTATTGTCCGAAGCGCTCCGCGCCGTTCGCCAGATAGAGGAGCTCTTCAGGAGTGCTCAGGCGCCCGAGTACCTCGTTGCGGTGTGGGAAGCGCCCGAAGCGATGGATGATCGCATGGTGGCGCTCCGCCGCGGCGTGCGCGGCCGCGAAGAACGGCCGCAGCTCGCTCGGCGCCTCATCGAGCAAGCGGCGATAGGCGGCGACGGACTCTTCCTGTACGTCGAGTCGCTCGGCATGCTGCAGCGGCATGCACAAGAACACCCGCTCCAGGGGGGAGAGGGCCGCATCGGCTGCTGCTTGAATTCCCGAGAGCGCCAGGGCGAGCGCCTGTTCATCGGTGGCGAAGGCGCGGGCGGTGCCACGGAAGGCGTTACGGGGAAACTGATCGAGCACCAGGATCAGTGCAAGGCGCCGGTGTGGACTGGATGCCCAGGCGCTGAGCCCGCCTTCGGCGGCGCGGTCGATTAGATCCCCGAAGCGCGTACGGATCAGATCGTCGGTGGCGATGCGCTCTTGCGCGCTGGCATGCGCGCCGAACCACAGCCGTTCACGCTCGCGCAGCGTGTGCAGACCGAGCGGCGCAGGGCCGAACCAGAATCGATTGACCTCGCGCGCGTCGTCTCGTGAACCGGCGCTGGGCCGCGCGCTCATGGCCAACTACTCGCACAGACTCTCAAGGTATCCCTGGGCGACCGGTGAGAGGCGCTTGCGCGCCAGCGCGCGCGCCTTGGGTGCATCGACAATGTATTCGAGCGGGCCGGAGACGAGCATCTGGCGGATTCCGGGATGCCGCGCCGAGACGCGTGCCATCTTGTTGAGCACGGTGAAACCGCGGTTGATTTTCTGCCGGGGCGCGCGATTCTGTTCAATCGTACGGGCCAGGTACTGGCCGAAGCGCGCATAAAGAAAATAATCGTCGTCGCCGACCTGAAAGCGGGCTTCAGCGAAGAAGTCGGGAAAGTTCTTTTCCAGATACGAATTGACGCTGCAAAGAGCGGGACGGGAATCGCGCTCGCGCGACGCAGTTGGCTGCTTCATCTTGCTCGCCACACCTCCTGGGGGTCCGGACCGCCATCGCTGGGCGTCGCAGGCGGCACCACACCCCGCGACGCGGCGCGAATGGTGCGCGAGAAGCTCGGCCGATGCAAGCGGAATTACAACTTTCCTCCGCCCGCGCGCGGCGTTCGCGGATCAGCCCCCTCGGCGAGTGCGGTGTCGGTGCCAAGCGCGGTTGAGTATCTGCGCACCGAGAGCGATTGCCACGAGTAATGCGAGCGCGCTGGTGGCCAGTGTCAGGTTGAACATCTGCTCGAGCGTCCTGTCGCGCAGACGCGCCCAGCGATTGGACGTCTGTGTGATCTGCAGGCGAGCGATCACGCCGCGTCGGCCCGCGCCCGGGATCGGTGCGGTTGCGCTAATGCGGGCAGGATCGTCGGGCCCGATCAGGCGTCGGAACAGCCTCGTCAGCAGTCCGGGCTGTGGCGCGGGAATGGCGGGAACGAGCGGACTGTCCGCGCGCGCCAACAGCGCACCGGACGGCGTCGTGACAGCCAGGCGCAGGCCGGGGCGAAGCAGCTGGTGCAGATAGGCAGGCAGCGCCGCCGAGGCCAGGATGAGACCGCCGCGTGGTCGTGGCGGATCTTGACTCAGCATGCCGTAGCGCAGCGCCGGCCGGCCAAGTCCGCTCCGGTCATCGACCATGACCCCGAAGGGGCCGCCGAGCATCGACAGCGGCAGCGATATCTCGACGTCATATCCCCCGGAGTGCGGCTGCAACGCACCGATGATGCGCGGATCCACGAGCGCGCGCCGCCGGCCGTATTCGCCCCGGATAATCCGGTGGGCCACGACTGGACCGGCGCCGGTGAGCGCCAGGAATTCCGCGTGCAGATGTCCCTGCGCGCCGCGGAATCCGATCCAGATCCGATCGCCGATTCCGCTGCGGCGAAGCGGATCGCCAAGCGGCGCGTCGAAGACCAGGTGCCGATCAGCGACTCGCAGCAGCACGTACAGCACCCTTCCGTTTACGCCGCTGAGGATGTCGAAATGATCTGCGCCGCTGCCATAGCGACGCCAGAGGCGGCTTTGGCGCGGCCAGCCATCGGCGTACCCTTCCACAGACACCGGCGCAGGCAGTAGGGCGGGGATCAGGTCATAGCGGCCGGCACGCGTGCCCAGCGACGGATAGCGGTAAATAAGGCGCAGACGACCCTGGAGCGAGGCCGCGAGCGTGCCGGCGAGGGCGTGCAGATCCTGCCGTTCGCTTTGGCGCAGCGCGGCTTCCATCTGGCGCGCATAGCGGACCCCATCCCAGGGCAGCACCAGACTCACCAGGATCAGCAGCAGCAGCTTCAACCCAGGGCGCATCAGATCGTTTAAGCCATAATTCAGGTGGGACGCTTATAGTGCGGCCACTGCGTCACGGGAATACACCAGCCAACTCATGAAGATACCCGAGATCCTCATCGTCGAGACCGTCCACCAGCCGGGCAGCCTGGCGAGCGTCCTGCAGGTGATTGCCGAGGCCGGTCTGACCATTCAGCACCTGAGCGCCGTGCGGCGCGTGCAGGGTCGTACGCTGTGGGAGATCACCCTGGAGATGGACGAGCAGGCCAACCATGACCTGTACCAGCGGATCGATCAGCTGCCCAGCGCTCGCTTTATTGGTAAATCGGACCGTGTCTTCAATCGCCACCGCGGCGGCAAGATCCGCATGGTCGCGAGCCTGCCCATCAACACGCTGCAGACCCTGCGCGATGTATACACCCCGGGGGTCGCGCGGGTGTGTCTCGCGATCAAGCAGGACCCTCAGCTCGCTCACGACTATACCGCCATCGACAGCACCGTGGCAGTCATCACCAACGGCACCGCGATCCTCGGGCTCGGCAATATCGGCCCCCTCGCGGGTCTGCCGGTGATGGAGGGCAAGGCGGCGCTGTTTGCTGATCTCGTCGGGCTTTCGGGCGTGCCGATCCTGCTGGAGCAGACGGGCGTTGAGCAAGTCGTCGAGTTGATTGCCGGCATTCACCTGTCTTTTGGCGCGATACAGCTCGAGGACTTCGCCGCACCCGAGTGTTTCGAGATCGAGACGCGGCTGCGCGAGCGGTTGCGCAAACCGGTTCTGCACGACGATCAACACGGCACCGCAGTCGTGGCGCTCGCCGCGCTGATCAACTCGGCGCGCCGAGCCCAGCGCAGCCTCCCGCAGAGCACTGTCGGACAGATTGGGCTCGGGGCGGCGGGGACGGGTATCGTGCGCCTGTTGCGGGCCTACGGCGTCAACCACGTGCTGGGTGCGGACCGTAACCCCGCGGCGGTCGCGCGCATCGAGGCGCTCGGCGCCGAGGGGGCAAGTCTCGAGGAGATCATGCGGCGCGCCGACATCGTGGTCGCGACCACTGGTGTGAAAGGTCTCATCCGGCCGGAGTGGATCCGGCCCGGCCAGGTCATTCTGGCGCTGTCCAATCCTGATCCGGAGATCGAGCCGCACGTGGCACGTGAGCACGGTGCCGCATTTGCCGCTGACGGCAAGGGCATCAACAACGTGCTGGCTTTCCCTGGACTGTTCAAAGGGGCGTTGAGCGCGAAAGCGACCCACTTCACCGACGCAATGCTCATGGCGGCCGCGCAGACCCTGGCGGAACTCGCGCCACTGGCACAGGAAGACGCGCTGGTGCCCGATCCGCTCGACAAGAGCGTGCACGAGCGAGTGGCTGCCGCGGTCCACGCGGCCTGCCAGTAGGCGCAGGCCGCTCGCGCGGGGATCAGGCGGTAACGGGTTCGGGCGCCATCAGCGCGCGCAGCTTGCCGAGCGCATTGGCTTCGATTTGACGGATCCGTTCGGCCGACACGCCGTACTGGCCGGCCAGCTCGTGCAGAGTCGCCTTGTCTTCGCGCATCCAACGACGCTCGAGGATGTCGCGGCTGCGCTCGTCCAGCCGGTCGAGGGCGCTGCGCAGTCGTACGGATGAGTCGCTTTCCCATTCGGACTCTTCCACTTGTGCGGCAGGGTCGGCGTCCGGAGCCGGCAGATACGCGGCCGGGCTGTACGTTTCCTCCTCATCCGCATCCGGCGCCGGATCGAAAGCCAGATCGTGCGCGGCCAGACGCTTTTCCATTTCCGTCACCTCGCCCGGGGTGACGCCGAGGTCCCGGGCGACCGCTGCCGTTTCCTCCGCCGAGAGCCAGGTGAGGTTCTTCTTCATGCGCCGCAGGTTGAAGAAGAGCTTACGCTGAGCCTTGGTGGTGGCAATCTTCACCAGGCGCCAATTGCGGAGCACATACTCGTGGATCTCGGCGCGAATCCAGTGCACGGCAAAGGACACCATGCGCACGTTCAGTGCCGGATCGAAGCGCTTGACCGCCTTCATCAGGCCGACGTTGCCCTCCTGGATCAGATCCCCGAAGGGCAGGCCATAGCCGCGATAGCCGCGGGCAATGTGCACCACGAAGCGCAGGTGTGCGAGCACCAGCTGGCGGGCAGCCTGCAGATCTCCCTCGTCACGGAAACGCACGGCGAGTGCGTGCTCGGTTTCGCGGTCGAGGACGGGGATACGGCTCACTCGGTCGACGTAGGCCTCGACGCTGCCGATGGGTCCGGCGAGCGAGAACTCACACGGCCGGGCAACCAATGCGGTGGCTGTACTCATGCAGGCTCCCTTAACGGTCTGACGAAATTTTAGCACTCGATCGATTTGAGTGCTAATTCCGACCTGGGGTTCCCGTCTGGCGCTGGACTTTAAATTGTTAAGCTTAAGATTAAGGAACTTCCCCCGCTGACCGGGGACCAATGCACGCCGAATTCATCATTCGTTCAGAATTACCCGCTATTGTGCTCGCGCCGCGTTTCTGACCTCATACCTGCGCTGCTTCCGTATACAGAGGGGGATTTCACTTGGCTTCCACGGCAACGACCGCGACCCGCGAACTGAAATACGATGGCTTTAGCATCTTGCTGCACTGGCTGACTGCTTTGCTGGTCGCCGCGCTCTGGCTGCTCGGCCAGTCGCTCAGCTTCTTCCCGAAGGGTGCACCCCGGCTGTCGGCACTTGGGGTGCACATGCTGCTGGGTATGCTCGTCGGTGCCGTGATCCTGGTGCGCATCGTGTGGCGTTCCTCGGGGGGGCGCCACCTGCCCGCAGCGGACGAGGGCGTCCTGAACCTCGTGGCCAAAGGCGCCCATTACGGTCTTTACCTGTTGCTGGTGCTCACCGTCGGGTTTGGCGTGGCCCGGGCCTGGGTGCACGGTGTTCCGGTGTTCGACTGGTTCAAGTTCCACCGGCCGGGATTTGCGACCCCCTCGATCATCCACACCATCAGCGAGCTGCACAGTGACCTGGCGGACATCCTGGTCATCGTGGCCGGGTTGCACGCCGCCGCGGCTCTGATGCATCACTACGTCATGCACGACTCGGTGCTGCGACGCATGCTGCCGCGCAAGCGGTCGGAATAACGCCGCCTGCCCTTTCGGGACGCTGCGGCGGCGGGCTACCCTTGCCGCAGCATTCCTTAGCCCGCTTTCGCCGGGATCGTTGCAGGCATGCCGGAACTTCCCGAAGTCGAGACCACCCGTCGCGGCATCGAGCCTCACGTCATCGGACGGACGATCGCGGCGCTGGAGGTGTATGAACGGCGGTTACGCTGGCCGGTGGCGCGCGAGCTGCCGGCGTTGCTGGCCGGCCGACGAATCATCAGTGCCGGGCGCCGAGCCAAGTACCTGCTGATTGGGCTCGAGGGCGGGACTCTGATCGTGCACCTCGGCATGTCCGGATCTCTGCGCGTCCTCGATGCCAGCGTCCCTCGGCTGCGCCACGATCAGTATGATCTGCGGCTCGATTCCGGCAGGGTTGTGCGATTCAACGACCCGCGCCGGTTCGGCAGTCTGCATTACACGGAGGCCGATCCCGCGCAGCACCGGCTGCTTCGGGATCTGGCTCCTGAGCCGTTCGATGCGGCATTCAATCCCGAGTACCTCTGGCGGATCAGCCGCGGACGGCGGCTCGCGATCAAGCAGCTGCTCATGAATAGTCGCCTGGTGGTGGGCGTCGGTAATATCTACGCCAGTGAGGCATTGTTTCGGGCGCGCATTCGGCCGGGCCGGCAGGCGCGCCGGCTCAGGCGCGCCGAGACAGCCCGCTTGGTCAGCGCGGTACGTACGGTGTTGTCGCAAGCGATACGCGTTGGCGGAACGACTCTGCGCGATTATGTCGGCGCAGACGGCTCGCCCGGGTATTTCCGCCAGAAGCTCTACGTCTATGAGCGCGTCGACCAACCGTGTCGGGTCTGTGGGACGCCGATCCGCCATCGCGTCCAGCAGGCTCGCTCGAGCTACTACTGCCCCGTTTGTCAGCGCTGAGCGCTCAGGTGCCGCGTCGCTTCTTCAGCTCTTCTTCGACGATCGGGTGCACGAATTCGCTCACGTCACCGCCCAGCACCGCGATCTCGCGGACCAGAGTCGAGGAGATGAACGTGAACTGCTCCTGCGGCGTGAGGAAAACCGTCTCGATGTCTCGCTCGAGGTGACGGCTCATGTTGGCCAATTGGAACTCGAATTCGAAATCCGACACCGCGCGCAAGCCTCTGACGATGACCTGCGCGCCCTGCTTGCGTGCGAACTCCACCGTCAGCCCGGCGTAGCCCAGCACCTGCACGTTCGGCAGGTCGCTCAGCACGCGCCGAGCCATGTCGACTCGCGCTTCGAGCGGGAACATTGGTGCTTTGTTGGGGTTGGCGGCGATGGCCACGATCACCTGCTCGAAAATGCTGGCGGCGCGGCGCACCAGGTCCTGGTGGCCGTTGGTGATTGGATCAAAAGTCCCCGGATAGACGGCGTGACGGTTCATTCGGCGGCGATCCCCCTGTGTCGCAGGTACAGATGATACCCGACCTGTCCGGAGCGCTTGTCCCGCTCGTGCCGCCAATTCGGTGGCACCGGTGGGGGACTTGCCGCCGGGCATTCGAGATAAATTCGGGCGGTCGCGGCGAGCCAGCCGCCTGCCTCCAGCCGCGCACACGTCACCGGCAGCAGGCCCGAGGTGAATGGGGGGTCGAGAAAGACGATGTCGAAAGGCTCTGCGCGGCCGGCCAAGAAGGCGTCGGCGGCAGCGGTGACGATGCGCCACTCATGCTGACGCTCAGGATCCCATTGTTGCAGGCAATCCTCGATCGCGCGGGCCGATTGGCGGTTGCGCTCGACGAAGGTCGCCTGCGCCGCTCCGCGCGACAGGGCTTCAAGGCCGAGTGCCCCGCTGCCCGCGAACAAGTCGAGGCAGCGGGCCCCGGGCATCACGGGCGCAAGCCAGTTGAACAGCGTCTCGCGAATGCGGTCGGGCGTTGGACGGATGGCCGGCGCATCGGGGAAGCGCAACCGCCGACCCCGCCACGTGCCGCCGATGATGCGCAGCACGCGCGTGGCGGCACCACGCCGGTGTGTCGGGGACGGACTGCTCACGCGCTGTCTTTCGAACCTGCGGACCGGGCCGCTACGATACACTAGCCGCATCCATGTTCGGACGTGATACCCAAGAAGCGCCGTCCGGCGGCGTGCAACGTCAGGGCTTTCTGAAGCGCCTGGCGCAGCGCCTTGGCCGCGGTAGGGTTTCTTTCGACCTGCTCAATGTCTTCCGCGGCCGCAAGATCGACGCCGAGCTGCTTGAAGAGCTCGAGACCCGGCTGCTCACTGCTGATGTGGGCGTCGAGGCGACCGAATTCATTCTATCCGGCCTGAATAAGCGTCTGGCGCGCAAGGAACTTGCTGACGTCGAGGCGCTGATCGGGGCGCTGCGCGCGGCAGTGGAAGAAATTCTCGTTCCCTGTGCCCGTCCGCTCCTCATCGAGGCCCGCCACAAGCCCTTCACCATCCTGGTGGTCGGCGTGAACGGCTCAGGCAAGACCACGACCATCGGCAAGCTGGCGCGCCGCTTCACGGACGAGGGCCGCAGCGTCATGCTCGCTGCCGGCGACACGTTTCGTGCCGCCGCCATCGAGCAGTTGTCGATCTGGGCCGAGCGCACCGGCTCAAGCTGCATCGCGCAGCACGCGGGTGCCGATCCGGCCGCGGTGGCGTTCGATGCGCTGCAGGCCGCGCGTGCGCGCCGGACCGACGTCCTGATCGCCGATACCGCTGGCCGGCTGCACAGCCAGTCACATCTGATGGAGGAACTGAAGAAGGTCAAGCGTGTGCTGCAGCGCGGTGATCCACTCGCGCCGCACGAGGTACTGCTCGTGCTCGATGCCAATCAAGGCCAGAATGCCCTCGCGCAGGCGGTGCAATTTCACGAGGCAGTCGGCGTGACCGGCCTGGTAATCACCAAACTCGATGGTACGGCCAAGGGCGGGATCGTGATTGCCATCGCGCGTCGCCTGGGGCTGCCCATCCGTTTCGTCGGAATCGGCGAGCAGCCCGGTGATTTCGGTGAATTTGACGCCCACGCATTCGCCGCGGCACTGGTCGAGGGGGCGGGCGGGAATGCGTCGCAGGAGCCGGCATGATCCTTCTCGAGCGCGTCAGCAAGCGCTACCCGAACGGACGCGAAGCACTGACCAACGTCAGTTTCTTTGTTGACCGAGGTGAACTGGTGTTTCTCACCGGACGCTCCGGTGCCGGCAAGAGCACGTTGCTGAAGCTGATTGCGCTGCTTGAGCGCCCGACGCGCGGCACCGTGACGGTCAATGGCCGCAGCACCGGAACACTCAAGGCGCGGCACATTCCGGCTTTCCGCCGCCAGATCGGTGTGGTCTTTCAGGATCACAAGCTGCTCGCGGACCGACCCGTGTTTGATAACGTGGCGCTGCCGCTCGTCGTGGCGGGGGCGCCGCTTGCGGAAATAGACAAACGGGTGCGCGCCGCTTTGGATCAGGTGGGGCTGCTTGGCAAGGAGCGGATGCTGCCCATGGAGCTGTCGGTCGGCGAGCAGCAACGTGTCGGTATTGCCCGAGCGATCGTGGGCAAGCCGCCGCTGATCGTCGCCGACGAGCCGACCGGCAACCTGGATCCGGATCTGGCGCTGGAGGTAATGAGGTTGTTCAAGCGCTTCAGTGATGTCGGCGTGACTGTGCTGGTCGCGACGCACGACCTGCATATCGTGCGCGAATTCGGCGGCCGTGAGATCACCCTCTCGAGCGGGCAGCTCACGGGCGGCGCGGCCGATCCCTTGCCCTCGCTGGTAGCGAGCCGCTGAGCCCCCCATGACGCCCGGCACAGTTGCGACCCGCCACGCGCAGGCGCTGCTCGGTGCGCTCGGGCGGCTGGCGCGCGCCCCGCTCGCTACGGTTTTGACACTGCTCGTCATTGGCCTTGCGCTGGCGCTGCCGGCGGCACTCGGCCTGCTGGTACGCAATGCGCAATCGGCCACCGGCGGGTTCGGGCGGGCCGTCGATATGTCCGTGTACCTCAAAAGCGGCGTGTCACTGGCACGCGCCGATGAGCTTGCGGTCAATGCGCGCGCGGTGCCGGGCGTGGCCGCCGTGAGCGTCATTTCGGCTACCGAGGGCTTGCGGCAGTTTCGTCAGTATTCAGGCTTTGGCGCCGCCCTCGATGCGCTGCAGACCAATCCGCTGCCGAACGTGCTGCGGATCGTGCCGCGTGCGAGTGCAAGCGGCGTAGCCTCGCTGGAGGGATTACGGCGGACCTTTGCCAGGTGGCCGGAAGTGGACATGGTGCAGCTCGATGCCCAGTGGGT
This sequence comes from Pseudomonadota bacterium, assembly GCA_021847105.1. Taxonomy (GTDB): domain Bacteria; phylum Pseudomonadota; class Gammaproteobacteria; order Steroidobacterales; family Steroidobacteraceae; genus 13-2-20CM-66-19. The sequence goes on along the minus strand of JAJZUT010000001.1, from coordinate 28,748 downwards.
GCTGCGATTCAATGCCATTCTCGCGGTCGTGCGCCGCCTGGTTGCGATCGCCGCCGCGCTATTCGGTGCTGGCGTGCTTGCCGTGATCGGCAACACCATTCGCTTGGAGATTCTCAACCGACACGACGAAATCGAAGTGACGAAGCTGGTCGGCGGTTCAAATGCGTTTGTGCGCCGCCCGTTCCTCTACACCGGGACGCTCTATGGTCTGGGTGGGGCCATGCTCGCCTGGCTCGTCCTGGAAGGTGCGCTGCTCGGGCTGCGCGCGCCGGTCGCCCATCTCGCCAGCCTTTATGGCAGCGCTTTCGAGTTGACGGGCCTTGCGGGCAGAGAGCTTCTCGCCTTGTTCGGTGGCGGGATGGCGCTGGGCTGGCTCGGTGCCTGGATCTCTGCCCACCGTCACCTGCGGGACATCGAACCGCGGGCGTAATCGCCCCCGTAACGGAGAAGCCGATTATTTGATCTTGGCTTCTTTGTAGGCGACGTGCTTGCGTGCTACCGGGTCGAACTTGCGCACTTCCAGCTTGTCCGGGTGCAGGCGCTTGTTCTTGGTCGTCACGTAGAAGTGGCCGGTGCCGGCGCTGGAAAGCAGTTTGATCTTGTCGCGCATCGCTTAAGCTCCCGCCGTCAGATCTTCATACCCTGGGCGCGCAGGTCCGCCACGACCTGATCGATGCCCTTTTTTTCAATCGTGCGCAGGCCGTGCGCCGATACGCGCAGCGAGACCCAGCGCTTCTCTGTTTCCAGCCAGAACCGCTGATTATGCAGATTGGGCAGGAAGCGGCGGCGCTTCTTGTTGTTCGCGTGGGAGACGCGATTTCCGACGGCCGGCCCCTTGCCGGTGATCTCGCAGACGCGCGACATATGCAACGACCTTAAAAATCAATGACTTGAAGCGGATGGGACTTCCCCGTCCGCAGGAGCCGGCCTTTATACCAGCAGCAGGGCGTGGCGGCAAGACCCTGGGTGCCCGTGCTGGATTGCGAGCCCCTCACCGGCGCCTCGCCCAGGCGTCCAGCCGCTACGGCCGGCGCAGTGCGGGCCGTAGCGGATCAGGGCCGGCCGGTGATTAGCTGCGGGCGGTGAAGGAGGCGCACCAGCCCTGAGCGGCCACCCGGAAGCCGGGGTACAGCTGACAGCCCGCATAGCCGGCTTTTTCGCCGGAGGCGCCCTGGAAGAACTGGCACACGGCACAGTGTTCGCCCCGCGCATAGGTGCGGTATTTGGCTCGATTGACGTTCTGGGCGTCGGGCTCGTACCCCATCGACTTCGCTAGGGGGCTGTTGCTCTGAGAGAGCAGTGGCAGAGCGGCCGCCTTGGCCCGGCGGGGTCGCAGTCCAAGGACCGCCGCCGAGGTGACGATGGCGGCGGTGGCAAGAAACGTGCGGCGGGAAGAATCGTGTCGATTATCGTCTTGAGACATGACTAACCTCGATGAGCAAACCTACTGGATCGTTACTCTGGCAACTTCGCGGTCCATCGCGAGGGCGCGGCTCGTCCTGAGCGCGCGCGAGTTGGGCGGCCGCGGTCTTCGTGACCGCCCATGAATCGGTCTATGCGTCGGTACCAGCCGGCACGGTCGGAATTCTCCGACTCGCAAACGCGGACCGGATAATGTGGGGCACGGATGCGGCAGGTGTCCGGCTCGCTCGCCCTCGATTGTTGAGCCCGCGCTCCACGCGGCCCGCATTCGGCCACCCGCGCGGGGTGGCTCGACCTCATGGATGCATCAGACCACAGCGATGCGCGCCGGTGCGATGAAACCCGCAGAAAGTGCGCAAAGAAATGACAAAGCGCAGATTCCGCCGATCCGAATCCAGCTGGCTCACTCAGAGCAATCCATGCTCGGCGAACGAGTAGCACCGGCTGCCTCCCACGATGACGTGATCCACGACCCGCATGTCCATCAGGGACAAGCCAGCCTTCAGCCGGCGCGTGATGGCCTCGTCGGCCGGACTCGGCTCAAGTCCGCCTGAGGGGTGGTTGTGCGCCAGAATGAGCGCCGTTGCGTTGTGCCGCAGGGCTTGGCGCAGGACCTCCCGCGGGTGAACCTGTGCGCAGTCGACGGTACCGCGGAATAATTCCTCGAAGGCGATCAACCGGTGCCGGTTATCCAGGTACAGACAGCAAAATACCTCGTATGGTCGGTCGCGCAGCTGCGCCAGCAGAAAGCGGAATGCCGCTTGCGGCGAGGTGAGCGGTTCACCGGAGCGAAGTTCTTCCTGCAGGTGGCGACGGGCCAGCTCGACGGCCGCTTGAACGGCCGCGTAGCGCGCTGGGCCGAGGCCCTTTCGTGTCCAACGTGAGCGCTCGGCAAGCAGCAGTGCACGCAGCGAGCCGAAGTCCGCCAGTAAACCGCGCGCCAGCTCAACGGCCGAGCAGCCGCGGGTGCCCGAGCCGATCAGCAACGCGAGCAGCTCGGCATCCGAGAGCGCCTGCGAGCCGCGCTCGAGCAATTTCTCGCGCGGCCGTTCAGCGCGAGGCCAGTCGCGAATCGCGAGTACGGCACGGGCTTCAACCGGTGGCATGGGCAGACTCCGTTGCGGACCCCGGCATCCTGCGGTGCGCCAGCGGCATCTGAGGAGGGTCAGTAAGGAGCGGCTCCGTGCACAAATGCGCACCCGGTTTGCGTCCTAGGGGAGCGGCGCCGGATAATCGCGGCCATGCAAGGTCAACGTATCCTACTGGGCGTCACGGGTGGCATCGCCGCGTACAAGAGCGCAGAACTCGTGCGGCGCCTGCGTGAACGCGGCGCTGAGGTCCAGGTGGTGATGACGGCCGCAGCGCGCGAGTTCATCGGCGCGCTGACGTTCCAGGCCCTCTCCGGACGGCCCGTACGTACGGATCTGTGGGACAGTGCAGCCGAGGCCGCAATGGGTCACATCGAGCTGGCGCGTTGGGCCGAAGTGGTGCTGGTGGCGCCGGCAAGTGCCGACTTTCTCGCCCGCCTGGCGGCCGGCCGCGCGGATGATCTGCTCGCCACGGTGTGCCTCGCGACCGCCGCACCCATCGCGGTCGCCCCCGCCATGAATCGACTGATGTGGGCCAATAGCGCCACGGTGGCCAATGTCGAGTGTCTGCGCCAGCGGGGCGTGCGCCTCTTTGGGCCCGCCGAGGGCGCCCAGGCCTGCGGCGAAGTGGGTGAGGGGCGCATGCTCGAACCGGCCGAGCTGACCGATCGCCTCGCAGCGCTGTTGCCGGCCACGGGCCCGCTAAGTGGACGGCGGGTGCTGATCACTGCCGGGCCGACTCGAGAGTGCATCGATCCGGTCCGATTCATCAGCAACCGCAGCTCGGGAAAGATGGGATTTGCTGTCGCACAGGCCGCGCGTGAGGCAGGGGCCGAGGTGATCCTGGTCTGCGGCCCGGTCTCGCTGCCGACCCCGCCCGGCGTTCGACGGGTCGACGTGGAAAGTGCCGAGGCGATGCTCACGGCAGTGCAAGGCGAGGTGGCCGCCGCGGACATTTTCATCTCCACGGCTGCGGTTGCGGATTACCGCCCAGCGCACCCTTCCACACAAAAGATAAAGAAAACGAGCGATCGGCTACAGCTCGAGTTGGAGCGCACCACGGATGTGCTGGCGAGTGTCGCTTCGCGTCCCGACCGGCCATTCGTGGTGGGCTTCGCGGCCGAGACCGAGTCCGTCGAACAAAATGCCCGCACCAAACTGGTCAAGAAAAATCTCGACATGATTGCCGCCAACGAGGTCAGTCACACCAAGGGCTTTGACTGTGAGGACAACCATTTGATCGTGTTGTGGCGAAACGCACGGCAGGACCTCGGTGCCGGCCCGAAGCTGTCACTGGCGCGGGCGCTGATCCGACTGATCGGCGAGTCCTACGCCGCAGCGGGGGCTGCGCGGCCGCGTGAGCAGGTGCAGGCGTGAGCGGTGCAGCTGCGGCGCCGAAGCCGCTGAAAATCCGAATTCTCGATGCCAGGCTCGGCCGTGAATTTCCGCTGCCGGCCTACGCAACCGACGGCTCTGCCGGCATGGATCTACGTGCTTGCGTCGACGGGCCGATCGCGCTGCTGCCGGGTCGCACGGAGCTCGTTCCAACCGGCATGGCCATGCATCTGCAGGATCCCGGACTTGCGGCCGTGGTGCTACCCCGGTCTGGGCTCGGTCACAAGCATGGCGTGGTGCTCGGCAACCTGGTCGGACTGATCGATTCGGATTATCAGGGGCAGCTCATGGTGTCCTGCTGGAATCGAGGTCAGGAACCGTTTGTCATCCAGCCGGGTGAACGAATCGCGCAGCTCGTCATCGTGCCAGTGATACAGGTCTCGCTTGAGGTGGTCGAGGACTTCGAGCAGAGCGAGCGTGGTGCCGGCGGCTTCGGGCACTCCGGCCGCCATTGAGTGGCGCCGCTCAGGCGGCCAGCATCCACACGCCGAATTCGCTCCGACCGAGCAGGGTGCGAAACCCCTCCGGCATGTCGTCGTGCAGCATGTTCTTCAGCAGACCGTGCACACCGAGTGAACCTAGTTCCCGCCACATGCGTTCCGGCAACGGGCCTGCCGCAGCCGACTGCATGACCAGCGCCAGCAGGTACAACACGATCAGGTAATTGTGCGCGGTCGTGAGGTCAAGCGGATAGGAGTACACCTTGCAGAACAACGTGTTGCGCAGAATCTGCGCCACGACTCGGGGCTCCTCGACCTCGAGCGTCGGAAGGTTTTCGGGTATCTCGCGTGGCAGCTCACGCAACACCGAGCGGTTCCACCCGATCAGGCGCGCAAGCATGCCGTGAATGGCCGCACGCAGTTCCGGTGTCAGCGAAGGGGCAGTCTCGTCGCGCCAGGCCGGTACGTCTACGGGAATGCCATCCGTGAGCGCGCCAAGGAGTCGCGCGCCGATGTGCAGCCGCCGCCGCAGCGGCATTTCCTCGGCCGCCAGACAATCGCACAACCCTCGCTCGATGTCGCGAAACGGCTCCCAAGCCACGGCGACGCCGGGAGCCAGGCGGTAGGTGTCGGTCGAGCGCGGTCGGGCATGGACCAGCCGCTCGCGTAGATCCTCGAGGCGCCGGTGCGCCTCAATGCCGCGACCGTGCCGCACACTGGCGCAAATCGGGCTCAAGCCGACGGCGATGCCTTCCGGCGTTTGTGCGAACGAGAACGGAAAGACGCAGCAGGCGCCGAAGGGTTGCCGGCCGAGCGTCCGATGAATCAAACACTGATTGCCCGCGCCGAGGAACCGACAGATTTCCTCGGGCGACTTCAGTTGCAGTTGCCCATCGGTGCGTACCGGCAGGCGGGTGCCGGCAAGAGACGGCGCGAGCGTCTCCCAGGGCATGGCATCGAGTAGCAACTGTGCATCCGGTGGCAGAGTGATTTCGTAATCGTGTCGGCAGCACGCCGCGCTCATGTGACAGCTGAAGCGTGCCTCGGGCAGCGTGGCAAAATTCAGCGGTGGCCGCCAGTAGCGCCGGAAGTAGCCCGCATCGAGTAGGCCGCGGGGCATCGCTGGCTCGGCACGGCGCATCCATGGGTAGTCTGCGAGGGACTGCAGCAGGCCCCCGCGAAAAGACCAGGGCAGGATCTGCTCGGCGGGCGAGCACCACACGACGCTCGCTCCAGCTTCTCCAGCGCGAATGCCGAAAGCCACGAATAGCTGGCGTTGCGTACGGCGCTCCTGCACCTCGAACCATGCGATCGCTTCCGTCGGTGTCTCGCCGGGAGAGAGCTGGCTAAAATTCGCTGCTGCGAAGCAGGGCAGTTGCTGCTCGCCGTTCAGGCTGACCTCCCGATGCGTCACGGCGAATCGATCGGCCTCGACCCTGCTGGCCGGTCCGATCCCGTCCCCGTGGCGTACCGGTGCATCGGGGGCATGCAGCCGGTACAGCGCCGCGCCTCCGTCTGGGTCGCACAGCGCGTCGAGGAACTCAGCGCCGAGTCTTTGCAATGACTCTGCCGCGAAGCACGCTGCCGGTTGCGGCGGGGCAACCTGTCGCGATGTCTGGGCCGCACGCTCCGTGTCGGTGTCAGTATTCTCGCGGTCGACCAATGCCGCTACGTCCCGACTGTCCGTTGGGTGTGATCATCGCCGCGCTCACCGCTTCGGCGAGTGGCGGCGTCGTCTGCACCTCTGCGCCCACGCAGCGGGGTCGCCGTCAGTCCGGTCTGCGGGATCATGGGGTGCTCTCCTCGGGCGACGCATCGAACTGGCCCATTATAGGCACGCGCCTCGCACCTCGCGCGCGACCGAAACCGGCTAGCGATACGGGTCTCGCCAGCCTGAGGGGGGATCGGTCGCCAGACCCGCCCGGCGCAGCTGTGCACGCAATAGGCCCTGCTCGCTTCGACACTGCGCACTCCAGCGCAGGATCCGCGCCCATTCCTTGCCGTCGGCCAGCGCGAACAGCGCCTCGACGTGGTGCCCTGGCGGCCACAGCAGCTGTCGGGACTGCACTTCCATGAAGTCCAATTGGCGGTGCAGCCGTGCGGCGGTCCGATGTGGTTGAGTGCCGACGGGCCACAGGCGCAGCGCGATCGAGGCGCCGGTCTGCGCCGCGAGGAGCGTATCGCCGCGCTCCAACGCCCGACTGGCGGCGCGGCAAAGGCTGATCCGCCGGGCGGTAAGAGCGGACGAAGGATTGCAGACTGTGTTGACTGCCAGAAGTGCGCGGAATGAGTCGCTTAAGTCACTATCGTTAACCTGCTCGTACGCCGTCTGGGAGGATTCGCCGCCGACCTGATGGAGTGCGCGGGCCAGCCGCGAGAGGCGTTGCGTGTAGTATGTGTCGACCCGCTGCGATTTGCCGATCGCCGCGAGCGCCGCATCGATACGGGATCCGCTCTTTGCGCGCAGCGCGAACCTCAATGACTCCAGCGCCGCAGCGCCGTTGTCCGGTGCGAGCCGTCCGAGCTGCGCCAGAAGCGCCGCCGAGGCGCACCGCAGCTTCCACGCCGTACACTCATTGAGTTCGAGCAGGAGAAGGTCCGCGCGGCGAGGGGCTGCGGCGAGCGCACGTCTCATCCACGCGAGTCGCTGCGCTGCGTCTGGTGGTGGCACGAGCCCGCTGTGCGTCACGCCTGTCGGCCATGGCCAGCCGATCAGTGTCGCGGCCGCCAGCGCATCGGGCGTGCCGTTCGCCAGCAGACGGCCAATGGTGCGAGCATCGTTGAATCTGGCTGCAGCGAGTAACGCGGCGTACCGTTCTGCTGCATTTTGTTCGCCCAACGCCGCACTGATTGGTGGCGAGGGAAGAGTCACTGCCGCAAGTGCCGACACGGCGCTGAGTACATACGCCGGCAGCGCCGCCCAGCGCCACCACCGCTGCGGCCGGGCTGTCAGGATGCCAATCCGCCGTGCAAGCAGAGAGCGTCGCTCGAACAAGCCGATTGCAGGACGCGCTGCCGTCCGCATGCGCTCGGCGAGCGCCAGCAATGCCTCCGCGTAAGCGGCATTCGGGCTGCCGCCGCGCACCACCCGCGCATCGCAATCCACCTCGATCGCGAATCGGACTCGTCGCTCGAGCCACCACAGCGGCAGGTTCCAGGGCATCAGCACGATCAGCAGCCGGCTGAGTAGCAGCCAGCGTCCATCCTGCGCACGGACGTGCTCTCGTTCGTGCATCAGGGCCGATTGGCGAATCTGCGCGCTTACGGTCAGGAACCATGCCGGCACCACGATCCGCGGTCGCAAGACGCCGAGCACGGCAGGCCCGAGGTGATCGGTGACCGAGACTCGGGTTCCGTCGACTTCCGTGATCGCCCACTCGGGGGCGCGACGATGCAGCATTGCAGCAGCGCCCAGCAGGCGCAGGAGCAGCATCGCAGAGATCACGCCCCAGCTGGCGACAAACGCCAGCAGCACGCGCTTGTGCATCGTGGTCGTCCACAAATGACGCGACGGACGTACGCCTGGCGATGGCCGGACGCGTGCGGCGAGAGTCCTCACACCCACCCGGCCAGGGCCGCCGGTTCGCACCGTTGCATGGCGTAACGCAGGGAACGGCCTCGGCAGCTGTACGGGTGACTCCTGCGGCAGCGCGCCCGGCAGCCGCCAAGCGGGGATCGCGACCGACAGGAGCAGCGCGGCGAGCCATGCGCCGCGCCGCGGCCAACGCAGACTTGCCAGGACACGCTCAGCGGACCATGCGGTGAGACCGAGGAACAAGGTTATGACGCTCGTATACAGCGCGGCACTCATCATGTTGCGCGGCCCCGTGTCTGGCGCAAAGCGGCGCGTAGCCGTCCAATCTCGGCATCATCCGAATCGTCATGCTCGAGCAGGTGCACGAGCAGTGCCGCAGTGGAGCCTCGGAAGAACTTCCTTGCAAGCGCTGTAATCGCCCGTTGGCGGACCGCATCACGAGTCAAGCGGGCCGAATAGCGGTGGGCGCGCCCCTCCTTGACTCGTGTGAGGACATGCTTCCGCTCAAGGATGCGCAGCATGCTGAGCACGGTCGTATACGCAAGCCGATCTCTCAAGTGGCCGTGTACTTGCGCAACGGTCGAAGATCCGTGCTCCCACAGAACATTCATGATGTCTGTCTCGCGATCGGTCAGGCGCATGGCCGGCCCTGTCGAACTACTACTGTTTTAGTAATTACTACCGGAGTGTGGTTTTGCTGTCAACGCGCGATCAACGGACAGGCGTTGTCCGGCAGGCGCCGGCTCCTCCAGGGGGGCGTTGCAGGCGGTGCGCAGGTGGGCCCTGCCTGGGAGGGCTGGTCTGGCTCGTGCCTGCATGGCCTGTTCGCGCTTGGCCGTCCTCCGCTTTGATTCGCCCGGGCGCCCTAAACGGTGAGCAGTTCCCGAATCGTGCGCAGGAAGGTCTCAGCCTGCACGGGCTTGCTCAGGATCTGGAGATTTGGGCTGGGCGACAATTCCTTTATCGCTGAAGAAGTGTCGCCCGTAATCAGAATCGCCTTGATGGCACGCTGCAACACTTCGCCCAGGCGCAGAATGACCTGAACACCGGTCTCACCAGCACCGAGATGAAAATCCGTCACCACGAGGGCCAGGTGGGGACTCTCAACTGCCTTCTGCTCCGCTTCGCGCAGTGTCGCCGCTGCCGTTACACTGTACCCTTCCGCCTTCAACAGCATGCGGGTCGCATTACGCACTTCGGGATCATCCTCAACCAGTAGAATCTGTACACCCGGGGCGGTCTCCTCACGCGTAGACCCCGGAGAGGGTTGCTGCTTCACGGCCACATTCGCTGCCGTACCCTGCGGGAGCCGAATCGAGAACGTCGATCCTCGTCCCAGCTCGGACCGAATCGTAATTTCCAAGCCGAGCAGTTGCACCAGCCGCCGCACGATACTCAAGCCGAGACCGTAGCCCTCGCGAGTGGTATTGCTCGGCACGCCGACTTGGTAGAACTCCTCGCCGAGCAGCTGAATCTGATCGGGCGCAATACCAACGCCGGTGTCGCTCACTTCGATGGTAACCCATGGTGCTGCTAGTACTGCGCGCACCTGAACCTGACCCTTGCGCGTGTATTTGACCGCATTGGAGACCAGGTTCCGCAAGATCTGCTCGACCAGAGAGGGGTCACTGTGGGCGCACGCGGTGCTTGCCTCGATGCGCAGCTCCAATCCTTTGCTTGCGGCTATGCTGCGAAACTCCCGGGCCATCGACTCAAATATGGTCGCAACCGAGAAGTCCGTGGGTTCCGGCTTGACGGCGCCCGACTCGAGCTTGCTGATGTCGAGCAGCGCATTCAGCAGACGGCTCATCGCGCCGATCGCTTCATCCTGTTGCCGTAGCGCATCGATGACGTCAGAGTCGTGTGCCGTGCGTCGCAGCGTGCCGTTCAGCAGCGAGACGGCCTGCAAAGGCTGACGAAGATCGTGGCTCGCCGTGGCGAGGAAGCGGCCCTTCGCACGCTCTGCCTGGCGCGCTTCCTCCTGAGCGGCGCGCGCCGTTTCGGTGGCATGTGCCAGTTCCACGTTACGCCGTTCCAGCTCGCGATTGGCCAACGCGACATCTTCGGCGCGTCGGGCGAGCTCCCATTGCAGGCGTGTTCCCTTACGGTAATTGAACATGACCAGGAGCAGCCCGGACATCATCAGCGCGGCGGCAAGCACCGTCGAAGCCAGTGCGATCTGCTGCATGGTGTGATCCTGCGCTGCCACCCGAGCCAGTCGCCGGGAAAGGAGTGCGTCCTCGGTCGCAGTCATTGCATCGATCCGCCGATCGACCGATTCCATCGTGTGTAATGCCGCATTGGCTCGTACGACGCGCAGCGCGTAGCTGGCGCCGGCGCCCCGATAGGCCGCCATGGTGCTGCGCAGTTCCTTGAGCTGCAGCCCGATGCGTCGAGAAAGCGCGGCAATCTGGCCCTGCTGATCAGTATCAAGAATCGCCAGACGCGTCAGATCGGTCAACAGATCCGGTGCGTCGTGCATCGCGACCTGGTACGGTGCGAGATAAGTCGGCGCAGAGGTAAGCAGATAACCGCGCTCGTCGCGTTCGGCATCCTGCAGCGCATTGCGCAGTGCCTGCGCCGTCATGATGACCTGAAAACTGTGTGCGACCAGCTTCTGGCTGAGCGCTGCTCGCGGTAGCCGATTCAGCGCCTCGTAGCCTTGCATCCCAATCAATCCCAGGAACGGCAAGACGATCAGCGCCAGCGCGAGCCGCAGACGCCACCGATCACCGGCAGAACTCAGTCGGGGATGAGAAGCCATCGGTCCCTTGCGCCCAGCGTGCCTAGTTGAACCACGGCGTTATGCGCAGACGCCCCTTTCTCTCGCATTTTCCTTCGGGACACGAGGAGCCGTACATCGTGGAAAACCCGCATAGCATGCGCTGCGCCATGCGGGCTGCCCACCTGAATTGGCCGCAATCACCTGCCGGAAACCCCAGTGAACGCCGGACCTGCGCAAAGATGAGGCAGCAAGGAGCGATGCCCTCGGTCGCCCGCATCGGCCGGCTCATTCTGGCTCCCGGATTCTGCACGCGGAGCATGGACGCGTTGCACGCCCAGAGACGCCGCGCCGCAATCACCGCCAGAGCGACCCATGTCGTTGCACTTGGCATCGGCAACCTTCACGCGATGAAAGGGCGAGCGGGTAGCACCCCGCAGATCAGTGGCTGACGAGGAATAGCTGCGTGAGCGCATCCGGCTGGTCGAGCATCACGTCGTGTCCGCTGTCAATCCGATGGGTCGTCCAGCCGAGCGTCTTTGCGCGCGCGTAAAACGGCGCAAATGGGGAGTTATCCCCCGCCCACCCAGAGGCATAAACGTAGTGGATCCGACGGACCTGCTCTATGCCGCCCCGATCGAGCTTGACGCGTTGTCGAAAGCAAGCAGCCGACTGGATCGTGCACTGTCGATCGACCCAGGCTCGGTCTGCGTGATTCACGCCAAAGGCCTCGGCGGTGATTGGGGTGCTCTTCCAGCCGTCAATGAGTTCCTCTGCCGAGATTGGCGCCAAGTCCGCTAAGCTCTGTCCATTTTCCGGAATGAACGCATCGAGAAAATACAGCGAACGGATGCGTTCCGGCATGACATCAGCCACTCCCGAGATGACCATCCCCCCATAGGAATGGCCGCATAGGACAACGTCGGTGAGTTCCTCCCAACGGATCAGATTGAGCACGTCCAGAATGTGAGTGCGAAGGTCTACGCTTGGCGAGAGCAGATGCGTCCGCTCGCCGACACCAGTAAGCGTGGGCGTGAACACCTCGTGTCCCCGTAACTGCAGCGCTCGTCGCACCCGCTTCCAGCACCAACTGCCGTGCCATGCGCCGTGAACCAACACAAATGTGGCCATCTCGGGCTCCTCGGGCTCTTGCCCGTGATCTTCGGCGACAACTGCGCACATGTGCCGACGCTCTACGCCAAATCGCATGCGCGAGTGCTCGGCGCTGATGTTCGGCTGGGTCATGCCCAGGCCCCGAAGCCTCAGCAGACGATGGCGAGTGACTGGGACCACTCGGCAATCGAGACGACAGTCGCCTGTCGGGGGAATACCTTCTCAGTAAGCACCCGATGTACTTCGGGATCGGCATCGCAGCACCCGTCCTTGAGGATCGTTAGCCGATAATCGAGGTCGGCTGCCTGGCGTAGGGTCGATAGGACGACTCCGCTTGTGGCGATGCCCGCGAGAACCAGCGACTCGACGTCGGCCGAACGTAGCACGACCTGCAGATCGCTGCCTGAAAACGCGCTGATGCGCCGCTTAGTGACGACGACGTCTTCATCTTGTCGCTGAAGTGTCGGATGGATCTCGCTCTGAGGGTCCGACTCCGTCAGGCGGCCACTGGTGCGGATGCCCGAAAAGAGAGCGTTTCGGGCGCTCACCTCCGGGTACCCGGAGCGGAATTTGACCACAACCCAAATCACGCACATTTTTGCCCGACGAGCCGCCGCAAGTGCCACTTGTATGCGCGCCAAATAAGTTGGGTCGGCGTACTGGGAAATAATGCCGGCCTGAAGATCCATCAACAACAGTGCGCTTCGACCGGCTCGCTGCTCGTTCATGTCTCTGTTATCCGTGTGTGATCATCCTCGCCTGAGAGTTTGTGTCGACTGGCTGCTGCGAATCAAGTCCGAACGGATTCGTTACCGAAACAGCCTGGCCGTGCGCGAAGTCAAGCCTGAAAAAATGCCAAATGTCTGGTATAAGATCGGTCATGACCTTCTCGCGCGCATTCGCGAGTCAGCTCATCGTGTCGACGCGGCCCTCGTCCGAGCGCCGCGCGGGGACCGGGTGGCCGCAGAGCAACGTTCCGGCCATGCTACTGCCGGAGCCGACTGCGCCCCAAGCACATGTGAGGCTGAAATCAAACCCAACGGTGCATCAGATGGCCCGCTTTGCTTTCTGTGCGGCCTCAGTCGGGTGCGCGAGGCATGGCGCACATTTCCATGCGGAGCTTAAAACCGCTGCCCCATTGACGCCGCAAAGTACGTGCCAGAAGCGTCCTTCCGCGCAGATGACGCTGAGCGTGGCGCAGGGTGAAGGACGGTCGTTGCGCCATGGACTGCACTGCATGTCCGCACTGTATCGGCGGTAAAACGCATGTGCAGCGCCGATTTCTATCGTGGTCTCGCTGGCATCATGCTCGCGCGAGCTGTGCATGGCGTAGCAGCGCAACACTTGTGCGCTCTACCTAGGCCGTTCGGAATGCATAAGCGCACATCGCATTGCGCGCTGCTGTCATAGAGGTTCGATGATGTTCAGCAGTGGCGGGATCGGATTTCCTCATGGCGTATTTCTCCAGGCGAGCATGATCGTGCTCGCGTGCGCTGTGCTCGTCGCAGTGTTGTGGTTGTCCGGCCGCCTGCTCATTGACAGATCACCGAGGCAGGAGGAGCGCCTGCGCGAAGCGGTGTTTCGCTCGCTGCATTCGCCGATGCTCGCGCTGATCGTGGTATGCGGAATCTACCTGCTCGGCATGTTGCTCAACGATCAGGCGCATTTGCGGCTGCTTGGGCAAGTGCTTGATCCCGCATTGCATGTCGGCGTCATTGGGATGGTTGCGTGGGCAGGCTGGAACCTGCTGAAGAGTTACCCGCAGCTGCACCGTGCGCACAGGCACGAGCTCGATCCGATGATTTACGATCTGGCGGGAAAGTTCGCCCGCCTGATTCTGCTTACGATTGCTGCGCTATTGATCCTGAGGACGCTGCACTTTCCTATCGCAAGTCTTCTGACTGTCGGAGGAGTTGCAGGAATTGCGATCGGATTTGCCGCTCAGGGCGTCGTTTCGAATCTGTTTGGCGCACTCGTGATCTATCTGGACAAGCCATTTAAAATCGGTGAATGGATCGTGCTGCCAGAGATCAACATTTCCGGTACCGTCGAACACATCGGTTGGCGCTCGACCCGCATTCGAGGCTTCGATACCAGCCCCTATTATGTGCCAAATTATGTTTTCAACTCGCACGTTGTGGAAACCCCGCCGCGCATGCAGGCGAGACGCATTCAGCAGACCGTGCCGGTTCGCTATGTTGATGCCGAGCGGCTGCCACGCATCCTGAAGCAGCTGCGCACCTACATCGACCAGCACCCCGGAATTGATCACACGCAGAGTCGAATGGTGAATTTCACCGGTTACGGCACGCATTCGCTGGACGTGCTGATTTACTGTTTTGCCGGAACGGTCCAATGGGGTGAGTCGCTCGATATTCAGGAAGATGTCCTGCTCAGCGCGGCACGGATTATCAGGGAGAACGGCGGTCAATTGGCCTTGCCCATCACGCGTGTGCAGATGCAAGGGCCGGAGTCGGACGCACTTTCACCGAGCACCATATCGCATCCTCAATCGGCGACTGATTTGACGGCGGATCGGTAATCGCACGGATCACCTGCGGATCACCACCGTAGTTAGTGGGATCGCCTCGCCAGCTATCTGCGTTCGGCCCTCCGCTGGCGGGCGGCCGCCGGTGCACACTGATCAGCCGATATCGAGAATCATGGCTCCGAATGCAATCATAACCAATGCGATCATGCGGCGCCGACCTGGGCGCTCTGCGAGAAACCACCACGCAAAGAGTACGCCGAACAGCATGGCCGTCTCGCGCAGGGCCGCTATCGCTCCGATGGGGGCCTTGGTCATGGCCCAGAGCGCAAGTGAATACGACACGACGGAACAGAAACCACTGCCGACACCACGCCACAGGAATGAAGGCACCGTGGCACTCTTCAAAAGAAGAGATAGCCGGCCCCGCATTAGCACGACTGCGGTAGGAATCGCTGGAAGCACGAATGTCCAAAGCGCATAAGCTACCGAGGAGTGTGCGACCCGGGTTCCCAAGCCGTCGTTGACCGTATACAGCGCGATGATGAGAGCCGTCGTCAATGCGAATCGCAGCGCTCGGGCCTCGCCAGCGATGCCGGAGCGTCGCGATTGTAGAGAGGCGCCTGCCGCGATGAGCAGCAATCCGCTCCATCCGCTGAGGCCGAGGTGTTCGCCAAAACACAATGCGGCAATGGCGGCCGTCAGAGCCGGCGCGGCACCGCGCATGATCGGGTAGGTCAGACTTATGGCACCCAGGGCATACGTTTCGGCGACAAGGTTGAAATAGAGCACGTGCAGCAGCGCGGACACGGCAAGATGCGGCCAGGCGGCCCCAGCCGGGGTGGGGAGAAATGGCAGGATCACAGCGCCAATCAGTCCGGCTGCCAGGACGAGCGCGGCCGTGGACGCGCGGCGGTCCCGGCCGCCGCGGATTCCCACATTCCAGGCGGCATGGAGACTGGCCCCGCTCAAGACTGCCGCGGTTGCGATGGGTGGGACGATCATGATCCGCTTAAATTGTGTATCAGGCCCTGCGTAGGCTGGAGCCCGTGGAGCACGCTGTGGTCACCGCCAGAGCGGCACTGCCACTATGCCCGATCTGACCCTTACCGCTCCAGCTTTGCGCGGCACGTATGGGTGCCCGCTCTCCGGCGGCCAGTCCCCGGATTGATCCGCGGATGGTTCGTCGCTCGACAGTGTCGCGCTTGCTCGTCCGAGCCCAACTCCCTGATGCGAAGCTTCGCACGCAGTATCGGAAAAGAACCTGCCGGCCATGTCTCACTGCGGTGGGCACGCAACGCCCCGGGAGCGTAATCTTGGGGTCGCGAGCGCGCCAGCGAGAACCTTCTTTTACGATGAACCGTGCTGCGCAGGCGCTACTGCACCTGCACCCTCGAGTCCCGCTTACGCTGGACGCGGACTGTGCGAACAATCCCGCTGAGATGAGTCGCCGGATTGTCCGCTGATTGGCAACAAATCGTCGACCAGCCGATGCACACCGACTGTTTCACTGCCCACACGCAGGCGAGCATCCGCGAGCATTGAACCCGACCGGGCAGACGCGCCGCGAACGGCGTGGTCTATGGAGTCGCTCCGGCACTCAAATTAATGCCTGACCTCAATCCCGGGCATGCGCCGAGCGGCCTACGAGGTGCGAAATTTCGCACGCACGGCTCATGATTTCTCTCGATCGGTGCATGGCTGTGCTGCGGCGATGGCACGTGAACTTCCGTGACGATGTGTCGACCTCGAAGTAGTCCTGTGTCGATGCTTGTGCATCTCCCGACGCCGAGCCCGTCGAATGCCTCTGCATTCCACGAGCGTGAGGATCCGAGCCGCTCGGCTCGCCGCGTCGATGACGCCCGATGCTTCTGTGCGAG
The DNA here is from genome assembly GCA_021847105.1 of Pseudomonadota bacterium. Taxonomy (GTDB): domain Bacteria; phylum Pseudomonadota; class Gammaproteobacteria; order Steroidobacterales; family Steroidobacteraceae; genus 13-2-20CM-66-19. The sequence goes on along the minus strand of JAJZUT010000001.1, from coordinate 12,665 downwards.
AGGTGTCGAGGCGGTTCATGTGGGCGGCGGTGCAATCCAATCTGCGGTAGCATCCGCCTTCAACCATCTTGCTGGCAAATCAAAACAACAGCCATGAGCTACAGGCCCTTGCGCAATCCACATTACGACGACGTGAATGTTCGCGGCCTTCGTTACCGGCTTACCTGGTGGGGCGAGCCGTCAGCGACACCGATTGTTCTGCTTCACGGGTTCATGGACAACGGCGCGACATGGCAGTTTCTGGTCGACAAGCTCCCCCATGGGCTGTCATTGGTTGCGCCCGATTGGCGCGGCTTCGGCAACAGTGAAAGGGCGCCCGGTGGCTATTGGTTCCCCGATTACCTGGCAGATCTTGATGCCCTTCTCGGGTTACTTTCGCCACAGACCCCTGCGCGCATCATTGGTCACAGCATGGGCGCGAACATTGCCCAGATGTATGCCGGGATCCGCCCCGGCCGCGTCGCGTGGCTCGTCAATCTGGAGGGCTTGGGACTTCCCGATTCGCGCACACACGACGCTCCCGCACGCTATGAGAGGTGGTTGAATGAAATCGCTCAGCCTGCGCCCGAACGTCGCTTTCGATCCACATCTGAACTCGCGTCGCTGCTGGTGGCTCGAAACAACCGACTGTCACGGGATCGCGCCGAGTTCGTGGCGCGAGCGTGGACGCGATCGCGAACCGCGATGAGAGATGACGAAGACGTGGAACTTCTGTTTGATCCAAGACATCGCAGGGTCAATCCGATTCTGTATCGGCGCCAAGAAGCTGAGGCCTGTTGGCGTCGAGTGACATGTCCTGTGCTCCTCATCGCCGGCGATGCATCCACTCAAGCGCGGCGGGAGGGCGCGAACGCAGAACTAATGGAGCCGCACCTGCAAAGACTGCGCAGAGTTACCCTGGCCGCGGTCGGCCACATGATGCACCACGAAGATCCTGCGGCTGTTGCAACGGCGATCTCCGAATTTCTCGACGAGCACCCCATTGAGGCCGCGTAGTTCAACGACTCAATCGGTCGCACTTCGTGTTGCACTGGATCCCTCGGCGAAATTTCCGATGTGATGCGCAAGCCTTACAGGGGCATTTGTTATCTTCCGGCGGTGAGTCAACGCGGCGCGTGCATCCCGTCTCAGCTGAGGCTGGTAGAGTGTCTCTCAAGTATCGGCGACCTACAGAGCGGGCCGTCGTTTTCGCAGCGATGTCAGTGCCGGATCTGGTGCGCTGAAAAATTTCATCGTACCGTCACCCGTCTGGGGTCGGACGTGCGTGCGCTTCGCAGCCATGTCAGCCGCGCTACCGGGGCGCCCCCCGTCACCGCTGTATGATAATCTCGGGCATAAATCCGCTGTCATTGGCGCGGATGAGACAGGGGCACGTATGGGACTCAGGGTCGTAGGCACGGGATTGGGCAGAACCGGCACCAAATCAATGCAAACGGCGTTGTCTATTCTAGGCTTCGGGCCCTGTCATCACATGATCGAAGTACTGCAGCATCCCGATACAATGGCGCTGTGGCTCGAAGCGGATAGTGGCCGCCCGGATTGGAACGCCATCTTCAGGGGATATCAGTCCGCAGTAGATTATCCGACCGCTGGATACTGGCGAGAGCTGACGAGCCATTTTCCGGCTGCCAAAGTACTGCATACGGTGCGCGATGCGGACGATTGGTTTGAGTCGGTCAGTGCCACCATTCTTGCGCCCGACAGCATTGCACGCCGTGGCGGGGCGGATGTGCAGGCGCGCTTTTTCGCCAGCGTCAGGCGCAGAATGCCGGAGCAGGCGGACGATCGAACGGTGATGACGGAGTTTTTCATTCGTCACACGGAGGAAGTCAAGGCGGCTATTGCACCGGAGCGGCTGTTGATCTACCAGATGGGTGAAGGCTGGGACCGGCTGTGTGCGTTTCTGGGCGTCCCGGTTCCATCAATGCCCTTCCCCGCAGAGAATGCGCGTGCGGAGTTCATTGGTCGTTCCGCCGCGCTGGGTCCCGGAATTGCATCGCATTGATGGTCAGGCGAAGAGATCTGGAAGGTCCGGTCCACAGAGATTGACTTGGCGCGAAAATCAGGTCCAGTCGCCCTTCGAGGTCGGATCGGGCGCAGAGAGCGGCTCAAAATAGAGCAAAGCCCTTGGCTAAGGCGATCCAGACACCGATCAGAAACGGTATTCCGACACCAACCCAGGCCAGCAACGTGAGCATGCCGGGCCGGCCGCGGGCTGCAGACAGGACTTCGTTCGGCGTTGTCTGCTCTTTTTGCAGCGCACGTTCCTGCGCAAGCTCCGTGTCCGACATGTAGTGCTGTTCGGAGACCGGCTTGATCAGCGCGTTGCAGATCAAGCCGGCCAGGAGCAGTCCGGCCATGATGTAGAGCGTCGAATTGTACACTTGTGCGCGTGGAATGCCCTGATTAAGCTCATGCTGTCGCAGGCTTGCGATGAGCGCCGGACCGACAATCCCCGCGACCGACCATGCCGTGATCAGGCGCCCATGTATGGCGCCGACCATCTGGGTGCCGAAAATATCCGCGAGATACGCCGGTAGGGTGGAAAATCCGCCGCCGTACATCGTCAGAATGATGCAGACACTGAGAACGAACAAGGCAGGAATGCCGAAACGGCCCCAAGTGGGCAGCAACACGTACAACACAATGCCTGCGAGAAAGAATGTGTAATAGGTGCGCTTGCGCCCGATGTAGTCCGAGATGGCCGCCCAGAATAGACGGCCTAGGCTGTTGAACAGGCTGATGAGGCCGACCAAGCCCGCGGCGGCGGCGACAATCGCGGAGTCCAATGCGGGGTGCGAGGCTAGGGAGTGCGCGACGAGCTTGGCGCCGAATACGTCTTGCAGCATTGGGCTTGCCATCGAAATGACGCCAATTCCCGCCGTGACATTCAGGCAGAGCACGAGCCAGATGAGCCAGAATTGGGGCGTCCTTATGGCCCGATTGAGATGAACGTGGCGGCTGGTGATCATTGCTTGGTCTGAGTCGGCTGAAGAGGGGGCATATCCCTGGGGGTGCCAGCCGGTCGGCGGCACACGAAATGAAAATGCACCAATCGACATGACCAAGACGTAAATGGCACCCAGGATGATCAATGATTCAGAGACGCCCTGAACGCCATTGTGGGCATAGTGCGCCATCAGCCAAACGGCAAGGGGCGCGCCGATCATGGCCCCGCCCCCATAGCCCATGATGGCAAAGCCCGTGGCAAGACCGCGACGATCCGGAAACCATTTGATTAGCGTCGACACCGGTGCGATGTAGCCCAGACCTTGACCGATTCCGCCCAGTAAGCCAGCTCCCAGATATACCAGCCACAACTGGTGCACAGCGACACCAACGCCGCCTAGGATGAGGCCGCCACCCCAGCACAAAGCCGCAATGAACCCCGCCTTACGCGGCCCAGAATGCTCAAGCCACCCGCCCCAGATCGCCGCAGAAATTCCCAGGACCGCGATAAAGGTTTCAAAAATGTGAGTCTCCGCCGGAACGGTCCAGTTGCAACGAGTGGTGGTCAGTTGTGCGAAAAATCCTTGATGCGTGCATGCCGCAGTGCTTGCTCCGGATATCAGGTGCGACATCGGCAGCCAGAACACTGAAAATCCATAGGCCATTCCGATGGACAGATGGATGCACAGCGCGGCCGGAGGTACCAGCCACCGGTTGAAATTCTCTGATGCGATCGTCTGTGCACGATCAAGCAGGGCTACCTGCGGCATGATCCAGTCCTCGCCTGTGGCAACGGATCTTTTTGGGGTCCCAACTGGCGATCGTCGACTCCGGCCAGTCTATCCGCCGGACAACAGGCAAGCGCACGGCTGCGAGTGACTCGGCACCTGACGCCGGAGCGTTCTCACGCTGGAACGGCGCTGTTCCAGATCAGAGCACTCCTATCGAGACTCGCCCACGCGCTCCGCAGAAAGAGCCCCCAATCTCGCTAGCGCCGACGCACTAGACAGGCTCAGGCACAGTGTGCCTGATGAGCCGATATAGGCGGTGATGTGGCAAGGGCGCGCGCCGATCAGTGGCGGACCCATTGCGCGAAAGGCGGGCGGATGTGGGGTTCACGAGGGAAATCGGCCACACGTCCGGCCAGTTCCTGAGCGCACTGGACAGCGGCTCCGGCAAGCCTAGGCGACGAGCGGCCTGTCAATCGGGGTGACAACGCGGAAAGACGGCCAGATCGTGCAGGATGTCGACGGACCCTGATGCGATCATTTTGGTGCGGTAGCAAGAGAGTCCCCCAGTGGCGTTTGCACATCCAGCACCCCCGGTGGGGATGCTGTCCAATCGAGAGAACCAGATGCGCTGTGCGCCACGGGGAATCATTGCCGGTCTGCCGGTTGCGTTGGCATGGATGAAATGCCTCTTGCCGCGCACGCCCGGTGCCATTCCATAGCGGAACTCGGGGCACTCGGCGGTAGCACCCTCACTGCGTGCGGCATCAACAGCGTCGGGCAGGCCACGGGCATCGCGATTACCGCAAGCGGTACCGATGCGCGTTTTGATATTCCCCGGTGACGCCATGACTGATCTCGGCACGATCGATGGCGCTACGAGCACCGGATACTCGATCAACGGGCATGCCGAGATCGCGGGAATGACCGTAACCGCAGATCGCCAGCGTAACGCGGTTCCATATGCTAACGGGGTGATGGATGATCCGAATTCCATGACCGATGCCTGGGGTAGCTTCCCAGGTAACCGTCACCTACGGAAACGAAATCAACCACGATGACTGGATGGATGCAACGGTCGTGAACCCGGGCACTGGCCGAACCCAAGGGTATCTGTTGATAAGCCATTAGCGGACCGAACACGGCCACTAAGGACGTGGCACGCTGTTGCGTGCCGTATATACCTTCGTCCGGCCTGCTGGCGGGCGGATGAGACAACCGCTTTGCAGTCGAGCGGTCCGAAGAGGATAAAAAAATGAGCCGGGGGAGAGAGTCCAGACATATCCAAGATCGATGATGGAATTCATGGCGTGTCCAGCATCCTTCGCGATCGAAAAAGATGTCTCGTCGCATCAGATTAGGAGGGCCGTGACCAGCTCAGACCTCAGTCGAGCCTATCAGGCGCACGGTGGATTACTCGATGGACGCGCAGTTGATACAATGCTCGAGTGAGCCACCCTGTTGAACGACTTGGGCAGCTGAATCAGGAGAGGACGTGTACACTCATTATCTGTTGAAAACAGAACCCTCTGACTATTCCTTCACGGATTTGGTGCGCGACAAAGAGACGGTGTGGGATGGGGTTGCTAATCCGGCGGCACTCAAGTTTCTCCGGGGGATGAAGGCTGGCGACAAGCTGGTCATCTATGAGACGGCGAGCGTGCGAAGTGCCGTCGGCACCGCAACCGTGAAATCAGTCCATGGGGCGCAAAGCGCAGAGCCGATTGTGACGATCAAGGTGTCGAGAAAGCTGTCGAGGGCGGTGCCACTTGCGGAGATCAAGGCGGCCCGCACCTTTCGTGATTCCCCCCTCGTTCGTCAGGGGCGGCTGAGCGTGGTGCCGCTCAGCGAGGAGCAGTATAGCGCTCTCACCGGCGAATAGGGCGAGGGCGCTATTGCGCCGGACCCTGGTCTCCACTGTGCGGTACCCCCGTTGTCGTTCTCTGCGGGCTCACAAGTCAACGCCTCCTGACGCCGACTCTGTGTGATGGGGAAAAGCCCAGAATCCGAGACGCTTGCTCCGCCAGCCATACAAACACTGACTCAGCTTCTCGCGGTTGGCAAGGATGCCTAATCATCTCTGCAGGTCCCGACCGACGGGCAACGCATTGCAACTTCAATGATGGTCGAGTCAACGGCATCCATGACCTGTGCCCGCGGATTCCCTCGGGGTGAGGGCCTCCCTACAAAGCGCATGAAGTGGGCCCCGGCGACTAGATGCCTGCGTACCAGGTGTATCCTTGATCTTCCCAGTACCCGCCGTTGCCTTGCCCGAACGGCTTGTAGCTCGATACCAGTTGAATGTGCATCACGTACTTGGCCATCTTGTAGCCGAGCTGGCGACCCAGCCTCAGGCGTAGCGGTGCCCCGTAGGTGACTGGCAGAGTCTCCCCATTTAGTGCGTACGCGAGCAGCGTCTGGGGATGAGCGGCAGTGCGCATGTCGATACTCTCATAGTAGTAATCGCTGCCGTTGTCCATTGGGTCGGCGCAGAAGAACATTACATAGCGTGCCTGGGGCTTGGGCACCACCTGCGCGAGGATGTCGCGCAGCAGAGGCCCAGTCCATTGGCCAATGCAGCTCCAACCCTCCACGCAATCGTGGCGGGTAATTTGAGTCTGGGCGGGCATCGAGCGGATGTCATCGAGAGAAAATTGCCTGGAACGCTCCACAAGGCCGTCAACGCGCAAGCGCCAGTCTCGAAAGCCATTCTTGGCCAGTGCTTGATATTCGGGATTGTTGGGATCGGTGGTACCGTTTGCTCGGAAAACGGGGGCAATGTCTGCGCGCGTGAACTGTGGGGCCAACGCATCGCGCGATACTAGTGTGCGCTGTGCGGCTCGCGTCAGCCACTGCGCCGAACTGAGCGCACTTTGAGTCAGCGGCAGATTTGACAGACGGTCGCAGCCGCCGAGCAGCAGCGAACCGGCGCTGGCGCCGACGCCAAGAATCAGACGCCGACGGCGCACACTTATAATATTACTCATGATTCGACTCCATGGCAGTCGGCGTTGCTTCGATGGCATAGCGCCCGGTGATCATCGAGCGAATGTTGTTCCAGAGTCCTGAAACAACCACCATCAGGATGTGTACGACGAAGAAGGACAGCAGGGTCATCGCGCAGATGAAGTGAATCGTACGCGCGCTCTGACGACCGTCGAACAGCCAGAGCAGCCACGGGAAACCGGCGTCCATGGTTGGTGACATCGTGAGGCCCGTCAGAACGATCAGTGGCCCCACGATGAAAACGACAAACAGATACGCCAGCTTCTGGATTCCATTGTAGCGGCGAGCTTCCTCGCCCTTCGGGAAGCGTAGCCGCAAATGCTCGACGAACGTATGGCCGAGACGGCGCCAATCGGTCCTGCTCAGCCACAGATCGCGCCGCAGATGCCCGGACGCGAGCCCCCAAAGCACATACAAGGCCCCATTGATCACCAGAATCCATGCAAAGAACAGGTGCCACAGTCGGCCCATCGCGAGCCAAGTATCGCTCGGGAGCGTTGCCCAACGCGGAAAGCCGCGCTCGGTGTAAGTGCCATCTCCCCCTTTTGACCAGCCAAACAGCCCGGTGGTGACGAAACTATGCGAACCAACCGTCGTCACGCCCCAAGTGTGTCCCTGGCCGTCCTGCATCGCAACCATGCTCAGCACCGGGTGAGAAAAATGCGACGTTGCTCCCCAGTAAAGGTCGGGCCGTGCATTGAAGATCTGCAGCCCGCTCATCAGCATGATGGTCAGGGTGAGAAAGTTGACCCAATGAAGGATCCGCACTGCGATCGTGTGGCGATATACGAAGAGACGTCGCCGTGAAGGAACCGCTGGACCCTGGGTCGCCCGATCCGCTGCCGCGAGTGGGGGTGTTGCCATTTCGTGTTCGGCGTCGGTTCTCACGGTGCCTCCAGAGGGGGGTCACGATTCTTGGTACTCGATTTCTCGAGCTCGTCTCTCTTTCGCAGCGATCTACGGGCCGTCCAATTTTATGGCGCCGCTATTTTTCAGCTTTTTTGCAAGGTGTGAATCTACAGATTTCCGCCGCGGCATTCAACGTCGGGACGCGCGCGGGCTTTATTACGTAAATCCCTGCGAGGTTCGGCGGATAACGGGATGGTAATAAAGTCACCATCACACGCTCCCGTCATGATGGCGCGAACGATTACAGCGCTCCAAGTGCATGCTTTATTCGTCTGAGGAAACTGGCAGATCCGACGGCGACGCTAGGGTAGATCCGGCTTCCCATGCTATCGATACCGTGTCTTTCGACGATGCGATGAGTCGGAACCAGGGCTTCATTGACGTGGGTTGGGACTCAACCGGATCTTTGGTCGCTGCTCCACAGCACCGAAACAGTGTCTGCCAAGTATACGGCGCATCGAACTCTAGTCGAAGCTCCCGTGCATATTCCGCCTTCATCAGTCCGCGTCCGCAAAAAGCTCCAGTCAGAACTGCCAAAGATCCCTCGGGGTGTCAGGTCCTCCTGAATAAGCCGTCGCTCCACTCTCTCATCGAGACGGCGCAGGCTGCGGGCGAATACACGCTGACGCGTGACCGCTGCCTGATGGGGTTCATGATCTGAATGCGCGGGTGATGGGAATTGGAACCTGACGCAGGCTTTGCCAAATCAATAAGGGAATTGTCATTGCCGAGGCAAATGCGATTCAAGTGCGAGATTCCGCGGTATGTGGGGCACTCTCAGACAACCTCCGGCAATCCTGGGGTACTCCAAGGCCCACCGCGACCGCGACGAAGGCTGCGTGCTTTGGCCGCGATTTTGAATTCCCGATTCGGCTTTCCTGATCTCAATCCGTATGTCTGAGCCAGAGATTGAGGTGCCGTTTCGGGCATGCCACGAAATTCCAGCAGGAGCTGACGGAATTTCATAGTGATGTACCTGCATGCGGGAACGCCCTCGGTTACTGAGCCAAATACAGCGTGGACTCAAACGCAGGGGTGTTGCTGCTCTGAGCGGCGTGCGGCAGAGTGGAGGAACTACGTTGTGCGACAGATTGGGCCAAACGGATGAGTCTGTGGGGTCAAGGTGGTCGCGATGCTTCAGTTCGATTAGATCGCTGCACGTTCAATCTGCTTGTCGATTGCTTCGCGGAGTTCGGCCGGCAACAAATCTCTGGGAACGTGATCACGCCACGCGTCCACGATATGGGCCGATGTCTCCTGCACAATCGTCCAGAGTTGGTTGACTGGCAGACCGGCCTTTTCGGCGAAACGGCGCACCTGATCGGGCATGATATGGCCGATATTCTTCTCGCCACCGAAATTGAGCGCCAGATTGTCTTTCGGATGATACGGAACCGTTGCCACCAGATCATAGGCTGGTGACAGAATGGGAGCCCGGTTGTCTGGGTAAAGCAGGGTCCAGTTCTTGAGGTGCATGTCACCATTGCCGGTCAGCACTGTGAAGACCAACCGCCGCATGAATTCGTGCACAGCGGCTTCACCCACCTCGGCGGCAAGCACGGCGGCGATATTGGCGTAATTGCGCCCTTTATACTTGTCGTCGGGATAGATGCCGAACACCTGGGCGAAGTCTTCCATGTGCACGCGGGTACCGTCTGCCTGGCGGTCGAAACGGCGGACGGCAAGCGCCTGACCGGGTACGCGGTTTACGTCCTCAGGCAGGCCGGCGATCTCCTCGACCGGCAGCAGGCGGGTTTCGGGCACATTGATCCCGATGCTGCGCGCAAGCTCCATCATCGCGTATTCGTTTTCCGCGATCGCCGGATAATAAGGCGATGGTAGCTTAACGATCCAGGAACCGCCGACACCGCTGGCCGGTATGGTCAGGTGTCCTTTGCCGTTCACAAGGGCGGAAAACTTCATCTGCACGCCTGCCAGCGAGAATTTCAGAAGGGCAGTAGCGTCATTCGTACCGTCATCGTTCACTATGTTCGGCTGCGGCGCCGATGTGTCGTCGAGCTGTTCGACCGTGACAGCGCCGGGCAGATCAGCGCCCAGCTGCCAGAGGAGGAGGAATTCCTGTCCGGGTTTCACGCCCGCTCTGGCCGCCAAGTAGTCGCGCAAGGCACCTTCGGGCAGCAGATTAGAAAAAAAAGCCGGCAGGCGCGTCGCTGTCGGTTTGACCGTCGTCACTAACCCAGAGGTGCCCTTATAGGACAGGCTTAGCGTCGGGCGGTTGGTGTCCTCGACATAGGCCTCATCGAAAGCAAAGAGATATCTGTCGCCGGAAAGGCGATTGATGACGCCGATCCGTTTACCGTGAAGGAGAACGGCGAGCGCGGCCGGCTGTTTGGTGGAGCCGGTCATGATGCGTCACCCTCCTCCTCGGCGTCGGCAGTATAGAGGGGGCGCTCGTCGGCTTTGCCCGTGTGTCTGTCACGCACTAATGCGTTGACAGCAGGAACGAGGGACTGCGGCACCAGAACCAGATCCATGCCGAGTACGCGCACCAGATCGAGCAGGGTATCGAAGCGCGGCACAATGCGGCCCGTCTCGATACCGGAGACATGGGTCTGGGGAAGGCCCGCGTGCTTTCCGACCTCGGCCTGACTCCAGCCACGGCGAAGGCGGGCCGCCTTAAGCTCCCGGCTGATGGTTTCCGGAAGGCGGTTCATACGGAGCGGCTTTATATGCGAACTCATCTGATTCACCACTCATTAGGAAACATCGCATATATGCGATTGCATATCAATATGTGATTTAAGCTAATCGATTATCCAATAGCTAAATTTACATATAAAAGTAGCGATGGCCTGATAGCGCGGCGGGGGTCTCGCTCGAGGGGGTATCCCCCGCAGTAATCGGGGTGGGTTCGGTCACGATCCGTTTTGAGGGGAGGGTGACTTCCTTTTTTTGAATCCCGGGTATCCCATGAGTGGCCGCTTTCGGGAAACCCGGCTTTCCTACCGACTGACCAGCCACGACCCCAAGCAGTCATCGCAATCTCTATCGGCACTCTTTCGAAAGAAGGCGAGCCGGACATCCGGATCGCCAATCGCGGCTGGCCGCATCCATCCGACGAGACGACTGCGGCCCGGGCAACCGATGCGGACCGGCACCTACCTTGCTCACAGCCGCGGGTTGGTGCCCGAAAAGCGTCTGAACAGGATCTCCGCTCAAGCCAACTTCAGCGCGAGAGCGGTTGTCCCTTGAAGCGCCAGAACGCGAATCCATAGCGATTTTCCCTTGGATCCTGGATTGGACTTGCCGCCATCAGATCTCCGTCTCTGGCGAACGACACGGGTAAATACTCGCCCGCCGTGCTTTGCACGAACGGCAAGGATGCCGGAAGCTCGCTGGGCCCCCAACTATCGACAGTGAGCGGAGTCGAACGAGCGAAGCGCACATGACCGCCCTTCCGCCCGGGCCAGATCTCGCAGGCGTGCCATCGCAGTTCATCGCCAGCTCCAGAGAACCAGGTCGCCGCTAGCTGCCCCTGTCTCCCCGCTGCAAGGTAAGGGAAATACGACAAGGTGTCTCCCGATGTCTTTACTAGCTGCCGTGACTTCCACGACGCCCCCTGATCTGAGCTGTCTGCCAACCAAACTCCGGACGCCTCCGTCCACAACATCCACAGATCGCCGTCGCGATCCCAGGCGACTGGCTCGACCCATCGAGGAATCGTGCCCTCCGCTGGCGTCCAATTGCGCTGGCCCGGCACTTTGCGCTTGTGCCATGTCGCGCCACCGTCGGTGCTGATGGCGACAAAATCGGCGTTGACAGCGTACTTGGCCCCGCCTGCGGACAGCGGGATCACACGCACCGCGAGTTCGCCGTTCGGACCGGCAGCGAGATCGCTTGAGCCCCCCTTAGAGCTGATTCGGTTAGGTGCGCTCCACGTAACGCCGTGGTCGTGACTCACGGAGTGGTACACGCCGGATTCGTCGCTCCAGACGACGTGTGCCGCTCCATCCGGCGTTACCGCCACCCACGGGCGGTCGTCGAATCGCTCCCGTGAGAGCGTCGTCCAGCGCCAGGTTCTTCCCTCGTTCTCACTGACGCCAACGCTCACGCGTGTGCCTTCGGCGAGCTTCGGGTCGTAGGTGAGGGCGACGAAATAGAGCGCCCCGTGAGGACCTACAGCGAGATCGACGTCGGAATTGCCTCTGGCACCGTCCGACTCGGTTCCGACGTTCACTGCAGTCCATGTGGCGCCGCGATCGGAACTCTTCCACAACTCGGGAACTGTTTGCGCCATTCCCGTGTTCTTCGTGTAGACCCCGCCGGCGTACCCCGTCAAAAAGAGAGTGCCAGTCGGCAGCTCGACAACCATCGGCTCCCTCGCAGGAAAGCCGAGATGTTCAACGCGCATCTCCACGTGAAGTGGCACATGCAAGGGCGCATTTGACGCACGACTGTATGCAGCAACGGAATAGCCGCAAGCAAGCGTTACCAGAGAGAGCGCAATGGCTCTGCGTATCATGAACCTACAATGCATCAAGCGATTGCGTTCGCAGTCAATGCGCTCGACTTGCTCCCAGGGCGATGCGAACCACGTCATGACTTCTCCATCCTGAATGCAGGGCGCGCCATTACCCTACCACGCCTTGTTCTGCTTCGCGCGATGCCTACGAAGTGCTCTATCAGGTGATCGCTTCAGAGAGATCTATGTGATCTTTTGCAGGTCCACTCCTGGCCGAGGCTGTGTGAAAACGCCAAAGCGCCTCCTCGTAGGCGTGATTGCGGTGAACTTCAAGGCAAAAACTCGGCTGAAATCGAACCTACATGCCCAAAATTGACATACCAAAACTGGACCACACGCGTTTCACACAGCCTCGGCCGACATCGGTCCAAGAAAGTCTCGCACCCGATATCCGCCGAGCTGCTGTTGTTGCCGGAGCTTGCCGGGCATGACCTCGGAATGGAGCGGGTGATAGGAATCGAACCGTAAGCACTCCGGCATCCCCGTTCTTCCGACGTTGAGCTGATGGCTCGATGCTCTGGCAGCGGCAATGGGCCGCATGGCGAGGGCATGAGGATGAGCGATGAGACGCGAGGGGAACTGACGCTGGG
>JAJZUT010000024.1 GCA_021847105.1 Pseudomonadota bacterium | reverse complement strand
GCCCGTTACTGCGCAATCCAATCTTCGAGTCGAAGGCCATCTATCCGCGAGAATTCTCGTGTGTTGTGCGTGACTAGAATTATGTCCAGCGCATGCGCATGACTCCCGATAAGCGCATCGAGCGGACCAATCGGTTTCCCCTGCTGCTCGAGCGATGCACGGACATCCCCATAGGTCATTGCGGCGCCTTCATCGAAACCCGCAACCTCGAGTGCCAACAGAAATTCGTTCAGCGCGTCATGCGCAACCTTCGGACGACTACTCTTTGCCGCGCCGAACGTGAGTTCGCCCAACGTAATCGACGAAATTCCAACTTGTCCGATCGACTTGCCGCGTATCTTCTTAAGCGCAACCGGATGCTTTTTGATGATGGCGATGCACGTATCCGTATCCAGCATCCATTTCACTGCAGCGGCTCCCGGCGCTCAGCTTCACGTGGCTGCTCACGTTCGTTCATGAAATCTGCCGGAAACTTATCCAGGCTCTGAACCAGCGTATCCCACGATTTGGCTTTGGGCAGAAGTACGACCGCACTGCCGACGCGCTTGATCAGCACCTCTGCTCCGGCAAAGCGGAACTCCTTTGGGAGCCGTACCGCCTGGCTGTTACCGTTCTTGAAGAGCTTGGCCGTTTTCACGAAAGCACCTTCGTGTCTGTGAAATATATATAAACAATATATATCCACAAGGATTCCGTCAAGCGCACCGTCTCTGCCCCCCCCATTGCCCCATCAACCCTCGCCCAAGTAGTCGCAAGCGCGGCGCTCACCATCTGGGCTGGGGGTAGCGGATAGCTGCTGCAGAGACCCGTGGGGGTACCGAGTGGGGTACTCCGACCCAATTTCCCGACCGTCTCTCAGTAGTTTCAGCCACTTATGCCCAGAATTCGCCTCCGACCTCGAGGCACCATCAACTCTTCAAGCATTGCTGTGCGCCGGACCTCCGCGTCCCGCGCTCCGTCGTGGGGCGCCAGACGAGCCGCGCAGGGTGCTGTGCAGCCGGAGCCGGTCGGGCGCGGCAGGCGCCGCATGAAATACGCGCCAATCCGCCTCGGACGCGAGTGTCAGCGACACTGACGCTCTTTCAGTGTTGCCCTCCATTTCTGCAATACCGAGGAGCACATTTTCACAGTGATGCATCCGCTGGATCGAAGAGTCAACTTCCGCTTCCGACCCGCAACCGTCATCGCCGACTTGCGCATACCTGCCATTCAAAATCGAGTCAACGAACATTCGAATGACCGTTGCCCGGCATTCGAACTGGGTCAGTCCCATCGGATGATCTTGCTCCCCGGTACCTGAGCAAGCCAGCGCTGCGCGAAGTCCTTCCGGCATAGCCCAACTCGCGGCGTGCGGCAGCATCATTGAGGCTGAATTCCCGCCCGATCATGCGCATCATCGAGCGGGACACCGGCGGTTCGCCGCCCTGGCGCGTGATGGCCCAGACGGCATCCATCAAACGACCGAGGGTCAAGGCAAGCCAGTAGGGCATAGAACGCAATTTCTCGATGGACAAGCCCTGAATGCTCGCGAGCGAAGCAACGAATTCGCGGAAGGTCTGCTTTTCCGGATCGGTGATGAAGTAGGCCCGGCCACCCTCGCCGCGCTTCAATGCAGCTTGAATAGCTTCGATGACGTTGTCCACATGGCAGGTGTCAAACGCATAGTCGCCACGGTCGACGAATGCGAACTGCCCAGAGTTGATAGCCTGTGGGAGCGCTCGGCTGAATGGGTCGCCCGGCCCCCAAAGCGCCGGCGGTCGAAGTGCGAGGGTGCGAAAGCCAAGCTTGTTGGCAGCCAACACGATTGCCTCGGCCCGTGCCTTGCTTGCCAGGTAGGCGGAAAAGTGGTTCGGGAACGTCGGCGCACTCTCGTCTGCATTACGGACAGGGGTACCTGGATCGTCCATGATGATTCCCGCCGCACTGATATGGATGAAGGTCGTTGCCCCGGCTTTCTCGGCCGACGCCAGAAGTTTGGCAGTGCCCTCCACATTAATTTTGAAGAACGGCTCCCGGGGGCCAGAGAACCGGAACAGCGCTGCTGCGTGCACGACCGCGTCCACCAAAGGCAACGATAGCGGCACCTCACTTTCCAGATCCCCTTCAACCACGAATGCGCCCAATGCTCGAAGTTTCGTGTGGGAAGACGACGAGCGTGAGAGGGCAAACACTTGAGCGCCGTTGTCCACCAGTTTCTGGATCAGGCGGCCTCCAAGAAGGCCTGTACCTCCGGTGACCAGAATTCTCAAGATGATCGACCTTTCGATTCAGTGGTGATAATGGCTCGCATGGCGTTCTCGCGTATGGCCTTTAGGACAATGGGAGTAGGTTTTGCCGTGTTGCGTAGTTGAGCCGTCACGAAGAGCAGAGACGCGGCGTTTGCAGAGGCCCACAGAAGATCGGCCGCCGCCGCTACGGCGAGCGCGAGACGTCCGTCGGTGGCGATGGCCGCAATGCGTCGGATTAACAGCGCGAAAGCTTCTTCGGCAGCGGGTATCTGGGCGCCGCTCAGGACGCGGCTCATCATTGCCGCATAGAGTCGCGGCCGCGCCGCCGCGAAACGTACGTAGTCGTCCCAGCCCTCGCGCAGGGCCGTCACGGGGTCGCGCGATTTCACTGCCGCCTTCTTGCTCTTGAGGAACTGCGCGAACGCCTCTGTCAAGGCCGCGCTTAAAAGGCCGTCGGCACTTCCGTAGTGGTGGTAGAGCGTGGGGGCGGTGACGTTCGCCAGGGAGCATACGGCGCGCGTCGAAAACTGAGCCTCTCCTTCGTCCTCAAGAACTTTCAGCGCGGCGGTCAGCAACGTTACCCGTGTATCCATGCTCTTAGTATGGCGTCGCTATATGCAATTGTATAGCACTGCTATATTGCTCCGGTTTAAACTCCGGACCCTGGGTATGCATCGAACGTCTGCTAAGCTGAAATTTTCAGGCACCGATCAACGTCCGCTGCCATCCCCTGCCCGTCGGCCAAATGAGTCAATTCGGACAGGAGGTCTTGACCTAAACGCGATAGCTCCAGCTGGGTCGTGCGGGATCAACGGTCTTGCTACAGTACCCTCTGGGCGTTTTCACCCCACCTTTCGCTGAAGAATCAGCGGAACGTCCAATTCCACGCGGTCATAGATGACCTTCGGCGCGATTCGGCCTCTGTCGTCGCGCTCCAGTCGAACCAGCCCGTATCGTTCCATGGTCTTTAAAATGCGGGACAAGTTCGACTTCGCACGTCCGGCCATCTCCGCCAAATCTTCCAGCGATTGAGGCATACGCTCTGCAATCAAACGCAGCAGTGCTCGATTGCTGGCCGAGAGGATCCTGGCAAACGATTCCGTTGAAGTAAACCAGACCTTCGGCTCGTCCGCTTCGACGCGACGCTCCCCGCGCGCCACCGCCAACGTCCGAGCCTTCATCTCTTCGTAGCTTGCAATACCGACTTTTAGCGTAGTCATGGCAATACACCTCGTTCACGCAGCACGGCGTCCACCATGTTCCAGAAATCTGCCAATAGCGTGGTCGCATCCGAATATTCGTAGGGCCAGACTGTGCAAAGTCTGTGGCGATGCTCCTGCGGATCTCCTCGGCCCTGTCCTCTCACCGGGTGGGCGTTGTCGAACCCGACGAGTCGTTCACCATCGAGTCCATGTAGCGTGAGCGAATAATCAATGCCATGCGGCTTCTCGGCAAACACCGGCACTTGAGTCACCACGAATTTCACCCAATGACCTCCGGCAGGAACCACAACCAGAACCTGCCCATCGAGATCCGGAAGCAAATCAATCGACGGGTCATGAACTTCACTCGCCCCAACGGGTTCTCATGAACTGATAACTCATTGCTACGGTCGCCGAAATCGCTCCTAGCAGCACAATTCCACTGGCTTCGGCATGTAAGGGACGCCCACGGGTACGCTTGCGGGTATGAGATGCTCTACTGCCAACTCAATCATCCATAAAACAATGACCTATAATGCCTCATGCGACTCCAACCTCGACACGATCTCGCGTTGGACGGCGCTCACCGGCCATTGCCGAAACGGACGCATCGAGATCGACAACCCAGCTGCCGAGCGGGCATTGAGAGCCGTTGCCCTCGGAAGCAAAAATTGTCTCTTCGCAGGAGCCGACACCGGCGGCGAGCGCGCCGCGGCGTTCTACAGCCTCATCGGCACCGCTAAGCTCAATGGCCTCGACCCAGAGACCTACCTGTGCGAGCTCTTCACTCGCATCGCCGGGCACCTGATCAACCGAATCAACGAACTCCCGCCCTGGAACCTGATCGTCACCTCGGCCGACCCGGTCAAATCCGTCGCCTGAACCGGCCACCCGTCAGGACGGCCGCGGGCGGACGTACATGGACGCCCCCAACCTTGCCAAGCCACCAGTTCGAGAGGGCACAAAGGTAACCATTGCCCCCCCTACATCCGGACTTTTTTGCGCTGGCAATGCCTGCTGTCCCTGATGGGTCTTGCTGGTCGGCGCCTCTATCGCTTACAGGCACTCACGGTGCCTCGTCCTGCGCCGGCTATGCCAACCACGGCCTTACCTGGTACGCCATCACTGCGTGATAACCTGAACAAGATGAACCCATAGTGTATCGCGAGGGCCGGAATGTTGGTGTTGCAGATGATCCCCTCGCCGTTCCCCTTGAAAATGGCCATATTCATCCACGCATAGACGATCTGGTTCGGTGCGCCGCCGAGCACGCTGCGACGTCCCGCTATATGCGGGAAATTACTCGGGCATTTCTCCGAAATATCCCTTCGCCATCGGCAGCTTTGTGCAGCCACCGGTTGAAGATGCAATGAGCGCCGCGTCTCCCGTCAGCATGTCGCCGCGATAACGCACGCTTCGTTGGTCACGATCCGAACAGAACCCCTGAAATAGCGGCATTTAATCTGCCAGAAGAAAAGGCTCGCCGCCTTGCAGCCGAGCGGCAGGAAGACCAACTCATAGACGGTCAGCAGCTTGCTCAATGTGATCGAAAATAGCGGCGGGTAAATCAGGGTAAAGCTTGGCGCGTTGTGCACAAAAACGCCTCAGGTCCTGCAAGGCCTCGCCGGAGACATCCATCTTGGCCCCGGAAATGACATTTTCTCCCCTCGAGGGATACGCAGGATCATTGACTCGTGCCACACCCAGTTTGGCCACCAGGGTTTCCATGCTGGATGCATAATTGCCAACGAGGCTTTCATAGGAGACCAGCACCACCTTGTCCGTGGTATTTGCCACACGCACGGCATCGGTGACATGCAACGCCCATCGATCGAAATAGCTCTCGCAATTTCTCATTTGATATCGTTGCGTCTGACCACAGGGAAAATGCCGTGCAAACTCAAGAGGGGTCGCCACCTTCGGGCCCTCAAACCAACCCAAGCCATGAATCAGCTTCCAGAAGGAAATTAGGGTATCGACTGGATTGCGATAGATATATGCGACCTTCAGCCCCTCATTTAGCGCGCACCGCACCATAGATACGGGGAAGTGAGATTTGACGATGCTCGCCATCCCCAGACTTGAGCCATTCACCTTGAATCTCGAGAACTTGGCAACAAAGTCCCTCACCGAGTCTTCTGAATAAAAGTTCACCACTCCGCCAAAGGGGACGAGATCATAATTCAACCAAGGGTTGTTGACATATTTGGTGCACGATGCCAGAGAATTCATCAAGAAATGAGTGCCACTTCGTTCGTGTGAGCACACCATAACCATCGTGTCGACATCAGCCAAAGCCACGGCCACATTGGTCGGTATATTGATTGTGATATTCAACGCACCCTCCTGCAGTTATGACAAACCTGACGCGCCCTCGTTGAGGGACCCCTAATGAATCGTCACCTTAAGCACGCAGACCCTGGAACAGACCCGGCATCCAGTGCGACGCCAGCGCCGCCGGGAAGGCGAGCCGCAGCGACGCGCAGGTGCTTGCGGAAGTCACCACACCTCTCTCGATCAGCGCAGATACAACGCGCCGCGCCTGCCGCTCGCCGGCGCCGACAATGCCGGCGGCGTCACCGCGCGCCAACTCACCGCGGCAAAGGATAGCTTCGAGAACGGCACCGGACTTCGTCGGCAGACGGTTAAGACGGATTTCCTCTTCGGTACACAGCACGATACGAGTGCGCAAAGAGTCTGGCTGCATGAGTTCTTCCATGAACGTGACCTGATCGAGACACGCAGCCAGAAAGAACCGCGTGAATTCCGCCAGGGCCTCCGCGCTCAGGTTACCACGACCGTCGAGATCATTTCGACGGGCCATGTCGCAAGCGGCCAGATAACCTTTGCATGCAGAAACGTTGCGCGCCAAGCCACGCGCGACAGACAAGGTCGCGCCAGTGTTGAGGGCCTCCAGCAATGTTGCATGTGACATCAGTCGCGCGACGCGGTCGTTGCCATCGAGGAACGGGTGAATCCCCAACAGGCGGTGATGGGCCGCGCCGCAGCGAGAATGGTTTCGGTCCTGCCAAGGCGGCCATATGCCTCTCCAAAGCGCTCGAGGAAGCGAGGACCCGCCGGCGCGGCGATGACACCGTGATCGCCCACCGCGACGTCGCGGGTGCGTAGCCCACCCGGAATGACCCGTATGCGTTCCTGTGTCGCTAGATCCTCGACCCACAGTAGCTCGTCAGTCAGCGCTTCGCACAACCGGTTGTGAATCTCGCGGACGAAGTCCGCAGCGATTGCTCGTCCCCTGGGTCCTCCCTCGTCGATCCATTGCTGGACGGAGATATAAGCCATGGCTTCGAGCTGCAGATCGCGCTTCTTTTCATCCTTGCTGTACTCGCCCCCCAGAGCGCGCTCGCTATCGACGGGATGGATGTCATGCCCTTCGATCAAATTGCGCGAGTAACAGTTCATCCTGCCCACGAAGGTCGCAAGCGACGACAGCAGGCTTTCCGGCAGTGAGCGGCGGAGCCCCGCACTACTCTGTGCGAGCTCCAACACAAGATTGGTCAATTCTGGGCGATGGCGAGAACCTTCACACAGAATAAGCGGCGCGATCAAGCCAGTCCCATCGCTCAGATCATCCGCCGCGCTCATGGCCGGTTTTACGTCCGCTTTAACTTTTTAATAACATATTTTAACTCAATTTGTTACGAGCTAAAGCCATTGAAGATCACCACCACAATGTCCGCTTCAAGGCCCCTGATATCAAAGAATTTCCATGTCGTGATCCACCAGAGGTTCTTCCGGGCTTGCCGCATGATCGCCACTCTCAGCGCTTGACGCGATGACCCAATCCCGCCATAGAGAATGCGCGACGCCACAGCCGAGGCACCTAGCCATGAAGAACCCGGAAAATTACGCTAAGTAGTCCAAGAGTCCTGTCCCACTCATTCGTGAGGTAAATCACTGTAGCTTCTCGAGGATGGCATCGGCTGAAGCGGTCCACACGCAAGGCAGGCAGTGTTTATTGTACTGGGTGACAAATTGATTGCTGTCGAGCTGCAATCCCACGCCAAGCCTTCCGGCGCCGCGATGATGAAATGGCAGGGAGCCCTTGAATTCACCGTCACCCGCTGCTGTGGCGGCAGTTCCGCTCTGCTCAGCAATCCGCCAGTGACCTCGGGAGCCCGACACCGAGGGCGGCGCCGCTCCAGTCAGAAAAAGCGCACCGGCAGAGAACCCTCTGCCGGTGCGCAACTCGATGCGGACGACGCATTGATCAGCTCGCAGGCTGCGTGTTGGTGAAATACAGCAGCACGTACGCCCTGAACGTTCCATCCGATTGCGGAGTCCCGAATACCTTGACCATCGTACCGGCAGTCAAAGCGTTCTCCAACGTAGTCAGACCGCCACTCGTCGTGACATCAATCGGACTCTCGGTCACGGTACCATTGGAATTGTCGAACTGGTAGACCAAGGTTGCCGAGCCGTAGTTCGTGCTGATGTCCACGGTTCCCGGCATCGTCGCGCCATTCGGGGTGATGGTGAACGAGTTGTTGGCGAGGCCGGTATCCACTACCGCTCGCGGCAGTGGTGTCGGCATCAGAATTACCCATGGGACCGACCATCCGGCAGGATTTGCCGGATCACCCCAGACGGCAGCGGACAGCCCCCACGCATACACGTTCTGCCCAGCGAAAGTGAAGCCGCCCTGCGGACCACCTCCCACGGCGCTCGAGAATTGCGCAATGGCGCTCGATCCGTCGGTCGGCTGCGTCGGATAGGCGAAGTCCCACCATTTGAATCCCGTGATCGCATTGCCAGAGGCGTCCGTGCCGTTAGCCGAGGCGCTCGAAATGTAATCCAGATTCACACTGTAGTTGTCGGTCGCGACAGGATACACATGCGTATATGTGAGCCCTGCCCCGTCGGGCAACACATTGGAAATTTTACCCGAGTACGCTGCTGTCTCGATTTCCACGGACTGTGCGACCAGCGGACTCGCCAGTGGGTCGAGTACGCTGACAGCGACCTTGAACCCACGGACCAGATTTCCGCTTGCGAGGAACGATGGCCCCGTCCCAATCGGGGTGGCATCCGCCGCCGGATCGGCCGGCCGTCTGACGTAGAACTCCGTTCCGGAAGCGATCGTCACTGGCACCGCAGTACCGGCAGATGTCTCTACGGTAATCGTGTCACTGGCAGTATCGACATGGAGCACGTGCCCTTCAGGACTCCGCCACAACTTATTGAAGTCGGAGCTCGCCCAAACCCGTACGGCCACCAACGTGCCGTTGTCCTGATAGCGCGCGGTAAACCGTACGTACTTCCCGACCAGACTTGACGCTATCGAGGAGAAGCTGCTGACGGTAGTACTAGTTCCCGCATCCAGATCGTAAAAGATTGTTCCGTTGGTCCCGTCGGCCAGGATCTGCAGAGACATGTCCGTCGAAACCGCTGTCTCTGGGTTGACGACCGGCAGGGTCGGTAGCTCTTTGGTGATGGTCATTGAGCTACCGTCGGTTGCTACTGAGGTCGCAATGCCGTACATCTGGCGCAACACCAAATGCGAGAGATGATGAATGGGTCGACCGCGCACGGGTCGATTGAAATCGACCGCCCACTGCGTTGCGGTCGCGCCCGGAGGATTATGCGCAACGATGAACGCCGGATTCGCCAGATTGAATTCCAGGTCGAGAGCGTTGGCCGCGCCAGTGCCAACCACGAGCGGCGCAGCAAACGTCACGTTGACCGGAACAGACAGTCCCCCGCTTGCACCTTCTGCGCCGACAATCTGGATGTCAGCGGACGGGATCGTCTCGCCGGGAGTGCCAGCAAAGCCGGTCTGCGGCTCTGAGGATACGACCAGAGACACATCACCGGGATTGGCCGCGACCGTCACCGTGGCGCCGGTATATGTGCCCACGGGGAGCGTTGCGTTGCCGAGTATCTCGCCGAGC
The DNA here is from genome assembly GCA_021847105.1 of Pseudomonadota bacterium. Taxonomy (GTDB): domain Bacteria; phylum Pseudomonadota; class Gammaproteobacteria; order Steroidobacterales; family Steroidobacteraceae; genus 13-2-20CM-66-19. The sequence goes on along the minus strand of JAJZUT010000024.1, from coordinate 42,623 downwards.
TGATCGAGCTGCTCGAGGTTGATCATCGGGGGTGTCGCAGGCGCCGTGTATACCGTCACGGGGCTCGCTCCGCCCTGCGGGATAAGCGCGATGCTCAAGATCTTTACGCCGATGCTCGCCCAGTCATTCACCGATGAGTCGCTAATGATCATCGCCATCTGGGTCGTCTGCGGCGGCGCAGCGGAAATGGAGCTGGCATTGACGCTGGAGCTCGGGGAGCCGCTGCCACAGGCACTGAGTCCGACAGCGAGGGCAGCGCACAGCGTCGCCCTCCATGCATGAGATGTCATAATTCGATCCTCGCCTGAATGTTTGTCGCTGAGTCCGCTCCGAGCTGCACCCCCGGGGCGGTCTTTGCGAGCCTAGAGCGGGCGAGTTGCCGGGCGGTTGACAGGCGAGGGGTGAAATCTTCGTTCGGCAACCGTTGTGTCAACGCAGCGCATCGCGGAGCGTTGTTGTCCGGATGAGGAGAGGTGTTTCCTCAGGTCGCCGGAGAAGCCTTGAGGGACCACTCGCCCCTCCACAGACCTCGGGGCTCATTCGCGGTCGGCAGATCGCCGAGGTTGCTCCGAGAACGTCCCATTCCCTCGGACCGAGCCCGTGAGTTCGGCACACGTGGGCTTAGCACACGGTGACCTCATCATGGCATTCCAGGGCAGACAGAAGGGGTTGCGCTCGGCGGAGCAAAGCCACCGATTCTGCCCGCCCGACACGTACGCCCAGCGCCACCGGCACAGTCTGCCACGGTGGATGCGCCCGCCACGCGCCAGCGCAAACTGGATTTTTTGCGACCGCAGCGACGCTGAGCCGAAGCTCAATGCCGTAACGGGCCATATCGTGCCTGCGCAGTGCGTGATGCGCGGCTCGCGGCAGTAGACTCACTGTCACGGGGTAGCGAGACTTGCATAGGAATCTGGTGAGGTCCGCACCGTCACCGCTGCCGGCCTGCAGGACAAGCCGGCAAGAGGGACTCTGACTACCTCTACGTAGTTCTTACGGGCCGCGTCGTCTCCTTGGTCATCAACGATTCCCAAGTTGATGATCTTGCGTGCCGGCCCATGGATCTGGTCTCTGAGCTTGCGGCAGCGACCCCACCGAATCGAGAATCGATGGTTCGGATTGGCCCCATCATAGCTGATCGTAACGATGAGCTGATTGCCGCTCGCGTCGTAGCGCACGGGACCAATGGTATCGGCCTTCCCGACCGCAGCCGACATGATTGCCAAAGCGGCACATGCAATAAGCACGCAAAGTTTCCGCTTTCGTCGATCCGCACTCCTGTTCGCAGGCCTATTCGGTGCTCCGCATTGACACGGCACCGTACGATTGCTGTTGGAAAGACTCACCGCGGAGGCGATTGCCCGAAGTCAGCTGAATTTGCTTGTGGTCGAGCATTCACTAGCCGCACCCAAGCAGACGACGCATTGATCGCCGCTCAGGCTTCGCTGCGCCCCGTGTCGATTCGCGGCATCTCTCTGCCTGGCGGCAGCCCTCGGGTGCCGCCAGGCCGCTTCCGCCCGCTGCCCCGTCTGATCCCCAGGTGCCCCCTGACTCTTCGGCCATCCTGCAGTCGCGCCATTGCAGTGCCAGGACAATGAGCGGCTGCCTATTTTCCGCTGGAACCCTTACATGCACCGCTACCAGATACCACCGAGCGCCACCGTAATTGCCTCGCCATTGATGCCTCCGGCGGCATCACTGCACAGGAATGCGATGACTTCGGCAACCTCTCGCGGCTCGAGAACCCGATTTTGCGGATACAGTGCCGCGCGTTCGCGCCATACCTGATCGACGCTGACCGCGCGGCGTTCTGCCTCAGCTTTCGCGGAGCGCTCTGCCATTTCCGTCCGCACCCAGCCGGGCAGCACCGCGTTCGAAGTCACGCCGAATGGACCGGCGTCCTGGGCAACCGCCCGTGCCAAGCCAATGACCCCGTGCTTGGAGGCAGAGTAAGCGCTACCCGAGCGTTCCGCCTTTTCGCCCGCAGTCGAGCTGGTAAACACCAGGCGACCGTAGCCACGCCGGGTCATACCACCGACCGTGAGTCGCGCGAGTTCGAAAGGGCCGTCGAGATTGATTCGCATGGTTTCACGCCAGACGGCCGGGTCTTGCTCCCAAATAAGCCGTTCATGTGCGGAACCGATCCCATGGTTGACGACCAGCAGATCGATCGGCCCGAGTCGTCGCTCGGTTTCGCAGACGGCCTGCGCGCAGCCCTCTGCAGTGCCCAGATCGGCCGCGACGTAATCCAGTCCGACCGCTGAGAGTTCGGATTCACTGCGCGCGACGATCATGACTCGCGCCCCAGCCGTTGCCAACAGGCTCGCAACTTCCCGGCCGATCCCGCGACCGCCGCCGGTGACCAACGCTACCCGTCCTTTCATGAAAACTGCCCTCGTCTTGAAAATCCGGCATCCTCCCACGTGGCCCATCAGGCGACAATGATGGCGAGCGTCCGCCCCGCACCGTCAGCCGGTAGCGCACCGGCCGCTTCGCTGTTCCTCACCGCGACCTCGCTACGCAAGTTCGGTGGGTTGTGCGGCCGTGTGGCGGAGCGCTCGACTGCAAGGGTTCCGAATGCGCACAAGCACTGCGAGCCACAGACCATCGTCCCGCGGGGCTGACAGTATTCAGCCCCGGAGATTGATTTGTTGTGATGCGATTCTTTCCCGTCGTTCGCGAGCAGCGGCATCTGTCGGGCAGTTTGCGACCCCATCCAGCCCGAGGTCTCGTCCGGTACGAACCGGCGGCTGTGATACGGGTCGAACCATCTGCTGAACGGGAAGCACGACCGGGCCGGGATCAGCCCATCTTGCTGGGACAGGCTCGCGCTCGATGCAATGGATTTCGAGCGCCCCACAGGTCTGCGCGCTCGAGAAGACCACCAGGCTGAGACAGGTGCACGCCGGGTCGCAGGTGTGCGGGTCATCGCCTGAAGTAGCTCGCCCAGCGGCATGGCGATTCGGAAAGTCGTGCGGTGCCAGAGGCCAGCGTTTGCAGGGGGGACACTAGGACAGGATCCGCTGCATCGGCCGTATCGCGAGTGCTTGCTGCCGGTACCGCTCCCATCAGAAAACCCCGCACCAGTGTGGATCAAGGCAGAATTTCACCCGATTGCCTTTCCTTTGCCAGAATCGGTATGGTGGGCCTTGCGATTCACACGACGCGAAACCTTACGGAGTGCGCAGGCACGGGCGCGCACCGGAAAAGTGCCGTGGGTGCCAAATCTGGTGCATCGGCCTTGAGCCTGACCGCCCGCGGCCGATACTGGCAGTCACGGGAACCTCGGCGCGCCGTTCCCGTCGATGAATGTGATCGGCCGCACGACTCAGTCTGCTTCTTAAGCCCGCGCACGCAGTGGTGAGCGAAAACGTGAAATTCAGTGCCTCCCGTTTTGAGCCGCAGCCGTAAGTTCGCCGAGATGATGAGGCGCCCTTACCCTAGATGGTTCAAGGTGATGCGTGCCGGCGCGACCGCGCTCGCCATAGGCGGGTGGCTGCTCGGCACGGTGGCGCACGCCAGCTGCTTCGCGGTGCGCGACCCGGCGTTCACCGCTCTTTATCCGCTCGTCGCTCAGAACCCCTCGCGCGCACTGGCTGTGGTCAAGGCCCGCATCGCCGCCCTGCCCGCCACCGCAAGTCAGAGTGAACCGCGTACCGTCGCCGCGCTGTACGCGATCCAGGCGAACGCCTACGAAGCCCTTACGCTGACTCACGCGCAACGCGCTGCCGCCGGAGCAGGTCTGCACCTGCTGCAGGGGCCGACCGACCCGCTGCGCCTGGAATTGCTGAGCAACTACGCCAGCAGCTTCACCTCGCCCGCCGCGATCGCCCGCGCCATCGTGCAGATCAAGCAGGCGCGCGCGCTGCTACGGCCCGGCTCGCGCAGCGACGTCTGCCTGGAGACCACAGAGGGCATCCTCGATATGCTGCGGGACCGCTCGGATCTGGCGATTCGGGAACTCACCCAGGCCTACATGCAAGGCCAGGCCCTACGGCTGTCGGACGCCCGGGTCGAGGCCGGCGAGGGGCTCGCCGTGGTGCTGCGCAGCATGGGAGACGATCATGAGGCCCTGGCCTTTGCGCGGCAGAAAATCCAGTGGGATCAGATCCACAACGCGAGCGAGGATTTGTCTCAGGACATCTACATCAAAGGTGAGATCCTCAGGACGATGGGGCGCTATCACCGGGCGATTGCGGCATTCCGTCAGACGCGCACCCTCAGCGCCTCACTGGGCGATCACCAGGGGGTGGCGTACGCGGACCTGCGCATCTGTGAGGCCAAAATCGGCCTCAAACAGTTCGCCGCGGCGCGCCGCGACTGCGAACGGGCAGCGCCGGTGCTCACGGCCGGTCGTATTGTGGGAATGATCAAGGAAACGCAGGCGCAGCTGGCCCGGATCGATCTCGCCGAGGGCCACCCCGCACGTGCGGTCAAGACGCTCAACCGGGTCCTCGCCGCTCACGGCACGGACATGGTCGCCTACACCGTCGCACCGGCGTATCTCGCCCGCGCAGAAGCCAATGCCGCGCTGAGACACTACACAAATGCCTATCGTGATCTGAGCACCTATCTTCACCTCTACAAGGCATCGAACCGGGCCAATCGCACCCGGCTACGCGAGGCGTTGGAGGTGCGTTTTCGAGCCAAGCAGGAATTCGAGCGAAACGCCGTGCTGCGGCACAAACTACGGCTCGCATCGGATGAGGCCGTCAAGCAGCGACAGCTGTTGCACTGGATGGAAGCGGCTGGCATCGCCGGCGCGCTCGCGATCACGCTGCTGTCGTACATCCTGATTGCGGATCGGCGCCATCGCCGCCAACTCGTAGTACTGGCCAACGAGGACCCGCTCACCGGCATGCCGAACCGCGGCCACACCGCACAATTGGCCACCGCAGCGCTCGAGTCCGCAGTCGAGAACAGTCGCCCCATGACCGTCGCGCTACTTGATTTCGACTTCTTCAAGGCCATCAATGACCGCTGCGGACATGCCGCCGGCGATCACGTGCTCAGGCAATTCGCACGTCTCTCGCGCAGCGCGCTACGGACTGGAGACATTCTCGGCCGCTGGGGTGGGGAGGAGTTTCTGCTGGTGCTGCCGGATGCGCCCCTCGACGCCGCGCTCGCCACGATCGAGCGACTGCGCCTGCTCGCCCTCGGGATCCAGATCCCCTGCCCCACGCCGCATACCGATCTGCCGCGGGTCACCTTCAGCGCCGGACTGGCAACGACCGCAGAGGGGCCCCGCACGCTCGATGAGATCGTCGCGCGGGCCGATACAGCCCTCTATGAGGCGAAGGATGCCGGCCGCGACGCGGTTCGCATCAGCCGCGCACACACGCAGAGCGCTTCCGAGCCACGCCGGGCCTGAGCCCCGGTGGCCCAGCAGTCGCGTCGCCGCCGACGGGGCACAAGGTCGACAAGCGTCCGCCGCCACCGTATGCTGGGTCAGGTTCTCCTGCGATCAAGCTGCGCGCGCGTTGTCCCTGCCATCGTCTAACACAATGAATTTCTGCAGCCAATGCGGCGCGCGTCTGACGGTGCGGGTGCCACCCGGCGATCACCTGCCCCGTTACGTCTGCGACGCGTGTGGAACCATCCACTACCAGAATCCCCGCCTGATCGTCGGCTGCGTACCGGAACACGAGGGGAAGATTCTCCTGTGTCGCCGGGCGATCGAGCCCCGTCGCGGCTTCTGGACCGTCCCGGCCGGGTTCATGGAAAACGGCGAGACGCTCCAGCAGGCGGCCGCACGCGAGTCGCGCGAAGAGGCGCTCGTGGAAGTGGAAATCGGCTCCCTGCTGTCGGTTGTACACGTGCTGCATGCTCATCAGGTGCACGTCTTCTTTCGCGCCAGCATGCCGCGAGCCGAGCACGGCGCCGGGCCCGAGAGCCTGGAGACGGCGCTGGTGCGACCCGAAGATATTCCCTGGCAGGACTTGGCGTTCCCAAGCACGGAATTCAGCTTGCGCCGATACCTTGAAGACCGGGCGGCGGGCCGCGACGCGCATTACTTCGCCGCCCTGGAGCGGCGGCTCGGCTAAGACGCTCGCTGCGGCGGGCATCGCTTTGCGGGCCGCGGGCCCGACATGGCACAATCATTACCTTTACCGTCGAGCCCAGCTTTGGCGCTTGAGGCTGCGGCGCACAGAGTCTCTCGCGTTGTGCACGGGAGGCCGGTTCGTTGATCCAGAAGGAATTCCGATGACTTTCGTGGTGACTGAAAACTGCATCAAGTGCAAGTACATGGACTGCGTGGAAGTCTGCCCAGTGGATTGCTTCCACGAGGGGCCAAACTTTCTCGTCATCGATCCGGATGAGTGCATCGATTGCACGCTGTGTGAGCCGGAGTGCCCGGCCGAGGCAATCTTCTCCGAGGAGGAACTGCCGGCCGGTCAGGAGTCCTTCAAGCCGCTCAATGCGGAGCTGGCGAAAAAGTGGCCGGTCATCACGGAGAAGAAGGACGCACCCGCCGACGCCAAGGACTGGGACGGCAAGCCCGACAAGCTCAAGTTGCTGGCACGCTGACGGTCGACGCCACCGGCGAGGGCCGTCAGGAACGTGGGTGGTGCCGCGAGTGTAGGCCCTTCATGCGCTCGCTCGCGACGTGGGTATAAATTTGCGTGGTGGACAGATCGCTGTGTCCGAGCAGGATCTGTACCACACGTAAGTCCGCCCCATGATTGAGCAAATGGGTCGCGAAGGCGTGCCGCAGCGTGTGCGGCGAGAGACCTTTGGCGATACCCGCCTTGCGGGCATAGCGCTTGATGATGTGCCAGAACGCCTGTCGCGTCATGCGATCACCGCGGCGCGTCGGGAACAGATAATCGGTCTGGCGCTCGAGGAGAATCTCATCGCGCGCCCCGCGCACGAATTCGGTGAGCCAGCGCACCGCCTCGTCGCCCAGCGGGATCAGTCGCTCGCGATTGCCCTTACCCAGAACGCGAATCACCCCCTGATTGAGGTTGATCTGCTCGTAGCGCAGGTTGACCAGCTCCGAGACGCGCAGCCCCGTGGCGTAGAGCACCTCGAGCATGGTCCGGTCGCGATTGCCGAGTGGGTCACGCACCGCAGGGGCCGCCAGCAGCGCCTCGACCTCCTCCTCGGTAAGCGATTTCGGCAGGGAGCGGCCGATCTTCGGCATGGCAATTTGCGCAGTGGGGTCCTCCTGGATCAGTCCCTCGCGCATCAGGTAACGGAAAAAGCGGCGGAAACTCGATAACTGGCGGGCGGTCGAACGGGGCCGCGCGCCGGCGTGCACCCGCCAGGCGATGAAGTCCTGCAAGTCGAGCCGGGAAGTGCTGAGGATGGGTACCCGCCGCTCGCTCAGCCAGCGCGACAATGCGGTGAGATCGGCACGGTAAGCCGCCAGCGTATTGGCAGACAGACCACGCTCCATCCACACCGCGTCGAGAAAGCGGTTTACCGCCGGCTCGGCATCAGGGTAGGCAGGCTTGGCAATTACGGCAGAATCGTTCGACAATTTCCGTCTCGCTGCAGATCCCGGCTTCCCGTCCACGAGGCCTCGGGCGGTCGGTAGGAAAGGCCGGCGTCAGGCTGGCAGACGCAGTATGGTGAGCAGTCGCCCTCAAGCGACGTGATCACCGTCACACTCAGACCCGCTTGTTAACGTAATAGAGAACCCGATCACAGTACCCGACGCACTGATGCGCCGACCGTACGCTGTACGATGCCACAAAACACTGTCCCAACCTTGCGCTCCGTGCGAGCTCTTGCGCTGCTTCCGTTCAGGCTTGCATTTGCCGTGTATGCTGGCGCGCTGTTTGTGATCATGGGGCTTAGCGCGCTGCTCGCAGCCTCGGCACTACCGGGACTCGAGCGGCGACGGTCCGCCGCCCGCCGTATGGCGCGGCTCCTGCTGACGTGTGTGGGAATGCGCCCCGTTGTACGCGGCTTGGAGCATCTGCCGCCCGGCCAATGTGTGATCGTGGCGAATCACGCCAGCTATCTCGACGGCCCCGTATTCACGGCCGCGCTTCCGGCGCGGTTCGGCTTCGTGATAAAGCGCGAAATGGCCAAGGTACCGCTCGCGGGCGCCTTTCTGCGCCGCATCGGCTCGCAATTTGTGGAACGCTTCGATCGCCAGCGCGGCGCCGCCGATGCGCTGCGCGTCCTGCGCACCGCGACCAACGGGCATTCATTGGTGTTCTTCCCGGAAGGCACCTTTACGCCCACGCCCGGACTGCTGAAATTTCACAGCGGTGCCTTCACCACGGCAGTCCGAGCCGGCTGCCCGGTCGTGCCGGCAGTGGTTCGGGGTACCCGTGCCGCACTGTCGCCCCGCGGCGAACTGCCGCGCCCGGCGCGTATCGAGGTACAGATCCTGCCGCCGATCGTGGCACCCGACGGGACGCCGGCTCACGCCGCAGCGGCGCTGCGCGAACAGGCGCGGACAGCAATACTCACCGTGCTTGGAGAGCCGGATCTGAGCTCACATGTTGCGCCGGTAGCGGCCGCCGACCTCGTACAGGGCATTGGAGATCTGCCCGAGTGAGCAACTCTTGACGGTCTGCATCAGCGCTTCAAAGACGTTGCCTCCCGCACAGGCAACCTCCTTCAAATGCGCAAGCGCCGCCGGCGCACGCTCGGCATTGCGCGCCTGAAAGGCACGCACGGCCGCCACCTGAGCCTGCTTCTCCGCCTCGCTCGAACGGATGAGCTCAGCATGTGCGTGCTCGGCTTCGGCATCCGATTTTGACAGGAACGTGTTGATACCGATGATCGGCAGGCTACCGTCATGCTTGCGGGTCTCGTAAAACAGCGACTCCTCTTGGATCTTGCCCCGCTGATACATCGTTTCCATTGCGCCGAGAACTCCGCCACGCTCGGTCAGCGCATCGAATTCCCGATACACCGCCTCTTCGACCAGATCGGTGAGGTACTCGATGGCAAACGAGCCCTGCCAGGGGTTCTGAGTCTTGTTCAAACCCAGCTCGCGATTGATGATGAGCTGAATCGCCACAGCCCGGCGCACGCTCTCCTCGGTCGGGGTTGTCAGCGCCTCATCATAGGCGTTGGTATGCAGGCTGTTGCAGTTGTCAAACAGGGCATACACAGCCTGCAACGTGGTGCGGATATCGTTGAATGAAATCTCGCGCGCATGCAGGCTGCGCCCCGATGTCTGCACGTGATATTTGAGCATCTGGCTGCGTGCATCGCCGCGGTACAAATCGCGCATCGCGCGCGCCCAAATGCGGCGAGCGACCCTGCCGATCACCGCATATTCCGGATCCATGCCGTTAGAGAAGAAAAACGACAGGTTGGGCGCGAAGTCATCGATTTTCATGCCGCGCGCAAGATAGTACTCGACGATCGTGAAGCCATTTGCCAAGGTGAAGGCGAGCTGTGAAACGGGGTTCGCGCCCGCCTCGGCAATGTGGTAACCGGAAATCGATACCGAGTAGAAATTACGCACCCGCCGGTCGATGAAATATTGCTGCACGTCGCCCATCATGCGCAACGCGAACTCGGTGGAGAAAATACAGGTGTTCTGCGCCTGATCTTCCTTCAAGATATCTGCCTGCACCGTGCCACGAACCGAGCTCAGTGTGTCGGCCTTGATGCGCTCGTACACTTCGGGCTCGAGCAGCTGATCGCCCGTGACACCGAGCAGCGCCAACCCGGTGCCGTCATGTCCGGCGGGCAGTTCGCCAAGATAAGCCGGCGGCGCCAGACCACGCTCTGTCGCCTCCCGGTGCAACGCCTCAATGCGCCGCTCGGCGTCGCCCCAACGACCATCGGCACGCAAATACTGCTCGACGCGCTGATCCACGGCAGTGTTGAGGAACATCGCCAGAATCATCGGTGCCGGGCCGTTGATGGTCATGGAGACCGAGGTCGTGGGACGCGCCAGGTCGAAGCCCGAGTACAACTTCTTCATGTCATCGAGCGTGGCGACTGACACCCCGGAATTGCCGGTTCGTCCATAGATGTCGGGACGGGTGTCCGGGTCTTCACCGTAAAGCGTCGTCGAATCGAACGCAGTCGACAGGCGAGCCGCGCCGTGCCCCTGAGCCAGGTAGTGAAAGCGGCGGTTGGTTCGCTCCGGCGCCCCCTCACCGGCGAACATGCGGGTCGGATCCTCCTGTTCGCGACGGTAGGGATAAACACCGCCGGTGTACGGGAAGCCACCGGGCAGGTTCTCGCTGCGGATGAAGCGCAGCAGTTCGCCCCAATCCTTAAGCTTCGGCACCGCGATCTTCGGCACCCGTTGGTGGGAGAGCGTCTCGGTGTAGTTCTCTCCGGCGACCTCTCGGCCGCGCACCTGGTAAGAGTACGTGTCAGCGGTCGCGGCGCGCGCTCGTTCCGGCCACGCCTTGAGCTCCGCGAGACCTTCGGCACCGATCTGCGCGAGGGCCTGATTGTAGGCGGCACGCAAATCGCGCAGGGTCGGGTCGCTTGCCTCTCGCAGCGCCACCTCGGGATACGGCTCGAGTGGACCCGGCGGCGGTTCGCTCGCGAGAGCGGTGAGCGCGCGGTACAGACCGTGAGCGCGGCCGGCCGCCTCGGCCGCCCGCTCGATATCCTCCCGCACCGCGCGGCCGTGACGGGCGATTTCAGCCAGGTAGCGCACCCGTGACCCCGGAATCAGTGCCTCACGCGGGTCGGCGGGTTGAAGCGCCACGTCGTCGATTGCCCAGCGCGCCGCGCCGATGTGCTTCTCGGCAAGCCTGCGACACAGCGCGGCGAACAGCTGATTGATGCCCGGATCATTGAAGCGGCTGGCGATGGTCGGGAACACCGGCAGCTCGGTATCGGCGAGCGCCCTGGCTTGCGGGTGATTGCGCCGCCACTGCTTGCGCACATCGCGCAGACTATCCTGCGCACCTCGCTTGTCGCTCTTGTTGAGCACGACCAGATCGGCATAGTCGAGCATGTCGATCTTCTCGAGCTGGCTCGCCGCACCGTACTCGCTGGTCATCACATACAGCGATACGTCGACGAGGTCGACAATCTCACTGTCGGCCTGTCCTGTGCCAGCCGTCTCCACCAGGATCAGATCGAAGCCCGCAGACTGATAGAGCTGGATAACCTCCTTCAGGACCGCGGAGGTCGCCATGTGCTGACGGCGCGTCGCGAGCGAGCGCATGAAGATCGCATCCGCATCGAGACTGTTCATGCGGATTCGATCGCCCAGCAGCGCCCCGCCGCTGCGTCTCCGGGTCGGGTCCATCGCCACCACGGCGATCTGACGATCCGGGAACTCCCGGCGAAACCGCGCGAGCAGTTCATCGGTGAGACTCGATTTGCCAGCGCCACCGCTGCCCGTTATACCGATGACGGGCACGCGGTTCGGCGAGCGCTGAATGGCGCGACGCAAGTGCTCGAGCTCAGGCTCGCCGGGCGCGGCATTTTCGAGCAGCGTAATCGCCCGGGCCAACTGCGCCGGCTCGCGCACGGTGCACGGCCGCGCCTCGTAAATCGGTTTGCGGACCGCGCGTACGCGCGTGAACACATCCTCTATCATCCCGTCGAGGCCGAGACGACGGCCGTCCTCGGGCGTGTAGATGCGCTCAACGCCGTAGCGCTCGAGCGCCTCGATCTCCTGGGGCGCGATCGTACCACCGCCACCGACCACGACTCTGATGTGCGGACAGCCCCGTTCGCGCAGCATATCCACCATATAGGCGAAGTATTCGTTATGACCGCCCTGATAGGAACTCGCCGCGATGGCATCGGCATCCTCTTGGATCGCCGCGCGCACGATCTCGGCAACACTGCGGTTGTGCCCCAGGTGCACCACCTCGGCGCCATGGGCTTGCAGCAATCGGCGGATCATATTGATCGCTGCGTCATGCCCATCGAAGAGCGAAGCGGCGGACACGAAGCGCAATGGCGGATCGAGCCGAGCCGGCACGGGCTCCCCGGCATGGACGGATGGAACGGCACTGGTGTGCTTCGGCAGCATGGCTTGCTCGCTGGGCGCTTGGCGGGACAAAAGCCTTTACGCGCCGGTAGGATGGCTACCGGCGAGTATGATACAGGCGCGCCCGAGCGGTCAACGCGGCGCCCCTGGGGAAGGCTCACGGCACTGCGCGGCCTCGGGGCAGGACCGAGCGGGCGCGCACGCGCCACGACGTGAGGTTATACTGCACCAGCCGGGGACCATGCACTCCGCGGACCCCTCCCTGAACCGGTTATGCCAACCAGCCGCCGCAAATCCGCGCCCGCACGGGCGCCTGTCAAATCGGGATCGCCCGCCGTCACCACGGCGCTGCAGCGATCGCCGTGGCGCGCGAGCCGTGAGCGCTTGCGCGACCGGCAGATCAAACGCGAAGCGGTGATTCGCGCCGCGGCACACGCATTCAATCACAAGGGCTATCACAACACCTCGCTGGATGACATTGCCGCGGCACTCGAAGTGAGCAAGCCGACGGTGTACTACTACGTCACGAACAAGGAGCAGTTGCTCTTCGAGTGCTTCGTGGCCGGCATCGAGCCGATCCGCACGGCTTTTCGCAAAGCGCGCAAGCTCAAGGCCAACGGCCGCGAGCGCCTGAAGGCGGTGCTCGGCCACTACGGACAGGCAGTCGCCTCGGAGTTCGGCTGGTGCATGGTGCGCGCCGAGGACCAGGACCTCTCCCCCTCGATGAGTGCGCACATCAAGTCGCTGAAGTCAGAAATCGACCAGGGCATCCGCCGCCTCTTGCGCGAAGGGATGCAGGACGGCTCGATTCATCCGTGCGATCCGAAGATGACCGCGTTCGCGCTCGCCGGCGCACTCAACTGGATCGCACATTGGTATCGGGAAAACCAGTCCATGACGGGAGCAGAGATCGCCGCCGCGTTCATTGCCGTGTTCGAGAACGGTTTAAGTCCGCGTGCGCTCGCCGAGGCCGGCCGCCGGTCGGGCGGCGCGCCAACCGCCTGACTGTCCACAGAGGATCTTTCATGTCGAATACCGAAGTCGTCATTGCCGCCGCCCAACGCACCCCGCTCGGAGCGTTTCAGGGGGCGTTGAGCCCCCTCACCGCCCCGCAGCTTGGCGCCTGCGCGCTGCAGAGCGCGATCGAGGCCGCGGGCATCCGCGCCGCCGATGCAGACGAGGTGATCCTGGGCTGCGTGCTGCCGGCCGGCCTCGGTCAGGCGCCCGCCCGCCAGGCGGCCATCGCCGCGGGCATACCACTCGCGACTCCAGCGACCACCGTGAACAAGATGTGCGGCTCGGGGCTGAAGACCGTCATGATGGCGGCTGACCAGATCCGAGCCGGCAGCGCCGCGATCGTGCTCGCCGGGGGCTTCGAGTCCATGACGCAGGCGCCGTACCTGCTGCCCAAGGCCCGCGGCGGCTACCGCATGGGTCACGGCGAAGTGCTCGATCACATGTTTTACGACGGACTGCAGAGCCCGTTCGATGGCAAACTGATGGGGTGCTTCGCAGATGCCACCGCCGCGCGCTACGGTTTCACCCGTGAGCAGCAGGATGCGTTCGCAGCGGAATCGGTGCGCCGTGCGCTCGCGGCGCAAGCGCAGGCGTTCAGCGCCGAGATTGCCCCCCTCACGGTCAAGAGCCGCAAGGGCGAGACGCGACTCGAGCGCGACGAGACGCCGGGGACTTGCGATTTGACCAAGATCCCGACCCTGCGCCCGGCCTTCTCCAAAGAAGGCACGGTGACGGCCGCCAGTTCCTCTTCGATCGCAGACGGCGCCGCCGCTCTGGTGGTGATGAGCGCGCAAGCCGCCGAGACGCGCCGCGTCAAGCCCCTGGCCCGCATCCTCGCGTATGCGAGCCACGCGCAGGAACCAGAGTGGTTCACCACGGCACCGGTGGGCGCAATTCGCAAAGTTCTTGTCGCACTGGGGTGGCAAGCCGACGCCGTCGACCTGTATGAAATCAACGAGGCGTTCGCGGCGGTCACGATGGCGGCCATTCACGAATTGCACCTTGATCCGGCTCGCGTCAACGTTAACGGGGGCGCTTGCGCCCTGGGCCATCCACTCGGTGCCACGGGCGCACGCATTCTGACCACGCTGCTGCACGCGCTGCGCGCACGTGGCGGCAAGCGCGGCATCGCAGCATTGTGCATCGGCGGTGGCGAAGCGGTCGCGGTAGCCGTGGAAATGATCTGGTAACCTATTGTTATCAAAGCAGGGGGATCGATGAAGATTCAAGACGCCCGCGCGGTCATCACCGGCGGCGCCTCGGGGCTCGGGCATGCCACGGCCCGACACCTGATCGCGCAAGGCGCCCGATGCGTGCTGCTCGACGTGCAGGAGGACTCAGGGCGCGCCGCAGCCGCCGCACTCGGTCCTCAGGCACATTTTCTGCGCTGCGACGTCACCCGTGAGAGGGAAGTCGATGCGGCCATGGCCGCGGCCCGAGAGCAGCTCGGCGGGCTGAATCTGCTGGTCAATTGCGCCGGGGTGATCGGCGCCGGCCGGGTCCTCGGCAAGCACGGCCCGATGAGCGGGGATTTCTTCACCCAGGTCGTGCATATCAATCTCATCGGCACCTTTCTGTGCGACAAATCGGCTGCGGCGCTGATGCAGCAGAATGAGCCCGACGAGGACGGCGAGCGCGGCCTGCTGGTGCACACCTCCTCGGTGGCCGCCTTCGAGGGACAAATCGGCCAGGCGGCCTACGCGGCCACCAAGGCAGCGCTCGCCGGGATGACCCTGCCGATGGCCCGCGAGCTGGCCCGATTCGGCATTCGGTGCATTGCCATCGCGCCGGGTATCTTCCTCACGCCCATGGTCGAGTCCATGAGTGCCGAGCTGCAAGCCTCGCTGGCGGCACAGATTCCCTTCCCGCATCGGCTGGGCAAGCCCGAAGAATTCGCGCAGCTCGTGGCCGCAGCCTTCACGATTCCCATGCTCAACGGCGAAACCATCCGTCTCGATGGCGCCGTGCGGATGCAACCCCAATGAATACCAACTCCTCCGTCCAAGTGGAACGCGATGTCATGGAATATGATGTCGCAATTGTCGGCGCCGGCCCGGCTGGACTGGCCTGTGCAATCCGACTGAAGCAGCTCAAGCCGGACCTCAACATCTGCCTGCTCGAGAAAGCAGCTTCGGTCGGTGCACACGCGCTGTCTGGCGCGGTGATCGAGCCGGGTCCCCTCGATGCACTTGCGCCGGAATGGCGCCAGTCACCCCCTGCGATTTGCGTGCCGGCAACGCGTGATGAGATGTACTTGCTCACACGCAAGGGCAGAAAGCGCCTGCCGCTGCCGCCGCAGTTGCACAACGACGGCAATTTCATCATGTCGCTCGGTCTGCTGGCCGCGTGGCTCGCGCAGAAGGCGGAGAGCCTGGGCGTGGACATCTTCCCCGGCTTTGCCGCGGCCGAGCCGGTGCTGACCGCCGACGGCGCAGTGCGCGGGGTGCGGCTCGGAGATGTCGGCCTCGACAAGGCCGGCGAACCCGGCCCGAACTACACGCCGGGCGCAGAAATCCATGCCACCACGACCATTGTCGCTGAAGGGGCCCGCGGCAGCCTCGCCAAGCAGTTGATCGGGCGCTACAAGCTCGATGCAGACAGCGCGCCGCAGACCTACGGCCTGGGCATGAAGGAGCTGTGGCAGCTGCCCGACGGCCGCGTCCAACCCGGCCTGATCCAACACAGCGTCGGCTGGCCGCTTGACAGCGGCACCTACGGCGGCAGCTTCATCTACCACCTCAGCGACAATCGCGCCTACGTGGGCTTCGTCGCCGGACTCGATTACCAGGACCCGCGCTTCTCCCCGTTCGAGGCGTTTCAGCAGTTCAAGCATCACCCGAGCATCAAGCCGCTGCTCGAGGGCGGAGAGATCCTCGCCGCCGGTGCGCGCACGATCGCCGCCGGTGGCTGGCAGTGCATTCCGCGACTGGAGATGCCTGGCGCTGTGCTGATCGGCGATGCCGCAGGGGGCGTCAATGTGCCGAAGATCAAGGGTGTGCACCAGGCCATCCGCTCCGGCATGCTCGCCGCAGAGCACCTCGCCGAAACCGGTACGCCGGTTGGCTGGGATGCGCTCTGGCGCGCCTCGCCCGGCGGTCAGGAACTGCGCGCGGTGCGCAATTTCAAGCCGGGATTCAAGCGCGGTCTATGGTTCGGTCTCGCCAATGCGGGTCTGGAATCACTCACCCGTGGCCGCACGCCCTGGACGCTCAAGCACAAGCAGGCCGATCACGAACGCTTGCAGCAGCTCGATGCGTACAACTCACCGCAACGCCACTGGATAGAGCGCACGCTGCCACCGCGCGACCGGCTCGCGTCGGTGTTCTTCGCGGCGACCAATCACGACGAGCATCAGCCTGCGCACCTGAAGGTGCGCGACACGAGTATCTGCACCGATCGCTGCACGCGCGAGTTCGGCAACCCGTGCCAACGCTTCTGCCCGGCGGGCGTGTACGAAATGGTGCAAGACCAGGGAGCATGGCGTCTGCAGATCAATGCGGCCAACTGCGTGCACTGCAAGACGTGTGACATCAAGGATCCGTACGGGATCATCGACTGGACGCCGCCGGAGGGTGGCTCCGGGCCGAACTATCAGTCGCTGTAGCGCATCCCCATGGAAGCGATCTGGCAACCCTCGGCGCAGCGCGTAGCCGCCTCCAATCTCACCCGCTTCATCGGCTGCGTCAACGCAAGGCTGGGGCTCAGTCTCGAGGGCTACGCGCAGCTTTATGCCTGGTCGATCGCGGCGCCAGCGTTGTTCTGGAGCGAGCTCGCGCACTTCGCGGCGGTACGCGCCGACTGGGGCAAGGGCGCGCCGATCGAGCATCCCGAGCGCATGCCGGGTGCACGATTCTTTCCCACCGCCACGCTCAACTTTGCCGACAATCTGCTGCGGTTCCGCGACGAGCACCCGGCTATTGCGTTCAGTAACGAACGCGGCAGCGAGCAGCGCCTGACCTACCGGCAGCTGTACGATGAAGTGGCACGGATTGCAGCGGGGCTGAGGGACCTTGGGGTCGGACCTGGCGATCGGGTCGCCGGATACCTGCCGAATCTGCCCCAGACACTGATCGCGATGCTCGCCACAGCGAGCCTCGGCGCCATCTGGTCGTCGTGCTCGCCCGATTTTGGCTTGCACGGAGTGCTCGACCGCTTCGGTCAGATAGCCCCGAAGGTGCTGTTCACTGCCGACGGCTATTTCTACACCGGCAAGACACTCGAGTCGCTCACCACAATCGGGGCCCTCGCCGCCGAGATCCCCAGCATCGAGCGCATCGTGGTCGTCCCCTACACCCGCGAGCGGCCCACCCTCGAGGGTCTCGGGGCCGCCGCCGCGCGGGCCACGCACTGGCAGGACTTCGGCACGCGCGGCGCGGCACTGCGCTTTGTGCCCCTGCCGTTCAATCATCCGCTCTACATCCTGTTCTCATCAGGCACTACCGGCGTACCCAAGTGCATCGTGCACGGCGCCGGCGGTACGCTGCTGCAGCACCAGAAAGAGCATCTGCTGCACGTTGACGTCAAGCGCGCAGACCGGGTCTTTTACTACACGACCTGCGGTTGGATGATGTGGAATTGGCTGGCGAGCGTGCTCGCAACCGGCGCGACGCTGGTTCTCTACGACGGCAACCCGTTCCATCCCGACCCCGGGGTACTCTGGCGCCTTGCCGAGCGCGAGCGGATCACGGTATTCGGCACCAGCGCGAAGTATCTCTCGGCGCTGGAGAAAAACGGTTATACCCCAGCCCGCGAGGTCGACCTCGGCGCACTGCGCTGCATCCTCTCGACCGGCTCGCCGCTGCTGCCAGAAGGCTTTGACTTCGTGTACCGCTCAATCAAGTCCGACGTGCATCTTGCCTCGATCTCCGGTGGCACCGACATCGTGTCGTGCTTTGCGCTCGGCTGTCCCACGCTACCGGTGCACCGCGGAGAGCTGCAGTGCCGCGGACTCGGCATGCGGGTGGAGATCTACGACGACGCGGGCCGGTCCGTACGGGGCGAGCGCGGCGAGCTGGTGTGCACCGCACCGTTTCCCTCCATGCCCATTGCCTTCTGGAACGATCCGGACGGCAGCAAGTTCCGCGCGGCTTATTTCGAGCGCTTCCCGGGCGTATGGCATCACGGCGACTATGCCGAACTCACCGCTCACGACGGTATCGTCATCTATGGGCGCTCGGACGCCGTGCTCAACCCGGGCGGGGTTCGCATTGGCACTGCAGAGATCTACTCCGCAGTCGAGAGCCTACCCGAGATCTCAGAGTCGATCGCAGTCGGCCAGGAATGGAACGGCGATGTACGCGTAATTCTGTTCGTGCGGCTGCAAGACGGCGTATCGCTCGATAAGGCGCTGAAGGACCGCATTCGCGCGACGATCCGCACCAGCACGACGCCGCGGCACGTGCCGGCAAAGATCATCGCCGTCGCAGACATTCCGCGTACCCGCTCCGGCAAGCTCACTGAGCTCGCGGTGCGCAACGTCATCCATGGCCAGCCGGTGAAGAACATCGACGCACTGGCCAACCCCCAGGCACTCGAGCATTTCCGCGCTCTGCCGGAGCTCACCGGCTGAAGCGGGCCGCCCGAGATGGATGAGTCGCCCGCGCCAACGCTGCGCGAGATCTACACGCAGACGCTGCGGCAACGCGGCTACCAGCCCGATCCGGCGCAGCTCGCGGCGCTTGTCCGCCTGGAGGATCTGCGCAGCCGGCTGCTCGCCGCTCGAACTGTCGAACAGTCAATCACACGTCGCCTGCTGCAGCGTCTCGCGCATCGCCCGGCCGAAGCGCAGCGCGGCGTGTACCTGTGGGGACCGGTCGGGCGCGGCAAGACCTGGCTGATGGATCTTTTCTTTCATCAACTGCCGTTTCCAGAGCGTCGACGCCGGCACTTCCACCGCTTCATGCATGACGTACATGCCGAGCTGAAGCGACTCGGAACGCAGGATTCACCGCTCGAAACCGTCGCCGAACGCATCGCCGCCGACACCCGCGTGCTGTGCTTTGATGAGCTATTCGTCGCTGACATAGCCGATGCGATGATTCTCGGCACACTGTTCGACGGTCTGTTTCGCCGCGGCGTCACCCTGGTGGCGACCTCGAACACACCGCCTCAAGGGTTGTACCGGGATGGTTTGCAACGGCAGCGATTCCTGCCGGCCATCGCCTTGCTCGAACGGCACACGGAAGTCCTGTCCGTCGACGGCGGCAGCGACTACCGCCTGCGCCAACTGACTCAGGCGGGAACCTATCTGCCGACGAATCGCAGCGACACCCCGACTCGCCTCGCTGCACTGTTCGCCGAACTCTCGCAGCATGCGCAATGGAGCGAAGGCACACTGCAAATCAACGAGCGCAGCATCGCGGTTGTGCGCCAGAGTGACAGCGCCGTGTGGTTCGATTTCCAGGCGCTGTGCGCCGGGCCGCGCAGCCAGGAGGATTACATCGAACTCGCGCGTCTCTATGCTGCGGTGGTCGTCTCGACCGTACCCGAGCTCGATGAGACCCGTCATGACGAGACCCGTCGGTTCATCGCCCTGATCGATGAGCTCTACGACCGCAACGTCAAGCTCGTGATATCCGCCAGCGCAGCCCCGGAGAAGCTGTATCGGGGAGAGCGACTGAGATTCGAGTTCGAACGCACAGCCAGCCGTCTGATCGAGATGCAAAGCGCCGAATACCTCGCGCGCGAACACCTGCCCTGAACGGGCAGCGTGCTCATCAGCGCGTCAGCCAGCCGCGCGACCGCACAGTGGCCAGTGCGTAGGGGAAGATCCAGAACAGTGCGAACGAGTAGAAATACGCGTACAGCACCCCGTAAATGAAGTCGAGCGAGCGCTCGCTGCGCAGATAATAGAGCACGTTGAACAGCGACACCCCGCCCATCGCGAGCAGTAATGATCCGGCGATACCCGGATCGCGGGCAAGCACCAGCGGCATCACGAGGAGCCCCGAGTAGGAAATGGGGTAGCTGGCATTGGTGACGAAGCGGTCAAATGACGCCAGGATGCGCGTCGGCCAGGGTCTCTTCCACACGATCCGCGCAAAGCGCAGTTCTTCCCGCACATAGGATCGATCCCAGCGAAGAAACATCTTGCACAACTTGTCGTAGGCGTGCGGAACGACCGTGTGCACGACCGCAGTTCGCTGGTACAGCGCATCGTAGCCGCAATCCAGCAGGAAATTCGTCATGGCTCGATCCTCGCCAAACGTGCAACCTTTCCCAAGGAAGCGCTGATTCCGCCAACGCTCCAGCACCCTGCGCACCGCGTCGGTGCGCAGCGCCGTAAGCGCTCCCGGACAGCAATACACATTGCGGTAAACCGATTCGGCCGCTCGCTGCATGTCGAACGAGAGAATGAATCGCACGTGCAGCATCCGGGGGATGAGGCCTCGCGCTCGGTTGTATACCATCACCTTGCCCCCCACTGCGCCCACTCGGACGTCGCGAAATGGACCAGCAATGGCGAGCAGCGCGCTGCGCTCGATCACACTGTCAGAATCGATGGTAACCAGCACCGAGCCGCGGGCGCGCGCGAAGCCGAGCGCCAAGGCCTCGCGCTTGCCCATGTTTCGCTTCTGACGCAACGCAGTGACGAGCCCCGGATGGCGCTCAGCAGCCTGCAGGATATAACGCCAGGTGTCGTCCCGGCTGCCGTCATCGATAACCAGAATCTCCAGTCGTTCGCGCGGGTAGTCGGCGCGCGCAACGGATTCGATCGACTGCAACACCATAGCCCCCTCGTTGTACGCGGGAATGATCACGGTGAGCGACGGCGCGGACTCATGCGTGGCGGCGGGAGCGGGTCGGTAGGCAATCCACAGCACCGTGCGAACGACGGCCAACACGAATCCGAGCACGATCCAGGCGATCGACAGATACGCAACCGAGCGGACGCCGTCATGCGCCTTGAGCGTGGCGAGGACACGGGGAGCGATGAAGCCGAACTGGTAGAGCGCGATCAGGAGCAAGCCGGCGCCGATCAGCGCATAGACGCTGAACACCCAGGAGTTTCCAGGCTCCCGGTGCAGCGGCGCGGCGGCACGACCGGGCATGGCGATCGTCGCTTCGGACTGTGTCATGACGCGATCTTCCGCAAGTCAGTGGTGGGGCGGCTCGCCGCAATCGGCGCCACCGCATCTCAACGTTCCCGCAGACACGCGTCATAGGATCTTCGCCGAAGGGCAAAAATCCATTACCAACTCTACGTATAGATACCGGCGTTGAAGCGCCGCCAGCAGCTAGGCCGTTTGTGCTCGCGCTTCGGCTCTGGCCCGCTCCAGCTGCTCGCTCAGACGTCGTTCGGACACCGTCACGGCGGTACGTAGTTCCTGCGCAAAAAGTGACACGCGCAGCTCCTCGATCATCCAGCGCAACTGCGCGAGCTCGGGGCGTTGCACATCAGCGGGGTGTTCACGCATCAGTCCGCGCCAGGCGACAACGAAAGGCGCCACCCGCGCCATAAGCTGCGCGTCGCGCCGCTCATCAGCTGGCAAGCGGTTCGCGCGGCGCAACGCGGCCCGCAGGTAGCGCGGCAAATGTGTAAACCACGGATTGGGTGTGGCGGTGATGAACTGCGGCGGCAGCAGCTCTGCGAACTGCGCGTCGATGTCCGCGGCGGCCGCGGCGGCGCTGCTGCGTAGGGGACTGAGGGCGCTACGCAGCTGACGCCACTCGGTACAAACCGCAGCCAGGATTTTGATGATGTGCGCTCCGGTCGCCTCCAGCTGCGCCCGGCCGTGCTGCAGACGCTGCTCGAACGCCTGCCGGGTGCGCGGCGCCGGCTCCTCTGCCGCAGCGAAGCATTCCGCGAAGATGCGCTGTACGGTCAGTTCGGCGATTGGACGCTGCAGGCCCAACGCGCTGCTCGCGAGCACCAAATCGCGCTCTTCACCGACCCGTGTGCTCCAGTAACGGGCCTGCTGCGGCAGCGCCAGCAGCGCCAAGCGTGTCACGGCGTCGCGCAGCAGCGCCCCGGCACTCAGTGCATCGGGCGCCTCGACCGGTGTCACTGCTTGGCCGAGATCCTGCAGCGTCGGGTGGATCACCAGCTGTAGTCCGTTGCGCTGCACGACGCGAGTCTCCGGGAGATCGCCGAAATCCCACTGGCGATGCAGACTCTGCCCGCCCGGCACAGCGTTGGCACCCGCCGCCGGACGGGCGCGCAGCGCGCGTTTGAGCGCAGCAAGGTCCCTTCCCTCGGCGAGGGTAGCATCGCCGGCATCGACCACGCGCACATTCAACCGCAGGTGCTCCGGAATCGGCAGCGCGGCCAGATCCGCAGGGCTGACTGCAGTAGCGGTGCGCCGTGCGATCCACTGGCTCAACGCGGCGTAAAATCCCGGCAGCGCATCGCAATCGAGCGTCTGCCAGACACCCAGTTCTTCGAGTGCCTGACGCGCGTGCTCGGGCACTGGGACGAGTTGCTTGCGCTGGCTCTTCGGCAGCTCGCGCAGCAACGCAATCACCTTCTCCAGACGCCAACCCGGTATCAGCCAGGCGAGACGGTCCGCATCGAGACTATCGAGCAGCACGTCCGGCACGAGCAGCGTCAGACCATCGCCGCGCTCACCGGGCTCGAATGTGTACCTGAGCGGCAGGCGGTTG
Source organism: Pseudomonadota bacterium (assembly GCA_021847105.1). GTDB lineage: Bacteria > Pseudomonadota > Gammaproteobacteria > Steroidobacterales > Steroidobacteraceae > 13-2-20CM-66-19. Next base: position 20,116 of record JAJZUT010000024.1, on the reverse strand, counting down.
CCCCCGATCGGCAGTTTGTCCGGAAAGCGTTGCGCGTCGATTTCCTCGGGCACACGCACCAGCAGATCTTCTCGCCGCATGTGCAGCCGTTGCGGCTCGGCACGCTCTGCCTGCCGCCACCAGCGCACGAAACTGCCCGCCGAGCTGACTGTGGGCGGGATGCGCTCGCGATAAAACTCCAGTTGCCGCGATTCGGTCGCGAGGATGTCGCGGCGGCGGATCTTCGCCTCCAGCGTCTGCAGTTCGGTGCAGAGTGCGCGATTGGCCCGCAAGAACGGCGCCTCAATCACGGTGCGCGCCGGGCCGTGTTCAGGATCGATTAGCGCCGCCATGATGAAAATGTCGCGGGCCTGCGCGGGAGCGACTCGGCCGTAATCCACCCGGCGGCGGCTTGCGAGCTGCAGTCCGTAGAGCGTCACGGTCTCAAATGCGCCCACCATCGCCCTCCGCTCGACCCAGTGTGGCTCGCTGTAGGTGCGCTTCAGTAGGTGGGCAGCCGCCCGTTCGATCCACGCCGGTTCGACAGCCGCCACCATGCGCGCGTACAGCCGCGTGGTCTCGAGCAGACTTGCGGCCACGATCCACTTGGGCGGCCGTGCAGCGAGCGGGGTGCCCGGCGCGATCACAAAGCGTATGCCGCGCGCGCCGTCGTATTCACGGCGCTCGTTGAGCGTGCCGATCGAACCGAGGAAGCCTGTGAGAATCGCCTGATGCAGCTCAGCGTAGCCGGCGGGGATCTGGTTCGGCCGCAGCGCCAACTCTCGCGCGCTGCGCTCGAGCTGCTGGTGCAGATCCTGCCATTCACGCATGCGCAGAAACGACAGGAAATGCTCCCGACACCATTTGCGCAGCTGACTTCCCGTACGCTCGGCGCTCTGCTCGAGGTAGGCGCGCCACAGATTGAGCACTGTGACGAAATCCGAACGCGCATCGGCAAACAGGGCGTGCTTCTGCTCGGCTTGCTGCTGCAGATCCGCGGGCCGTTCGCGCGGGTCTTGCGTCTCGAGGAACGCCGCGATCACGAGCATCTCGGCGAGACAACCGTACCGAGCCGCTGCGAGCAGCATCCGGCCGAGGCGCGGATCGAGCGGAATCGCCGCAATCTGGCGCCCGAGGGCGGTCACGCCTCGGTCTGCATCCATGGCCTGCAGCTCCTCGAGCAGGCGCACACCGTCGTTGATCAGCCGCGCATCGGGCGGATCGAGAAAGGGAAAGTCCTGTGGTTCGCCGAGCTCAAGACTTGCCATGCGCAGAATCACGCTGGCGAGGTTCGTGCGCAGCACCTCTGGCGCAGTAAACGGCTCCCGCGCCGCGAAATCCGCCTCCGCGTACAGGCGGATGCAGACCCCCGGGGCTTCGCGGCCACAACGCCCCTTGCGCTGCTCGGCGCTCGCCTGTGAGATCGGTTCGACGTGCAGACGCTGCACCTTGGCCCGTGGGCTGTAGCGGCTGAGGCGCGCAAGACCCGAGTCGACCACGTGGCGAATGCCGGGTACGGTGAGGGAGGTCTCTGCCACGTTGGTGGCGAGGATGACCCGCCGTCCCGTGTGGCGCTGGAAAATGCGTGCCTGCTCGGCGCTCGACAGTCGGGCAAAAAGAGGCAGCACCTCGGTAAGGCGCAGCTGCGCGCGAGCAAGGGCTTCAGCGGCCTCTCGAATGTGCTTCTCGCCGGGCAGAAACACCAGCGTGTCGGCTTGCGGGCCCGCCCCGGCGAGTTCGCGCACGGCAGCGACAACGCCCTCGGGCAGCGACAGCTCCGCGGCATCTTCATCCTCGGCGGCGAGCGGCCGATAGCGCACTTCGACCGGATAGCTCCGCCCGGACACCTCGACCACCGGCGCCTCGCCGAAGAACGCCGCGATGCGGGCCGGTTCGATGGTCGCAGAGGTGACGATCAGGCGCAGCTCCGCTCGCCGCGGCAGCAGCTGGCGCAACACCCCGAGCAACAGGTCGATATTGAGGCTACGCTCGTGCGCCTCGTCGATGATCAGCGTGTCGTAGCGCCGCAGTTCCCGGTCGCTCTCAAGCTCCTTCAGCAGAATACCGTCGGTCATCAGCTTGACCCGGCAGTCGGGACCGGTCCGGTCCGTGAAACGCACCTGGTAGCCGACCGCCGCGCCGACGGTGGTACCGAGCTCCTCGGCGAGGCGCGAGGCCAGGGCGCGCGCGGCGATGCGCCGCGGTTGGGTATGGCCGATCAGCCCGGCGCTGCCCCGCGCAGCCTCGAGGCAGAACTTCGGCAGCTGCGTGGACTTGCCTGAGCCCGTCGCGCCGCACACCACGATCACCTGATGGCGGGCCAGGGCCGCAATGATTTGCTCGCGGTGCGCGCTGATCGGCAGCGCCGGGTCGTATTCGAGCCGCAGCTGCTGCCGGTGCGCCGAGCCGACGCGGTGGACGGTTTCCATCCGCGCGAGTGTAATTCACCGCCGACCTCGCTGAGCGGCGAGGCAGCACCGCGAGCGAGCCGGCAAGCGCCGCTTCGGCTAGATTACCCCGCGGCGGATCTGGTCGAGTTCGATCGACTCGAACAGCGCGCGGAAATTCCCCTCACCGAAGCCCTCATTGCCCTTGCGCTGGATGATCTCGAAGAAAATCGGGCCGATGACGTTGGCGGTGAAGATCTGAAGCAGCAGGCCCTCGCCGCGCTGTGGATTGCCGTCGATCAGGATGCGGCGGCGGCGCAGCTCCTCGAGCGGCTCGCCGTGACCGGGCACGCGCGCCTCGATCCCCTCGTAATAGGTCTCAGGAGTATCCTGAAAGGCGATGCCTCGCGCGCGCAGTGCATCGACTGTGGCGTAAATATCCTCGCTCGCGAGCGCAATGTGCTGGATGCCCTCGCCGTGATACTCGCGCAGGTACTCCTCGATCTGACTTTTATCATCCTGCGACTCGTTGATCGGGATGCGGATCTTGCCGCACGGGCTCGTCATGGCGCGTGAGAGCAGCCCGGTGTGCTTGCCCTCGATATCGAAATAGCGGATCTCGCGGAAGTTGAACAGCTTCTCGTAAAAGCCGGACCAGCGATCCATATTGCCGCGTCGGACATTGTGCGTCAGATGATCGATGATCGTCAGACCGGCCTCGCGCGCCCCGGGAGGCGGGGCCACCGTGCGGAAGTCAACGTCGTAGATCGACTGGTCACCGTAACGATCGACCAGATAGATCAGTGAGCCACCGATGCCCTCGATGCACGGAATGTTCAGCTCCATCGGACCGGCGTGTTGCGGTCCGGGACGTGCCCCCAGTTCGAGCGCACGGCGGTAGGCGTAGGCGGCATCCTTGACGCGAAACGCCATCGCGCACGCCGAGGGACCGTGTTCGCGCGCGAACTGTTGCGCAAACGAATTGGGCTCGGCATTGATGATGAAATTGATCGCGCCCTGACCATGCAGCGTCACGTTCTTGGAGCGATGTCGGGCTCTGACCGGGAACCCCATCCGCTCGAACAGGTCGCGCAGCAGCTGCGCATCCGGGGCGGTGTACTCAACGAACTCGAAGCCGTCGGTACCCATGGGATTGTCGCGATTGTGGCTCATCGGCAGCTCCGTCGCCTCAAGGGCGGCGCTTATTTCGTTGCGATCGCAACCATTATACTCTGGCAGCTCCTCGCTGCCCAGACGTATATAATCGCCGCCCACCATGCACGCCTCATCCGCCGCCGGCGATGGCCGGCACCTGCGCAGCATCCCTCCCGCGCGTCTCGCGCTCATCGATCGAATCGCCCGCATCCGCCTGCCACGCGGCGCACCGGCCGCGGCGGCTCGCCTAGCGGCGCCATTCCTTCGAACCTACTACCGTGGAGTCGGCGAGGAGGACCTGGCGGCCCGCGCTCCCGAAGCGCTCGCGCACGCGGCGCATTGTCATCTGCAACTCGGGCTGCGCCGATCTCCCGGACAGTCGCTGGTGCGCGTTTTCAACCCCGATCGGGAGCGCGACGGATTCGACTCTGCGCACACCGTGGTACAGATCGTCACGGACGATCGACCCTTTCTCATTGATTCGCTCGGATTGACGTTCAACCGCGCCGGCCTCGCCATGCACCTGATCGTGCATCCGGTTTTCGAGACACGCCGAGATGCCCGCGGGCGCATCAGTGCATTCGGCGCCGACGGCGCCCGGCCGCACCGCACCGAATCGTGGGAAATGTACGAGATCGACCGGTGCACCGATGCCGAGACGCTCGAGCGGCTGCGTGCGCAGATCGAAGCCACGCTGCACGAAGTGGCGGCCGCAGTCGAGGACTGGGATTCGATGCGCGAGCGTGTGCGCAGCGTAGTCGCGGAGCTCGAGCGTAGCCCGCCACCGCTTTCGAGCGAAGAAATCAGTGAAGCCCGTCAATTGCTGCAGTGGATGGAAGAGCGAAATTTCGTCTTCCTCGGCTACCGCCAGTACCGGCTGGAACGCGGCGCGCGTCAGGACGTGCTCAAATCCGAGCCGCGCACGGGCCTTGGCATCCTGCGCGCGCGCAGCCCTAACGAGCGCCCGTCACTGACCCGGCTGCAAGATGAGATCCGCGAGCGAGCGCGCGAGCGGGAACTGCTGGTGCTGACCAAGGCAAACTCGGTCTCCACCATCCACCGCGCCGAATACCTCGATTACGTCGGCGTGAAGATTTTCGACGCGCGCGGCGAGGTGAGCGGCGAGCACCGATTCCTGGGCCTGTGGACCTCCACCGCCTATCACCGCAGCCCGCGCGACATCCCGGTGCTGCGCCTGAAGGTCGCGCGCGTCATCCAATACTTCGGTCTCGATCCACAGAGCCACGACGGCAAGGCCGTGCTGAACGTTCTGGAGACCTACCCCCGCGACGAACTGTTCCAGGCGAACACCCATGACCTCGTGCGCATCTGCCGCGGCGTCGTCAACCTTTACGAGCGGCGCACAGTGCGCTTGCTCGCGCGGCGCGATCCGTATCACCGGTTCTTCTCGTGCCTGGTATATGTGCCGCGAGATCGTTACAACACCGACGTTCGCCAGCGTATCGAGCACATCGTGCTCGCGGGCTTCGGCGGCAAATCCGTCGAGAGCCAGGTGCAGATCTCCAGCGCCAGCCACGCGCGGGTACACGTGGTGGTGCGCACCGTTCCAGGCGAGCATCACAAGATCGACGTCGCAGCAATTGAACGGCAGATTTCCGACGCCACCCTCTCCTGGAGCGATCACCTGCATGATGTGCTGATCGCCCGCCGGGGAGAGGCCGACGGACTGGTGCTCGCCAGTCGCTACCGGCACGTCTTCCCGATGGCCTACGAGGAGGAGGTCCCGCCGGCTGAGGCGCTCGCCGACATTGCAGATCTCGAGCAGTTACGCACGGCGCCGCTCGGACGGCAGGTCAGCCTGCATCGGGCGCAGGAACAGGGCCCGGCAGCACTGCATCTGAAGATCGTGAAGCTCGGCGCACCGGTGTCGATCTCCGACCTGCTGCCCATGCTGGAGAATTTCGGCCTGCGGGTGATCGCCGAGCGACCCTACGAGCTCGCCTGGCCCGAAGGCGGCATCGCCTGGATCCAAGACTTCGAGCTCGAGCATCGCGACGGCGTCGCGATCGACCTGGCGCGTGCCGCCGAGCGCTTCAAGGACGCGCTCGCCGCTGGCTGGGACGGCGCGGCCGAGAACGACGGCTTCAATCGCCTGCTGTTCAGTGCCGACCTGTCGGCGCGCGAGATTCTGGTGCTGCGGGCCTACTGCCGCTACCTGCTGCAGACCGGGGTGCCCTTCAGTCAGGCGTACATGGAGCGCACCCTCGCGGCCAATCCGGCGATCGCCGCGGCGCTGGTGCGCCTTTTCGAGGCACGCTTCGATCCGCAGCGTGCACACGGTACCAAGGCTGCCAAGCGCCCCGCCGAGCAGCTCGTGGCACGCATCCGTGCCGGGCTCGATGCGGTCAGCAGCCTCGATGAAGACCGCATCCTGCGGGCCTATCTGACGCTGGTGCTGGCCACGTTGCGGACCAATTACTACCGGCGCGACACCACCGGCGCTGCCCTGCATTACCTGTCGTTCAAGTTCGATCCGGCTGCGATCCCGGACCTGCCCCTGCCGCGCCCGAAGTACGAAATCTTCGTCTACAGCCCGCGCGTTGAGGGGGTGCACCTGCGCATGGGCGATGTGGCTCGTGGCGGCATTCGCTGGTCGGATCGGCGCGAAGACTTCCGCACCGAGATCCTCGGCCTGATGAAGGCACAGCACGTCAAGAACACCCTGATCGTACCGGTGGGCGCCAAGGGCGGCTTCGTGCCGAAATGCCTGCCGCAGGGCAGCCGCGAAGAGGTGCAGGCCGAGGTCATCGCCAGCTACCGCACCTTCATCCGCGGATTGCTCGATGTGACGGACAACATTGTCGCCGGCAAGATCGAGCCGCCTCCCCAGGTCGTGCGCGGCGACGGCGACGACCCGTATCTGGTGGTCGCAGCGGACAAGGGAACGGCCACATTTTCCGACACCGCGAACGCCATTGCAGCCGAGTACGGCTTCTGGCTCGGCGATGCCTTCGCCTCGGGCGGCTCGGCCGGCTACGACCACAAGGGGCTTGGCATTACCGCCCGCGGCGCCTGGGAGTGCGTCAAACGGCATTTCCGTGAACTCGGGGTCGATATTCAGAAAGAGGAATTCACGGTCGCGGGCATCGGCGACATGTCCGGCGACGTTTTCGGCAACGGCATGCTGCTCTCGCGGCACATCCTCCTACAGGCCGCGTTCGATCATCGACACATTTTCCTCGACCCCAAGCCCGATGCGGCAGTGAGCTTCGCCGAGCGGCAGCGGCTGTTTGCCCTGCCGCGCTCGAGCTGGGACGATTACGACCGCAAACGCATCTCGGTCGGCGGCGGCGTCTACCCCCGTAGCGCCAAGTCGATCGCACTGTCCCCCCAGGTACGGGCAATGCTGGGTCTGGAGAGCGCAACCGCGACGCCGGTCGAGGTTATGCGCGCGATTCTCGCCATGCCCGTCGATCTGCTCTGGAACGGCGGCATCGGCACCTATGTGAAGTCCAGCCGGGAAACCAACGCCGAGGTCGGCGACCGAGCCAACGACGCGCTGCGCATCAACGGCAATCAGCTGCGCGCCAAAGTGGTCGGCGAAGGCGGCAATCTCGGCTGTACCCAGCGAGGACGCATCGAATATGCGCTCGCCGGCGGGCGCATCAACACCGATTTCATCGACAATTCCGCTGGGGTCAACACCTCGGATGTCGAAGTCAATCTGAAGATCCTGCTGAACCCGCTGGTGCACGCCGGCAAGCTCTCCCTCGCCGAGCGCAACCGTCTGCTCGCGCGCATGTCGGCGGAGGTCTGCACGCTGGTGCTGCGCAACAATTACCTGCAGGGCGAGGCGATCAGCACGCTCGAGCAGCAAGCGAAAGCGCGCCTCAGCGAGTATCAGCATCTGATCCGCCTGCTCGAGCGTTCCGGCGGACTGAACCGCGGGCTGGAATTCCTGCCGAGTGACGAGGAAATCAGCGAGCGGCGCAAGAACGGAGCGGGGCTGACGCGCCCGGAGCTGTCCATCCTGCTGTCGTACGGCAAGATCTGGCTGAACACCCATCTGCTCGATTCGGACGTGCCGGAGGACCCGTATCTCTCGAACGAGCTCGAACGGTACTTCCCCGGTCCGGTGCGCACGCGCTTTGCGCACGCCATCGAGCGGCACAGGCTGCGCCGGGAGATCATCGCGACGGCGACTGCCAACAGCCTGATCAACCGCATGGGGCCGACGTTCGTGCTGCGCGCTCAAGAGGACACGGGCGCCGGCCCGGCGCAGATCGCCCGTGCATTCACCGCGGCGCGAGAGATTTTCCAGTCCCGCGACCTGTGGGAGGACATCGAGTCTCTCGACAACCGCGCGCCGGCGAAGATCCAATATGCGGCGATGTTCGAGACCAGCCGATTGTTGCGCCACGTCACTTACTGGCTGCTCGCGCGCCGACCGGCGCTGAAGGTCGACACTGCGGTGCGCGAGTTCCGTGCCGGGGTGCAGGAAATCGGTGCACGGATCCCGCAGGTGCTGTGTGGCGCTTGGCGCGAGAACTTCGACAGTGCGCATGGTCAGCTCGTCGCAGCCGGCCTGCCCGCGGCGCTCGCCGCGCGCGTGGCGAGTCTGGAGGCGCATAATGCGTCGCTCGACGTCGTGGAAATTGCCGCCGCGCACCACGTGGCAGTGGCCGACACGGCGCGCATGTATTTCGAGGTCGGCGCCCGCACCGGCCTCGACTGGCTGCGCGCACAGATCAATCAACTCTCAGTCGATGGCCCCTGGCAGGCCACCGCTCGCACCGGCGTGCGCGATGCGGCGATGCGCATCCACCGGGCGCTCGTCGAGCGCGTTCTCGACCGCCGCGGCCGTGGCAGCGCCGCCGAGCGCGTCGCCGCGTGGCAGGAGGCGGAAGGGCACAAGCTCGCGCATTGGGAGCGCACGCTGAAGGAAATGCGTGCGGCAGGCACGGCAGACTTCGCCACCCTCACGGTCGGGGTCGAATCGCTGCGCAAGCTCGCCGAATAGCGGTCGGCGGTGCGCCCTCGGCTATACTTGCCAGCCCGCGCCGCCGCTCAGGCCGTTCACTCGCACCGGCGGGCGGGGCACACCTACGTCTCGGAGGGGCCCGCATGCCCGGAAAGCTGATTCTCGTCCGCCACGGCCAGAGCTTATGGAATCTGGAAAATCTGTTCACCGGCTGGACGGACATCGATCTGGCTCCGGCGGGTCGCGAGGAGGCGATGCAGGCCGGCCGCCAACTGCTCGAGGAGAAGATCACGGTCGACGTGGCCTTCACCTCGGTGTTGAAGCGAGCCATCCGTACGCTGTGGATCATGCTCGATGAGATGGATCGGATGTGGATTCCGGTCGAGCGCTCCTGGCGCCTCAACGAACGCCACTACGGTGCCCTGCAGGGGCTGAACAAGGCCCAGACCGTCGAGCGCCATGGCGATGCGCAGGTCAAGATCTGGCGGCGCAGCTACGATGTGCCGCCGCCGCCGCTGCCGGCCGACGATCCGCGTCACCCACGCTTCGATGCGCGCTACGGCGCTGTACCGACCAGCGAGATCCCCGCGGCGGAGTCTCTGAAGGACACCCTGGAGCGCGTGCTGCCGTTCTGGAACGCGCGCATCGCTCCGGAGCTGCGTGCCGGTCGTAACGTGCTGGTGGCCGCCCACGGTAACAGCCTGCGCGCCATGGTGAAGATGCTCGACAACATGTCCCAAGGAGACATCGTCGAACTCAACATTCCGACTGGGGTTCCGCTGCTGTACGAGCTCGATGCGCAGCTGAAGCCCCTCGGCAGCCGCTACCTCGGCGACCCTGCGGCCATTGCCGCGGCCGCTGAGGCCGTCAAACGCCAGACCGAGAATAAATAGACGTCCGCCTACGCGGCCGTCTCAGGCCGCCCAGTGGTCGTAGCGACCCTGGTACTGTTCGGCCAGCGCATTCATGCGCCGGCTCAACGCCTGAATGTCGGGCACGAGCAACTGCATCATTTTCGAGGCGTGCAGGCTGAAGGGCAGTGCGCTTTCGTTCTCGATCGCCTTGACGTCGATCTCGAAACCCTCCGGCTCGAGCTGGGCGCGAACCCCCTCGCAGGCGGCCTCATTCGGCAGTCCGAGAAAGAAATCCACCCGGTACTCATTGAACGGATGGTAGCCCTCGGCCCGCAACCGGCCGATCATCATCTCGTCCCAGCTGTCATGGCCGGCGTGGCGCTCCTGGCGGATCGCCCGGCGCACGCGCACGTAGAGCAGCGCCAGAATGAGCGCGCCACCGACCGCCAGTCCGATGATCACTTCAAGCACGAGAGGGGCCCGCCTGCACGCCTTGCAACGCCGCGCTCATTCGTCCGGGGCGATCGTGACCCGCAGACCATCGAGCTCGGGCGTGAACTCGATCTGGCAAGACAGGCGCGAGGTGTCCTGGTAGTGGCCGAGTTCGGTGAGCAGCTCCCGTTCATCGGACATCGGCGCCGGCAGCCGCTCGGCCCACTGGGGATCGACGTACACATGGCAGGTGGCACAGGAACACATGCCCCCGCATACTGCGGCCACGCCGTAGTCGAGATCGCGCAGAGTCTCCATGACCTTCTGACCGGTCTTACCCTCGACCTCATGCTCCGTACCGTCACGGTCAATCACTCGCAGCAGCGCCATTCACCCACCTCTTAACCGGATGCGTTGCAGGAAAACAGACGATTGAATCCCCTAGTGTGCCGGGTTGGCGTCACTTACGCCACTGCCCCGGCTCTGCCGGACTCAGAGCGGCCCCAGCACCTTCAGCACGAAGGCAGCCCGGCCGCCGTCCGCCTGGCGAGCCTCGAGCGTCGCGTGCATTGCCTCGCGCAGGGCCGAGAACACCTGCCCGTACTCCCCATAGACCTGGGTGCTCAAGCTCCCCGGCAGCACCTTCAGGCCGGGGTGGGCCTCGAGCTGTCCGATGAATGCGTGGATCAGCGGCGCAAAGCGCCGCTCGAGCGGGTACAGGCTGACTTCCACCCCGACGTCCACCCCCGACATTCTACCGATCCGCGCCCAATGGGCTAGAATGGCCGCCCTTCGGCGCAGGTCAAGCGCGGAAGCGTGAGGCGACAGAGACCCAAATGAGCCGCAAGATTCAGATCCACCAGGTGGATGCCTTCACCGTTGAGCGCTTCACGGGCAACCCGGCCGGCGTGGTACTCGACGCCGACGGACTGACCGACGCGCAGATGCTCGCGATCGCCCGGGAACTGAACAATGCCGATACGGCCTTTCTCTTTGCCCCGGATGGGCCGGATCATGACGTTCGCGCACGCTTCTTCACGCCGCGCACCGAAGCAGGCTTCGTCGGTCACGCCACCGTCGCCGCACATCACGTGCTGAGCGCACGCGCCGGTGCCCCGGCGCGCGTTCGGCAGAAATCCAGAGCCGGAATACTCGACATCGAGGTGCGCGGCAGCGGCCAGGAGCGCCGCATCGCGATTCGTCAGAATCCACCACCGCTCGGACGCGAATTGAACGATCGCGAGCGGCTCGCGGTGCTCGATGCACTCGCCCTTGCCACCGACGATCTGGATCCGCGCTGCCCGCTGCGCATCGCCGGCACCAGCAGCACACGCTTGCTGATCGGCGTGCGCGGCACCGAGCCGTTGAATCACCTCAAGCCGGACATGACCCGCCTGACCACCCTGTCGGCGCAGATCGGAGCGGCCGGGTATTTTGTATTCGCGCTGACCCCGCAGGCGGCAGACCATTTCACCGAGTCGCGCATGTTCTGCCCGGCACTGGGCATCGGCGAAGACCCGGTGAGTGGCAACGCCCATGGTTTGCTCGGCGTATACCTCGTGCACAACGGGCTGCTGAGCCATGATCGGCACACAGCCACGTTCCACGGCGTGCAGGGACGCTGGCTGCACCGCCCCGGGCGAGTGGAAGTGGAGCTGGAAATGACGGGCGGGGTGGCCTCGGCGGTGTGGATCATCGGCCAGGCCGTTTCGGTGTTTCAGACCGAGATGACCCTCGAGTGATCCGGCGCACCGGGCCGGCATAACGCAGCGTACCAGTCGCCAGCTGCGCCTCGTGCGTGACGCAGGGCGGCCATTCGGAGCGTCGGTGCACGACGATCACGACGGCAGCGCCCTCGGCAACCCGATGTGCGATGCGCCTCTGCAGCTCGCTCTGGGTCGGTCCGTCGAGCCCCGCAAAGGGCTCATCGAGCAGCAGCAACTGCGGTCGATTGACCCAGGCGCGGGCAAACAGCGCGCGGCGCAACTGCCCGTAGGACAACTCCCGCACGGTCCGCTGCGCAAACGGCAGCACCTCGAATTCACGCATTGCGCGCCGGGCGGCGGCCCGGTCGGCCGCAGTCGGCGCTTCGTTCAAGCCGATGCTCGCGTAACGGCCCGACTGTACCACCTCGGCCACGGTCATCTCGCTTGGGTGATCGGCCTGCAGGTGCGGTGCCACGAGCGCCACGCGCCGCTGAAATGTCTCGAGCGGCACGCCCGGCTCGATACCCGCGCGAACGATGCGCCCGCCGGCTGCCACCCCATGATCCCCGTAGAGCGTGCGCAGCAGCGTCGTCTTGCCCGAACCATTGCCGCCGTGCACCACCCAGCACTCCCCGGCCCGCACGGTCAGGTTCACGTTGCGCAGCGCGACGTGCTCATCGAGATACACATCGGCTGCGCCCAGACTGACCAGGACGGTCCCTGGCGCCAGCTGACGGCGCGCAGCCAAGCCGCCGGACACGCCGGACCGAAGTACCGTTCTGCCTGGCGGCCCCTCGGCCAGCCAGCGTGCTAGGGGCGCGCGCGCGCGCGCGCCGCGAAACACGATCCGACCGTGATCGAGTATCAGCGCATGCGTGGCCGAAGCGGGCACATCCTCGGCGCGGTGGACCGAGAGCACCCACGGCAATATCGAGCGGCTTGAGCCCTCGAGCCACCGCAGTGCCCGGCCCCGATTGAGCGTATCGAGGCCGTTCAGCAGCTCATCGAGCAGCAGCAGCCGCGGCCGGGAAACCAACGACCGCGCCAGCAGCACCAGACGCCGCTCCCCGTAGGACAGCGTGAGGAATGCGCGGGTGGCGAGAGAATCGATGCGCAGTCGGCGCAATACGGCAGCGACGCGCTGACGTTCCGTCGCGCTGAGCGTGTGCAGCGGGATGTCGGTACGATGTACGCCCGTTCCGACGACCTGCTCGACGGTGTGATTCCAGCCGTAGCGCTCGTATTTGTCCTGACGCTCCGGGCCGAGATAGCCGATCTCCGCCTGGACTTCCTGCGGCGTGTGCCACAGTTCGCCGAGCCAGCGGTACTGGCGCACCCCCGGTTTGTCCGGCGTCGGCCACACCGAGCCGGCCACGACCTTCAACAACTGAGTCTTGCCGGCACCATTGATGCCTGCCAGCACCCAACGTTCGCCCGGACGGATCGTCCAGCTTACGTCCTGCAGTATCGTTCGCCCTCCACGCTCGAGGCGCATCTGGTGCAGACGCGCCTCGATAAAACGGGCCTCCGGTGCGCTCGCCATGTGGATCCGATCCAAGAACGGGAAAAAAACATTCTTGCACAATCCGGTGCAGCTGCCGATGGCGGCACCGTCACCGCATAATGCCGGCACACATGTCATCTCTGTCACTGAACGACGGCTCGGGCCGCTGGCTCAGACCGGTACTGCTCGGGCTAGCGCCGCTGTGGGTCGTGGGTACGCTGTTGCGCGGACTGTGGACGCCAGATGAGCCGCGCGTCGCCGACATCGTCTGGCGCATGGCCGGGCAGCATCACTGGGTGCTGCCCCAGCTCGCTGGCCGGCCCTTCCTCGAGAAACCTCCTCTGTCGTACTGGGCCGCGGCGCTGTGCGTGCGCGCCCTGGGTGATAGCGCCGCGGTGCTGCGCCTCCCGAACCTGGTGTATGCGCTGATCGTTGCGCTCGCCATGGGCACGCTCGGCTTCGCACTCGATGGCGTCACGGCGGCGTGTGTCGCGGCGCTGGTCGCGGGCAGTGCGATCACTGCATTCCGGGTGTCGATGTGGCTGGCACCCGATGCCTGTCTGCTTGCCGCATGCGCCGTTGCGCTGCTCGGTGCGTACCTCGGCTACAGTGCGCCGCGGGGCCGGCGGAAGCTGTATGGGTATCTGCTCATGCACGCCGGCGCGGCGGCGGGCTTCATGGCCAAGAGCGCCGTCGGCTGGCTGGTGCCAGCGCTGGCCCTGCTCAGCCTGATCGCCTGGGAGCGTCGCTGGCAGGAACTGAAGCGCGCCGAACTCTACGCGGGGCTTGCGCTGCAAGCCATTGTCATCGGTCCGTGGCTGCTCGCCGTCGCACACACCGCTCACGGCGAACACGCCTTACGTGTCATGTTCTGGTACAACCTCGCCGGTCGGTTCATGAAGATTCCCGCGCCACCGGCGTATCAGTACGCCAATGCGCATCGAAATTCCGTCGGCAAATACTTTTTCCAGCTGCCGCTTTACCTGCTGCCCTGGACGGCGCTCGCAGCCGCCGCGACGCGCCGAGCCTGGGACCGCGCCCGCCTCCCGGGCTCAGCGGGTACCGCTTGGCGCTTCGCCGTCTGCGCCGCAGTTCCCTGGTTGCTGCTGCTATCGCTCGCGGCCACCGCGCGCGACACTTACGCAGCCCCCGCACTGCTTGGCTTCAGTCTCATGATCGCCCTGTGGAGCAGTGAGTCACAACGGCAACCCGAGGCGGCAACCGCACCACTGCGCTGGACACGCTGGACGGTCGCGATACTGGCAATTGCGTTCGCCACCGCCGTCGTTGCCCTCGCAGCCGTTCACATCCACTCCGCGGGCAAAGCGAGCGCCGATCTGATGCTCGCCGCCGCAGTGCTGCTTAGCCTGCGACTCGCTCTGCGCCGCGCGTCGCGCGCACAGCAGCACGGGCAAGTCCTGCTGAGCTTCGGCTGGACCTTCGGCGCTTACGCCGGTGCGTTTTGCCTCAGCGCACTCGCGATCTTTCCGACCATCGATCGCTGGCAGGACCTGCCCGCACTCGCCCGGCGGATCCATGCCGAGACTCAACACCGCCCACTCGCGCTCCTCGACCCGGATGAGACCACCGTGGCGATGCTCGACCGCGGATTGCAGACTCGCTTCACACGAATCGAGGTGCCCCGGCGTGCGGCGGGCCGGGCGGTGACCCGCTGGTTTGCGGAACATGACCCCCGCGGGCGCGTGCTCGTACTGCTGCCCGGCCACGCGGCCGGTCCCTTCACACCGCTGCTCCGCCACCTGGGAGTCCGCCCGCCGGGTGATGGCGAGGCGGGACGTCTCCAGGCCACCGGTGCTGCGCGAATCGTACGCCGGTATGATCTGCCACAAGGTCGGCGCTATGCGCTGCTGGCACCTTCTGAAGGCGCGAGCCGCCCCGACGACAGCCCCGGGCATCCGCAATGAAATCCCTCCCACGCACCCCATCGACCTCGGCTTCCGCGGCCCTCCACCGCCTCGATCGGCTCGTGGCCCAGGCCCGCCGGAGCGCACCGCTTCGCACCGCCGTGGTGCATCCGGTCGATACCGTCTCGCTCATGGGCGCTATCGAGGCGGAACGCGCCGGACTCATCACGCCGATTTTGGTCGGACCGGAGAGCCGAATCCGTGCCGCCGCTCGCGCGGCGCGGATCGACCTGACTGGCCGCGCGATCGTCGCCACGGAACACAGTCATGCGGCGGCCGCGCAGGCGGTACAACTGGCCCGCGGCGGCGACGCCGATGCGATCATGAAGGGCGCGCTGCACACCGAGGAGTTGATGCACTGCGTCATCGACCCGGAATGCGGTCTGCGCACAGACCGGCGAGTCAGCCATGTCTTCGTCATCGACGCGCCGCACTACCCACGGCTGCTGCTCATCACAGATGCGGCGGTCAACATCTACCCGTCGCTCGAGGACAAGCGTGACATCGTCCAGAACGCAATCGATCTGGCGCAGGCGCTCGGCGTGCGCCGCCCGCGGGTCGCTATTCTGTCGGCGGTCGAGCTGGTCACGCCCAAAATCAAATCCACGCTCGAGGCGGCGGCACTGTGCAAGATGGCCGATCGCGGCCAGATCACCGGGGGCATCCTGGATGGCCCGCTGGCGTTCGACAACGCGGTGTCGCCCGCGGCGGCGGCCACCAAGGCCATCTCCTCCCGTGTCGCCGGACGTGCCGACATCTTCGTGGTACCCGATCTGGAAGCCGGCAACATGCTGGCGAAGCAGCTGGAGTATCTCGCCGGAGCACAGTTGGCCGGCATCGTGCTCGGCGCACGCGTGCCGATCATGCTCACCAGTCGTGCGGACGATGCCCGCTCTCGCCTCGCATCCTGCGCGATCGCCACCTTGTACGCCGCTCGCAGCGCAAAGAGCCACGGTCCTGCGGCAACCGGGGCGGACTGACCGTTAAGGTCCCGCAGCCTGCGTCGGACGTACACACCTTCCACCGGCGCGAGCGCCTGCCGAGCATGGGCACGAATCGACTTGGTCACGCCGACTCGTCTCCCCTCGGCGCAACCTCATCGCCCGCCTTCCTCGCTCGCCCAACCATGATCGGCTCAAGCGGCTTTCACTGCCGTTCCCCCCCCACCACCTGCTCGCCAGGGCAAGCCGCGTCCCGACTGCAGCGGAATTACCCACCAGGCAGCGCGAGAGTGCAGCGGCGCCGCAGCAACCCCCGTCGATGTTTTTTACATACTAAAAAATATCCTGGTGATACAAAATTAAACCGCATCATCGCCGAGCGTTTCAACTCCCTGATATCACTTATTTTATTCTGAGCATCAGCCTTCCCGGAGCCCGCCGTACCGAGGGCACGGATTTTGCTACATAACCTGCGGTTGCGGTCCGCACTCAGAGGTGGTGAATAACCAGAGCCGCGCAATCGAGCGCGGCATGACCGCTGCCGAATGGGCAATTCGAGTTCCTTCGCGTTCCAACGGACGACGGGCGATCGGCCAACCCTGGACAAGGCACTTCCGAGCCGTCTCAAATCACACCGGGGAGATATCGATGAAAACAACACTCTCTGTATTGGCCAGCGCTTGCCTCGCCCTCGCGGCGACGGGCGCAAAGGCGACCGATCTGATGCCGAACTTCGCCTCGGCGCCGACAGGCTGGACAGTTGATCGTTACGCACCGGCCAGCTTCGGCAATGTCGGCACCTATCAGGGTCAGTCCAACGTTCTCGGCATCGGCATCGGCACCAGCGGGGCCGCGAGCAATCGCCCACTCGGCGAACAGGGTGGCTTCTACAGCACTCAGGGTGAGGGATACAGCATCAGTGGCGGAGCGGGAGACTCCATCGCAGCGGCGCTATATGTGCCGACGAGTTGGTCAAATCCCGACCTGGGCGCTCGACGCACCGGCATGTGGGGCGTAATGAGCGATGGGAACTCGACTGTGACCGATTACCCCATCATCGGATTCACCAACTATGGCACGGGCACAGCCGACGTCAACAGCTTGGATCAAACCGATCATTTCATCGGCTTTCGCATTTTCAGTGACCTTGCAAACAACGGCAATGGCGGCTGGTACGACCTCAGCAACGTCAACGTGAACTACGGCGCATGGAATACGCTTGCCATCGTGTTCACAGGCACACAATACGACTATTACGTCAACGGCAGGGATGCTCTGAATCTCGGGGCGGCCGCCGGAACAACCAATTTTTCTTCCGTGCTGATGGAGGCGTTTAACTTCTCCGGTGACCCGAACAGTCCCTATGCAATTGGCAATTCCTATACGGCGTATTGGGCTAATGTCCCGGAGCCCAGCTCGTTTGCGCTGTTTGGCGCGGCACTCGGTCTGCTCGCTCTCCTTGGGGCACTGCGCAAGCGGGGCAGCACAAACCACTGAGCAATTGCTTGACCCGCGCAGCCGGCACGCCGGAAGTGCGGTGGTCCGGCTGCGCTTCGCTCCGCGCTGAAGCGCCAGACGGCTTGCGGGCCTGCAACGCCCCAGCGCCTGCTTGTGCCGAGCGCTACCGCACCCACTTGGAGTCAGGGCATGACTCACTCTGACCGGGCATGGGTGTGTTGCACGAAGTCTTTCAGGCGCTCGGGCCAGCCGGATCGGACCTTTTCAGCAAACATCCGCGCCTCGACGCCCAACTGCTCCAGGCCGCGATGCTCAAGACTCACCCGCGTTGCGCCCGCGGTCAGTTCCTCGAAGCGAATTTCAACTTCCATCAGCAGCGCCGCATCGAACCGAAATGTGTGATCGAGCTGCCAGCCGAGCAGTAAGCGCTTCGGCGGCTCCCAGGCGAGCACCCTGCCCCATTGCGTCTCATTGCCGTCGGCATCCCGCTCGAACCAGCGACCGTTCGGGCGCGGCTCAACCACCACTTCCGTGTGCGGGGCAGCGCCCGGGGTCTTACCGCGAGGCCACCATGCCCCCATGTTCCCCGTAAACAGCGCGAAAGTCCGCGCCACCGAGAGCCGCACGTCTACGCTGCATTTCACTGGAGCGATGCTCATTGGGCGTGTTCCTTAGTGTGTAGGGTATCGGCCAATGTCTGAAAGGCGGCAAGTGCGCCCTGCCAGTGCGCATCGAGCCAATCGCGCATGGCGCCGATTCCCCGCGGATCGATGTGGTAGATCCGCCGCGTGCCAGCCACCACTTCTCGAACCAGGCCCGCCTCCTTCAACACCTTGAGGTGTTGCGACACGGCCGGCCGGCTGACCGGTAGGCCGCGCGCCAGCTCACCGACCGCCGTGGGCTTTTCGGCAAGGCGCTCGAATATCTCGCGCCGAGTCGGATCACCGAGCGCAGACAAACTCACCAGAGCCGACTTTTGGTTAGCCATGACTTACGGTAAGTCTATACTTACTACATGTCAAGATCTGGGCGGCAAGCCGTCTTGGCGCCCCCGGATGCGGCGCGTACCGGATCCGCTCGCACGCGGCGGCGCCGGCGGTCGTGAACGGCTTAAACAGAAGTCCGCAGTGGCACCGACGAGGCGGCTCGCATGAACGTTGGCTGACCGCCGCCACTCGCCGGGACGGCGGTGCGGCATCTGTCGTGCTCGGCTTGCGGCTGGGTCAAGCCGTCGGCGCCGGGGCGGCGCTCTACGAGCGGCGGGATGACTCGGATCGCCCGCTCATCCATTCGAGGCCAGCGCGTGATGAAGGTCCTTGGATTGATCCGCCAGCGATGTGTCCACAATGGCCACTGAGCGGATTGGCGCGCCCGGAGGGATTCGAACCCCCGACCACCTGGTTCGAAGCCGAGCCGAGCCCCTCATGGACGCCACTAGACTCCAATAAACTCAATCACTTAGTGGTGTGAAGCGGCGGCCACTGGTGCCAATTTGAGGCACCAAGTGTGGCAATAGTGTGGCAGAAATCGGCCCTCGCCGGTGGAACGAACACCGACCGACGGGGGCCGGGCAAGCAACACCGGGAAGGGGTGCCACCATGCCCGTCGCCGATCCTGCCGCCCTACGACTGCCGGCCGCAAAGCAGCCGACTGCCGTCCCCCTCGCCTCGATCAGCGCCTACCGCAAGACCGGCGGCGCCATCGTCACCGTTGAACGCGCGGGCCGCGCACCCCACCGCCACCGCGTCAGCCTGCGCCGGTACGCCGCCCTTCGCGAGTGGACCCTCGCCGCCGCCCCGCGGCGGTGGAAGACCAGCGGCGCCTGGCTGCACTCGAGCATCGCCGTCTCGCTATGGGAGGTCCTCGCATGGCCTACCGCATGACTCCGGCACCCCGCCTCGTCCTGGATCGCGCCCGGCGAGAAAGTCTGGATCCCATCGACCGAATTGCCGAGCGAGACGAGCACCTGACGCTCGAAAACCTCCGCTCCCGCTTCGCACCGCCCGCGGAGCCGGTGCCACCGGCCCCGGAACCGGCCGCACAGCCCGCCGACGAATCAGTCTCCGACGCGCCGGAGATGACTGAGGCAGACCGGGTAGAGCACACACGGCACATGGCGCGCGTGTTCGCGCCGGAAGCAATCGCCGAGGCCCGCGAAATTCTTGGGCCCAAGCCCACAAATACGCGGGAAGTCGCCACATACATCCGTAGTGTCTCCTGTCTTGATCGCGCAGCGCGCAGCGCCGGCTGGCGCTCGGTGCCGTGGGCGGGTCCTGAAGCGATCGTGGACCCGTTTGGCCGCCTCGGCTCTGACTTCGAGAACTTCGGCGAGGTGCTCCAGCATCTACGCGCACAGTGGACCTTGGTGCGACACGCCCGTACCGCCGCCGACGCGCGGATTGATCCAATTTTGTTGCTCGGCCCGCCTGGCGTCGGAAAATCGCATTTCGCAACGGCGATCGCCGACCTGATCGGCGTGAGGATGTCGGTATTTTCGGCGGGCGGCGCGCAGGACGCTATGCAATTGTGCGGCAGCGATGCCCGCTGGAGTGGTTCGCGCACCGGCATAGTGTTTGATCTGCTGTCGACCGGCGACAGCGCATCTCCGGTGCTCGTCGTGGACGAAGTAGACAAAATCCCGCAGGAATCCGCGGGCAGTCGCGACACGCCAGTCAATACCCTGCTCGACCTATTGGAAGAGAACTCCGCGCGCCGCTACCGGGACATGTCGCTACAGCTCGAGATGGATGCGAGTCGGGTGATTGTCGTGTGCACCGCGAACGAACGCGAGCGCATCTCGTCTCCGCTCCTCTCCAGACTCACTGAGTTCCAT
>JAJZUT010000042.1 GCA_021847105.1 Pseudomonadota bacterium | reverse complement strand
AGCAGTTCATGCGGCACTTCTACGTGAACCTGCTGCAGCGGCGGCTGGCGCCGGCGGCTGCATTGCGTGCAGCGCAGCTCGCGATGCTGCACTCCAGGCGCTACGCCTCGCCGTACTTCTGGGCGGCGTTTTCCATCGACGGGGTGGGCTTGCCGCTGCGCTGAACAGCATCCCGCCGTGTGCAGGCGGAACCCAGGCTGTCACCGGCGAGACATCTGCCGATGCAGGTCCGAGCCCCTCAGCGTTGCGGGCACGTCTATGCCCAGCGACGGCTGCGCGGACACCTCGCACCGTGGAGTCTCGGAATTCTTGCGATTGACTGGACTTTTACGCCGAAAGCCGTGAAGTCGGCTTCAATGGTGTCGGTGACGCGTGGACCTCGGACGGCGGATGCGCATGTGGCGGGAGCGCCAAATCGCGATGGGTTTCGGCGCGGTGAGTAAGCGAACGACGAGTTGGTTCAAGCGCGGCACATCGACGGCGGTGACGACCCGAACCGGTCGTTCGCCGAGATTCGGGCCGTGGCCGACCGGCCAGCTGAGCGTGGCACCGTAGTTCGCGGTGAAGCTGGTATCGACGTCGACCCGCATCATCGTCGCGGCGGTAATGAGCGCTGGATCCAGCCAGACGGCGACGGCCGTCTCGTCCCAGAGTGGATACACCTGCCCGAAGCGGCCGAGGTAGTGATCGAACGGGGCACCCCCGTGCGCGATTTGCTGCAAGAGCTGCCTCGTCATCAGTGTAGGGCTCGTGGCGTCGAGCGGTACTTCGGTAATTTCGTGCCAGGGCTGGTGCAGAACGATCGATGCGGCCTCCGGGTCGAAGCGCATGTTGAACTCGACGCGAGGTGAGTTCACGTAGTCCGCGGCGCGCGCGAACGGGGTGTTCGCCGGCTGTGGGTTGAAACTGCCGCCCATGAACACCAGTGCTTTCGCTAACGAGGCAAACCGCGGGTCGAGCTTTGCGGCAAGCGCCAGGTCGGTCAAGGGACCGGCTGCGATGATCGTGACCTGGTGCGGATATTTGTGCACCATCTGGATCATGAACCGTACGGCCCGTTTACGATGGGCGTGGGTGGTCGGCTCGCCCTCTGGAAGTGCAGGGACCCAATAGGGCCGCTGCGGATGCAGCGCAGTCCAGTCGTCGGTGCCTTCGGAGGGCCAGTGGCTCATGTAGGCGCCGTCGTAAAACAGCTCACCGTACAGCTTCTGCCACACTCGTTCTCGGCGGCGGGTATTGAGCAGCGGAAACATCGCACCCGGATATACTGCAATGGCACGATGAGCGATCTGCAACGCCCGCAGCACGTGCTCGATCTCCTCCGGCTGCCAGCCGTCACCCGTGGGGACGGTGATGCCGAGCAGGTTGATCGCCTTGTCCTGTGCAAGCATCAAGGTGGCTTGGATGTTCGTGCCGCCGGGGCCCATCTCGTCCTCGTCCAGAATCACTTTGGGACGAGCTCCGGCGACAGCGGCCGGCGCTGCTGCCGCGCCGGCAAGCAGGCACTGCGCGCCGAGCAATGCAATGCACAACGCTGCAAACCACCTCACACTCAAACACCGGATGTTCATATGAGCCACTCTCCTGGATCATCCCGCAGTGAATCGATCGGAGCTGCCACGGGGGGCGAGGCCGTGCGGACTGATCGGCCGCGCAAGGTAATCGTGCCTACGGAGCGATACCGTCAAGTCGTTCGTGCCAGGACGATCAGTGCCAGGCCCGCGATGAAACACAGGAACATCGCGCAGAGCAGCGCGGGGACCCCACGCGCCGGATCGCGGAATTCCTTCCAGACGAACACACCCCAGAGCGCTGCAATCATTGTCGCGCCTTGCCCGAGGCCGTAGGAGATCGCAAAGCCTGCGCGACTCGCGGCAATGATACTCAGCGACATTCCACAGCCCCATACCAGCCCGCCGAGCACCCCGGCGAGGTGCGAGCGCAGAGTGCCCCGCCAATAGTCCGAGAAAGGGACCGGAATGCCCATCGCCGGAAATCGCATGGCAAGGGTGTTCCAAAAGAAGGTGCTCAGAAACACCCCGCCGGCGAATATGAAAACGGCAGCGTAACTACCCATCAGACCGGCAATGGGCCGGGCCGCATCGGGGTACATCGCTACGGCGACGAAGCGGTAAAAGATGCCCATGAACACTCCGCTGGCAAGGGCAAGCAGCAAGCCCTTGATGCTGAGGCGCACCGAATGCCGCGACTGGCGGCGGTACGCCTCCGCGTCCAATGCGATCGCCATCACCACCAGCGCGACCCCCATGGCGAGGAGCGTCGGATCGCCCACCGGAGCCGCCAGGTAGTTCAGGATCACTCCGAGCACGAGCGCCAAGCCGATGCCGACCGGAAAGGCTACCGCCATCCCCGCGATTTCGATCGCCGCGACCAGCATGATGTTGGCGAGATTGAACACCACGCCGCCGAACGCCGCGTGAGTCAGACTGAAGGCGCTCGCCTGCTCGAGGTCAGAGATGAAATGCCGGCCAAGCTGGCCTGCATTGCCGAGCGTGATGCCAAAGGCGAGCGCACTGAGCAGCACCCCGAGAGCGTAATCCCAGTAGAACAGCTCAAAGCGCCAACTCGTCGCTGCGAGCTTGCGTGTATTGGCCCAAGATCCCCAGCAGAGCATCGTGATCACGGTGAGCACGACTGCGAGGGTGTAACTGTGCACGATGAACATCGCGATCAACCCTCGGTGCGGTGGTTGCTGGCCGCCGCCCATTTGCGCAGCTCTGCCTCGAATTCTGCGCGCCCCAGAAACGACTGTTGCGCGCCGCGTCTAGTGGCTGACAATGCCGCATAAAGGCTTGCGCGCCGCGCGGCATCGGCTTCCGTCATGCCCTCGCTCAAAAAAGTTGCGAGGCTGCCGATGAACGCATCACCGGCGCCGGTCGTGTCAATCGCGGACACTGCAAATGGAGAGATCGGCGTGCGCGCGTCCGCCGAAGCGAGCACCGCGCCTCTGGCGCCGAGAGTCAGCACGATTCTGCGCAGACCGCTCGCGAGCAACACGTCCAGGCAGCGCTCTAAATCGCCGTCCGTCCCACCGTTGTGCCGGCTGAGCAGCTGTGCCTCCGATTCATTGAGGATCAAATACTCCGCCCCAGCGAGTTCGGCCAGAGGAACCGGCAGCGCGGGTGCTGGGTTGACCAAGCACGGCACGCGGTGCGATTGTGCGAGGCATACGGTCGCCTGCACCGTCTGCAGAGGGACCTCGAACTGTACGAGGACCATGTCGGCGGCGGCAATCCGGTCCTGCGCGGCACCGACGTCCGCCGGCATCAGCTGTTCATTCGCACCGGGGACGACGACGATACGATTTTCCCCGCTCTGTTCGACCAGGATCAAAGCGCTGCCGGTGGCGACATTGGAGATCACCCGAACAGCGGCCGTATCGATCCCATGGGAAGTCAAGTTGCGCACCGCTTCCGTGCCGAACAGATCCGCGCCCACGGCGGCGATGATCGTCACCTCCGCCCCACAGAGGCTGGCGGCGACCGCTTGATTGGCCCCTTTGCCGCCGAAGCCGATGCCAAACTCCGAGCCAAACACGGTTTCCCCTGCTTGTGGCAGTGTCCGGCACAGAAACTGAAGATCCGTATTGACGCTGCCTACGACCACGATGCGGGGACGGCGTGTCATGCGGAGCGCTCCTGCACGGTATGGATTCCCCTTAGATGCTCTTGACGGAGTCGCGCTCGATGAGCGATACGTCGAATATCATGGGTCGACGCTCGACGGTCGTGCCAGACATCTGCAGCTGCAGGACTTCGACGGCACGCTCGCCCATTGACACCAGCGGCTGGGCGATCGTCGTCAGGCGCGGGGTCACGATATTTGCCCAGCTGATATCGTCGAAACCCATGATCGAGACCTCCTCAGGAACACTTATTCCCTGATCGGCAAGGAAACGGGCGGCGCCAATCGCAATCAGGTCGTTTCCAGCGACAATTAGCGTCGCTCCGCGCCGACGCAGCAGCGCATCACGTGCATCACGGGACAGCAAGCCGTCGAATCCGACCCGTACCTCCCAGGCGATCTCGATGCCGAGGGGGAAGGCAGTGACGAACCCGTTGCGACGTTGCTGAGCGCTCGCGAGGACGCGAGGTCCAGACAATAGGCCGACTCGCGAATGGCCTTTCTGCAGTGCGTGCTTGGCCAGCAGCCGACCACCCATGTAGTTGTTCGAATGAATGACCGCAAAGCCCGGTCTAGGCCGGTCGATGAGTACAATCGGACGTTGCAGCTCGCGCAGCAGTGGCGGCAATCTCGCACCGACCGGACACCAGATGAGGCCGTCGACTCCGTGCTGAGCAAGTAACTTGAATCCCTCAGTTTCTCCCTGTGCGCAATTTTCGCTGTCGACGAGGCAAACCAGTAATCCGAGTCTGCGCGCCCTGTTCTCGATCGCCTGAGCGAGCTGCGAGAAGAACGGGTTAGTCAGGTCTGGCAGGACCAGGCCGATCGCACTCGTGCGTCCGGTGCGCATTGCTTGTGCCGCACGGTGCGGGCGGTAACCGAGCTCCTTGGCGGCGCTCAACACTTTGCGCCGTACGGCCGAACCCACATTCCTCTTGCCATTCAAGGCATTCGACACCGTGGCGACCGAAACACCGACTTTCGCCGCTACGTGTTTAATCGTTGCCATTGCACCATCGCTGCGCGCTGTCCGTCGAGTCCGTGCTTGAGAGAGCAGGGGGTGGCAAGTATATCCCGGCTGCAGTGGCTACAAGAACGTTTAATTAAAAGTGCCGCTGTCAGTGGCGAATCGGTTGCGCGATCAACGCGGCGTATCACCATCGCCAGGTACCGGCGCGGACCGAACCGGCGCGAGACGCCGAAGGCGCGGAAATTGATTCGAGCAGGTGCGCACTCCTGAGTGAATCGGGCTGTGAAGTCGCACCAGGAGGCAGGTCTGGGAGGCGATTTCAGCCTCGAACGGCGTGAGCACAGCATGTAACACGTCCACGGAGCGTTACGTATGTCATGCGGAGCCAAAGGGGCTTCTTCCCGGAACCGGAGGTTCGGCGCAACCGATCGCTGTGATCGGTGGACCTGCGCAGCAGGAGCCGTAGCCAACCGCTGTGCGCGGCTGTAATCGCCCGTTCACATTGATCGCCTAGAGTTAAACGTTATAGGAACCTATCGACGTGATCTCGACCGCAAGCCGCTGGCCGGCCGGGCGAGAGGTGTTCGCCATTTCTCCTCGCGGCCGAAGCCGCACCGTGAACCGAGTGGGAGTGAGTACAATGTCCATTGAAATCCGCAAGTTGGTGCGGGAAGTCTGCTCGCCGTGTATGGCGCTAGTGCCGTGTGCGGCGCTCATGGCGATCAGTCCGGCGCTCGCCAGGGCACAAAATTACTCCTCAGGCACGCAACAGAGCGACTCCGTGAGCAGCCAGCCGAAAGTTCACCTCAAGAAGGTGACGATCGTGGCCCCGGAGCGGGCAGTCGCCACCGTGAGTGCAACCAAGGTTGAGCACATCAGTCCTGGTTCGAGCCTGATGAGCGTGCTGCGCAATACTCCGGGATTCAATATCCTCTCGACCGGCCCGGGAAATTTAACTGCAAGCGACAACGTCTTCACGCTCGACGGATTCAACAGCGATCAGGTCGGAACGACATTCGACGGTGTGCCGTTCGTCAATCCGTTTCTGGGCGGCATCTATGGGCAAGGCGATAATCACGGCGTGACGCCCCTCACGACGCGTCAGTTTGGCAGTGTGCAGGTATTCAGCGGCGCGAACAGCCCCGCGCAGACCTCGATCGCTTCGCTCGGCGGGACGATCAATTTTCTTCCCCGCATGCCCACCAGCCAGTTCGGCGTGCAGCTGATGGGGGGCGCCGGCAGCTACACCGGACATGGATCGACATCCACCGAAGGTGTGCAGGTCAACTCTGGGGCAATCGAGACGCTCGGGGGCTTGCGCGTGCTTGGCTCCTACTATCATACCAATGTCACCGGCTATCAGGCGTACACGCACGCATCGATCGACTCCTACTATCTGGCGGCGCTACAGCCGACCAGCAGCGGTCATGTCAAGTTCATTTTCGTCTCGAACAACGAGCAGTCGCGTCCGTCGGACGCCGTTCCGGTTGCCATTTTGCAGCGCCAGGGCGAATACTTCGGCTATCCGCCGAGCGTCGATGACAATTGGTCATCATCGCGCGCGACCACGGCGATCCTGTCGCTGAAGTCGCTCCTGAATCCGATCACTATCGGCGAGGTGAAGTTCTTTTACAACGGACAGGCTAACGATCGCACCGGGTTTGCCAACGCGCTCTACAGTGGCGGCTACCTCGGGTACAGGTTGCCGACGGCGGTGAAGACTTGCGGCGCGCTAAACGCGTACGAGCCGTCCTCGGTGCCGCCGTCACTTTATCCGAATCTGTACAACTGCTCGGTGGCGGAGCAGATGTTCGGCTCGGCTGCCGCTGGAACCCAGTATCAGCGCTACGTCGACAATTATGAGAACACCGGGGCACTGGCCCGACTAGTGCTGCTGTTCCCGGATAACACCGTTACGATTGGCGCGGATGCAATGTTCGCGAGTGAGTTGTCGCAGGAAGCATGGTTCGGTAGAGCGCCGGTGCCCATGGTGGTGGGTTACAACATGGCGTGGCTCGAGCATGACGGGCGCAATCAATACGACGGATTCATTCAGGACGACATTTCATTGCTGCACGGTCGGTTGCACATTCATCCGGGCGATAAATACAATTACGTTCCGATGTATTCGAACGACGACGCGGGATACTATTACGACTACCCTGGTGAAGTGCACGAGCAGTACGTATTCAACGAGCCATCACTCGGAATTGAGTACAGCGTTACGCGTCACTTGAACGCGCATGTGATATACGGGCGCACATACAAGACGCCGAACATTTCTGCACTGTACTCGGTGATCGGCAAGAGCCAGCAGCCCGCGCCAGTGACGGTGCAGCCGGAGTACGTTGACAGCATCGATGCTGGCCTGAGTTACAAAAGTCAGTACGGTGAAGCGTCGATTGCGGTATTCGACCGAAGGTTTCAGAATATTTTCAGCTCGAACTATAACGACATCACGGGCATTACCGTTCTGTACAACTCGGGCACCGCAGAATACAAGGGGTTCACCGTCGGCGGGCAGGTGCCTCTGCCGCATCATCTCGCCCTGCAGGCGAATTTCGGCTATACGGATGCCAAGTACACCAATAGCTTCACCGGTCCAAACGGCTCGGTGAAGGCGGGGCAGTGGCGCCCGGACGTGCCGGAGGATACCGGAACGCTTGCTTTGGATTATGCCGCTGGACCTTGGTATGGCAGCGTCGGAGCGCATTTGGTCGGAGCGCAGTACCTTGCGTACAACACAGGTGCGACGAGCACCACGCGGCTTCCGGCGTACACGACCGTGGATGCGAACGTGGCTTATACCTGGCAGCTGAACAGGATGTTGCGAGACGTCAAGGTAGAAGTGCATGCGGATAATCTGTTCGACAATAAGAGTGTTCTCTACGGGTACGTGCAGAGCGAGAAGCCGCCGGCATTGGATTATCAGCTCGCTCAGTATCAGGCGCCGCTGTTCATCGGGTTGACGGTTACGGCGAATTTCGGCTCATAGAGCGGCCTGGCAAGTGAAGTCGGTGCACGCGATAGGGCTGATCAGCGCGGCTTCGGCCGCGCTGATCGTCGGCGGCTGTGCCACGGGCAGCGGCACCGGTGACGGCATCGGGGTGAAGGAGTCGGTGCTGAGAACCGGGATCGGAAACGTACGCGGGGTGACACACCAGATTGCGACGGGGCGGTGGGTGAGCCCGGTGGGACATTTGACCGGCACAAGGAATTTCCCCTCGAGCGTGGCCGTGGCTGCAGGTGTGGTCTATGTCTTGGCCAATGGAGCCACGCGCGCCCAGTCGGTGACGGGCTATTCGGCCGGGACGTTGCAGCGTCGGACCGTGGTGCTTGGCTTTCGAGGAGCGGTGAGCGGACCAACGGTGCGGGGTGTGCTGCGAATCCCGCGGGAGAATTTCTTCCAAGGCCTCGCCGTAGGCAGGGATGGATCCGTGTACGTCGCGGGCGGGAGCAGCGATGCACTCATCGTGTTTCGACCGGGTGCGGACGGACTGGTTTTGAAGCGACGGTATCGGTTGCAGTTCTTGTCGTTTCCGCGCGATCAATACCCGTATCGCTATCAAGGGATGCGAGTCGGCAAGCGGCATTTCTTCCCGGACGGGGTGACAGTGGATCCGACCGGTCGATACGCGTTCGTCACTGGGTTGCTGAGCAACGCCGTGGCGCGCATCGATTTGAGCAGTGGGCGGACGCTTTACGTGAATGCAGGTCCATACCCGTTCGCGCCGGTCCTGACCGACCATGGGCGACTGCTGGTCGTGAGCGATTGGGGGGGATGTGGCGTAACGATCTTTAGGAGTCGGTCGTTGCGACGGGTTGGGCAAGTGTGCGTCGGGCCGAGAACCGGACCGAACAACTCCGCCGCCGGGGTGCACCCCACGGCGCTGGTGGCGGTGCCGGACAGCACTGATGTGGTGTTCACGGCTTCGAATGCCGATGAAGCCGTGCGGGTGGATGCACGTGCGTTGCGGGTGGTGCGGATTTTCGACGATTCTCCCTATCCCGGTGCACCCCCTGGGAGCTACCCGGATGCATTGGCCATTCACTCCGGGACGCTGTACGTGGCCAATGCTGGCAATGACGATGTCGCGCTCTTTGATTTGCGCAGCGGGCGCGCGCTTGGACTCTTGCCGACCGCGTGGTATCCGACCGGTCTGGCCGCGGGTCCACGAGCATTGTATGTCGTCGCAGCCAAGGGTCTTGGCTCCGGTCCCAATCTACGCCATCAATGGGTTGGCGACATGATGCACGGTGTGTTGCAGCGCATCTCGTTCGGGAATATCCAGCGCCATTTGCGGCAGCTGACCGGACTGGCACTCGCGGACAACGGATTTTCCGCAGACATGCGTGCGCTGCTGGCACGGAAGAATGCTCGGCAGGCGCGTCGGCTGCGCCGTCGTATCCGCTATGTCGTATTCATCCTCCGCGAGAACAAGACATTCGATGAGGAGCTGGGTGACCTGCACGGCCTCGGACCCTGGGCCAATCGGCGCTTGGCGCTCTATGGTCCGCGCGAGCTGCCCAATTTATTCGACTGGGCGCGACACGACGCACTGTTTGTTAATTTCTACGCGGATGGCGAAGTGACGGCGCAGGGGCATCAATGGACCACGGGTGCATCGGACTCTGATTTCGTGCAGCGCACCTGGCCTCAGTATTATTCGGGTCGAGGATTGGTCGCCAATCCGGGTTGGACTCAGTCGCTGGTTCCGGGGTCCGCGCCGAGCGCGCCTGCCGGGGTGGGGCCGGCGGGCGGGCAAGCGGTGAGCCTGGACTCGTACGCCGATTCGATCAACTTGTCGGTGCTCGGACGGTGGTCGAACCCGTGGGTTGCCTACCCTCAGCGGCTCTATCTGTTCAACGATCTGGAGGCGCACCACATCAGCTTCGAGGACTTCGGCGAATTTGTGTCACGCAGCCAGGCGGGCGATATCCCCGCGAACCTGCGCGCGCATCTCGCGCGGCAGTTCCCCGGCTGGGACCGGATGGTTCTCGACACACAGAGGGCACGGGTCGCGATTGGGTGGATGCGCCGCCATGCCACAGATCTGCCGAGATTCATGTATATCTGGTTGCCAGACGATCACACTGCTGGGCGTGCGCCGTGTTATTTTACTCCCGATTATTACGTTGCTAACAACGACGTCGCTACGGCGCGCATCATTCATTATCTCAGCACGACGCCTCAGTGGCGGCATATGCTCGTGTTCGTGACGGAGGATGACGCGCAATCCGGTGCCGATCACATCGATGCCCATCGCACGTTTGCGGTGGCGCTCGGACCATGGGTGCGCAGAACGCTGGTGACGGCTCGCTATTCGCAGGTGAATATCGTGCGCACGATCGAGGCTGCGTTCCGATTGCCGCCGATGTCGCAGTGGGACGCCAACGCCGCTGTTATCGGCGGGATCTGGCGTCGGAGCGCGGATCGGGCTCAGGTGGCAGTGAGGGCCCAGAGAGTCCCTTCGCAATTCAATCCCGGCTGCCGCAATCCGGTTCTATTGCGACGCATGGCGAAAGCGAGCGATTCTCGGTTGCACGGTCCAAGCGGGAACGTCGGCTCGCCGCGCAGGGTCGTGACAGCGCCGGGCTCAGAGGCGAATTATACGCCGACTAGTCTGCTGAAAGTGACGGGCCGGGAACAGATGCGGCAAGAGTGGATCGCGAGCAAGGGCCGAGCGAGCTACGAGCGCACGCTGCGGTATCTGCGCCGATTGGCAAAGACCGAGCATGCTCCGCTGAGTCACTATCTGAGTGAGGATGGCGAGGACTGATTGGTATCGAGAGTGACCTCGTGCGTCATTCTGGCGACCCGTCCGATGTCGGGGCCTCATCGAAGCCAATCCGACCGATTGCCTACCGCCGGGATGGGCTCGGCGTAAGGTCGCGGGATTACGGGTCGCTTCGCTGGCGCTGCCTCTGATTCGTTGCCTCGGTGCGGGACAGCCCGATTGCCGCAGCAGCCGTCCACCGCGAATGGGCTTGAGCCTGGCGTT
>JAJZUT010000008.1 GCA_021847105.1 Pseudomonadota bacterium | reverse complement strand
CTCTCAGGCGGTAGCAGTCGCGCCACCGCCCGCTCTTTGAATTCGCTGCTGTATCGAGCCACTGTCACTCCTCAATGCCCCCAAGATTACAGAGGGATCGAGGCGACAACTACGGTGACACAGGGGGGGAGCTCAATGGCAAGCGGTGAGAGCGGGACGATGTGCGACTCCGGCCGGTCCTTCTTGTGGCTTGTCTTGATGAGGTCCGGGGGGATAGTCCAAAGCTTCTTTTTTACGTTGAAATCATCCCATCGCGCTCCCAGAAGTTCGCCGCTGCGTTGTCCGGTCACAAGGAGCAATTTGAGTGCGAGACGCGTGGGGTCTCTCATCTTTGCACTATCGAGTTTCGTCCAGAATGCGTGTATTTCGTCCCTGGTGAGTGTGCGGTCCCGTGGAGTTTCTCGCCCGCCGGGTCTATCGATGCCAACCACAGGGGACGCGGGCACAAGATCCTGGCTGACTGCCCATTTGAATAGCTGAACAAGTAGTGCGTGGAATCGGTTCGCCATGACCGGAGAGCCACGGTCCACAATAGCAGTTAGCAACCTGACGATTTGTCGGCGTGTAATGTCGCGAGCCTTGAGGGAGCCGACCTGAACGCCATCGAGTTCTGCTTCGACAAGGTTCGTCTTTAGGGCGTTCTCCGCAAGCTCAGGACGCTCTCGGGCTTTGATGCGGGTATTCGGGTCGCGAACCCACGTACCCATTTCGGAGTCCCAGCGCTCGCCGCGGAGTTTACGGTGGACGAATTGCTGCACGATGCTCGCAACGGTGTCTGCGCTCTCGTACTCCCGACGCTCTGCTTCGGCGACGGCGCGTCGTTTGATCCGTTCTTCGATGGGATCGAGCTTCTGGGCGAGCTGGCGGATTGCCTCGTGATGCAGGTCATACGCTTCAGCGAGTGACAATGCGCCAGGACCGTATTCGCCGAAGACCAGCCAGCGACGCTTGGCCCGGCCTGGGGCGGTGTACCGCATTCGCAAGCTGATGGTTCCGGTGGGCTCTACCCGGACAATGAGTCCTCGCCGTCCGTCGACACTGACGTCGTAGCTGGCAGCTTGGCGATTCTTGGGGAGCTTTCGGGTATCGAGCCAAGCGGTTGTGATTCGCATATATTGATTGCCGGGATCAGGGGCACCCGAAGCTCGTACTCAGGGGGCACGCCAGGGGGCAGATAGGATACCGAGGGGGCAATCAGGGGGCAATTTTTCGGGACCTCCTAATGCCGTATATTGCCGCTCGAGAATTATTTAAGTAATTGGCTTTACATGAAATTATCGCATGTGATGATTGGGAAAGCTGCGGTCGCGAGCGGCAACGTTCCGCTGCATGGGGTGCAAGGGGTCCCGAGTTCAAATCTCGGCGCTCCGACCAATCAAAATCAGCGGTACCGATGCGGGCGGTATTTGAGTTTGCTTCCGCCCCTGAATAGTCTCAAGAGAGTTTTCCGAGCGTCTGTCGGCAGCGATCCAGCGCGCAAATCGCGGTAGGTCGGCTATGCGACATGGATGCGAGCGCGCGGCGAGCGGATGCGGTGTGACTCGCCTGTGGCTCGGCGGGTTGTCGCAGAGATGTCATGCTTCGGGCTCACCATCACTGTTTCATGATCGATCGGCTCAGCTGCATGCGCAGGGACCGAGTCGAATTGAACCTGATCGCAGTCCGATGGTGATGCGCTCTATGCTGAACCAGATGCTTGAAGGGCCCGGGCGTTGGGTGGCTCGTGTCGCCTGGCTTGTGGTTCTGCTTCTCTCCGCGTGCGCGGCGGGCCGGGCAGTCGGGGCGCAGGATCGCGTCAATGCGGTATACCGACGCTTCATCGCCAAGCCAGCCGTACGCACGGCTCGGGCGGTCTGGTGCCAGAGAATCCAGGCAGAGTCGCCGCCGATGGCCGCCGACGGGTCCGAGCGGGCCCAGGATGAAGCGGAATGGGCGAGTGGTCGCTTGAGCCTGAAGCAGGCAGACTGTGCCTACGTCGGCGACTTGTACAGCGAGCTGCGCTTTGCCGCAGTACATCACATTCTCGGCCGCGGGGCGTGGCTGTCGTGCCAGAGGCTTGCGCCAGTGGGCGCTATGCGCACGGCGCTGCAGTTGGCGATTTACGTTCAGTGTCTGCAGCAGGTCTGGGGTTCACCCGCGTGTCGTGCTGTGCGCAGGGCATCGGGTTCATTCCCAATTTCTGGGCCCCACGCGGCGTGTGGACGCCTGCTGCGCTCAAGTAATTGGTCGCAGTGGGGTGAGCCGGTCACACGCGGCCGTTCCCGATCACTCTTTTCCGGCACAGGCGTCATGACGATGCCCTCCGCAGATCCCGTCATGCCAGTGCTGCGGTTGCCGACGGCCGTCACGCTCACCGGAACACTTCTGATTGGCTTCGATCTCGGGTGTTGTGACTACGGGATGGGCTACATGTGGCCCTCGACCTTTTTGCGTCTCGATCGGTCGCGTCGAATGAGCCAGGGCGATGTCGGATCCGATTTGCGGTTTCGCCGCATCACGCTCGACCGTCGAGCATCTCGGATTCTGTTGGGAACGCATGTGCTTGTACGCTGTACAAGTCTGTGGATTCCGGCGACCGCGACGGGCCCGTACTGTCGGGTGCGGTGGATACACGGGGTGAACAGAGGCAGTCCTCGTGCTTCATCATCAACTCTCCGGGGCGCAGATAATGCGCGTCCGTCAAATTGATACGGTCGGCGGGGCACTGTCGGCATTGAAGCTCAATTGAGCTCCATCCCGCTCGGGATCAATCGATTCTGCTGCTCAGATCGGTTGCGCGAGCGCGATGAGTGACTCGCGCATGATGCGCGCATGCTCCTCCTTGTCGCCACCTTCGATCTCGATTTGGCCTAAACGCGCGGAGTTTTCGACAACCATCCGGCAGCGGTTCCAGCGGCGCCGCTCGAATGCACCGAGCGCCTCATGCACATCAGTTGCGCGCGCGATTTCTTCCGCCAACACGAGAGCGTCCTCGATGCCGATGCATGCGCCCGATGCCAGATGGGGTGTCGTCGCGTGTACGGCATCGCCGATCAAGAGTACGCGGCCGCGTGACCAGGGCAAGGGCACGAGGAGGTTCTCCAGCGGCCGGAAGACCACCATGGAATCGGGGCCGAGCTGTTCGCGGATGGCCTGCAGCTCAGGAGCCGGAAAATCCGCTAGTAATCTGCGCATGTGTTCGACGAAGTGAGCCGGCTCCATGTGCTCGTTCACGGGCCGCGCCTCGGTGATGAACAGATACATGTGGGTCTTCGATACCGGGTTAACGCCGGGCTTGATGTGCGACCCGACCCACATGGTCGGAATGTTCAGCTCAGGCAGCCGAGTGAGCACCGCTCGCCACACGCCTTGGCCGCTGTAGCGAGGCTTGGGTGCATCGGGGAACACGGCCTCGCGGACCTTGGAATACAGTCCGTCCGCACCGATCACGAGGTCGTACAGCCGTTGTTCGCCATCGGTGAAGACGACCTCGACCTCCGTGCCGTGCTGCTCGATCGAGTTGAAGGTGCATCCGAGATGCACCCGGGCGCCGGCTGCGCGGGTCGCCTCGGCGAGAATATTGGCAAGTGCCGGCCTCATGATTCCGCCGCCGCCGGGCACCTCCGGGCCGGCAATCCGGGGCGTTGGCAGCTCCGCGATCTGCGCGCCGTGTGGCAAACGCACAGACAAGCCGTCCTGGGCGCTGCCGTTCTGCAGGAATGCCTCCAGGATCCCGAGCTGACGGAACGCGCGCAGGGTTGCGCCGCCCAGACTGATGCCGGCGCCGTAATTACGCCAGTCGGGGTCGATTTCGACGAGATCGACCTCGGCGCCGATCCCGCGCAGCGCGATTGCGGCCGCCATGCCGGAAAAACCCCCGCCGATCACAAGCACCCGTGAAACCGCTGTCGTCATGAGCTTGTCCTTCTCAGGTCGTGAGGATACTCGGTCAGAATGATTTCCCCGTCGCTCGTGAGGACAAAAGGCACTGCCTCCAGCCTCTGCCCGAGGCAGGCGCCCAGGATACATAGCCCATTCTCCGGCTCGAATTGCGCTCCGTGCGCGGCGCACACGATCCGGTCGCCAGCTCTATTGAGGTAAGTGTCCTTGCGCCAGGGCAGCGGAGATCCTAGGTGCGGACAGCGATCGCGCCATACCCGCACCGTGCCGTTGCGTCGCACGACAAACACGCGCCCGCACCCCTGGGGAGCGAATCCCCGGGCTTGGCTTTCGGGGATCTCGGCGGCACTGCAGAGCCTGACGGCCGCACGAGTTGAGTCATCAGGCATAGTCGCCGTTCGCCGAGGATCCGGGACCCGGCATCCACTTCTTGCGATAGCCGAGAAGAAAAGCCTGGGACGCATCGGCACTGAGCGGGATCTCACGTGCCCGCCATGTCGCATCGTGCTGGTCCATGTCGGCGTCCATTTCCATGTGGCAGCCGAACGGACTATTGAAGTACCAGAACCAGTTGGAGCCGAGTTGATGTCGTCCGGGGCCCCAGAATGGTTGATATCCCTTCTCGACGAAGCGGGAGCCATTTTGCATGACCTCGGTGGGTCCGCTGAAATGAAATGTGAAATGCTCGACGCCCTTCATGTGCGGCGGCGCGCCGATGAGGAACAGAGTGTGGTGATCTAGCGTGCCCGCGGGCCTAAGGAATGGCCCGACTCCGACGAAGCGGTCCACGCAGCGAAACCCGAGTCGATTCACGTAGAACGCTTCGGTCTTCGCGATGTCCGGCACGAAACACACGAGGTGCGATAAGGTGCGGGGGCGGATCTGGGGGGCGTGCGCATCGACTCCGAGGTGGTTGACCCCCCGTTGGAATGGGGACCCTGGAGCATTGACGATCTCCCCGGGCCGCGCGAGGGTCTTGCGTACGGTCAGCTGAAATCCGAGCGCAAAGCCGTCGTCGTCGGCCGACTGGATCGTCCCGTCGGGAAGCTGGGCCACCTTGCGGTCCTGCGACAGCTCCGCGGCGATTGCCTCCAGGGAGCCGGTGTCGGCCACACCCATCACGGTCTTGCGCAGCCGGCAACCGGGTGTGGGCGGTGGCGGCAGCGTGGGGTCATCCTCGTCCGCTATCACGATCGCGGTGCCGTCGAGAGCCTCGAATCGTCCGTTGCCCGCATCCTGCAGGCCATAATCGCGCAAGTATTGACCGCAACCTTCCAGGTCATCGACGCCGAATACCAGTGAGTCCAAGCCGACGATGTTCATTGCTCGATCATTCCTCAGTAAGAAGCAGAACCCGCCGCGATCCACGGCGAACGGCCAATAGACCTGCCTATGCCCCCGCCACCGCGCGTACCGTAGCCCTGCGGGCCATGCTCGCCAGTAAGTTGCTATTCGTCAAATTTCTTGTTCTGATTGTCATCCAATCATTTCATGGATTATCTGAGTCGTGCGGTTCAAGCATCTCGATCTCAATCTTCTCGTCGTGCTCGATGCGCTGCTGCGCGAACATGGCGTATCACGGGCCGCGGAGCGGTTGAATCTCAGCCAGCCGGCGATGAGCGCCGCGCTCGGACGGCTGCGCGGCTATTTCAGCGATGACATCCTGGTCTCACATGGCAAGCGGATGATTCCGACCGCTCATGCGCAGGGACTGGCGCCGCTCGTGAGAAAGGTGCTTGCTGACATAGAACAATTGATTTCCGCCTCAGCGGTCTTTGATCCGTCCACTTCGCAACGAACCTTTCGAATCGTGGCCTCCGATTACGTGACCACCGTATTGCTGGTGCCGCTGCTCGAGCGACTGGCGGGCACGGCTCCCCACGTGTGCGTCGAAATCGCCGCACCCTCACCAGAGGCGACGGAACAGCTCGATCGCGGCGAGATCGACTTTATTCTCGCGCCCGAGCAATTCCTCTCGCCCGAGCACCCCAAGAAGCTCCTCCTGGCGGAACGCTTCGTGGTGGTCGGCTGGAAGGGCAACCCCGTGTTTCGCCGCCCGCTCACCGAGGAGGCGTTCTTTGCGCACGGTCACATTGCGGTTGCGATGATCAACGCGCCGTCCTTCGCGGAGCAGGCGCTCGCCGCGCTTGGGCACAGGCGCTCGATCGAGGTGACGGCACCCTCGTTCCTGTCCGCGCCATGGATGTTGCCGAACACACTGCGGCTGTCTGTGATGCATGAGCGCCTCGCGAAAGTCATGGTCAGGCGCCTGCCGCTCGTCATGGCCCCAATGCCG
This sequence comes from Pseudomonadota bacterium, assembly GCA_021847105.1. GTDB lineage: Bacteria > Pseudomonadota > Gammaproteobacteria > Steroidobacterales > Steroidobacteraceae > 13-2-20CM-66-19. The sequence goes on along the minus strand of JAJZUT010000008.1, from coordinate 178,817 downwards.
TTCACGTTTCCGGTGATGCGGGAAATGATTCAACATCACGGTGCGAAGGGTACCGACGGAGGCGTGCAATGGCTGCTGCGCGAAATCGAGGCGAGCGCGGTGCTAGAGAGGAGTCAATCCACAAAATGAATCAAATATCATAGAAAGAATCATTTTTACAGATGGTAATCTTCGGCGATAGGCTCCCCCGTCGATCAGACAACGGGGGGAGCTGTGGCGCTCTTCGAGTACTTTCCGGGCAACTACGTCTGGAACCTTTCCGTCAATATTGCGCTCGAGAGCGGCGGACAAATCGGTGAGATCGAGGACATGTGCCGGCCGCTGCGCGAGGCGGCGGCCCGGGGGGCAGATGCCGGCACCGGCATGTTCCTCGAGCAGTGGATCAGCATGGCAGACAAGCTGGCGGAGCTTGCAGCCGAGGACGAGGCGGGTGGGCGCAAACTCTCCGCCTCTGCGAAGCTACAGCGCGCTGCGCTTTACTACCTCGTCGCCGAGCGCATGCAGGGCCACGGACACCCAGGCCGGAAAACGACCTACGCCAAGGCGCAGCGCGCTTTCCGTCACGCGATCATCATTGGGCGCGAGAACGCCGAGCGGATCGAGATCCCGTACGGCGATGGCGTGATTGCCGGCTTGCTCACGCGTGCAGAACGCGTGCAGGGCGCCGCGCCAGGGGAGGCCGGACGCGCGCCGTGTGTCCTATATGTGAACGGACTCGACAGCTGTAAGGAGCTGCTCTACTGGTCGTGGCTGCCTCACGCGCTGTCAAGGCGCGGGATTGCGACGCTGTGCATCGATCAGCCCGGTACCGGCGAGGCGCTCAGACTGCACGGGTTGTGCGCTACCGCGGAAAGCGAGCGGTGGGCAACCCCCTGTTACGAATGGCTGTCTGCCCGCGATGACGTTGACCCCGAGCGCATCGGTATGGCGGGAATCTCGCTGGGGGGCTATTTCGTGCCGCGCGCGATGGCCTTCGAGCCGCGCTTTGCAAGCGGTGCAGCCTGGGGCGCCAATCACAACTGGGCAGAGGTGCAGCAGCGCCGTCTGAAGCGGGAAGGGGAGCATCCAGTGCCCCATTACTGGAATCACGTGATGTGGGTGTTCGGCGCTGCCAGCATTGAGGAATTCATCGAGAAGACCCGAGGCATGAATCTCACCGGCATCCTCGAGCGCATCCGTGTGCCCTTCCTAGTTACCCACGGTCAGCGGGACAGGCAGATCGCAATCGACTACGCCCGCCAAACCTACGAGCAACTCCTCAACAGCCCGCGTCGTGAGCTGAAGATCTTCACGGACCGCGAAGGCGGCGTGGAGCATGTTGGTGCGGACAATATGACATTTGGGCGCGACTACATCGCGGATTGGTTTGCGGAGACCATCGGGGGGCACACCGCATGAGCGCAATGGAGGTTAATCCATGCGAGACGTGCTGAGTGGTCAATTGAGTGGTTCTGCCCTGGCGGTGGCGTGTGTGACAGCAGCGGCGCAGCGCGCGGACTTTACGCCCGCCGGAGCGGGAAATCGTCGTGTTGACCGTCCAAGGGAGAGTGCAGAGCCTGGAGCGCATCACGGCGGCGCTGAACGTGGTTTCATCTCCCCTGCGGGTACAGATCGTCGCGGGGAAGGTCCAGGGCCTCGTGCGGTGCTCCTCGGCGCTGCAGGTGTCTCTGGCGCGAAGGTGTCTGCTTTGCATTACGTGCGCACCGTGAGCAGTCTCAGCGGAAATTCTTCGCCGGCCTATGAATCATTCGGTGGACTCCGGAGCGTGGCGTGCCACGGCGACTATGCGACGAACACGATTGTGATCCGGCGTACGTACCTGCATTCCTTGAGGGGCGAGCAGCTGATTTCGGCGTCAATGGAGCGGCGCAGAACCGGTGTCGGCAGGATCCGGATGGATTTCTGAGCACCGTATCCTCCACTCGGAGATGACATAGAATGAGTCAAGCAGCGTTTCGGCGAATCGTCACGGGTCACGACGCCCAGGGCCGGTCAGTCATTGTGGAAGACCGTCCGCCACCGCGTGTGGCACGCATCGGCGGTGACGTCGGCCCCTGGTTCTACGAGGTCTGGAATACCCGCGAGTCGCCCGCGCATATCGATCGGATGTCGGGGGAGCCGCCGGAGGCCGGTATTCAGCTCGCGCCTCCGCGTGGCGGCACTCGTATACGAGTGCTTGATATACCGCCCGAGGATGAACGCCTGCAGGAGCTCTCACCGGAGGCGGTCCGGGCCCACTTCGCAGAAGTCGGTGCCGCAAATGCGGCCTCCAAAGGAGGCCGCGGTTCCCGCCATCCCCTCATGCACCGCACCGAAACCATTGACTACGGGATCGTACTCGAGGGGGAACTGACGCTGATTCTGGATGAGGGGGAAGCTGTGGTGCGTCAGGGGGACATCGTAATCCAGCGTGGCACTAACCACGGTTGGGCCAATCGCTCGGGCCGTAACTGCCGGATCGCGTTCATCCTGATTGATGGGCGTTTCGAGCCGGGATTGGCCGCGGGCGTGTGAGACTTGTCAGATTATCTGCGCAATGAATGGTTCGCGGCGGGTGGGCTCGATGTGGTCCCGGCACGGGACTTGTTTGCCGGCAGTCTGCCGGAGCGGATGCTGTTGACGTTGGGGTATGAGTGGGGGAAGTCATTCTGCGTCTTCGAGTACTGTCCGTCGACGAACTCCTGTGTGTTCAACCGCTCGCGCAATACACCGGTCGGCATGACGATATTGAGGGCTCCGTTCAAGTACGTCTCGATCGGCGCATTCATCGCTGCGCCGCTGCCGCCCGGTGCGCTCAGGGGTCATCGTGGCGAGCATCATGGACAGCGCCGTCTTCAGGCCCTGCCGTGTGCGAGCAGTACGTTCGGGAGCTCCGAATCGAAGCCCGGCACACTCGCCACAAGCCGGCGCTCCGAGATCCGCCGGCGGTTGTGCATTGCGCGCAGCGCGCTCAATAGGGAATCGCGGGAGGCGCATCGTACTCGTGATCGATCGCCGCATAACAGGGGTTGCTTCAGCATTGCGTCCTATCGGTTGCGCCGCTGCAGTGGAATGGCTGAGCACTGATGCCCCTTTGCCGGGCCGGTTCGTCTTTTGGATCGATAGCGGGTCGCGTCAGGGGGTGAAAGCGTGAAATTGGCGACTTTGAAAGATGGCACGCGCGATGGGCGGTTACTTGTCGTTTCGCGGGATCTGCGATGCGCCATGGTACCTGAGGAGGTATCCACGCTGATGGGCGCGCTCGAGACGTGGCAGGAGAGCTCCCCTAAGCTACGCGAGGCTTACGAGTCGCTCAATGAAGGCAGAACTCCGGAAGCCTTCGATCTCGACACGAGGAGGCTTGCCGCTCCGATGCCGCGCGCGCCGCAATGGCTGGATGCGTCGGCCTTTCACAGTCATGGCGATCTGATGGAGAAGGCGTTCGGCACGCCACCCATCGAAGGCAAGCGGGAAATTCCGCTCATGTACCAGGGAGCCTCGGACGACTTCCTCGGCCCCCGTGACGACATGCCACTGCCGAGCGAGGCCGATGGCATCGATTTCGAGGCGGAAGTCGGAGTGATCGTCGACTTCGTGCCGATGGCTTCGCCGGCCGCAATGGTGGCCGAGCACATTAAGCTCGTCGTGCTCCTGAACGATGCGAGCCTGAGAGTGCTTGCCGCCAGGGAGGTTAAGACCGGGTTCGGCTTTCTGCAATCGAAGACCGCCACGAGCTTCGCGCCCGTCGCCGTGACCGTCGATGAGCTCGGCGATGCGTGGCGAGAGCATCGCGTTCATCTGCCGGTTAACGTCCAATGGAACGGGTGCGAATTCGGGCACCCCGATGCGAGTGAGATGGGCTTTGGGTTTCATGACCTGGTGGCGCATGGCGCGCGAACGCGCAACCTGAAGGCGGGGACCATCGTTGGTTCGGGGACGATCTCCAACCAAGATTACCGCGTTGTGGGTTCGGCATGCATCGCCGAGCGGCGCGGGATCGAGACTATCGATCACGGCAAACCCACAACGGAATATATGAGATTTGGTGACTCGGTACGGATCGAGATGTTCGACCGAGACGGACGCTCGGTCTTTGGTGCGATCGATCAGCGCATCGTCGCGGCGCGGCGTCCGTGAGCATCCTGAGCATGGGGGGCTCTGGGCCCATCGGACGAGCGTTGCCTGTGACTTCCCGGTGTCGTCGCGCCTCCGGCGCATGTCTCAGAAATCCTGTCGCCTTTCCTGAGCGATCTGAGCCGATTCGTCTCCGCAGGCGAAACCATACGCGTCCGATTTCGCCCAGGGGGGGCTTGTCAATGTCGCGCGCGTGTCTCATGGGTGACCTGCTCGACACCGGACTCTTGCGCCGCAACCGCTCCGGCGTTGCTGCGTGTTTCTCCTGGTCGTTCCGCAGGCATCGGAAGCGGGCGCAATGGCTGCCGATGGTGCGGATGTACGGCCAGGAAGTGCTCCACGGGTTTCGTGGTCTGGTGGAGCATGGTGCGCGAAAACGCGGCGTGCCGTCCGGAGTTCAAGCGGCAAGCCGAGTTTACCAGTATGCCAGCGTCGCTCCGCGGAGGTTGACCTGGGGGTGGTCCGAGGTCTGCCAGTGGCGTGCATTGATCGGATCCTGAAGCGCCGGGATCGATCGGTTTTGATAAGTACTAACATTTACATGGGCGAGGGGGATCAATGAAAGAGACCTGCCACACGCGGCTCACCGGCGGAATCGCCTGCCTGGCCATCCTGGGATATCCCGTAGCCCAGGCCCACAATGCGCTCTCGAGCGCGGATCAGACCGACTCTGCGGCCGTGCTGCAGGAGATTGTGGTCACCGCCCAGAGGCGTGTGCAGCCTCTGATCGACGTGCCTGAAACGGTACAGGTTGTGAGCAGTGAACAATTGCGTCAGCAACACATCACCACCATCACGACGTTGAGTCAGACAACGCCTGCACTAGAAATTTCGCAGTCAGGCGGCAGTCCGGGGGGCGGGGCGATCATCAGGGGAATCGGAACGCAGTCGTTCACCAATTCCGCGCAGGGCGCGGTCGGCATAGTCGTCGATGGGGTCGAACAGGGAAATGTGAATATCAACGATCTGTTCGACGTGAAGAATATACAAGTCATCGAGGGGCCGCAGGTGACCCTGTACGGCCTAGGCTCTTCGGCCGGTGTGATCGTCATTACCACCAATGCGCCCGATCCGAAACGGTTTGCGACCGACTGGCACCTGTCCTATGCGCACAAGGGGACGGCGGGCGCGGAGTTCGGTCAGCGCACGATTCAGGGTATGGTTAACCTGCCGCTGACAGCGGATTCAGCGCTGCGAGTCGCAATGATGATGGATAATTACCACGGCGTTCAGTACAACGCCTATACCGGCAGACAGGGTCTTGCGGAAAACTATTCGGGGCGACTTCGCTACCTGTGGAAGATCTCAAGCAAGCTGAAATTGAACGTCATGGCGGATCTGCAGCGCGAAGTGCAGCACGGCCCGACAGGCGAGTCACAGTTGGCGGCGTTCAATTATGTCTATGCGAGTCCGACGCTGGCCGCGGAGCTTGCTCAGTGTGGTATTACGCCCGGATTTGCGAATCAGGCGCGGTGCGAAAATCATCCCCAAGTGTACAGCGATACCAACTATGGCCTCGCCGTCAAGCTGGCCTATGACTTCGGGGGCGGTACGCTGACCTCGATCACGGCGTATCGTCGCGATGAAAGCGGGCCACTGTCCAATGATATCCAGGCTGTGCCGCAGGAGATTCCGCAGATCTACACCATCGGTCGACTGGGGGCGCAAGACCAGTTCTCGCAAGAGTTTACCGTGGTGTCAAATCCAGGCGGAAGTCTCGGGTATGCCGCGGGCATTTTTTACAACAATTACACAACGCTCGGATACAACCTCCCGTGGGAGTTCTCCTATGTCACCTTTCCGTTTAACCCGCCGGGGGAGGTCGGTTCTCCGGACCCGTACACGGAAACCAGCATGAAGCAGACTGCGGCTTACGGGCAGTTGACGTATCACTTGCCTCATGGGTTTTCCCTCATCGGCGGTCTGCGTTACACCTACGAGACCGTGACGGACTTTGATTCACCCCTGGGATTGCAGCCGTTCGCGCCCAACAACGTCGGTGCTGCTTCGGTGGCGATAGTGGCCCACAATGTGTCCGGGATGGTCGGTGTACGATACGAGATCAACCGGCATTGGACGACGTATGCGACAGCGACCCGAGGTTATGTGGGGCCTCAGGCCCAAGCAGCCACAGCCGCTACGCCAGGCGCACTGATTCCGGCGGAGGTGCCCACGTCGTATGAGATCGGGGCGAAAGGAATGACCTGGGGAAACCGGCTGTCGGTGGCGGGCGATCTGTTCTACGAAAAGGTGCGCAATTACCAGGGCCAAACCTGCTATCTGACTCCGTTCGGCTCGCTGCAGTGTGTTCCGAGTTCGGTGAATATCACGACCAAAGGTATCGAGCTGAATGCAAATGCGCGGCCACTGCCGCACTGGCAGGTGACCGGGGGATTCATCTATGACAAGGCGGTCTATCCGCCGGGCTATCAGGGCGAGAATCCCAATGCGCTGGTGGGCGCGAATACGACCCTGCCGATGGGGGGGCTGCAGCTGGTCAATGTGCCGCGGGAGAAATTCACGCTGTCCAGCGAATATACGATTCCGCTTGGCAGGGTGATGGCCTTCCTCGGAACCACCGCGGACTACAAGTCCAAGCTGCGCCTGGGCCCGAGTCCTGATCCGAGATTCGTGTACCCGGCGCATTGGACGGTCGGGGCGCGCATCGGCGTGCGCAGCATGAATGACCGTTGGTCGGTTGATCTGTTTGGACGCGACTTGAACAACGCACATCAGCCGGTGACTTTGTTCGGAGGTCCGGCCTTCGTGCCGGCAGGGGTGGATCCGGCATTTCCCAACGGGGCGGTCACCGGGGTGTCGGGCTGGATAGGCCGCGGTTCCCTGCGTGAGGTGGGCATTTCCATGAGTCTGCGCTATTGATCGGCTGGACGGCGCTGCGGTATGGCGGGGGCTCGAGCGGTGCATGGCGCCGCGGGCCGCCGTCGGGTGGGGCGTTGTGCGCCCCCAGCCCGGAGATCCAGACTGCTGATGGATGCGGTGGGTCGAGCACTAGCGTAGCGCCCCACACGGTGACCATGCATTCGCGGCCGTGCAGTAGTTCCGCAGTGAAGTATAGTTCATACCGCCTATTGGGATTGACGGCGTATCCGTCCCGCTCCGTCCAGCGCATGACGCGTGCGTCGTAATTCGCCCCCCCCCCACCGCTGGATAAATGCTTGTTCGAACGCCCGGTTGCAAACGCCCGTTCGAGGTGTGGGTTTCGTACTCAGGCATCCGGCGAAGGTCATTCCATTTTGACCGATGAGTGTGCCGCAGCCTGCTGATGGCCGGAAAAGGCTCACACGCATTGCATCCGAATCCGACTAGGCTACGTCTATACTCAGTGAAGTTCCGCTTCACGATGTGGTTTCTCATGGTCGGGGACAGACATCTATGGCAATTGCGGCGTTTTGGATCGCGGTAGCGGCATTCATCGTTGTCGGTGCCCTGAACGCGCGACGGGGCTACGAGCTCAAGCACGAGACGATCCGTATGATGCTCGAGAAGGGACAAAAGATCGATGAGGCCATGTTCAGGGAGCTGACTGCACCCTCGTGGCAGGCGCGCCTCTCGGCTCCGCCGGGGCGCGGCTACCGGATCATGCGTGTGTGGGGAACAATGGCGCTCTTCGTTGCTCCTGGGGTTGCCTTGGCAATATTTTTGCCCGGCTGGGTCAACGGTAGTGTCGAGCAGCAGGCAGCCGCCATCGGGCTTGGGGTCTTGATCGCTCTCATCGGAATCGGGCTGCATGTGGCCTGTCGTTTCCTAGCTCCTCCGTCTCAGCGGTCAACCCCGGTGTAGAGCGGAGTGCGTGGCGCCATCCTCGCCCATTTCGCGACTCGAACAAGCCGCGGAATCTGTGGTAGTGGCAATGGCTGTCGCAGGCAGCGGCGCCGCGTTTACGGAGTTGATGCGTAGAAGGCAGTACGGCGTGAGGCGTTTCATGCGGCAATTGTGTGGAAATCAAGATTTGGCCGATGATCTCGCTCAGCAGGTGTTTCTGCGCGCTTGGCGCTCAATTCGGGCGGTGAAGTCACCGGAGTCCTTCAATGGTTGGCTGAAGCGGGTCATGGTCTCGGTATGGGTTGACGAAACACGGCGGCTTCGCAGCGTGGCTCCCGCAATCAGCCAAGCAGCCGATGACATAGAGCCTGGCACGCAATCTCCGCAGGGGTTGGAGCTCGATTCGGAGTGGGCGCTCTCTGTGCTGGATTCGCGAACCCGGCTATGTGTGTTGCTCGCGTACAGTGAAGGGCACTCACACAGTGAGATCGCCGAGCTTCTCGATATCCCCTTGGGCACGGCGAAATCGCTTGTATCTCGCGGAGCTGAGAAGATGAGGGGCCTTCTGAAAGCGTACATTGAAGTCAATTCTTCATGTGGTAGCGATTATGAGTGAGCAGGCAAATCAAGAACTCGAGGCTCTGTTCGCCGCCTACGCACCCGTCCTCGGGGATGAACCATTCGTCGGTCGTGCCGCATACGCAATTGCACGGCAGCAGCGATTGATGCGATGTCAATCCGCTGCAGTCTTTTCGGTTATCGTGCTCATGGGCGTGTCCATTGCGTTCATGTTCTCGTCCCTGATTGATAATTGGTTTTCACTCGTACACGTCGACTGGGTACGCTGGACCGGCGCGATGTCGCCGGTTGCCGCCCAGTTATCGACCTACGGAATCGCTGCCTTGGTGGCCATCTTCGGACGCCACCGCATCAGGGCGTTCATCGCTCCATGGTAGGCATTGGTAAGCCCCTGGCGATGCACAATTCAAGTTGCGGGGATCGAGATGGCTAGCCAGAAGCTCAGAAGCGTCGTTGGCTCACGGGAGCGACTTCGGGAGTGTCTGTCTAAGGCCCGGTGAGCAGAACGCAGGTCTAGGGTTTCGCTTGAGGTATACCGATTGCGAGCTTGCCTATGAAATACGTGTATCTCGTTTGGCGGTCCTGGTGGCGCAAGCCCGGACGAGCGGTATTGACGCTGCTCTCGATGCTGGCGGCCTTCCTGCTGCTCGGTGTAATGCAGACGATAGGATATGCGCTGTCACATCCATCCCCGGTTTTCGGTTCAGACATACTCGCGGTTTTCAATAGGGCTTCGTACGGCTTGCCGTTGCCCTACGCCTATCGGCAAGTGATTAAATCGATGCCCGGCATCGAATCGGTCAGCGTCAGCGGGCACGTTAGTGGTTACTACCGGGATGCCAAGAACTCGTTGACGGCTGAAGCGGTCAACCCGGCGGCATTCTTCGCGATGCGGAGTGATCAGATTGGCGTATCAGAGCGGCAGTTGCGCGCCCTCGACGCAACCCGCATCGGCGCCATCATAGGACCTCAACTTGCCCGCAAGTATGACTGGCGCATCGGCGAGCGGATTTATCTGCACGCCAATGGCAGGGAAATCCGCCGCAATGGTTCACTCGACTGGCCGTTCGAAATCGTCGGTATCTTCAAAGTCAAGGACCCATCTGCTATGGGTCAGTTGGGCGAAAGGTTCTTCTTTCAATATGCCTACCTCGACGCCGCGCGTGTGCTGGGCCAAGGCAAGGTTGACCTCCTCCTGGTGAAGCCCGTCGCAGGCGTTTCTGCCGGGCGGATCGCGCAAGCGATCGATGCGCGATTCGCCAATTCGCCCTATGAAACGCGCACCATGCCACTGAGGGAGCTCGCACTCACGATTTTGAGGCAATTCGGTGACATCGGTTTCCTCATAGACGTGGTCACGGCCGCGGTACTGGGCGCCCTCGCGTTCATGATCGGCAACGCCATGATGCACACGTTTCATGAGCGGATTCCCGAATTCGCGGTTCTCAAGACCATCGGCTTCCCAGGCGGACTCCTCGCGATTCTGGTCATCGTTGAATCCGTTGCCAGCTGCGCATTTGGAGCTGCCATCGGAATCGGCGGGGCATGGGTTCTATTGCATCTCCTGAAGGGCTCACTGCGCGCGATTGATCTCTCGCCGCTCGGTCTCTTGCCGACCATTTCCTTTGCTTTGATGCTTGCCGTCATTGTCGGGCTTATTCCTGCGTGGCGTGCTCAGCGACTGAAGATCGTTGACGCCTTCTCAGTTGGCCGATGACCGCTTCCGACTGAATTCTAATATGTTTACACGTCTCAATCAGATCGGTGCACTGTTGACGATGGGACTTCAGACCCTGCCTCAGCGAAAGAGCACAGCTGGCGTCGTGGTGATCGGAATCGCCAGTGTAGTGGCGGTTCTGGTGTCGGTCTTGGCGATTGCGCAGGGCGTCGAGCGTACCCTCGGAGATAGCGGCAGAAATGACACGGCGATCCTGCTTAGCTCGGGCGCGGACGATGAGGTGGATAGTCTCGTATCACGCGCGGATTACGACGCTATCGCCGGCATGCCGCAGGTGGCTACCGCTGCATCCGGGAGGCCCTTGGCAGACGGTGAGGTCGTCACGGCATTTCCGGCGAGGTTCAAGAACTCCTCGGAAGAGGGAAGTGTCACGCTACGGGGCCTTGGCACATACGGTCTTGCGATTCATCCCAGCATTCATATCAGCCACGGACGGACGTTTCGCCCTGGACTGACGGAGCTGATCGTCGGCGCTGGCGTCGCGAGGCGATTCCGCGGCTTCGCCGATGGGGACCGCGTGAAGATCGGCAATTCATTCTGGACCGTCGTAGGCCAGTTCAAATCCGACAACGTCCACGATTCTGAGGTACTGGCGGATGTACGCACCGTGCAGTCAGTGATGGATATGGGCAATGACTACAATTCAGCCTACGTGCGGTTGAAATCGGCCGATGAGCTACAGTCTCTCGAGGAGGCGGTCGCGAGCAATCCGACGCTGCACCTGGAGACGCAATCCGAGCCGGAGTATTTTGCAGCGCAGGCGTCGGGTCTGTCGGCAGCGCTTACCGTGGCGGCTTATGTGATGGGTATCATTATGGCCTGCGGCGCCGTGTTTGGCGCCATTCACAGTCTTTACATTGCCGCTGACGCGCGCAGGATCGAGATGGCGACGTTGCGGGCTATTGGATTCAGTCCGGGTAGTGTGCTGGTCGGCTTCCTGATCGAAGCATTATTTCTCGCCTTTGCGGGTGGTTGTATAGGCGGGGTGCTGAGTTGGCTTCTCTTCAACGGGCACGTGGTCACGTCGATGTACGGCGGGATGTCCCAGGTCGTATTTCAGCTAGACGTGACAGCCCATCTGGTCGGTCTCGGGATGGTGTGGGCATGTGCGATCGGGTTGCTCGGCGCGCTTCTACCTGCTCTGAGCACCTCCCGCCGCCCTGTCACCGAAGCACTTCGTGGCTGAAACCATTATTCCCCGCTCGCTCGTGCGCGTGGGTGAGCATGGCAGTCAAACCGGAGACATCCTTATGAGTGCGCTGATAGAGCTCAGAGATCTCAGTAAGATCTATTTTCGCGGCAGGCAGAAGCTGGAGGTGCTGCATCAGATGAATCTCGAGATTGAAGAGGGGGAGTTCCTCGCGCTTATGGGGCCATCGGGCTCGGGCAAGACGACCCTACTCAATTTGATCGGCGGGCTCGACTCCCCCAGCGAAGGTACGATCACGGTGGCGGGCCAACGAATTGAGGGGTTAGGTCAGAGTGAATTATCCCGCTGGCGAGCCTCGAATGTCGGGTTTGTGTTTCAGTTCTATAACCTGCTACCGATGCTTTCGGCGCGGCGTAATGTGGAGCTGCCACTACTGCTCACCAGACTGCCCGCACCGCAGCGCCGTCGCAATGCCGAGATCGCTCTGCAGCTGGTAGGGCTCGCCGAGCGTGCGGCGCACAAACCGGGCGAACTCTCGGGCGGACAGCAGCAACGGGTGGCGATAGCGCGTGCGATTGTTTCCGATCCGAAGCTGCTCGTGTGCGATGAGCCTACGGGCGATCTTGATCGCCGGTCGGCAGCGGAGGTTCTTAATCTGCTGCAGAATCTCAATCGTGAGCAGGGAAAAACGGTTGTTATGGTGACTCACGACCCCAAGGCCGCTGTGTATGCCACCCACACTCTCCGCCTCGATAAAGGGGCCTTGGCGGAGGCGGCCGAAGCCAGCGAATGAAGCGCTCTCGCGCTCTGATAACGCCGCATGGCGGTGGCCCCGGATGCTACGGCGCGTTGGGATACCCTAGATTGAGGCGCCACAATGTACACGATGGTTACAGTCAATTGTGGCTGACGATTCGAAACTGATTTTCAATGTTGTTTGCCATGGAATCGTCGGCACAAGCGGCAACGCCTTGTTGACGGACCATTCTCAGCGAGCTGGGAGGGCCGTGGAAGGGGGCGGGGAACGTGGATTCGAAGAACAACGCAGATCTGTTGGATAAGCTCAGGATCGATCGATCGCAGCGGGAGTTCAAGCAGACTCCGCGGGCGCGCTGGTTGGCACTGGCGGTCGGGGCGCTGCTCGCTGCGCTTGCCGCGGCTGGGTATTTTCTATTCGTGCGCGATACCGCCATGGCCGTCGGGACGGCGAGCGCGTTCGCCGCTACCGGGCAATCGACTGCGGTGCTGCAGGCGAGCGGCTATGTGACCGCCGAGCGCGAGGCGACGGTCTCGGCGCAGATTCAAGGGATGCTCACCCAGGTGGACTTCCAGGAGGGCCAGTACGTGCATCGCGGGCAGATCCTGGCGCGCTTGGACGACAGTACCCAACGGGCCGTGCTGGCTGAAGCCCGTGCGCAGCTCGGGGCGCTCAGGGCGCGATCGGTCGAGGATCTGGTGCAACTGAGGCTCGCGCGCCTCGATCTGGCGCGCGATCAGGCGCTCATCGGTGAGCACCTGGTGTCCGAGCAGGGGTTCGATGATGCCCGCGCGCAGGTCGACTCCCTTGCCGCTCAGGTGCTGACCCAGGAGCACAATGTTGCTGTCGCCCTCGCCGGTTTGCAGGCTGCCGAGGTTCAGGAAGGGTATACCGTGGTGCGCGCGCCGTTTTCCGGGGTGGTGGTGGACAAGCAGGCGCAGATGGGGGAGACGATCTCGCCATTTTTCGGGGGTGGAGGCTTTACCCAGACGGGGATTGCAACCCTCGTCGCCATGAACTCCCTTGAGGTCGACGTCGATGTCAACGAGGCATACATCGATCGGGTCCATGCCGGTCAGCCGGCCGTTGCGGTGCTCGACGCCTATCCGAGCTGGCGCATTCCGGCTCACGTCATTGCCATCGTACCGACTGCTGACAAGAGCAAGGCGACGGTGCGGGTGCGCGTGGCGCTCGGGAGCGAGGATCCGAGAATCCTGCCGCAGATGGGGGTGCGTGTGTCGTTTCTGCGGCACTCGAGTTCGGCGGAACGGGCTCGCTCGAGACTTGCGGTCGGCATGGTGTGGGTGCCGGAGTCCGCCGTCGTTCGACGTGGCGCACGCCAGGTGGTATTTGTCGTAGAAGATCGTCGTGCACGCATGAAGGCAGTGACGCTCGGACGGCGGCGGGCCGATCTGAGGGCCGTGAGGGGAATCGACGCGGGAAGCACCGTCGTGCGTGCCCCGCCTAGGAGGCTCGCCGACGGTGCTCGGGTAATCGTGAAGAATGATTGAGGTGAGCCTCATGCGAGGATTGGGATCGGAGTCAGTTGCGGCGAACTTAGCAAGGCGACTCGGGTGGGCAGTGCGCGATCCTCTAGCGCCGATCCTCATCATGAGGTCTCCACGCCCACCCGTTTGTGCCACCCAAGCTGTGTCGCTGCGCGTCAGATTAGTATGAGGTCTCGCGAGAATATTCTCTGACCGTGGCGGAGGTTCCTAGACCCATCCGCGCACAGGAGTATTTCGAGCGCCTGGCTTGGCCGGTCGCCCGTTGCGAGGCGACGTCGCAGTTGTCCAGAGGGAAGTCGTCACCGGTTTGGGTTTCTCCGGCCATCGGGGTATCGACCGGCGGAATCCGGGGCGCAGGGTCACGCTCTGGGGGTTCGGTCCTCGGCGTGTCGAGCGCGGCGGAGGCCCGGCTGGATCTTTAACTGATCCCGGCTGAGCCGAGTGGTAGTGTGCGGAGCAGTTCCGCCGCGCCGCTCCAAAGGACCTGGATCCCGATGCAGAACAGCAGAAACGCAGAGAGCCGCACGACGATGGTCGTGCCGGTTGCGCCGATGGCCTCGGCGATGCGTGAGGAGTACCGATAGGCGACGTAGATCAATAGGGTGAGGAGGGCGGTCGCAGCAAACGTCTCGACGAAGAACTCGAGAAGGGGGGGATGCAGGCCGATCGGACGGCTTGAGCCGAGTGAGATTGCGACCGAGATCGTCCCCGGCCCGGTCGTGAGTGGCATGGTGAGCGGATAGAAGGCCAGTCGGCTTGGCGGTATGTCGATTGAGCGGGGCGACGGCGTCTCGCTTCGGCGGTGCTCGGTCGCGTCCGGCTCGGTGAGCATGCGCCATCCGGACATTGCGATCACGATGCCGCCGGCGACGCGCAACACCGGGATCGTGATGCCGAAGAATCCGAGTACGTATGCGCCGATGTATAAGGATGCGCAGACGATCGCGAATGCGTAGATTGCGACCCAGCGGGACACCGCGGCGCGTTCGCGTTGAGCGAGTCCACTGGTTGCGCCGAAAAAAATGAATGCGCCGGAAAGTGGGTTCACGATCGAGAACAACGCGCTGAAGGCGAGCAGGAAGGTTTTCATTGCAGCGCAGCCGTCCGAAACCGCATGCGCGCATCGTGGCACACCTGCCTGGTGGAACTCAACCAGAGTCGGTTCCGCAGCGCTCGTCGCCGATCAGTTTGCGGCGCATCCCCGCTGGAGAGGGCCTCAGGCAGGACTCACGGCAGTCCTGCGAGTCGTGTCCCTCTGTTGACTGCCACGGACTTCTGGTGAGACCAATTGGTGCCGAATCGACTTCAGGGCGTGCCGCACCTATCCGCTGGCGGAGGCGGGCAGCGGCTGGAGCCCTCCCGAACCCGGTTGGACAGCCTGTCGGACCCGGTACCCGAAGGCGGATCGATTGTGTTCCGGTGGTCGATGCGCCGGGTGGGTGATTCTCTTGCGTCTCAGATGAGCAGGCGGAAGCGCCAACGAGCCGATGTTCGGGGTACCGTCCGTCGAGAATCGGACTCAAGTCGGTCGAGTACGGATGTCTACATCGAGGCCGTGAATGGGATTCATCGGACGGGAAACTCAAGGGGGCGCAACAACCGCAGCCCCAAAAGTGTGACTCGACAGCGGCAAGGATGCCAGATGGTTCACGTTCCAAAAGGAGCCCGAGCTTCTCCAGGGTCCAATGCGCGAGCCTCAAGCCGCTCGCCATGGGTGCCTCGCCGGTCACCGATCTGCAGGCCTCATGCAGCGCGCGACGTACATTGAATCTTGCTTGCATCTGGTCTCTCCGGAATTCGCGATCCTCGTCGGCGCGAGAATGGCTTTGGGAGCGATCCTGCGGTCACCGAAATGTGTGCGGTTCGGCGGACTCGAAGCTGGCCGGTGTGTCGGTGGGCTCGCGAACCGAACTCGAGTGCGCTTCCGTGGTGAGCGTCGAGGCGATTGAGTACGGGGCGTTTTGTACTTTGTCACCTCGGAGCGTGAGAGGGTCAGCGGTAATTCGCTCGGGTGCCATTAGGGTAAATCGCGGTCTATCGGTTCGTCGGTATGTGGATGACGGGGACCGGATTGGGCTCATTGAGGTGCGTTGCCCGGGAAGCTATCTGGGAAGTTGATGAGCGCTGATGTCTGTTGATTGTGCGCGGCTTTCGTGCGCCGTCGGGTTTAATGGGCCGTTGCTGATGAGGAGGAATCAAATAGCAGTGTGCTGATGTGTATTGTCAGAGCGGTTATGCCGGCGCCACGTTGAATCGACACAACCATGGTCCCGAATCCTGTCTCGATTGTGCGGGGAGAGTGACGTTGCGCGGCGACACCCAAATTTTGCGGACCCGGGGGCCGATGTCCGCCGCCGTAGAATCGCGGAAGCACACCTGGGCGGGGAATGTCACGACGGATGTACTGTCGGGAGTTGTCTCATTGCGGAGCGAAAAGGCGTCGCTAAATATTCTGCACTTTCCATAAGGAAAATCATGTCTGTTGACGGGTGTGCTTGCGGTACGAGTTGAATTTCCGCAGGAGAATCTCAGATCATTCCGGAATTTACTTTCAGAGTCCACTCTCGGCGGCATTTCGTGCAGCGTGGTGAGGGGCTCCAGAAGGCGGCGCCCGGCACGCGGTGCTCAGTCGGTCAGTCACGGCGAGCGCAGGGTGTCGCGAGCCGCGCATGCTGTGCCCTTTGATGATGTGCCGGATTGATCTGGGGGAGGGGCGGTGTGGACCTTGCACCGTCGGCTCGGGAGTCGGCGTTTTGCGGTCGGCGACGGGGCGGTGCATTGACTGGCGGTGCGCTGTGACTGGCCGGCTCGAAAGTGGTCTTGCTGTCCGCATCGATTTGTGCTATCGATTCAAAATGAACGCGCTCGTAATCGCGATCAGTGCCAACATCCTGCTCGGATTCGTATTACTTGGCATGCTGTTCCGCCGCCGCGCGGCGGATGCAGAGCGCCTGACTGATTCCGATCAAGCACTCTGCCACATACGCCGTCTTTTACCGTCGGCGGACGGAAACGTAAGCCTGTCGGCGGATGGCCTGGGCGCTCTGTTCGAGCTGTTGGATGGAACCGTTGGACTGATTGAGCGGCGGGGTAGACGCTGGACCGTGCGCGTCATCGAGCCGGGCGAACTGGTTGCGGTACAGGTTGAGGGCGACCGGATCACGATCCGCTTCGCGGACTTCGGCTGGCCGCGCTCGTACCTACAGCTTCCGGACCCCGCCATCCGGCGGCACTGGGACGAACGGCTTGCCGCGCTGCTGCGGGCAACGCCAGCACGATATAGTGCAGGAGGCCATTGTGCCTGATCCGATATACACCAAGCTGGCGCTGCTTCTACAATTATTGCTGCTGTTGCTCATTCCATTGGAGGTGGCGCTTGCCGCCCGGGGTCGCATTCGCGCGGAATACGAGCTGCGGGATACGATCGCAAACATCGCGGTCAGTGTGGGTAGCATATTCTTATGGGGTACGCTCGGCTGGATGTATTTCGGCGGAGTGCTGTACGCTTATCATCATCGTCTCTTTCAGATTCCCTTCGCGTGGTGGTCGTTTGCGCTGGCCTTCGTGCTCGAAGACTGCCGCTACTACTGGTGGCACCGCATCAGCCATCGGTCACGGTGGTTCTGGGCGTCGCACGTCGTGCATCACTCGAGCCAGCATTTCAATCTGTCAACGAACCTGCGGCAGAGCTGGACCTCGCAGTTCAGTGGTTTGACACTGCTCGGCATACCGCTTGCGTTCATCGGCTTCAACCCAGCGCTGGTTGCGCTTGCGTTCACCCTGAATCTGAGCTACCAGTTCTGGATTCACACTGAGTCCGTTGACCGGATGCCTCGTTGGTTCGAGTGGTTGTTAAACACCCCTTCGCATCATCGCGTGCACCACGCGAGCAACCCGCGCTACCTTGATGCGAACTATGCCGGGGTATTCATGATCTGGGATCGGCTGTTCGGCTCGTTCGTCGCCGAGCAAAGAGACGAGTTGCCACGGTATGGAATCGTCAAGAACCTGGGTTCGTTCAATCCG
This sequence comes from Pseudomonadota bacterium, assembly GCA_021847105.1. Lineage (GTDB taxonomy): Bacteria > Pseudomonadota > Gammaproteobacteria > Steroidobacterales > Steroidobacteraceae > 13-2-20CM-66-19. The sequence continues at coordinate 161,163 of JAJZUT010000008.1, read as the reverse complement.
GTACGGATCGCGCTGCATGAGTATTACGCAATAGCGCGGGATGTTCTTCGTCGAGATCTGACCTGGGCGCACCGCTTGGCGTATTTCTTCGCTCCGCCTGGTTGGAGTCACGACGGTAGCCGCGCGACGACCGCGCAATTGCGCGCCCAGGCATCTCGCGCCACTGCGGCAGGTGCGGCGCTGCAAGTGCCGCCGGAGCCTGCGTTTGCCACCCTCGATTGACAGTCGCCGCGCAGATCGGGCGGACGCGTAGCGTATGGGATAGCCCGTCGCAGAGGCGCTCCCGCAACCCCCGGGGACGCTTGCGCATGCCGAAGGCGGGTTCAGCCACCAGACTTGCGAGGGAATCACCTCTGTTAAATCAGCTGGGGCATTGCCTCGGCGCTCACTGTCCGCCCTGAATTGGGGCGATTATTTTCTTCGCTGTTTCAGGGTGGTGCGCCCCTCTGTACCTCGGTTCACGTGCTCGGTACCCGCGTCGTCATTGGGCGCTTCGAGCCCTGCGTGGCTTTAAGCGGTTCGGTGATCAATTTTCGAGCGTCCAGTCGTTCCGATATGCCGGTCTGCGACGGTGTCAGCTTAAGCGAGGCGGGCTGCGCACGATGCCCGGCAGCGTATTTCTGTTGCGCCGATCCGACACACTGGGGGCTTACCACGTGCCGGGAGGATCGGTGCCCACGGTTTGCGGTCTGTGGGCACGGGGTGTGATACACTTTGTGTTGTCAAGACCATGCATTGACCGCTGTGTCAGCGGGCAACTTGAACCAAGTTCCGTGAGACGACAGTCATGTTTCGGTCCAAGAGCCGGCGTTCGTCGGTAGAGTCAGTGAGTAATTCCCTAAATTCGAGCCTTCGAGATCGGGGTGCACAGGCGCCCGGGTCGGGCATTTTGGGGCCCATTCACCACTTCACGGTATACAGTGGTCACAAAGCGCGTCCGCTCCAATTCGACGGAGAAATTTTGGTGGAGGCGCAGACGGTCGGGGTGGCGGCCGTCTATCGTGCGGCAATTTATAAGAAGCCGGACGGGACTTTCATCAGCGAGTATTCGCTGGTCTCGATGCCGCAGCTGACTGGCGGCGATCCTAAATGGGAGAGTGAGGCGGCGGCATTCGACACCCTTGATGCGGCCTGTGCGTGGTTCCGGCCCGGATTGTTGACGAAAAAGCTGCTCCGGAAGTTGAAGCGCCCAATGACCTGATCGACTAGTCTGTGTGCCCGAAGCGCGCGGGCTGGGGGTGCTTAAATGCTATTTTGCAGCACGTCAGGGACACAGTATTTCCCTTGATCTGCAGCACCGTTAGTGTGCTGTAGAGCGTGCAATGAGGCTTCTGCTCATGTGCGCAGTCAGTGCCCGGCCAATCTGGACGCTTGATCCTTACTCGTGAGATGCTCGCCCGTTGGGGGGCATCGGCCGTCGGGGCGGCCAAACGACGACATGGCATTCTGGTCGCGCAAGACGATCGAGATGAGCGTGGCCGATGCGAACGGTGAGGCCGGTCCCCGCTTGCGCCGCTCGCTCGGCGTGGTGGGCCTGACTGCGTTTGGTGTGGGCTGCACCATCGGCGCCGGCATCTTTTCCCTCACCGGCGACGTTGCGGCTCACCAGGCTGGGCCTGCCGTCTCGCTGGCCTTCGTGCTGGCGAGCGTCGCATGTTTTTTTGCCGGCTTGTGCTATGCGGAGTTCGCGGCGATGGTGCCGATCTCTGGGAGCGCGTATTCGTATTCGTTCGTTACCCTTGGTGAAGGGGTTGCCTGGATCGTCGGCTGGAGCCTGGTGCTCGAATGGCTTTTTTCCGCCTCGGTGGTGGCGATCAGCTGGTCTGGGTACACCAGCGCAGCGCTCGGTTCTATCGGCCTGCCTTTACCGCCGGTCCTTATCCATTCACCGTTTGCAATCAGTGTTTCTGGTCGGTGGTATCTCAGCGGTGCCTGGATCGATTTGCCAGCGGTGTGCGTCGTCATCGCTTGCACGGTGCTTGCGCTCGCCGGCACTCGCACCTCCGCGGCGGTGAACACGGTGATCGTGGTGGCCAAGGTGATCGCGCTGGTCCTGATCATCGCTGTTGGCGTCGAGCATGTGCATGCTGTCAATCTACAGCCGTTCATCCCGCGTAACACGGGTCAATTTGGCCAGTTCGGGTGGTCAGGGGTGGCGCGCGCGGCTGGCACGCTGTTCTTTGCCTATATTGGGTTCGATGGCGTTTCGACGCTCGCCGAGGAAGCTCGCGACCCCCAAAGAACGGTGCCACTGAGCCTGTTCGCATCGCTTCTGATCTGTACCGTGCTGTACATCGGGGTGAGCCTTGTGATCACGGGTCTGGCGAATTACCGGTCGCTTGGCGTGGCGGATCCGCTCTACTTCGCGCTGACGAAGGTGGGGGTATCGCTGGGCTATCTGCGCGCGCTCGTGGCTGTGGTTGCGATTGCGGGACTTCTGTCAGTCGTTCTTGCGAGTATTGTCGGTCAGGTGCGCATCTTCTATTCCATGGCCCGTGACGGGCTGTTGCCACCGGCGTTCGGGCGATTGAGCCGTGCGGCAGGAATTCCCTACCTGGCGACGGTGTGTACAGGGGCCGCCGCAGCGGTAATGGCGGGGCTGTTGCCGCTGGAACTGCTCGGGGAACTCATCTCGATCGGCACGCTGCTTGCCTTTGCCGTCGTGTGTGCCGGTGTGATCGTTTTGCGGCGCATCGCCCCTGATGCCCATCGGCCATTCCGCACGCCTTGGGTACCGGTCATCCCGGCTCTGGGGCTGCTCAGCTGCCTCGCTCTCATGCTGAGCCTACCAGCGGGGACCTGGATCCGGCTCGTGGTCTGGACGGCGCTGGGACTGCTCATTTATGCGCTCTACGGCAGACGGCACTCCCGGCTCAGCGCAGCACTCGTTCCTCGCAAAAGCGCCGAATCCGCTCACACGCCATTCTGATGGTTGCCTCCTCTGTGGCGAAGCAGATGCGCACGAACCGGCTCGTCCGCTTGCCGAACGCTGCTCCGTCCATCACTGAGACGCGCTCACGCTCATACAGTGCGCGCATGAAGTCGTATGCGCTCATACCAGTGCCAGATACGTCCACGAGCATGAACATGCCGGCCTCGGGCGGTATGGCTTGAATCCCTGGAATGTCCTTCAACTCCGCCAGCATGGTCTCACGGCGTGAATTGCAGAGGTCCCGGATGCGGCTCTCCGCCTCAGGCGCCAGCGACAGTGCGGTCAGCGCTGCTTCCTGGATGAACCCGGGAAGTCCGAACAGCATGCACATGGCGAGTGACTGCGCGTGCCGCGCGAGTTCTATTGGCCCGACGAGCCATCCGGCGCGAAGTCCGGGCATCGCATGGGATTTCGACAGGCTGCCTAGGGTCACGACCCGCTCAGGGAGCGTTGCGGCGAGGCAGGGTACGCGGCCGTTCGGAGCGAGCCCTGCATACACCTGATCGCAGATCAGCCACAGGTCGTGGCGCCGGGCGATTCGTCCGATCGCCTCGAGTTCCTCTTGATTGAAAATGACTCCGCTGGGGTTGCTCGGACTTGCCCAGAGAATTGCGCGAGTCCGGGGTGTGATTTGCGCCTCTAGGGCAGAAATGTCCGGTCGAAATCCCGTCGCAGTCGGGACGCGTACCATGTGAGCACCGGAGACCTCGATCGTCGCCGGATACGTTGCGTACATCGGATCGAACGTTATGACTTCATCGCCACTGCCCGCCACACACATCGAGGCAGTGAACAGCGCATTTTGTGCACCGGCGAGGAAGACTACGTTATCCGCGCTGACAGCCTGCCCGGTTCGTGCACCGTGGGCCTGGGCAATGGCCTCGAGGAGAGGCCGTCGGCCCGATGCCGGCGTGTAATGGACGTCGCCGGCGCGTAGTCGCTCGATGGCTCGATCGAGCACTGCAGGCAAGAGTGGCAGCTCGGGATCCCCGACGCTGAGGAGGATGACATCCTCACCCCGAGCCCGGGCAGCAGCCGCCTGATAATGCGTGATCCAGGCGTCGGCGCCGTCGCCGCTTATGCGAGTAACAAGTGGAGAATACCTCATGTTTGCAGCTTGCTTTTTTTACAGGTACGTGTCAATTTTCAAAGCGATATGAGTATCACGTCGACTGTTGGTTGCTATGTGGTGGAGCTGCTGGCAGCGAATGGCATTGATGTGGTCTTTGGGGTGCCGGGCGTGCACACGCTGGAGTTGTATCGCGGACTGGCCGCGACCGGCATGCGTCACGTTCTGGTCCGTCACGAGCAGAATGCGGGTTTTGCGGCAGATGGCCATGCCCGCTTGAGCGGCCGGCCGGCTGCTGCGTTTGTCATCTCTGGGCCCGGGATGACCAATGCCTTGACGGCCGTTGCGCAGGCGTATTCGGATTCCGTTCCGCTGCTCGTCATCGCCAGTGCTCCGGTACGCAGTTCGCTCGGCAAGGGTTGGGGTGTGCTGCACGAGTTGCCCGATCAGCTCGCGCTCGGGGCTGGCGTGGCGGCAGTGGCGCGTACGGCGTACTCTGCTGAGGACGTGCGCGACCATCTGCGAGCGATATTCGCCTCGTTTCGTACGGGCCGCGCCCGCCCGGGCTATCTGCAGATTCCGCTCGATCTGCTGGCCGAGTCGACGCAATTGACGGCCGAGCGATTTGCGGATTTTCAGGCTCCCGCTGTCCCGACCCCCGAAGCAATTTCCAAAGCGTCCGCCTTGCTCGCCGCGGCGCAGCGCCCGCTCGTCATTGTCGGTGGCGGTGCGCGTGGAGCGGCTGAGCCGCTGCAGCGGCTTGTCGACCTGCTCGACGGCTACGTGGTGACGACGACGGCGGGCAAGGGAGTGCTCCCTGAGAGTCATCCGGCTTGCCTTGGTGCGTCGCTTCCGTATCGACACACTCAGTCGATCGTTGCCGCAGCCGACGTGGTCGTGGCCGTCGGCACGGAGCTGTCCGAGACTGATTTTTATACCGGGACGCGCTTGCCGATCGGTGGGCAGCTGATTCGTATCGATCTCGATCCCAGCAAGCTTTCGGACCACTACGGCGCGCAGGTGCCAGTATTGGGCGATGCGCGTGCCGCTCTGGAGGCCATCCTAGCTCCCCTGCGGCGGCGCTGCGGCTGGCGGACCGAGGCCGGGGCCGCCAGCGTCCACCGTGCCGAGATCGAGCGGTCGCTACGCGGATCCGAGCGTGCTCGGCTCGTCGCGTTGCAGGCCATCCGTGAGGGAGTTCCGGACGATGGGGTCGTCTTCAGCGATCAGACGCAGATCGCCTACCTGGGCAATTACGCCTATGACACCGACCGCCCGGGAAGCTGGTTTCATCCCTGCGGTTATGGTGCTCTAGGCTTCGCTTTGCCGGCCGCAATCGGCGCAAAGATCGCTGATCCGGAGCGCTGCATCATCGCGCTTGCCGGGGATTACGGAGTGCAATTCACGCTGCAAGAGTTGATGAGTGCTGTCGAGTTGCAGATGTCTTTGCCGGTTGTGATCTGGAACAACGCTGCTCTCGGTCAGATCCGCGACGACATGCAGGCCTCTGGAATTCCTCCCGTGGGCGTCGTGGCTCGCAACCCTGATTTTGCAGCACTCGCGCGGGCGTTTGGGGCCGAAGGGGTGAGGGCGCGCGGCGCAACGGCTCTGAAAGAGGCTGTGCGTGATGCGCTCAGCCGCAACGGACCAACCCTCATCGAGGCCGTCGAGTCAGATTTCGCTGCTGGGTCGTCGCTCTAGTTGAAGGGCTGCGTCTCCATCTCTGGGCTTTCCGCCGGGCGGTCGAGGCCCGCTACGGCTCACTGACCTGCACGACTACCTTGCCAAAGTGTCGGCCTGCGAGCAGATCGATCAGGCCCTGCGGGGCATTGCCAAGGCCATGGACAATTTCCTCGTGGACTTTAACGCGCCCCTGCTCAACCCAGGCGCTCATGTCCGCGAGAAATGATTCCCGTCCGGTGGCGAAATGATCGAAAATCAAGAAACCCTGCACGAGGAGGCGGCGCGTGAGGACCTGCCGCATAAGCAGCGGAACACGATCTGGACCGGTCGGTAGCTCAGTGTCGTTGTAATGCGCAATCAAGCCGCATACGGGAATACGTGCACCGAGGTTCAGCAGCGGTAGCACGGCCTGAAGGACCGCGCCTCCGACGTTCTCGAAGTACACGTCGATCCCGTTCGGGGCCGCTGCAGCCAACTGGGCGGGGAAATCGGTCGCGCGGTGATCGATGCAGGCATCGAAGCCGAGTGATTCAATCGCGTATCGGCACTTGTCCGCGCCTCCGGCGATGCCAACTGTCCGGGCTCCCTTAATGCGTCCAATCTGACCGACCACCGCGCCCACCGCGCCCACCGCCGAAGCTACGACCAAAGTCTCGTCTTGCTTCGGTCGACCGATGTTCAACAGACCATGGTAGGCGGTGAATCCCGGCATACCGAGAACACCGAGTGCATGCGAGGGATGTGCGATCCGACTGTCCAGAGGGAGGATATCGCTGCCATCGGAGAGCGTGTGAGACTGCCAGCCCGAATTGCCGACTACCCAATCGCCCGGCTTGAAGGATGGATGGCGTGAAATCTCGATCCGGCTCACGGTGCCGCCGACCATGACGTCACCGAGCGCGACGGGCGGTGCATAGGATGGAGAATCGTTCATCCTGCCGCGCATGTACGGGTCGAGCGAGAGAAATACCGTCCGCAGCAGTACCTGCCCGGCCTCCGGCTGCGGGAGTGCGGATTCCAGCAGCTGGAAGTCGCTGAGCGTCGGTGCACCGCGAGGGCGGGCGGAAAGCACGACGCGTCGATTCATCAAAACAGCCATGGCAGTTCCCCTCCGGGAGGTGTCCATCGATTATGCCCTGACGTTGCCCGCCGTGGCGAGAGGCTCGCGCCCCGCCGGTCTAGGCGGGGCGCGAGGTCCGAGGCTCGATTTCCCGATCTATTCGTGACGCGAGAAGCTGTAATGGACCGTCAGCTCGATTACGCGCGGCCGCATCGGCGTCTCAGTCAAGATGAACTGCGAGGTGCTGGTGAACAGGCTCTTGTTCACATTGGTGAGATTGGTGCTGTACAACGTCACGGTCCAGTCATCTTTTGATACACCCACGGATGCATCAAACGTCGTCCAGCCCGGCTGGTCGTAGGTTGTCAGGTAGCCAGTCGCTGAGTGGGTATGGGCCTGGTGCTGGAATCCGAACTCCACGAACGGCATGTACGAGCCGATGAGCCAGTTGTACCGCGCCCGCATGTTCGCCTCGAACGGCGGAGAGAAGGCAAGCGGACTGCCGGGGGTGCCGTAGACGTTGGCCACCGGATAGGCCTGGCCCTGGACATAACGGGTGGTGATCGGCTTGCCGAAATTCGGGCTCGCCGGGTTGTTGTCGATCAGAGCCGGAGAGTTCGTCAGGCTGCTGCTGTTCCAGGCAGCGGAGCCCTGAACAGACAGTCCGCGCAGTACGTGCGCAGCGAACTGTATCTCCGCGCCTCGCACCCGATAGAAGGGACCGTTCGTCTGGAAGCTCACGTTGCCGAAGCCGCAGGACGGGCAGAACAGCCCAGTCTGAACATTGTCCCAGTTTTCCTGGTAGAGCGCGCCATCCACCAGTACGTGGTGATGTAGCCACTCGCTCTTCCAGCCGATCTCATTGTTCGTCAACAGGTCCGAACCGTCGTCCTTGGGCGTAATGTACTGTGCAACGCCGTTGGCATCGGGCAGCAGCTTGATCGCGCCACGATTGAACGTTCCGGGTCGGTAGCCCTGCGAATATGTGTAATAGACCATCACGTCCGGTGTGATGTGCCATGTCAGATTCGCCCGCCCGAGGTGGCCGGTGAGCACCTGGCTGTTCGGCGTCTGCAGATTGAGGTTCACGCCGTTCGAATGCAGGCAGCGCCCGAAATATGATGTCGGAGAAAACTGCTTGCAGCCGAAGCTTCCGACGTCACCGCCGGCGACGGCATCGTACATGTCGAAATAACGAATCCCGCCGGTAATGGTCAGGACGTTCGGTACGATGTCGAAGCTCACCGACGTATAAGCCGCCTTCTGAATGAAGGTGCGCTGATAGTCGTCCGTGAATGCAGTCGAAGAATTGCGCAACCCGGGCTGATTCGCCGATTGACCGGGTCGTGGGCCGATCGGCAGGAAGCAGTTCGACGTGGGGCCGGTGGGGGCGCACTGCGGAACGCTGCGGTACAGCCAGTTCGTCGTGTCGTAAATTTTGTCGTCTTCGTAGAATACGCCGGCGAGGCCCCTCAGGCGCCAATCATTCGGCGTGCTGATGCGCAATTCCTGGCTGAGATGCGTGTTGTGTTCCGAGTCGTTCCATGTCTGCGCCGGGGAGTAGCAGGTGGCATTCGCGTTGCCGTGTGAGGCGGAATAGGAAACACCTGTGCACTGGTAGTAGTAGCCGTACCGGCCGCGCGCGTAATTCGTGTAGTCACCTTGAGACTGAATGTCCCGCGACAGGTAGGAGCCGGCATACACCACGCTCAGTGGGCCCGCTTTGCCGTGGACCGTAAGCGCGGTGTTTTCAAAGCGGTCGTTGTCGTAAGCGGGTGCGAACAGGTTGACCGACAGGGGCGGCAGTGGCTGGCCGCCGCTCGGCACACCGGATGCGCTGAGCACGGTGCCTTCGGACCCGAAGGGCATCTCGTAAAATACACCTTGTGCATTCATTGTCTGGTACGTCTGCTCGAGCAGGGCGTTCCAGTTGTCGTTAATCTTCCAGAGTAGAGAGGCGCGGCCGCCTTTGTATGTGACCGGGTTAATGTGGTTTGCGGCGATCTGGTAGTTATTGATCGACACGCTGTTCGTCGGTACGACGCCGCCGTTCTCCAGCGCCAATCCGAGATCAGTTCCGCTGCGCGTGAATGTTGCCGGCAGATTATTGATGTAACCGCCGCGGTTATCGCTGAATATCACGAGTCGTGCGGCCAGCCGGCCCTCGATTAGGGGCAGGTTCAGAACGGCGTTGACATTGGTGTTCGGGTCGCCGTGTGCGGTGACACCGTAGCCGGCGTTGACGATACCCTGGAAGGTGTCGAGGCGTGGCTTATTGGTGATATAGCGAATCACGCCCGCTTGAGCGCCGGCACCGAACAGAGTCCCTTGTGGTCCCTCGAGAACCTCGATGCGCTGCAGGTCTACCGCGTAGACGTCGAGCTGCCGGTCGGGCAGTTCGGTCGACTCATTGTCAATGTATACCGCGACGTTCGGGAATTGGCCGACAGCGCCCGCCGCCTGCGGTCCGCCGACACCGAGCGAGAGGCCGCGCATGAAGAGATTGGCTTGTCCGGGGCCGAGTGATGCGATCGTGACGTTCGGCACGTACTTGATGTAATCGGAAAGTGTCCCGACATGAAGGTTGCGCAGGGTACGACCCGTGAGGGCCTGCATAGTGATCGGCACGTCTTGAATGTTCCGCGCGCGGCGGGTGGCAGTGACGATGACCTCTTGCAGCTTCGACGAATCCTGGATCGAGGGGGCTGCCGGAGTGGCAGCAAGGGCCGCGTGCATTGCCGAAACGCCGAGAATTCCAGCCACTGTGCGCGAGAGCAGGCTGTTGCGCCGCATGAGTGAACTCCAGTGAATAAACGAGAATTGAGATGCGTGACCTGTCCTGTATACGCGATTTCGCTGCCAGCGATTCGAGTGATTATGCTGAAAGCGGGTAGCCGCACCTCGGCGATCAAGATCGCCTGTTCCTGTGCTCGCCAAAGAGCGTAGCGCATGAACGACTCTGCGGCTTGAACTCTGGCGACCCGATTTTGACCGATGGCGTCGGGCGTGAAGCGTGGTGAGCCGTTCAGAGGGGGCGGGTGGCGGCGGATCAGAATGCATGCAATCGAACTCAGCGCGGTGGTGCGCGGATTGGGGCGGTAATCGAATCCCTGGTGGCACACGTGTACGGCGCTCTGCAGTGCGCTGGCGTGGTTTGCGGTGCGGACGTTCACCGCGACGGTTTTGAGGTTCGCAGATCTCAGTAACATTTGCAGGTGCCTCGGGGAATCCGCGCGCTGACCGGGCGCACTCTGCGGGTCGTCCATGGCAGCTTGCACGGGTCCGGTGTGAGGCTGTCGAGCGGGTTCCTGCGCGGCATGAGAGTGGCGAATGGCATGGAAATAGCTAGAGAGTCGCGCAGCTTCCGCCGGCACGAGAGAAGTGTCTGCAGCGCGCAATGCGCCAGAGCGATGGGAATTCGGGGCGTCTCGGCGTACAGTACCGTCAACAGATGGATTGGCCGACAGTACCGAGGAGGAAATGACTCGATGCGACATCTGAAGCGCGGGATCCGGTTGCAGTGGGGCGTGCAGGCAGCGCGAGTTGGGGTCGAAGCAGAGCAGATGCGGAGGGTTTCGCGCCCGCGCGTCAAATCGCTCGCGACTCTATTGACGATCATCGCTTCGGTGACGAGCTGTGTGCCAGTTTGGGCGCACCAGCCGCCGAGCGTGTATGGCCCTGATGCTCCTGCGTTGGCCCGATTGGGCTCTTATGCAGTGGGGGTTGAGCGCCTCAGGCTCGTCGAGCGCGGGCAGGTGAATGTCCTTGCCTACAACGCCGCGACGCACAGCGCACCGAAGGAAAACCGCACTCTGGTGGTCGACATCTGGTATCCGGCACGGCGTGAGCCGGGTGCGCCGCGGGCCGTTTACACGGCGAGCTTTCCGTCGGATCCGCCGGCTCCGCCGGCTCGCTTTACCGTGCCGGGGATTGCGGTGCGGAATGCGCCGTTTGAGGGTGGTCCGTACCCTCTGGTCGTCGTGTCGCATGGATACAGCAACGCCCCGGCCGCGATGACCTGGATCACGGAGAATTTGGCGTCCAAGGGCTTTGTGGTCGCAGCAATTCATCATGATGACCCGCCGATCACCGACAAAAAGGATTTCCCGGAGCCGTTTTTGCGGCGCCCGCTCGACATTGCATTCGTCGCGGCGACTCTGCAGAAGACGCTTGCTGCGAAGCATTGGATCGACCCGAATCGAACCGCATTGATCGGCTATTCGATGGGCGGTTATGGAGTGTTGACAGCGGCGGGCGCCGTGCTCGATCCGGACAGTCGGCTCGCCAAGGTTATTCCGGGTGGTTTGCTGTTGCCCTATTGCCGCGGTGGCGCGCGGCAAGATGCCGTCAAGGTGGCGCATTTGCGGGCAGTGGTTGCCATCTCGCCGGCTGGAGGGCCGCCTCTGGATGCGTGGGGTAAGCATGGACTCGCTGCGATACACGTGCCACTGCTGTTGATCAATGGCAATCGTGATCGCACCGTAGGCTACCGACGAGCCGGTTTGCGGGTGTTTCGTAAGGCGATCCATGCGCCGCGCTATCTGCTTACGTTTGAAGAGGCGGGTCACGATATTGGCCTCGATCCTGTTCCAAGACAGATGCGTAGCTCCCTGTGGAATCTGTCCTGGTTCCAGGATCCAGTCTGGAATACGCGTAGGGTAAATGCGATCAACACTCACTTCATCACGGCATTTCTTGACGTGTATCTGAAACACGAGACTGCGCAGGCGGCGTATCTCAATGTCCCGGTGGTTCACGCGGGCCGAGGCGTGTGGCCGCATGATCACGCGCGGTTCTCGGCCTACAGTCCCGCAACCGGCGACGTAACCGTGTGGAAAGGCTTCCAGCGCTCATTTGCGGTTGGTCTCACTCTACGCCGGGCGGCGGCCGCGCCGTTGCATTGACTTGCGGGCCAGCGAAGGGATAGGGCTGGTTGACTGAGGGCGCAGGCGATGCCGCTTCGGATCGACTGCTCGGGGCTCATTCCTCGCTGGAATTGGTGCGCTTGAGTGCAGCGTGGCCGGTGGGGAGACGGCAAAACATCGGCTCGGCGGGGACGATACGAGCGCCCGGGGGCGGACAAGGGTGCTCTGCGGAGCGGTTCTGCGTGAAGTGAGTCACGCCCGGAGTTCGTACCGCGTGAACAGGGAGTGGTTTCTCGGGTCATGATTTGCCTGAAGTGCGGGCGAGTATTAGCATCGTTATCGGCTGCAGCTGGGTGCTCAGGTTCGCCGTCTGGGCGGGGGAATGGCGAACGGTCGGATCAGAGAGGTCTCGCATCACACTGTCCCCCAGTGGTTCGCATGGCCCTATGGAATACTGGACGCGCCGCCTCAATGTCCGTATCGCCGGGAACGGCTCACGAACCATAGTGTTCGGTCATGGGCTGGGCACCGAGCAAAGTTGCTGGCGACGGCAGATCGAGGCATTGTCAGACGATTACCGGGTGGTGACGCTCGATTTCCCGGGCGCCACGACAGAGACGAATGCTGCCTTCGATCCGGCGCGCCACGCCTCCCTGTTCGGTTTTGCGGAAGACCTTGCATTGCTGATGCAGGAGCTGAGGGTCCGGGGGGCTATCTATCTGGGCCATTCCATGGGCGGCATGGCAGGTATTCTTACCGCTAATGGCTGCCCAGGCGTATTCGATGCCGTCATCACTCTGGGCGCCTCGGCCCGCTACCTCGATGATCCCGCGACCGGCTACATCGGCGGATTCAGCCAAACGGCGCTCGAGGCGCTCCTCACCGAGATGCGTACCGATTACGCCGCCTGGGCGAACGGCTTTGCCTCTGCGATGGTTGGAGAATCCAATCGCTACTTGAGCGCTTACGAGTTCACGCAGATGCTGCTGCAACTGCGCGCAGATGTGGCCAGTGCGGCCCTGAATGCGACGCTGAACTCGGATTATCGGGCCGAAGTGTCCGAATTGCGTACGCCACTTTTCGTGATCACGGCGCGGCACGATCCGGCGGTTCCTGCACCTGCCGCGCGATGGCTGGCTGAGCACGGCAGTGCGCGCAAGTTGATGAACATCGATGTGCGCGGACATCTGCCGCACGTGACGGCCCCGGAGAAGGTGAACGTCGCTCTGCTGGAGTGTCTGCGAGAGATCGATCGTGCCTAGTATCGCCTTGCCCATGCATGCCAGGCACCTGCTCGGGCAGCTCGGTGCCAGCGCCGTGTGTTTTTGGCGCGCAGGGCCAGATGGCGTGGCATACCCGCTCGAGTGTCTGCCGGCCGGTTGGATCGAGCGGCCCTTCGTGCTGAGTCCGCCGGATGAGGACATTGCGCTGTTCGCCGATTCGGACGGGGTCTCGACCCATTTGCCGTTCGCGCTGCGCGCCCGGGGGCTTGCGAGGTTGCCGGCGGCCCTCGCCGTGGCCCGATATCGCTTCGAGAACGGGGATTCAGTGGGCGTGCACGTCGCCTGGAGTTCGGTGGAGGCGATCCCCGGATCATTCGCGACCGATGCGCCGACGCAGCACCTTCTACTGCAGCCGTTCGCCTTGTTGAATGCCACGGGTCTGCGCGCTGCCAGTCCCGTCAGTGCCTGGCAAATCGCCGATTCACTCTCACAGGCGGTTGTATTGCTTGTGCCGGAACTGTTTAGCGGATATCTCAATGCTGCGGCTGGAGCGCTGCTCGGACTGCGGGCGGGTTTTGCGACCATGAGTGAATTGGCGCAGGGGTTGCGCGGACTGGTGAGCCGCGCGCAGAACGAGGCGGCGTTGCGCGAGCAGCTGCAGCCTCTATTTTTGGGTCAGATGCCCGAGGCGATCGCGGCAATGACCTGGCGGTTCGCGGACGCGCCACGTGCGCTGCGTGTGACATGTTCTCCCCTGCAAGCCGCAGAGCGGCGCGGCTGGCTCTGGATCTTCGAGGATGTGTCGACGGAGATCGAGCTGCAGGATCGCATCCGACGAGAGGAGCGGAAGTTTCACACCTTCTACGAGAGCCTGACCGACGCCATTGTGCAGTACGGTCTGGACGGCACGGCTCGGGAATTTAATCGAAGCTATGCGAAGCTGTTCGGCAGCGAGATCGGAGCGGGGGCTTTGCGCCGCCGTCCGATCGGTGTCAACTCCTCCGGCGCGCAGGCCATTGCATGGGAGGCCGTCGTGGCCGGCTGCGTCGCACACGAAGCCTTTGGCCCGTACGAGAGCGAATGCGTGCTGGCCGATGGCCGGCGAATGTTGTTCGAGAGCTCGGCGATCCTGCATCGCGAGGCCGGAGAGCAGGAGGGAATCTGGGAGGTGCATCGTGATGTGACGCAGCGCAAGCGAGCCGAAGCGGAGCTGATGCTGGCGGCCGAGGCGTTTGCGCACCACCGCGACGGCGTGCTGCTTACCGATGCCACGGGTTCGATTTTGACGGCGAATCAGGCAATGTACCGCATGTCGGGCTACGCGCCAGGGGGCCTGCAGGGCAGGAGCATTGAAATCCTGCACTCAAATGAACACGAGCAGCAATCGTTCTCGATGCCGCGCGCACGGCTGCAGCACCAGGACGGATGGCAGGGAGGTGTGTGGAGCCGGGGATTCGACGGCGAGCGGTTCTTCAAGTGGGTGAGCATCACCGGGGTGCACAGTGCCGATGGCGAGGTGACGCATTACGTGCATGTTTATCGGGACATCGAATTGGTTCGGGGGGCACAGCACCGCATCGAGTATCTTGCGACACACGACGAACTGACAAGACTGCCCAACCGGACGCTGTTCGAAGATCGGCTCGGGGCGGCGATCCGCAGGAACCAGTCCTCCGGAACACTCATCGGTGTCCTGCGTATCGATGTGTTGGATCTTAAGCATCTCAATACGGTGATGGGGCATGACGCCGGTGACCGACTGCTGCGTCGGGTTGCCAGACGTCTCGAGCGCGAGACGCCACAGACCTTTCTAGTGGCTCGCCTGGGCGGCGATCAATTTGCGGTGATGGCGCCGGTGCGAACGCCGGCGGAACTGTCGAGTTATTGCGAGCGCGTCCTCGCGCAGCTGTTGAGGCCTCACCGGTTGAACGGCTTGGAAGTCGTTGCGCCGCCGGTGATCGGCGCATGTATTTGGCCTGATGATGGGGCCGCAGCTGATGAGCTGCTGACCAAGGCCGATGCAGCACTGCACCGGGCCAAGCAATCGGGGCATTCTGAGGTCCAGTTCTTCACCCCCGATATCGTCGATCAGATGCGCACGCGATTCAGGGTCGAGAATGGACTGCGGCGCGCTATCGAGCACAGTGAACTGCATCTGGTTTTTCAACCGCAGTTTGATGCGCACGATGGTCTGACGCAAAGCTGCGAGGCCCTGCTGCGCTGGACGCCACAGGGCGAGGCATGCCCCCCGGCGACCTTCATTCCCATCGCCGAGCAAGCCGGTCTCATTGTCCCGCTCACCGAATGGGTGTTGCGCATGGTGTGTGCGGAATTGCGCGAGACGGACGCCATCGGGTGCGCGATCGGTTCAATCAGCGTCAATATCTCAGCGATGCACTTTCAGCAAACGAACATGGTCGAGGCGTTGCTTCGCATCTTGCGCGAGGAGCGGGTGTCGCCGGCGCGGTTGTGCCTGGAGGTGACCGAGAGTGCACTCGTGAACGCGGAACGGGGAGAGCGGGCGGTCTGCGCGGCGAAGGAGGCGGGGTTCGGTCTCAGCATCGATGATTTCGGAACCGGATTTTCCTCTTTGGCCTATCTCAAGCGTTTCCGGATCGATGAACTGAAAATCGACCGGAGTTTCGTGCAGGGCATCGAGGTGGATGCAAGAGATCGGGCCATCGTGGACGCGAGCATCGCCTTGGGACACAGCCTCGGCATGCGCGTGGTCGCCGAAGGAGTGGAAAGCGAGGCGCAGCGTGAATTCTTGCGTCGTCAGGGGTGTGACCTGTTGCAGGGGTACGCGCTGAGCACGCCGCTGCGCAGCGATGCCTTTCGGGCGTTGTTGCGCCGGCGTCAACGCGAGCGAGAGACCGTGTAGGCGAGCGGAGCATCCGCAGCGGGCACGGTGTGCTCGATGGCTCGAGCTGGACCTCGGGCTGCGGAGGAGGGTGGCGCCGGGCGCTCGCGGACTCGCGTCTCCTGCGGCGCACTGGCCAGAGACAGATTCAAAAGATCCGGGGCAATCGGGGGAGGCACGCACGGCGGAGCGGCTCTTGCCGTGCGGCCGGCTGGCCCGGGGCCGGTGCTGCAGGGGCGGTCTTGCCGCTGAACAGACGAGAGTGTGCGGGCGCGACCTTGGCATTGGAGCGGTGCTTGGGCGGTGATCGCGAACCGGACTATCATAATCCGTGACGTAATGCGGGGTCTGGACCTCGGCAGACGTGATCGAATTTTCACCTCGGCGCACGAACGATCAGACCGCTGACCGCGCTGCTACCAGCCTGAGGTTCTTCTATGTCGAGCTCGCTCCGCAAAATCCGAATTCCCGCCTTCCTCGGCGCCGTGGCCCTGCTGCTCATCCTGGGGGCGCCAAGCGGCCATGCGTCCACCGGTGCGTCCGCGATGAATTTCGGGCTCTCGCTCCGCGCCGGAACACTCGGTGCCGGACTGGACCTCGACGCCGCGATGAACCGTTCTTTCACGCTGCGGCTTGGGTATAGTGGATTCACGCTCAGCCATTCTCTGAATACCACCGATGTCAACTATCATGGCTCATTGAAGCTGAGCACCCTGACGGCGCTGCTCGACTGGTATCCGTTCAAGGGCGAATTCCATCTCACTGCAGGGGTGGCTGGGGACAATACCCGTCTGGATGTCACCGGGGAGCCCGTTGCGGGCGCCTACACCATCAACGGCCACACCTATACCACGAGCCAACTGGGCACGCTGACTGGGCAGGCGAAATTCAGCCACTCAGCGGCCCCGTATTTGGGTCTCGGTTGGGGCAACCCGGTCGGCACAAGCTCGAGAGTGCACTTTCTGTTCGATATTGGGGCGATCTACACCGGCAACCCCGTGGTAACGCTGAACGCCCAATGCGGCTCGCTCGCTCCGGCAGGCAGCGTGCTCTGCGGCACGATACAGAGCGACACGGCGCTCGAACAACATTCTCTCTACAACAAGATCAATAAATTTCAGTGGTACCCAATTGTGGATCTGGGTGTCGCCCTGCGCTTCTGAGCATGGCCGTGTGACGGCAGCGTGGCATGAGCGGGCGACCGCCGGCTCATGGCGAAGCGCGGCACACACGGCATGCGCTTGCCGAGCGCGATCGAATTTCTGCAGGCGAGGTCCTGCCGGCCCTTGAGCTTAGGTCCAATTTGCACTAGCGTCGCCCGACGGCGCGATGGTGGATTCTCATCCTCGACCTGCTCCGATTCCGCGCATGGGTCGCACCCTGTGTTTCCCGGCGTGCGCACGTTGATAGAAGATCTTTTCCGCCCGCCTCGACATGAGTGTGGAGAGGCGCGATTGCAACGCTCATTGTATTGGAGTTCACATCATGACGGACGGCATCAAGGGTAAAGTCATCGTCATCACCGGAGCGAGCAGCGGACTGGGGGCGGCGGCGGCCCGGTACCTTGCGCGCGAAGGGGCCAGAGTCGTTCTTGGGGCACGGCGTCACGATCGGTTGCAGGCCATGGCGGCGGAACTCGGCCTGGCGAGCGAGGCAGCCGTCCAGACTGACGTGACCCGCAGCGATCAGGTGAAGGACTTGGTGGACCGGGCGGTGCAATTGCATGGGCGCATCGATGTTCTCGTCAACAATGCCGGATTGATGCCTCATTCGCTGTTGGAGCGGTGCAAAGTGCAGGATTGGGACCGGATGATCGATGTGAACCTGAAGGGCGTCCTGTACGGCATCGCCGCGGCGATGCCTCATATGAAGGAGCAGAAAAGCGGACACATCATCAACGTGTCTTCCGTGGCGGGCCATAAGGTGCGTCCTGGAAGCGCGGTTTATGCGGCGACCAAGACGGCGGTGCGGGTGATCTCCGAAGGGCTGCGGCAGGAGGTCAAGCCCTACAATATTCGGACCACCATTATTTCCCCTGGAGCGGTCGAGTCGGAACTTCCGCTGAGCGTCACAGAGAGCGACGTCGCGCGGAACATCCAGGAATTTTATTCCGCAGTTGCCATCCCCGCGGAGTCCTTCGCACGTGTGGTGGCCTTTGCGATCAGTCAGCCGGACGAGGTGGACGTCAACGAAATCCTCTTTCGGCCGACAAGGCAGGAGCTCTGAATCAGGTCGATTGGCGAGCGGCGCGCATCCCGACATCAACGATCTGGCATTGCACGGGAGGTGGAGCGGGTGGCCATCGACACGTGCACCGACGCCCGGACAGCCGGGCATTGATTTCCGCTCAGCGTGAGTTCTCTGGTGCCGATCCGCGGCGGAGTCTTCCGTGGGTCGAAGGCTGTAATCGGGGTACTTCAATCATTGACCGCGATCAGAACGTGCGATGCCTTGATCAGTGCGCAACAGGCACTTCCCTCGCCAAGGTCCAGCTCTTTGAGTGCTTCATTGGTGATGATGGCGGTCAGAGTGCGCTCGCCGGCAAGCCGGATCTTCACTTTGCTGTTGACCGCGCCGACTTCTACGCTGCTGACGACGCCGCACAGTCTGTTCCGGGCGCTGATGCGCAGAGTCCGGTCGACCGCCAGCATGACGAAGCTCGATTTGATCAGCGCAAATGCATTTCGTCCCGGATGAAGGTCGAGTTCCTCAACCGCCTCGTTTGTAATTGAGGCAAAGACCTCCAGGCCGTCGCCGACGTCGAGTATCACATCCGCGTTGACTGTTCCCTTGCGGACAGTCTTGATGGTGCCTCGGAGTTCGTTGCGCGCGCTGGTTCGCACGGTGAGGGCCCTCATCAGGTTGTTCAATTGTTCGAGATCGCCGAGCTCGGCCTGCATGCGACTCAGCAGCTGTTGCCAGCCGCTCTCGAGCAGACGGTAAAGCTGCACTAGTCGCCTGCCGTGTTCGGTCAGCGCGCTGCCGCCGCCGGCCCGACCGCCGGCACTGCGAACGACCAGCGGCTTATCGGCGAGATTGTTCATGGCATCGACCGCGTCCCAGGCCGCCTTGTAACTGAGTCCGACGTCTTTGGCCGCTTGGGTGAGCGTTCCGGAGCGCTCGATGCTCTCGAGCAGATCGATGCGGTATCCGCCGAGAAGATTCTGCCCCTTTCGGTCGAGCCAGAGATTTCCCGTGACCTGTAACGGTGGGAGTTTCTCCCTGCTCATGATGCGTTCGGCCTCAGCCTGATGCGGATTTTCAGTGTACTCGATGCGGCAGCACGGGTGCCAATTGATCAGCGAACCCTCCTTTGGGCTGCCGCTGCAGTCTCGGCACGGCGAGCATCCGAGACGGCATGATTCTCAATCTCCACTGGGAGCGTACGGCAGCGGTCGGCGTGCACACTACGATGTGCGTCGGGTTTATGGCTGTGCGGAGGTCGGGTGGAAATCAAGTGAAGGCGGGGACGTGCTGTGTGGGACGGGGATAAGTGCTGCAGTCATGTTGACATCGCCCCGGCAGCGTGCCAGCGGGCCGTTTGGCCCTGCGTCTCAGGCTCTGGCGGGACCGATGAGAGCGATGCTGGCTGGACATGCCGGCGACAGACGACGGCTTCGTTTGGGCGGGCACGATTTGCCTCAGGGGGCGCAGTGGGGCAGCAGTGCCGAGCCTCGAGTCCTGAGCCGCAGAGCTGCCGGCGGCTGCGGTGGTGTGTCGTTCGAGCGGGTTGCAGCAATGATCATGCAGGCTTGTCGAGGCAGTGGGCTTGCCGAGCCATGCTCATCGCGCTGCCCGGACTGCAACCGGAAAAGGCGTTGCTAGAGCCGGTGTGGGCGAGCAGCTCGTGACTGGAGCGGGTCCAAGGTGCCGGTGCAGTTCGCGCGGGACGGGGGATGGGCGCAGAGGCGTGCGCGGGCGATCGAGCGGAAGGGGCGCTGAGTGCCGGCGCGGTGCATTGCTGCGGCTTGGATGGGCGGTGCGCTTCCGGTCGAGCGGGGTGCAGTGACAAACGGTTCATGGGCTCCGACGTACGGCACCAGTGGCCTTGCGCGGTGGCATTGTCGGCCGACTGAATGGAGTCGCCGTCCACCGGGGCGTGGAAAATCTGACTCGTACATCCGGCGCCGGGGCGCCAGGCGGATGATAGAGTCTATGAAGTAAAGTGAAGGAGGGCTGGGACGTGAAGAATTTTCGATCGACGCATACTCGGGCCGTGCAGGGGGCATTGGCGGAGATCGCGTCGATTCGGGGCCAGGTGGCCCGCTCCTCCACGTTTCGGGGTTATGGCCCCGGTTCATTGGCGGCAACTGGCGGGTTGGCGTTCCTGAGCGCGTGGCTCCAGGCCCATCATCTCGCCGAGCCGGTGCGTGAATTTCCGGCCTATCTCATCCTCTGGGTCACAACTGCGGCGCTCGCGTTGACTTTCGTTGCAATTCAGACGGCGGCGCGCGCCCGGCGGGTGCATGCGGGTCTGGTCGTCGAGATGCTGCACAGCGCCGTTGAGCCGTTCATTCCGGCTCTCGTTGCTGGCATTTTGCTCACGGCCGTGTTGTGGCGCTTCGCGCACTGGGAGCTGTGGATGCTGCCGGGATTGTGGCAGATACTCTTCAGTTTCGGGGTTTTCTCGTCATGTCGTTTCCTGCCAAAACAGACGTTCGTCGTGGGTGTGTGGTATCTGGGATGCGGTCTGACGTGTCTCGCGCTCGGTCATGCGCCACACGCACTGGCGCCATGGGAGATGGGGGTGCCGTTTGGGGTCGGACACCTTACGTTGTCTGCCATTCTCTTCTATGACTATGCGCGGGGCATCGGCGATGTCTGACTCATCGTTCAAAAGAGGTCGTCGCTTCGCCTACATTGGGCTCGACCGGCTGTTTCATGAGCATGCACGGCTGAGTGTGCTCAGCTGTCTGCTGGCACACCGAAAAGGGCTGCCCTTCGGAACCATCAAGGATCTTTGTGCGCTCACTGACGGCAATCTCAGCCGGCACCTCGAGGTGCTTGAGTCGGCGGGACTCATTCGGATCATCAAGGGTGTTGAAGCCAATCGGCCGCTGACGTTGTGCCGGATCACGGCGGTCGGCCGGCAGAGATTTCTGGCGTATCTGGCCGTGTTGGAGCAGGTGTTGCGCGACGCCGAACAAGCATCCGAGCGGGACGAGAGGCTGCCTGGCGCCGGTGGCGTGGAACTCGCTGATTGACGAATCCGCACAGCGCATGGCGGGCATAGGTGGATCGCGGGCGGGCGCATGCCATTGCTAGAGCGTCTGATTGGAGCACTGCGGGGCGTGGCATTTGGTGCGGTGGGATGGCTGACCGGGCAGGCTGCCGGGGGGAGCCTCGCTCGGGCTCACCAGCAAGGGCGTATGTGGGGGAGATGCGTCACCGTTGCGAGGGAGCGCATCGGGTGGCCGCGATGGAGCGCGTGCCTCGTTTCCGCGCGGCTGGTAGATGATGCGGCACCGGCGCCCCGCGCCCGCGGGGCGAGGCGGGCGCCGTTGCAGTTTCTTGCGGAAATTGAGAGGCTCTCATCTGCGGTGTCTTGCCGCGCCGGCTGCCGATACACGAGTGCGCCCAGCAATGGCTCAGCGGAGAAAATTAGGACCACTTGAGCACCGGGTGCTCACGGTGCTGTGGGAGCGTGGCCGCGCAGTGACGGTGAGACAGATGCTGCCGTCGTTTCCGCGACTGGCATATACCACCCTGATGACGACGCTCGACCGGCTGTATCGAAAAGGAGTGCTGCGACGTTGCCGGTTGGGGCGTGCCTTTGGCTATGAGCCGCGCTGCTCGCGAGAGGAGCTGTTCGGGCAGATGGTTTGCGGCGAGGTCACCGATCTGCTGGCGGCCTGCCAGAATGCGACGGTGATGCTCTCGACGCTGGTGCAGGCGGTGGGTGATGCCGATGCGGAATTGCTCGATGAGCTCGAGGCTCTGGTCCGGGCCGAGCGTGCCCGGCTCGGGGGAACGCGAGAGTGAATTTCACGCTGACGCTATCGCTGGTCATGTTGGCAAGCTATGGCCTGGCGAATCTGCTGATATCCGTTGCGCTCGCGCTGTGCTGGCGGGGCGGGTTGTTTCGGTCGGTGGTGCGGGCCGATACGATTTTTGCGGTGCGATGCGTCCCGACCTTAGGATCGGCGCTGTTCGTTCTGACGGTTGTGCTGCCCGCCTTTGTGCTTTACGAGCCGCAGCATGCCGACGATAAGCCGGGCGCGTTGCTATTGATCTGCGCGGCGCTCGGTGTCGCGATGGTTGCAGACGGTATCCGGCGGCTTTGGCGCTCCTGGCGGGCGACTGACGCATTCGTGCGCAAAATTCGACCGCTGAGCACACGCTCGCTCGCTGCCGACACGGAGGTCAGCCTGATCGAGGTCAGACAGCCGCTCGTGGCGCTGCTCGGTACGTGGCGCCAGCGGATCGTGGCGGCTCGGGCCGTTGCGATGGCCTGTGACGGAGAGGAGTTTCGTCAGGTCATCGCCCATGAGGCGGCGCACCGGGATGCGCGGGACAACCAGAAGTTCCTGGCGATGGTGGCGCTGCCTGATGTGCTGGCGTGGTTGCCGGCGGGTGCCGGTTTGGTGGCGATATGGCGTGCGGCGAGCGAACTCGAAGCGGATGAACGGGCCAGTGGTGCCGATCCGAACAAGCGGGTCGCACTAGCCTCGGCTCTGCTCAAGGTGGCTCGACTAGGCCTCGCTGACCACCGGCCGCGGCGGCTGATGCGTGGCCGCAACCATGTCGATGGCCTCGAATTGCGCATTCGGCGACTGCTTGCGCCGTCACCGGGATTTGCGCGTGCTTTCCCCAGCCGGCGTGTCCTGACGTCCGCGCTGCTGCTCCCCCTGTTGGCGATGCCGTTATACGCCATGATTCACAGGGTGATCGAGGTCCTGGTCGCATTCGGCCGCTGAACCGCGGCGTACTCGAGCGTCACGTCTCGCCCCTGACCGTGCCCGGACTGCGCCGGGGAAGGCATTCCCCGAAAGTGCCCCGCGGGCGAGCATGGCGGGCGGGCCTGACGGGCACGGCGCAGAGGGCGTCGCACGAGTCATCCGGGCGCCGTGCGCTCGGCCACGCGTGTTCCGGTCGCGCGCGAGGGGAAAAGTGAGAACCAGCGCGGATTTTGTCGCTCAAGTCCCGGAAATGCTCGCCGAAGCGTCGCTCGGCGCGAGCACCGGTCGCCTCGACGCTTAAGTAAAAGGCCGGGCGGTCGATCTTTTCCAGCATGCGATATCTCGAGTCCAAAGAGCAGAGTGCCGAGTTTTTACGGCTCACGCTGCCGCTGATGGTGCGCCAGGCGGCCGCCTATCATCCCGTCAGTTACACGATCTGGTACGAGCATGTCGCGGGCATCAATCCGCCCTTGAGCACTGCGCTCACAGCGCGCCTCGCATCGAACGATCCGCTGACCGATGATGAGGCATATCGGCTCTATGTCCGTCACGTATCGGAACGCGACGCGGCGGTGCTCGATAATCTGCAGGAACGTCTGCAGAGCCTGCTCGATGACACGGCACAGACGTTCAACAGCGCCGGCGAGGATACCGGGCACTTCAGCCGCACACTGCGCGAGAGTCGCGCAGATCTGTCCGGCGAGGCGACGGTTGTGAAGATTCAGCAGGTGATCTCCCGCCTGCTGAGCGAGGCACTGCGCATGGAAACCATGACACAGGTGCTGGCAGAAAAGCTGGAAGGCCGGACGCAGGAGGTCAAAGCGCTGACCGAACAGCTGCAGCGGGCGCAGACCGATGCCGTCGTCGATCCACTGTGCGGAATCTACAATCGCCGCGGCTTCTTGCGCGAAGCGAAAGCGATGCTCGAATCCACCTCGGGTCTTGATGGTAGCGCGCTGGTGCTCGCCGACGTGGATCACTTCAAGCAGATTAACGACACATACGGTCACCTGCTCGGCGACAAGGTGTTGCGTTCGGTCGGGGAGATCTTTCAGGAGAGTGCGAAGGGCAATGAAATCGCCGCGCGAGTCGGTGGGGAAGAGTTCGCGCTGCTGCTGCCGCAGACTAAATTGGAGGGCGCACGGGCGGTTGCCGAGCGGATTCGCGCCGCAGTTGCCCGCGGACGGATTCTGCGCGATGGCACCAAAGACGCGATCGGCTCGATCACCGTGTCACTCGGTATTGCAATAGGTGCCCCTGGCGAGACTCTCGATATGCTCATGTTCCGCGCGGACCGCGCCCTTTATGCGGCCAAGAGCGCCGGCCGTAATCGGGTCTGTGTAGAGGCGCCGGGTCTCGTGTAGTGTGCAAGCCAACCCTTGGCAAGCCTCCCGCAGCGGACGGTCCCGGCGCAGAACTGTTCCATAGAGCGAACAGGTGGCCCATACGAGCCGCTCCGATGCGGGAAGGCGGCTGACTGCAAGCACCCGGAGCATACTGAGCCGATGAGAGACTGGCGGGCATGCAGCCCGAGAGTTCTTGCGGTGGAGACACGATGATGTCAGACGCGCCGTCTGAGACGATTCTTCCGAGCAGCGTAGGTACTGGCGGGGCTGCCCAGAAGGATGATGCACGCCTAGTAAATGATATTGCGGCTCGCGTGGGCTCGCTGGGAGTCGAGGTCGCCGATGTCGCGGGCAATCTGGAAGACCTTGCCGCCCGCGTTTCCGGTCAGGCGGCCCAGTTCGAGGAGTTGCATCAGGCGACCGAGGCGATGGTTGCCGGAAACCGTGACATCGATCACGCGGCCCACGAGGCACAGCAGGCCGCGTCCACCGCGGGGCAGGAAATCTCCGAGTCGAGAGCACTGCTCGGCAAGGCGCTCGAGCACATAGGGTTGTTGAACACAGCGGTTCGGCGGATCGAAGAGCGGCTCGGCTCATTCGGCGGCGTGTTGAAGGAGATCAGCTCCGTCGCCTCCTCCATCGAGACGATCGCCAAGCAGACCCGTCTGCTTTCGCTCAATGCCGGCATCGAGGCGGCGCGAGCCGGCGAGGCCGGTCGCGGCTTCGCCGTGGTGGCCGGCGAGGTCAAGAATCTCGCCGAGGGCACACGTGCGGCGACCGACCGGATCAGCAGCACCGTGCGATCGCTGGCGACACAGATCGAGGGGCTGATCGGGGAAAGCGGCGAGGCGGCAAAGCATGCTGACCACGCCGGTCACGGCGCGCAGGAGGTCCACGGCGTTGTTATCCGCGCACATGATGCATTCTCGACGGTGCGGCGTGCGATCGACTCGATTGCGCACACGACCAGTGCGAATCTCGACTCGTGCAACTCGACCCTCGAGGAATTGGGGACATTGGCGGAGGGTGTGCAGTTGTCCTCGGCGAATCTCGCACAAGCCGACAAGCGCATCGAGCGACTGCTCGGCGTGAGCGAGGAACTGATCGCGT
This sequence comes from Pseudomonadota bacterium, assembly GCA_021847105.1. Lineage (GTDB taxonomy): Bacteria > Pseudomonadota > Gammaproteobacteria > Steroidobacterales > Steroidobacteraceae > 13-2-20CM-66-19. Next base: position 136,116 of record JAJZUT010000008.1, on the reverse strand, counting down.
TGATAGCCGAAAGTGGCCTTGAGACGGCCGATACTCCCATTATTCGTCTCGGCATCGATACTGCTCGGCAGATCAGCCGGCTGTTCGAGACCGCCGTTGCACGCGGGGAGATTACCGAAACCCAGCTGTTTGACGAGCGCTATCGGGAGATCCCCGGAACCAACCCCAAGCAGTTCCTGACCGACTATGTCGATTTCACCGATCGTGTGCTGCCACCGGTGCAGGACCCGGTGCAGAAGGCCGATCCGCGCATCGTCTTTAGCGTTGCTTGGGCCAAGGGAGGCTATCTGCCGACGCACAATCCGGATTACCGCCAGCCGCAGAGCAGGGATCCGGTGTGGAACGCCGCGCACTGCCGGAACCGGCGCGTGTTCAACGATCGCGCCGTGCAGAAGGTCGCCCGCAATACCAAATCGTTCCTGCTGCAGACGTATCGGCGCGACATGGGCGGCGGGCAATTCGCGCTGATGAAGGATCTATCGGCTCCGATCTGGGTAAACGGCAGGCATTGGGGTGCATTTCGTATCGGTTACCGACACCAATAGGCCGGCTCCGTTCTGCGCTCACAAGTGACGCAGAATGTCGACGGCGAGCTTGATTGAGCCCCAGACGATTCCTGCGGCGATGCGTACGCCAGTTGAGGTGATATCGACGACCCCGTGCAGGGCGAAGCGTCCAGCTTCCGCAACGAGTTCATGGGGATGGCGCTTGGCATACGCGGCGGCGATCCGCTCGTCGGTGTGCGCGGCCCGTCGTTGCGCGGTTGTAAGGTCGACCGCGGGAATCGTTCGGACCTCGACCGGCGCGGTCCCCTCGAGATAATAGCCAAGCCGCTGTGCGACGGCGGGCGTCGCGTCAATGACCCGTTGGCCGTAGAAGGGGCCGCGATCATCCACCATCGCCACGGCGAGCCGCCCATTGCGCAGATTGTGGATTTCGACCCACGTGCCGAATGGCAGAGTCTTGCTGGCGATGCGCATGGCTTGCGGATCAAATGGCACTCCGCTTGCGGTCGGTCGGCCAGCAGCGTGCAACCCGTACCAGGAGGCCAGCCCGTCCACGTGGTAACCGCTCGCCGAAGCCAGCACTCGGTAGCAGCCATAGTGTGCCACGCAGTACCCATCGGGTGGCGGGCGCCGCGGAGGACTGGCAGCGCATCCGCAGAGTAAGCAAGCGCCCGCTGTGCCGCATCCCAGCAGGCGTAGCGCGTCGAGTGCGATGATTCGTCCGGCCGAACGCCCGGCTGGACGAATCATCGCGCCGCGCTCAGTGAACGTAGGACGCCGCGTTGACGTCAATGGTGCAGCCCGTCGCATGATCGGCGAGCCCGCTCGCCAGGAACACGACAAGCGGCGCGATATCCTGGGGTTCGGTGAGGCGGGTGAGCGCAATGTCTGACGTGGCGTACTCCTCGCCGTATTGGCTGATGAACTCTCCGGCCATCTCGGTGCGGGTGAATCCGGGCGCGACATTGAATGCCAGCACGCCTGATTTGCCGAAGCCGCGCGCAATCGAGCGAGTGAGCGCAACGAGCCCGGCCTTGGAGGCGGCGTATGCGAGGTAATGCGGCTGGTCGCCCCGAAATGCTGCGCGCGAACTGATATTGATGATGCGCCCGCCGCCGCGGTCCGCAAAGTGCGCGACGGCAAGTTTGCACAGGATGCCCGGCGCACGCAGGTTGGTCGCGAGGGTCGTGTCCCAGTCTTTGACCCACGGATCGATGGCGCTGTCGAGCGCGGAGGAAATGGCCACTGCCGCGTTGTTCACGAGCGTATCGAGCTGCCCGAACCGGGCGACGACCGCGCTCCACAGGTCGGCGCATTCGTCTGCGACCGACAGATCGGCCTGGAATATCTCGGCGCCATGTCCGATCTGCGCAGCGAGTGTCTCGGCCTGCGCACGATGTTCGCGGTAGTGCACCGCGACGCGCGCGCCAGCGCTGCCCATGGCTCGGGCGATGGCGGCGCCGATCCCACGGCTGGCACCGGTAACGAGTACGCAAGTATTCCTCAAATCGATCTGCATGAACCAGTCTCCTGAAGTGGGGAACGTTCCCGGCAGTCTAGCACCCGGAGGCTGCGCTACGACGCTTGCGCTCGCGCTCCTGACACGATGTCGTTGCAGTCGCATTGGGGCGCATCCGGTGCGCAAGGCTTGTGCGTCTGATACGCAACCGGCGCCAGGACAGGCGACGGTCGCTAATGGAGGGGGTCGGCTGCGCGTACAACGGCGCTACATGTAGCGTCCCTGTTGCGGTCTGAAAAATCAGAGTCAGCTGGTAAGTCCTTAAAAATCATACCGTTCGGCAATAGCGACGGGGTGGCACGGATGTTGCTTTGGGAGGACTGCAGCCAGGATCCGACGTTTTTCATTGGAGAGTGGCCGCGCAGTGTCTCGCGACTTCCTTCAGATCATTTCAGGAGAGCATTCAATGAAGACCAATCGATTGATTGCCATGGCAGTGACTGTGGCTTTGGCGTCGGCGTCCGGACTGGCGTTGGCCAGCAATGGGTCAGGTAACGGGCCGCCCAGCCAGACACAAAATATCAACAAGGCGAACACCCAGAGTGGCAACGGTAGCCCCCAGGCAAGCATGGGCTCCTCCGCGTACCTCAGCAGCTTCGATCCGACGACGACCACAACCGTCACAAATGACACCTGGAACACCACGGTGGCTGCAACGTCGAACCTGAGCGCGACGGTCTCCGGAAACACTGTCGCAGGAATCGGCAACACGGCGTGGAACACGGGCAATGCCAATGGTGGAATGGGCGCCGTCGGCGGCAAGGGCGGTGCCGGATATGGTGGGGCAAGCGGTAGTTCAGCGCCGTCGATGAACACTGCCGGCGGTGACGGCGCGCAGGGGGCGGTCGGCGCATCCGGTGGCTCAGTGGTCAACGGGAATACCCGCAATGGCAGTGCCACGAATGGAAGTGCGACGGCCGGCAATGGGGGTACCGGCGGAGACGCCGGCTTCGTGAAGACCGGTTCCGGCGGCGGCGGCTCGGGCACCGGCGGTGCCGCATTCGGCGGCTCGAGTTTCGCCTCTGCCGGTGGGGGCAGTGGTGGTGGCTCTGGCGGCGGATCCGGTCCGTTCACCCCAAGCAACTTCAGCACCCCCAGTTCCGCCGGCCCCAGTGCCACGAGCGGCAACGGCGGCAACGGTTCCGCGGGCAATGGCTCCGGTGCGAGTTCGGCTAATACGGTGGCGAGCACCACCACCGCCGGCAATGGCGGAGGCGGTGGAGCGGCGACCAATGGCGGCGCGGCGAACGGCAGTGCCACCGCGTCTCTCGGTAGCGCCGGATATGGCGGCAGCGGTGGCAATGGTGGCAACGGCGGCACCGGCAATGGGGGTACGCAGAATACGACCACCGGTGACGGCGGCATCGGCAATGGCGCGATCGGCGGGGCCGGCGGGGCCGGTGGGGCCGGTGGGGCCAACACCGTCACGGCGGGCACGTTCGATATGTCCAACAACATCAGCAATGCCTTCACCAATGGCGCAGGAATCACGGTGGCCAGCCAGAACACTGGCATGGCGGCCCTGGTCCAGCAGAACGTCAATGTGCAGGCCAACATGTCGCTGTCAGCAACCGGGCACTAGTGACGGGAACGCTCCGGGGCGCAGCGCGGCAACGCGCTCGCTCCGGACGTTTTAGGAGATCACCATGAATCATCGCAGCGCACTTACCGTGCTGATCGTCGCGAGCGGGCTGGTCGGGATGAGTGGCGCGCGGGCTGGTACCCCAGCTCCGCCCCTCCATCAACGGGTTCGTACTGGTTTGCACGGCGCGGGCGGGAACGTCTCCGCGGCTCCTGTGGCACAGCAGGGCGCTCGACCGGCTGCACCCGCGCAGCGACCGACCGAGGCGCGTCCCGAACGACGTGTGGCGCTGCTCAGTGCCGCGGTCATCACCGATCAACAGCTCGCGACTGCCCGCGGGGGCACTGACGTGCACGTGAATCAGAATACCGCCACCGGCACCGTTGCCGGTAACGTTGCCTCGCAGCTGACAACCGGGTCGAACGCCATCAGCAACAGCGCGTTTTCAAATTCAGCCGGTATTCCGATCGTCATCCAGAACACTGGCAACAACGTGCTGATTCAGAACTCGACCATCCTCAATCTGCAGCTGACCAATCCGCAGTAGGAGCGGTGCGGTGCGCAGGGCGGTCTGCATTTTGTTCGCGACGCTCCTCGCATTGGGGTGCTCGCCGATGCGCGCTTGGGCGGTCGGCGGTTGGATACAGGTCGGTGCACTCTATGCGTTTCACGTTCCGACCCGGTCTTTGAAGGAGATGCGGTTCGCCTGGGCATTTCGCCGCACGGTGCACCAGCAGTATGACTTCAGTTGTGGCTCGGCGGCGGTCGCCACGTTGTTGACGTATCAGTACGGTCGACCGACGACGGAGGCGAGTGTTTTTCGAGCCATGTTTGCAGTCGGTAATCGCAATGAGATCCGGCGCGAAGGCTTCTCGCTGCTCGACATGAAGCGCTACCTCAACAGCATTGGCTACGTCGCCGATGGCGTGCGGGTACCGCTCAGCACGTTGCTCAAGATTGGCATACCGGCGATTGCGCTCATCACGGATCACGGCTACCGGCATTTCGTGGTGGTCAAAGGTGCGGATGCCTCGCAGGTGCTGCTGGGTGATCCGGCCCTTGGCCGGCGGGTGATGTCTCGACGGGCATTCGAGGCGGCACGCATCGGTAATCTGTTCTTCGTCATCCGCAGTGACCTGCGCGCCGCTCAGTTCAACTTGCGCACCGATTGGACCAGTCCGACCGCCCCGCCGATGGCCGTGGCGGTCGATCGTCATTCCCTCGCGCTGGAGTTCCTCGAGATCCCGGACGCCAGCCGATTTTGAGTGTGTGGAGAATTCCATGTACGTGTTCAAACCCGTCTTCGTGGGCTTGTGTCTGACGGCCGGCGCAACGGTGTTCGCCGCCCAGCTGCCCGTGGCGGCTGTTCGGGGAGATGTGGCGCATTGGCCGGTGGTATCGGATCAGGTGCTGGATCGGTTGCGCGGGGGTATGGACCTGAATCAGAGCGGATTGATCGGCTACTTCGCCATCGAGCGCGCCGTTCAGGTCAATGGGCAACTGGTCGCTCACGTTCAGCTGGTGATCTCGAATCTTGACCGCCTGGCCTCGGGCGGAGTGCCCACGGTGACCCTTTCCGGACCGCTGGCGCAGCTGGTACAGGTCATGAACGCGCAGGGAATCCCGAGTGTGGTGTCGAGCGCCGGGGCTTCCGCGGCGGATGCATTGGCCTCGGCTGGAGCCGAGGCAGCGGCCGCGCCGGCCTCGGTGAGTACGAGTGCTCCGGTCATTGCGAATGTTCCGGTGAGTACGAGTGCTCCGGTCATTGCGAATGTTCCGGTGAGTACGAGTGTGCCGGTGAGTACGAGTGTGCCGGTGAGTACGAGTGTGCCGGTGAGTACGAGCGCCCCGACGGCGGTGGCGTCGGCGCCGCAGTCGACCGGGACCATCGGATCGAGTGGTACGCGCACCGGTTCGATTTCGCAATTCGGTAGCGCGCTGAATAGTGCGGTCGGCGTGGCGGTGGGCGCACTTGGTGGCACAAGCAATGGCGGTGGCAGCGCGCCCACGGCGACTGCGAACCCGACGAGCGCCGCGGTGGCGCCGGGCGTGCCCCCGAGCTCGGTCGGCCCCTCGCCAGCTCCGGCGGTGGTCGCCAGTGCGCCGGCTCCGTCGACCGCGACGAGTCCGGCTGCGAGCACCGTGCCGGTGACGGTTCCTGCGGTGCAGGGCGCAGTCGGCACAGCGCCGGTCATCGTGATCAGTAATCTGCCGAATGCGACGGCAATCGCGACGGCAGTGCAGAATGACGTGCGCGGGGCACAGATTCAGGCACAGACGACGATCACGGCGACCTTGAACAGCTTGGCTGCGCTGAAATCTCTCACGCTCGCCAGCGCCATCCAGGCGCAGGTTGCCGCTGCGGTGGGCCGCTGAGCGCTACGGCGATTCAGAGCGTGACCGGCAAGCGCACAGTTGCTTCCAGATCCGGAGTGTCGCGGGTGACTCCGATACCGATCGTGATGTTGAGCAGCGTCTTGGGGTTCACCTGATAGGTCACACCAAAGCGCAGCGTGCCGAGCTGCAGCGTGCCGACCCGGGTCAGCGCGCGGCCGGTTGCGGCGGTGCTCTGCTCGGTCTGGGCGACGACGCTTTGCTGGTAGCCGATGCTGAAGGCCGAACGCTCGTTGAGCGTGAGGCCCATGCCGATGGTGAGGTCGAGGATGCCGCCCGGATGGACGTAGCCATAGCCATAGCCTACGTTACGTCCGAAACTGTAGGTATAGGCCGCGCCGCCGAAAAATACCGCCGGGTCTGACGGTAGCAGAAAGGTCAGCCCCGGCTGCACGGCGTAGAACCCGGAACCGGTGGCGAGTCGTGTCTGCAGCCCGGAGGTGGGATCGACTGGCTCCTGAAATACACTTGTGCCGGTGCGCGACTTGACGCGCAGCGAGCCGATCCACACCATGTTGTTGCCGCGGAATTCATTGAGCTGGGCGCGCAGCGCGAGCTCAACGTCACCAATGCCATTGCCTTTGGAGTCGAAGAAGGAATTGATGCTCGAGGCGGTGGCGAGAGGTCGGGTTTCGGTGGTCGTGTTCTCGACTACGTACGGCACGCGCACCTCGAGCTCCAGGCGCGAGAGCAGACCGTAGCGGGCAGTCAGGCTGACGGTGGAGAGGTTGCTCTCGATGCGCTGTATGTCGATTAGGCCAATCGTCAAGGCCGGCAATATCGTGTAACCAAGCAGTGCGACCTGATTGTTGGTCGAATGGACATATTGAACGTCGGGCTCAAGCACGAGCGTGCCTCGAGGGGTGAGAACCGTTGGCTCCGCGAAGATCTGCGCCGCGGGAGCGGGCGCCTTGGGGGTCTGTGGCGCCTGGCCGACGGGCGCCGGGGCCGGCGGACTTTCTGCGGCCAACGTCGGCGGGACTCCTCCAAGCAGGGTTGAGACCATGGCGAGAGTGGGCAGAGCATGTCGGGTGCACATGGTTATTCTCTTCTCGTTGGAAGCTCAGGGTTCGTGCAGCGAGGCATTGGCCCGCGGCCGGATGTGCAGCCGACGCAGCATCCGATAGAGCGTGACGCGGGAGACACCGAGTTCGCGCGCCGCGGCGGTAACGTTCTGGCCACTGCGCTTCAATGCCGCCTCGATCAGCCCTCGATCGGTGCCGGCGCGAGCGTGCGCCAGCGAGCCGCTGACGAACGGCACGCTGGCGGCGTTGAGTTGCAGATCTTTGACGGTGATGAAGGGGCCATCGGACATCACCATGGCATGTTGGATCCGATTGCGCAGTTCGCGCACGTTGCCGGGCCAGGCGTGCTGTCGAATTGCCGCGAGCGCGCCGGCAGAAAAGCCGCGCAGGGCCGGAGCGCGACCCGTACTGCTGTGGTCGAAGAAGTGCTGCGCCAGGAGCAGGCTGTCGCGTTCGCGGGCCCGCAGGGGTGGCAGGTCCACGGTCAGCACGTTGAGGCGGTAGAAAAGATCGTCGCGGAAGCGACCGGCGCGCACCGCGGCATGCAGATCCACATGGGTTGCGGCGATGATTCGGGTGTCGATGCGCAGCTCGCGGGTGGATCCGACGCGCATGATGGTGCGCTCCTGCAGAAAGCGCAGAAGGCTTGCCTGGGCCGACAGCGGCAAATCGCCGATTTCGTCGAGGAAAATCGTGCCGTCGTGCGCCGCCTCGAGCGAGCCGATTTGGCGCTCGTGTGCGCCGGTGAAGGCGCCTTTTTCGTGACCGAACAGCAGGCTCTCAACCAGCGATGAAGGCATGGCGCCGCAATTGACCGGCACGAACGGACCGGCGGCGCGGCTCGAGCCGAGGTGAACCGCACGGGCGGCGAGTTCCTTGCCGACGCCGCTCTCGCCCGTCAACAGCAACGGGGCGTCTGCCCGCATGACTTTTTCGAGCTGGGCGTAGAGCGCGAGCATGCCAGGACTCTCGCCGATCATGCCGTAGCGGCCGGCGGCTGCGGCGGCCGGCGCGAGGGTTGCGCGGCGCAGCAGTGCTTTGCCGTAGGCATGCCCCACGGAGTAGAGCAGGCGCGCCTCATCGAGCGGCAGTGTGTGATAATCAAAGAAGCTCGAGGTCAACGCCCGGGCAGTGTCCGGTTCCTGCGCCCGGTGCGATGGCAGGACGGCGACCCATTCCATGCCGGATCCCTCGGCGAGGCGGGCGAGTTCGTCCGGCGTGCATTCGAGGGCCTCATCGAATACCGCGACCCCCACGTGGCAGTCTGGGTCGAGCAGCGGGCTGCTCAGCTGCTCCGGGTGCGTCGCGCGCCGCAACTGCCAGCGCTGCGCGGTGAGCATCGTCGCGAGTTTGGCCGGAGAGTCGGGGGCTTGTAGGACGAGGACGCTGCGGGGCATTGCGGGCCTTTGCTGTGGCAGCTGTGCTGCATCCGACTATAGCCAGCAGCCCGATGCGGGCACTTCGTGCTTTTACCTAGCATTTTCCGCCAGCGCGATGCGTGAACGCAGAGGCGCGGGCGTGTTGAGTCGTGCCCCGCCCACGGGCGCGAATCGGCCTGATAAGATTCCCTCATGCAAGCGTGGCAGTTCTGGATCGACCGCGGAGGCACCTTCACCGATGTCATCGGGCTGGCGCCGGACGGTCAGTTGCATGTGCGCAAGGTCCTCTCGCAGCAGGTCGAGCGCGCCGAGGGTGCCGATGCGGGTATCGCGGGGATGCGGCGGATCCTCGAGGCGCAACTTGGCCCGCAACGTTCATTCGCCGGATGCATCGGTTCGGTGAAAGTCGGTACCACGGTGGCGACGAACGCGCTGCTCGAGCGCCAGGGCGAGCCGGTGCTGCTGGTCGTCACGGCCGGGTTCGCCGATGCGTTGCGGATCGGCTATCAGAACCGTCCCGATATCTTTGCGCGACACATCGAGCTGCCGCAGCAGCTGTACGCGCGGGTCATTGAGGCCAAGGAGCGCATGGAGGCGCAGGGTGAAGAGCGGACACCGCTTGATACCGAGCACCTGGAGGCAGAACTGGCAGTAGCCTTTCGGGCGGGGTTGCGCGCGGTGGCAATCGTGTTTGTGCATGGGTGGCGGTACCCCCAGCACGAGTGTCAGGCCGCCGAGATTGCCCGGCGGATGGGTTTCGAGGAGGTTTCCGTCTCGCACGAGCTCTCGCCGCTGGTGCGCTTCGTCGCTCGTGGCGATACCACCGTGCTCAATGCCTATCTGGCGCCGCCGCTGCGTGCTTATCTTGAGGGACTGCGCGAGCAGTTGCATCAGCTCGATCCGACCGCACGACTTGAGCTGATGCAGAGCAACGGCGGGCTGGCCGCCGTCGAGCGCTTCCGGGCGCTCGCGAGCGTGCTTTCCGGACCGGCGGGAGGGCTGATCGGCATGGCCTGGATCGGCGAGCACGCTGGCTTTGAGCGGCTCATCGGGTTCGACATGGGCGGGACGTCCACCGACGTTTCGCTGCTCGACGGGCAGTTGCCGCGGCGGTTCGAGCACCTCATTGCCGGCGTGCGGCTACAGCAGACCATGCTGGACGTACACACTATCGCTGCGGGCGGCGGTTCGGTCCTTGCCGCGCGCGACGGCCGTCTCGCGGTCGGACCGGCATCGGCCGGGTCGGTGCCGGGACCCGCCTGCTACGGGCGCGGAGGGCCGCTCACGCTGACGGATGTGCAGGTGCTGCTCGGGCGGTTACGCCCCGATACGCTGCCGGCCGTTTTCGGCCGCGACGGATGCGCCCGAATCGATGCCGCGCGGGTCGCCGAGGCATTCGGACAGCTCGCCCACGCCGGGGAATGTGGTGCGGGGCAATCGCCGGAAGCGCTCGCCGGTGCGTTCCTCGATGTGGCGGTGGAGTCGATGGCCAACGCCATTCGCCAGGTCTCGACGCGCCAGGGACTCGATGCCGATGAGTTCACGCTGTTCTGCTTCGGCGGCGCTGCCGGTCAGCACGCCTGTCGCGTGGCCGCCGCAGCGGGCATGCACCGCGTTCTGGTACACCCGCTCGCCAGTGTCCTCTCGGCCTTCGGTATCGGCGTAGCGGATCGTCTGGCCGTCCGCCGTGCGAGCCTGCGCCAGAGTCTGACCGGTCCGGTACTCGAGTCGGCACGAGGGATGCTCGCCGAACTGGAGCATTCCGCGCGCCGCGAACTCGAACCGTATGGGGCGGATCCGGGTTCGCTGCAGGTGATGCAGATGCTCGAGGTGCGAGCCGGGGACAGCGACACAACCGTGTCGGTGCCCATGGGGCCTGCGCCGGCGGTCCGTGCCGCGTTCCACAGCGCGCATCTGCGTCGCTTCGGTTTCGAGGCGCGTGCGCTCGAGGTCATCATCGAGGCAGTGCGGATCGAGGTGCGAATGGCATCGTTACCGTCCGCGTCCTTGCGTATGCCGACGCAGGGGCTTGCGCAGCCCCTCCCGGCGAGCGCGCCCGTCTGGTTCGAGGGACACTGGCAGGATGTGCCTCTCGTGCCGGCGGACGGAACCCGCGAGCGGATCGAGGGACCTGCGCTTATCGTCGCGCCACATTCGACTGTGGTCCTCGAGCCGCGCTGGTGCGCCCGGCGTCTCCCAGGCGGCGAGTGGCTGCTCGAGCATGAATCGCAAGGCGCAGCCGCCGGCCCGCAGCCGCCGAGGAGTCATGAAGCGAGCGCCGATCCGGCCCGCATCGAGATCTTCAACAATCTGTATATGCATATCGCCGAGCAGATGGGCGAGGTGCTCAAGGCAACGGCGCAGTCGGTGAACATCAAGGAGCGTCTCGATTATTCCTGCGCGCTGTTCGATGCCGAAGGGGGACTGATCGCCAATGCGCCGCACATGCCTGTGCACCTCGGCTCGATGGGGGCCAGCGTCCGTGCGGTCATTGCAGCTCGACGCGGACAGCTGCACCGCGGTGAGGCGTGGCTGCTCAATAGTCCCTATCACGGCGGTACGCATCTGCCGGACATGACTGTGGTTTCGCCGGTATTCCTCAGCGACTCGGCGCAGCCGGATTGTTTCGTCGCCTCGCGCGCCCATCACGCCGATATCGGCGGCACCACGCCCGGTTCAATGCCCCCATTCAGCCGCACCATCGAGGAGGAGGGGGTGCTGTTCGAATGCTTCCAGCTGCTTGAAGAGGGTCGGCTGCGCGAGCAGGAACTGCGCGCCGCGCTGGGTTCGACCCGCTACCCGGCGCGCCGGCCGGATCAGAACGTTGCCGATCTGCGCGCACAACTCGCCGCCAACGCGCGTGGCATCGCCGAGATCGAACGAGCCGTGGCGCGCCATGGTCTGGCTGCGGTTCACGCCTACATGCGTCATGTTCAGATCAATGCGGCCAAGTGCATGCGCGAGGCGATCGCGCGTCTGCGCTCTGGAGAGTTCCGCTACGAGCTCGATGATGGGCAGGTGATTGCGGTGCGTGTGACGATCGAGGCCGACAGTGCGCACATCGATTTTACCGGCACCTCGGGCCCGCATGCCGGTAATTTCAACGCACCGCGCGCGGTGTGCATCGCGGCGGTGGTGTATGTCTTCCGAACGCTCATCAATCGGCCGATTCCGCTCAACGAAGGCTGCCTCGAGCCGCTCACGATCAGCATCCCGACCGGATCGCTGCTGGCCCCGGTCCATCCGGCAGCCGTGGCGGCAGGAAACGTGGAGACTTCGCAGTGCATCGTCGATGCACTCTACGGCGCGCTCGGAGTGCTTGCCGCCTCGCAGGGCACGATGAACAACCTCACCTTCGGCAACGAGCAACTGCAGTACTACGAGACGATTGCCGGGGGCGCAGGAGCGGGCGAGGGCTTCGCCGGTTGTGATGCGGTCCAGACGCACATGACCAACTCGCGGCTCACCGACCCGGAGATACTCGAGGCGCGCTTTCCGGTGCTGCTGCGGGAATTTCGCATCCGGCGTGGATCAGGCGGCGGTGGCCGCTACCGCGGTGGCGACGGCGTGGTGCGATGCATCGAGTTTCGCGCACCGCTCTGCGGTGCCTTGCTCGCCAATCACCGGCGCATCCGACCGTTCGGCCTGGCGGGCGGGGAGCCCGGTGCTGCCGGATACGGCGAGCTCAGACGCGCCGGCGGTGCGACCGAGGTGATCGGCGCCACGGCACGCTTCGAGGTCGGCGCCGGGGATGTGCTCACTGTGTTCACCCCAGGTGGCGGCGGCTTCGGAACACGCGTATGAGTCTCTGGCCACTGCTCGGGATTGCAGTGCTCGTGGTCGGCTTTGCCGCGGGTCTCAACCCGCTCATCGTCATCCTCGCCACCGCGCTGGTCGCCGGGGTTGCAGCCGGCATCGGGCCGCTGCAGCTGCTCGCAGCGCTCGGGCGGGCGTACAACGACACCCGTTACGTATCTTTGATCTGGCTGATCCTGCCGGTCATCGGCCTGCTTGAGCACGAGGGGCTGCGCGAGCGGGCCCGCATGCTGATCGGGCGGCTGCGCGCGGCGACTGCCGGGCGGATCATTCTGCTGTATCTGGCGCTGCGCCAGCTCACCGCGGCGCTCGGACTGACCTCGCTCGGCGGACCGGCGCAGATGGTGCGCCCGATCGTGGCGCCGATGGCCGAGGGTGCGCTTGAGAGCCGCTTCGGCGTGGTGCCGGACAGCGTTCGTCACCTGGTGCGCGCCTACGCGGCGAGCGCAGACAACGTCGGGGCATTTTTCGGCGAGGACATCTTCATCGCCATCTCCTCGATTCTGCTGATCAAGGGATTTCTCGCGCAGAGCGGCTATCACATCGCGCCGTTTCGTTTGTCGATGTGGGCCATCCCGACCGCACTGCTCGCCTTGGCCATCCACGGCGTGCGGATCTGGCGGCTCGACGCAAAGGTGCGGCGCATGATGCGCGAGGAGCGATCGTGATCCGGTTGGGCGACATTTACGCGCTTGCCGGCGTGATGTTCGCCGGCTTCGCGCTGCTCAGCGCCCGCGATCGCAGTAACCCCAAGCGCTGGGGTAACGGGGGTTTCTGGGCACTGCTCGCCGTGAGCTTCCTGTTCGGCTCGGATATCGGCAGCATTGCCAACGGCGTGCTGGTGGTTGCGCTGGCGCTGCTCGGCGGCAGCGGTGCGATGGGACGCTCCACGCGTGAGCGCAGTTCACCCGAGGAGCGCATAACGCGCGCGGGACGACGTGGCAACGCGCTGTTCGTCCCCGCACTGCTCATTCCGGTCATCGCCGTAGCCGGTACGTTCACGCTCGGCCGGATCGAGTTCGCGGGTCGGCCGCTGGCCGATCCCCACGAAGTCACTCTCATCGCGCTCGCGCTCGGCATCGTCGTTGCGCTCATTACCGCACTCTGGCAGTCGAAGGCGCCACTGCATGCCGCCCTCGATGAGGGCCGGAGGCTCGCCGACATGATGGGCTGGGCGCTGATCTTGCCCCAGTTGCTCGCCGCGCTCGGCGCCGTGTTCGCGCTGGCGGGGGTGGGGGCCGCGGTGGGCCACCTCGCAACGGCCTGGCTGCCACTCGGCCGGCCGTTCGCAGTAGTGCTCGTTTACTGCGTGGGTATGGCTCTGTTCACCACGGTGATGGGCAACGCGTTCGCCGCCTTCCCGGTGATGACCGCCGCGGTCGGGGTGCCGCTGATTGTGCAGCGGTTCGGCGGCGATCCGGCGGTCATGGGCGCTGTCGGGATGCTCTCGGGATTTTGCGGCACCCTGGTGACCCCGATGGCAGCGAATTTCAACATCGTGCCGGCGGTGCTGCTCGAATTGCCCGACAGGAATGCCGTGATAAAAGTGCAGATACCGACGGCGATCGTGCTGCTTGCCTGCAATGTCGCCCTGATGTACCTGCTCGTATTCCGATTTTGACTGAGGGGTCGATATGCCCGCTGCGCTTAACGCTGAACTTGCCGCGCGATTTGCGCAAATTGCGCTCGGCCACATCACGCGTGAATATCCAAACAAGCTTGACCACGTGCTCACCGATGCGGCGGACATCAGGAGTCCACGCGAGCTGCACCCGATTTTTTTTGGCAGCTTTGACTGGCATTCGTGCGTGCACGCGCACTGGCTGCTCGCCCGGCTGTACCGCCGCTTTCCGCAGCTGCCGGTGGCCGAGCAGATCCGGGCAGTGCTCGAGGGTCAATTCACTGCGGCGAAGGTCGCCGGCGAACTGGCTTATCTCGAACCGGCATCGAGCCGCGGATTCGAGCGGCCGTATGGCTGGGCATGGTTGCTGATGCTCCAGGGCGAACTGCTGCGCCATATGAGCGTGCAGGGGCGCGGCTGGGCGCAGCGGCTGGCGCCGCTCGCGGCCGCGTTCGAGCGGCGCTTCGAGGCATTTCTGCCGCTTGCCACGTACCCGATCCGCGCCGGCGTGCACTCCAACACAGCATTCGCGCTGATGCTTGCACGCGATTACGCCCGGGCCGCACGCCACGACTCGTTCGCGGATCTGTGCGCAGACTGCGCCCGGCGCTGGTACGGGGCCGATCAAGCGTGTCCGGCCTGGGAGCCGTCGCAGGACGAGTTTCTCTCCCCGGCGCTGATCGAAGCGGCATTGATGGCCGATGTGCTCGAGGCGGATGCCTTTGCAGGGTGGTTTGGCGCATTTCTGCCGGATGCGGCGCGCGCGCTCCCCCCCACACTGTTCGTTCCGGCTGCCGTGAGCGATCGTAGCGACGGGAAGATCGCCCATCTAGATGGGCTGAATCTCTCGCGCGCGTGGTGCTGGCGGCGGATCATCGACGCACTGCCCGATTCCGCTGCGCTGAAGCGCGTAGTCAGTGATGCGGTGAACGTGCATCTGAGCAGTGCGCTCGAGCACGTGGCCGGCGATTACATGGGTGAGCATTGGCTGGCCAGCTTCGCCATGCTCGCACTCGACCCGGTGAGTGACTGAACGGCACCCGGCGCTTCCCCGCGGGAGCAGGCCTATCGCCGCAGGGGCCCGCGATGCGACGGCCACCGCGCTCTGCGAGGCCGTCGCACAGGGGCGCCACGGGCACTAGTTCGGGGTCATCACCAGCGGAATGTCGCCAAGATATTCGCGCTTGCCGATCTCCACGCCGCAGTGGCGCAGAATTCCATACGCGGTACTGATATGGAAGTAAAAGTTCGGTAGCACGAAGTGATTGAGATAATCTGCGCCGCGCATGCGTCCTTTGTTTTCCCGGCCCAGTGGAAAGACGATTTCCCGCTCGGCGCAGCCATCGATTTTTGCCGCATCGAGAGTCTTGACGAATGCAACCGTCTTGCCAATGCGCTCCTGCAGCTCGCCGAGGGATCGCTCGGTGTCCTCATGCTTCGGCGGCTCGATCCCGGCGAGTCGCGCGCCACCGTTCTTGGCCAGATCGCATGCGATCTGCACCTGCCGGGTCAGTGGAAACATGTCCGGAAACAGTCGTGTGTTGAGCAATACGGTCGCATCGATCTTGCGCGCCGAGGCGTACGTGTCGGCTTTCACGAGTAAGCCCGAGAGTGCATTGAGACCGATCTCGAAGGTGGCAATGGCGGCGCGAGACATCGACATGGATTTACCTCGTTGTGCAGATCTGGATGCCGAAGCCGGGTGACTCCCGAGCCCCCGCAGCAGTGCGTTAAATCGGCTGTGGCAGGATACCCTTGTTGATCGTGTTCTGTCTCGGAGTCGATACCCCTCGCTGGCGGCGGACGGATTGCCGGCCGCGATGCCCGGCGATGCCGCGGGTCGAGTGAGACTGCCCGGACCGGAGCGGGCCAGGATGGGCGGCGCGGGAGAAGGGCGGGGCGGACGGCGTGCAGGCCCGTTGTAACCTTTGCCGCGATCCGACCGAATATCGAGCACAGGAGAGCGTTTCGTGGCTCTCGTAAAGCTTCCTGGAGTCCGCTCTGTGCTAAACCTTGATCCGTGCCTGGCCGCGCTGCACTGCCCGACTGCAAGGGCTGGCTGTTCCCCGGGGCTGAGGCAGGGGGCGGATCGTGATGCGTGCGCGTAGGCTACAATGGACGCTGTATCCGAAGTGGTCTTGCATCGTTGCGATGCGCACCGCAGGCAAAGCGGTCGATAGAGAGGGACTCACTTGGCGGACGATCACTGGCGAGTGCTGATGATGGCGGCGCAAACGGGCGACGCCACAGCCTATCGGCGCCTACTCACCGAGGCGAGCTCCTGGCTGAAGTCCTATTATTCGAGGCGCCTGCCGCCCTCGATGGTCGACGACGCTGCACAGGAGGTGCTTTTGTCTGTGCACACCAAGCGGCATACCTACGACCCGACGAAGCCATTCGGTCCGTGGCTTGCGGCGATTGCACGCTACAAGTGGATAGACCGGCTGCGAGCGATGCGCGATTCCGCAACGGAGGAGCTGCCGGAGGATCTCCCGGCACGCGACCACGCGGAGGCCGTACAGAGTGCGCATGTCCTCGAGGCGCTCCTCTCGCGACTGAAGCCCGCGCAAGCGAACGCGATTCGCTTGGTCAAAATCGAAGGACTCAGCATCAAGGAGGCCTCGGAGCGTCTGGATCAGACGATTGCTCTGGTGAAGGTGAATATTCACCGGGGCCTGCGCGAACTGAGCACTCTGGCACAGGAGGAAGGCCATGAAGCTTGACTCCCTGATCGACGAATTGACCGAAGATCTCGCGCCGGTGCGGCCGCGACGTTTGTGGATGGACAGCGTCATCGTGGCGCTCATTGCGGCGATCGAGTTGGCGCTGCTGTTCGCGGTCGGCTTCGCTCGGCTCGACATGCATCGCATGATGACCCAGCCCACGATGAGCTGGCGTCTCGCCAGTTTCAGTCTGATCGCCGTCGTCAGCGGCTGGCTCGCCATCCGTTCGTTCGATCCGACTTACTCAGTCCGAGGCTCGCTGCGCTGGCTGACGCTGATCGTCGCAATCTGTGTGGTGTCCGGTTTGTTTCTGAACGGTGCGCCGGCAGGGATCGTCAGCATTCTGGACCGACTGGACTGGAAGAGCGGTGTGCAATGTGCCTCGAAGATCGTCGCGCTGTCGGTGCCGCCGCTTGTGGGGCTGGCGCTGCTCGGGCGTCGCGGTGCGCCCACTGACATGCGCCGCACTCCGCTGCTGGTCGGGGTTTCGGCTGCGGCGTGGGGCGCGTTTGCATTCGTGTTCTCCTGCCCGTTCAACGATCCGCTGTATATCGTGGTGTGGTACGGAACCGGTTGCGGACTTGTCACGCTCGTGTCCCGTTACATGCTGCCGCGGTTTGCGCGCTGGTGAGCGGGCCGGAGATCTCCGTCAGGACGGACCACGCCCAGGTATCTGCGTCACACCCAAGGGAAGCACACCATGACGACTCGCATCCCGCGCATCGCCCCTTCGGAGATTACTCCTCCGGAAGTCTATTTCGATCGCCGTCGGTTTCTCACAGGAGCGCTTGCCGCGAGCGCGGGTGCTGTACTCGCGCGCGCCGGCGCGGCGGTTCTGCCGAGCGCGGCAGGCGCGCCTCTGCAGTATACGAACGATGCAGCCGAATCGGTCGGCGCACTGGTGCATGCCCCGGAGCAGGACGAGACCCCGAACAGCTGGGAGCAAATCACGCACTACAACAACTACTACGAGTTCGGCACCAGCAAAAGCGATCCGGCAGCGTATGCGGGGCAATTGCAGGTCCGGCCGTGGAGCCTCGCGGTGGCCGGGGAGGCTGAGCGCACCGGCACCTTCGCGCTGGAGGACTTTCTCAAGCCATATGCGCTCGAGGAACGCATTTACCGGTTCCGCTGCGTGGAGGCCTGGTCGATGGTCATTCCCTGGGTGGGCTTTCCGCTGGCACAGTTGCTGCAGCAGTTCAAGCCGACCTCGCGCGCCAAATTCGTGGCCTTCGAGACACTCTATCGGCCCAGCCAGATGCCGGGGCAGCGCATGCCGATCCTGCAGTGGCCGTATCGCGAGGGGCTACGCATCGATGAGGCAATGAACCCGCTCGCCTTCATGGTGGTCGGACTCTACGGGCGGGTGCTGCCGAACCAGAGCGGCGCGCCGCTACGGCTCATCGTGCCGTGGAAATACGGCTTCAAGAGCATCAAGGCGATCGTGCGCATCGTGTTCAGCGAACAGCAGCCTGTGACCACCTGGAGTCAGGCCGCGCCCAACGAATATGGGTTTTACGCGAACGTCAATCCGCACGTGCCGCACCCGCGCTGGAGCCAGGCCACCGAGCGGCGCATCGGTGCACCGCTGTTTCATGAGCGCCAGGCGACGCTGATGTTTAACGGCTACGCCCCTGAGGTCGCGTACCTGTACAAGGGCATGGACCTTCACCAGTATTTTTAACCGCTGGACCAGAATTCTCATGACGGCTCACCCGCTCGCCTCGTCTAAGCCCGTTCTCGGCCTCTCTGTCGAGCGGCGCTATCGTCTCATCTACAAGCCGTTGGTGTTTCTAGCCTGCCTGGCGCCGCTCGCCTGGATGGCGTGCAGCGTGTTTGGCTGGCTCGGGTTCACCCCGCCGGTCGATGCGGTGAAATTCCTCGAGCTGCGCTGCGGCAAGAGTGCGCTCAATCTGCTGATGCTGACCCTGATGGTCACTCCGGTGCGTGAGCTCGCGCGTCTGCCCAATCTGCTGCGGCTGCGGCGCATGCTCGGGCTGTTTGCGTTTTTTTACGTCGTGCTGCACTTCGCGGTGTATCTGGTTCTGGACGTGGACCTCGACTGGCATCAGGTGGCCACCGACATTCTCAAACGTCCCTACATCACCGTCGGGTTCACTGCGCTGGTGCTGCTCGTGCCGCTTGCCGTGACGTCGACGAAACGGATGATGCGCCGGATGGGGCGGCGCTGGACACGACTGCACCGGCTGATCTACCCGATCAGTGCGCTCGGCATCTGCCACTTCTACTGGCAGGAGAAAATCGATGTCCGTGAGCCTCTGGTGTACGCCGGGGTGCTGCTGCTCCTGCTCGGCTACCGCTGGGTGCGCAGTCCGAAGATGTGGGCCGTTCTGGCGCCGATTCGCGCGCCACGCTCCGCGCTCTGGCGCGGTGGCGCGCCCGCGCGGGTAGCACAACACGCCTCCCCCGGACGCTTGGCTGCCGTACCGGCCGGCTCGGCGAGCCAGCCGGTACGTGCCCACAACCGCAGTGTCAGAAGTTCAGTTGCGAACGATCCGTGCGCAGGACAATGAATCACCCGGGGTTGTCTATTCGCCGCGCAACGGCGCTGATCGCTGCGCCCCGAGCCCGCTTTCAGGGCAGTCTACGCAGCGCCCTGGGCGATGGGCCGGCGTGCCACGGGGTGCTCAGGCGTCATTTGTCTCCTCGCGGGACCGGTCATATGCGCCGAGGCCGGGTTTGAACGTCTTCTCATCGATGAACTGGTGGATCCCGGCTTTGCGACCCTCGTTGTCGAAGAAGTTTGCGGCCTCCTGGGCGCGGACCAGAAAGTCCTCGGCATTGTCATAGGTCATCTCGCCGACGCGCCGAATGGCATCCTTGGTGGCCTTCAGGGCGGTGGGATTCTTCTTCAATAGCGTCTTTGCGACGCCCGTGACGCGCTCTTCGAGCTTCTCGCGGGGCAGGGCTTCATTGACGAGGCCCCACTGTGCCGCAGTGCGCCCGTCGATGGTCTCGCCCGTCAGCGCGTGATACATGGCGCGGCGGAACGTGAGTAACTCGCGCGCAACCTTGCTGGCGCCACCGCCGGGAAGGATTCCCCAGTTGATCTCCGAGAGCCCAAATTGCGCATCCTCAGCGGCAAAGGCGAGGTCGCAGGCAAAGAGCGGTCCGTAGCCGCCTCCGAAGCACCATCCGTTCACCATCGCGATGGTGGGCTTCTGGTACCAGCGCAGCCGCCGCCACCAGCCGTACGCTTCCCGCTGCGCCCGGCGCACCGCCCCGAGACCCTCTGCCTCGGTCTCGCGGAAGTACTCTTTCAGATCCATTCCTGCAGACCACGCGGTTCCCTCGCCGGTGAGTACGAGCACACCGACGTCGGTACGATACTCGAGCCCATCGAGTACCTGCATCATCTGTCTGTTGAGCTTCGGGCTCATGCAGTTGCGCTTCTCGGGCCGGTTGAAGCGCACCCAGGCTATGTTCTCGTGAACCGAAAATTTGACGGTGTCGGTTTCCGCTTTCTCGATGCTCATCGTTCACCCGTACTTGGTTTAAACCGAAAGCGCACTGGGCTCGCACTCAGAATGGAAAATGTCCAGGTTGAGTCTCCACCGTGATCCAGCGCAATTCGGTGAACTGATCAATGCCGGCCGCGCCCCCAAAACGTCCGTAACCGGAGGCCCCGACTCCACCGAAGGGCATCTGCGCCTCATCGTGGACGGTGGGCCCGTTGATGTGACACATCCCCGAGCGGATGCGCCGAGCAACCCGCATGCCTCGGGCAGCATCAGCGGTGAAGACTGCGGCAGACAGGCCGTATTCGCTGTCATTCGCAAGGCGGATGGCGTCGGGCTCGTCCGTGGCACGGATGATTGCCACGATCGGTCCAAAACTCTCCTCGCGATACAGGCGCATCGCCGAGGTCACCCCGTCGATCACGGTCGCCGGCATGATCACCCCGGTTGCCTTGCCGCCGACCAGGATGCGCGCCCCGGCGGCGACGGCGTCGTCGATCAGGGCGTTGACGTGCTCGACCGTGCGCCGGTCCACGACGGCACCCAGGGCCGTCTTGCCTTCACGCGGGTCGCCGCTTTGCAGCGAGGCCGCCTTCTCGGCGAACCGGCGCGCAAACTCATCGGCGATGGATGCTACCGGGATGATCCGCTCGGTCGACATGCAGATCTGGCCCTGGTTCATGAATGCACCGAACGCTGCCGCCTTCACGGCTTCATCGATGTTCGCATCCTCCAGCACCAGCAACGGCGCCTTGCCGCCGAGTTCGAGCAGGCAGGGCTTGAGGTTTTCGGCGCAGCGCCGGGCGATAATGCGACCGACCGCAGTCGAGCCGGTGAAGTTGATGCGGCGCACCGCCGGGTGATCGATCAGCGCACCGACGACCTCGCCGGCGTCTTTGGGATCGTTGGTGACGAGATTCACCGTTCCTTCAGGGAACCCCGCACTCGCATAGGCTTCGATGATCAATTGATGCGTGCGCGGACAGAGCTCTGATGCCTTGAGGATCACAGCATTGCCGCAGGCGAGCGGTGTTGCGATGGCGCGCACGCCGAGAATGATAGGAGCGTTCCACGGCGCGATGCCGAGCACGACCCCTACCGGCTCGCGCACGGAGATGGCAAGGCAGCCGGGCTTGTCGGAGGGAATGACCTCGCCGCCGATGCGGGTGGTCAGGGCGGCCGCCTCACGGGTCATGCTGGCTGCGAGCATGAGGTTGAATCCGGCCCAGCCCGCGGTGGCTCCGACCTCATCGATCATCGCCTGAATAAACGCATCGCGCCGCTGCTCGAGCGCGTCGGCCGCCTTGTTGAGCACGGCGCGGCGGGCATTGGGCCCCATTTCGGCCCAAGCGCTGAATGCCGCGCCGGCCCGGTCCGCGACGCGCGAGGCGTCGGCCGCGCTCATGGCGGGCGCGCTGCTCGCGACGCGGCCGGTGAGCGGGCTGATTCGATCAAATTGCATGGAGATTCCCCTTCTTTAGTCCCCACGAAGACTATTAAATATAGCAGTCTGCGCCGGCTGATCAAGCAGCTCGAGCGAGATTCTGGGAAAATGCCGGCATGATCGACGATCCGGTCCGGACTCTTCCAGGCTACGCGCTGCGGCGAGTGTCGACGGCTGTCATGGCAAGGCTGGCGGCACGGCTTGAGCGTTTGCAGCTGCGCCCCGCCGAGGCGACTGTCTTGCTGGTGATCGGCGCCAATCCGGGCGTGAAGCAGAGCCAGATCGGCCGGCTGCTCGATATTGCCAGTGCGAACATGGCTCCCCTGACGGCCCGGCTGGCCGATCGAGGTCTGATCGTCCGCCAAGCCGTCGACGGCCGCTCGCACGGCCTGAGACTCTCAGAGACCGGACGGCGCACGGCGCAGAAAGCACGCAAGACCATGGAAGAAGTTGAAGCCGATCTGCTCGCGCGGATTCCGGAGGGTGACCGCGAGGGATTCCTGCGCGGCCTCGCTGCGCTTTCCGGCGACATCGAGGATTGAACGATCGGACCGGCTGCGACTCTTGCCAGCAATGGTCGGCTGGCTGCGCGATGCAGCTCGATGGTGGTCAGTGATCTGCAGGTTCGCGCACGGTCAACGCATCGCGGTGGCGAAAGGCACGCGGGGACAGTCCCATGCGGCGCGTGAAGAATCTGCTGAAATAGGCGGGGTCCTCGAAGCCGAGATGGTACGCCACCTGCGTCACGGACATCGAGGTGTAACGCAGCTGGCGTTCCGCCTCGATCAGTAGGCGCCGGTGCACCAACTCGAGCGGCGAGTCCCCGGTGACCGCGAGGCAGGCGCGCAGCAGACGAGCTTCCGAGGCCTGTAAGCGACTCGCGTACTCGCCGATCCCCAGGTGCGCACGGAAGTGCTGCTCCACCTGTGCGCGAAAGCGAGCGACCAGGTCTTGTTCCGGTGCCCCGGCGCTGACGCCGCTCGAGCTGGACTCGGGCAGAAGCCGCTGCAGATTGGCGAGCAGGGCACTCAGCAAGCCGGCGAGCGCGAGTCGGCGAGCGGGCGCCAGGCGGCGGAACTCTCGTAGCAGCATCGCACTCAGCCGGAGCAGGTCCGTCTGCGCTATTGCCGCGCGCGGCAGGGCAACCGCCGTCGCGCGCTGCAGAAACTCGGGAAGTTTCGCGCTGCGATCACCCAGGCCCTGGGTGGCGGCCGCCGCAAACGAGATGACCACTCCGGCGGTATCCGGTTGGAAGTGAAAGGCATGGATCGTGCCCGGGGGCACGACGACCGCAGCCGGCGCTCGCAGTCCGGCGGACTCCCCGTCGATGCGCGCTTCCAGCCGACCTTGCTCGATGAGCAGAACCTGATGCAGGTCGCGATGGCGGTGCGCCTTGATGACCCAGTCATGGAGTCGACTTCGCGCCGCAATCGTCTCGATGTGTACCAGCCGTTCATCCGGCGGACGCAGCGGCTCGCCGTACAAAAAGAAAGCCGGAACCATGATCCGAGGGTTCCGTGCCGACTCAGTCCGGGGCTGCGATCGCTTGTGCATGATGAAAAAGTACAAGTACTGACCGGCCGAGTCCATCCCGGGCACGGCGTTCATGTGCCGCGCTTCGCATGGGTTGATCACGGCGCGCGCTTGACGCGTCAGCCACTCGTGTCTCGGGATTGCCCCGGGGAAGGACGCTCGCGTAAAGCTGAGGTTTTCGTTTGACCGGGAGTCTTGCCGAAAACCCGGCAATCAAAGCCGTCGGACCATCCTTAATTGCAGAGGAACCGGCGAGTCAACCAACGCCAAGATGACGTCCCAAACGCCGATGCCGCGTCGGGCTCAGGGAGTCGATGTTGCGTCGGTGGGCGGCGCTGCCGGCCGTGCCGCAACGCCGATGAGTTCGATCGAGCCCGGCTCGGGTACGCGGCTGTCTGATTTGAACAACGACCTGACCGGCGCGGCTTGCCGCCATTCTAACCTCGTTGACAATCGAATGCAGTGCGCCTATAAAAGATATACGACATAGCAATACATCGACCGACGTGGTGGCACGCGCCAGTGTCGCCACAGCCAGGCCGCACAGATCCAGCACGGCAGAAGCACTGCCGGCGGTGAGAGACGAACCAGGTCTGAGGGGGAGGCTATGAGAGGAGTCCGCGAGGTTGGGTCGGGCCACGCAATCCGGGGCATGATCCTCACTTGCGCCTGGGTGCTCGCGCTGAGTGCCTCAGCGCCACCCGCACGGGCGTCGACCCGGAGTTCACGGGCCCCCGCAGTGGCAAGGTGTCAGGAGCTTGCGGCTGCCGCCAACGGGCATCTGGTGATCGCGACGGCGCAGTGGCAGGCCGCCGGACCGCTGCCGGCGAGTGCCACGCGCATGATGCCGATGCTCGCAGCACAGAAGTTTCCCGCCAATTGTCTGGTGCGCGGCGTGCTCGATCCCCGTATCGGGGTAGGCGGCGTGCGGTATGGCCTGGGCTTTGAGCTGCGCATGCCGGCACACTGGAACGGACGCTTTCTCTTCCAGGGGGGTGGTGGCCTCGATGGGTTCGTCGCCCCAGCGGTCGGCATGATTCAACCGGGCTACAAGCCGGCGCTGGCGCGCGGATTCGCTGTCATCTCGAGCGACGGGGGCCACGAAGGAATGAGCGCGGCGTTCGCCGCCGACCAGCAGGCGCGCCTCGATTACGCTTACGCCGGCCTTGGGCCGGTGGCAAAGCTCGGCAAGCAGTTGATCGGACGTTACTACGGCCGGCCCGTGCGAGAGGCCTATTTCGCCGGCTGCTCCAACGGGGGCAGAGAAGCGATGATGGTCGCTGAGCGTTACCCGACGTTGTTCAACGGCATCGTGGCGGGTGATCCAGGCTTCAATCTGGCGCGCGCGGCGATTGCCGAGATGTGGAATGTGAAGCACCTGGAGGCGGTGGCGCCGAAAGATGCGCACGGTCGATCGATTCTGAGTGAAGCGTTGACGCCCGCGGACCTGCAGCTCCTCGCGCACGCGGTTCTCAGGACGTGCGACGGTCTGGATGGACTGCGCGACGGGATGATCAACGATTTCGCTGCCTGTCAGAAGCGCTTCAGGCCTCAGGTGCTGATGTGTCGGCCGGCGCAACACAATCACTGCCTGAGCGCAGAGAAGGTGAGGGTGCTGGAGGCCATTTTTGGCGGTCCGCGCGACTCCGCCGGACATCCCCTCTATGCCAGCTGGCCATACGATGCGGGGGTGGATACGGCCGGCTGGCGTGTGTGGAAGCTCGGGACATCGCGGTCCGCGATTGCGAATGCACTCGATGCCACGCTCGGACTGGCGGCCATGCGCTATTACTTCATGACGCCGCCGGATCCCGCTGTGACGCCGCAAACCTTCGATTTCGATCGGGCATTGCAGGCGACCCAGCAGATTCGGGCGCTGAACGATGCGACCGGGACATTCTTCTCGAGCTTCATCGCCCACGGCGGAAAGCTCCTCATCTATCAGGGCCTGAGCGATCCGGTGTTCTCGCCCGATGCGATCATCGCGTGGTACCGCAAGTTGATGGCCCAGTACCGCCGGCCTCAGCAATGGGCACGGCTGTTCCTCGTTCCGGGAATGAACCACTGTTTCGGTGGACCGGCGACGGACGAATTCGATGCACTGAGCGCGATCGTGCACTGGACCGAATCGAACCAGGCTCCGAATCGGCTCGTGGCTCATGGGCCGTCGTTCCCGGTGGTGACGCGCCCGTTGTGCCCGTATCCGAAGTACGCGCGTTACCGTGGGGGCGATCCGCGCGCGGCCAAGAGCTTCATCTGCGCCAAGAGTTCCTGACTTCCGGGGAACTCAGGCTGTCGGGCCGGAGCTCCGTGAAGATCGCAGCTGGCTGAAAGAAAAAAGTGACCGTATCGGGGAGGGGCCATGCCGGATCATTCATTCGTTACAGAACACGTGCGCGGTGCGAATCAGCGGCGCGGGCGCATCGACCGGATCGTGGGCGTGACGCTAGCGGCGGCCGTGCTCTGCACGGCAGCAGCGGCAGCGCGGGCGGCGGCCGCGGGCGCGCCGCAAATGCGCCAGGCCCCCACGGGCAAACAACGAGCTGTCGATGGCGGAGTACTGCACGACATCGTGATCACCGCGGAGCGGCGCCGGGAGAATTTGCAGACAACCGCAATCTCCGCCACAGTTTTTGATGCCAAGGATTTGATCCGCAAAGGCGTGGTGTCGATTGCCGACCTGCAGAACGCCTCGCCCGCTCTGTCGATCACACCAGCCGGCCTGACGGCAAATGTCAACATCAGAGGTATTGGCCTCGACAGCGGATCCCCGTCGGTCGTGCCGGGCGTCGCCGAATATCGCGATGGTCTTTGGCAGCCGCCCATTACCACCGGTGGATCGCTGTATGACATTGCCAGCGTCCAGGTGCTCAGAGGGCCGCAGGGCACGTTCGTGGGCTCCAATTCGACTGGCGGTGCGATCTTCATCAACAGCCGCGACCCCGACTTCAACGGCGTGCATGGCTACGCACAATTGCAGATAGCGAATTACTCGGAGCAGGCACTGCAGGGCGCGGTGAATCTGCCGATCAGCGCGCATTGGGCGGCACGAGTCGCGGTGGACATGGAACAGCGTGACAGCTTCTTCAAGGACATTGGACCGGCCTCGAAGCTGACGCAAAGTCCGCAGCGCTTCGGTCACCCAGGGTCGATGGACGAGAAGAATTTCCGCGTGGGCGTGCTGGGCGAACCGTCCCGCGATCTGAAAGTGCTTCTCAAGGTAGAGGTGGACAATGTCAGTACCGGTGGTTACGCGTGGAAGCCCGTGCCCGGTACGCAATATGCTCCATACGCCAGCTCCGATCCGTTCACCCTCAATTACGATCAGAGCACGATCAATGATGAGTTGTCCGTGCGACCGAGCCTGCGCATCGACTGGAACATCGGTGGCAGCGGCATCGACTTGCGCTCCATTACCGGTGAGCAGTTCATGCGCGTGCACAATCTCGAGGATTCAGACGCGACGTCGGTCACTTTGCCGATCGCGCCGGCGCTCTCGACCGCTCAGGCCATCATCGAGCGGCCGATCACTCAGGAGTTTGATCTGATCTCCCCATCCGGCCGGCGACTCAGCTGGGTGGCCGGCGCCTTCTATTTGCATGATATCCGCGAAATTGAACTCGATATCAAGAGTCAGTCGATCCCCGCGAATGTGTTGCCGAATTTCACGCAGATCCTGCAGTCGGTGGCGGCATTCGGCCAGCTGAGCTACAAGATCACGCCGCGGCTGCGGGTCCAGGCGGGACTCCGTTACACACGTGACTGGAACGAGGTGGGCGCCGGCGGCCACGTGACGATCGACTTGGGGATACCTGGCGTACCGCCGATCTACGTCAACCAGGCCGGGATCGAGACCGATTCGGCGACGACCGGCAAGGTGGCGCTCGACTGGACGTTGAGCAAAGAGAACTATCTCTATGCGTTCGTCGCCAAGGGCTTCAAGGCCGGTGGATTCAACCCGGCCACAGCGAACGGCCCGCAGTCAAACTTCTCGCCCGAGACGGTCTGGGATTACGAGATCGGGTGGAAGGGGCAATACTTCAATGGCCATCTCGCAACCAGCCTCGATGGATTCTGGGACGATTACAACAACCTGCAGGTGAACGCGTTCATTCCCTCGACAGGACAGACATCGCTGCTGAACACCGGCAAGTCGACCATCAAGGGTGGCGAGGCGGAGCTGCACGGGCGCTTCGGTGCACTCAGCGTCGACATGGGCGCAGGCTACGTCAACTCTCAACTGGGCGCGATCAAACTCGTCAATACCGAGGCGCTGCCGCCCGGTGTCACGGCGCAGGACCTGCCGCAATGTACCTCCGCGGTGGTGACGGCCGGATGCTTTGATTATTTGCCCTATACGGTCAATCTTTCCGGAAGTCAGAATCCCTACTCTCCGGAGTGGACCTTCAATGCCGGCGTTCAATATGCGTTGCCGGTGGGGGCTGCTGGTACGCTGACTCCGCGCATCAATTACTCATACATCGGCTCTCAGTGGACGACGCTGTTCGAGCAACCGGTGACGGACTATTTGCCGTCCTACGGC
This sequence comes from Pseudomonadota bacterium, assembly GCA_021847105.1. Classification (GTDB taxonomy): domain Bacteria; phylum Pseudomonadota; class Gammaproteobacteria; order Steroidobacterales; family Steroidobacteraceae; genus 13-2-20CM-66-19. The sequence goes on along the minus strand of JAJZUT010000008.1, from coordinate 108,552 downwards.
TTGTGGAACGCAAGCCTCACGTACGCGGCCGGCCGCTGGTCGGTGCAGGCGTACGGACTGAATCTGGCCGACAAAGTCTATGTGTCGGGCCAGGCGGCGGCCGGCACGAACCCGGATAATGAGTTCCTCGGAAATCCACGGCAGTTCGGTATCCGCATCACGCGCACGTTTGGCGCGGAATAGCGCGGTTCGCTGCGGAAGATCTGTCGTCGTCGCGCTGAGCAGCAGACCGGCGGTAGCGCCTGCCCTGGTGCCGTGGCGCGCGGGAGTGTGTGCTTGCTCGCTGAGGCGATCAGAGGGCGGGGTTGGTAGTCGGTCGGGTCTGCTACGTCGGATCTTGGGGGGTGGACCCGGCGAGCGGTAGGAGGATGCGCACGCCGGTTCGATCGCTCGAATCACGGCCGATGGCAACCGAGCCTCACGGCGCGTGGCCCGGGCGGCAGGGGCGAAGGGCTCCGCTGCCCAATCGCCGCTCGCTGCGCGTCGCTCTGCCCCAGGCAGATCCGATGGGCGAAGGATCGTGATGGCGCAGCCGCAGGTCCCGCGACTGCGCCACCAGATCGGTCAGGAGCCGCTGGCTGGCAGGGCCGGCGGGGTGTTCAGTGTCACCGGTGCACCGGTCGGCAGTGTGGTGACGCCGGCAGCGTAGGCCGAGCTGTTCCAGTCCTTCACCTGAGTCAGCACCGAGCCGTCGTAGCGGTTGAGCAGCTGCGTGACCCGTGCGCGGTCGGAGCGGATCAGGGCGAGCAGCTGGGCACGCGGTCGCTCACCCCAGAGACCGGCGCTCAGGCCGTAGAGCGTCTCAATGCGCCGGTGCAGGTGTGAGAAGTGACGCAGGAAATCCTCCGCCGCGTGGTGCTGCGTATGTGAGTTCCACAGCACGTTCTGATAGGCACTGAGGGTCTTGTCGAGCTTCTTACCCTGCTTCAGCAGTGCACTGTGCTGCTGTGCCCAGGTGGGATCGGCCTTGCCTCGCGCCAGCACGGCCGCAAGCGTCTGACGCATGGCAGACACGTGGTTCAGCAGGCGATTGACGGCCGAGAGTTCCGCGCGGGCCGCGAGGCCGGCCTGTGCGTCGGCGCGATCGGTGGCGAGGCTCACCGGGTAGCGTGGGTCGGATTGCACCTCGATGGCGACTTGCTGCGTGTAGGTTCCGGCGTGCAGGGTGGCCGTGTACTGACCCGGCAGAGCGGCCGGGCCCGAGTCACCGCCATGTCCGGCCGTGCCGAGCGGCGGGTTGAGTTTGGCCGGTCCCTTGTAACTCAGATCCCATACGACGGCGTTGAATCCAACTTTGCCGGGGCCATGCAGGGTCGTCACCAAAGTGCCGGCCGCATCGCGGATCGTGATGCGCACCGGGCCATGGTGGGCGGCCTTCTCGGCGGGCGTCGGCTTCAGCGCGCGCCTCAGGTGATAGCTGAGCACCGCGCCGGTGGGCGCGTTCGGCGCGAGAAACGCGCTTGGCCCGACGCCATTGGTGTGTGTCTCGTACAGCAGCACGCCCGCCGAGGCGCTGAAGGCGTGAAACGGAGCATCCGCCACGGCCGTATCGTATTGCTCGAGGGGCCGCAGATTGTCGAGCACCCAGATGCCACGACCGTGCGTGGCGAGCAACAGGCCGCGATGATCCGGGGCGAAGGTCAGATCCCATACGGACAGTCCGTGCGGCAGATTGGCGTGCAGCGGCTGCCAATGCGCACCGTCATCGAACGAGACGTACAGGCCGGCAGAGATCGTGCCGGCGAAGAGCAGTCCGGCATGAGCGGGGTCCTCGGCGACCACCTCGACGCTGCTGTCCGGCAGGCCCGTGGTGATGCGTGTCCAGTGCCTGCCGTAGTCGGTCGTGCGATAGACGTACGGGGCATCGTTGCCGATCTCGTGTCCGTCGAACGCGGCGTAGGCGGTGCCTGCCGAGAACGGTGAGGGTTCGACGTGGTACACGCGGGCCCATTGCGGGGCGCCTGCCGGGGTCACCTTGCGCCAGTGCGCACCCGCGTCACGGCTGACCCAGACCCAGCCGTCGTCGGTCCCAACCCAGATGACTTTGGGGTCGCTCGGTGCCAATGCAAGCGACTGGATGGTGTCGTAGGTCTCGGCGCCGCTCATGTCGTGCTGCAGCGGTCCGCCGCTCGGCTGCTGCTTCGATTTGACGTTGCGCGTCAGATCGGGGCTGATCACGGTCCAGTGCTTGCCGCCGTCAGTGCTGTGAAAGACGACATCTGCGGCGGTATAGACATCTTCGGGGTTTTGCGGGGAGACCGCCACTGGAGTCGTCCAGTCGAAGCGGTACTTCTGCGCATAGGGCGGCTTGCCGGAGAGCAGCAAACCGGCCAACACGTCGCGCAGGTAGGGGTTGATCTCGCGCTTCCGTCCGGTGGCGCGGTTCAAGATCGTGGCAAACCCGTCATCGGTGGTCGAATAGATGATCGACGCGTCGCTCGGAGCCGGCACCACATACTGGCCGTCTCCCCCGGAGACGTCGAACCAGTCCTGCGCGCCCGTGACGCCGCCGCGATCGTAGTCGCTGCTCGCTCCGCACCACGCGTCGTTATCCTGCAGGCCGCCGCACACCAGATACGGCCAGGGATGGTCCGTGGCGCTCGTTGCAACCTGATAGAACTGCTCGATCGGCAGATTGTCGAGATGCCGCCAGTGCTTGCCGGCATCGAATGACAGGTACACCCCGCCGTCGTTGCCTTGGATGATGCGATTGGGGTTGTGCGGATCGATCCAGATGGTGTGGTGATCGACATGCACGCCCTTGTCGGCGTAGAACACATGCTTGCCGCCGTCTTTGCTCTCCATCATCTTCATCGACAGGAGGAACAGACGTTGCGGGTTATTCGGCATGACCGCAAGCTGCGTAAAGTAGAACGGACGCACGTCGCTGTTGTGGTTGTCGCTGACTTTGCTCCAGTGGCTGCCAAGGTCATGGGAGACCCACAGTACGCCGCCCTTGGCCTGTAGCACCGCGTACACGGTGCTCGGCTGGCTTGGGGCGAAGGCGACTGCGCTGCGACCGATGCCGTTGTCCGGCAGTCCATGGGTGAGCTTCTGCCAGTGCACGCCGCCGTCGGTGGAGCGGTACAGGCCGCCGCTTTTGCCGCCGCTCGTGAGCATCCAGGCGCGCCGCTGCAGCGGCCACATGCCAGCGATGAGAACCTTGGGGTTGCCCGGTTCGAAGGCAATGGTGCTGCACCCGGTGTGATCGTTCAGGTAGAGCACCCGGCGCCAGTGCGCGCCGTCGTCGGTGCTCATGTAGACGCCGCGCTGCGGTCCGCGCCTCCAGAGATTGCCCTCGGCACACGCGAACACGGTACTGGTGTTCTGCGGATCGACCGCAATGGCGGCAATTTGTCCGGCCTTGTGCAGGCCCTTGTCGACCCAGGTTGCGCCGCCGTCGGGACTGAAATACACCCCGTCGCCGTCGAGCACGTCGTTGCGCGGATTGGCCTCACCGGTGCCCACCCACAGCCAGTTGGGGTTTCCCGCGGCGAGTGCGAGGGAACCGATGGCCTGAGTCGGCTCATGGGTAAAAATCGCCTGCCAGCTCATGCCCCCATCCTGCGTCTTCCAGACCCCGCCGCCGGCGGTGCCAACGTAGTAGAGAGCGGGGTTGCCGGCGACACCGAGCACGCTGGTTACGCGTCCGCCGGCGACAGCGGGCCCGAGATCACGGAACTTCAGACCCTGAAACGGGTCTGCGTGCTTGGGTCCCATCGCGGGGGCTGCAGAGGCCACGAGGCTTGTGCCCAGGAGCGCGGCGGTCGCCAATGCCAGAATGGGGCGCATTGCAAATCTCCAACCAGGTGATCGGTCTGTGACCGACACAGTAACGGTTTGTTCAGACCGCCGGTCGCGCATTTGGCACGGTCCGTCGACTCTGGAACCACGCGGCACGCAGAGATGGGCGGCAGACGACGGTGCGCGTAAACTGGGTGCTGGCCGCTGCGAGTCAGACCTGAGGGTTTGAGCACGGCCTTCAGAAGACATCACAGGTGCGCCCATGAAGAAATTGCTGAAGCGTCTCGCTTGCATCGCTCTGCTCGGGGGCGCGATCGGATGGGCGGCGGCCGCAACGGTGCACGTGCGCCTCAGCGGCGCCCAGGAAGTGCCGGCGGTCAAGAGCGTCGCGCGCGGCGAAGGGATCATTACCGTGCTGCCGAACCACGCTCTGCGCGCCGAGGTCATCGTGCACGGCTTTAAGCCGACGATGGTGCACATCCATGAGGGGGCCGCCGGGCACAACGGTCCGCCCATCATCTGGCTGAAGCCGGCGGGTGCGCATCGCTGGCGCGTGGCGCCGGGGACGAAGCTCACGACGACAGAGTACGCGGCATTCCGGGCCGGGAATCTATACTTCAATGTGCACAGCGCCCGTCACCCGGCCGGGGAGCTGCGCGGACAGATCAAGCCGTAACGCGGGGGGGGCCGTCCTGTCGATCGAGCCCTGCGCCGTGCGATGATCGGGTCGGCCGCCCGTGGGGGGGGGCGAGCCAGTCCGTTGCCACGCCACGCTAAGCTTCGCCAGGAGCTGAGCCATGGTGAATTTCGATCGTGAAAACACACGGTGTTTTTTCTTAATTAATTGATTTAATTCATATAGTAAGTCCTCTGGGCGGAAAGTCGGCGGGTTCTGCGGACCTTGCGGCCGTTCTCATCCGGGGTTTCCGATCTGACTTATGCTTGGTTGATGACCTTGCGCCTGAGCCTCGACGCATTACCGGACTCGATCTACGCCGCGGAGTTGCAGAAGGACCCGCCGAGCACTCGCTTCCCGGGCGCGCTCGAGGGGCAGTTCGTGCGCAGCACGCTGCGCAACAGTCGCTCCATCGTTCGCTTCGCATGCACGCTGACGTTGCTGCTGATCGCTGTACATGGCGCGCAACTGCTGATCGCGCATCGTCCGCTGCCACTCAACGGGGTGATCGGCCCGGCGGTCGGTGCGTTCAGTCTCGTGCTGGCGTGGCTGGCCTGGAGTCGCCGTTACGAGCGCTGGTATCTGCCCGTCGCCTGGGTGCTCGTCCCGCTGCGCAATATGCTGATCGTCGCTCAGGCGCTGCATGCGGCCGCGGCAGGTGCGGCGGAAGCGCTGATGGTGATCCCGCTGCTGATCATCGGGCCGTTTTATTTTCTCGGTTTGCCGTTCCGGGCGGGGCTGTTCGCCGCAACATTGGCGGTGGCGAGTGAGCTTGTGGTGGCCCATTTCCTGTCGCTGCCGTCCGAAGTGGCGACGGGAGTTGCGGGATTTCTGCTGACGACGCTCGTGACTTGCGCGGTGGCAGCGCGGCTCATTGAGAGGCATACGCGGCGAGCCTTCCTCGAGGGGCAGCTGATCGGCGAGTTGGCCCAGCAGGACGTGCTCACCTGGACCAAGAACCGGCGCATGTTCGATGAGAGTCTCGCGCAACTCTGGCGGCAGGCTGCAACCGACGGGCGGCCGCTGTCGATCTTCCTGATCGACATCGATTACTTCAAAGCCTTCAACGACCGCTATGGCCATCAGGCCGGCGATGAGGCGCTGCGCCAGGCGGCCCAGGCAATTCAGGGCTGCGCCCGCCGGCCGCTTGACCTGGTGGCCCGCTACGGCGGGGAGGAGTTCGGCGCAATTCTCTACGACACCGGCCGTATGGGTGCGCAGGAAACCGCTGAAGCGATGCGCCGCGCGGTGCAGACGTTGGGGATCGAGCACGACGGATCGCGCTGCGGGGATGTGTTGACGATCAGTGTGGGTGTGGCGGTCGTCGAGCCGACCGCCTGGCGCAATCCGTACGGGGCGCTGCAACTGGCGGACGAGGCGCTCTATCAAGCCAAGTCGAAGGGACGAAACCGCGTCGAGATGATGGATGATGTGGCGCACCGGCTCCTGGTGACCGGTGAGTTCTCCAAGGACATCATTGCGCATCTGAAGCGGGACGCGCAGGCTCGCTGACGCCACGCCGCAGGCGATCCAGCGGGTCTGACCGCTCACGGGGCGGGGCGCCAGAGCGAGTAAGAGGGGGGCTGCGCAAGCGCTGTGGCGCATCGGATCGCTGCTGACGGAGCGCCGAATGTCTCGGGTGAAGGTTTCAGGTCTGTTCAAGTATACAGTTGCCTGCCGCCCTTGTGAGCCGTGCGGCAACAGGCCAATGTGGCGCGTCGAAGGAGAAAAGCGTCGGCTGACGCACATCTCTGCTCGCAGCGGTGCGCCGCACTGCACATAAGATGGGTAACCGACCGCGCTAGAATTTTGCGAATTAATGCTGCGCAGGCACGTCGGCATGAGTTCGAATCAGCCTGAAACGAGCCATCAGGGGGCCGATCTGGAGCGGCTGCGTCTCGTTTACGGCAATTTCCCCTTCATGCTGACCGGGGCCATGACCGCTGCCTGCGTCCTGGTCGCGATGCTCTACCGTGTCGAGCCGCGACCTGTGCTGGCAGGCTGGCTCGGGCTCGTGATTCTGCTCTCGCTCGCGCGCCAGATTGAGAGCAGCACGTTTCAGCGCGACCCGCATGCGCGCACCGCTGCGCAGTGGATCCGCCGCCTGGAGATTTCCACTGCCATCTCCGGAGTGCTCTGGGGCGCCGGTGCAGCGGTGTTCATGCCCCGTGGTGATGTGGCGCACCAGATGCTCACCGTGTTGCTGTTCACCGGCGTCATTGCGGGAGCCATGACGTCCTATGGGGCGATGTGGCGCTGCTACATGATTTTCATGGTCCCCGTGGCCTCGATGATCGAGTGGCGCCTGCTGACCGACGGTCTCGCACTGCACTACTTGCTGGCGTTCGTAAACATCGTCTACGTGGCCGTGGTGGCGTATTCGGCTTATAAAACCGATCGGACCATCGGCAAGGTGCTCGATGTGACCGCCGAAAACGCGCAGTTGACTCGCGCGCTGCAGTATCAGGCCACACATGACGCGCTTGTCGATCTGGTCAACCACCGCGAATTCAACGTCAGACTGCGCGAAGTCGCGGAGCTGGGGCGGGAGCCCTGTGCGCTCGTCTTCATCGATCTGGACCGGTTCAAGGAGATTAACGACCTCGGTGGCCATGCTGCAGGCGATGAGGCGCTGCGGCGAGTGAGCGAGATCCTTAAGGCGCACGTGCGCTCGACGGATACCGCTGCGCGGCTCGGCGGAGACGAGTTCGCGCTGCTGCTACCGGGCTGCCCGCGCGAGCGGGCCGAGCAGGTGGCGGCGGCGGCACTGACGGCGATCGAGCAGTTCGTGCTGCGCTGGGAGGGGGGGCAATATTTCCGCGTCGGCGCGAGCATGGGAGTCGCCTATTGCGCCGCTGGCGAGGCGGACGCGGCGGCGCTGCTGCGAGTGGCGGATGCGGCCTGCTACGCGGCGAAGAATGCGGGCCGCGGTCGGGTCGAGGTGCGCCGTGCCGAACGGTTGCGCGAGCCGAGTCACTTCGAACTCGAGGCGCTGCGTTCATCGCATTGAGCGCTCTCGAGCGAGGCGGGCAGCTGCCGCCGGCGGCGCTTCCCGGCGGGAATCAGGCATGCGATCGCCGGCCCGTGCCGGTAAACTCTGTGCCGGCTGCGCCCCCGTAGCTCAGTGGATAGAGCGACCGCCTCCTAAGCGGTAGGTCGTCGGTTCAACTCCGGCCGGGGGCGCCATCCGCCGAGGGCTGGGCGTCGGATTCGCACGGCGCAGGCTCGGTCGCCTCGCCCCCAGCCTCGAGGGCGGTCTGCGCTTGCCCGGGCAGGCGCTCGCTGCAGGCGAATGCCGCCCAAACGACGCACACGATCCACACGGGCAAATAGATGACGGCATTGATGTGCAGGCCGAGCAGGACCGGAACGAGCACCAGCGCTGAAACCACCAGCATCACCGCAGCCCCGACGAGGCTCGAGTAAGCCAGGCCGATGGGCCCGAAGAAGAACGCGAGGGCAATGCCGGCGAGCAGGGATTTGCCCGGCTTCTCCCGAAGGGGACTGACGTCGCTGCGACTCATGAGGGACTCGCGCCTGCGGATCGGTATGCGGCACTATACTCCTTCACATGATGCCGCTGCCCCCCATCGGCTTGCTCCAGGGCCGCTCTGCGCAGGCGAGTCCCTGCGATGGGCATCACAGTTCGAAGCGGTGCGGACGGAGCGGTGCGGCCCGCGACCTACAATCCCGCCAGAGACCGCCGTCATCGTTATTATTTTATTGTGCCGAGATCCCCTCCCGAGCGCGTGCGCCGCGCCAACCCGTCGCAGTTAGAGCTCGAGCGGCGCTGCGAGCCGGACCGGCGCATCAGCGTGGTACGTGCGCTGCTTTACGGCAATTTGCGCCCGCGCCGTCGGGGCCCGCGCCGCAGCGGCGAGCACCGCGTCGGGGCTGTCGATTGGCACCATCCGTGGTGGCTCGCGATTGGCGTACTGGTCGTGGCGCTCTCGTGTGCCGACGCGGCCCTGACGCTGCTGTTGATCGACAGCGGAGCGTACGAGGTCAACCCGCTGCTGGCCGCGCTCGTGCGCGGCTCTGCCGTAGCGTTCATTCTGTTCAAAGTGGCGCTCACCGGCGGCGGCATCGTCTGTCTGACGCTGCTTGCCCGGGCGAAGCTCTTTGGCCGATTGCCGGTGAGACTCATCTTTTACGGCGTACTGCTCGGATACGTCGTACTAATTTTCTACGAGCTGTCGCTGCTCGGCATGCTGTGAGGAGGCGTGCGCGAGTGCGGACCGATCCTGAATCGGAGTTAAACTTCAACCGATGAGGGCAGATTTCATATTCCTCGCCTGTGCCCTTTCCGTTACACTAGCGACTCGCAGTTGCATCTCCCAGCATGCTTGAACCTACACCCCTTTTCGGCGGCAACGCCGATTTCCTGGATACTCTCTACGAGCAGTACCTTCGTGACCCAGCAAGCGTAGAGGAACGCTGGCGTCGCTACTTCGAGAGCCTGCCCGGTGCGTCCGGCGGTGAACAGCCGCGTGGCCCGATAGAGGCGCAGATTGCCGCCCGGGCCCGCCTACCGCGAGCGTTGAGCGCCGCGGCGGGGGGGCGTGGCGCCGATGTTCGCCAGGCGGCGGTCTCGCGTTTGATTCAGATCTGGATCAACCGCGGTCATCTCGTCGCCAAGATCGACCCACTCGGTCTCACGCAGCGTCCGCGTCCGCACGTGCTCGATCTCGCCTACTTCAAGCTCTCCGAGGCGGATCTCGATAGCGAGTTTTACACCGGCAGCCGCATTGAGGCGGTGCCGAAGCGCATGAAGCTGCGTGAGATTCTGCGTGAGCTCGAGATCATCTACGGCGGTTCGGTCGGCGCGGAGTTTGCGCACATTTCCGATTCGGACGAGCGGCTGTGGCTGCAGGACCGCTACCAGGCCGGCCGGCTGAAGCATCAGTTCAAAGCCGAAGAGAAGCGCAACATTCTCTGGCAGCTCACCGCGGCGGAGGGGCACGAGCGTTATCTGCATACCAAATACGTCGGTCAGAAACGCTTCTCCCTCGAAGGTGGTGAGACGCTGATCCCGATGCTCGATGACCTGATCCAAAGCGCCGGCAGCGCCGCGGTCGAGGAAGTGGTCATCGGCATGGCGCACCGCGGCCGTCTCAACGTGCTGGTCAACCTGCTGGGTAAGCCACCCTCGCTGCTGTTCTCCGAATTCGAAGGCAACTATGACCTGAGCCATCTGAAGGGCTCGGGCGATGTGAAGTACCACAAGGGCTTCTCGGCCGACCTGCGCACGCCAGCCGGTAATGTGCATACCGTGCTCGCGTTCAATCCGTCGCATCTGGAGGTCGTCAACCCGGTGGTGGAGGGTTCGGTGCGCGCCCGTCAGGAGCGGCGTGAAGATGAGCTGGGCGAGCGTGTGTTGCCGGTGTTGATTCACGGCGATGCGGCGTTCGCAGGCCAGGGCGTGGTGATGGAGACGCTGCAGCTCTCGCAGGCACGCGGCTATCGCACCGGCGGCACGCTGCACCTCGTGATCAACAACCAGGTCGGCTTCACCACGTCTGATCCGAACGACGCGCGCTCGACGCTCTATTGCAGCGACATCGCCAAGATGCTCGAGGCGCCGATCTTCCACGTCAACGGGGATGATCCCGAGGCAGCGGTGTTCGTGACGCGTCTCGCCCTCGAGTACCGCATGCGCTTTCGCAAGGACGTTGTAATCGACCTGGTCTGCTATCGGCGCCTGGGTCACAACGAGGCCGACGAGCCGGCCGCGACGCAGCCGCAGATGTATCAGGTCATCCGCCAGCATCCCACCACGCGCGTGCTCTATGCGGATCGGCTGCTTGCCGAAGGGGTGGTGCAGAAGTCCGATCCGGATGCGCTCGTGGCGCAGTACCGCGAGGGACTCGATCAGGGCAAGCCCCTGGCGCGTGCTGCGCTTGGCATGATCGGCAATCAGTTCACGGTGGATTGGTCGCGTTATGCGCACTCGGACTGGACTGAGAAGGTCGGTACCGGCGTCGAGATGAAGCGCCTGAAGTCCCTCGGTGAACGGCTGACGCAGTTGCCGCAGTGGCTGACGTTGCATCCGCGCGTTGCTCACATCGTGAAGAACCGTTTGCAGATGCACGCCGGGGAGATGGCGCTTGACTGGGGTTGCGCCGAGACTCTGGCCTATGCCTCGCTGGTCGAGGACGGTTATTCGGTCCGCTTGAGCGGGCAGGACTGCGGCCGTGGCACGTTCTTCCATCGGCACGCAGTGCTGCACGATCAGGGCAGTCCTCAGGTCTACATTCCGCTGCAGCACCTTGCCGAGCGCCAACCGCGCGTGCAGATCATCGATTCGGTGCTCTCCGAAGAGGCCGTGATGGGCTTCGAATACGGTTATTCGACCACTGAGCCGGGGTGTCTGACGATCTGGGAGGGGCAGTTCGGCGATTTCGCCAACGGCGCACAGGTCATCATCGACCAATTCATCAGCTCCGGTGAGGCGAAGTGGGAGCGGTATTGCGGCCTGGTGCTGTTCCTGCCGCACGGATACGAGGGGCAGGGACCGGAGCATTCCTCGGCGCGGCTCGAGCGTTTCTTGCAGCTGTGCGCCGAGTCAAACATGCAGGTATGCGTGCCATCGACCCCGGCGCAGATGTTCCACATGTTGCGCCGGCAGATGCTGCAGCCGTTCCGCAAACCGCTGATCGTGATGACGCCAAAGAGCCTGCTGCGCCACGAGCTGTCGGTCTCGGCGCTCGAGGATCTGGCGAGTGGCGGATTTGCCCGAGTGATCGATGAGGTCGATGACCTCACCGCGAGCGAGGTGCGCCGCGCGGTGTTCTGCAGTGGCAAGGTGTACTTCGATCTGCTCAAGGCGCGACGCGCCTCGGGCATTCGCGACGTCGCACTGGTGCGCATCGAGCAGCTCTACCCGTTCCCGACCGAGGAGTACCGGGCGGTGCTCGACCGCTACCCGAATCTGCGCGAGGTGGTGTGGTGTCAGGAAGAGCCGCAGAACCAAGGTGCGTGGTATCAGATCCGTCACCGGCTGGAGGAGCCGCTCGATAAAGGCGCCGGTGTGCTTTATGCCGGGCGCGCCCCGGCTGCCGCCCCGGCCACCGGAATCGGTAAATCCCACGAGCGCGAACAACAGACGCTGGTCGATGCGGCGCTGCATGCGACGACCACGGAGAATTCGGCGCGCAAGACACCGCGCCTGACGCACGCCCGCGGTCGCAAGAACACCGCGGCCCCGATGAGAAAGAGCTCATGACGACCGAAATCAAAGTCCCGCAACTTCCGGAATCCGTTTCTGACGCGACGCTGGTGGCCTGGCATAAGAAGCCGGGGGATCCAGTGAGGCGCGATGAAAACCTCGCCGATCTCGAGACCGACAAAGTGGTGCTCGAGGTTCCCTCGCCGGCCGACGGCGTGCTGCGTGAGCTGAAGGTGGCCGGCGGAACGGTGGTGAACAGCGGCCAGGTGCTGGCGCTGATCGAGGAGGGGGCGCTGCAGAGCGCGGCCCCAGCGGAGGCGGTGCCCGCGGCGGCGGCCGAGCCCGCAGGCAAGGCCAGTGGTGCCGCTGCGGCTGCGGCCAAGGTTGCGGCCGGCGCGGAGAAGGACAAGGAAAAACTGAGTCCCTCGGTGCGCCGTCTTGTGGAGGAGAATCGCATCGACCCCGGCGCGATACCCGCCAGTGGCCGCGACGGTCGGCTGACGAAATCCGACGTCGTCGGATTTCTCGGCAAGCAGCAGCCGGCGGTGCCAGCGCCGGCGGCAGCGGCCGTGGGGCGCGTGGAGCAGCGCGTACCAATGACGCGCCTGCGGCAGCGGATCGCCCAGCGGATGGTTGAGGCGCAATCGACGCAGGCGCTGCTGACCTCCTTCAACGAGGTGGATCTGACGGCCGTGCAGCAGCTGCGGGCCCGTCACAAGGACCGCTTCGAGAAAGAGCACGGCGTGAAGCTCGGTTTCATGTCCTTCTTCGTCAAGGCATGTATCGAGGCGCTGAAGAAGTATCCGGTCATCAATGCATCGGTGGACGGTACCGATATCGTCTACCACGAGTTCTACGACATCGGCGTGGCGGTCTCGACCGATCGTGGTCTGGTGGTACCGATCGTGCGCGATGCGGATGCAAAGGGCTTTGCCGCCATCGAGAAAGAGATCGGTGAGTACGCCAAGAAGGCGCGCGCCGGCTCGATCGCCCTGGAGGATCTGACCGGTGGCACCTTTACGATCACCAACGGCGGCGTGTTCGGTTCGCTGATGTCCACGCCCATCGTCAATGCGCCGCAAAGCGCCATCCTCGGCATGCACAAGATCCAGGACCGGCCGATGGTGGTTGACGGGCAGATCGCCATCCGTCCGATGATGTACATCGCCATTACCTACGACCATCGCATTATCGATGGGCGCGAGGCGGTGCAGTTCCTGGTTTCCGTCAAGGAGTGCCTTGAGGATCCGGGTCGCATGCTGTTGGGGATTTGATCATGGCAGACTCGTTCGATGTCATCGTGATCGGCGGGGGACCGGCTGGCTATCCGGCGGCAATCCGCGCCGGCCAGAACAAACTGTCCGTCGCGTGCATTGATCAATGGCGCAATCGCGACGGCAGTTACGCCTTTGGTGGCACCTGCCTCAATGCCGGCTGTATCCCCTCCAAGGCGCTGCTCGAGTCGAGCGAGCTGTACGTCCGTGCACGCGAAGAGTTCGCCGCGCACGGGATCAAGGTCGCTGACGTTGGTTTCGACGTCGCGCAGATGCAGAAACGCAAGGCCGGAATCGTCAAGACCAGCACCCAGGGCATCACCGCGCTGTTCAAAGCGAGCGGTGTCACGGCGTTGCAGGGCCACGGCAAGTTGCTGCCCGGCCGGCGAGTGCAGTTCACCGCCGCCGATGGGACCCAGCGCGAATTGACCGCCAAACACGTCATTCTTGCCTCCGGCTCGGCGCCGGCGGAGCTGAAAGTCGCGCCGTTCAAGGCGCCACACATCATCGATTCGTGGGGCGCGCTCGATCTGCCGTCCGTGCCGAAGCGCCTCGGGGTCATCGGGGCAGGGGTGATCGGACTGGAGCTTGGCAGCGTCTGGCGTCGCCTGGGCAGCGAGGTCACCGTGCTCGAGGCGCTGCCGGATTTCCTCGCCATCGCCGACCAACAGCTTGCCAAAGAGGCGGCACGACACTTCAAGAAGCAGGGACTCGATATCCGCCTCGGCGCGAAGGTGAGCGCCGCAAAGGTGAGCGGTGATGCGGTCGAGGTGAGCTACGAGGATGCTCAGGGCACGCACAGTCTGACCGTCGATCGGTTGATCGTGGCTGCCGGCCGGCGGCCGTTCACTGCGGATCTGCTGGCCGACGGCACGGGCGTGACGCTCGATGACCGCGGCTTCATCCAGGTCGACGAGCATTGCCGCACCGCCGCCGAAGGCGTGTGGGCGGTTGGGGATTGCGTGCGCGGCCCGATGCTCGCGCACAAGGGCAAGGAGGAAGGTGTGATGGTGGCCGACCTGATCGCCGGTCACTACGGTGAGGTCAATTACAAGGCCATCCCGTCGGTGATTTATACCGCTCCGGAGATCGCCTGGGTCGGTCTCACCGAGGAGCAGGTCAAATCGAGCGGGCGTCCCTACAAGGTCGGGGTGTTTCCGTTTCTCGCGAGCGGCCGCGCACGCGCGATGGAGCAGGCACAGGGGTTTGCCAAGATCATCGCCGCGCAGGACGACGATGAGATTCTCGGTGTGCACATCATCGGGCCGATGGCCGGTGAGCTGATCGCCGAGGCGGTGCTCGCGATGGAGTTTTCCGCGAGCAGCGAGGATCTGCAGCGCACCATCCACGCCCACCCGACGCTGTCCGAAGCGCTGCACGAGGCGGCACTCGCTGCCGACAAGCGCGCGATCGACTCGATCAATCGCTAGCGGGCACGACGGGCGACGCGCACATTAGGCACCGCGCCGAGCCGGTGCAGCACCCGCTGCAATTGCGCATCGTCATCGACGGCGACGCTGAGCAATATGTCGGCCGTGCCGCTGTCGCGGTCGGTCGTGGTGCTCATGTCCTGGATGCTCAGCCGCTCGAACGCCAGTACATCGGTGAGGTCACGTACCAGCCCTCGGCGGTCGTAGGCGTGTACGGCGATCTGCACGGGTAATACGCCCGGTTGGCTGGAACTCCACTCGACCTGCAGCACCCGCTCGGGACGCACCGTGCGCATGCGCGTGAAACTCGGGCAGCCACGGCGATGAATAGTCACTCCCCGGCCGACCGTCACGTAGCCCACGATCGGCTGCGGACGCAGCGGTGCGCAGCAGCGCGCGAGCGTCACGGGCAGATCCCCGACACCCTCGATTTCAACCGGTGAACCGCCGCGCGCTGGGCGCGGCCGTGGCCCGGTGGGCGGCGCTGGCGGGTGCGGTTCGCTGAACAGTCGCTCGGCGGCGTGTGCCAGCTGCGCCACGGTGATTTCGCCCTCGCCGAGCAGCTGGTGAAAGTGATCGGTGTCTCGGGCGCCGAGCGCGGTGAGCAGCTGGGGGAGTTGCGCGGGGGTCAGCCCGAGGCGCGCCATCTCGCGCTCGGCGATGGTGCGTCCGGCAGCGCGGTTGTCAGCCGAATCGAGCTTGCGGAACCAGGCGCGCACCTTGGCGCGGTTACGCGCCGAGGCGAGATAACCGAGCTCCGGGGCCAGCCAGTCGCGGCTCGGCGCCTCCTGCTTGGCGGTGATGATCTCGACGATCTCGCCGTTGGCGAGCGGCTGGGTGAGCGGGACGATCCGGCCGTTGACTTTCGCGCCGCGGCAGCGGTGCCCGAGCGAGGAGTGCACGGTGTAGGCGTAATCGAGCGCCGTGGCGCCGTGGGGCAGATCAATCACCTCACCCTTCGGTGTGAGCGCGTACACCCGGTCCTGGAAGAGTTCGGTGCTTACTTGCTCGAGGAATTCGTGATCGGATTCGCCGCCTGTCTCGGGGCCGATCGGCTCGAGCAGGCGGCGCACCGCTTCGATTTTGCGCTGATAGTGGGTATCAGCGGCGCCGCCTTCCTTGTAGGTCCAATGGGCTGCGACGCCGAGCTCGGCGTGTTCGTGCATCTCCCCGGTGCGGATCTGCACCTCGACGCTCTTGTTCTCCGGGCCGATGACCGCAGTGTGGATCGAGCGGTAGAAATTCCCCTTCGGCGTGGCGATGTAGTCGTCGAATTCCCCGGGGATGTAGCGCCACATGCCGTGCACCACGCCGAGGGCCGCATAACAGTCCGGAATCGACTCGACGATGACGCGCACCGCCCGCACGTCGAACAGCTGCTCGAAGGCGAGATGCTTGCGCTGCATCTTGCGGTGGATGCTGTACATGTGTTTCGGGCGGCCGTAGACCTGTGCGGTGATGCCGCTGCGGGTGAGCGCGGTGCGCAGTGCGGTGCAGAAGGCCTCGATGTAGCGCTCGCGATCGGTGCGCCGCTCGTTCAGTTCGGCAGCGATGTGCCGGTAGGCCTCTGGCTCGAGATACCGAAAGGCCAGGTCCTCGAGCTCCCACTTCAGCTGCCAGATGCCGAGGCGGTTGGCGAGTGGAGCGAATATCGCGCGGGTCTCGAGTGCAAGTCGCTCGCGGTGCTCGGCGGAGCTCTCGCGCGCGTGGCGCAGTGCCACGAGTTGCTCAGCGAGGCGAGCGAGGATCAGGCGCGGATCGCTGACCACCGCGAGCAACATCTTGCGCAGCGTTTCGGCCTGACGGGCATCGAGCCCGTGCTCGGGAGACCAGTGCGCCGGCAGTCCCACTTCGCCGAGCTTGGCGAGCGCGACGGCCGTGTCGTAGGCGTCTTGTCCGGCGAGACGCGCCAGTGCCTCTGGGGTCAGTGCCGTTGCGCCGAGGAGCGGCTTCACGAGCAGTGCCAGCGCCAATTCCGCATCCTCAGTGAGCGCGCCAATCACTTCGGCAGCCTCGGCGCCGTGAGCGAGCGGCCCGGCGAGAATCGAGGTGGCGCCGCTCGCGCCAGGGGTCGCCGGTTCGTCGGCGCGCGCTGGCGGCTGTGCGGTGCGCAGCGCCACTCGCCCGCGGCCCGGGCTGCGGGCGGCCGCATCGACGGGTTGAGCCGCCTGTGCCTCGGCCTCGAGCGTCCGCCTCAGGACGCCGATCGACTCGAGCAGGGCGGCTGGGCAGTGCTGCGTCGTCTCCAAGGGGCCGTCAGTGCCTGGGGGAGGGTTCATCGCTATGATAACGGCACTTCGGCGGTGCGACGATCCCGACTGCGGGGGTTGTGCCGGCCGCTCGCGTGACTGTATATTTTCACATGGTGTTGAATCCGTCCGGCCTGCAGCCGCTGCACTTCGAGGGGTACGGCCCGCAGGGCGCGGTCGTCTTGATCGAATGCCTCAGTGCCGACCCGGAACGGCTGCGTACCGAGCTGCGCCGGGCGCTTCGGGCGAACGATGGGTTTCTAGCCGCCGATGGCGCAGTGCGCTATTTGTTCCAGCGCGTGGGCTGGATGCGATTTGCCCCGGGCACCGATCGCGCGCCGCTCGCCCAGGCTGCGTATGACGCCGGTGCCGAGGACATCACCGGCACCAGCCGCGAGGGGCTCGAGGTGAGAACCGATCCGGAGGAATTCGAGACGGTTCGTCTGGCGCTTGCGAGCCGCGGATGGGTGCCGGCGGCTGCCGGGGTGAGTGAACGGGCCACGCTCACCGTTTCGCTGGCGGGTGCCGCCGCGTGCCGGTGGCGGGAGCTGCTGCGGGCCCTCGCAGAGATCGATGGCGTGCGCCACGTGTATTCGAATGTCGAGATATCCGACGCGCTCCTGGCGAGCGTTTGACCCGCAGCGCGCGGTAGGCGCCGCGCCGGCGGCCCCCGCGCCGAGCGTGTCCGATGGTTTGCGGGTGCTCGGCCTCGATCCGGGCTCGCGCACCACGGGGTTCGGCCTCATCGAATGGCGCGCCGGTCAATGGCAGCATCTCGCGCACGGATGCATCGCTCTGCCGCCATCGGCTGCGTTGGCGCAACGGTTGCGGCTCATTTTCGAGCGCCTGAGCGAGCTGGTCGTCCAGCATCAGCCCGCGGAAGTGGCTATCGAGCGGGTGTTCGTCAATCGCAACGTCGACAGTGCGCTGAAGCTCGGTCAGGCGCGCGGGGCGGCGCTCGCCGCGGTCCCCCACGGGCTGGCGGTATTCGAGTATGCTCCCCGCGCCATCAAGCTGGCCTTGGTTGGAGCGGGTGGGGCGGAAAAGCAGCAGGTGGCCCACATGGTGCGCATACTGCTCGGACTCGAGGGGCGACTCGCGGCCGATGCGGCCGACGCTCTCGCGGTGGCGTTGTGCCACGCCCACTCGCGTCAGCTGGCGCAGCTCGCAGCCGCCCATGGCGCGGCACCAACCGGGAGTGGCCTGAGGAGATGATCGGCTCGATTCGCGGACAGATTGTTGCCAAGACGCCCCCGCACCTGACGGTCGAGACGGGCGGACTGGGCTATGAGCTCGAGGCGCCGATGTCGACCTATTTCCACCTGCCGGCGGTGGGTCAGGAAGTGCGCCTGCTGACGCATCTGGTCATTCGTGAGGACGCGCACGTGCTGTATGCGTTCGGTACCGAGGCAGAGCGTCGTCTGTTCCGCGAACTCATCAAGGTGTCTGGGGTTGGACCGAAGATCGCGCTCGCACTGCTCTCAGGGATCAGTGTCGAGGCGTTCTCCCAGTGCGTGCATGCGCATGACGTCAGTGCCCTGACCCGCGTGCCCGGCATCGGTCGCAAGACCGCCGAACGGTTGCTGGTGGAGATGCGCGATCGGCTCGATGATGGCAGCGATACGGGAGCGGCGAGCATGCCGAGCGTCGGCGCGGCGAGCGAGGCGTTCGATGCGCTGATTGCCCTCGGCTACAAGCCGGCCGAGGCAACCCGGCTGTTGCAGAGTTCGGGGTCCGAGGCGCATTCGACCGAGGAACTCATTCGCCGGGCGCTGCAGAGCGCGGCGCGGGAGTAGGGTGCATGGACTCTGAGCGCACCATCGTCAGTCCGCAGGCCAGTGGCGAGGACGAGGCCGCCGAGCGAGCCATCCGACCGCGTCGGTTGGCCGAGTACGTCGGCCAGCCGAAGGCGCGCGAGCAGCTGGAGATTTTCATCGGCGCGGCGCGCCAGCGCGCAGAGGCGCTCGATCATGTGCTGGTGTTCGGTCCGCCGGGCCTCGGGAAAACCACCCTCGCACACATCATCGCCGCAGAGCTCGGCGTGAACCTGCGCCAGACCTCCGGTCCGGTGCTCGAGCGCCCGGGCGATCTGGCGGCGATCCTCACCAATCTGCAGCCGCGCGACGTGCTGTTCGTGGATGAGATTCATCGCCTCTCGGCAGTGGTCGAGGAGGTGCTCTATCCGGCGATGGAGGACTGCCAGCTCGACATCATGATCGGCGAGGGTCCCGCAGCGCGTTCGATCAAGCTGAATCTGCCTCCGTTCACCCTGGTCGGGGCGACCACCCGGGCGGGGCTGCTGACCTCGCCGCTGCGCGATCGGTTCGGCATCGTGCAGCGGCTCGAGTTCTACGGGATCGATGATCTGGAACACATCGTGAGCCGCTCGGCCTCCATTCTCGCGGTGCCGATCGATGCGCCCGGCGCCCGGCGCATCGCCGAGCGCGCCCGTGGCACCCCGAGGATTGCCAACCGACTGCTGCGGCGCGTGCGCGATTACGCTCAGGTTAAGGCAGACGGGCGTATCGTCGGGCCGGTGGCCGAAGCGGCCCTGGATCTTCTGGAGGTCGACCCACAGGGTTTCGATACGCTCGACCGCAAACTGCTAACCACCGTGATCGACAAATTCGATGGCGGTCCGGTTGGCATCGACAGCATCGCCGCGGCGGTCGGGGAGGAGCGCGGCACGCTGGAGGATGTGACGGAACCGTATCTGATCCAGCAGGGCTTCCTGGTGCGTACGGCGCGCGGCCGCATGGCCACGCGCACCGCATACGAGCACTTCGGACGCACGCCCCCGGAGCGACTCACCGGACCGTTACCGTTGTTCGAGGAGAATCCATGAGGGAGTTCAGCTGGCCGGCGCGGGTCTACTGGGAGGATACCGACGGCGGTGGCATCGTTTATTATGCGAATTACCTGCGTTTTCTCGAGCGATCGCGCACCGAGTGGCTGCGCTCGCTGGGTTTCTCGCAGCAGGCGCTCGCTCGGGAACCTGGCGTGCTGTTTGCGGTCGTGAACGTATCGGTGCAGTACCGCCGTCCGGCGCGACTCGACGATGAGCTCATCGTGACCTGTGCGCCACGTGCCGACGGCTCCGTGTGCATCAGCTTCGCTCAGCGCATACTGCGCGCGGCCGATGCGGAGTCGCTGGTGAGCGCCGAGGTGAAGGTGGCGTGCGTCGATGCGCGCACGTTCAGGCCGACGAAATTACCCGAGCCGCTGCGCGCGGCGTTGCAGTAACCCGGAGCAGACCGACACGTCATGACTGGACATCTGTCGCTGATTCAGCTCGTCGTGCAGGCGAGCGTCGTGGTGCAAATCGTCATCGGCCTGCTGATGCTGGCCTCGCTCACCTCCTGGGCGATCATTTTCCGCAAGCGGCTGCTGCTCGGGCGGGCGCGCCGGGAGGCCGATCAGTTCGAAAACAATTTCTGGTCGGGCGGTGACCTCGCGCAGCTGTACCGGGCGGTCGAGTCCCATGGGGGGGCGACCGGCATGGCGAGCATCTTCGAGATGGGGTTTCGCGAGTTCGCCCGTCAGCGCCAGCAGGGCGCGGGCTCTCCGGATCTGGTGCTCGACGGTTCGCGCCGGGCGATGCGCGTGGCGCAGCTGAAGGAGATCGACCGGCTCGAGTTCAGTCTCGCCACTCTCGCCACCGTGGGTTCGACGAGTCCCTATGTGGGGCTGTTCGGTACGGTGTGGGGCATCATGAGCGCCTTCTCGTCGCTCGGGGACGTACGCCAAGCCACCCTCGCAGCGGTCGCGCCGGGTATTTCCGAGGCGCTCGTGACCACGGCCATCGGGCTGTTCGCGGCGATTCCCGCGGTGGTCGCCTACAACCGCTTCGCCGATCAGGTCGGGCGGCTCGAGGTGCGTTTCGATGCGTTCATGGAGGAGTTCTCCACCATCCTGCAGCGGCATGCGACCCGCGGCATTGCCGCGGCTCCCACCGTAAGCGCAGCCGGTGCGCCGAGCCCGAGCGCCCCGACGCCGGGCGGCAAGACTCGCTAGGAGCGGCGCATGGCGCAAGTGTCGCGCGGACGCAGGCTGATGGGTGAGATCAACGTCGTGCCCTACATCGACGTGATGCTGGTGCTGCTCATCATTTTCATGATCACTGCACCGCTGATGACGCAGGGCGTGAAAGTCAATCTACCGCACGCAGCGGCCAAGACGCTCTCGACTGGCCGTCAGAGCCCCGTGGTGCTCTCGGTGACCCGTGGCGGTGAGCTATACATCACGGTCGGCAGGACCACCCTGGGACCGACGGACGCGAGCACCATCGAATCGCACGTGCAGACGGCGTTGCAGACAGACCCGAACCGCTCCGTGATGATCCGAGCCGACACGGCTGTCCCCTATGGGAAAATCGTGCAGGCGATGCTGATCCTGCAGAACGCGGGCGCTCGCAAGGTAGGGTTCATGACACAGCCGCCGGCCGCTCAGGCGGGTTCCTGAGGGACGCCACACGATGTCTGAACCTGCGAGTGACCGCTGGCTGTCGATTGCCATGTCCGTGCTTCTGCACGGCACGATCATCGGGTTGCTGGCCTATGGATGGTGGCACTATGAGCATCGTCCGATCACCCCGTCGGTCTCGATCAGTGCACGGGTGGTTGATGCGCACAGTCTGCAGGGCCTTGGCGTTTCCGCAAAAAGCGTTCCGAAGCCCCTGCCGCAGCCCCCACCGCAGCCGCAGCCGGTGAGCCCGCCGCAGGGGCCCCCAGCGCCGACGCCGCAGGAGCTGGCATTGCGTCAGCAAGCCGCCCAGGCCGAGGCTGCGCGAGTCGCTGCGGCCAAGGCCGAGCAGCAGCGGCTGCAGCAGCAGCGCGAGGCGGCGGCAAAAGCCGAAGCTACAGCGCAAGCTGAAGCGAGGCAGCGGGCGAAAGACAAGGCGGAGGCGAAGGCCCGCGCCGCAGCGAAAGCCGCGGCCCGCGAGCGCGCTGCGGCGCGCAAGCGGGTCGAAGCGCGGCGCAAGCTCGAGGAGGCGAAGAAGCGGGCTGCGGCGCGTAAGCTTGCGGCGGAGCGTGCCGCCAAAGCACGCGCGGCGCGCATTGCGCAGTTGCAGCAGGCCCTGCAGGAGGATGCTCAGTCGAATGCCCGGACGAGTGCCGCCGTCGCCGGGTGGGTGCAGGCGGTGACACAGCGTGTGGAGGCGGCCTGGATCAAACCGTCCACGGCCCACTCGAATCTCAGTTGCACCATACGGGTCGTGCTCGTGCAGGGCGGGTCCGTGAGCAGCGTGAGTCTGGGGCAGTGCAATGGCGATGAAGCAGTCCGCGAGTCGATCGAAGCGGCCGTCTACCGCGCCTCGCCGCTGCCGCCGCTGCCGGATGCCGACCTGTACAACCAGCCGATCGATTTCGTGTTTGCGCCCGAATCACCGTGAGAGCCATGAAACGCATACTCAGAGCTGAATGGATACGCGCCGCCGCGCTGGTGGCCCTGCTCGTCGGGGTGGGTCTGCCCAGCGCGCATGCGCAGCTGACCATCCGGATTACCTCCGGGGTCACCCATCCGGTGCCGATCGCCGTCGTCCCGTTTGCCGAGGGAGCGAACGCGGGGGTTGATGTGGCCGGGGTCGTGCAACACGATCTGAACGGCAGCGGCCGCTTCAGCGGGCTCGCCCGCGCGCAGATGCCGGCGACGCCGGACCATGCCGCGCAGGTGGCCTTTCCGCTCTGGAAGAGCACTGGTGTCGATTACATGGTGGTGGGGCGGGTGAAGCCAATTGCCGGCGGCGAGCTGGCGGTCGACTTCAATCTGCTCAATGTGCTCACCGGCCAGAGCGTCGTGCGCAAGCGCTTCACCGGTCCGCCGGCGGCGCTGCGCAATGCGGCGCATCGGGTGAGCGATGCGGTGTTCCAGGCGATCACCGGCATCCGGGGTGCGTTCGATACCCGCATTGCGTATGTCGCAGTGGTCGGAGCGGGCAAGGCCGAGCGCTTCCAGTTGGTGGTGGCCGATGCCGATGGTTACAATCAGCACCTCATACTCGAGTCGCGCTTCCCGATCATGTCGCCCGAGTGGTCGCCGAATGGAAAATGGCTCGCCTATGTCTCCTTCGAGGATCACCTCTCCGCAGTGTACGTGCAACGGGTTCGAACCGGGCAGCGCTATCGGGTCTCGGCGCAGGCCGGGGAGAACGGCGCGCCGTCATTCTCGCCAAATGGCCAGGAGCTGGCGCTCACCTTGAGCGGCGCGTCGGGGTACCCCCAGATTTACGTGCTCAATCTGCACACGCGCAAGCTCACCCGAGTGACGTACACCCCGGCGATCAACACCGGGGCCGTGTGGTCCCCGGATGGCGGCTCGTTGTATTTCACCTCCGATCGGGCCGGCTCGCCGCAGATCTATCGCAAATCCCTGGCGCCGGGCAGTCTGCCGCAGCGGATCACGTTCACGGACGGCTACAACGCCAGTCCGCGCATTTCCCCGCACGGCACCCGCCTCGCCATGGTCACGCGCGCGAACGGGGGGTATTGCATCGCCGTGCAGAATCTCAAGAGCGGCACGTTCCGCGTGTTGACCAAGGGGCCGCTCGACAGCACGCCGAGCTTCGCACCGAACGGTGCAACGATCATCTATACGCAGCGTCCCCCTGGTGCGAACGGCGGCATTCTCGCCACGGTATCGGTGGACGGGCTCACCGGCATGACGCTCAGGCCCTCGCACGGGGCGGTGCAGGATCCGACCTGGGGACCGTTTTTGCAGCAATAGCGTTCCAGTCGCGTGGACCATGGGGGTCCGCGTGAATTTGTCACAACAGAGCGCCGGACCTCCGGCGTGTATCAGAAAGGTGCTTTATGCGTCGCATTCTTACGGTGATGGTGTTGGCCGGAGCTCTGGGGCTTGCGGCCTGCGCAAGCAAGCCGATCAAACCGACTGCCGCGCAGCAGTCCGCAGCCGGTGGCGCCGGCGCAGCGAGTCAGGGAGCCGGATCGGGCGCCAACGCCGGTGAGGGTTCCCTCGGCAATCAGCAATCGGTGCCAGGCCCGCAGCAGGGACTGCTCGCCGATCGCACCATTCACTTCGCGTTCAACAGCGCGGTGATCCGCGGTCATGGCATCGAGGTCGTTGCGGCGCACGCGAAATATCTCGCCGATCACCCTAGCGCGCGGGTGCGTCTCGAGGGCAATACGGACGACCGCGGCTCCCCGGAGTACAACATCGGCCTCGGCATGCGCCGCGCCCAGTCTGTTCGTCAGGCGATGCTGCTGCAGGGTGTCTCGCCAAGTCAGATCACGGTGGTGAGCTACGGCGAGGAGCGCCCGGTCGATCCGGCCAACAATCCGACCGCCTGGGCCAAAAACCGCCGCGTCGATATCGTCTATCTGACGCCGACGCAGCCGGCTCAGTAACCGCGAACGCCGAGGAGTCCGCATGCGTACTCTGCCTCTGCTCGCGCCGGCTGCGGCGCTGCTCGTGGCGCTGCTCAGCGGCTGTGCCACCGGTCCCGATCCGACTCAGGTTCGGCTCGACAATCTCGATGCCCGAGTGACGAAACTCGAGCGTTTCGTGTCGAACGGGAGCCTCGTGCAGCTCGCTGAGCAGGAGGACTCGCTGCAGGCGCAGGTGCGCAGTCTGCGCGGCCGGCTCGATCGGCTCGAGCAGAGCAACCAGCGCCTGAGCACTCAGCAGCATCAGCTGTACGCGGCGCTCGACAAGCGAGTGACGACACTCGAACAGGCGAGCGCCGCACAGCAGGCGGCGATCCAGGCGGCAGGCGGCTCGGGCGCGGCGAGCGGCACCGGTGCGGCAACCGCCGCGAGCAGTGCAGCCGGCGGGGGCGCCTCGACCCCCGCCGCGTCCGGGGCGGCGGGCGGCTCGCTCTCCGGCATGCTGCCGGGCGTCACCCCGACGCAGCAGTCGGTTTACGGCCAGGCGTTCGATGCGCTCAAGGCCGGCAGCTATTCGGTGGCCATCAGCGGGTTCAAGGGATTTCTGCAGACTTATCCCTCGAGCCCGCTCGCTCCGAACGCCGAGTATTGGCTCGGCGAGGCGCATTACGTGAATCAGAACTTCAACCAGGCCGAGAAATGCTTCCGCGCGGTGCTCAAGCAATGGCCGGAATCGGGCAAAGCGCCGGCGGCCATGTTCGATCTCGGCAACACGCTGATTGCTCAGGGTAAGGTGCGCGAGGGGCGTTTGATGTTGAAGAAGGTGATCAAGCGCTATCCCGGCACCGGAGTCGCCAAGCGGGCGGCGAGCGCGCTGAGTCAATCCGGCCAGTGAGTGCGCAAGGGGCCGCGCTGAGCGCGGCACGAGCCATGAGTCGTCTGAAGATCACCGAGATCTTCCACTCCCTGCAGGGCGAGGCAGATACGGCAGGTATCCCCACGACCTTCGTACGCCTGACCGGCTGCCCGCTGCGCTGCCAGTATTGTGATACCGCCTATGCGTTTCAGGGCGGGAAATGGTGGGAGATCGAGGAGATTCTTGCGCGGGTGCGCGAGCTCGGTCCGCGCTACGTGTGTGTGACCGGCGGTGAACCGCTGGCGCAACGCGGCTGTCTGGAGCTGATGCGCCGGCTGTGCGATGCCGGCTCGCGTGTGTCGATTGAAACCAGCGGGGCAATCAGTCTCGAGGGTATCGATGCCCGGGTAGTCCGCGTGGTTGATGTGAAGACTCCCGCCTCCGGCGAGGCGGCGCGCAACCGCTACGAAGACCTCAAGACCCTGAGCGCGCAGGATCAGGTGAAGTTCGTTATCTGCGACCGCGCGGATTACGAGTGGAGCGTCGCGAAAGTCCGCGAGCTCGGGCTGGCGGAGCGGTGCACGGTATGGTTCTCGCCGAGCCACGAGCAACTGCCGGCGCGCGAGCTGGCGGAGTGGATCCTTGCCGACCGTCTGGCGGTGCGTCTGCAGATCCAGCTGCACAAAATTCTCTGGGGCAACACGCCGGGAACATGACGATGGGCTTCGAGACGACGGCAAAACGCCAGTACCGGCGAGGCCTGTGGGCTGAGGGCTCGTGAGCCGGCCTCGGGCAGTGGTCCTGGTCTCGGGCGGGCTCGATTCGGCCACGGCGCTGGCCATCGCCCGCGCGCAGGGCTTTGAATGCTATGCACTGTCGGTCGCTTACGGCCAGCGGCATGAGGCTGAACTGGCAGCCGCGGCGCGGGTCGCCGCGATGCTCGGGGCGCGCGAGCATCGGGTGATGCACGTCGATCTGGCGGGTATCGGCGGCTCGGCTCTGACTGACCCGTCGATTGCGGTGCCGGAGGCCCCGAGCGAGGGCATTCCGGTCACTTACGTTCCCGCCCGCAACACGATTCTGCTCTCACTGGCCCTCGCCTGGGCGGAGGTGCTCGGCGCAGAGGGCATTGTCGTCGGCGTGAATTCGCTGGATTACTCCGGATATCCCGACTGCCGCCCGGAGTACATCGACGCCTTTGCACAGCTCGCGCACCTCGCCACCAAGGCGGGGGTCGAGGGCAATCCCTGCCAGATCCTTGCGCCGCTCATCACCTGGAGCAAGGAGCGCATCATCCGCGAAGGCCTCGCGCTCGGGGTCGATTACGGCCTGACCGTCTCGTGCTACCAGGCGGATGCCGATGGCCGTGCCTGCGGGAAGTGCGATTCATGCCGGCTGCGCCGGGCGGGCTTCACGGCGGCTGGTGTTCCCGACCCCACGCGCTACCAGTGATGGGCGTATCCAGGTATCATGCGCACCCCCGCGGCGCCCGATCCGGGTCTCTTGCCGTGGCCCGGTGGGGCGTTAGCTCAGTCGGTAGAGCATCGGACTTTTAATCCGCTGGTCGACGGTTCGAATCCGTCACGCCCCATAATAAAATCAATGTGTTGAGTGGAATTTCTCATTCACTAATCAAAACTGAATCCCGGTAGCCTCCCCGTCGGAATCAACAGCAGGGTAGAGACGGCGGGGGTTCAGATCAGGCGGCAGCTTCGCGGGGCGTGACTTTGCGCTCAATGTCCTTGCGGGTCGGCAGCGTGCGCAGGTCGTAGTCCGCTTGCAGCGCCAGCCAGCTCGCGGCGTCGCCGCCGAAGTAGCGCGCGAGGCGCTCGGCTGTGTCGGCGCTCACGGAGCGGCGCTCCTTCACGATCTCGTGGAGACGGGTGGCCGGCACCCCGAGTTCCATGGCGAGTGCGTGCACGCTCATGTCGAGGGGCGCCAAATACTCCTCGCGCAGTACCTCGCCAGGATGAATGGCGCGCATGCGGTCGGTTGGTTTGCTCATAGGGTAGCCCTCAGTGGTAGTCGACAATCTCGACGTTTCGCGGCCCCGCGTCCGTCCAAGTGAAGCACACGCGGAACTGGTCGTTGATACGGATGCTGTGCTGGCCCTTCCGGTCGCCCTTCAGAGGCTCCAGGCGGTTGCCGGGCGGTGAGCGCAGAAAATCGAGCGTCTTGGCGACGTTCAGCAAGCGCAGTTTGCGCGTGGCCACATTCTCGAATGCCCGGAACTCTCGCGGATGGCCGCCCTGAAACAGTGCCTCGGTGCGCTTGAAGGCAAACGACTGGATGGCCATGCTGAGAGAATATTACGGGAAACGTAATACGTCAATAGTAACAAATGAGAGGCGGCGCGTCACGCATGATGTTGGACACATGGCCGCGTTAAGTCTCGCCAGCATCGTGTCGCAGATAGCGCCTCGGGCGGCATCGTTTCCCGCCGGCGCATTCGACGCCGGTCAAGTCCGAGACTGCGGCACACTCCTGGCACACTTGCCGCCGCAATTGCGCACCAGACGGCGCCGCGCCGCGCTCGCAAGCTCTTGAGGTGAGTGGGGTGTGGTGGTGTGGCGTGGTGCCCGAGCTGGACTTTTAATCCGCTGGTCGACGGTTCGAATCCCTCATGCCCATCAGATGATCAATGTGAGTGGAATTTCTCATTCACTAATCAAAACTGAATCCCGGTGGCCCGCCCGTCGGAATCAACAGCAGAGTTGAGGCCGCGGGGTTCAGATCAGGCGGTAGCCTCGTGGGGCGTGACGTTGCGCTCAATGTCCTTGCGGGTCGACAGAGTGCTTTACGGGGCACTGCGCGGCAGCCGGCGGTGGAGCGGAGCAGACGGTGGCGAGTCAATCCATCCGTGACGCCAAATCGGCTCGGCGAGGTTGCAGGCAGAACGATTCGCTCGCTGCAGATCTATGCGGTGTGCTGCAGGATCATAGCGATGCCCTGCCTCCGGGTCCGCAGGTCTGAGGATCGCTGGGTAGGTGCGAAATTACGGAAATGGACAATCCGTCTAGGGATTCGGGCGCAGTGTGCATCTCATCCGTTGCGCGCTTCTTGAACGGTGGAGGAATAAGGCGCAATTTCGGCAGCAAGTTCCGAGAGCGTGGTACAAGAAAGTGCAGCGGCGGCGGCGAATTACGCTGTGCGGCCGGTCTGCGGGGGTAGCAGCATTGAGCGTCCGGGGGTCTCGCCCGTTCGCTACGGGGGTGTACGCCTTATGAGATCGAACCCAGTTCTGTCGCGGACGGTTGCCGCCATACTCGGTGTGGCCGCCGCGCACGGTGTCCTCGCAGCCGATTCCGCCTCGAGTGCCCCGGCAGCCAGTGGCTCGCATCTGCAGGAAGTCATTGTCACGGCAACGCGCCGCGCCGAGAACCTGCAGAATGTTCCGATTGCGATTCAGGCTCTGACCGCGCGGACACTGCGGCACCTCAACGTGCATACGCTGTCGGGCTATTTGAGTTACCTGCCCAATGTCACCACTGCGAGCATGGGTCCGGGTCAGGAAATGGTGTTCATGCGCGGCCTGAGCACCACGAACGCCGGCACGCAGGGAGAGGATTCGGTCGGTGACTTTCCGAACGTCGGAACCTATCTCGATGGCCAGTCGCTGATGCTGCCGGCCCGAAATCTCGATGTCTATGCGGTGGATCTGCAGCGGATCGAAGTAGACGAGGGGCCCCAGGGCACTCTATTCGGCGCAGGCGCCGAAGCGGGTGCCATTCGCTACATCACGAACAAGCCACGGCTGAATACGCTTTCGGTGGATGTGAACGCGGGCTATGGCATCACCGCCCATGGGGGGCCGAACAGTAATGTGAACGCGGTATTCAATCTGCCGCTGATCACGAATCGACTCGCGGCCCGCCTTGTGTTCTTTACTGACGATCGCGGTGGCTACATCAACAATCTGCCTGCGACATTCTCGCGTGGCAGCACGGATCTTGGCATCGCGGCTGCCAACGGCGGCGTCGTTCCGACAGACAGCGTCTCTATAAACAATTACCAGATCGCAGCGCGACACATCAATCCGCTGACGTATAAAGGCATCCGCGGCGAGGTGCTTTACAAGATCAACGAAAACTGGAATGTCCTGCTCACGCAGATGTACCAGAACATGGATGCACAGGGCGTTTTCTATCAGATGCCCTATGGTACCGAAGGCGCAAAAGTGAACGACGCGACGGGAGTGCCGGTGGGCAGCGTCCCGCTACCGGCGTTGTCTGTCAATCTGTTCAATCCCTCCTTCAACAAGGACCGATTCGAGGACACTGCACTCACGGTGCATGGCGATGCCGGACCGTTGAGCCTGGTCTATTCCGGATCCTATCTCGACCGCAACGTGGATCAGGTTCAGGATTACACGAATTACGCGCGCGGTCGTTACGGATACTATTATCAGTGCACGGGCGTCTCCTACAGTGGGACTGCTGGAAACGCGGACGCGACCTGCTATTCGCCGAGCGCCGTGTGGCGTGAGAGCGTGCGCAATACGGATCTGCAGCAGGAGCTGCGCGTGAGCACCCCGAGTTCCTGGCGGCTGCGCGCAATCGCGGGGTTGTTCTACCAGGATCTGAACATCTTCGATGACACCGCCTGGCAGTACAAGAGCGTTCCCGATTGCGCACCGAGTGGTCCGACTTCAAATTGCTTCCTGCCAGTGCAGCCGTGGCCGAATGTGCCGGCCGTTGTGCCTGGGGTGCGCAACGCCAGTACTGCCTTCTTCGATGACTTCAAGCGAGTGTTCATCCAGAAGGCAGCCTACATCTCGACCAGCTTCGACATCATTCCTCATACACTGACGATTACCGGCGGCATGCGCTACTTCGACATGTACAGCTCGGAGATCGGCGGTGATGTCGGCAGTTTCGGCTGCAAGCAGTCGAGTCCGACCACCTATTTTGGTCCCTGCCTGAGTTCGAATGGCACCAATTTCGCAAACCAGAATCATACCCTGGTGGAAACCGGGCATCTCGGACGGGCGAGTCTGAGTTGGCACCTCACCCCGGACGTGATGGTGTACTACACCTACTCGCAAGGCTTCCGTCCGGGGGGATTCAATCGAGGCACCTCGGCGGAACTTCCTGATCAGAACGGTGTGCCACAGTTCTTCACGCCCATCAACTACACATCGGATATTCTCACCAACAATGAGCTCGGCTGGAAGGCGACGCTTTTCGACGGCAAGATGCGCATCAACGGCGCGCTCTATCAGGAGAGCTGGAATCATGTGCAGACCGAGTTCTTCTGTCCGCAGTGTGGTTTCGGCAATCTGACCTTCTTCACGAATGGTCCGCATTACCGTCTGAAGGGCATCGAGATGCAGATCGCTGCGCGGCCGATGACGGGTCTTACCGTGGAGGGATCATTTGCGCTCAACAGTGGCGAGCAGATCAATTCGCCGGCGCTCATCGACAATAATCCGGCGAGTGCAAACTACGGCAAGCCGATCATTACGCGCTACGTCGGTGGGGTGGCCGTTCCGGTGCGCAACCCATTCGGTCCGCGAGGTGGAAATCTGGCGCTCTCGCCGCCGTTCAAGGCGAATTTGCGCGTGCGGTACGAGCGCCCGGTGGGCTCGTACCTGGCGTTCGTGCAGGCCGGATTCCAGCATTCGGCGGCATCGATTTCCTCAACCGCATATTTCTCCGGTTTTCCGCTCCCATCGTGGACGACATACAATGCGTCGCTCGGAGTCTCCAAAGACAGCTGGACGGTGTCGCTCGTCGGCACCAACCTCACGAACGTGGACAAGAGTCTCTTCACGACGGACACGCAGTTCACGCTCACCGAGACGCCAATGCGTCCGCGCGTGCTCGAACTGACCTTCAGTTATCACTTCGAGCAGCATCAGTGAGGTACTCGGGTCGGTAGAGGTCGAGCGTCGCGGCGGGTCCACAAGTACCGCTGCGACGCTCGCCGACGGCCCGGCGAGGATTGAAGGCCGCGCTCCAGCCGGAGGATGACCGATGTGGCATCGGGAACGTCGGAGGAGAGGGGGCGTTTTGGATTGCGCGCGCAAGCCGTCTCAATCGTGAGCCGGCTGGTGGTGCACGGCTTGGCCGACTGAAGCGGAGACACAGTTCGCTCGGCAGGCGGTCGGCGTTGCGATCGGCCTCATCTTCGGCGCCGCGCTTCTGGCGGAATCCACCGATTGCCGTCAATCTGGCCCATCTGATTGTGCTAGTACATTGGCTGCGATTGTCGCCCCGGAACGGGGCGTGCGCTGAGCATGCCGAGGTGCGCTTCGATGACGGGCCGGCAGTTCGCAGGGCCGGCGGAGTCCATCGAATGCGGTGACCGTGTCGATCGCAATCCAGTCAACGGTATTGTGCAGGCGCTGCGTGGGGGGATGATTAGGCGCATCGGGACGGTGACGCCCGGTTCTTCACGTAACGATCCACTCTCCTCACGATCGACGGCGCAATGTGTGAATCAAGGAAATGCTCATGCACCGGAGGCAGATTTCTACGAGGCAACTCCGAAACTGTAGCGCTGCGCGGCTGGCGGGCGCTGGTCCAGAGGTGCTCGAGGGTGAGTGCCGGGCCCGTATGTGCGAGGCAAGACGAGCATTCCGGGGTCGCCCCTGACCGGCAGATGCGGTCAGGGGCCTATCGGTGCGCGATGCCCGGTTAGGCCTGCGTCGATTCGTTTGCCGCCAGGGAATGCGATGCCAGAGTGCCGATATGATGACGGCCTTTGGCGGCGTACCACCACAGTCCGGCGCCGAGAATCACCCCGATGTAGACGAATGCGCCCCAAGTGTTATACCAGGGGGCGCCGTAGACGGCCTTGCGGGGCCAGGCGAGATTGAGCGCCATGCCGGCGCCCCAGAGCACCGCGATGATGTTCACCAGCATCCCCCACCGGCCCATGGTGAAGTAGCCGTTCGTCGCCAGATCCGGGGGCGGCCAGTGCCCACTCAGGCGTTTGCGCAGCAAGGGGACTGTCACCATCAGATACGACAGATAAATCATGATGACGGCGATCGAGGTCAGCACGGTGAATATCTTCGGCTGTCCGATGTTGAGCACGAGGATCAGCTCGGCAATCACGCCAATCACGACGGCCGGAATAATCGGAGTTTGAGTCTGAGCGTTGACGGACGCGAGCTTCTCCCCGAACGGCAGCGCGTTATCGCGGGCCATTGCGAAAGTCAGGCGGATCGCTGCGGTATGCACCGCTAGCGAACAGACGGTGACCGCGACCACGATGCAGATCAGGAAGATCTTTCCGAGCGGCCCCCACATCACTTGCTCGATGATGTACTGCAGACCGCCGCCGCCCGAGCCGATTTCCGGATCATGCAGGTTGGGCGCCGCCAGGATCGCGAACAGCAGGATCGCGCCGCCGATGACGAATGAGGCCAGGATGGCCCTGAGAATCGCCCGAGGGGCGGTACGTCGCGGTTCGAATGTCTCCTCACCCAGGGAGCTGGCGGTATCGAAGCCGTACATGACGTATCCGGAGGCCAGCGAGGCGACCAGGAAATCGCTCAGGAAGCCAAAGCTTTTGCCGGCACCGTAACCGTTGGTCGAAAAGAATACCTCGGGTCCCCGCTTGAGGTGCACTGCGAGCAGAATCGCAATCAGACAGGCGGCGATCAGCTCAATGAAGACCCCGGCGCTGTTGATCATCGTCATCAGCCGTACGCCGATCGCATTGACGACGGTCGTGAACACGATCAGGACCGTGCCGAGGATCACCGCGTTCGTCGCAAAGTCGTACGGACCGCTGCCGTTGCCGACGATCTGGAAGCCACTCCACAGTCGCGGCAGGTTGAGCTGCAATGCCAGCACGACCGCGGACAGCGTGACAATGGAGGCGGTGAGCATCAGCCAGCCGGACGACCAGCCGACGATCCGGCTGCCGAGAATCTTCGACCAGTTGTAGACCGACCCGGCCACAGGGTATTTCGCGGACAGCTCCATGAAGCACAGGGCAACAGCCAACTGGCCTAGGAACACCAGTGGCCAGGACCACAGATAGGCCGGCCCGGCGGTGCCGAAGCCAAAATAGAACAGCTGGAAGGTGCCGGTGAGGATCGAGATGTAACTGACCCCGGCGGCGAAGCTGCCGAATGACCCGATGCTGCGAGCGAGCGATTCCTTGTAGCCGAAATGCTCCATGCCGCTGTCGGCGCCTGAGTGGGAGGCAGTTTTCGATTCAGTGTTCAAAGTGGCCTCTCGCGGGCGATTGACCGGCAATCATGCGGATGCCGGGCGTGGGCTTTCGAGCATCGGCGCGCCGGTTCCATTGAATAATCACGACATCGCAATCGGAGTCGGAATGCATGGAGCTTGTAACACGGGGCTCGCGGTCCGTCCACGTGTCCGGCTGCCGGGAGTGCGACAAGGATGGGGTGGCCGCGTTGTGAGCGAGCCGCGGCCAGCACAGCCCACGAACCACGATCCCGGCCCACAGGCATCGAGTGCTGCTGCAGTAGTATGACTGAAGCGCACCGCTTATTCACATTCGCACTAGGGACGGGAGAGGCAACTCTGCACGAGCGCCACCCACAACTGGATGCCCCGTGAGAGCACTGCATCGTTGAAATCGTAGCGGGGCGAATGCAGCCCGGGATTCTCGCCCTCGCGCGCAGCTCCAAGCCACAGGTAGCAGCCCGGAACCGCCTGTAGCATGTAGGCGAAGTCCTCCGACGCCATACTGGGATGGGCGTCCATCACCGGCATTCCGATTCCGGCGGCAACGTCGCGGACCAAGCGGGCAGCTGACGGTTCGTTGATGGTTGCGGGAAAGCGCTTCTCGTAGTGAATGTCGGCGCTGCAATCCAACGCTTCGGCGAGTGAGCGCGCGAGATGGGGTATGCGCTCGGCGATGCGATTGCCCACTGCGGCCTCATACCAACGGGTGCTGCCACGGATCTGGCAGCTGTCGGGGATGACGTTCCAGGTGTCTCCAGCCTGAATCTGCGTCACCGAGACCACGGCCGACTGCAGCGGATCGACATTTCGGCTGACAATGCTCTGCAGGGCGGAGACGAGCTGCGCGGCGGCGAGAATCGGATCGACTCCCTCGTGCGGCATGGCGCCATGGCAGCCCCGGCCCCGCACGATGATCTCGAATGTGTCGAGCGCCGCCATCATGGCGCCATCGAGGGCGACACAGGCACCGGCCGGCAGCGCCGGCCAGTTGTGCAGCGCATAGATGCGCTCGCACGGAAACAATTTGAACAGGCCGTCCTCGACCATCCGGCGCCCGCCGCCTTCGTTTTCCTCAGCTGGCTGGAAGATGAAGTGCACCGTCCCGTCGAGTCCTGGCAGCTGTGCGCAGAGGGCGGCGGCGGCGAGGGCCATTGTCGTATGTCCATCGTGTCCGCAGGCATGCATGACGCCCGAGGCGCTTGAGGCATGCTCGACGCCGCTCGTCTCCTGAATCGGTAGTGCGTCCATATCGGCACGGATACCGATGCTGCGGCGACCCGTGCCGCGTCGGATCGTGCCCACGACCCCCGTGCCCCCGAGTCCTCGGTGCACTTGCAAGCCGAATTGCGTCAGTTGGCGTGCGATGAATTCCGCGGTGCGATGCTCGCCGTAGGCCAATTCGGGATGCCGATGCAGATCGTGCCGCCATGCGGTGGCTTGCGCGAGCAGCTCGCCCGAGACGGCTGCCGCAGAGTGCTGTGCTGACAAGGCGGGTTCCTCCGGTTTCGCTGCCGCACGCGGGCAGGCATCGGTGCGCTGCGCCCGATAGCGCCCAATCCCTCGGATCGAGCGCTTCAGGGCGGGTTCGGCTAGTTTACTGTGCGGGCAGCCCGCGTGGGCGGGCGTGGTTTTCAGGGCCCGATGGCGGCTCGAGCCGCATCGGGACCGATATACCGCCGAGGCGCATCAGGCGGGCGCCGCTCACCTTGAAGCCGAAGCGCTCGTACACCGACACGGCATTGAGGCTCGAGTGCACCGTGAATGGCCCTTCATAGCCGGCGTGACGCGCCCGATCGCGCAGCCATTCCCACAGTCGCCGGCCAAGACCCTGCCGTTGACAATCGGAATGCACGAACAGATGAAACAGCAGCCCGTCGCTGCGCAGCGCCGCAGCGCCCGCGAGCGGCACGAGATGGGATGCTTCGGCCACGATGTACGTCATGTCGGTACGTTCGATCAGTGCGCGAATGGCCGGCTCGCTGATACTGTTGAAGAAGGCGGTGGTCTCCTCGGCGGTGGGTGTGTGCAGATAGGTGTCACCGAATCCGCTGAGCAACGTGCTGACGGCACGGGCATCGGCGGCAGCTGCGAGGCGGATCTGCGGCTCGGCCAAGGTCACGGCGCCTCAATCGGCGTGTCGGGCGAGGTAGACGTCACTATACCAGAGCGAGCTTGCCGGCCCGTTCGATGTCGGGAGCCCGTGTGGCGGAAAAGAAAGCGCCCGGGGGGACACCGTCCCCGCCGGGCGCGAACGAGCGTTCTGCGGTTACTGCTGGTCGGTCGAGGCGATGAAGGCCGCAACGTTGTCGTGCAGTTGCTTCAGCGCCGGGACGTGCACATACACCATGTGTCCGGACATGTAGTAATGGTATTGAATGTTCGCCTGCAGCTTGCGCGGCATCGGCAGATGCCGCATCTCGTAGATTCCTTCGAAGAACGGCGTAGCGAGGTCGAAGTAGCCGCCGTTCAGCATGACCTTCAGGTTCGGGTCCTGCTTCATGGCGTTGGCGAGGTCGGGAATCACATTGAGCGCCTGCGGGAAGCCGAAGCTCGCCCCCGGTGGGCGATGCGTGAAGTCCCACGTGCGCCACAGCGGGATCTCCGGCAGGTATTTCATGCTATCGCCGTAGTGCAGGTCCGCTCGTACGTAGGAGTTGAACGCGGCGACGTAGGCGGAGCTGATGGCCGAAGACTGGGGATCGTACCCAGCGCGCTCGCTGAGCGGATTGAGCGAGGGTCCGGAGAAGCGTGTGTCCAGCCGCCCGGTGGTCTCATCCTTGCCGGCGAGGAGCTCATGCTCGAACTGACCGCCATCGATGCGCAGATTTGCCTTCTCGATGTACGAGACCGGCAGCCCGGTGTACTCGTGCAGCTTGGCGGCAACCGTATCGAAGTCCGTCGCGCTCAGCTGGGAGCCCGCCCGCAGCGCCTGCGCGTACTGGGTGAGCGCGAAGTGCTCGACCTTGGCGAGCAGCGGCTTCAGCGGTTGTGAGCTGTCGGGGAGCATGTGGTGATACCACGCGGTCGCCGTCATGCTCGGCAGCGCCAGCTCGTACGAAATGTCGATGCCTGGGTCGAACTGCGCAAGTCCGGTCGAGTTGTCGTAGTTGAGGATCTGCGAGAGCAGAATCACGCCGTTGAAGTCGATGTTGTCGTCCGTCGTCAGAACGTTGATCAGATTCGCCGAGCGCGGCGTGCCGTAACTCTCCCCGAACAGGTATTTCGGCGAGTTCCACCGACCGTACTTCGAGAGGAACTGCATGATGAACTCGGAGAACGCATGCACATCCTGGTCGGCGCCGAAGAAGTGCGCGGCCGCATCCGCACCGCGCACCCGGCCGAACCCGGTACCTGGGGCATCGACGAACACCAGATCACTGGCATCGAGCAGGCTGTAGTGGTTGTCGACCAGCTGGTACGGTGCCGGCGGGGTGTGCGTGTGATCGCTGGTGACCACCCGGCGCGGACCGAAGGCACCCATGTGCAGCCACACCGAAGAAGAGCCGGGCCCGCCGTTGTAGAGAAACGTAATCGGACGTTTGCTCGGATGGGCCCCATCCTTGAAATACGCGACGTAGAACATCGACGCCTCAGGCGGCACTGACTTCGCCTTGCCCGGCTCAGGTTGCCCTGGGCCGTAGGCGTCCGTGGCGTCGTTCCAGCCCGCAGCGTGCACCACGATGATGCCTGCCACTGCGTGGTAGTGGATCGTCTTGCCTTCGACGGTCACCGTTCCCTCGGAGGTGCTGGTGACGGTGCGGAAATACGGATTGCCGTGAGCGGCGGGCGCAGCGGGTTGCGCCGTGCCCGCCAGTGCCGGGGCCACGGCGGCGAGGGTCAGCGCCGAGACGGCCGCCAGCGCGCGGCAGCCGTGCCGCAGGATTCCAGTTCGCAGAGTTGCGCTCATGGTCAGCCTCCAGAAACGTTGTCGGTCTTACGGATGAAGGCCGCAATGTTGGCGTGCAGCTGCTTCAGAGCGGGAATGTTCACGTAGATCATGTGCCCCGACTTGTAATAGTGATAAGAGATGTTCGACTGCAGGTTCGCCGGGATCTGCAGATGATGCATTTCGTAAATCCCCTCGTAGAAGGGCGTGGCGAGATCGAAGTAACCGCCGTTCAACATGACCTTCAACAGCGGGTCGTACTTCATCGCCGTGGCGAGGTCCGGCATCACATTGGTGGCGATCGGCACTGCGATCGGCGCACCGGGCGGACGATGCTTGAAGTCCCAGTGCGTGGCGATCAACGGCAGATAGCGCAGGTTCGTCGTGTAGTGCAGGTCCTTGCTCGCGTAAGCGTTGAAGGCACTGACGTACGCGGAGCTGATTGCCGCGGACTGCGGATCGTAAAAGGCCGTGCGACTCAGCGGATCCATCGACGGACCCTGGAAGCGCGAATCGAGACGACCGGTCGTCAGGTCCTCGTCACTCAGCAGTTCATGCTCGAATTCCGGTCCGCTCACCTGCAGGTTCGCCTTGAGCAGATAGGACACCGGCAGGCCGATGTACTGGTGCATCTGCGCAGCGATGCTCTGCCGCTCGTTCTCGGGCAGGTTAGCGCCCTGAGCGAGTGCGTCGGCGTAGGGACCCATGGCGAATTGCTCGACCTGCTGCAGGAACGGGCGCAGCTTCGTCGGGCTCGAGGGCAGCGCATGGTGGTACCAGGCGGTGGCAGCCATGCTCGGCAGGGCTAGCTCGTACGGCAGCTCGACGCCCGGGTTGCTGCCCGGTGCATCCGCGTTCAGCGCGAAGTTCAGAATCTGCGAGAGCAGGATCACGCCGTTGAAATCGACGTTACGATCGAGAGACAGATCCTTGATCAGTACTGCCGAGCGGGGCGTGCCGTAGCTCTCGCCGAGCAGGTACTTCGGCGAATTCCAGCGCTGGTAACGCGTGAGGAACTGAGTGATGAACGAGGCAAAGGCGTGCGCGTCCGGATCGACGCCGTAGAACGCCTTGGCGGCGTCCTTGCCTTCGATGCGGCTGTAGCCAGTGCCCGGCGCGTCGATGAACACCAGGTCCGTCGTGTCGAGCAGGCTGTACTGGTTCTTGATGATGCTGTAGGGGGCTGCCGGGGTGTGCGTATCGTTATTGGTCACCACGCGCACCGGGCCGAAAGCGCCCATGTGCAGCCAGACGGTCGAGGAGCCGGGGCCGCCGTTGTAGAGGAACGTGATCGGCCGATCATGTGCGGGCGCGCCGCGCTTGAAGTACGCGACATAGAATACCGACGCCGCAGGCGGACCGTCTGCGGTGCCGAGCGCCTCTTTGCCGGTGGCGGGTGTGGCCGCATCGTTCCAGCCCTTCGGGTGGACGATGAGCGTCCCGGCGACCGCTTCGTAATCGATCTTGTGCCCACCGACCGTCACCGTGCCGTAGCTCTTGACGGCCTGCGGCGTGAATAATGAGGACGCCGCCGTCGGGGGCGGGGGTGGCGGGGCCTTGTGGCCTGCGGCGAAGGCGGGCGCAATACAGGCCTCGCACGCGGCCAAAGAGAGAACGGCCGCGAGTGCAACAACGGACTTCATTCGGGTGCTCCTCCAGCGCTCGGGCTCGATATTGGTGAACTGATTCGCGGGGCCGAGCAGACCCTATGATGCCGTATCCACGCCGGCAGGGGGTGCAAGCGGGGACCGACCCGGGGTTTTTTGCGGCGAACGCCCTGTCGGCCGCGACGAAACGAGCGGCGCTCGGTCCCCGACGGCGACCGTTCGTGGCGTCGCCTCGGCCGACGGGAATTCTCCCCCGTCGGCCGGGCCGCAGCCACTCGGCCGAGCCTAATCAGCACCTCGACAGTGCTCGCCGGCGGCGACTTGTGCTCCCGCCGTGACAGCGCTAGCGTCCTCGCATGATCAAGTTCCTTCTCTGGCTGCTGCTGTTCGTGCTGTGCTGGCCGATTGCCGTGCTGGCGCTGCTGCTTTGGCCGGTGGTCTGGTTGTTGCTGCTGCCGTTACGTCTCGTCGGCGTCGTGGTCGATGGTGTCTTTGAGTTCTTGCGCGCATTGGTGATGCTACCGGCACGGCTGCTGGGCGGGCGGCCTTAGCGGCCGGCGCCGCCCAGCGCGCGTTCAGCGGGCAAGCGGCACCGGCGTCCGGCAGGATCTCGGACTGTAGCGCGGCGCCGATTGGGGTCGTTGACCCGCGAAGCCGATTCACGGTCCTCACGACCGGAGCGCCCGCGGCTGCTCTACATCAGTGCAAACGGGCCAGCGCCGGTGTGCCCGGCGATCCGCGCCGAAGGTGATGCGCGGTGTTCTACAGCGCTGCATGACGCCGCGCGCGGATCGCTTCGGCCGCATTACTCTGCATCACTTCGCTGCGCAGCGGGGGTGTTGGACGTGCGCGGGGTGGGGCGGTTAGACTGACAGGCATCCCACGGCGATGACGAATTCCCATGAACTATGTGTTTGCTCCGCCACCCCTCGTGAGCGCTCCGGTGGACGGCGGCGCCGAACGTTTCCCCGTGCACCGCATCTATTGCGTGGGCTCGAACTATCGTGACCACGCCCGGGAGATGGGCCGGACCGGCCGCGAGCCGCCGGTGTTCTTCATGAAGCCGGCCGACGCTCTGTTGCCGGTGCCGGCCGGGGAGACTGGTGTGATGGCCTATCCGAGCCTGACGCACAACCTGCATCACGAGGTGGAGTTGGTGGTCGCGATCGGCACCGGCGGGCGCGATATCGGGGCCGCGGATGCCCTCGGGCACGTGTTCGGCTACGCCGTCGGATTGGATATGACCCGTCGCGATCTGCAGGCGCAGATGAAGAAGCTCTCCGCGCCATGGTGTATTGGTAAGGGTTTCGAGCAATCCGCGCCGCTCGGTCCGATCACCCCGCGCGCGCAGGCCGGCGCCATCGAGGCCGGCGAGATCGCGCTGCGTCTGAACGGAGTCGAGCGCCAGCGCAGCGCGGTGAGCCAGATGATCTGGAGCGTGCCGGAAATCATTGCGCACCTCTCGGCGGCCTGGACGCTCGCTCCCGGTGATCTGATCTTCACCGGCACGCCGGCCGGCGTCGGACCGGTCGAGCGCGGTGAGCTGCTGGAGGCGAGCTGCAGCGGTCTCGAGCCGCTGCGCGTGCGGGTAAGCTGAAGCGCGGCCGGCGCTACAACCGCTCGATCAGCAGCGCGATCCCCTGGCCCACGCCGATGCACATCGTGCACAGCGCGCGCTTGCCGCCGGTGGCCTCGAGCTGGCTGAGCGCGGTGGCCACGAGGCGTGCGCCACTGGCTCCGAGGGGGTGACCGATGGCGATGGCCCCGCCGTTGGGATTCACCTGTTCGGCATCGTCGGGCAGACCGAGCTCGCGCAGCACCGCAAGTGACTGGGCGGCGAACGCCTCATTGAGTTCGATGACATCGAGCGAGCCGAGCGCCACGCCAGTGCGTTCGAGCAGCTTGCGCGTGGCGGGCGCTGGCCCGATGCCCATAACCCGCGGCGGTACGCCGGCGACGGCGCTGCCGAGCACCCGGGCACGCGGTGTCAGTCCATAGCGCACGGCGGCAGCCTCGCTGGCGAGCAGTAATGCGGCGGCCCCGTCATTGATGCCCGAGGCGTTGCCGGCGGTGACCGAGCCGTCCGGGCGCACGATCCCCTTGAGCCGGCCGAGCGCCTCGAGCGAGCTGTCGGGCCGTGGATGCTCATCCTGTTCGATGCGCTGTGGCGGGCGCTTCGCGGCCGCCACATTGACCGGTACGATCTCCTTCGCGAAGAAGCCGCGCGTCAAGGCGCGTAGGTAGCGTTGCTGACTGCGCAGGGCGAATGCATCCTGATCGGCTCGTAAGATGCCGCGTTCGGCCACCAGGTTCTCGGCGGTCTCGGCCATCGAATCGATGCCGAAACGGCTACGGAACAGTGGATTGACGAAGCGCCAGCCGAGCGTCGTGTCCTCGAGTGCGCGAGCGCGCTCAAATGCCTGCTCAGCCTTGCCGAGGACGAATGGCGCGCGGGTCATGCTCTCGACGCCACCTGCGATCAGCAGCTGTGCCTCGCCGGCGACGATGGCGCGCGAGCCGATCGCAACCGCATCTAGGCTCGAGCCACACAGTCGATTGACGGTCGATGCCGGGACGCATTCCGGCAGCCCCGCAAGCAGCACCGCCATGCGCGCGACGTTGCGGTTGTCTTCGCCGGCCTGATTGGCGCACCCCAGATAGACATCATCCAGCCGGCCCCAATCGACCTTGGGGTGACGCTCTATCAGCGCCCGCAGCGGCATCGCCGCCAGATCATCGGTGCGCACCCCCGCGAGCACACCGCCGTAGCGGCCAAAGGGCGTGCGGATCGCATCGCAGATGAGTGCCTGAGTCATAACGTCAATCCAAGTATTTGAAAAAATTGTGATTCTTTCGTGCCGGGCTCGCCGTGCTTCGAACCCGACCCGCGCTGCGGGATTTCCGTGCTTCGAGCTCGAATAGGCCTCGATAGAATAGCCCCATCATCGGAAACCAGGCGTGCGCATGCCGACCTTCAAAGCCCTCCGAGTTCACCAGAGTCCGCTCGGTCCGACGGCGTCGCTGGAGTCGATTTCGCTCGCCCCGCTGAGCGCCGGCTCGGTGCGCGTGCGCGTGGCGTACTCGGGTCTCAATTACAAGGATGCCCTCGCGATTACCGGCCGCGGCGCGATCATGCGTGGCTATCCGCGAGTCGCGGGGATCGATCTGTCCGGGGTGGTGGAGGCGAGCGAGGACCCGGCTTTCCAGCCCGGAGACCGCGTGCTCGCCACCGGAGCGGGCCTCGGGGAGTGGCTCGACGGCGGGCTCGCCGAATATGCGAACCTGCCCGCCGATGCGCTGGTGCCATTGCCGTCGGGATTGACACTGCGCGAAGCGATGGCGCTCGGCACCGCAGGGTTCACCGCAGCGCTTGCCCTGCGGAGGCTGCTCGAAAATCACCAAGTGCCCGCGCAGGGTCCGATTGCCGTCACCGGCGCGAGCGGCGGGGTCGGCAGCATCGTGCTGGTCCTGCTGAAGCAGGCGGGCTTTCACACCGCCGCGATCACCGGCAAGCCCGAGGCGGCTCCGCAGCTGGGCGAGCTCGGCGCCGATGAAGTGCTTGATCGCGCCCAGCTCGACCTGGGTTCCAAACCGCTCGAGAAGGCTGTCTGGGGCGGAGCGGTCGATAACCTCGGCGGGGAGGTGTTGACCTACCTGACGCGCACCGTCAAACCCTGGGGCAACATCGCGTGCATCGGCCTGGCGCACTCGGCAGCGCTCAACACTACGGTCATGCCCCTGATCCTGCGCGGCGTGAGTCTCCTAGGCATCCACTCGGTGCAGGTGCCCCGTGACTGGCGTCTGGCGTTGTGGCAGCAGCTGGCCGGTCCCTGGCGGCCGCAGCGCATCGAGGAGCGCATCGTGCGCGACATCATCGATCTGGAGCAGGTGCCGCAGGCCGCGCGCGAACTCATTGCCGGGCAGGCGCGGGGGCGCTACGTGGTGCGCCTCGCCGGGGAGATCTGATCAGGGTGCCCTCGGGCACCGGGGAGCGAGACATGACGCGACAAGCCGATACCGAACGGGCCAGCGCGCTGGCGCAGGTGGGCACCGTTGACCCCGAGCGGCGCAACTCCCCGTGGCAGAGCGATCCGCAGGAGTCTTTCGAGCTGCTGCGCGAGCAGGTGGGCGACGAGAGCGATTGCTGCTACTTCAACGACGTGCGCTATCCCGACGGGGCGCAGGTGCTCAGCGGCAGCACGGCTCTGAAGTGTGAGCGCGGCATCTGGATCGAGCTCAGCGAGCGGCCCGTCTGAACGCCGGAGGGTCGCTCGCGCACCAGCCCGCCCGCCGCTATGCTTGCGCGCCGGGCGCCGTAGTGTGGCGCGTGTCGCAGCGAAAGCAGGTCATGCAGGCAAACAGTGCGTGGGCAGTGACTCATTCCCGGTACCGGGGCGCAAGGTACCGCGAGTGCAGCGTGGCGGGCACGCTGTGCGTGCGCGGCTGCTGAGCACGCAATCGATGGCCTCAAGCGAACAAGCCGTGACCAAGGGCACGCACGGCGAGAAGCTCAATACCCGGGCCGCCGGAGTGATCGCGCTCGCCGTGCTCATGAGCCGCATTCTCGGCATGGTGCGCCTGCAGGTG
Source organism: Pseudomonadota bacterium (assembly GCA_021847105.1). Taxonomy (GTDB): domain Bacteria; phylum Pseudomonadota; class Gammaproteobacteria; order Steroidobacterales; family Steroidobacteraceae; genus 13-2-20CM-66-19. The sequence goes on along the minus strand of JAJZUT010000008.1, from coordinate 65,561 downwards.
TTCGCCGCGCTGTTCGGTGCCGGACGGCTGATGGATGTGTTCTTCATCGCGTTTCGCATTCCAAATCTGCTGCGCGACATGGTCGGAGAGGGCGCTCTGTCGACTGCCTTCGTCACCACCTTCAGCAAAACGGTCGCGCGCGAGGGCGATCAGTCGGCCTGGCGATTGGCCAACAAGGTCGTCACGCTAACGGCGGTGATGGTCAGTGCTCTGGTGGTGCTCGGCATTGCAGTGGCGCCGTGGCTCGTGGCGCTGCTCGGCTGGGGTTTCGACCCGGCCAAGGCGGCACTGACCGTCGAGCTGACGCGGATCATGTATCCGTTCATCCTGATCGTCTCGCTCGCGGCGCTGGTCATGGGCATGCTGAATGCGCGCAACGTGTTCGGCGTTCCGGCGCTGGCCTCGACCTTCTTCAATCTCGGCTTCATCATCACCGGGGCGGGATTGGGCTGGTGGCTCGATCCGCACTTCGGGCCCAAAGCGGTGCTCGGGCTGGCGATCGGGGTGCTGGTGGGCGGGTTGTTGCAGCTCGGGGTGCAGATTCCGTCGTTGCTGCGCTTCGGCTACCGCTATCGCCCCGATTTCCGTTGGCGCGATCCGGGCGTCAAGGCCATGCTGCTGATCATGGGACCGTCGGTCATCGCCGCGAGCACCGTGCAGGTTAACGTGGTGGTGAACTCAGCATTCGCCTCGACGCTCGGCAATGGACCGATTTCCTGGCTGGGATACGCCTTTCGCCTGATGCAGTTTCCGATCGGGATGTTCGGCGTCGCCCTCGGCACGGTCTCGCTGCCGATGCTCTCGCGGCTGGCGGTTGCCGGGGATGCCGAGCGCTTGCGCAGCGAGCTGGCCCGCGGCTTGCGCATGGTGTTCTTCTTGACGGTGCCGGCAGCCATCGGCCTGATCGTGCTCGCCGGACCGATCGTCTCGGTGCTCTACCAACACGGTCGATTCACCGCGTACGAAGCTCACCAGACCGCCGGCGCGCTGCGCTTTTACTCACTCGGGCTGTGCGGTTATGCGGCGCTGAAGGTGCTGGTGAACGCCTTCTATGCGGTCGATCGGCGCAGAACCCCGATGGTGGTCAGCCTGAGCGCGATGGGACTGAACCTGCTGTTGTGCTGGCTGACGACGCAGCAGTGGCATTGGGGAGCGCGGGGGCTGGCCTTCTCGACCGCCGCGGTCGCGACGGTGAACTTCCTCGTGCTCTACGGGCTCATGCGCCGTCACCTCGGGCGGCTCGACTCGCATGCCATGCTCTCGATGTTCGCCCGACTCGCGGTCGCGGGCACACTGCTGGGTGCGATCTGCTGGGGTGGCTCGCACTGGCTGCTGCCCGACTGGGCGCACCAGCGGTTCTGGCCGAAACTCGGCGCGCTCGCGGCGGTCATCGTGATAGGGGCTGGTGCGTTCTTTGGCAGTGCGATGCTGCTCGGCATCGGGGAGATGCGCGAGCTGGTTCAGGTTCTCAGACGCAAGCTGCACGTGGCTTGAGCGCGCAGCGATCGGAGCAGGCGCCGCCGGTGGCGCCGGAGGAGTTCTGCACGTGAATCGAACACTGTACGCTCTGGGTGCCGTCGCGCTGCTCGCCGTGGCGGCCCGGGCATCGGCGCAAGGCTACTACGAGCAGACGTTCGCCCCGCAGGAGCCGGTCCACTGGCACCTGCAGATCGGCTACAGCCCCACGGTGGGCTCGACCGCGGATTATTTCGACGGCGGAGTTACCTTGGGCGGTGGCTTGACCTGGCGCCCCAGCCCCGATCGGCCGTTCGCGCTGCGGGCCGATATCGAGTACAGCCACTTCAGCGCCACGCGCAACCTGATCGCGATCAACGAGCAGCTTGATCAGATCCAGATCGACTCCGGCTATGGGGAAGTGATCGGGCTGAACGTCGACGGCCAGTACAAGCGTCCGATCACCCCGTGGATCAGCGGCTTCGCGCTTGCCGGCATCGGGGTCGATCACATGCGCGTCGCGCTTACGCAGACCGTGGCCTATGGCAGCTATTTCTGCGATCCCTGGTTCGGCTTCTGCAGCTACGGCCTCGTGCCCGGGGACATCGTGGTGGCGAGCGGCAGCAGCACCCGCCTTTCCTGGAATGCGGGTGTGGGGCTGGACTTCCTGCTGCGTGATGGCCAGACGTTCTTCGTCGAGGCGCGCTACCAGCGCATCGAGACCAGCCAGCCCACCGCGTTCGTGCCGTTGACCGTCGGGCTGCGGTTCTGAGTTCCGCGGCGCTGCCCCGCCTGGGGCAGCGCCGCGGATGCCCCGCTTGCCGGTACGCGGCAAGTGCGGATGCGCGCCGGTGGGAAGCTGCTAAAATTCTTCTTTTTTTTGCGTCGGGCGCTTGCCCGGGCACGAAGGGCTTCCATGTCACTGAAGATCATGATTCTCGGGGCGAACGGCTTTATCGGCAGCGCGCTCACCAGCGCGATCCTGCGGCAGCGCGACTGGGAGGTCTACGGCATCGACCTCTCGGACAACAAGCTCGGCGAGCTGCCGAAGGACGATCGCTTCCACTTCGTCGAAGGTGATATCACCATCAACAAGGAGTGGGTCGAGTATCACGTCAAGAAGTGCGACGTGGTGGTGCCGCTGGTGGCGATTGCCAATCCGGCGCAGTACGTGACCCATCCGCTGAAGGTCTTCGAGCTCGACTTCGAGGCCAATCTCGATGTGGTGCGCCATTGCGTCAAGTATGGCAAGCGCCTGGTGTTCCCCTCGACCTCCGAGCTGTACGGCATGTCTCCGGATGCGGTGCTCGATGAGGAGACGAGCCCGCTCGTGTACGGTCCGATCAATAAGCAGCGCTGGATCTATGCCGCCTCGAAGCAACTGCTCGATCGGGTCATCTACGCTTACGGCGTGCGTGACAGCCTGGATTACACGTTGTTCCGCCCGTTCAATTTCATCGGCCCGAACCTGGATAACATCGAGGAGCCCAAGGAGGGAAGTTCACGGGTGTTCACCCAGTTTCTCTCCAACGTGCTGTACCGCCGTCCGATCAAGCTGGTCGACGGCGGACGCCAGAAGCGCTCCTTCACCTATATCGATGATGCCATCGAGGCGCTGCTCACCATTCTCGAAAACAAGGATGGGCGCGCGACGCGGCGAATTTTCAATATCGGCAACCCAGACAATTGCGTGTCGATCCGCGAACTAGCCGATCGCACCATCCGCATTGCGCAGGAATTCCCGCAACTGCGCGATGTGGCCAAGACCACCGAGATCATCGAGGTGTCGGCCGGGGAGTACTACGGCAAGTATTACCAGGACATTCAGGTTCGAGTGCCGGCCATCGAGGCGGCCAAGCGGGATCTGGGCTGGCGGCCGAGCACCGACCTCGACACGGCGATCCGCCGCACCATCGATTTTTACGTCAGGGTCGGTAGTTTCAATTCCCTGAACGCCCCGGCATCCGGGCTGTGACGGGCGCTCGGCCGGCGAGTACGGGGTGGCTATGAGTGCGGCGCAGGGGCGCAGCGAGCGGCTGAGGTGGTGGGCTTGGGTGCTGCTGGCGGCCGTCTGGTTCGCGACGCTGCAGATCCGCCCCATGTTCGATCCGGACGAGGGTCGCTACGCGGAGATTCCGCGTGAGATGGTCGCAAGCGCCAATTGGGTGACTCCGCGACTCGATGGACTGAAGTACTTCGAGAAGCCGGTCCTGCAGTACTGGGCCACCGCGAGCGTCTATTCGGTGTTCGGACTGAGCAATTGGTCCTCGCGACTGTGGACGGTGGGACTCGGTTTCGGCTGCCTGGTGCTGATCTACGCGTGGCTTGCGCGCATGTACGATCGGCGTGCGGCCCTTGCGGGGGTGGCGCTGCTCGCGATGAGTCCCTATTTCGGCATCATTGCGCACCTGGATCTGCTCGACGCGGGGCTGACGTTCTGGCTGACCGCCATGGTGCTCGCCTTCACGCGTGCGCAGTGCGCTCCGCCCGGTTCGCCTCCGGAGCGCAACTGGATGCTGCTCTCCTGGGCGATGGCGGCGCTCGCGCTGTTGACCAAGGGGCTCGAGGTCTATGTGCTCGCCGGCCTTGCGCTCGTCGGGTACACGCTGGTGGAGCGCGACGCGCGACCCTGGAGGCGCTTGCATCTGCTCGCCGGAATCCCGCTGATGGTGGCCATCGCAGCCCCGTGGTTCATCGCGGTGTCGCTGCGGAACTCTCAGTTCGCGGAGTATTTCTTCATCCATGAGCATTTCCAGCGTTTCCTGACCGATGAGGCACGTCGCGTCGAGCCGTGGTGGTACTTCATCGCGTTGCTGGTGATCGGCGCGTTCGCCTGGCTGGTGCCGCTCGCCCGTGCCGCGCGCGCGGCGTGGCGGGATCAGGGGCCCGTTGCGCACTTCAAGCCGCTGAAATTTCTGCTGCTCTATGCGCTGCTCACGGTGGTGTTTTTCTCGACCTCCGATTCGAAGCTGGCCACCTACATCCTGCCGATTTTCCCGCCGATCGCAGCCTTGAGCGGCGTCTATCTGGTGCGCCGGCCAAAGGCACTGCCGCGCGCGGTCTGGGCCGCGGCCGCGCTTGCCACCTTCGTGGCGGTGGGGCTGCTGGTGTACTCCCAGCACCGCAATGGGTTCATTGCGCCACACGCGGTGGCCTGGGCGGTGGCCGCAATTGCGGTCGCGCTGGGGTCGGCGCTCTACAGCGCGGTGCGTGCTCGGCGCGGGGGAAGCCCGGATAGCGGCGAGCTTGCCGCACCGTTCGTGGTGGCCGTATCGTTCATCTTCGTGTGGCAAGCCTTGCTCTGCCAGTATGCGGTGACCCCACCGTCGCGCTCGGCGTATCAGCTGGTGCAGGCGATCCGCGCAGATGTGCATCCCGACACGGCCCTCTACAGCGTGCAGCAATACCGTCAGACGATTCCGCCTTATCTGGGCCGACTGCTGACGTTGGTCGACTACAAGGGCGAGCTCGGCCCCGGGGAGCGCTGGCAGCCGGGACTGATGACTGCGACGCCCGCGCAGTTCGTGCATCAATGGCAGGCGAGTCACGATGCCATCGCGTTCTTCCCGCCCTCGGTCTGGCGGCGCTATCGTGCGCAGGGACTGCCGGGACGGGTGATCGCCCGGGACAGCTTTACGGTCGCGGTGAGCCGCACATGAAGTGGTCGGTGTTTGCTTTTTTGTGTGGTGGCGTACTGCTCAATCTCGTCGCGCAGCTCGGGCTGAAGGCAGCCACCGATACCACCGGACCGTTGTTCGGCACCGACGTGGACGTACCAAAGCGGCTGCTCGCGCTACTCAGCGTGCCGTGGCTGTGGATGGCGCTGGTGTGCTACGGCCTGTCAGTCGTCGTGTGGCTCATTGGCCTCTCGCGTGCGCCGGTGAGCCAGGCATACCCGATGCTCTCGCTCAACTACCTCCTCATGGTGCCGCTCGCGTGGTGGCTGCTCGGGGAGGTGCCAAATCTGGAGCGGGTGGCAGGTATCCTGGTCATCATCGTAGGCGTTGTCATGGTGTTTCGCTCCTAGGTTATGGATTCGTTCATCCCGTTCACCCGTCCGAGTATCGATGAGCAGACCATTCAGGAGGTGGCCGACGTGCTGCGCTCCGGCTGGCTCGCGAGCGGCCCGAAGGTCAAGGCGTTCGAGGCGGCGCTGTCGGAGTACTGTGGCGGCCGCCCGGTGCGCACGCAGACCTCGGCGACTGCGAGCCTCGAGCACGCGCTGCTCGTGTGCGGCATCGGTCCCGGGGATGAAGTCATCGTGCCGGCCATGAGTTTCGTGGCGAGCGCCAATGTGGTGGTCCGCACCGGAGCCCGCCCGGTATTCGTCGATGTGGATCTCGACACCCGCAATATCGACCTTGAGCTCGCCGAGGCGGCGGTTACCGCACGTACCCGGGCCATCATGCCAGTGCACCTATGCGGCTTGCCGGTCGATCTCGATCGGGTGTACGCGCTCGCCGAGCGCCATCGCCTGCGGGTGATCGAGGATGCCGCTCAGGCAATCGGCTCGAGCCATCGCGGGCGGCGCATCGGCAGCTTCGGCGATCTGGTGTGCTTCAGTTTTCACCCCAACAAGAACATTACCTCGATTGAAGGCGGCGCCGTGGTCGGCGGCTCAGAGGAAGAGGTGCAGGAGCTCGAGCTGCAGCGCTTTCACGGGCAGATGAAAACTGCCGCCGATGCGTTCGAGACCCGCTTCGCCGGCGGCAAGGCCAACCTCTCGGATGTTGCTGCGTGCGTCGGACTCGGGCAACTGCGTCACCTCGAGACGTTCAATGCGCGCCGGCGCGAGCTTGCAGAACGCTACTTCGAGCTGTGGGGCGATGCACCGCCGCTGCATCTGCCGCCGCGCGGCGATGCCGGTCACAACTGGCACATGTTTGCAGCCCGCTTGCCGCTCGAACGGATGCGGATCAGCCGGCTCGAATTCATCGATGCGATGGCCGAGCGCGGCATTGGCATCGGGGTGCATTATCCGGCCATTCACCTGTTCAGTGCGTATCGTGCGCTCGGCTACCGCGAGGGTCAGTTTCCCAACGCGGAGCGCATCGGGCGGGAGACAGTGACGCTGCCGCTGTTCCCGGCGATGCATTGGGATGATGTCGAGCGAGTGGTGCAGACCGTCAACGACGTGATGCGCGGGGCACTGCGGTGAGCGCCACGATCTCGATCATCATCCCGGTGTACAACGAAGAGGCGGGGCTGGCCGCGCTGTTCGAACGGCTCTATCCGGCGCTCGATGGGCTTGGCCGCCAGTACGAAGTCATCTTCGTCGATGACGGCAGCCGTGACCGTTCGGCGGCGCTGCTGCGCGAGCAGTTCAATCGCCGGCCCGAGAGCACGCGTGTGGTGCTGCTCACCCGCAACGCCGGCCAGCACATGGCCATTCTGGCGGGCTTTGCGCACTCGAGAGGCGATTATGTGATCACGCTCGATGCCGATCTGCAAAACCCGCCGGAAGAGATCGGCAAGCTGATCGCCGCGATGGATCAGGGCGCGGACTACGTCGGCACGGTGCGTGCGCGGCGGCACGATGTGTATTGGCGCAAGGCGGCCTCGCGCCTGATGAACCGCATTCGCGAGCGCACCACGCAGATCCGCATCACCGATCAAGGCTGCATGCTGCGTGGCTATCACCGGACCATCGTCGATGCAATCAATCGCTGCGTCGAGGTCAGCACCTTCGTGCCGGCTCTCGGCTATACCTTTGCGCGCCATCCGGTGGAGGTCGAGGTGGCCCACGCCGGGCGCGCGGCTGGCCAGTCCAAGTACTCGATCTACCGGCTGATCCGGCTGAACTTCGACCTGATGACGGGCTTCTCGGTGGCGCCCCTGCAGGTCTTCACGATGTTCGGGATTCTGGTGTCGCTGCTGTCGCTCGCCTTCGTGGTGGACCTGGCCATCCGGCGCCTGTTCGTCGGTCCGGAGGTGCAGGGTGTGTTCACACTGTTCGGACTCGCTTTTTTCTTCATCGGCGTGCTGCTCGTGAGCGTCGGGGTGGTGGGCGAGTACGTCGGGCGGATCTACGAGCAGGTGCGCCAGCGGCCGCGCTACACCATCTCGGCGATCCTCGAGGAGGGTGCGGGCATCGATACCGGGGAGACTGCGGTGCGTCCGGCGGTGCTGCCCGCGCCGAAGCCTCATCCAGAACTCGATCACACTGAGATGCTGCGCGCCGAGCACGATCCGGGCCCGGCACCGTGACGCATCCGGTACGAGCGGTGGTGTTTGCGTACCACGACGTTGGGGTGCGCTGCCTGAAGACACTGTTGTCCGGTGGCGTTGAAGTGCCGCTTGTGGTCACGGTGCAGGATGATCCGGGCGAGGTGAGTTGGTTCGCCAGCGTCGCCGATTGCGCGCACGATTACGGACTCAATGTCGTTGCACCGGCCGACCCGAATACGCCGGAATTCGCCGCGCGTCTCGCCAGTCTCGACGTTGATTTTCTCTTCTCGTTTTACTATCGCGCGATGCTCGGGGATGACCTGCTGCAATGCGCGCGCCGTGGTGCGCTCAACATGCACGGCTCGCTGCTGCCGAAATACCGGGGGCGCGCGCCGGTCAACTGGGCCATCCTCAATGGTGAGCGCGAGTGCGGCGCCACCCTGCATTACATGGTGGCGCGCGCCGATGCCGGCGATATCGTCGATCAGCAGTCCGTGCCCATTCTCGCCGACGACGATGCGCGTGAGGTGTATGTCAAGGTCACCGCGGCGGCGGAGATGGTGCTGGCGCGCTCGCTGAGCGGATTGCTCGAGGGCAACGCGCCGCGCCGCGCGCAGCCGCTCGTGCCGGGACAGTACTTCGGTCGGCGCCGTCCCGAGGACGGCAGGATCGATTGGCGCTGGCCGGCCCGGCGGATTCATGATCTGGTGCGCGCTGTCGCGCCGCCGTTTCCGGGTGCGTTCGCCGAGGTGGGTGGGGAGCGCTGGTGGCTGCACCGTACGCGGGTCGCGGCGCATACGCTGACGCCGGGGGCGCCGCGGCTGATCGGGGCGGCGGGGGAGTGTCAGCTCGTCTGCGCGGACGGCTCTGTGCTGCGGATCCTGCAGGCGGTCAATGCGGCCGGAGCGATCGATCTGACGCAGATGGCCTACGATTTCGAGCGCCGTCCGGTGCCGCTCGTCTGAGGTCCTCCGACCGTGAGTACCATTGCCCTGAAAATTGACGTGGACACCTACCGGGGCACCCTCGAGGGCGTGCCACGGCTGGCGGCGGCGCTGGAACGCAACGGCGCGCGTGCGACATTTCTCTTCTCGTTGGGCCCGGATCACACGGGTCGCGCCATCAAGCGCGTCTTTCGGCGCGGATTTCTCGGCAAAGTCCGCCGCACCTCCGTCGTCAGTCACTATGGCCTGCGCACTCTGCTCTACGGCGTGCTGCTGCCCGGTCCGCGTATCGGGCGGCGCTGCGAGGGCGTGTTGAAGAGCATCGAGGCGCGCGGATTCGAGGTCGGGGTGCATACCTGGGACCACGTCAAGTGGCAGGACGGCGTGGCCGGTGCGGACCGCGAGTGGACGCGGCGGCAGCTGGCGCTCGCCTGTGCGGAATTTACGCGGGTGTTTGGCCGTGCACCGACGGCTCACGGTGCGGCCGGTTGGCAGATGAACCGCTACGTGCCGCAATTGCAGGCCGACTGCGGCTTGCGTTATGCCTCCGATACCCGCGGTCGATCGCCGTTCATACCGCTCGTTGACGGTCAGCAGATCGAGGTCCCGCAGCTGCCGACGACGCTGCCCACGCTCGATGAGTTGATCGGTCGGGAGGATCTGGCGGGTGTCGATCCGATCGAGCACCTGCTGCGCCTCAGCAACGGCACGGGCGATCACGTGTTCACGCTGCACGCCGAACTCGAAGGTGGCGCGTATCTCCCGGGATTCGAGCGGCTGCTCGCGGGCTGGCGCGAGCGCGGGGTGCGGCTCTGCGATCTGGCTGGCTACGCGGCTACGCTTGACCTGGCGCGCCTGCCGCGCTGCCCGATCGGCACGGGCGGTGTGCCCGGGCGCTCGGGGGAGCTTGCGGTGCAAGGGGAGGAGCATTGAGCAACGATCTGCCAAGCAGCATGACTGCAATCGAAATTGCCTCGCCGGGTGGCCCGCAGGTTCTGCGCCCCGTGCGCCGTCCGGTGCCGCAGCCCGGCGGGGGCGAAGTGTTGATCCGTGTGGCGGCCGCGGGCGTCAATCGGCCCGATGTGCTGCAGCGCAAGGGACTGTATCCACCGCCGCCCGGGGCGAGTGACATTCCCGGGCTCGAACTCGCCGGGCAGATCGTGCGCGTCGGCCCTGAGGTCGGTGAGTGGGCCGTCGGCGATCAGGTGTGCGCGCTCGTGGCCGGTGGCGGTTACGCCGAATATGCGCTGGCGCCAGCGGTGCAGTGTCTACCGATTCCGCGCGGACTCACGCCCGAGCAGGCCGCAGCGTTGCCCGAGACCGTCTTTACCGTTTACTACAACGTGTGGGAGCGCTCACGCCTGCAGCCCGGAGACTGGCTGCTCGTGCACGGTGGCTCGAGCGGCATTGGCACGACCGCGATCTTGCTCGCCAAAGCTTTTGGCGCCCAGGTGATTGTCACCGCCGGCAGTGGCGAAAAATGCGCCGCCTGTCTGCGTCTCGGCGCTGATGTCGCCATCGATTACAAACACGTGGACTTCGTGGCGGCGACGCTCACCGCCACGCAGGGGCGGGGTGCGGACGTCATTCTCGACATGGTCGGCGGCGACTACCTCGCTCGCGACATCGCCGCCGCGGCGCCCGATGCCCGCATTGCAGTGATCGCCACCCAGGGCGGGCGCACGGCGGAGATCGACCTGGCGGTACTGATGGGCAAACGTCTGATGATCGGCGGCTCGGCACTACGGCCGCAGACGATCGAGCGCAAGGGCGCGATTGCCTCTGCGCTGCGCCGCGTGATCTGGCCGCTCATCGAGGCTCACGGGTTGCACCTGCCCATACATGCAACGTTTCCGCTCGCTGAGGCGGCCCGCGCGCATGCGCTGATGGAGTCCGGCGCACACATCGGCAAGATCGTGCTGCGCGCTCAAACCTGACTGCGCGCGGGACGCACCGGCAGCACCGGTGAGCGCGTCACGGTGCGCATCGCGAAGCTTGACTGCACGCGCACGACACTCGGCAGTCGCGTCAGGTGCTGGCTGTGGATGCGTTCGAAATCATCGAGATCGGCCACCACCAGGCGCAGCAGGTAGTCGTGCTCGCCGGTCATCAGGTAGCACTCCATCACCTGCGGGATGCGCCGCACCGCCGCCTCGAAGGCCTCGAGCCCGGACTGGCTCTGCCGGTCGAGCGTGATACTGACGAATACGTTCACCGGATAGCCGGCCTTGTGCTGGTTCACCAAGGCGGTGTACCCCTCGATCAGGCCGGCTTCCTCGAGCGCCTTGACCCGGCGCAGGCACGCCGATTCGGACAGACTGACCGCACCGGCGAGGCGGGCGTTGGTGATGCGGGCGTCCTGCTGCAGATGGCGCAGAATGGCGTGATCGTAGCGGTCAAGCTCCATACGCGCAATATTCTGCCATAAAAAAATCTCTAAGAGACAGAATATGCCTCCCTCTGGGGGATGGCAGCCCATTTCGCAAGTTCCCACCAACGCCCCTCCGTAAGCTTCTGAGCCCATTCAACTGGCTGTAAACCTGGGGGAGAGATTCATGCGTATTGGCGTTCCGCGCGAGATCAAAGTGCACGAATATCGGGTGGGGCTCGTGCCGGCAGGGGTTCGCGAGCTCACCGCCGGGGGTCACGAGGTGCTGATCGAGACCGGCGCCGGGGCCGGCATCGGGATTCCCGACGCCGACTACCAAGCGGTGGGCGCCCGGATCGTTCCCGGGGCGGCGGAAGTATTTGCCGACGCCGATCTGGTGGTGAAGGTGAAGGAGCCGCAGCCGGTCGAGTGCGCGCGGTTGCGTCCCGGCCAGGTGCTCTTTACCTATCTGCACCTCGCGCCCGATCCGCAGCAGGCGCATGCGCTGATGAAATCGGGTGCCACCGCTATTGCATACGAAACGGTGACCCGTGCCGGGACGCTGCCGCTGCTGACGCCGATGAGCGAAGTGGCAGGGCGCATGTCGGTGCACGTCGGTGCCGGTTGCCTGCAGAAGGCGAATGGCGGCAGCGGGGTGCTGCTGGGCGGGGTGCCGGGCGTGCTGCCGGCGAAGGTGGTGATCCTGGGCGGCGGGGTGGCCGGTACACACGCGGCGCAGATGGCAGTCGGGATGCACGCTGACGTCACCGTGGTGGATCGCTCGATCGAGCGGTTGCGCGAATTGTCGGATCTGTTTGGCTCCTCGCTGCGCACCGCGTATTCCACCGCCGCGACCATCGAGCGGCTGGTGAGGGAAGCCGATCTGGTGATCGGCGCCGTGCTGATCGCCGGGGCCTCCGCCCCGAAGCTGGTGACGCGCGCGATGCTCTCGAGCATGCGTCCCGGTTCGGTGCTGGTCGACATCGCCATCGATCAGGGCGGCTGCTTCGAGACCAGTCGCCCGACCACGCATGCCGAGCCGACTTTCGTCGTTGATGGCGTGGTGCATTACTGTGTGGCCAACATGCCCGGAGCGGTGGCGCGTACATCGACGTTTGCGCTCACCAATGCGACGCTGCCGTACGTGCGCCAGCTGGCCGATCTGGGCTGGCAGGAAGCGTTGCGCCGGGACGCAGGCTTTGCGGCGGGATTGAACGTGCACGCCGGCACGATCACCCACGCCGCGGTGGCGCAATCGCTGGGCGTCGCGCTCACGCCCTCGCCGGTCGCGGTCGGTTAAACGGATGTAACGTCTGGCGCGGCGCGGTCGCCTGCCGGTAGGCTAGCGGCTCGCGTCGCGCGGGACGGCCCCTGTGGGTCGCACTGGCAGACGCGTCAACTCAACCAGGAGGTTCTCGATGCGTCTCAGCAAACCCATCCTGCCGCTTGCGCTGCTGGCGATGGCCGGCCCGGCCTTCGCCAAGCCCGTCACCTACGTGTGCGATCCGACGCATACGCATCCGAGCTTCTCGACCGATCACTTTGGTGGACTGTCGGTCTGGCGCGGGATCTTCACCAAGACCAGCTGCACGATTGTCCTCGATCGCCAGGCGCGCACCGGCACTGTGCAGGTGACCGTCGATACCGCCTCGGATGACTTTGGCGAGGCGCAGCTCAACAAGGATGCGCGCGGCCCGAACCTGCTCGATGTGGCCAAGTACCCGACCGCCACCTACGTCGGGCGTCTGGCGGACTTCAAGCACGGCTCGCCCACACGCGTGATCGGCAAGTTCACGCTGCACGGGATCACGCGGCCGCTCACCCTGACCATCCGCCACTTCGAGTGCAAGGAAGTCGTCTTCTTCCACCAGTATCGGTGCGGGGCCGATGCCTACGCCGAGTTCAACCGGGCCGATTACGGCATCTCCTATGGCCGTGCTTTCGGCTTTCAGATGTGGGTGCGGCTGCACATCCAGGTCGAGGGTGTGCGTCAGGGCTGAACCGCCGCGCCGGGTGCACTGTGTGTGCGGGGTCCGGTCGGCACCCGAGATCCTAATCACATAGCTGCAAAGTCTGAGCACAAAGCCGCGCCTGGCGGACTTACCAGGTGCGGCTTTGTGTAGACTTGGGCGCTGGTTTTCCAACGGATCGATCCCGTGCCCCCGATTGCCGATTCCGCACTACTCGAGGCACTGCTGCCCGTGGCGGTGGCCGCTGGCCGCGAGGCCCACGCCGTGTACCTGCGCGGCTGCTCCGTCGAGCAGAAGGCCGACCGTACGCCCGTGACCGAAGCCGACCACGCGGCCGAGGCCATTATCCTTGCGCATCTGGCGCGCATCGCACCGGACATTCCGGTGGTGGCCGAGGAGTCCTGCGCGGCGGGGCGCATCCCGGTGGTGGGCGAGGCGTTCTTTCTGGTCGATCCGCTTGATGGCACCAAGGAGTTCATCGCCCGGCGGGGCGACTTCACCGTCAACATTGCACTCGTACGGGCGGGCGCTCCGGTGCTCGGTGTGGTTTACGCGCCGGTCGGCGGCCAGCTTTATGCGGGTGACGTCGCGGCCGCGCGCGCGTTCCGCTGCGCCCAGCCGCCCTCGGATAGCCCAGGCGGCCCGCGCGAGACGCTGCACGTGCGCCAGGCGCCGGCGGCGGGACTGACGGCGGTCGTCTCCCGCTCGCACGCGACTCCCGAGACCGAGCAATATCTGCGCGCCTATCGCGTGCACGAGCGCGTATCGGTCGGCTCCTCGTTGAAGTTCTGCCTGGTGGCGAGCGGGGAGGCGGATTTGTATCCGCGTCTCGGACCGACCATGGAGTGGGACACCGCCGCCGGACACGCGGTGCTGCTCGCGGCGGGCGGTCAGGTGGTCGCGCCGGGCGGGGAAGCGCTGCGCTACGGCAAGCCGGACTTTCGCAACTCCTTCTTCGTGGCCGCAGGGCCGATCCCACTGACGCCGCTGGTCGCCTGAGCGTACGCGCATGAATACTCGCAACTCCTCGGCCACAAGCCTGCCGCCGCATCTGCGTCAACTCGAGTCTGAATCGATCGCCATCATGCGTGAGGTGGTCGCCGAGTTTCGCAATCCAGTGATGCTCTATTCGATCGGCAAGGATTCCGGCGTCATGCTGCATCTGGCGCTGAAGGCGTTCTACCCGTCGAAGCCGCCGTTCCCGCTGCTGCACATCGACACGGGCTGGAAATTCCGCGCCATGATCGAGCACCGCGATCGGATCGCCGAGCACTATGGGGTGAGACTGCTCAAGCACACCAATCCCGACGGGCTCGAGCGGGGCATCAATCCGATCAGCTCCGGCTCGCAGCTGCACACCCAGGTCATGAAGACCGAGGCGTTGAAGCAGGCGCTCGACAAGTGGCAGTTCGACGCCGCCTTCGGCGGCGCGCGGCGCGACGAGGAAAAGAGCCGTGCCAAGGAGCGTATCTTCTCATTCCGCTCCGCCGGGCATGTGTGGGACCCGCGCAATCAGCGCCCGGAGCTGTGGAGTCTGTACAACACCCGGATCAACCAGGGCGAGACCATCCGTGTCTTTCCGCTCTCGAACTGGACCGAGCTGGATATCTGGCAGTACACGCGTGCAGAAGGCATTCCGGTCGTACCGCTGTACTTTGCCGCGCCCCGGCCGGTGCTCGAGCGGGACGGGCAGCTCATCATGCGCGACGATGAGCGCATGCCGCTGAGAAGCGGCGAGCGCGAGCAGGTGCGTATGGTGCGGTTCCGTTCGCTCGGCTGCTATCCGCTCTCCGCTGCGATTGAGAGTCGAGCCGAGACGCTCGATGACATCATTGCCGAGATGCTCGCCACCCGGACCTCGGAGCGCTCCGGACGGCTGATCGATAACGACGAGGCGGCCTCGATGGAGAAGAAGAAACGTGACGGCTATTTCTGACACCACGGCGAGCGGCGCGGCCGAGCGCAAGGGGCTGTTGCGCTTCCTCACCTGCGGCTCGGTCGATGACGGCAAATCCACCCTGATCGGGCGGCTGCTTTACGATACGCAGCTCGTGCTCGAGGATCAGCTCGCCGCGCTCGAGCGAGACAGCCGCAAGCATGGCACCACCGGGGAGGATCTCGATCTCGCTCTGCTCGTCGATGGCCTGCAGGCCGAGCGCGAGCAGGGCATCACGATCGACGTCGCCTATCGATTCTTCTCCACGCCGCGTCGCGCCTTCATCGTCGCCGATACCCCGGGGCACGAGCAGTACACGCGCAACATGGCAACCGGGGCCTCGAATAGCCAGGCGGCGGTGATTCTGATCGATGCGCGCAAGGGCGTGCTCACCCAGACGCGCCGTCACAGCTACATCTGTGCGCTGCTTGGAATCAAACATGTGGTGCTGGCGGTCAACAAGATCGATCTGGTGGAATTCTCCGGTGAACGCTTCCATCACATCGTTGCCGATTATCTCGGCTTCGCCGCGCCGCTGAATTTCAGCTCCATCGTCAGCATTCCGCTGTCGGCGCGTTTCGGCGATAACGTGATCCGCCGCTCCGAACACACCAGTTGGTACGACGGACCGACGCTGATCGAGTCCCTCGAGTCGCTCGATGTGAGCGAAGGTCTTGCGGAGAAACCGCTGCGCTTCCCGGTGCAGTGGGTCAACCGGCCGAATCTGGACTTCCGCGGTTTTGCCGGCACCGTGGCCTCCGGGGTGGTGCGCCCGGGCGATCGGGTGGCGGTGTCCGAGTCCGGGCGTGAGAGTACCGTGCAGCGCATCGTTACCGCGGATGGTGATCTGGCGGAAGCTCGCGCCGGAGATGCGGTGACGCTGACGCTCGCCGATGAAGTGGATGTCGCCCGCGGCGACGTGCTGGCGCACTCGGACGCACGACCGGAAGTGGTCGATCAGTTCGCAGCCGAGGTGCTGTGGATGATCGAGGAGCCGATGTTGCCGGGACGCTCGTATCTGATGCGGATCGGTACGCGCTACGTGCCGGCGCGGGTGACGAGCCTGAAGCACAAGACGGACGTCAACACGCTGGAGCACATTGCGGCCAAGACGCTCGGTCTGAACGAAATCGGCTTCTGCAATCTCTCGACGGCGACGCCGGTTGCGCTCGATGCGTACGCCGACAACCGCGCCACGGGTGCGTTTGTGCTGATCGACCGGTTTACGAATGCGACCGCGGGCGCCGGGATGATCAGTTTCGGATTGCGCCGCGCAACCAATATCCATCGGCAGGCGTTGCTCGTCGACAAAGCGGCGCGCGTGCACTTGAATGGCCACCGGCCGGCCATCCTGTGGTTCACCGGACTCTCGGGCTCCGGCAAGAGCACCATTGCCAACATCGTCGCACGCGAGCTGCATGCGCGCGGCGTGCACACCTACCTGCTCGACGGTGACAATGTCCGGCACGGTCTGAATCGTGACCTTGGCTTTACGGATGCCGATCGCGTCGAGAACATCCGCCGGGTGGGCGAGGTGGCCAAGCTGTTCGTCGACGCGGGGTTGATCGTGCTGTGCTCGTTCATCTCGCCATTTCGCGCCGAGCGGCGCATGGTGCGTGAGTTGGTCGAGGCGGGCGAGTTCATCGAAGTGTTCGTCGACACGCCGATCGAGGAGTGCAAGCGGCGTGATCCGAAAGGTCTCTACGCGCGCGCACTCGAGGGGAAGATCAAGAACTTCACCGGCATTGATTCGCCGTACGAGGCGCCTGAATCCGCGGAGATTGTGCTCGATCCGAGTCCGCTGGGTCCGGAGGAGGAGGCTCGTCGGGTGCTCGAGGCGCTCAGCGCGCGCAAGATCATCAGCTGAGCGGGAGGCTCGATCGGCGCATCGCGGCGCGCTAACATCGGCGGATCCGTGCAGTGGGGAAGTCCGTGCCGACGCATTTCCAGTGCGACGATGATGTCGCAGTGCTCGAGATCGATCATCCGCCGGTCAATGCGCTCAGCCACGAAGTGCGCACGACACTGGCGGCTGGTCTCGACCGAGCTGCGCAGGATCCGGCCGTCAAGGCGGTGGTGATCAGCGGTGCAGGAGGCAGCTTCCCCGCCGGCGCCGACATCAACGAAATCGCCTCCGGAGCGAGCTTCACGCCACCGATTCTTCTCGATGTGCTGGCGCAGATCGAGGCGTTCGCCAAGCCGATCGTGGCCGCGATCGAGGGGGTGGCTCTCGGCGGCGGGTTCGAGCTGGCGCTCACCTGCCACGCGCGCCTCGCCGCGCCGCAGGCGCGAGTGGGCCTGCCGGAGGTCAAACTCGGGCTGATTCCGGGCGCCGGTGGCACGCAGCGCTTCACCCGACTCGCCGGTCCGCAGGCGGCGCTGCAGGCCATCACCACCGGTGAGGCACTGCCCGCCGAGCGGGCGCTCGCGCTCGGCCTGATCGATGCACTCGCCGCCGACACGCGCGCGGCGGCGATCGCTCACGCGCGCCGTCTTGCGAGCGAGGGGATGCCGGTGCTGGCGAGTCAGCGCGAGGACAAGATCGCTCAGGTGGATCCGACGCTGTTCGAGTCGTGGCGCACGGCGAATGCGCACCGGTACCGCGGTCAGCTTGCGCCCTGGCGCATCGTGGATGCGATCGAGGCGGCCTGCACGCGCACGCCGCGCGCGGCTTTTGAGCTGGAGCGCCAATATTACCTCGAGTGTCGCGACAGCCCGCAGCGCGAGGCGCTGATGCACGTGTTTCACGCCGAGCGAGCCGCGCGTAAAATTCCGGGAATCGGTGCCGACGTGACGCCTTTGCCGATTCGCCGGGCCGCGATCGTTGGAGCAGGGACCATGGGGGCGGGCATTGCGATGTGCTTTGCCAGTGCCGGGCTCCCGGTCATACTGCTGGACGTATCGGATGCGGCGCTCGCACGGGGCGTCGCGCACATCCGGGAGCTCTACGCGCAGGCCGTTGCGCGCGGTCGAGTGACGCGCGAGCAGGCCGAGGCGGCGCTCGAGCGCATCGGGACTTCGGTGGACTATGGTTCGCTCGGGGACGTCGACATCGCCATTGAGGCGGTGTTTGAGGATCCGGTTCTGAAGCGCGAGGTGTTCGAGCGGCTCGATCGCAGCACACCGTCCCATGCCATTCTCGCCAGCAATACCTCCACGCTCGACATCGATCGGTTGGCCGCGGCGACGCGTCGGCCGCAGCAGGTGGTCGGTACCCACTTCTTCAGTCCGGCCCACGTGATGAAGTTGATGGAAAACGTGCGCGGCGAGCGAAGTTCGCCCCAGGCCCTCGCTACGGTCATGGCGCTCGCGCGCCAGCTCGGCAAGATCGCCGTGCTCGCCGGCAACTGTGATGGGTTCATCGGTAACCGCATGTTGCAGTACTACGGGGCGCAGGCGGAGCGGTTGCTCGAGGAAGGCGCAACGCCCGAGCAGGTCGATGCGGTGATCGAGCGATTCGGGTTCGCGATGGGACCACTCGCGATGCGCGATCTGGCGGGCAACGATGTCGGCTGGGCGATCCGGCGCAATCGGACCTTGCCGCCCGATGAGCGTTGGTCCCCGATTCTCGAGCGCATGGTCGCCGAGGGGCGGCTGGGGCGTAAGAGCGGGCACGGCTTTTATCGGTACGAAGGCGGCAAACGTCGTCACAGTCCCGAGACACTCGCGCTGATCGAGTCGGTCTCACGCGAGCTCGGCATCGAGCGGCGCGTCGTGGGGGATGAAGAAATCCTCGCCCGCCTGCTGCATCCCCTCGTTAATGAGGGGGCGAAGATCCTCGCCGAGGGCATTGCCCTGCGCTCAGGCGACATCGACGTGGTTTACATTCATGGCTACGGGTTTCCGGCCTACAAAGGCGGTCCGATGTATTGGGCCGAGCGGGAGGGGCTCGATGCCGTGATTGCGACGCTTGAGCGGCTCGCGCCGACGCACGGCCGGCGGTGGCGACCTGCCGAGCGCTTGATCGAGGCCGCGCGAGCGGGCAGCTGGTCCGAGTGCGGCGCAGCCGCGGCCTTGACCTCGAATTAAAATAAATGTACGTTTAAAACATATGTTTGAGGCAAGGAGCCAATGAAAGCATCGTTCCTGTCTGATGACGATGGAGAGCGTGTGCCGAAGTACTCCGAGACCGCGACGCGGATTCTCGACGCGGCCGAGGGGCTGTTCGTGGAACTCGGGCTCGAAGCCACCTCGCTGCGGCTGATCACCCAGCAGGCCGGGGTCAATCTGGCGGCGGTGAATTATCATTTCCGCTCCAAGGACGCCCTGTTCGAGGCGGTGTTTGCGCGCCGCTTTGCTCCCTGGGCGCGGGAGTGTCTGCGTCAGCTCGATGCGCTTGAGGCGCAGGTCGCCGGCGGCGAGGCGAGCCTCGACGTGACCTCGGTCGTGATGTGCTACGTACGGCCGGCGTTGGCGCTGTCGAAAGATCCGCTGCGCGGCGGGGCGGTGTTCGTCCGTCTGTTCTCGCGAGTGCTGGTCGAGAATCACCGGCAGCTGCGCGAGACGCTCTCGCGCGACTGGGGGCACCTGGTGAGCCGTTATACCGCGGCGCTCGGGCGCGCGCTGCCGGGGCTCTCGGACGAGGAGGTCGTCTGGCGGCTGCACCTCGGATTCAGCGTGATGTTCCACGCTTTCGCCGGCAACGACATTCTGAAACTCTTTGGCCGCTCGGCGGTCTCGGCGCGCGATCCGGATCTGATCGTCAAGCATGTGGTGCCGTTCGTGGTGGCGGGCATGAGAGCCGCGCCGAGCGGCAGTCCAGCCGCGGACTGAAGGTGCGGCGGGTGTCGTGGGCGGCTCTCGCCGGGCCGCGCAATGAGCGTTCTGGCCCGGCGGAGCGCAGCAGTAGGGGATGTCATGTCTGAGACAAATTTCAACATACGCAAGGTGGCCGTGCTCGGGGCGGGCGTGATGGGCGCGCAGATTGCCGCTCACTTGGTGAACGCGCAGGTGCCGACGATCCTGTACGATCTGGCCGACCCCGAGGGTGGCAGCGGCATCGTTCACAAGGCGCTCGCCGCCTTGCGCAAGCAGCAGCCGGCGCCGCTCGCCTCCATCGGCGCTGATTCGTTCATCCAGCCGGCCAACTATGCGCAGGATCTCGGGCGGCTCGCTGAGTGCGACCTCGTGATCGAGGCGATCGCCGAGCGGCTCGACTGGAAGCGCGAGCTGTACCAGAAGATCACTCCGGCGCTGGCCGCACACGCGATCCTCGCAACCAACACCTCGGGGCTTTCGATCGAGGCGTTGGCCGGGGCCTGCCCTGCGGCGCTGCACCGGCGCTTTTGCGGCGTGCATTTCTTCAACCCGCCGCGCTACATGCGCCTCGCCGAGCTCATCCCCTGTGATGCCTCCGATCCGGCGATGCTCGATCATCTGGAGACGTTCCTCGTCACCACGCTCGGCAAGGGTGTGATCCGGGCCAAGGACACCCCGAATTTTGTCGCCAACCGCGTTGGGGTGTTCTCGATGCTCGCCACGCTCGCCAATGCGGCGAAGTACGGCCTGCGATTCGATGTGGTCGATGAGTTGACCGGACCGAAACTCGGACGGCCCAAGTCCGCCACGTTCCGTACCGCCGATGTGGTCGGACTCGACACGTTCGTGCACGTGGTGCGCACCATGCGCGAGGGCCTGCCGGACGATCCGTGGCGGGGGCTGTATGCCGCCCCGCCGTGGCTCGAGAAGCTGATCGCCGCCGGTGCACTCGGAGCCAAGAGCCGCAGCGGCATCTATCAGAAGAAGGGCCGCGATTTGCTGGTGCTCGATCCGACGAGCGGCGCGCATGTGCCGGCCGGGCAGCCGGCCGAGGCAGCCGTGCTCGAGATCCTTGCCATCAAGGACGTTGGCGAGCGCTTTGCCGCGCTGCGTGCGAGCGCGCACCCGCAGGGAAAGTTTCTCTGGGCGTGCCTGCGCGACACGTTCCATTACATTGCCCATCACTTGGCGGACATCGCGCATTCGGCGCGTGACATCGATCTGGCGATGCGCTGGGGCTTTGGCTGGCAGCGCGGGCCGTTTGAGCTGTGGCAGGCCGCCGGCTGGGCACGCGTGGCGGGATGGATCGAGGAGGACATCCGCACCGGCGAGACGCTCGCGGGCGTGCCGCTGCCGCAATGGGTCCATGCCGTCGAGCGCACCGGCGTGCATTTCCCCGAAGGCTCCTACGATGCAGCCGGCAATGCCCTTGTGCCGCGCTCGTCGCTGCCGGTGTATCGGCGCCAGCTGGCCCCGGTGGCGCTCGGCACAGAGCGCCGCGAGCTGGGTGAGACCGTGTACGAGAATCCGGCGGTGCGGGCGTTCACTACGGGCGATGGGGTGCTCGTGGCCTCGCTGCACACCAAGGCCCATTCGATCAGTCCCGAGGCGCTCGAGGGTTTGAACCAGGCGATCGATTTGGCCGAGGCGCGTTACCGGGCGCTGGTGCTCTGGCAGAGCGAGCCGCCGTTCTCGGTGGGTGCGAACCTCGAGGCGTTGCGCCCGGCGGTCGCCGCCGGCGACTGGGCCACGATCGAGGCTGTCATCGCCCGATTTCAGAGCACTTCGATGCGGTTGCGCTACAGCCTCATTCCGACCGTTGCCGCGACGCAGGGTTACGTGTTCGGCGGTGGCTGCGAGTTCGTGATGCACTGCGACCGGGTGGTCGCTGCGCTCGAGTCGTACATCGGCCTGGTCGAGGCCGGAGTGGGGCTGCTGCCGGGCGGCGGGGGCTGCAAAGAGCTGGCCCGCCGCGCCGCGCGCGAGAGCCGCGGTGACGTGCTGGCCGCGCTGAAGGAGTACTACTTGGCGGTTGCGACGGCGAAGGTGGCCGGCAGCGCGCTCGAGGCGCGGCAGGCGGGCTATCTGCGCGACAGCGACGTGGTGGTGTTCAACCCCGACGAGTTGCTTTATGTGGCCAAGCAGCAAGCGCTCGCGCTCGCGGAGAGTGGCTACCGGCCGCCGCTGCCGGGGGCGCGCTTTGCAATCGCCGGGCGCACGGGAGCCGCCTCGATCAAATCGCAGCTGGTGAACATGTTGGAAGGACACTTCATCAGCGCGTATGACTTCGAGATCGGCGTACGCATTGCCGAGGTGATGACCGGCGGCGACCTTGAGGCCGGCACCGAGGTGGACGAGTCCTGGCTCCTGGCACTCGAACGGCGCCATTTCCTCGCGCTGCTCGCCAATCCAAAGACCCAGGAACGCATCGCGCACACGCTCAAGACCGGCAAGCCGCTGCGCAATTGAGGCGGCGAGGGAGATTTCCGTCATGACCAAACAGATTCAAGACGCTTACATCGTAGCGGCGAGTCGCACGCCGGTTGGCAAGGCGCCGCGCGGAATGCTGCGTCAGGTGCGCCCGGATGATCTGCTGGTGCATGCGCTCACGAGTGCGCTTGCACAGGTGCCGACGATCGAGCCGGCGCAGGTCGAGGACGTGGTGGTCGGCTGCGCATTCCCCGAGGCCGAGCAGGGTCTGAACATGGCGCGAGTGGCGGCGTTGCTGGCCGGACTGCCAGACACGGTGCCGGGCGTCACGGTGAACCGCTACTGCTCCTCGGGACTGAATGCCGTGCAGATTGCGGCCGATCGCATTCGTCTGGGCGAGGCCGACGTGGTGATCGCAGGCGGGGCCGAGTCGATGTCCATGGTACCCATGATGGGCAACAAAGTTGCGCTCAACCCACGGGTGTTCGAGCGGGAAGAGAACTATGCGATCGCCTACGGCATGGGCATTACGGCCGAGAAGGTCGCCAGTCAGTGGCGTGTCTCCCGCGAGGATCAGGACGCGTTCGCGCTCGAATCGCACCGGCGTGCGCTCGCGGCACGTGCCAGCGGCGGTTTCAGTGCGGAGATTTCCCCGCTTGAGGTGACTTACCGCACGCCAGATCTGGCCACGGCCGAGGTGCGCACGGTGCGCAAGCGCCTCGGTGAGGATGAAGGACCGCGGGCGGACACTTCACTTGAGGCGCTCGCGCGGCTGAAGCCGGTCTTCGATGCTAAGGGGAGCGTGACGGCGGGCAACAGCTCCCAGACCTCCGACGGTGCGGCCGCCGTTGTGCTCGTCTCGGCCGCCGCACTGAAGCGTTTCAATCTGACGCCGCTGGCACGTTACGTGACCTTTGCGGTCAAGGGCGTCCCTCCGGCGATCATGGGCATCGGACCGAAGGAGGCGGTGCCGGCGGCGCTGGCCGCAGCTGGACTGAAACAGGATGCACTGCAGTGGATCGAGCTCAATGAAGCCTTCGCCGCGCAGTCCCTCGCGGTGATTCGCGATCTCGGCCTCGATCCGGCGCGCGTCAATCCGCACGGTGGGGCGATTGCACTCGGTCACCCGCTCGGGGCGACGGGCGCAATCCGCACCGCGACGCTGGTCCACGGCATGCGCCACAAAGGGCAGAAGGGCTACGGTATGGTGACCATGTGTATCGGCACCGGCATGGGTGCTGCGGGCATCTTCGAAGTCTTCTGAGGTCTTGCCGCCCGCGTGTGTTGCGCAGGCGATCATCACGAGGGGGCTGTGGCGCCCCCGGGGGACCGCGCAGGTCTCAGGTGAGCGGCAGTTGCGTGGTGAACTTCTTGGTCCGCAACACGAAGCTGGTGTTGACCGAGCGGACCGCTGCGAGCTGCAGCAGATGGGTCGAGAGGAAGTGCTCGTAGGCCTCCATGCTCGCCGCCACGATGCGCAACAGGTAATCGTTGGTGCCGCTCATCGAGTGGCACTCGAGTACCTCGGCGCGCTCGCGCACCAGCCGGTCGAACGCCGCGACGGTATCGGCGTGGTGGTTCTCGAGTGACACCAGCGCATAGGCCTGGATCGTCAATCCGATCGCCGGGGCGCAGAGCAGCGTCGCATAGCCGGCAATGATCCCCTCGCTTTCCAGTCGCTTCAGCCGCCGCCAGCAGGGCGCCGGTGAGAGGCCGACGCGTTTGGCCAGCTCCTGATTCGTGATGCGCGCCTCGAGCTGCAGAGTCGCGAGAATGCGGCGGTCGAGTCGGTCGAGGGGACGGGCCACAGTCATGCTCCAGGAGCCTTAATTGAGCAATAATCTTGCCATTAAGATCAAAAAAAGAGCAAGGAAAGAAAGCTCATTTCGGACCGAGGCGCATACGCTCTTCGCTGCACAATCCATCTGCGGAGGGTGCCATGGTGGCATCAGCCTCTTGGGCGTCCGACGCGCGGCACGACCCAGCCCCCAGTGCCCAGACCGACTGGCGGCGGGTGACGCATCTGCTGCACTGTTCGCGCGCGCTCGATGACATCGAGGAGACACGACTGCTGCCGGCCCGGCAGGTGCTGTATCAATTCTCGGCGCGTGGACACGACTTGGCGCAGGTCCTGCTCGGATTGCACCTGACCGATCCGCACGATGCCGTGACGGTTTACTACCGCTCGCGGCCGCTGCTGCTCGCCCTCGGCGTATCACTAGAGGACGCCGCTGCCGCCCCTCTTGCTCGCTCTGGCGCCTTCAGTGATGGCCGTGACATCGGCGTGGTCTTCAACAAGCCCGGGCGCGGTGGCGCGACTGTGCTGCCGGCATGTGGCGGTGTCGGTGCGCAGTACACTCCGGCGGCCGGCTGGGCCCAGGCGATCGGATTTCATCGCGACGTGCTGGGCGATGCGAGCTACGGGCGGAGTATTGCGGTCGTGCTCGGCGGCGATGCGTCGGTGGCCACAGGGGGGTTCTGGTCGGCGCTGACGATGGCCACGACTTTGCAGCTGCCGATGTTGATTTATATCGAGGACAATGGCTATGGCATTTCGGTGGGCTCGCGGCTGCAGACTCCGGGCGGGAACATCGCGGCGAACCTGCGCGCGTTCTCGGGCCTGACGATCTTCGAGGGCGACGGCGCCGAGCCGCAGCAGGCGGCCCAGTGTATCGCGGCGGCGGTCGGCTTCGTGCGCGAGCAGCGCTCTGCGGCGCTGTTGCGCCTGACGGTGCCGCGGCTCTGTGGGCACTCCGGACAGGACACCCAGACATACAAGACCCCTGAGCTCATCAGCCGCGAGCGCGCCAACGATCCGTTGCGCCGGCTGCAGCGTCATCTGGTGCCGCAGCACATGAGCGAGAGCGAATGGCGGCACATCAGTGCGACCGCACGCCGCGAGGTCGAACAGGCAATCGAGCGGGCACTGTGCCGGGCGGCTCCGGATCCGGCCCGGCTTACCCGTTACGTCTTCACGGAATATGATGCGGAGGGCCGCGCCGAGCTGCAGGAGCAGGGCGGACTCGCCCCGCTCGGTGTGGCGCTCGCTCCTGCGAGTGAGAGTGCTGCAGCGGAGCCGAATCGCATCAACATGCTGACGGCGATCCGCCGCACGCTCGATGTGGAGCTGACGCTCAATCCGCGCATGGTGGTGTTTGGTGAGGATGTCGGACCCAAGGGCGGAGTGCACGGCGCAACGCTCGGCCTGCAGGAGAAGCATGGTGCTGCGCGCGTGTTCGACACCAGTCTTTCCGAGGAAGGCATCATCGGCCGCGCCGTCGGCATGGCGCTCGCCGGACTGCTGCCGGTGCCCGAGATCCAGTTCCGCAAGTACGCCGACCCAGCGACCGAACAGCTCAATGACTGCGGCACGATGCGCTGGCGCACCGCCAACCGCTTTGCCGCGCCCATGGTCGTGCGTGTGCCGGGCGGGTTCTTCAAGTGCGGCGATCCCTGGCACAGTCAGACCAATGAGGTTGCCTGGGTGCACGGCATCGGCTGGCGCCTCGCCGTGCCGTCCAATGCCGAGGATGCCGTCGGCCTGCTGCGCGCGGCGTTGCGCGGTAACGAACCGACCGTGTTTTTCGAGCACCGTGCGTTGCTCGATGGCGCCTGGGCTCGACGGCCCTATCCCGGGGACACCTACGTGCTGCCCTTTGGCCGGGCCCGTCGGGTGCGCGAGGGCGAGGAGCTGACCATCGTGACCTGGGGCGCGATGGTCGAGCGCTGTGAGCTTGCGGCGCAGGCCTCGGCCGTGCACGCCGAGATCCTCGATCTGCGCACGTTGGTGCCCTGGGATCGCCAGAGCGTGCTCGAGTCCGTGCGCAAGACCCGCCGCTGCCTGATCGTGCACGAGGACAACCTCACCGCCGGGTTCGGCGCCGAGGTCGCCGCAGTGCTCGCCCGGGAGGCTTTCTTCAGTCTCGATGCGCCCATCGAACGGCTGGCCATGCCCGACATCCCGAGTCCGCACGCACCGGTGCTGCTCGAGGCGGCCGTGCCGGGCGTGGAGTCGATTACGCGCGCGATCCGTGCGCTTGCGAGCGTGTAGAGATGTCCGTGCAGCTGCTGGAAATTCGCGCACCCGAGGAGCAGGCGGAAGGAACCCGCTCGCAGGTGCTGCGCTGGCTGAAGGCCGTCGGCGAGGGAGTGAGCGCACATGAGCCGCTGATCGAGCTCGAAACCGACAAGGTCACCGTGGAGGTGGCGGCGCCGGCCGATGGCGTGCTCGAGCAGATCATCACGGCCGAGCGAGAGGAGGTCGCCCCCGGTGCGCTGCTCGGTCGGATCAGACCAGCTGCCGCCGAGCCCGAAACCCAGGCGGGCGGTGCGCATCCGGTGGAGCACGCCGTGGCTGCACCTGCCGCGCCGCGCCCGCTTGCGCCGGCTGGCGAGACGGATGCCGTGGCGCAGAGGCATTTGGCACCGGCCGTGCATCGGCTGCTCACCGAGCGTGGGCTCGATCCGAATCAGGTACACGGCACGGGCGAGGGCGGACGCATCACGGTGGACGACGTGCTGCGGCACGCTCCCTCGCGCAGTGTCCCGGTGTCTCCTGGGCGGGATGCTGCAGAGCCGTCTGGTGGGGGTGACGCCATCCTCGCGACGCGCCGCGTGCCGCACACCGCCGTGCGCAAGCGGATCGCCGCGCGCATGGTCGAGAGCCTGCTGCATACCGCGCCGCATGTCACAACCGTCTTCGACATTGATCTGACGGCCGTGCTCGCGCACCGCGCGAAGCACCGGGAGCAGTTCGCCCGTCGCGGTGTCGCACTCACGCTGAGTGCCTATTTCGTGCGTGCAGCGGTTGAGGCCATCTCGGTGGTACCGGAAGCCAACAGCCGCTGGAGTGAGGAGGCGCTGGAGATCTACACGAGCGTGAATCTCGGCATCGGTACCGCCGCGCCCGAGGGGCTCCTGGCGCCGGTGCTGCGCGGCGCCGAGGCTCTTGATCTGGAGCAGACTGCCCGCGGCATCGAAACTCTGGTGCGGCGTGCTCGCGAGGGCAGTCTGACCCCGCAGGATGTGCGTGGCGGGACGTTCACGATGTCCAACCACGGGGTGAGCGGCAGTCTACTGGCCACACCGATCATTCTGTATCCGGGACAGGCCGCAATCCTGGGCGTGGGCAAGGTTGAGAAGCGCGCCATAGTCGTCTCGAACGGGGAGGAGGACCGTATCGAGATCCGCCCACGTTGCTACGCCACCCTCACCATCGATCATCGGGTCATGGACGGGGCGCGCGCCAATCGCTTCATGCAGGTGTTCGCCGAGCGACTGGCCGGCTGGGGCGGGTAAGGCCCGCGGCGCGCCCGGCCGACGGACATGCTTGCGGCATGCCGCATAGTGACGAGAGGGCCCAGCGGGGCTACCATGCGCATAGCACTCCAACGGAGGACTTGAGCATGACCGAGGGCACCACCACACTGCCTGGCTCGCCGAGCGATGAGTCCGAACCGGATCTGGCCCGCAGGCGCATGCTGACGGCGGCCACCGCGGCAGTCGGGGCGGTCGGCGTGGGTCTGGCCGCGACCCCGTTCATCGAGTCCATGGAGCCGAGCGAAACGGCCCGGGCGCTCGGCGCGCCTGTGACGATCGACATCTCGAAGCTGCAACCCAAGCAGATGCTGATTGCTTCGTGGCGTCGACGGCCGATCTACGTTCTGCGGCGGACCGAGGCGGAGATCAAGACGCTGCCAACGATCAACGGTCAGCTGAAAGACCCGCTTTCCAAGGCGGATCAGCAGCCGGCGAACCTGCCCGGCTGGAACCCGATTTCGCGCTCGATCGTGCCGGAGTATCTGGTCGTTGTGGGTATCTGCACCCATCTTGGCTGCATGCCGAAGCTGCATGCGACCGTGGGCGATCCGCTGCTCGGGGCGAGCTGGCCGGGGGGGTACTACTGCCCCTGCCACGGTTCGCGCTACGACCTGGCCGGACGCGTCATGGACGGGTCACCCGCGCCGTTGAACCTGCCGGTGCCGCCGCATTACTACAAGGACGCCAAGACGATTGTAGCCGGTGAGCTGGCGAACGGCAGCGAGCAGAACTGGGAACCGAACACCTGGTAAGCGGCGGCTACGCCCTCAGGGACAGGGCAGCCCGCCGAAACGGGCGAAGACTTCGGGCCCGGGCGGCGGTAGCGGCCCGTCCAGGGTCGCGCCCTGTTCGCGGAGGTACGCTTCCGCGGCGGGGAACACTGCCGCGTACAGGCGCCGGCAGAGAGAGTACGCGTCGGCGCCAATCCATCCCTCGGGCAGCAGGGACGGAGGCAGCAATGGGTCGCGCAAATGGATTTTGCGGTACTCATGAATCAGTAATGTGCGCACCACGAAGGCGTTCTGCGGCGTGAGGCTCGCGCTGCGGTCCGAGGCGTCGAGCGGCGCGAAAGCGTCGTGCCAGCGCCGGTAGCGGCGCGCGATGTCGCCCAGGTCCCAGGCCGCCGCAACCAGCTGGCGGTCGCTGGCCGGTCCTTCGCTTGAGCTGGTGAACAGCCAACCGTCCTCGATCTGCTCGGGCGCCAGGCACTGGCGTGCCTGAGCGACGCAGCCGCTCGGGTGCAGAAAGACTCCAGGGGCCGGCTCGCCGAATCCTAGCCAGCGCAGCCGTTCGCGCAGCGCCGAACGCACTCCCCGTCCCGGCGGTACGACGAGGAGCGTCCAACGGCCGTCCCAATCGGTCGGATTTGCGGCATAGATGCGCTGGGTGGCCTCGGCAAACACGCCACGCCCAGTGTCGGTGAGGCGGTACTCGCTGACCCGGCCCCGGCGCACCGCCCGCAGCCAGCCTTCGGCCGCGAGCCGCGCCACGCTGGTGCGCACGAGCCGCTCGGCGAGCCCGAAAGGCCGGGCGAGCCCGATCAGACTGGCGAGGCTGATGCGTGCCCCGCGCGGGGCGATGGCATCGCCGAATAGGGTCATCAGCAGCGAACCGCCGCGCAGCGGCCGCTCGGCGCGGAATTGCTGCAGCACGGCGGCGACGGCGGGCTGCGGCTCTCCGGAGATATCCATAGTGCAACGGCAGGGGTGGGGGCCGGTATTCTGCCATGATTTATTGACACAAAAATCAGAAGGACTATAGTTTTTCTGTATCATAATGACGGTTTTGGTGGTGGCAGTGCATGTACACCCAAGCCCTCGACAGCCCCGCGGAGTCGGCCGGCACCTCGGATGAGCCTGAGCGCCTCGAGCGCTTTCAGGCGCGCATCGACCGGGACGAGAAAATCGAGCCGAAGGACTGGATGCCCGAGGCGTATCGCCAAGCCCTCATCCGCCAGATCGCCCAGCACGCGCACTCGGAAATCGTCGGCATGCTGCCGGAGGGCAACTGGATCACTCGCGCGCCCTCGCTGCGTCGCAAGGCGGTGTTGATCGCCAAAGTGCAGGATGAGGGCGGGCACGGCATGTATCTCTACAGCGCTGCCGAGACCCTCGGGGTCTCACGCGGGCAGCTCATCGCACAGCTGCTCGCGGGTCGGGCGAAGTACTCGAGCATATTCAACTACCCCACGCTCAGCTGGGCCGACATCGGGGCGATCGGCTGGCTCGTCGACGGTGCGGCGATCATGAATCAGATTCCGCTGTGCCGCTGCTCCTACGGACCGTACGCGCGCGCGATGGTGCGCATCTGCAAGGAGGAGAGTTTTCATCAGCGTCAGGGCTTCGAGATCATGTTGACGCTCGCGCGCGGCAGCGACGCGCAGCGTGCGATGGCGCAGGATGCGCTGCGGCGCTGGTGGTGGCCGTCGCTGATGATGTTCGGTCCGAGCGATGCCCATTCGGTGCATACCGCGCAGTCCATGCGCTGGAAGATCAAACGCTTCAGCAACGATGAGCTGCGCCAGAGATTCATCGATGTGACGGTGCCGCAGGCGGAGTTCCTCGGGCTCAGCGTACCCGATCCGGCGCTGCACTGGGACGAAGCGACGCGGCATTACCAGCCGGGCCCGATCGACTGGAGCGAGCTTCAGACCGTGTTGAAGGGCGAAGGGCCGTGCAACCACGAGCGCCTCGAGGCGCGTCGCGCGGCGCACGAAGCGGGCCGTTGGGTTCGCGAGGCCGCTGCCGCGTACGCGCAGAAGCATCGTGGCCTTGAGCACGGCGCAGATGCGTCCTGAGGGGAGCCTGTCATGACCGAAGATTGGGTGTTGTATGAAGTGTTCATCCGCTCCCGCTCGGGGCTCGAGCACAAACATGTCGGGAGTCTGCATGCCGCGGATGCGCGCATGGCCCTCGAGCATGCGCGCGACACCTATACCCGCCGCCAGGAGGGCGTGAGCATCTGGGTGGTGCGCTCGAGCGACATCGTTGCCTCCGACCCGCAGGAGGCTGAGGCACTGTTCGACCCTGCCCGCGACAAGGTGTACCGGCACCCGACGTTCTACGCGATCCCTGAGGACGTGAAGAACTTATGAGCGCCACTGCAGATGACCTCACTGCGCAGGCCGGTCCTCAGGAGCGGTTCGAGTACGTGCTGCGGCTCGCCGATACCAGTCTCATCGCCGGTCAGCGCTTGGCGGCGCTGCTCGGGCACGCGCCGGCGCTCGAGGAGGATCTCGCCCTCGGCAACATCGCCCTTGACCTGATCGGTCAGGCGCGGCTGCTGCTGGCGCTCGCGGGGCGAATTGAGGCGCGTGGGCGAGACGAGGATGCGCTCGCCTTCCTGCGCGATGCGCAGGAATTCCGCAATGTCTCGCTCGTCGAGCAACCAAACGGAGATTTCGCGCAGACGATCGTGCGCCAGTGCCTGCTCGATGCCTGGCAGCTCGAGATGTACGAGAGTCTCGCCGGCTCGCGCGACCTGCAGCTCGCCGACATCGCCCAGAAGGCCGTCAAGGAATGTCGCTATCACTGGCGCTTCAGCGCCGGGTGGCTCGTGCGCCTCGGCGACGGTACCGATGAGAGTCGTGCGCGGGTGCGCTCGGCGCTTGACACCCTGTGGCGCTTTACCGATGAGTTGCTCACCCCCGATGTGCTCGATGCGCGTATGGCGGTGTGTGGCATCGGGCCGGCCCCGGTTCTGATCCGCGAACGCTGGCAGACCCGAGTGCGAGCGACGCTCGCTGAGGGAGGGCTCGAGTGGCCGAGGCACCAGCACTACCGCTGGCACGGCAAGCGTGGTGAGCACACCGAGCACCTGGGCCATCTGCTTGCGGAGATGCAGGCTCTGCCGCGTGCTTATCCGGGGGTTACATGGTGAGCCGCACCGCCGCGCAAGCAGCCACGATCGAGCGGCAGGTCTGGCGGACGCTCGAGACGGTCATGGATCCGGAGATCCCGGTGGTGAACGTCGTTGAACTCGGCATCATACGTCAGGTGCGCGTGGGAGCTGACGGTGCACTGCGGGTAGGCATCACGCCAACCTACTCGGGCTGCCCGGCCACCGAGGTGATCACGCAGATGATCCGTGCGGCACTCGATCAGGATGGGTTCGCTGATGCCAGGCTCGAGACGATGTTATGGCCGGCGTGGTCGAGCGAGTGGTTGAGCGAATCGGGACGGCGAAAACTCGAAGCGTTTGGTATCGCCGTCGAGGGCGCAGGCGCGGGAAGGCTCGCCTGTCCGCGCTGCTCGAGCCGGCGGCTCGAGCGGATGAGCGAATACGGCTCGACGCCGTGCAAGGCGCATTACCGCTGTCTTGAGTGCCTCGAGCCGTTCGACGCCTTCAAGTGTCTGTGACATGTTGCGCTTTCATTCACTGTGCGTCGAGGAAGTCAGGTCTGAGGCCGAGGACGCTCTCGCCATCACGCTGGCGTTGCCCGCAGCGCTGCGCTCGGAGTTCAGCGGCAGTGCCGGACAGCATGTGGTGCTGCGCGCGTGCTCGGCGGGAGAGGAGCTGCGTCGGACCTATTCGCTCACCAACGCTCCGGGGGCGGACCGATTGCAGCTGCTTGTCCGGCTGCATTCGGACGGGCGGATGTCGCAGGCGTTGGCGCAGCTCAACCCGGGCGACCGCATCGAGGTGTTGCCGCCGAACGGCAGCTTCATTGCGCACGCCGCGCCGCTCGGGGCCGGACTGCGGGTGGCGTTCGCTGCCGGAAGCGGCATCACCCCCGTGCTGTCTGTCATGCGCGCGGTGCTTGCGGCCGGCGGGGCGATGTTGCTCTTCTATGGCAACCGCAGCGCGGCGCGCATGATGGGTCTCGAGGCGCTTCAGGCGTTGAAGAATCTGTACCCGCAGCGACTGGCACTACACTTTCTCATGAGTCGCGAGCCGCAGGAAGCCGAGGTGTACAACGGTCGGCTGGATGCGGCAAAGGTGCGCGAGCTCGCGGCTGCATTTTTCTCGGCAGAGGCTGTGACGGAGTACTTCGTTTGCGGTCCCGGGGACATGCACCGGGAGGTAAGCGCGGCGCTCACCGCGCTCGGTGTGCCGGCCAGCGCGATCCGCGTGGAGCACTTCAGCGCCTTGGCCGGCGAGGCGACCACGGCGGGCGCGGCGCCGCGGCCGACGCCGCCGTCAGCGGGAATGGCCGAGGTCAGCGTCATTCTTGATGGGCGGCGCCGCTCCTTCCCGATGCCGATTGGGGCCGACACGGTACTGGAGGCCGCCGAGCGCGCCGGGCTTGATTTGCCGTACTCCTGTCGTTCGGGCGTATGCTCGACCTGCCGCACCCGGGTAGTGCGTGGCGAGGTGCGCATGGAGCAGAACTATGCGCTCGAGGACTGGGAACTCGAGCAGGGCTATGTGCTTGCGTGCCAGTCCAGGTGTGTCAGCGCAGAGCTGGAACTCGATTACGACGAGAAATGACAGCGGCCGCGGCGGGCGCGGCGAGGATGCCATGAACTACCAGACCATTCTCTACAACGTTGCCGGTGGGGTGGCGCGTCTGACGCTTAACCGCCCTGAGCGGCTGAATAGCTTCAATGCGCAGATGCATGCCGAGGTGCGCCACGTTCTCGGCTCGATCGAATCCGACTCGACGGTGCGCGTGGTGGTGCTGACGGGCGCGGGCCGCGGCTTTTGCGCCGGTCAGGATTTGGCCGAGCGGACGGTGAGTGCGCAAGGCGAGGCGGTGGATTTGGGCGCATCGATCGAGCGCGACTACAAGCCGTTGATCCTGATGCTGCGGCGGCTGCCGATGCCGGTTCTGTGTGCGGTGAACGGCGTGGCCGCCGGCGCCGGCGCCAATATCGCACTCGCCTGCGATCTGGTGCTGGCGAGCCGCTCGGCGAGTTTCGTGCAGGCGTTCGTGCGCGTCGGGTTGGTGCCGGATTGCGGGGGCACCTGGTTCCTGCCTCGGCTGCTCGGGCCGGCGCGTGCGCTTGGGCTGGCGCTGCTCGGGGAGAGGCTGCCGGCGAGCCAGGCTGCGGAATGGGGAATGATCTGGCGCTGCGTCGATGACGATGATTTTCCCGCCGAAGTCGACTCTCTCGCTGCGCAGCTTGCCGAGGCACCTGCGCAGGCGGTGCGGCACATCAAGCGGGCGCTCGCGGACAGCTGGCATCACACGCTCGCAGAACAGCTTGACGTCGAGCGTGATCTGCAGCGTGAGCTCGGTGCGAGCGCCGATTACGCCGAGGGGGTGGCCGCCTTCATCGCCAAGCGCGAGCCGCGCTTCATCGGCCAGTAAATGCAACCGGCTGGCGATTCGATGCTATTGCAAAGCTTCATTCAGGGCCGCTGGGCAAGCGGTAGCGGAACGCCGACTGCACTGCGCGATGCCAGCACCGGAGAGGTGATTGCCGGCGCGTCAAGCAGGGGGCTCGATTTTGGCGGCGCGTTGCATTACGCCCGAAGCGTCGGCGGCCCGAATCTGCGCCGACTGACCTTTCACGAGCGTGCTGCGATCCTGAAGGCGCTCGCTCGTCATCTCAGCGAGCGCAAGGACGCACTGTATCAACTCTCCTACGCCACCGGCGCAACGCGAGCGGACGCCTGGATCGACATTGACGGTGGCATTGGGACGCTGTTCGTGTACGCGAGCAAGGGCATGAAGGAATTGCCTGACAGCCACGTGTATGTCGACGGTCCCGTCGAGTCGCTTGCACGTAGCGGCGCGTTTCTCGGGCAGCACATCTACGTATCGCTGCACGGGGCGGCTGTGCACATCAATGCGTTCAACTTTCCGGTGTGGGGCATGCTCGAGAAGCTCGCTCCGGCGCTGCTCGCCGGAGTGCCGGCGATCGTCAAGCCGGCTACCGCCACGGCTTATCTGACCGAGCGCGCGTTCCGGCAGATCATCGATTCGGGCCTCGTGCCAGAGGGCGCCCTGCAGCTGATTTGCGGCGACGTTGGCGATCTGTTCGAGCATCTGACCTGCCAGGATGTGATCGCCTTCACCGGCTCGGCGGGCACGGCGCGCAAGCTGCGCACGCACCCGCGTGTGCTCGAGCGCTCGGTACGATTCACCGCGGAGACCGATTCGCTTAATTCCTGCATCCTCGCGCCGGATGCATCTGCCGGCACCCCGGAGTTCGAACTGTTCGTGCGTGAGGTGGTGCGCGAGATGACGGTCAAGGCGGGCCAGAAATGCACGGCCATTCGCAAGGCGATGGTGCCGGCCAACCAGAGCGGCGCGGTGCGCGAGGCGCTGCGGGCTGCGCTTGCCGAGGTGGTGATCGGCAATCCCCGCGACGCCTCGGTGAGCATGGGGCCACTCGCTTCGCTTGCACAGCGGGGAGAAGTGCTTGGGCAGCTGGCGAAATTGCAGCGCGAGAGTGAACTGGTGTGCGGTCGGCAGGATGAACTTGCGCCTGTCGACGCCGACGGTGAGCGCGGTGCATTCATTGTCCCTACGCTGTTGTACTGCGCTGATCCAGCGAGCGCGCGTGCTGTTCATGAGATTGAGGCATTTGGTCCGGTGAGCACGGTCGTGCCGTACGACACCCTCGAGCAGGCGATCGAGCTGGCGCGCCGCGGCGAGGGCAGCCTCGTCAGTTCCGTATTCAGCGCCGATGAGGCGGTGGCGGCGCATCTCGTGCTCGGTCTCGCGCCGTGGCACGGGCGCGTGCTGGTGGTCAATCGGCATTGCGCGGCGGATTCGACCGGCCACGGCTCGCCGCTGCCGCATCTGGTGCATGGTGGTCCGGGACGTGCGGGGGGCGGGGAGGAGATGGGGGGGATCCGCGGTATGTTGCACTACATGCAGCGCACCGCGGTGCAGGGCACGCCGGATGTGCTGAGTGCAGTTACGGGTTGCTGGGTGCGGGGGGCGCGCGAGCTTGATCCGCTCGAGCACCCCTTCCGCAAGCCCTTCGGGGCGCTGCGCATCGGAGACACGTTCCGCTCAGCCGATCGGCTCGTGACCGTCGAGGACATCGAGCGCTTTGCAGCGCTCTCGGGCGATCACTTCTATGCGCACATGGACGAGGCAGCGGCCCGGTCGAACCCGCTGTTTGGTGGGCGTGTCGCGCATGGCTATTTCCTCGTTGCAGCCGCCGCGGGGCTGTTCGTGGATCCGCCGCTCGGTCCGGTACTCGCCAATTACGGCATCGATGCATTGCGTTTCATCCAGCCTGTCAGGCCGGGCGATCGCATCCGTGTGCGCCTGACCTGCAAGCAGAAATCGCTGCGCATCGGGCAGGGGTATGGGGAGGTGCGCTGGGATACTCAGATCACCAATCAGAACGACGAGACCGTCGCTCAGTACGACGTGCTCACGATGGTTAGCGAGCGCGCTGATCTGCGCGCTCCAGAGGCCTGAGCGCAACGCGCTCTGCGCCCGGGTCGAGGGCGTTGAGCGCACTTGCGGTGATTCCTCGCGCCACTCGCGAACGCTGTTACAGATACAGCTGCTTGTTCAGGGGAATGCCGTTCGCGTTGCAATAGGTTTCGTAATGATTGATGAACCACCACACATCGAGGGTCTGGGCAAAGTTGCCTTGCTCATCGTAGAACTCGATCGGTCCCTGCAGCCAGCCGAATAGTTTGACGCCCTGCGGGTGATCGCTCACCAGGGTATGGCACAGTCCCGGGGTCTCGTAGATGAAATCCCCGGGGCCGGCGACCCAATCGTACTCTAGGTAGCGCACGCTGCCCTCTAGACACAACATGACTACCGTGCCGCGGTGCTTGTGTGTGCCAACTACGCCCTTGGATTTCACCCACAGGATGTTGCTGAAAATGTTATGCCGTGGGTCGAAGGCGAGATGGCGCAGAGCCGCATTGTCTCCGAATGGCACCCACGGACTTTCCTGCTCGGTGGGCCCGACGAACGTGCCGGGCAGGCCGTGGCGCCGGATGACGTCCTTGTGGATTTCCGGAACGTCTACGATCCTGTACGCCGTCGAGGGAGGGGCGGTGATCGGGGTTTGCGGCACTGAGGACATACGGGTCACTCTCCGAAGCGAGGAGTCGGCAGCAGCCTGAGAGGGCGTTGCGATGCGCAATCAGACCTGACAGAGCGTAGCACTGCGTCGTGCACCGGAACACACACCAGAGCGCAAGATTGTCGACTGTCCGTGCAACGCGTTGCGTGGTGAGCCGAGCGGCGGCGGAGCGCGTTGACGCATGTGTGAGGTCGACCGTAGACTTTCAAGAGCTGTCTCTTGCGGCAACGAATGTGCGCTGCGCCGAGGCGAGTCCGCGCTGGAACTCCACTGTCAGGAGGTCGTCAGGTCATGAACCGATTCGAGCAGGCTGTCCGTGATTGCATGAATCCCACTGCAGAGTTGCTTGCGCAAACCAGCAAGCCGCTGCACCGTGCGATCCTGCTGAACTTCTGGCGGCACGTGCATCTGGAGGGTGCGGGACTGTTCGAGCAGATCGTTGCTCCCGACATGATGGTTGATCACCCGGTGTATCGGGTCAGTTGGGGGTCGCAGCCGACGGTCATCGAGGGAAAGCAGGGTGTCCTTGCCTTTTACAACAGCGTCGGAGAAACAGTGCTGTGGCATTCGGCGGATCGCCTGGCGGTTGCGGATTGGGGGGTGTGCGACGAAATCACGTTTCATCAGCTCGCCCGCGGAGCGGATCTGAAGCCGCTTGGATACCCCGTTGCGAATGAGACGCAGCTGTTTCACGTCTCCAGCCGACAGGCATTCATCTGGCCCTATGACGCGCGCGCGCGACTGGCCGGTGAGCACCTGTACGAAGACAAGACCAGCGTGCAAATTGAGGCAGTTGACCCGTCGGAGGCGATCACGCCGGCGCGTGTCCGCGAGATTCATCGCGAGCAGCTCGCGCGTCTCGAGGCCCGGCTTGGACCGCGGTTCTGGGTGTTCGGCGAAGGCTAGCCCGGAAAATGCACGAGTGGGCACGAAAAAGTAGGGAGCAAGGCTCCTGTTGTGATAGAAATGGCTTTAACACAAGCGTTTCCGTCACTCGAAGCGCTCTTGCATGCCGGACAATACCGCACGACAGTCTGTCCTGTTTCCCGACTTGCGTCCCCACCCGGTGGTGGTGAAGTTCGACCAGCGGCACGGCAGCTCCGACGGCGGGTCGATTCTGCTGAAGGCGTGCGACGAGCCGCTGTGACTGACGGAGCGGTTGGCCGCCTGCATCAGTGACGGCCGGCAAGCGGGCAAGGTTGAGCACTCGATCCGGGATCTGGTCCGACAGCGACTGTTCGGGATCGCCTGCGGCTACGCCGACTGCGACGATGCGGCTCGATGGCGGGTTTGGCGGTCCGGAGCTGTTGAACTTCCTGGAGGATGAGGCGAAGGTCGAGTACATCAGGAAACAAGGTCTTAAAGCGCCGCGCCCGGCGCCGGGTGGGCCGGGCGCGACGGCCGCCTGCACAAAGTCCGCTACCCGGGTTGATCAGCTGCCACATCTGGTCCTCGCCGTTCGCGACCATCGTTGGGTCATGGAATGGCTGGGAATCGGGGCGTCCTACATGTGGGGAACCAACCTAAGCGGATGGGCGATCGGTACGGATATTCAGTTTCACTCTTAAGGCA
Organism: Pseudomonadota bacterium; assembly: GCA_021847105.1. GTDB lineage: Bacteria > Pseudomonadota > Gammaproteobacteria > Steroidobacterales > Steroidobacteraceae > 13-2-20CM-66-19. The sequence goes on along the minus strand of JAJZUT010000008.1, from coordinate 27,690 downwards.
GTTCTGTATGTCTGGGATCCTGGCGCCGCAATATCGAGCGGGACGGACGATCTTCACTTGGCGATGCCGAGGAACACAGCAAGACACCGCTCGATCTCAAGTAGAGCTTCGGAATCGATGCGCCCGAAGACCTGCCCGAGCTTCTCGCGCTTCACGGTCATGGCCTTATCCACCATCACCTGTGATGGTCTCCTCAAGCCATTCTGGGCGTCGGGATGTACTGTGACCCTTAAGAGCGGTGCCTCGACAACGGTGCTGGAAACCAGTAGGACGGTCACGGTGGCAGTGCCGGTAAACTGATCCGCTTGGAGGACCAGCGCGGGGCGCGGCTTACCGAAATTTCCGGAGAGCGCGATGGTGACGAATTCTCCCCGTCTGGCGGGTCGTCGACGGCGAGAGGTCGTCGAGTCGGAGACCTTGTTTGCGCCAGAACTCATGCGCTCCAGCCATCGACGTCAGCCAAAGCCTCCTCCATGAAATGCGACAGCTCCGTGTCGGCTCGATCGGCCGTGGCGACTCGCCGCGACTGGCTGCGGCACTGAAGGGCGAAATCGGCCCGGCGGGTGTCCGGCACCCAGATCTGCACCGGCCGCAGTCCCGCCCGCCGCAGCGCTTCACGGTGCTTCTGAACGCGGGCATTTGAGGACTTGCGGGTCATGGAATTCTGAGTGGATGCCGCGTTACATGTAACGTATCACAGCAAAACGTTACATGCAACGCGGCCCGTCATTCGTTCCAGATCGGCAGCTTCTCTTCCGCAGAGCGGCAGCTCGATCATGTGCTCGAGGAGCATCCCGCGGCGGTGTGCAGACTACCCATTACTGACACCCAGGCACCCAAACAGCACAATTCCGGTTCTTGCGGGAAGTGGCCACTCGGGGCAATTCACCGATGTCACCCAGAATTCTCGACGAATCATCATGTTTCCGCACAATCGGTGCTGGTCGCATCAATGATTAGTTCTCACATAGACGAGTTCCTTGTGGAGCTCGTCGTGATCCGCGAGGCGTGCGGGATGACGCCTTAATCGCTGGTGGGGGGTTGAGGCAGCTGTGTGACCGTATTCGAGGGAATCCGGGATGCCAGAAAGTCGATAAACGTCCGAACCTTGGCCGAGAGGTATTTGCGGCTCGGGTAGACGGCATGCAGCGTATTGCTGAACCCCACCACTTCGGGAAGCACGGCTTCGAGTCGTCCTGCCGCAAGGTCCGCGTTAGCCATCCAGGTCGGCAGCAAGACGATCCCCATCCCTTCGAGCGCACTCAGGTGGAGAAGCGTTTCGTTCTCGCTCAACATCATGGTCCGGAAGGTCACTTTTTGCTGCCCTGCGGGGCCATTGAGAATCAGGCTGTCGCCGAGATTGACGCCGCTGTAGCGCAGCAGAGCATGCCCGCTGAGTTCGGTGAGGTTTTCGGGACGCCCCGTGCGATCCAGGTATCCCGGTGATGCCATGAGCCGGAACTCGACGGGCATGAGCGCGCGGGAAACGAGACCGGGATCGAGGCGCTCGGGGGTCGTCGCGCGGAGCGCGACGTCGAAGCCCTCATCCACCAGATTCACGATCCGTCCGCTCAAATTCAAGTCGAGACAGACATCGGGATAGCGTTGCTTGTAATCCGCCAGAATGCCGGCGAAGCATGCGGTGGCGATCCAGACCGGCGCGCTCAATTTGAGTGTGCCACGCGGGGAGATTGCCACATTGCTGATGGCTGCCTCGACTTCGTCGAGCCCCTCGAGCATCTGGCGAGCCTGGGCGAAATAGAGCGCTCCCGCTTCCGTGAGGCTCACGTGCCGGCTCGTTCGGTTGAGCAACCGGCTCCCGACATGGCTCTCCAGATGCATCACGTGCTTGCTCACCATCGCGGGTGAGAGGTTCAGCCGCTTGCCGGCGGCGGCGAAACTCTTCAGCTCAGCCACCATGCAAAACACGCGCAGGCTCACCATCGTGTCCATGATCATTAACCTATAGGAAAGTATTCATCAATTCAATGTGCGTTGATCAATGTGTGGAAAAGTATCAGAGTCCTCACCGACGCAGCATCCCCTCAGGAGTACTCCCGTGAGCGACTTCAAGCTACCCACCTATTTCGTCAGCCACGGCGGCGGGCCCTGGCCGTACATGAGCGGTGAGTTTCGATCCGCCATGACCCAGCTCGAGCAATCGCTGTTGAGCATGCGTCGTGAACTCGGCGATGTCCCCAAGGCCGCGTTAGTCGTCACCGGTCACTGGGAAGAGCGCGGCCTGGCGGTGTCCTCAGGCGAGAAGCCGGGCATGGTTTACGACTATTACGGCTTCCCGGATTACCTCTATCACGTCAAATACGCGGCGCCTGGCTCGCCAGAATTGGCGCGGCGCGTTCAGGACCTGTTGCTCGCCGCGGGCATCAACGCTAGGTCCGATCCGGCGCGGGGCTTCGACCATGGCACGTTCAGCGTCATGAAGCCGCTCTATCCGGAGGAGACCTTGCCGATCGTGCAGCTTTCGATCGATGCGAGCTTCGATCCGGCGCTGCATCTGAGGATGGGGCGTGCGCTCGCGCCGTTGCGTGCCGAGGGTGTAGTGATCATCGGCAGCGGCCTCAGCTTCCACAACTTACGGCTGATGCGCGACTCCACCGGGTACGAAGCGTCCCGGCAATTCGATGCGTGGCTGCACAGCAGTCTGACTGAAGCGTCGTCCGAGAAACGGGCCGATCGGCTCACCCACTGGCGAGACGCTCCGGCAGCTCGTATCGCGCATCCGCGCGAGGACCACCTTCTCCCGCTGATGACGGTTGTGGGTGCTGCCTGGGAGGAGCCGGGCGAGACGACGTACCACGAGCAGGCGTTCTTCGGAGGACTCACGGTTTCCAGCTTCCGCTTCGGTAAACCACCCGCGCCCGTTCCGTCCTGATGCGGCGACGCTTCGGAGCAACGGCACCTGACACCGGCCGCGCCGTGCAACGTTCTTGTTTCAACCAACCTGGGAGTTCGACATGATCAAGACCTCTACCGCGCCCTATGGCATTACGCTGCTGCGCGTAAGCCTGGGGGTACTGTTCCTGGCACACGTGGGATTGAAGATCTTCATTTTCACTGTGCCGGGCTTCGTGGGTTATTTTGCTTCGCTCGGTCTGCCTGCGATTGCCGCCTACGGCGTGATCGCACTCGAGTTGCTCGGGGGCTTGGCGCTGATCCTCGGGCTGTACGCACCTTGGGTGGCATTGCCACTGGCCGCCGAAATGCTCGGCACCATCATCATGGTGCACGGCCATAATGGCTGGTTATTCACGAATCCCGGGGGCGGATGGGAATATCCGGCCTTCTGGACGATCAGCCTGATTGCCGTGGCGCTGCTCGGGGATGGTGCCTACGCATTGCGACCGGCGTACCGGAACTGAAGCGCGAATGGGCGGGCAGACCGGCCCGCGTGCGAGTTCACGCCGGTCGGTTTGCCCCCTCGTTAAGACTGTTCATCCGTTACCGTCGCATAAACGATAGGCTCGATCGAAGCCGTCTAGACCTGAATAATTCATGAATTGAGAAAGCACAAAGGCCTAGATCGTGCGAGAAACGCTTTACCACAAGTGTTTTCTCGCACAAAAAAGGCCTTTGTATGGGTGACGACGGCACACGACAGCGTGTTCTGTTTTCGGATTTGGCGTCAAGGCGGTGGTCGCTAAATTTGACCAGGACCATGCCAGTTGCGACGGCGGAGCTTTCCTGCAGCAAGCCTGCGATCGGCGATTGGGTCTGACCGATGCATTGATCGACGGCATCAGAGACCCGCGCCAGTCGGGCAAGATTCGCCACGGGATCGGGGATCTGGTGCGCCAGCGGCTGTATGCCATCGCGTGCTATCCGGATGGTAATGATGCTGGCCGATTGGGCGCCGACCCGATCCAGAAGCTGCTGTGTGGTCGCGATCCGCTCCGGGGTGAGGACCTGGCCTTGCAGCCGACGCTCTCGCGCTTTGAGAACGCTTTTGATCGCGCGGATCTGTTGCGGATGGGGATGGCGCTGGCCGACACCGTGATCGAGCGGCAGCGGGGTTCCTGACCTTCAACGGGGAGGCGGACCAATATCTGTTCGCCTACGCGCTGCGCCCCGGCAATGCGAATGCCGGGGTCGGGGCGATCGGGATCCTCTCGCGGCTGTTGCCACGGTTGCGGGTTCGCTTGGACGGCGGCTTCGCCGCCGCCAAGATGTTCGCCTTCCTCGAACGCGAGGGGCTCGAGTACGTGGTGGCGATGGGGAAAAACAAGGGGCTGGAGCGTCGCGCCGCGCGCTTGATGGGCACTGCCCGACGCTTGTCGCGCGAAACGGGGCAGACCGAGCATCTGTATAGCGAGACCCGCTATGCCGCCGGCACCTGGGATCAGCGCCGCCGCGTCATCATCAAAGCCGAGGTCGTGCGTCATCCCGGGCGCAAGCCCAAAGACAACCGGCGTTTCGTGGTCACCAACCGCAAGCACTCGTCCCGGCATCTGTACGAGGCGATCTACTGTGCCCGCGGGGACATCGAGAATCCGATCAAGAGCTGCATCATGGCCTGGAAATCGACCGCACCAGCTGCAGTCGCTTCCTCGCCAATCAATTGCGCGGCCTGTTGAGCGCCGCCGCCTACGTGCTCTACCAGGAGCTGCGTCTGCGGGCCGCCCGCACGGCCCTCCGATCCGCCCAGGTCAGCACCCTGCGCGAACACCTGATGAAACTCGGCGCATGGGTAGAGTCTTCCGTGCGGCGCATCGTGCTGCACCTGCCCGCCACCTGTGTGCATCGCAACGACTGGCAGAATCACCGCCGCGCTTCGACATCCCGCCTCGACATCGCCAAACTTGCGCGCATGACCATGAAATCCGTTCCTTCATGCATAGTGCAGGCTAGCGGAGGGGGCCGTGCGGATACTGCGCGGCCGGCGCGCCCGATTCGGAGGTGCCTGAAAATCACGCCATGCCGGCCTGGGACCGGCATGGCGGTAGGTGTGGGTCAGCTGCGCGTCAGGCGTGCGGCGATTTCTGCGACGTGACGGCCCTGAAAGTGGGCTCCGGACAGCTCGTTTTCGCTCGGCTGACGCGAGCCATCGCCGGCGGCGAGTGTTGTGGCGCCATACGGGCTCCCGCCGGTGATCTCGTCCATGCGCGTCAAGCCGGGGAACGCATACGGCAGGCCGACGATGATCATGCCATGATGCAGCAGCGTGCTGTGGAAACTGGTGATGGTCGTCTCCTGGCCGCCGTGCTGGGTGGCGGTGGAAGCAAACACGCTGCCAACCTTGCCGACCAGTGCTCCTCTGGCCCACAAGCCACCGGTCTGGTCGAGGAAATTTCTCATCTGCGCGGCCATGTTGCCGAAGCGTGTCGGCGTTCCAAACACGATCGCATCGTAGTCGGCGAGTTCATCGACGCTGGCGATCGGCGCGCTCTGCTCGACTTTCATGCCCGCCTTGCGCGCGATCTCCTCGGGGACGATTTCCGGGACGCGCTTGACGGTCACTGAGGTGCCGGCGACCGACGCGGCGCCTTCCGCGACGGCCCGCGCCATGCGCTCGACGTGGCCGTAGGAAGAGTAATACAGGACCAGGACCTTTGCCATGCTGTGGATCTCCGTGTGCTGCTGAGCGCGCAAGTATACGTCTCTCTGGCCGAATGTGGCGCGGTCAATGGCCCGACGTCGGTGGCGAGCGCCGATGGTAGACTGCGCGCGTATGCCACCTGAAGAACATTCAAACGAGTCGCCCGCACCCGAAGCCACCCGCAGCTCGGCGGCGCTGAAGGTCACCACCGTCTCCTGGTCGGATCTGGCCCACACCCTGCTTCCGATACTGCTGCTCTCGGCAGCGGCGATCTGGCTGACGCTGCACTTCGTGCAACCTGCGCCGCCGCACTCCCTGACGATGAGCGCTGGCCCGCCCGGCAGCACGTTCGAACTGGCGGCACAGCGCTTTCGAGCGATTCTCGCCCGCAATGGCATCAGGCTGCAGATTCTGCCTTCGGAGGGATCGGCGCAGAATCTGGAGCGGATCAATCAGCCAGGCTCGCGCGTCGACATTGCGCTGGTGCAGTCAGGAACCCGCGTGCATGGCGGGCTCGGCGCTGCGCCGGCCGACGATCAGGACGGCGATGGACATCAGGTGGTCTCGCTCGGCAGCATGTTTTATCAGCCGCTTACCATTTTTTACCGCGGCCCGCGCCTGCAGCGACTCTCCCAGTTGCGCGGCGAGCGCATTGCCATCGGGGAGGCCGGCAGTGGTACGCGGACTCTGGCACTCGCGCTGTTGAAGGCGAACGGAATTGTGCCGGGCGGACGCACCCGGCTTGTCGACCTGGAGGGTTCGGCGGCGCGCGATGCGTTGTTGAGTGGCAAGGTCAATGCGATCTTTCTGACGGGGGATTCGACGCCACCGGCGGTGATCATAAAAATGCTCCATACCCCGGGTATCCGGCTGTTCGATTTCATCCAGGCTGCCGCCTATGTGCGGCGATTTCCCTACCTGCACGAGTTGCACATCCCCGCCGGGGCGTTTGATCTGGGAGAAAATCTGCCTCACCGGCCGATCGTGCTGCTGGGTCCGGCGGTTGAGCTGCTCGCCCACGAGAACCTGCATCCGGCGTTGTGCGACCTGCTGATTCAGGCGGCGCAACAGGTGTACGGTCGGGCGACGCTGCTGCACGCGGCGCACGAGTTTCCGAATACCGCGACCTACACCTATTCGCTCGACTCGGAGGCGGCGCGCTTCTATAAGACGGGGGATCAGAGTTTCACTTACCGATACCTGCCGTTCTGGGTCGCGAGCTTCGTCAACCGTGTGATTCTGGTCCTTCTGCCGATCATCGTCGTGCTGATCCCGGGGCTGCGCTATCTGCCGCAGCTATACGGTTGGCGCGTCAACAGCCGCATTCACCGCCGTTACGGAGAACTGATGGCGCTTGAGCGTGAGTCGCTCGGGCCACTGACGCCGCAACGGCGAGCGGCCCTGCTCGATCGTCTGCACGAGATCGAGCGGGCGGTGATTCTGCGCAAGATGCCCGGCTCGCACGCCGAGCAGATCTACCAGTTGCGTGAACACATCCAGTTCGTGCGCAACAATCTCGCTCACGTGCACTCAAGCTGACTTCCCGACGCTGCGGACTCGTGCCCGGCGGCTCGCGATTCCTGACGGGGTGTTGCTGCAACAATATCGCAAAAATCATCATCGATACTCTTGCGGCCACCTGTTCCCGAGACACTTTTCGTCAGTGTCATCCATAACGATGTACACCTTAGGATGCTGCCGGTCGATCGGGAACGCGCCACCGGTCGCGGTGGTGGTCGCCGTGGGCGACATCGTCTGTTGCCAATAATCGTGCGCCAGAGCGCGCTGGGGAGAGTTCGGTGAGAGTCAGTCAATTAAGTCGTAAGGGATGCAGCAGGATTTCCGTCGCGGTCGCGGCGATTCTCGGTGCATCGGCTGTGCATGCAGACCGGGCGTCCGGTTCGGTGCTGAGTGGCGTGAATTCGAAGCTGAAGCCCATCATCGTCACCGCCACCCGCTACGCCGTTAACGCGCAGGATGTGCCGATCACCATGCAGGCGCTGACCGGCCGAACGCTCACGAAGCTGAATGTGCAAACGCTCGCGGATTACGTCAAGTACATCCCCAATGTCACGATCGGCGGGCTCGGACCCGGATACTTCGACGTATTCATACGAGGCCTGTCTCTCGGAGCGCCGAGCTTCGGTGATACCGCTGGGGCATTTTTTCCGAATGTCGCTCTGTATCTCGATAATGAATCAACTACGATGCCGGACCGCTCTCTGGATGTCTATGCGGTCGATCTGCAACGCATCGAGGTGCTCGAGGGCCCGCAGGGAACTCTGTTTGGTGCCGGATCGGAAGCCGGAACCGTTCGCTTCATTACCAACAAGCCGAAACTCGATGCCTTTCAGGTGACGGTGAATGCCGGTTACGGTGTCACCGCGCATGGTGATCCGAACACGGATGGCAATGCGGTGCTGAACCTGCCTCTGGTCAAGAACAGACTGGCGGCGCGCCTGGTGGTGTTCACGGATGATCGCGGTGGTTACATCAATAATTTGCCTGCGACTTTCTCGCGCAGTGGCACCGATCTCGGCTTGGCGCTCGAGAATGGGGGCGTCGTTCCGATGAACAGCGCGTCGGTCAATAATTACCCGATAGCGGCAAACCACATCAATCCGCTGAGCTACAAGGGCGGCAGGGCGTCGCTGCTGTGGAGGATCAATGCAGACTGGAACGTTCTGATCGAGCAGACGTACCAGAGCATGGATGCGCAGGGTGTCTTTTATGAGATGCCGAATGGCTCCGAGGGAACGGTCCTGAGTGCGGCGGGGCAGCCAAGCGGGGGCGTCCCGCTGCCGCCGCTGTCGGTCAATCTGTTCGCGCCGTCATACAACAAAGACAAGTTCGAGAACACCGCTCTGACGGTTCACGGTCGGATCGGTGCGCTGAGCGTCGTCTATGCAGGATCGTACCTTTCACGCGACACGCAGTCTCAGGGGGACTATACCAACTATGCTCGCGGGCGATACGGCTATTACTATCAGTGCACCGGTGTGACCTATTCCGCGACGATCGGCAACGCCAATGCGACCTGCTATTCGCCCGCGCAAGTCTGGCAGGAGTCGTTACACAACGGGCATCTCAGCCAGGAGCTGCGCCTCAGTACGCCGCAGACCTGGCGTCTGCGCGGTATCGCCGGACTGTTCTACGAGAACGACCAGGTGGATGACGTCACCAACTGGCTGTATCGCACGGTTCCGCAGTGCGCCCCGGGCGGACCGACGGCTAATTGCTTCCTGCCGATCGGGCCACCGCCCGGCGAGACGGCCAATCAGCCGGGACTGCGCAACTCCGTCACCGCGTTCACCGACGATCAGCAGCGGACGTTTCGCCAGGAGGCGGCCTACCTTTCGGTGAGCTACGACATCGTGCCGAAGGAGCTCACGATCACCGGCGGCATGCGCTACTTTGACATGTTCGACCGACTGCTCGGCGGTGACGTGGGCAGCTTCGGCTGCAAGCAAGGGGCCGCCAATGGTTATTTCGGCCGGTGCCTGCATTCAAATGGCGTGAATTTAGACCAGCAGGTTCCGAACAGTCAGGTCTTGACCGGTCATCTCGGTCGCGCGGATCTGAGCTGGCATGTTACGCCGAACCTGATGGTCTATTACACCTACTCGCAGGGTTATCGCCCCGGTGGATTCAATCGTGGTGCGGTCGCGCTGCTGCCGGATGCCAATGGGCTTGCGCAATACGTCACGCCGAAGGCCTACGGATCGGATCTGCTGACGAACAACGAGGTGGGCTGGAAGAGCGAGCTGTTCAATCATCATTTGATGGTCAATGGCGCGCTGTACCAGGATAATTGGGACAACGTGCAGACCAGCTTCTTCTGTCCGTCGTGCGGATTCGGAAACGTCAGTTTTGGCACGAACGGGCCGGTTTACCGCGTGCGCGGCGTGGAGCTGCAGGCCGCGGCGCGCCTGTTCACCGGACTTTCGGTGCAGGGATCTGCCGCATGGAACAGCAGCGAGCTCGTCAATTCCCCGGCGCTGATCGACAATAATCCGGGGAGTCCCGGCTTCGGCAAGCCGATCACGACGCGATATGTGCAGGGCATTGCCCTGCCAGTTCAGAACGTCTACGGCGCGAAGGGCAGTTCGCTCGCGTATTCCCCGCCGTTCGAGGCCAATCTGCGCGTGCGCTACGAGTGGATGATCGGCGATTACCTCCCGTTCGTTCAGGCCGGATTTCAGCATGAAGGTCATACCCATTCCGCCGCAGGTTACCTGGCGACGTACAATCAGCCGGGGTGGACGACTTATGATGCCGCGATCGGCGTGTCGAGGGGCGACTGGACGGTCACCCTGGATGGCTCGAATCTCACCGACGTCAACAAGAGTCTGTCCACGAGTTCATCCATGTTCATCCTGACCGAGACGCCCATGCGCCCGCGGGTGATTTCGTTGAACGTTCATTATGATCTTACGCGACATGAATAGAGGAGACCGCAGGCCGCCTGAGCAGGCAGCAGGCGCCTCGCTCGAGCGTACGCTCGAGCGGCGGCGTGCCGCGCCGGGCGCATGCGGTTTGCTGGCCGGTACGGCGGCGAAGCCCGGGGGTGTGGATGTGGGGAGGCGAGCCATATGAGCGGTCGAGTCCGCAGCTGGGCGATGGGGGGCGTGCTGGTGGTAGCGATGCTGACGCCGGCGACGGTTCTGGCTGCCGGGCCCGGACGTCCCGGCGGAGTTCGTGCGCCGGTAGGAGAGAGCGCTTGCGCCCTCGAGGCGCGGCGCTTCCTCGCTCGCGAAGCGCTTGCGCAAGCGGCGCAGCAGCGAATCCTGCAGCAGCTTGCAGTGAAGGACTATCCGCAGGCCGCACGGGCGATGCGCTCAGCGGTGGCGAGGTACCAAAGTCCGTGGGCAGCGTACGCTCTGGCGCAGCTCTACAGTGCAGGTCTCGGCGTCCCGCAGGATCCGCAACGCGCAGTCCGCTGGTACCGCTGGGCGGCGGAGCGGGGGAACATGCACGCGGCGCGGAAACTCGCGAATGCTTATCTGCATGGCACGGGCACTAGACGAAGCGCGTCGCGCGCCGCGTACTGGTTTCGCGTGGGCGTCGCCCCCAAGCAGCTCGCCGGTAGTGCCGCGGCGCTTGCAAGCAAGTACGGCGCCGGTACCTTCATGCCACGTAATCCTGCCATGGCGCGCTACTACCAGGAGCAGAGCGTGCGCATTTTGCGCCAGCTGGTTCGCCAGCCGAACGCGCCGGCGGAGTTCGCCCTCGGCAGCGCCTACGCCGATGGCCGCGGTGTTGCCCGAAGTAAAGCCAGAGCGCTCGCACATCTGTGCCGGGCCCTGAGTCTGGGGTACGAGGCGGCGGCGGTGCGCATCACTGAAATCGAGGAAGCACGGTGATCGATCGACGCGATTTTCTGAAGTACGGCTTGAACGCCGCCTCCGCAGCGCTGCTGCGTAACAGCATCAGCCGGGCTGCAGCGCTGCCGGCCGTGCGCCGTTCCGGCACCCTCGAAGACGTCGAGCACGTCGTGATCTTCATGCAGGAGAATCGCTCCTTCGATCACTACTTCGGTCACCTCAGCGGCGTGCGCGGCTACAGCGACCGCTTTCCGCTGCCTTTGCCCGGGGGCAAGCCCGTCTGGTTCCAGCCACGTATGGACAATCCCGCAGAGACGATCCTGCCGTTTCATCTCGATACGCGGCGATCCTCTGCGGCGTTCATGCAGGATCTCGATCACGGCTGGGCCTCGCAGCACGGCGCGATCGCCGGCGGACGGATGAACGGCTGGCCGCTCAACAAGACCGACCTCACGATGGGCTACTTTCTGCGCCCGGATCTGCCGTTTCATTGCGCATTGGCGGACGCATTTACCATCTGCGATCACTACTTCTGTTCGATCGCCGGTCCGACGAACCCCAATCGGGTGATGCTCTGGGCCGGCTCGATCGACCCACAGGGCCTCGGCGGTGGACCGTATATCGATGACGAATGCTGGCTCTATACACCCGGCATGAAGCCCTTCACCTGGACGACGTACGCCGAGCGGTTGCAGCGCTCGGGTGTCACGTGGCGCGTTTATCAGGAAGGACTGGGATGGAACGAAGACAGTCCGATGACCGGCAATTACGATGATAACGCGCTTGCCTATTTCGACTCGTTTGCCAACGCGGCACCGAGCAGCGAGCTTCACCAGCGCGCCATGCGGCCGGGCGGCGTCGATCAGTTGCGCAACGACGTCCTGGCCGGCCGGCTGCCGCAAGTCTCATGGATCGTGACGCCGGCGGCATTTTCCGAGCACCCTTCGTATCCGCCGGCGTACGGTGCGATCTACATCGCACGGGTGCTCGAAGCGTTGACGGCCGATCGGGACACCTGGAACAAGACGGCGCTGTTTCTCAATTACGACGAGAACGACGGTCTGTTCGATCATGTGATTCCGCCACAGCCACCGACTCCGGTATTGCCCGGTATCTCCACCGTTTCGACAGCGGGGGAAATCCACGATACGGTCAATCCGAATTACCCGCGACCGCACGTTCCCGATCAGCTTCCCTACGGACTCGGGCCGCGCGTGCCGATGCTCGTCATCTCGCCCTGGAGCAAGGGCGGCTACGTCTGCTCGGAGGTATTTGACCACACCTCCGTGATCCGCTTCCTGGAGAGGCGCTTCGGCGTCAAAGAGCCGAATATTTCCGCCTGGCGGCGCACGATATGCGGTGATTTGACCTCGGCGTTCGATTTCAATGCGTACCAGACCCGGCACATCGTCCTGCCGAGTACTGCCGGGTACTGGGACCTGTCGTATCAGGAATCTCGGCTTCCGGCGGCGACGGCGCCGCAACGTCAGCCACCGGAGATGCCCGCTCAGGAGGCGGGCTTGCGCCCGACCCGCCCGCTGCCCTATGCCCTTGAGCTCAATCTGCTCGCGGCACGCGGCGGCGTGCACCTGCATTTCGAGAATCGTTCGACGGTGGGCGTGTGCTGCACGGCGTTCTGGGATCAGAGCGAGGCGCTGCCGCGCCGTTATACGCTCGGCGCCGGTCATCGGCTCGAGGATTTCGTCGCACTGCCGGAACGCCAGCCGCTCGCCATGAGTGTGTACGGTCCCAACGGCTTCGTACGCAGGATGCGCGGCGTGGGCAGCACCGCGCTCGAGGTGTTCAGTGCGTTCGATGCGCAGGGGCGAATGGCGCTGCGCTTGAAAAATGCCGGCGATCGGGCGCTCGAGGTGCGGATTCGCGACACCGCATATGGGCAGGCGGAGCAGACGTTGCGCGTGGCCGCGCACGCCACCGAGCACTGGCAGCTGGAATTCCACCGCAGTCACCTTTGGTACGATGTGACGGTGAGCGCAGAACAGTTTCAGTGGCGTTTCGCCGGCCACGCCGAGACGGGGCGTGAGAGCCTATCCGATCCCGCGCTCGCAGCGCCCGTTTTGATATATTCCTAGTCACGCGGATGCGGCAAATTGCCTCGGGCATCCAACACGGACGCTCCGGTGCACGCGGCGCGAGGGCGAATCATGCGGGATCGTTGCGACGTACTGTTGACCCAATTGATTGGCAGATCAACGGGCGTGACGGATGAGCAGGTCGCCGCGCTGGTGCTCGAGCACTACGGCATCACGGCGAGACTGTCGCGTCTCACTGGCGAGCGTGACGAGAACTTCAAGCTGACGACTCCCTCCGGCGCCGAGTATGTCCTGAAGATCGCCCCTGCGTGCGAAAGCCCGGCGGCCACTGAGCTGCAGACCGCTGCACTGCTGCACCTGGAGCGGGTGGATCCGAGGATTCCCTGTCCGCGGGTGCTGCGAACGCGCGAGGGTGGGGCGAGCATCCGTTTGCGGGATGCGCATGGCGCCGACCGCTCGGCGCATGTTCTGACCTATCTGCGCGGGCGGCTGCTGTGCGAGGCAATCCCCACGAATGCCCAGCGCGAGGCCTGCGGTCGCCTCGCCGGGCGACTCGCCAGGGCCCTCAGTGGCTTCGAACATCCGGGAGCGCACCGCGCGATCCTCTGGGATCTGCGCAATGTTGGCACGCTCTCGGGAATGCTTGACGATCTGCCGATGTTTCCGTGCCGACCCCTGGCCGGTGAGTTTCTTGCCGCTGCGCTCCCGCGGGTTGCAGAGAGTCTCGACGGCGCGCGGCAGCAGATCGTGCACAATGACCTCAATCGGCGCAACCTCCTGATCGATCCGGCGGCTGAGTCGCAAGTCACCGGGGTGATCGACTTCGGCGACATGCTCTACACCGCCCTGATTGCCGATGTGGCAGTGGGATGTGCCGAGCTGATTCCACCGGAGTGCCTGGAGATTGCGCCGGCTGTGGAGTGTTGCGAGGCGTTTTTGCGCGGCTATCAGGAGTGCATGCCGCTGCTGAAGAAGGAGATCGAGTTGGTCACGCCGCTCGTGGCGGTGAGGCGATTCATGAACGTCGTGGTGAACGAATGGTATGTGCGCAATAATCCGCACAGTCGCCACACCGCCGCACAGGAGCCGCAAGTGATGCGTACGGAAATCGAGTTTGCCCTGAAACTCCTGCGACGGTATGTTGCACCGTGACTGAAACGAGCGTAGATGACGGCGTCCTGTCACGCCGCGCGCGGTTGCTCGGCCCGACCTACCACCACTTCTATGAACAGCCCCTGCTGATCGAGCGGGCCGAGGATGTGTGGATGTATGACCGGGAAGGCAGGCGCTATCTCGATGCATATAACAACGTGCCAATCCTCGGTCATGGTCATCCGCAGGTCGTCGATGCGATCTGCGAGCAGTCGCGGGTGCTCAATACCCACACTCGTTACATCACCGAACAGCCGGTGCAGCTCGCCGAGGAGCTGCTGGGAACGATGCCCGCGGACCTCGACAGCGTGATCTTCACATGCACCGGCAGCGAGTCGAACGATCTGGCGGTACAGGTGAGCCGGGCGGCGACTGGCGGCAGCGGATTCATCATCACGGACTGCGCGTACCACGGTGCGACGGACGTGCTGGCTGGGATGTCGCCGGAGGAAGGCAATTCCCTTGGCGCAGGGGTGTATGCCGTGCGTCCGCCGCTGCGCCCCGGCGATGGGCAGCGCTTTGCGGCGGACGTGTCCCGGTGCATCGAGCAGATGCGCGCAGCGGGTGTGCGCATCGCTGCACTGCTGCTCGACACGATATTCTCCAGCGATGGCATCGCGGCGGAGCCGCGCGGATTCCTGCAGGAGGCGGTCCGCGCGGTGCGCTCGGCGGGTGGACTGTTCATCGCCGATGAGGTGCAGCCGGGATTTGGGCGGCTGGGGGAGGCCTTGTGGGGCTTTCAGCGCCACGGGGTCGTGCCGGACCTGGTCACCCTCGGCAAGCCGATGGGCAACGGCTACCCGGTGGCTGCGCTGGTTGCGCGGCGCGAGCTGCTGGCGGAGTTCGCGCGAACGCGGAAGTATTTCAACACGTTTGGCGGCAACAATGTTGCGTGTGCGGCGGCGCGTGCGGTCTTGCGGGTGATCCGGGACGAAGGTCTGATGCAAAACGCGCAACGGACGGGCGCCTACCTTATGGAAGGGTTGCGCTCGCTCGCCGGCCGCGGTGCGGCGATTCAGGACGTGCGCGGTGCAGGATTGTTCATTGGCGTCGAGTTCCGGGATGGCGCCGCGCAGGGCGCGGATGCTTCGGCCGAGGTGCGTCGGATCGTCAATGAGCTGCGCGCGCGCGGTGTGCTGGTCGGTGCGACCGGTCGTGGCGGTACGGTGCTCAAGATTCGACCGCCACTCACGTTCGCACCGGTGCATGCAGACCTACTGGTTCAGGAACTCGAGCGGGCGATCGGTGCGTGCTGAAGCCCGTCAACCTCACCCGCTCAGTGCGGCGGTGCGGTGGCCTGACGCCAGAGTGAGGAGAGCCGCTCACCAAGGACATTCAGTGTGTGCTGCACGGCGGGCAGGTGATGCTCGAAAAGCCAGACGAGCAGCGCGAGGATGGTGAGTCCGACCACCGCGTCGGCGAGCGCGTGCGAACGGTACCGATACGCATAGAGGTGCGGTGAATGTGCGTAGCGCAGCGCCCGCAGTGGTGAGACCACCAGCTGGTAGAGCACGATCAGCACGATGATCGCGGCCCACAGCGGAAGGTGAGGCAGCGACCAGCCGAACAACGCACCCGTGGCAAGCAGAGAGAGCAGCGCAACGAGCCAGGCGAGGGTGACGAGCCCGACGAGGATGCCGAGCACCGCCCAGCCGAGACCGGAGAGGAAGGCCGCAGCGGGCGGCAGCGGGGGAGGCGCAGGCGGCGCGGTTCCGTTCCAGGCATGCCAACGGTGGGCGTGCCAGTCGGCGCGATGCTTGCGCCACTCGCCGCGCCATTGCGCGCGTGCGCGCCGCCATTCGGCGTGCCAGCGGGCATGCTCGGCGCCCGAGGCATTCCGGCGTGCCGCGTTGGCGGCGGCATCGGCGAATCGGGCTGCGTTGCGCTTCCACTGCTCGATGAGCGCACGGGCATTGAAGGGCAGGCCGCTGGCGGCCGCGACCTCCTCCGGTGTGTTGGCATAGGGGACGATGAACATCATGGCGAGGTATACCAAGACCGCGAGCCCGCCAGTGAGAATTGCGGCGATCACAAAGAGGAGCCGGACCAGCGTCACGTCGACGTCGAAATACACTGCGAGCCCCGTGCACACCCCGCTCAACAGGGCTCCTTCGCTGATCTGATAAAGCCGCTTGGGCGGAACCTGCGTCGTGCTGTCAGTGCCCCCAGGGGTCTGCTGCGGTCCGGATGCCGTGCCGGCGCCCTCGGTGTCGGTTTCCGCCTCGACCGGACCCATCTCCTCGATCACCCCGGCGATTTCCGCAACCGTGAGCACGGTTTTGTGCGCGCTCAGGAATCGCTCGCATTTGTCCGCAATGGCTTGTTCAAGATCGGCGATGATTTCCGACCGATCCGGATTGCCGGCCAGAGCGCGCTGTGCCGCATCGAGATACTGCGCGAGCGCCTCGTGCGCCTCATCCTCGAGCTGGTACGCGCGGCCGTTGAGACTGACGGCGATGACCGGTCGCATGGCTCAACCCCCGATTGACTCAACTGTCTGTTGAATGCGCTTCCAGTAAGCGTTGAATTCGGCCAGGCGCTCCGTGCCTGCGCTCGTCAGGCGATAGTACTTGCGCGGCGGACCGCTGCCGGATTCCTGCCACGCATAGTCGAGCAGCCCCTCGCGGCGCAGACGGCTGAGCAACGGATAGAGTGTCCCTTCCTGGGTGGCGAATTCCGTTGCGGCAAGTTGCTGCAGGATGTCGGCGGAGTAAACGCTCGCACGCTGAATGATGCGCAGGACAAGGAATTCCAGAAAGCCCTTACGCAACGCCTGCAGCTTCGCCTCATCCAGCATCGTGACCGATCCGGTACCTTTTTTAAAAAAGGTACTCGCGCTGAGCCTAATCGTCAAGTGCTCACATCAGCCACCGCGGCGGGCGCTTCTGTGTCTATGCCGCAGTGGTATCGCCGCCAGGTCGAGCAGGAAAAACAGCGAGGTCAGCAGAGCGACCGTCAGCCAGTGGATCTGCAGTGCCGGGGCGAGCCAGAGCAGCGGCACGAGCGCTTCGGGAATCTGGTCGAGCCCTGGTACTTCCCGACCCGGCGCAAGGCTCAAGCGCCGTTTGAGAAAGCTCGAGAGCAGGTCCGCGCCCATGGCGAGCGCGGCGAACGCCAGACCGAGCCACACGGAGTAGGCGAGCAGCGGTGAGAGCAGCGCGCAGAGCAGGGCGGAGGCGACCACTCCGCGCCAGGTCTTGTGGTCGCCAAGCAGTCGACGTCCATCCCAGAGGGTCGCGCCCGCATCGATCGGGGCCGCCCAGCGGTGACCGAGGGCCCGCCCGGCCGCCCAGGGGGCGACATGGGCCGCCGCGAGCAGCGCAAATGCGCTCAGCCAGCGTGGAATGTCGATCGGCGCAACGGTCATGGAGAGCCTCGCCGTTGCTCAGTGCGTCGCTCAGCTCAGCATGGCGGTGCGGATATCGACCGGCTCGGCGCGCACCGCACCGAGTGCGTGCTGGGCCAGGCCCTTCTCTGCAAGCCAATCACGATTGAACAGGCGGGACTGATACTTCGCGCCGCCGTCGCACAAAATAGTCACTACCGTGTGACCCGGGCCGAGCTCGCTTGCGAGGCGAGCCGCCGCTGCAACATTCAAGCCGCTGGTGCTGCCGAGAAATAAACCTTCCTCGTGCAGCAGCCGGTAAACGTGGCGCACGGTGTCGGCATCCGGCACGTGGATCGACTCATCGATTGGAGCATCCTGCATGTTGGCTGTGACGCGGCCGATGCCAATGCCCTCGGTGATGGAGCCCGAGCCGGTGGCTTTGAGCGTGCCGTGGCGCACATACTCGTACAGAGCGCTGCCGGGCGGGTCGGCGAGCACACAGCGCACCGCCGGTCGCTTTGACTTCAGATAATGCGATATGCCGGCGAACGTGCCGCCGGTGCCGGAAGCGCAGACGAAGGCGTCCACTTGTCCGTCAGTCTGTGTCCAAATTTCCGGCCCGGTAGTGTCGATGTGCGCCTGGCGGTTGACGGTATTGTCGAACTGATTGGCCCAGATGGCGTTCGGCAGGCGTGCCGCCAGCCGCTCGGCAATCCGCTGATACTGGTTGGGGTTGCTATAGGGCACCACCGGTACTTTGTGCACCTCGGCACCGAGCGTCTCGAGCAACCGGTATTTCTCCGCGGACTGGTTGTCGGGCATCACGATCACGCAACGGTAGCCGCGAGCGTTGCACATGTGCGCCAGCCCGATGCCGGTATTGCCGGCCGTGCCCTCGACCACGGTGCCGCCCGGGGCCAGCGCGCCACTGCGTTCGGCGGCGAGCACGATGGCGCGCGCGGCGCGATCCTTGACCGAGCCGCCGGGATTCATGAATTCTGCTTTGCCGAGCACCGTACAGCCGGTCTGCTCGCTGATGCGACGAAGTCGGATCAGCGGGGTGTGGCCGACCGCACCCACAAATCCTTCAGCAATGCTCATGGAGGTCCTCCGTCGCGCTGGCCTGTCGAGTCGCAGACTGCAGCGTCTCCTTTACAGTGTCGCACTCGCCGTTGGATTGTGCGAGCGCCGCGACTTCGCCGACCACGAGCAATGCCGGCGCAGCAATCCCTCTGCGCTGTCCGAGCGCGGCAATGCCCGCGAGCGTGCCCGACACGACGCGCTGTTCGGGCAGCGTCGCGCGTTCGATAAGCGCAGCCGGCACCCCTTCGTCCGCCCCGGCAGCGCGTAGCTGTGCGCAGATACGCTGCAGGTACGCCGTGCCCATGTAGAACACGACGGTCTGATGCGGGCGCGCGAGCGCGGTCCAATCGAGAGCGCCGTCCTCGAGCGGATGGCCGGTCACCAATGTGACGCTGTGCGAGAGCTGTCGGTGGGTCAACGGGATGCCGGCCGCTGCGGCGGCACCGAGTGCGGCCGTGATGCCCGGAACGACGATGTATGGAATCCCGTGGCGCGCAAGGTGTTGCGCTTCCTCCCCGCCGCGGCCAAAGACGAACGGATCTCCGCCCTTGAGGCGCGCCACACGCAGTCCCTGACGCGCATAATGGACCATCAGATCGTGGATGTGCTCCTGGCGCGTATGCACTTCATCGGCTGCTGACGCGGCACTCTTACCGACAAACACACGCTCGGCGTCGCGGCGGGCGCGATCGAGTACTGCGGCGGGTACCAGCCGATCATGCAGCACGACGTCCGCCTGTTGCAGCAGCTGCAGCGCCCGCAGCGTGAGCAGGTCCGCATCGCCCGGGCCGGCGCCGATGAGATAGACCTCGCCGAGCGCGCCTGCACTTCGGCGGTCGGCGCAAGTCAGGCGCGCGGCGCGCAGCTCGCGCTGATAGGCGTGCTCGGCGCCAGCGTCATCACCGGCGAGCACGCGGCTGGCGGCCACCCCCCGCACGATCCGCTCCCAGAATGCACGTCGGGCCGCGGGCGAGAGCGCCTCCTGCACCGCTTTGCGCCGAGCACCGATGAACCGCGCGAGCGTTCCGATCGTTCCGGGCAGCAGCGCCTCGATCTGCTCGCGAACCCAGCGCGCCAGCACGGGTGATTGTCCCGTCGATCCGATTGCGACAATGAGCGGCGAGCGGTCGACGATGGCCGGAAAATAGAACGTGGACAGCTCCATATCGTCAACGACATTCACCGGGATGGCGCGGGCGCGCGCGGCTGCGGACACCTGCGCATTGAGCGTCTTGAGGTTGGTGGCTGCAATGACAATGCGGGCGCCATCGAGGTGCGCGGGTTCAAAGAGTGCGCTGCAATGAGCGATCTCGCCGGCCGCGGCCCGCTGCTCGAGCGCCGCGCACAGTCGGGGGGCGATCACGGTGATCTGCGCGCCGACGCGCAGCAGTAGATCAATTTTGCGCTGTGCGATGTGCCCACCGCCGATCACGACGACGGGCACCGCGCGCAACTGCAGGAAGATCGGCAGATGATCCATGCGCGCCGGGCGCTACTTACGCTTCAGCGGCGACGGGTCGTGCGCGCGGATGCAGGCCGCATTCCCTGGAGTCCGTCTGCTCCCACCACCAGCGTCCGGCGCGGCGGCTCTCCCCGGGCTGGATCGCGCGGGTGCAGGGTTCACAGCCGATGCTCGGGAACTGCCGGTCATGCAGGACATTGTAGGGCAGCTTGCGGGTACGGATGTACTGCCAGATCTCCGCCTCGCTCCAATCGAGCAGCGGACTGACCTTGTACAGACCGTGCTGCGCGTCCCATTCGATCGGTTGCGCCAATGCGCGGGCAGCCGATTGCTCACGACGCACTCCGGTGACCCAGGCGCCAAAGCCGGCGATGGCGCGCTTGAACGGCTCGATCTTGCGGATCTGGCAGCACTCCAGGCGTGCATCGAGGCTGTGGTAGAACCCGTTCACGCCGCGCTCGGCGGTCAACTTCGCGAGCGCCGTGGCATCCGGATGCACCAGGCGCAGCGTGCGCCGGTAGCGCCACTGGAGCTTCTCCATCAGGTCATAGGTTTCCTGGTGCAGCCGCCCGGTGTCGATGCTGAAGATCTCGATCTGCGGCACCTGCGTCCAGATGATGTCGGTGAGCACCATCGCCTCGGCACCGAGGCTGTTGGCATAGATCACGCTGTGGTGCGCGCCCACTGCTTCGGCAAGCGCCGTCCGCACGGCCTCGGCCTTCTGCTCGATACGGTTCAACAGTTCACCCATGGCGAGCGGCACTATAGCGATGCGCCCGGTAGCCCTAGAAGGAATGATTGCTTCTGAGGCGCTGCACGTCGGTTATGGATGGGCGCAGACCGTTGCGCTACGCTTCGGCGCATGAAACTGCATCAACTGCGCTATTTGGCGGCCATAGCCCAGAGCGGCCTGAACATCACCGCTGCGGCCCAGAAGCTGCATACCTCTCAGCCGGGGGTGAGCAAGCAGATCAAGCTGCTCGAGGATGAACTCGGCTTTCAGATCTTCGTGCGCGAGGGCCGCACCTTGACGCGCATCACGCCGGCCGGTCAACAGGTGGTCGACCGCGCCCTGCGAGTGCTGCAGGAGGTCCAGGCCATCCGTGGGCTCTCGACGGAGCTGCGCGACGAGGGGCGCGGAAGCCTCTCGATCGGCACCACGCACACTCAGGCACGCTACGTGCTGCCGGCGGTCATCCAGGAGTTCCGGGCGCGATACCCGGGTGTGCGGCTGAACCTGCATCAGGGCACGTCGGAGCAGATTGCCGAAATGGTGGCGCAGGACCGGATCGATTGCGCCATTGCGACCGGTTCGGAGCAGCGATTTGCCAGCCTGACGCTGCTGCCATGCTACCGATGGAGCCGGGTGGTGATCGTGCCGCGTGAGCATCCGCTGGCGCGCCTCGATCGGCTAACCTACCGGGCGCTCGCGAATCATCCCCTCATCACCTATACGTTCAGCTTCACCGGACCGTCCTCGCTGAACGAGGCGTTCGCGCGGGCAGGGTTCACCCCGAATGTCGCGATCACAGCCCAGGATGCCGATGTCATCGTTACCTACGTGCGCCTCGGTCTGGGCGTTGGCATCGTCGCGCCGATGGCGGTCACCGAGGGGGCCGAGGACCTGGCCGTGCTCGATGCCTCGCACCTGCTGCCGGCGCACACCACCTGGATCGGTTTCCGGCGCGGTACGCTGCTGCGCCGGTTCATGTACGAGTTCGCACAGCTGTTTGCGCCTCATCTGGACCGGCGGCTGATCGACCGGGCGCATCGGGCGGGGACCCCCGAAGAGGTCGCCGCAGTATTCGCCGACGTGCCCTTGCCGCAGCATTAAGCGGTCCCCGAGGCGACGGAGAGTCAACTGATGGATCCGAGTCTGCCCGTATTCGATCGGCGGCGCGCCGGGGTGCTGCTGCACCTGGCCTCGCTCGAGGCCCCTTTGGGGCGCGGCGGGCGTGCGTTCATTGACTGGTTGGCAGAAGCGGGCTTCAGCGTGTGGCAGTTCCTGCCAGTCGGACCGACCGGAGCGGATCGCTCGCCGTACTTCGCGCGCTCGGATTTCGCCGGCAGCCCGGCGCTGATCGATCCGACCGAGCCGCCCGGCGACGAGGCGGAGCGGGCGGCGTTCGAGGTGGCGACCCGGCGCTGGCTGGAGGATTACGCGCTGTTCGAGTCCATCAGCACCCGCTTCGAGGGGCTGACCTGGTGGCAATGGCCTGCGCCCTTGCGCGCGCGTGAGCCGGAAGCCCTCGATGTGCTGCGCCGGGAGTGCACGGCGGATCTGCAGCGCGTGCGCAGCGAACAGTTTGCCTTCTTCGTGCAGTGGCGACGGCTGCGTCGCTACGCTCATGCTCGCGGCGTGCGCCTGTTCGGGGATCTGCCGTTTTATGTTGGGCCGATGTCGGCGGAAACCTGGGCGGAGCGCGGACAGTTCCAGTTGGATCGAACCGGCCAGCCCGCCGCCGTCGCGGGCGTGCCGCCGGATTATTTCTCCGAGCATGGTCAGGTCTGGGGCAATCCGCTGTATGACTGGCCGGCGATGCAGCGGGACGGATTTGCCTTCTGGCGTGCCCGTCTCGGTGCGCAGCTCGAGCGGCTCGATGTGCTGCGCATCGATCATTTTCGTGCGTTTGCCGCTCATTGGGCGATCCCTGCTGCAGCGCCCGATGCGCGCGGTGGAAGTTGGTGCCCGACACCCGGTCGCGAGCTGCTGGAGCGGTTGCGTGCCGAGCGTGGTGCCTTGCCGATCGTTGCGGAGGATCTCGGCCTGATCACCGCGGATGTGACGGCGTTGCGCAAGGACTTCGCACTGCCGGGCATGCGCGTGCTGCAGTTCGGCTTTGACGGCTCGAGTGACAACCCGCACCTGCCCGCGAATATCGAGGTCGACTGCGTCGTGTATACCGGGACGCATGACAACGATACCTCGCTCGGCTGGTATTCGAGCCTGGATGAGCGGACGCGCCAGTATGTCGAGCGGACGCTCGGCGTCACGCGCGAGTCGATGCCCGAAGGGATCGTGCGTGCGGCGCTGGCAACGGTGGGGCAGCTGACGGTAATCCCGGCGCAGGATCTGCTCGGGCTCGGCAGCGCCGCGCGGCTGAATACTCCGGGTACACAGTCTGCCGCAAACTGGCGCTGGCAGCTGCCGGTGGGATCGCTGACCGTGGCGCTCGCGGCGCACTGGGCGGCCGCAAACCGCCTCTACGGGCGTGCCTGAGCGGCGGCCCGTGCGCGAAGCCGGCGGCGCGCCCACACTGGTGTGTGCGTGTCGGCGGCGCTCTGATAGGCCACCCCGATTTCGGCGAGCGCCTGCTGGCAGGAAGGCAGGTTCTGATCCGGTCGGGGCACGATGCTGTCGATGCCGCAGCGTCCGAGCCAGAAGACCAAGTCACGGATCACGTCGCCGAGCGCGCGCAGCTCCCCGGTGAACCCCAGGCGCGTGCGCAGCAGCACCGCCTGGGTGAGCGCGCGTCCGTCGGTAAAAGTCGGAAACTGCAGCGCGATTAGTGGCCGGTCGGCGATCAGCGGATAGAGCGCCTCGACGTCCTCCGTATTCGGCAGCAGCACCCCGACCGCAGCGGCCCCTGCGAGCAGTGCTTCGCGCTCGGTGCGCCAGCGGGCGAGCGGTACAATGATCTTTGCACGCGCGGGCAGCTCGCCCGCCGCCTCGACGGTGAGCGTCCAGTCGTCCTCGGCGATGACACCCTGGCGAAGGATGAGGTTGCTCATGCCGCGGCCGCCTCTGACTCTTCCTCGCTCTCATACAGGCGGGTCTTGAACGGCCCCATGCCTACTCGCCGATAGCACTCGATGAAGGTTTCCTCGTCGTCGCTGCGCAACGCAAGGTAGGCCTGAATCAGCCGCTCGATGCCATCGGCGATTTCCGACCGTGCCAACGCGCGTCCTACGCGCTCGCCAATCGTGGCGTCGTTGCCCGGACTGCCGCCGAGGGTAACCTGATACCACTCCTCACCGTGCTTATCGACTCCCAGGATGCCGATGTGCCCGACGCTGTGATGTCCGCAGCCATTCATGCAGCCGCTCATGGTGATGCGCAGGGGGCCGATCTCATACTGGGCGTCGAGGGAGTCGAACCGCTGGTAGATCTCCCGCACCACACCGGTCGTGCCGGCATTCGCGAGGCCACACAGATCGAGGCCCGGGCAGGCAATGAGGTCGGTGGTTAGACCGATGTTGGGCGTGGCCAGCCCCGCGGCATCGAGCTTGGTCCACAGCGCGTACAGATCGCGCTCGGCGACATCGGCGAGTACGAGGTTCTGGTCGTACGTCGAGCGCACTTCCCCGAAGCTGTAAGCGTCGCAGGCTTCGGCCAGTGTCTCGAACTGCTCGGCGGTGCAGTCCCCCGGGGGCTGCGCGGGCGATTTCAGCGACACGAACACCACGCGGTAACCGGGCACTTTGTGCGCGTGCACGTTGCGCTTCAGCCAGGCGGCAAAGCGCGTGTCACGCGCGCCGTCGGCGGCGAGATCCGCGCCGACCTCCGCGAGCGGCCGGTAGGCCGGGGCGCTGAAGTGTGCGCGCATCTGCTCGATGTCCTCCGGCAGCAGCTTCAGCTGCTCGCCTTCCGCGCTGGCAAGGATGCTGGCGTATTCCTGCTCGAGCGCGGCGCGGAATCGCTCGATGCCCCACTCCCGCAGCACGATTTTGATGCGTGCCTTGTGGATGTTGTCGCGTCGGCCGAAGCGATTGAAGGTGCGCAGGATCGCGCAGGCGTAAATCAGCAGGTCCGATTCGGGCACGAAGCCGTTCATCTCCTGCCCGAGCAGGGGCTGACGGCCGAGGCCGCCTCCGACAAAGAAGCGGTAGCCGATCGTGCCCTCGCGGCGCAGAACGTGCACGGCCGCGTCATTGGTTCGGGTCGCAGCGCGGTCCACCGAGGCGCCGGTGAAGGCAAATTTGAACTTGCGCGGCAGCCAGTAGAACTCCGGGTGCAGTGTGATGAACTGGCGCAGCAGCTCGCAGTACGGGCGCGGATCGACCTGCTCGTCGGCGGCCACGCCGGCCAGATAATCGCTGGTGATGTTGCGCGTGTCGTTGCCGCAGGCCTGGATACTGTGCAGCTGCACCTCGGCGAGCTCGGCGAGCAGGTCGGGAACCCGCTCGAGCTGCGGCCAGTTGAGCTGGATGTTCTGCCGGGTGGTGAAGTGTCCGTAGCCCTTGTCGTACTTGCGTACGACCTGTGCCATGCGGCGCAGCTGCGCCGACTCCAGCAGCCCGTAGGGCACCGAGATGCGCAGCATTGGAGCGTGGCGCTGCTGGTACAGGCCATTGCGCAGGCGTAGGTGGCGAAACTCCTCCTCGGAAAGCTCTCCGGCGAGGAAGCGTCGCGTCTGGTCGCGGAACTGCTCGGTGCGCTCGCGCAGCAGCTGCCGGTCGATCTCGTCATAGCGGTACATGCGCCGGGACTATAGGCGCGGCCCGCACGGCCGATAAATACCGTGTGGTTTGGCGGACGGCGCATGTGGTTATGAGGCCGACGGCGCCGATGCGATAATGCACCAATCGGCGTATGGTCTGGAGAGCGGCACGATGGGTCTTTATTTCGAACAATTCTCGGTCGGACAGCGCTTTGAGCATCAGGTGCGCCGCACGGTCACGGAAACGGACAATCTGCTGTTCAGCGCGCTCACCATGAATCCGGCCGCGATCCATCTGGATGCCGAGTACTGTCGCGACACGCCATTTGGGGAGCGCATCGTCAATAGCGTCTTTACGCTCGGACTGCTGGTCGGGCTGTCGGTTTACGACACCACTTTTGGCACCACCATCGGCAACCTCGGCTGGGAGGAGGTGAAGTTTCCCCGGCCGGTGCTCGTCGGCGACACGCTGCGAGCCGTGACGACCGTGCATTCGGTGCGCGAAAGCCGCTCGCGTCCGGACTCGGGCATCGTGGTGTTCGATCATCGTGGTTACAATCAGCGTGACGAGGAGGTGGCCTCGTGCCGCCGCGCCGCGCTGATGCTGAAGAGGCCCGCATGAGCGCGGCGGCACCGCGTTCATGGCTGTTCGTGCCGGGCGACAGTGAGCGCAAGCTCGCCAAGGCGCTCGAGTGCGGCGCCGATGCGCTCATTCTCGATCTGGAGGATTCGGTGGCACCGGAGCGGCTGCCGTTCGCGCGCGAGCGGGTACTTGAGTTCCTGCATGCTCAGGCGGCAACCGCTCGCGCACAGTTATGGGTGCGTGTGAACGCGCTCTCGAGTGGGCGACTGTTCGAGGATGCCACGGCCGTGATTGCCGGCCGGCCGCGCGGACTGGTGCTGCCCAAGGTCGACAGCTACGCCGATATCGAGCGCATCGCGCTCACATTGGAGGCGATCGAGGCGGGCAACGGCATTGCGGTCGGCACCACCGCGCTGGTGGTGATTGGCACCGAGACGCCGGCAGGGCTGCTCGCGCTGCCTGGGTACACGCAGGCAGCGGCCGTGCACCGCGCGAGTGCACGGCGTCTGCGGGGGCTGACCTGGGGCATGGAGGATCTGTCGGCGTCGCTCGGAGCGCGTGTGCGCCACGACGCCTCGGGTGCTCTGCGCCCGACCTTTGAGCTGGCCCGCACGCTGTGTCTGCTCACGGCTGCTGCGCTTGGTCTTCAGCCCATCGACGGAGTGTATGCGGATGTGCGCGATGCACAGGGGCTGCAGCGCGAAGCCGAGCAGGCGCGTGCGGATGGCTTCAGCGGCAAGCTCGCCATTCACCCCGGTCAGATCGAGCAGATCAATGCGGCATTCACCCCGAGTGCCGAGGAGCTCGAGTGGGCGCGACGGGTGGTGGCGGCCTTCGAGGCGACCCCGGGCGTTGGGGTCAGCGTGCTCGACGGGCGGATGATCGATCGGCCCCACTGGCGTCTGGCGCAGCGTATTCTTGAGGCGGGCGCTGCCGGTCAGTCGCCACCGCAAGGATGAGCGCGGATGCGCCGAGGAGACGGCGTGGCGATCGGCCCGGTGGTGTCATAAAACATTAAATATCAATATATTGCAGTAAATATTCAACGATATTTCTGGCCTCTGGCGGCAACTCCGTTGCCCCCTTGCACGGCCGCTGGCGACCCGTGCTGCTGTACGGTGGGGGTATCCCGGGCGGGGGGCTGGGTGAGGCGGTGCCGAGCAGGGGCAGGCGGCGGGCCCCGCCGCGCCGGCGTGCGAGGTGCTCGGCGAGGAGTTGATCGCGCCGCTCGACGTGGCCGAGGACCCAGGCGAGGAACTTGACGCCGCCCTCCGTGAAGGCGCCCGGCGATGGCTGCGCGAGCTCGCGCTCGGAGCCGAACCAGCCGTTGGCTATCTGGGCGGCGTGGATGCGCTCGGTGTCGAGCTCGCCACCGATGATGTCGCGCTCGTGCTTCTGCCCAGTGCACCACCCGGAGCGCAGGACAATCGTTGCGCTGCTCCGTTGCGCGGCGGATTGCGTATCAGTACAGTCAGGCGCCCCTCAATCTGGTGACCATCCAATGTTGATCATGACACCGCAAGCCGGTTATCCCCGCGGCGCTCTGCGTCGTGCCGCATCCGTCGAACGAGCACACAGCGCCGAGGCGGCGCGGATCAGTCTGCACCGCTGCCGGGGTGATGTTGGAGACCGCTCATGAGCCCCTTGCAGTGGGTGACGGCGTTTGCGCCGGCCTCGGTGGGCAACGTTGCGATAGGGTTTGATATTTTGGGCTTTGCGGTGGATGCGCTTGGGGACCGTGTGACGGTGAGGCGCAGCGAGGAGCCTGG
>JAJZUT010000023.1 GCA_021847105.1 Pseudomonadota bacterium | reverse complement strand
GAGTCCAGCCGGCGCGTCGTGAGTTTCTTGGGAAGCGTCGGCGTTCTTCGCTCGAGAGTCCAAGTGAAGTACGCCTTTATTGCCTCGCAGCGGACTCACTACCCGATCGGATTCATGTGCCGGATGCCCGAAGTATCGACTTCGGGATTCTTCGCCTGGCAGGCCCGAAAGAAGGCGCCACAGAGTGATGCGGACGCGCCGCTGCGCGAAGCGATTGTCCAGGTCCACCAGGAGAGCCGGCGACGCTACGGTCGCCGACGCCTTACCCACGCGCTGCGCGCGCAGGGCTGGTGCGTGAACCCAAAGCGCGTCCGGCGAGTGATGCGCGAGGAAGGCCTGCGAGGCGTGCGTAAAGGGCGCTTCGTGCCGCGCACGACCGACAGCGCTCATCACCGCGCCATCGCCCCGAACTTCCTGCAGAGGCGCTTTGGCGTCGATACAGCCGTGCACGCCTGGACAAGCGATATCACCTACGTTGCCACTCGCGAAGGCTAGTTGTACTTGGCGGTGATCATCGCCTTGCAGACCCGTCAAGTGCTCGGCTACAGCCTCTCGGATCGAATGCCGGATGAGCTGGTGCTCAATGCGCTGCGCAATGCCTGCCATCTCGAAACGCCGCCATCGGGCACGCTGTTTCACTCCGACCGCGGCAGTCAATACGCCAGCGATGATTTCCGCGAGGCTCTCGGCGCACTCGGCATGGTGGCCAGCATGAGTCGCAAGGGAAATTGCTGGGATAACGCGGTCTCGGAGAGCTTCTTCGCAACACTGACGACCGAAGAAGCGACCGAGCCGTATGCGACCAAACAGGATGCACACAGAGCGATCGCAGAATACATCCACGGATTTTACAATCTCGTCCGCCTGCACTCATCACTCGGATACTTGTCTCCAAACGAGTATGCGCGCAGAATGCAACACGTCGATCAAGACCCATCTAAGAGGTCCGTCGCGTAGGGACCACTTTAGACCTACGAGCCGATGCCCTCCGGATAACCGCAGACTCCGGATAATGCTGCAGGCAGCCAAAGTGCTCAAGTCCTAACGACTCGGTCACGATGTCGTAGAGCTCGAGCCCATCGGTCAGGAGCTTCTCGCGGAACGGTCTCTCAGAGCCGATCAGCAGGCCCTTGAGGGCCGCCGCGGTGCGCGAGGGAACATGGGTAATGCCGCTGGTAGAGCGGTTTCCCTTCGATCTGCTGTTCGCCGTCGGTGGCGAGAGTGCGCCGGTAGCTCAATCGCGAATCCTACTCACTCAAGGCAGCGCCCACTCTCCTTTTCCATGCCCGTGCAGTGACTGTGATTGCTGGTTTGACTTGGCCAGATTCTTGACTGAAGGCATCAGGGATTCGACACCTCGGAACGATGGCCTGCTGAAAAGCGCTGTCTTTCGTGGCGCCGACCTTGCATCCAAGTCGCTGTATTGTCTGCATCTGCGCCCTACGCTTATTGCGGTTTGCTCACTCGCGCCTTGACGACGCTATTTTCGGCGGCGCGCAGTGCTCTCCGGGGCTACAACTTGTGGTCGAGTAAAATCGACGGCGAAGCGATCGCCATCAAATTCTATGACTTTACCTATTAGATCTGATCGGACGTAATAGCCCCCCGCCTTGCCTGATTTCTCCTGCACCGGGGAGGTAACCACCATCCGAACTGGCAGATCGCCTTCACGCGCGCGCGTCAGATGCTCGCTGAGCGCCTTGACGACCCCAGTCCCGGCCTGCGCTGCTGAAAGACTGGTCTCGTAACGCAAGACTCCGCGAGTGGGATGTGAAAAATGCGCCAGTCGGCAGTTGAGTACCATGGCGCCGTCCACCGCCATCGCGGAAAGGCTGCCTAACCGATTCGAGGGCTTGGCACCGAACCTGCGAAACGCTTCCAATAAAGAAAGATTCATGACGCGTTTCAGCTCCTGTTATTGACCTGTTGGGAAAGGTCATGACTCCGGTGCCTGAGGAATCGCCCGCACCAGCATATGAGATTCAATTTGAAGTCTGAGGCGCTACTCTCGGCTGAAATTAAAAGGCTGGCGAAGCCTGCGGGGAAGTGACGTACCCATCTCACCAAACGTGCCGCCGTCCTTCTTCCGACTTCCCCACGGGCCATTATGGGGTGAATCGGCGTCAGATGCACCCGCGAATGACAAATGCTCTGCCGAATTATTACATCTGTTTGACTCTGTCCGTTATCGGGGCTGAATTGGGTCAGCAACTGCCTTCTAGCACGGTGAACGTAAGGAGCGTTCGACAGTGATCAGTGCCCTCGCAGAAGATATAGTTTGGCAGTATGCCTCGGATCCTGTAGGCTGTGGATTGGATCGTGCCTTTTCGGCTTGTCTACCTTGGCGCCACGCGTAGTTACCTTACGCGCCCCTCCTGCCAAAGTCTGCCACCCGCGCAAAGCTCCGCGAACTAGAACGCAGGAACGCCTAAGGCTCCCTATTTTCAAGAGTAATACATAGTGACAAAATTATACGTTGGGAATCTCCCCTTTACGGCGACTGAAGAGACCGTGAGTGCACTGTTCGCCAAACATGGGGCAGTCGAAAAAGTCACTATGGTTACCGACCGAGAGACAGGTAAACCGCGCGGCTTTGGTTTCGTGGAAATGCCGAGCGCAGATGCATCGCGGGCAATGCAGGCGCTAAATGGCACTGATTGTGACGGGCGCCCTATAAGAGTGAACGAGGCACAGGACCGAGACCGGTCGGCCGGTGGCAATCGAAGCGGTGGTTCGCGTCGTTACTGACGTACATTTAATCAGCGTCGCTCCCCGTCGTCCTGGCCCGGAGCGACACCTTGAATTTCGCTGTCGTGAGGTCCGTCCCATGGCTTGGCGCAAGACTGGACTCTACCGTTCCGCTGAGGAAATTCTGGTCATTACCTGCGACGTATGCGAGCGCGACGTCGGCTTTGAAGATGGACGGCGGCCAAGGCAGCATTTTCGGGTAAGTTGTCACCCGAACTTGGGAGCGATCGGCGATCAGGACGCGCCGATGATCATCTGCTCTCGCGAGTGTCTGCGCGCGTTTGCCGCCAATGTGACCGGCCCGGAGCGAGCATCATCTTCCGGTAACAGCGGCGACATCATTGGCACGGCGGGTCGCAGCAGGTGAGCGCGGTATTGCCTTGGACCTCGTGATCCAACCACGGGTTCACAATCGCTGTCTCGTCAACCTTCGTGCGCGCACATCCATGAGCGATTACGAGTTCACTGTCTCCCTGCGCATTCGTCATCCGACAATCGACCCGACGGTGATCACTTGTGCTCTCGGCATTCAACCGCAGCACTCCTGGCAAGCTGGTCAGCCCCGCTGCAACGCGAGCGCAGAATTAGGCGGTACGCACCACGACAGCTACTGGATCGGACGTCTGATGGCCGAGCCACTCCTTTCAGGCAGTGACGTCTCGGTAGAAAAAATTGTATTACAAACACTCAATCAGATGCGCCGCGCACAACCTTTTCTCGCACGACTGCACGATGAGAGCGGTGTCGCAGAATTGCTGGTGAGTCTGTATGCACGAGACGTCTTCAGGCTCGATCTTCCGTCAGAATCTCTAGCTTTGCTTGGTCGATTGCATTTAGCGATTACGCTCGAGATTCACCCTCACTCGCCCCTCCATGCGGCGTCAAGGTCGAATTGACGGGAGCATTGCAGCAGCTTTTGGCGCGCGCCGGAACATGGAGAAACAGTGAGCATCTTCGGCCGACACCAATTTCCCGGATTCCTCACGGTTGCGCAGCCGGTGCATGGATTTTGAAACTTCGCCCCGATTTCTGGTGCGATGCCATATCGCGACTTCGAAGGAGGATCGCTGCCATCAGAGCCTACATACCAGCGCGCCTTGAAGGACACCACATCGGCCGCGAAGCATGCGCGCATTGAGCTCGAATCCGTTTAGGAGACTCCTTTACCGCTTATCTACAGTAACCGTCAGAGTCCGCCGATATTGAGACAGTCACGCGGCGGCCCGACGAAAGAATGCAAATGAAGCGAAGTCTGAAAGTCGAGTCACTTAACGCACTGATGAAAAACCCGGTGATCGAGGCGCCTGTCTTCCTGTGAACGCTCGTCGAACAATCGTTCCGAGGTCGATGTCAACCGTCCTGGCCGTGCGATCCGTGCCTGCGGAGGCTCCATTGCCTGGTTGGGTGGACATTTCGATGATGTTTTCGCTTGAGATGGCAATCGAGCTATGTGAACCCCGGTGTAGGGAGATTGCGCATGCGCACCAGGTTGTAGCCGGTGAAAGTCAGAAGCGTCGCGAACTCCATCTTCCTGCGGCCTCGGACCTTCGGGCGTCTCAGAAGTCCGATATCCTTGGCCCAGCCGAAGGACTCCTCGATACGCTTGCGCGCTTTGATGCTCAGGGAGTATCCGACATGACGGGTCGTGCGGGCATTGATGGCCGAGCCGCCACGTCGCTCGATGTTCTGCGCCACATGAGGGGTGACGTTCAGCTCACGGGTTCGCTGGACGAACTCGCGCGTGTCATGGTCCTTATCCGCTGCGAGGGTGCATCGTCTTGGGCCGGACAGCTCACCGAGCATCTCGATCGCCGCGCTGCGTTCGGCAGTGCCACTCGCCTGCGTCACCTGCGTGGCGACAATCAGGCCATTGCGGTTCTCGCTCACCGCGTGTCCGAGGTAGGCCAGCTTCGAGGGCGTCCCAGCGCTCTTTTTGTACAGCTTCGCCTCAGGGTCAGTCGTGGACGCATGCGAATCGTTCGAGCGCTCACCGCGAAAATCGCGAGCGTCATTGCGGCTACCGCCTCCACCAGAGCCACCAGAGCCGTCCTTGGGGCGGAAACTTTTGTGCGACGCCCATGCTGCGATCATCGTGCCGTCGACGCAGAAATGCTCATCGCTCAGAAGGTCCGCCATCCGAGCCTGCTCAACGACGGTCTCGAACAGCTCACGGGCGATGTCCGCCTCGAGCAGCCGCTCGCTGCGGATCGAATAAAGAACCTGCAGCAGCAGTGCCCGAATGAGCCGCTCCGGCGCGATGGAAGGTCTGCCCATCTGGGAGTAGAGTTTCGCGAACCGCCCATCCATCTGCGCCAGCGCCTCGGAGATCATCGCGCGGATCGGCCGCGGCGAATGCATTACCGGAACCCGCGCTTCCAGGGGGACGTAGCTGAACATCGCTTCCTGCTTCGAGTCCACTCCACGCATCGGAGAACCTCAATCCTGCGCCAGATAACGTCTACTTTCCCCGAAGCGCCGGGTTTTTTAACAGCCTATTAAATGATTACGCTCACGTTTAGAGCATTTAGCGACG
Source organism: Pseudomonadota bacterium (assembly GCA_021847105.1). Taxonomy (GTDB): domain Bacteria; phylum Pseudomonadota; class Gammaproteobacteria; order Steroidobacterales; family Steroidobacteraceae; genus 13-2-20CM-66-19. Next base: position 49,373 of record JAJZUT010000023.1, on the reverse strand, counting down.
ACTCAATGACATTGGTTCGCGGGACATATTTCACAATATGTTCTGATGGGACACTGCGCGGACCAGACTACACTGTGGCGGCGATCTTTGCCGGTGGAATCTGGCATGTGGCCCGTAGACGACACAGAGTACTCGAGTGTGGCACGGCAGTATTCCTTCGCATCATGACCTCCGACGGACGACGGAAAAATATTGGGCCTTGCGAGCGCTTGAAGATCACAGGAGGGGAAGTCTTTGCGAATGACGTTTTTCTTGGCGCACATATGCGCGAAAAGTCATTCGCAGCGGAAATCGACATCTGGAGGGACATTGCTATCCTATCGGATGTCTGAGAGATGGCATAGCAAACCCTATGGAAGATATGAGTCCGTACGCTGATCTAACCGTCGAGTAGACGCTTACACTGCAAAAATCTCTTTATCAAGACCGCGTGCTTGATATTGTAAGTGTTTCCCCACGAACGTTGCGAAACTGGATATCGCGGGGGCGGTTTCCGAATCCAGACGGTAACGTGGCGGGCCGCAATTTCCGGCTCGAATCGACAGGGGCCGCGTGGTAAGCAGAAGCGCTTGGCGGAAAGTACGCTGCTGAGCGAAGGCATCGGCTCGGCAGGTCAGGCGTTGTGATTCTCTGTAACGTTGCTAAAGCATTACCGACCTGGTACGGTGATTAGCCTGTACGCAGCTGTCCCACAGTCGCGCTAGAACATTTCAATTTATTTTGCGTAGATGTCGGCGAGGGATGGGCCGGAAAGCGTCGCGGAGTGCGCCACGTCTGCCGCGGCGGGGTTCGTGCCCTGCGCAAGGTCCCGTCACCTAGCGCTCGCTCCGGAGAGCGTTGCGAACCGCCTCATGATGGGCACTGAAGCAGAGCGGCGGCCAGCGACGGGAGACGTGCCGCCCAACTCGGGAAAGGACAGCGACGAACTCGAGATCTTGGGGTTTTCGAGCTTGATCCATGCGTACTCACGTGCTCTGTTCTCGCGGCAGGGAAGTCGTCTCCTGGGCCCTAAAAGTCATATTTTCCAAGCACACGGAGAACGCTCCGTCGGTAAGCGGCCGGGCATCACACCGTAACGGCTTTCTGTATGTCAGACCCAGAGGCGTCGACGGGGATCAGCTGCGCGGCTGACTCTGAGGTGGCAGTTGATCATCGAGCTGGCTGGCTGCGTCGGCAGTCGCGCCAGAACATCCGCCAGGTAGAGGTACGGGTCGTGCCCATTTATTAACCCAACGTAATTGCAGTGGACTTAAGTGGCATATCTGATCTTGCGATGTTTGAAGTAGGCGTGTACGCGTCTCGGCGATTTCTGGATGCGGCGCGAGGTGCTCAACATCGTTCGCTTAAGGTCCGCCACGTCCTTCGGCGGCACCCCACGCGGGATCTTACCCGTCAGCTCGCCGTTGAAATACTCGGATGGATTCATCTCCGGGAATTACGGTGGCAGATAGAACACATCGATCCGATCGGCGTGCTCTTCCAGTCACTCGCGTAACGCCTTGGCTTTGTGGACGTTCAGATTGTCGAGGATGAGGAATGCCTCGCGAGGCGCGTCCTCAATCAATCTCTGCGTGAACACGATCAGCAGTTCTGGGCTTAGACCGCCCGGGCAGATCATTAACCGCACCTTCCGCTGGTTCGTCACCGCCGCGATCATCGAGAGGCTCTTGCGACGAGCGGGAATCTTTACGATCGGCGTCTGGCCCGGCGGTGCTTATCCGCGATGACGACTCTCGTTCGAGCGAATCCCGGTCTCATGACCCCGGCTGATCTCTGCGTTTTCCCGCTTCGCGCGCGCTTTGATCTGAGGATATTCGCTCGACAGCCAGTCCTTTACCGCCGCATCGTCGCGCTCGTACGCGCCGCGCCGCCTTCTGCGGGATGTAGCCCCACCATGTCACGTACTCTCCGACTTCACGAATTGACAGCCGGATGTCAAACTCCCGCCGGATCAGCTCGCGAATCACACCACGGGTCCACAGTGCAAACGGCAACGACAGCTGATCCGGACATTTCTCACAGATCAACTGCTGAGCCCGACGCTCTTCCTTCGCCGACAGTGCTCGAAGGTTGCGCTGCGGACTCCCCCACGCGACATACCCTCCAGCATCTCCGGAGTCCCCGCCAGGCGCTTGAGTATCGTCGACACGTACGATCGGGTACGGCCGGTGATCTGCGCGATCTCCACGTGCGTCTTGTTGCGCTCGCGCAGCATCAGCATCTGCCGACGCCACTCCAGGCAAACATCCGTATTTGCTCTTCGACGATCAGGTCTGTTCAGCATTGCCCCATCGTTGCATCATGCCGTCGTATTGTCCGGTAGTTATACGCCGGATTAATAGGCGGCGGTCAGGCACGGCCGCTAGCAGAGGAAATTGAGATCTCAGATGCGGCGACGAAGTATCAATTCGCGCATTGCATTCAGGCCCTGATCTACATTCCGTCGGCCGTAGCCGATGCGGAAGCGATCCAGAGGCGTCGGCGAGAGGGCCGACACATAGATGGATGAGGGCAGCAGTACGACGCCACCCTCCTCGACCATGCGCTGACAGAACGCCTCAACGCCTTCGGCCCCTTTGTAACGGGGGAACATCACGACGCCGCCGTCCGGGGTGTAGGCCTCAAACAGGTCTGGGAAACCCGCTAGAAATCCGGTGACCTTCTCGTAGCCGTCCCGAGCAATGGTTCGCGTGCGAGTCAGAACGTACTCACTATGCTGAAGCGCCACGAGAGCCAGTCGTTCCGAAGGACCGCTGTTGCAGATCGACAGATAGTGCTTGACGCGGACCATCCGCTCGAGCAGCGCGCGGTCTCGGCATGCGATCCAACCGATGCGCAGACCTGGGAGTCCGAACGCCTTGCTGAGCACGTTAAGCGACACGCCCCGCTCATAGGCATCGACTGCCTGCCGCAGCCGCTTGTGTGGATCCCGTTCGATGAGTCGGTAGACTTCATCGGAAAAGAGCCATATGCCGTGCCTCCGGCACAGCTCGATCAGTTCCTCGAACCGATCCCGCTCCAGAATCTTTCCGGTCGGGTTGTGCGGGAAATTGATGTAAAGCGCGCGCGTGTTCGGGCGGATAGCGGCCGCGACCTGATCCAGATGCAGCGTCCAGTTCTCCCGCGGGTCGAGTGCCACGCCGGAGACGGCGCACAGTGCGAGTGGCACGGTTTCGGCTGATTGATAGTCGGGTGTGATCACGATTGCATGATCGTGAGGCCCGAGCAACGCATGGTAAAAGCAGTAGAGTCCCTCTTCAGCGCCGGCAAAGCACAGCACATCGTCAGCCGCGCACGTGTCATACGTTTTCGCGATCGCGGCCCGCAATTCGGGCGCACCGTATGATTCGGTGTAGGAAAGGCGAAGATCGAGGAGGCTCTCGAACGCTGCGTCACCGCCAAGCGCAAGCAACTCGCGAACGGACAGCGATTCCGCGTCGGACGCAGTCATGTGATGGCGCGCCGAGAATTCCCATTGAGCGAGATAGGTTTCGAGCTTGAAGTCCGGGAGTGAACTCATGTGTACCATGGTGTGTGCAGCTGCGCCTGGCCGTGGGCGATATTCAGTGGCGTACGCGCTGCGGTCAAGCGCCATCGGACGTCCGAGCAAATGTCGCCGCACCGTACGTCCGATCGCGTCCTGATCTGAGCGTCCAGCCAGGCTCTCGCTCGGTTCTCGGGTCGGCGATGGGGTATGGTGCACTTTCTCGACGGGATGGCACAAGAGTGGGCCGACTGCATGCCGCAGACCATTCTGCGGCGGTAAGCGATCCAGATCCGATCGATGTCGAGCAACCTCCATGCGACCTTGCGCATGCCGGTCCGGTCATTCATTCTGGGACCTGGAGCGAGCACCGGGGAGGGTTGAATGAACCCGCATCTTTATCTGGCTTACTGTCTTGCCGTAGCCATTCTCGTCGTGATGCCCGGACCTGTTGTCACGCTGGTTGTCGCGAATTCATTGAGTCACGGCAGCCGAGCAGGGATCGCGACCGTCGCGGGTGCGAGCATTGGGAATGCGATCCTACTCGTTGGTACCGCCATTGGCCTGATCGCATTCTTCGCATGGCTGAGCGAAGTCTTTGCAATCGTGCGTTGGGCAGGTGCGTTCTATCTGATTTGGCTCGGAATCAAGGCGTGGCGATCGCAGGGTGGATCCGCGCTGGCGGCTGCGCAGGTCGCTCCGCGCTCGCTTCGATCAGTGTTTGTGCATGGCTTTCTCGTTGCCCTGACGAATCCAAAGGCGATCCTTTTCTATATCGCATTCCTGCCGCAGTTCATCGATGCACGCCTGCCATCGGGACCGCAGCTTCTGGTGATGATCGGAACGATGATTCTCCTGGCGTTGATTTCAGATGGTGCCTACGCGTTGCTCGCTGGGCATGCCCGAAGTTGGTTCGCGACCCCCGGACGCCGCCGAACGCAGAGCCGTATCAGCGCAGCGCTTCTGATTGGCGTCGGCTGCGGACTATTGCTGGCGCGTAACGGGAGCGGATGAGGGCGGTGAGGCGCCCCGGATCCGACCGGCGAGTGATCCGTTTTTGCGCGAGCGCCTGATACGGTTGGTAGCACGCGGTCGCGCGGAATGAAAGCTGCCGCGCCCGAGGTGTATCGCCTTTGATTGTGACGTCGAACCCCTGCGAACGGCGTTGTTCGGTGTTCCGGACTCGGCGCGCGTGTTCGACTACTTCAGCCTCTACGCGCCCGTCGCGCGTCAATTTACCGCCGCTGCGCTATCGGTTTTCAACGTCTTGGCGTAGAACCGATCCAGGACCGCATGCATTGCGGTAAGCGCACTGGGGTTCAGATAAATCATATGCCCCGACTTGAAGTAGGCGAACGTGATGTGCTTGCGTAACGTCGAATTCAGCATCGCATGATCAAGATCGTATTCGGTCTCGTGGAACGGGGTCGCCAGGTCAAAATATCCATTCTCAGAGAGCACCCGCAGGTAGGGGTTCTTGCGCATGGCGGCCGCGAGGTCTCCCGCGACGTACGGCAAGGTCAGGTGATCATGCTTCCAATCCCATTTCTTGAACGCCTGGTTGCTCTCTTCCTTGTAGATGCGATCAGAGTGGTATTTGAGCACGTTGTGCAGATACCATTCGAACGCCGCGGTGAAAGGAGCGCCGGTGAACTGGTTCGAGGGATCGAACGAGTTTCGCGAGCTGACGGCATCGGCGTCGGATGCCGCAAAGCGGGCATCGAATCGTCCGATATGCTCTTCGAGCGGCAGCAGCAGCTCCTTGCGGAAGTGAGCGGGTGAGACCCGCAGGTTCGCTTGTTCCAGGTAGAGCACCGGCAACCCGGTGAAGCCATGCAATTTTTCGGCGATCGCATCGAGCTGACTCTGCGGTAGCTGATCTCCCTGCCGCAGTGCCCGGGCATAAGGGCCATCGGCGAAAACGCGCGCCTGCTCGACGAAGGCAGCCAGGCTGGCCGGCTTGTCTGCTATCCGATCGTGATACCAAGCGATTGCGGCGTAGGAGGGAAGATCGAAAATATATTTGTCGTCCGATCCCGGCATCCAGTCGAAAAAATTGAGCACCGTCGACTGCAATATGACGCCGTTCAACGCGATGCCTTGGTTCTGCAGGTACTGCGCCAGCGCAGCGGAACGGGTGGTGCCGTAGCTTTCGCCGTACAAGAATTTCGGTGACTGCCACCGGTTGTACTTCTTCAGGTACCGATAGATGAACTGGCCGAAGGACTTCACGTCCTGGTCCACGCCCCAGAACATCTTTCCGGTCCCCTTGCCCACCACGCGGCTGTAGCCTGTGCCTACGGCATCAATGAAGACCAGGTCGGAATCGTTGAGCAGACTGTCATGACTGGGTGTAATCGAGTAGGGGGCCGGTGGTGTCGCCCTGCCATTCACCATGTTGACGCGGTACGGACCGAGCCCGCCCATCTGGATCCAGTCGGACGACGCTCCAGGACCGCCGTTGTAGAGAAACGTGACCGGCCGTGCTGCGAGGTTGCGCACTCCGTCTTCGGTATAGGCGACGTAGAACACGCTGGCGATAGGTGCGTTATTCTTATCACGCAGGAGGATCGTGCCGGCGGTCGCTGTGTAGTGAATCGTCTCGCCGTTGATCGTCACGCTGTGCTGCGTGCTCACGGCGCGTTCCTTGGGTACCGGGACGGGCGGTCTCGCGGCAGGCTTGGGGACGGCTGCAAAGGCCGAGGGCGAGAACATCAGCAGGCCCAAGACGGGCCAAATACGAGGGTGGCGCATGGACTGATCTCTAGCACGCAATCCCAGTGCAATCCATCGCAAACCTGGAAAATGCGACGGATCGTGCGATGCTCACGGCGAACAGCTCGGCGCGAGCTCCGTGCCCCGCAGATGTGCATGGGAACACATTGCTGCTCGTCCGCAAAATCAATGGAATATGCAACCCTGTTGCGCCACTTGCGTCGCGGGTAGACTCCTGCGTCTCGGGTCCTTTGCCGACCGCTCCATCGTTCTTTTAGGTCAATCGATGTCGGGACTGACAGTCGCCACGACAAGGTTCGCTACGCATGAAAACGCCACTCATCCCCCTGCTTGCGCTGCTCGGACTCGTGGGAGTCCTACTGCCGATGGCGCAAGCCCGGCAGCTGACCAATGCCGATTACGAGCGAGCGGCGAGGTTCCTCCTGGATAGTACGGATCCTCTGGTGGGTCATTTCGTCGATCCATTGGTCGATCACGACGTTCAGCGCGTGACCTGGCTCGACGCGACGCATTTTTGGTATCGCGATCACGGCGCCACGGCCGATCGCATTCTCGAGATGGATGCCGTCACTGGCCGAATATCACCCGCATTCGATGCGGCGAAATTGGCGGCTGCTCTGGGTAAGGCGCGCGGCAAATCCATGAATCCGAACAAATGGCCGGCTTTCGGATTTGACTTCAAGCCTCTCAAGGGTGGTGCGCTCGATGTGCAGTTCGGAAAGAAGCGCTATCGCTGCGATCTTGCAGGAGCCGGCGTCTGCGTCGTGCAAAAAGATCCATGGAAAACGCACCGCACCAAGTTCGACAAGGTCCGACACGCACGTTCGCCAGACGGCAAGTTTCGTGTATTCGTTCGGGACTGGAATTTGTGGATCCTTGATATTGCTACCGGCAAAACCGCGCAGCTCACGACCGATGGCGTGAAGAATTATGGCTACAGCATGCGCAGGAACGGTGGCACGGCCGTGAGTTGGTCACCGAACTCGAGGCTGCTGGTGGCCTTTCGGCAGGATCAGCGCAAAGTCAGAGACATGTATACGGTTGTGACGCGTATCGGTCATCCGACCCTGGAGGTCTGGCCGTACCCGTTGCCCGGTGACAAACATGTCTTTCTGATCCACCCAGTGGTGATCAATATCGTCACCCACAAGATCGTGCGGCTGCGGATGCCCCCGGAGCAGCGGCTCGGCAGCTGGAGCGAGATCCGCTGGTCTGCGGACGGCAAGACCCTTGCGTTGGTGTCGACGTCACGCGACCAGCAGACGGAGTGGTATCGTGTGGCAAATTCGGTGACTGGGGAAGTGCGTACCGCATTTGTTTACAAGGCGAAGGATTATTATCAAGGCTGGTATGGCCGGCCAGACTGGCAATACCTGCCCGGTCGGAATGCGGCGATTTGGCCGACCGAACAAAACAATTGGATGAACCTGTATTTGGTCAGTCTCAAGAGCGGTCAGGTGCTGCGCCCGATCACGACGGGCAAGGGCGATGTCATTCAGGTGCCCCACGTCGATCGTAAGACCGGAACAGTGTGGTACGTCGGTGTCGGACGCACTCCGGGGATGAATCCCTATTACCGCCAGCTGTTCAAAGTGAATATGAACAGCGGCAAGACCAAGCTGCTGACGCCCGAGGATGCTGATCATACGATCACCATGGCGCCGGACGGCAAGTATTTCGTGGATTCGTATTCCACGCCGACGACTCCACCGGTCACTGTGCTGCGGTCCGCGACAAGCGGGCGCGTGATTAAAACCATTGCGCGGGCGGACATCTCGCGCCTCAGGGCCATGGGCTGGGTGCCGCCGCTTCCTTTTACAGTCAAGGCGCGGGACGGCAAGACCACGCTGTATGGCTTGCTGTACAGGCCTACAAATTTCAATCCGCGCAAGAAATATCCCGTCATAGACTTCGTCTATCCCGGACCGCAAATCGGTTCCATTGCGACGTTCAGTTTCCGCTCCGAGCGCGGCAGTCATCAGGCACTGGCGGAACTCGGCTTCATCGTGGTGACGATCAACGGGATGGGTACGCCGTATCGGTCGGCGAGCTTCCAGCGCTACTGGTATGGCGACATGGGAGATGACACGATTCCGGACCAAATCACAGGAATCAAGCAGTTGGCCGCGCGGTATCCGTGGATGAATCTCAGACGCGTGGGCATCTGGGGTCACTCCGGGGGTGGTAATGCCACCGTCTCCGCCATGCTTCGCCACCCCGACTTCTTCAAGGTGGGCTGGGCGGAAAGTGGCAATTACGATAACCGTGACTATTACTATGGGTGGGGTGAGAAATGGGAAGGTCTGCTGGTTAAGCACAGGAACGGCACCACCAACTACGACAATCAGGCGAGCGAGCTGCTGGCCAAGAATCTCAAGGGTCACTTGATGCTTGTGACAGGATCGATCGACAACAATGTGCCGCCGAGCAATACCTTTTTGATGGTCAACGCGCTGATGAACGCAAACAAGGACTTCAGCATGCTCGCGGTGCCGAACGAGCGACATCACTACGGGGTTCATACGCCTTACGTGACCCGCCGCTGCTGGGATTTCTTTGTCAGATACCTGGCGGGGAATCGACCGCCCCACGAATTCAGTGGTATGCCGAAAGCACTCGACAAGTAGTGCGCAGGGGCTTCCGGATCGCCGTGCTGGTTTGAGGCGGCTGGCTGTGGGCCGTGGCGACTTGCTCTGCAACCGGCGCAGCTGCCCAGTGACTCGCGCCAGCCTGGCGCAGCGCGATCGATGGCAAGCGGCATCAACGGGTGAGTTGCAATCTGCGTCGGCGCAGGGCGTGCATGCCCATCGAGATTAGCGTAACGAGTGCCAGCAATACCGCGACACACAGCGCGAGCCAGTCGCGTGCTAGGAATCGCGCGAGTGCGTACAGGCGGGTGATCCGGCGCAGAGGGGTGACGTTTCGCAGAGCAATGGGCTGGATCTTGCCTCCGAGCGCCATGATGCGCGGGTGGCTGATGTGAAACGCCGGCCATCGCGGCAAACCGGGTCCATTCGGATTGCCAGTGCGGGCAAAGCGGACCCAGTATGCCGGAATCACCCGGGCGAGGCGACGATCGACAATGCCCCAGTGACCGCCCGGCTCGAGGTGATCAAAGACGTATTGCATCTCGACACCATGGGTGGCGCCGAGGCCGTGATAGGGTGAATGTCGCGGGTAGGGTGGGGAGTGGGTGAACTCGTACACGTAGACGGGCTCGCCTTCGTCCTGCCGCGCGAGCCTCGCCCAGCGCCACATGTCCCAGCGAAAGCGCACATCTGTGTTGAACGCTATGGCGGTGGCGCGTGCCTGTGCGACGCTGTGACCCGGTGAGGGGGCGAGCAGGCGCACGAGCAGAGCCGGAAACGTACGCTCCAACGTCCGGTAGTAATTCTCTGGGGTCACTTCTCGGTGCGCAAGGAAGATTGCCCCCTCGTTGCGGTTCCAACCGATCAGGAGGGCGACTCTGTTGGTCTGGTGATGGACATAGCTTTCCCACGGCGCGCGAGGGATCACCTGACGATCCACAGTGATATGAGGCGCGAACGGTACTCTCAGGAGCTGTTCGGCCGGGATGTTGCGTAATTCGCTGAGCGAAGTGACGCCTGCGCGGTGCATGAAGCGCTCGCCCTGGGCCTCGGCGCCGCGTAGGCGCAGATTCGAGAACAGCTCGATCGGTTCAAATAACCCGCCGCTCTCGCCAATCACCTTTTGAAACAGCCCCTTGGCGAGCACCGAGGTTGTCAGGGCAGCGATCGACATCGCACCCGCAGATTGACCGAAGACGGTTACGTTGCCGGGGTCGCCACCGAACGCTGCGATATTGCGCTGAATCCACCGCAGAGCCGCTAATTGATCCAGCAAGCCGTAGTTGCCAGAACTGTGGCGGCGAGATTCCGTGGTCAGTGCCGGCAGAGCGAGAAATCCCAATGCACCGAGGCGATAACTCACCGTCACGACGATTACGCCCCGGCGGGCCAGGTGCACTCCGGCATAGAGCGGTACGGACGCGGACCCCTGCTCCAATGCCCCGCCATGAATCCACACCATAACCGGCAAGTGGGGGGCGGACGGTGCAGCCGGTCTCCAAAGGTTCAGGTACAGACAGTCTTCACTGACCGGTTCGGGCGACGCATCGGGCGGATACATTCCCCGTTGCATGCAGGCGGCACGGTAACGCGTTGCGAGCAGAACGCCCGACCAGGCTCTGACCGGCTGCGGGGCCCGCCAGCGCAGATTGCCAATCGGCGGTGCCGCAAATGGAATGCCCTTGAAGGACTCGATGCCATTGCGTACCGATCCTTCGACCCAGCCATCGGTCGTGTGCGCCAGAGGGCCTGTACTCGCCTGTACGCCGGTCGGAATGGAACTTGCGACAAGAGCGACAGCGGCAGATAGGCACAGCGCTGAGTTTCTCATCGGGTCACGTTCAGCGTTTGCTGACCTTAGGCGTCCGACTCGCTGGCGGCCGTCGCGTCGGGTCGATCTTGGTGCACGTAGTGGGACCCACGCGACCAGGAGGCGGCAGCCGCTATCAGGCATGTGGCGGCGGCGAAGCTGAACGCCGCAGTCAGTCCGGCCCGGAACGGTGCCGCAATCAACTCAGGAAAGAAGAACCGCCCGGTGAGTGTCGCGCGGTTCGCCGCCGATAGGTGTGTCAGTACGCCCGGGCCGAGCAGTGTGCGGATCGGGTTATAGCCGAGGAATGCCGCGAACAGCACCGAGACCGGGGGCAGTGAGCCGACGTGCCGAGCGACGCTCGCCGACACTCCGTGCTGCATCAAACCGTGCTCCAGTGTCGTCGACAAGGTGGTGGAGAGTCCGGCGATCATGAGGGAGAAGAAGATGCCGATCGACAACACCTGGGCGGCATTCTGGAAGGTGGCGTTCATGCCGCCGCCGGCGCCCCGGTCGCGTGCCGGCAGGCTGTTCATTACAGCCGCTCGATTCGGCGCGGCGAAGGCGCCCATGGAAATTCCTGAGAGCAGCAGGATCGCTGCAAAGGCGCTGTAAGCAAAATTGATCGGCAGCAGCATCAGAAGCACGAGACTGGCAGCAGCCCCGAGCATCCCTCCAGTGGCAAAGTATCGCGCGCCGAGACGGTCCGACAGCACACCCGAAAGCGGACCGGCAACCAGAAAGCCGGCGCTCAACGGCAGCATGAACAAGCCTGCCCACAGCGGCGTCTGCTCGAAGCTGTAGCCGTGCAGAGGCAGCCAAATGCCCTGCAGCCAGATGATGAGCATGAACATCAATCCACCTCGGCCGATCGCCGAGAGAAACGTCGACAGCGTGCCGAAGGTAAAGGCCCGAATCCGAAAGAGCGGCAGCCGGAACATCGGCGCCGCAACGTGTCTCTCGATCATGGCAAAGGCGATCATCGCGGCCACACCGGCGCCGAGCAGGGTGAGCACCGCCGCGCTCGACCAGCCCATGTCATGGCCCCCGGCGGGTTGGATGCCCCAGGTAATGCCGACCATGATCAGGGTGAGTCCGGTGGCAAAACTGATGTTGCCACCCCAGTCGATGGGCGTTCGATGGCGATGGCCGATTTCCTTGAGCTTCAGGTACGACCACAGGGTTCCAAACAGCCCAAAAGGTACGGAGACAAGGAAAATCAACCGCCAGTGTATCGCAGCGAGCACCCCACCCAGAATGAGGCCGAGGAAATTGCCGCTGATGCCGGCAACGTTGTTGATGCCCAGGGCGAGACCTCGCTGGTTGGGGGGGAACGCGTCAGTGAGGATGGCGCCGGAATTTGCGACCAGGAAGGCCGCACCGATGCCCTGGAAGATCCGTCCGATGACCAGCCACAGCGCCCCGGCCTGTCCGATATACGGGTCAAGCGTCAGCGCCAGGGATGCAACCGTGTAGATGATGAATCCAAGGTTGTACATCCGCACGCGCCCAAACATGTCGCCGAGTCGGCCGAGACTCACCACCAGGACGCTGGTAACGACCTGATAGCCGAGAATCATCCACAGCAAATACAACGTATTGTGTGGCTGCAACGGATTGAGCGCGATGCCGTGAAAGATCTGTGGCATTGCGATCAGCATGATCGATGAGTCAATGGTCGCAAGCAGCACCGCGACCGTCGTATTCGACAGGGCGATCCACTTGTAGCGCGGCGAGACGTCGCTCATTGGCATGGTCGGGACAGATGAAGTGGGGATGCAGTCTGCGCAGATGGCCCTGGCTCGGACGTCGCTCGGTTTGCAGCGCACGCTCGCCGGCCGCGAGGGGAGCTTGGATCTTCCGCTTCCCTCGGCCAGGCGCATAACCCTACCAAATCTCAACCGGCGGTACAGCCCGGGCGGCGCCGGGTTGAGCCCAAGGTCCCCCGCCCGCCCGTCTTTACATTCCGCGGGGGCTCTCGCCGGGGGGGCGGCACGGCCTGCTCGGCCGGGTCTGCCGATGATACGCATCCTTCCGGATGGAGCGCGGCTGTGCAATGGCGGAGCATGGTGTCGGGACACTGCCTTGATTTGTCATCCCCGCGACCGCATCTCGAAACGACGGTGCCGATCAGCGGGTCCGCGCCGAGTGCCGGCACGAGTCGCCCGGCGCAGCGTATCGAGTGGCCCGGAGCCGGTGGGCCAGGCCGGAGAAGCAATGAACATCGAGCGACAATATGGCTGGATGTGGGTTGAGGCGCGCGAAGTCCTCGACCGGACCGAGCGGCTGCAGCGGCAATTCCTGCGCTACCTCGGGCCCGGTACGGACGGGGCTCTGTGGGAGCCGCCCGTAGATATCGTGGAGACCTCTGATGGCTTGGTCGTACTGTTTGCATTGCCGGGCGTGGCGGCCGAGCAGATCGAGGTGAGGCTCGAGCCCACGGCCCTCGCCGTCAGCGCCATCCGGCAGTTGAAATTTGGCCGTCCGAGCACGGTGATCCGCCGGCTCGAAATTCCGCACGGACGCTTTTTCCGACGCATTCCCCTCTCCGGTTTGCCGCTCGCCATCGCCGCGACCCGTTACGAACACGGCTGTCTGGAAGTGCGTCTCACTCGTGCAACGGAGAAATAAGCAATGACGGGCCCTGAGCACAGCGCGCCTTCGACAGCAAGCGCGGAACTTCCGGATCTGCCCGCCGAGGCAGTGCCGATCGTTGCGATGCGCAACGTGGTGCTGTTCCCCGGCATCGTCCTGCCCGTCACGTTGGGGCGCGAGGAGAGCATCGCAGCCGCCCAGGAGGCAGTGCGGACAGGGAAAAAAATCGGCCTTCTGCTGCAGCGCGACGCCGCGGTCGAGAAGCCATCGCCGGCGGATCTATACAATGTCGGGGTGCTTGCGACAGTCGTGCGGTACGTGACCGCCGCCGACGGCGCCCATCATCTGGTCTGTCAGGGCGAGAGCCGCTTTCGCCTGCTGCAGATCGTGCGCGAAGCGCCGTTTCTCGCCGCGCGAGTGCAGGCCATCGAGGAGCCGGTGGGCTCTGGGCCGCAGATCGAGGCGCGCGTGGATTATCTGAAGACGCGTGCGACCGAAGCGCTTGCGCTTCTGCCACAGGTGCCAGTGGAGCTCTCGCGCACCATCGCCAGCATCGATTCGCCAGCGCAGCTGGCAGACCTCATCGTGAGCTTCATGGACGTGAAGCCGCAGGAAAAGCAGGAGCTGCTCGAGACGCTCGACTTGAAGGAGCGGCTCGATAAAGTCGTGCGATTGCTCGCCCACCGGGTGGAGGTGCTGAAGATCACACGTGACATCGCCGAGCAGACGCAAGCGGCACTCGGGGAGCGGCAGCGTGAGGCGGTGCTGCGCGAGCAGCTGCATCAATTGCAGAAGGAGTTGGGCGAGAGCGAGGGCGAGGGGAGTGACCTCGATGATCTCGACAAAGCAATCGCTGCGGCGAAGATGCCGGCCGAGGTTGAGGAGCAGGCCCGCAAGGAGTTGAAGCGGCTGCACCGCATGAGTGAGGCGAGTCCCGAGCACGGCATGGTGAGAGCTTATCTGGACTGGATCGTGGCCTTGCCCTGGAGCACGTCGGATGCTGAAGACATCAACATAGAGCGGGCCCGGACGGTACTCGATGAGGACCACTACGGGCTCGAGAAGGTCAAGCGTCGCATTCTCGAGTATCTCGCTGTGCGGAAACTCAATCCGCAGGGGCGCAGCCCGATTCTATGTTTTGTCGGCCCGCCGGGTGTCGGTAAAACCTCCCTTGGCCAGAGCATCGCGAGGGCGTTGGGGCTGAAGTTCGTGCGTGCCAGCCTCGGCGGTGTGCATGACGAGGCGGAGGTTCGCGGACATCGGCGCACCTACATCGGTGCATTGCCGGGCAACATCATTCAGGGACTGCGCAAGGCAGGGACACGCAATCCGGTGTTCATGCTCGATGAAATCGACAAGCTGAGCGCGAGCCTCCAGGGTGACCCCGCTTCGGCGCTGCTCGAGGTGCTCGATCCGGAGCAGAACGCAACCTTCCGAGACAACTATCTCGGCCTGCCGTTCGATCTCAGCCAGGTGCTGTTCATCGCGACGGCGAACGTGCTCGAGACGATCCCGGGACCGCTGCGCGATCGGATGGAGATCATCGAGCTCACGGGCTACACCGAGGAGGAGAAGCTCGAGATTGCCAAGCGCTATCTCGTGCAGCGCCAGCTCAAGGCCAACGGACTTCAGGCAGCCCAGGCGAGCATCTCCGAGGCGGCGCTGATGCGCGTGATCAGTCAATACACTCGCGAATCCGGTTGTCGTAATCTTGAACGCGAGATCGGCGCGTTGCTGCGCCGGGCGGCGATGCGCATCGCGGAAGGAAAGGTCGTGAGCGTGCACCTCGAGCCTGACGATGTGACCGAGGTGCTCGGACCCTACCGGTTCGAAAACGAAGTTGCGCAGCGCACCTCCATAGCGGGCGTGGCGACGGGCTTGGCCTGGACGCCCGTGGGCGGCGATATCCTGTTCGTGGAGTCGGCGCGCGTTCCGGGCAGCGGGAAGCTGATACTCACCGGACAGCTAGGTGATGTCATGAAGGAGTCCGCGCAGGCGGCACTCAGCCTGGTCAAGGCGCAGGCTGCGGAACTTGGGATCGATGCCAAGCTGTTCGATCAGAGCGATATCCACGTCCATGTCCCCGCCGGGGCGATTCCCAAAGATGGACCGAGTGCCGGGGTGGCGATGTTCGTCTCGCTGGTGTCGCTGATGAAGCGTAGGGCGGTGCGTCCGGATGTCGCCATGACCGGGGAGATCAGCTTGCGCGGACTGGTGCTGCCGGTGGGCGGCATCAAGGAGAAGACGATAGCCGCCGCTCGGGCGGGCGTGCGCAAGGTCATCCTGCCGGCGCGCAATCGGCGCGATCTGGAGGACATCCCGCAGAGCACGCGCCGGTTGCTCGAGTTCATCTGGGTGGAGCGGGTCGCCGATGCACTCGATGCGGCGCTCAGCCCCGCCGAAGGGTCGGAAGGTGCCGCGCGCACGGAGCGGAGCGAAAAGACAGCCGCCTGAGGGCGCCTACGCGCGGCGCACGTGAGTGCTCAGGCCAGCTTGCCTGCCCGCGAGCGCCGCTTGGGCTCACACGCGTACGCGCGCAGAAACACCTCCGCCGCCGCATCGGCTGCTGCAAGCAGTTCTCCGTCGGGTACTGCATCGACCACGCCCTCGAGCAGATCATGCACCGGACCTGCGGAGCACAATCCTTCCAAGTGGGTTGCGGCGCGCGCGGGGTCGCTCTCCCGGAACGCTCCGACGCTGATCTGCCGCCGGACGAACTCGGCGAACTTGCTCTGATAGTTCGCGCGCGTGTCCGCCGAGCAGAGCTTGCCGAGTCCCGAGCGCGCCCCTTCGGCGGCGAGCATGCGCTTGAAATCGAGGATCTCAGGGGAGGCGAGTGCACGCACCAGCTGCCGGGCGAATGTTTTGATTGCCGAGCGGGCGTCGCGCGCCTTCTCCAGATCCTGAAAGATCGGATCAGCGAATCGGCGGGCCAGTTCGATCATGACCGCCGCGAATAGCGCTTCCTTGGAGGGAAAGTAGCTGTACAACGTGCCCTTCGAGCCGCCGAGCTGCGCGGCGATCTCGGCCATGCTGGCGCCCGCGAAGCCCTTGGCCCGGAACACCCGGGTGGCGACTTCGATGATTTTCCGGCGTTTCTGCTCCGTCTTGACCCGCACCGTGCTCACCACTGCCCGACACTTATCGAGACCGAAGTGTACGCTTTTCGCTTGACATCGTGCGCCTCGCAAAATATCGTACCGTACGGTACGGTTAAAATTGTGAACAGCAGCGCGGAGGGAGGCGGGCGTGACGATTGAGCGTGAGCAGACGGTGCCTGAAGCGCGTGTTGTGGCGCCGGCGGGTGCCGACCCTCATTCGTCGGTGGATCTGACCCCGCAGGCTGCGAACGATGCCGACGCGCGCCTACGCCGCAGGCGGACGCTAGGGTTCGGCATCCTGGGCGTGCTCGTGCTGGCCGGCGCGCTCGCTTATGGAGCCTACTGGTGGCTCGTCGCCTCGCGCTATGTCTCGACTGATGATGCCTATGTCGAGGCTACCCCGGCGCAGATCACTCCACAGGTCGCCGCGTCGGTGGTGGCAGTTCCGGTGCGCAATACTCAGTACGTTGCTGCGGGCACGGTGCTGGTGGTGCTCGACAAATCGGATGCCCGTATTGCCGTGGCGCGTGCACAAGCGCAGCTCGAGGCGGCTGAGCGTGCGGTGCGCGGTGACTTCGCCGGAGTCCGGCAATTCACCGCTCAGATTGCCGCGCGGCGTGCACAGGTCGCCGCCGCGCGCAGCAACGTTGTCAAGGCTCGACTAGACCTGGCGCGACGCGAGAAGCTGGCTGCGACCGGGGCGATTTCTGCCGAAGATCTGACCAGCGCCGAGAATGCCTATCGCAACGCCATCGCGGCGCTGGCCGCGGCTCGGGCCGAGTGGCAGCAAGCGCAGCAGGCCCGCGCGGTGCAGGATGCGCTCGTCACCGGTGCTTCGGTGCAGACGAACCCTCAGGTGCTCGCTGCCCGTGCGCAGTTGCAGCAGGCGCAGTTGAATCTCGCCCGGACGGTGATCCGTGCGCCGATCGGGGGCATCGTCACGAATGACACCGCCCAGATCGGGCAACGGGTCGCGGTCGGTGCCCCGCTGATGTCCGTGGTGCCGATCTATCACGCGTATGTGAATGCGAATTTCAAGGAGACCGAACTGGCGCGCGTGCGAATCGGTGACCCGGTAACCCTCAAATCTGATCTCTACGGGGATGCCGTCGTCTATCACGGGCGGGTGGCCGGACTGGCCGGTGGCACTGGTGCGGCCTTCGCGCTGATTCCGGCGCAGAACGCGACCGGCAACTGGATCAAGGTCGTGCAGCGGCTGCCGGTCCGCATCGAGATCGACCCGCAGCAGTTGCGCCAGCATCCGCTGCGCGTCGGGCTGTCCATGACCGCCACGATCGATACGGCGGCACACGGCTGAGCGGACCGGTGGACGCGACGGCGCAAGGAACGCGAGGCTCGGGCCCACCTGTGCTGCGCGGCTCGGCACTCTGGTCCGCGGCCGTGTTGCTGGCTGCCGCCAACTTTCTAGCCGTGCTCGACATGACCATCGTCAATGTGTCGGTGCCGAACATTGCCGGCGGCCTGGCGGTGCCGCCCAACGAGGGCACCTGGGTCATTACCTCCTACTCGGTTGCGGAGGCCATTATCGTTCCGCTGACCGGCTGGCTGGCTGCGCGATTTGGCACGGTGCGGGTGTTCGCACTGTCCATCCTCGGCTTCGGGTTGTTCTCTGCGCTATGCGGGCTTGCGCCGACGCTCGAGCTGCTGGTCGGCCTGCGCGTCCTGCAGGGGCTTGCGGGCGGCATGTTGATGCCGCTCTCGCAAACGCTGCTGATGCAGATCTTCCCGAAGCGTCAGCAACCGATCGCCATGACGATCTGGTCGATGACGACCCTGGTCGCACCAGTGCTCGGTCCGGTTCTGGGCGGTCTGCTCTGCAACAACTTTGACTGGCCCTCGATCTTCTGGGTGAACGTGCCGATCGCCATGATCTGCGGGCCAATCGTCTGGCGCATGTTGCGCGCGCAGGAGAGCGCAACGCAGCGCCAGCGCATCGATGCGGTCGGACTGGCGTTGCTCGTGGTCTGGGTGGGCGCACTGCAGATCGTGCTCGACACAGGCAAGGATCACGACTGGTTTGCCTCGACCCGAATCACTCTGCTGGCGCTGCTCGCGGTGATCGGCTTCGCCGCGTTTCTCATCTGGGAGCTGACCTGCCGCGAGCCCGTGGTGTCCTTGCGGGTCTTCCGCCACCGCGGCTTCAGCGCCTCGATGGTGAATCTCGCGCTCGCCATGGGGGCGTTCTTCGCCGTCAACGTGCTGACCCCGCTGTGGTTGCAGGAACAGATGGGTTATACCGCCACTTGGGCCGGCTATGCGTCGGCCGGATTCGGCATCTCGGCGATGCTGGCCTCGCCGTTGGTCGCCGCCATCGCCAATCGGCTTGATCCACGCAAATTGATCTTTGCCGGTGTTCTGTGGCTGGCGCTCGTGACGCTGATGCGCAGCAGCGGTGCCGCCCAGATGACCTTCGGGCAGGTTGCCTGGCCGGTATTTCTGACGGGCTTCGGACTGCCGTTCTTCTTCATTCCGCTCATGACGACTGCGCTCGGCAGCGTCGAGCCGGGTGAGCTCGCTGCGGCGGCCGGTCAGCTCAACTTCATCCGCTCGCTCTCAGGAGCCATAGCCACATCCATCGTGACCACAGTCTGGGAGAATGATGCCATCCGCGCTCATGCCGAACTGGTCGGCTCGATGCACGAGGCACCGAAGACCATCGCCGCGCTGACTTACCACGGCTACTCGACGGCTCAGGCGCTGAGCTTGATCGACCGGGTGCTCAGTGCCCAGGCCATGATGGTCGCGACCAACCGCGTTTTCTATTTCTGCGCCGTGACCCTCGCTTGCGCAGCCTGTGCGATTTGGCTCTCGCCCAAGCCCACGGCAGCGGTCGACATCACGGCGGTACATTGACACAACACGGGCCGTGCAAGCCTCAGGCGATGGAGCGCACGACGCCGCCGTCAACGCGCAGTGCCGCTCCAGTCGTGGCGGATGCCTGCACGCTGCAGACGTACGCGATTAGCGCGGCGACTTCCTCCGTGCGGGCAAACCGCCGGATGATCGAGCTGGGGCGTGCCGTGGTGAAGAATTCGCGCTCGATGCTCGCCACATCCTGTCCCGTCGACGCGGCCAATTGTGCGACGAACCGCTCGACCCCTTCCGAAGCGGTCGGACCCGGTAGAACGCTGTTGACGGTGACGCCGGTGCCGGCAAGCGATTCCGCCAGGCCGCGCGCCACCGCAAGCTGCGCGGTCTTGGTCATCCCGTAATGCACCATCTCCGCCGGGATTTGCAGGCCGGACTCGCTCGAGACAAACACGATGCGTCCCCAGCCCCGCGCTTGCATCGCGCCGACATAGTGTCTGGCGAGACGCACGCCGCTCAGCACATTGGCCTCGAAGAAACGCAGCCAGTCGGTGTCTGAGATTTCCGTGAAGGGCTTCGGCTCGAAGATGCCCATGTTGTTGACGAGTATGTCGACCTCGGGAAAGCTTTCGGTCACGTGCTTGCAGCCAGCAGCGGTTGCGACGTCGGCGGCGATGCCCTGGATATCTCCGCCTGGAACGGCGGCTCGTAGAGTTGCGATGGCCGCCTCCACACGCGCAGGAGTTCGGCCATTGACAATGACGCTCGCTCCCTCCCGAGCCAGCTGTTCAGCACTCGCCAAGCCAATGCCGGCCGTCGAACCGGTCACCAGTGCCAATTTCGCGCGCAGTCCCAGATCCATGTGCGTCTCCCGCAGCGTTGCGTGTGTGTCCATACCCTAATGGGGCGCCGGCTGCGCCGCAATGTTGCGGTCACCTCACCGGTGAGCATCGCCCTCAAGGTGGGGTAGCCATTGCCGCATTGGACGGAGCTCTGCGCGCGGAGCTCAGAAACGGTAATTGACGCCGACGGAGAACAGGTTCGAGTCGTATGAGCGACCGGCGTCCCGTCCGCTTGGCAGATAGGTCCACTCGAAGTTCAGCGCCAGGGCGTGTACCAGATGCACATCGCCGCCAATGCCGGCCGACAGTCCGGTGTCGGTGGTGCCGCCATCGCGGAAGTTGCGATTAATGTTCACGGAGGCGAGGCCGGCTACACCGTAGACGGAAAATTCCGGTCCGAGCGCGACCGTTCCCTTGGCATACGCGCCGCCGAAGGTGCCGACGTTCACCGAGGCGCCGTTGGTCTGATCGCTCGAGAGGCCGGTGCCCAACCGCCCTTCGATGCCGAGGAACGGGGTGAGCGGCAGGCCGGCGCGCACCATCAGAACGCTCGGCGACAGGCCGGGCAGGCCGCTCTCGTCGTACTGCAGAAGGCCTATGCTTGCCCCGACATACGGGTCCATGGAATGGAAGCCTCCGCTGAGGAAAGATCCCGCGTACGCAGGACTGGCCAGCGCGCAGAGCGCCGGGAGCATAAGCAACAGATTCCGTGGTTTCATGCGTTAGTTCCTCCGCGCAGTCAGACGATGCCGATTATCTTTGTTGCAGCTGAATTCGTGCTGAATGCGGCTTGCGCGACTGTCGCCAGATGACGTCATGGATACTGCCGACGTGCGCCACGGTGACTTTGCGTCATGCCGTGCTGTCATGGCCAGTCTCGGTTGCACCGCTGTTTGTGCTCATGCGCAACCAGGTCCTGCGGCACGTTGGCGGTATGGGGTCAAGCGCGGCGCAACGACGGGCGGGGCGGGCGCTCGAGCGGTGCGGCGTGCGCTGTTGCGCATGCGCGGGGTGCCGCGTACACTCTGCGCCGTCTTAGGTGTCCCAGGGACGTCACGGTTCCTGGGGTGAAACGGGAAGCCGGTGCGCACGCCAATCGGGTGCAAGGCCGGCGCTGCCCACGCAACGGTAAGCGAGAGCGGTACCGCGATAAGCCACTGTGCCTCAGGCACGGGAAGGCGCGGTCCGCAGGAGATGATCCACTCGCGAGCCCGGAGACCGGCCGAGACACTTTTGGGCGGCTCGCGTTGGGCGAAGCCAGATCGATCGCGATGCCCCCGGCAATTGCGACTCTGTGCCTCCTCCTGTCCCTGACCGCCTGCACGGCAACGGCTACGCGCGTGGAGCGCGTGCGGGAGTGGATCGATGAAGGTCTGGGGTCGAGACGCCACGGTGAATAAGCCGGGCATTGCGCATGCGTCGCGCGCGCCGGCGCGCCTCGATGATTGCAGGCATCGCGCCGTCGACCAGCCCGAACCGCGAGCCATGGCACGCCGCGCCACCGCAACCCGCACAGCTTCGACCCGATCGGCGCGGGCCCCGGGCATCGCGGCAGTCGGTGCCGAGCTTTTTTCCCTGACCATCCACTCATAACACAGACAGGCACAGCACAGCGCTGGCGGGAGTCATCCGATGCAGTCGTCAAAATTGTCACAATGGGGCGCGTTTCTCACCCTGGCGCTGGTGATGGCAGCGACACGCTGCGGCCATCTGGGTTCCACCTGGGCACTGCCCGATGCGTCCTGGGCGGTGTTTTTCGCAGCCGGTTTCTATCTCGGCGGCGAGCAGCGCTGGGTGTTGCCGGCGCTGTTGCTCGAGGCCATCGCGGTCGATTTCGCCGCCATCCACTATTACGGTGTCAGCGACTACTGCGTGACCGCGGCGTACTGGTTCATCGTGCCGGCGTATTCGGTGCTCTGGCTGGCCGGATTGTGGCTGCGTCGTCACTATGAACAGCGCGCGGCCGATGTGCTGCGACTCGCCGGCAGCCTGGTCGCTGGGGTGACGCTGTGCTTTCTGCTGACGCAGGGCAGCTTTTACTGGCTCGGCGCGCGCATCAGCGAGCCGACCCTGCTCGGATGGTGGAGCAATTTCTCGGCCTGGTATGGCCGATTCCTGTTGGTGACCTGCGCCTATGTTGGTGTCGCGGCGCTCGTTCACGCTGCGGTAGTGCGCGCGGCCGGCGCGCGTGAGGGAGTGCGGGTGCGCTGAGCGGAGTGAGTGCGCCCAGTGAGTGGCGTGCCGCGCATCGCTACGCGGTCGCTCGTTTGCTGCAGGCGAAGTGGATGATGCTCCCACCTGCAGTGAAGCGCTCGTCTGTTGTCGCCGGCCGCGCAATGCGCGGCCGGCGAAACAGGATTGGAGTGTCATGAACGCTTCGGTGCCGGCGCTCCTGATCAGCGCGGTCGCCTCCGGCCAGGGCAAGACGACCGTCACGGCGGCCCTTGCCCGCCATGCGGTGCGGCAGGGCCGGCGGGTGCGGGTCTTCAAGACCGGTCCGGACTTCATCGATCCGATGATTCTGGCACGCGCTTGCGGACAACCGGTCGGTCAGCTCGATTTGTGGATGGGCGGGGCCGCGCACTGCCGGGATCTGCTCCACCAGGCGGCGTGCGAGTCTGACCTGCTGCTCGTCGAGGGTGTGATGGGCCTTTACGATGGAGATCCGTCCAGCGCCGATCTCGCTGCGCAATTCAATCTGCCCGTCCTCGCGGTCATCGACGCCGGCGCCATGGCCCAGACCTTCGGAGCGCTTGCATTGGGCCTGCAGGCGTACCGACCGCAGATGACCCTGTACGGAGTGCTCGCCAACCGCGTCGGGAGCGCTGCGCATGCGGCCATGCTCGCCCAGAGCCTCACTTCCGCAGCGGCCGGCATCCGCTTCCTGGGCGCAATCACGCGCGATGCGGCGCTCGCCATTCCTGAGCGGCACCTCGGACTGGTGCAAGCCGAGGACCTCGAGGATCTGGATGCGCGGCTCGATCGGGCTGCGGATGCGGTCGGCGCGAGCCTGGCATTGGAGAGCATTCCTCGGGTGCCGTTCTACGGCGAGCCGCTGCCCGAGCCGCCGCCGCTGCTTGCCGGAATGCGTATCGCGGTAGCTCGGGATGCCGCGTTCTCGTTCATCTACCCGGCCAATCTGACGCTGTTGCGTGCCATGGGCGCCACGATCGTCACCTTCTCCCCGCTGCGCGATCCGACGGTTCCGCCCGCCGATGCGCTCTATCTGCCCGGCGGCTATCCGGAGTTGCACGCCGCGCCGCTTGCGGCCAATCACTCGCTGCTGGAGAGTCTGCGTCAGCACGTGCGCAGCGGGCGGCCGCTGCTGGCCGAATGCGGGGGCATGATGCCGCTGTTCGAGCAGCTGACCGATCTCGAGGGCCGAGCGCATGCAATGGCCGGGGTGCTGCCGGGACAGATCCGCATGCAGCAACGGTTGCAGGCGCTCGCGCTGCAGAGCGTCACGTTTCCGCAGGGCGAGTTGCGCGGCCACAGTTTCCATTATTCGAGCCTCAGCAGCCCGCTGAGCCCGTGCTGGCATGGCTGTACGCAACACGGGGGCCGCGGGGAGGCGGTTTTCCGGGCCGGCGCGTTGACTGCGAGTTATGTGCATTTCTACTGGCCGTCGAACCCGACAGCGGCCGCGGCACTATTCCGTCCATGAAGATCCAGTGCCGGCACTGCGGCGAGCAGACTCGAGCCGGCGCCTTGCACGTCCGGCGAAACCGGTAGGGGCGAGCATGAGTACATCGATCCAGAGCGGCCCGCGCCGCATTGTGTGTCTGACCGAGGAGACCACCGAAACGCTGTATCTGCTTGGCGAGCAGGATCGCATCGTCGGGATTTCGGGATTCACCGTGCGGCCGCCGCAGGCACGCCGGGAGAAGCCCCGGGTTTCCGCGTTCACGAGTGCCAAGATCGAGCGCATCGTCGCGCTCAAGCCCGACTTGGTGCTTGGCTTCTCCGATCTGCAGGCGGACATTGCGGCGGATCTGATCCGTGCCGGCGTTCAGGTGCATGTTTTCAATCAGCGCAGTGTCGAAGAAATTTTCGAATTCATCGGCACACTCGGCGCTCTGGTGGGGGCGCAGCGGCGCACCCGTGCGCTGATGGGGCGATTGCGCCGTGCCGTCGAGCAGGCACGGCGCGAGGCCGAGCGCCTGCCCTGCCGGCCGCGCGTGTATTTCGAGGAATGGGACCAGCCGCTGATCACCGGCATACGCTGGGTTGCCGAACTCGTCACGATCGCCGGCGGCGAGGAGTGTTTCCCGGAGTTGTCGGTGCAGCCCCATGCCAAGGCGCGCATCATCGCCGATCCGCTGGAGGTGGTGCGGCGCGCCCCTGATGTGTTGATCGCATCCTGGTGCGGCAAGAAATTCAACCCGCAGCGGGTGCGCGAGCGGGCCGGATGGCATGAGGTGCCGGCGGTGGCCTCTGGACGGCTGTTCGCGATTCCCTCGAGCGAGATTCTCCAGCCCGGACCTGCGGCGCTGACCGACGGGTTGCGACATTTGCGCACGATCATCGCGCAGTGCGCGCGCGATATGGCGGCTACTGCCGAGGTCAGGCGACCGTGACCGCGCGCGTGCTGATGGTGCAAGGCACCAGCTCGGATGCGGGCAAAAGCACTCTGGTGGCCGGGTTATGCCGCGTGCTCAAGCGGCGCGGTGTGCGGGTCGCGCCGTTCAAGCCGCAGAACATGTCACTTAACAGCGCGGTTGGGATCGATGGCGGGGAGCTCGGGCGCGCGCAGGCACTGCAGGCGCAGGCAGCCGGCATCCAGCCGACGAGTGACATGAACCCGGTGCTCCTGAAGCCGCAAACCGACCGCACCGCACAGGTCATCATCCACGGCCGTCCGATTGGCACGCAGTCAGCGGTCGAGTATCACGACTACAAGCGCCTCGCGCGCGAGGCGGTGCTGAGCTCGTACCAGCGTTTGCTCGCGGCCTACGAATTCGTGCTGGTCGAGGGCGCCGGCTCGCCGGCAGAGATCAACCTGCGCGAGGGCGACATTGCGAACATGGGATTTGCCGAGGCGGTCGATTGTCCGGTGGCACTGATCGCGGACATCGATCGCGGTGGAGTCTTTGCGCAACTCGTCGGCACCCTCGAGCTGCTGAGCCCGTCCGAGCGCGCGCGCATCACCGGATTCGTGATCAATCGCTTCCGGGGCGATCTGGCGCTGCTCGACGCCGGGCTGAAGTGGCTCGAGACGCGTACCGGCAAGCCGGTATTCGGTGTGCTGCCGTATCTGAAGGGATTGCACCTCGACGCCGAGGATGGCATCAGCCGAGAACCGCTCGAGCAGGGGAGCGCCGCGCAGGTCTTGCGGGTACTCGTGCCCGTTCCGCCGCGCATCTCGAACCATACGGACTTTGATCCTCTGCGCCAGCATCCACAGGTCGAGTTTCACTACGCCGAGGAGGCCCATGGTCTCGGCCCGGTTGATCTGCTCATCCTGCCCGGCTCGAAGGCAGTGCGCGCGGATCTGGCTGCGCTGCGCGAGCGCGGCTGGGGCGCGTACCTCGAGCGGCATTTGCGCTACGGCGGCAAAGTGATCGGCATCTGCGGCGGCTTCCAGATGCTGGGCGAGGTGATCGATGATCCGGCGGGCCTCGAGGGGCCGGCGGGCAGCAGCGCCGGCTTCGGCTGGCTTAAGCTGCGGACCGAACTTGCCCGGGAGAAGCAGTTGCGCAACGTGAGCGGACGGCTGACGTTCGATGGCGCGTGCGCGCGCGGCTACGAGATCCACATGGGCGCGAGCGGTGGTGCCGCGCTCGAACGCCCGCTGCTGATGCTCGATGACGGCCGGCCTGATGGGGCGATATCCGACGACGGACAGATTCTCGGGACGTACCTGCATGGGGTATTCGAGGCGCCCGACGCCTGCCGGGCGCTGCTCGGCTGGGCGGGATTGGAGGCGCCCGTCGGAATCGATCACGGCCAGCGGCGCGAGCAGATGCTGGATCGGCTCGCGGACGCGCTGGAGCAGTCGCTCTCCCTTGAACGTCTGCTGCCGATCGGCTGAGCATCGCCCGCGCGCCCGATGCGGCCTACAATGCGCCCATGGGCTCGCACAGCGCATCGCAGGCGGACGGGGTTCCATTTTCGATCACCAGGATCGATCACGTGGTGCTGCGCGCGCGTGATCCTCAGCAGCTGGTGGCCTTCTACCGGGATGTGCTCGGCTGTCCGGTCGAGCGCGTGCAGCCGGACATCGGTCTGACGCAATTGCGTGCCGGCCACTGCCTGATCGATGTCGTGCCGCAGCGGGCACTGGCGGGCGCCCCGAGCGTTGCCGGCGGCACCGAGCCGAATCTCGATCACATGTGCCTGCTCCTCACCCCGTTCGATCCCGAACAGCTGCGCACGTACCTGCAGGCGGGGGGCGTGCGGGTGGGTGAACTCGCTGTGCGCTATGGGGCGGTCGGCCAAGGCCTGTCGCTGTATCTGCAGGACCCGGAAGGCAATGGCATTGAGCTGAAAGCGGCGCCTCAGGCGTCTGAAAGCGCCTGAACGTGTCGCCGTCGCTTGCGCTCAAGGGGTTCACTCCACTGACTCTGGCGACGAGCCTCGGATTGGCGTTGGCCATGGCAGTGTTCGTCGGTCTGGCGTTCGAGGGGGTTTATAAGCGCGAGCCGAGTGCCCCGCCGGGCGGAATCCGTACGTTCCCATTGCTGACGCTGCTCGGTGCGCTGCTCTATCTGATCGGCGCGCCGTCGTTGGCGCCGTTTCTGGTGGGTCTGGCTGCAGTCTCGGTCTGGCTCTTCGGGCACGTGCGCGGCCAGTATCAGCGTGAGACGGGTCGCCCGACGCTGGTGGTGCCTGCGGTCAGCCTGCTCACCTATGCCTTCGGCCCGACGGCCCTGACGCAGCCGTCCTGGGTGTTAGTGGCCGCCGCAGTGGCCGCCGTGCTGCTGGTGGAGAGCCGCAGCGCATTGCACCGCCTGGCGGAGCGAGTCTCGAGCGACGAGGTGTACACGCTCGGCAAGTTCTTGATTTTGGTTGGAATAATCCTCCCGCTGGTGCCCGATCACCCGGTGGTCTCCTGGACGCCGATCACGCCGCTGCAGGTCTGGCTGGCACTCGTGGCGGTCTCGAGCCTGTCCTACTTGAGTTACCTGCTGCAGCGCTATCTACCCTCGAGCGGGGCGCTGACGCCGTCCATATTGGGTGGGGCCTATTCCTCGACCGCGACCACGGTGGTCCTGGCTCGGGCACAGCGCGATGCCGTTACGGAACGGCCCGAGCTGACGGTCGGAATGGTCGTCGCGACCGCCGTCATGTACGTGCGGATCGATATCGTGGTGGCTTTGTTCAATCGCCCGCTGGCGCTGCTGCTGGTGCCGCCGTCTGCGGTCTTGTTCGTGCTGACCGGGGCGATTGCCGGGGTCCTGTGGTGGCGCCGCCCGCGGGGGGGCGCGACAAGCGCTGCGGGCAAGCTGCCGGTCGCTAATCCCCTGCAGCTGCTCGCGGCGGTGACTTTTGCCGCGCTGTTCGTTGCGGTGGCCGTTGCCTCGAGTTGGGTACGCACGGCATTTGGCCGGCCTGGCGTGTTCGGCCTGGCGGCGATCTCCGGCGTCACCGACATCGACCCGTTCGTGCTCAACCTGGCCCAGGGCAGCGTGGCGGGGATGTCTCTCAGCAGCATCGCGGCTGCAATTCTGATCGCTGCATCGTCGAACAACGTGCTCAAGGCGTTCTACGCGGTGAGCTTTGGCAACCTGCGAACCTGCCGCAAGCCGGCACTTGCGTTGCTGGCCGTGGCCCTGGTGGGGGTGGCGATCGCTCTGGTCTTTTATTGATTTTGCCTGTGGCGGCAGCCGTGCTAGGATGCGCGCCCCCGCCGTTCGGGACGACGCGCAAGCGGCTCTGTCGGCGGCAAGCGGCGCGCCCGTAGCTCAGTTGGATAGAGCGCATGGCTACGAACCATGAGGTCGGGAGTTCGAATCTCTCCGGGCGCGCCATAAAATCAAGCACTTATGAATCCGCCGTCCGACTCTGGCACCCTTGAGTGACCATTGAGTGACCAGCGGCAGGCGGACCGGTGCGCACCGAGTCTTCAGCTGGGCAAACAGAAAATCGCAGTAGTCTTCGTGCCTACCGGCCTCAGGCGTGCCGGACGGCTGCGAGCCCCGAACGGGCTTCCAGCGCGCCCGGTAATCAGTTGCTTCGATCACGGATCGCATTCTGCGAATCACTGTGCGGCGCGAGTCCAACGCTAATCCTGCGCACCGAGCGCTTGCCCGACGGACGGCGGACTTTCAAGCACCCCGAAGGTGTGCCTTTGTCGAGCAGCTATGGCCCCCCCGCAATGCGAGGGCTATGGACCTCATGTCTATGCTCAGGTGTTCGCAACGAGTGCATGAGGCGCAAGCCCCGCGCAGCGGGGCGCGGGTAGCGATGACTCTTCCTCAGCGCAGGGTGAGAGCGAGAATCACGATGAGCAGCGCACCGATCAGTCCCAGGTAGAAATTCAGGTCCCCTGACTGCAGTGCGCGCAGCCTTCCAGCGAGCCGCCAGACGGCTTTACGGATGGGATCGAACAACGCCGGGCCGAATACATCGGCCACGTCGTGCTCGAATTGCAGCTTGCTGATGAAGTAGGCGACGGCACGGTGCTCGCGTGCCGTATCAGCCGTCGGACGGTAAATGAAGCTATAGAACGTGCGCATCGCGTTGGAGAACGTGAGGGATGTCGTCGCCGAGCGCTCAGGATCTTCCTGCAGCCCTCCATACCAGACCCGTGCGCGCCTGACGGCGTGTCGGCGGCCATTGAGCAACAGTAACAGCGGCAGGAGGGCGATCAGCGGCATGACGATGACGAGCAACGTGGGGGAGATGAAGGCAAATGTGTCCGTGAGGGGCACGAGCAGCCAGCCAGTGGTCATGGCCCGTGCCGCGTTCGCCCCGAACTGCGTCACATTGGCGCCTTCCAGGCCATGCAGCCACAGCGGCATCCCGACAGCCGCGGCGAGCACCGCAAGGCCCAGGAGGAGCGCTGCGGAGGCGTAACCCGATCCGATACGCGCAGCTTGCGGCCTGTGCCCATCGCCGAGCAGTCCGATACCGAATGCCTTAATAAAGGTCGCGAAGGCGATCGCCGCTGTGAGCGCGAGGCCCGCGCCGGCGAGCGCCAGCGTCAACCGCCCGCCGAGCGTGGCCAGATGGAAGCCCTGGAAGAGCGTCTGAAACGTGAACCACTCGGTCACGAAGCCGATCTGGGGCGGCATGGCCGAGAGACTCATCGCCGCGAACAGTGTTCCGAGGCCGAAAACCCAGTTCGCTCTGCGCAGCCATCCGCGCTGGGCGAGCCGGTACGTGCCGCCCGCCGAATACACGCCGTCGGCACCGACGAACATTCCACCTTTGGCGAGCGCATGTCCCGACAAATGGAGGACGGCCACCGTCCACGCGAGGCCCGCCAGGGCATTTTCCCCGCCGGCCCGGAACAGGATGCTGGCTCCGATGGCGGTGACCGCGATCGCGGCATTCTCGGCCGAAGAGAACGCAAGCAGGCGCCGCCAATCGTCCTGCTGGAAGGCATACAAGGCCGCGAGGATCGAGGTCAGCGTACCGATCGTCGTGACGATGATACCGAGGGTAGACAACCCGCTGCCGCTTCCGAGCCAATCCACGAGCGTGCGCGAAAGGGCGAAAAAGGCCGCGTTCAGCACCACACCGGAGAGGATCGCGCCCGTGGCGCCGCTGCCGTTGCCGTAGGCGCCGGGGAACCACTCGTAGAAGGGCAGCAGGCCGAGTTTGGCCCCGAAGCCGAAGAGCGCCAGCACCCCGATGACAATGCGTGCGCTTGTGGAGAGTGTGTGTGCGCCGAGCGCGAAGCCGTCAAACGCCACGGCGCCGCCGTCGTGTTGCGCCAGCAGCAGCAGCGCGAGCAGGATGGACACGGCGCCGACCTCGAGGAGCGCCAGCATGTAGAGCGTCCGCCGCCCTGCCTCGAGCGAGGTACTCTCGGAGAGGATCATGACCGCGCCGCCCAAGCTCATCAGTTCCCAGGCGATGAGAAAGGAGTAGGCGTCCTGCACGCCGTATATGCCGAGAGCGCCGAGGAGCGAAAGCGCTGCACCGACGAGCCATGCGGGCCGCGCACGCTGGATCGGAGTACAGAGCGCGGCGGCGAGCGCGGCGGGCACCAGGCCAAAGCCCATCAGCCACAGCGCCTCGGGCGAGTAGTGCAGCCGTACCACCTGATCCGCCAAGGCAACCGGCAAGTTCAGCCAGCCGCCGCCTGCTGGAAGCGCGCCAAAGGCGCTCCAGAGGCCCGAGGTCACCCCGAGCACGATCAGCCACCGAGCCACACCGGTCATACGCGCCAGCGCGAACAGCAGACCCGCCGCCCACAGCCAGAATGCCGCAATCAAGAGTTCAGGCATAATCGTCTTCCGGATGTTCGTCGGCCGGACCTATCTGGCCGCCTTGCACGCGCTGCGGCGAGCGCTGCAGCAGCATCAGTAGCGCATGGATGATGGCCGGTGGATTGGGCGGGCAGCCTGGCAGGAACACATCCACCGGCAGCAGCTCTTCCAGCCCATTGTCGCAGGCGTAGCCGCCTCCGTTGGTTCCGCCGGAGACCGCACAAGTGCCCGCGGCCATCACGAATCTCGGATCCGGCATCGCCTCATAGGCCTCGAGCAGGGGTCCGCGCATCGCATAGGTCACCGGTCCCGTGACGAGCAGCAGGTCGGCGAACCGTGGCGAGGGTGTGAAGAACACACCGAAGCGATGCAGGTTGTAGTACGGGTTGTTGAGCGCCTGTAGCTCCGATTCGCAACCGTTGCAGGAACCGGCATCGACATGCCGAATGTGCAGACTCCGTCCGAAAACGCGCCGGATCTCGCGCTTTAGCGTCATCCCATCCGTAGAAGCGGCGGCGCGCGTCCAGACCAGATCCTCGCGCCTGCGGCTACCGAATGCCCAGTCTGTAGACGAAGTGAGCGCGCCCGTCGGACACGCTTCGACACAGAGCTGACAGACGACGCAGCGCCCGTAGTCCACTGTCAGGCGTTGCTTGCTTGCGTCGGGGCAGAAAGTGATGGCGCCGGGCAGACAAGTGTCCACACATTCCCGGCAACCCTGCTGGCATTTCGCCTGATCAAAGCGCGGCATGCCGAGATATCCGGCTTGCCCTGGCTCGGCGTCTTCCCCGCACCAGCGTGTCGTCGCCTTGCCGCGCGCAAGACCGTAGAGTGTCCAGAGCGGGATCACCTTCATAGCCATGGACGCTCTCCGTCAGCGATCACAGCCCGCCACCGTCAGACCGAAGCTGGCCTCGTTGATCGCGTAGTCCATCATATTCGTGCCATGCACGGTGTAGGGGAAGACGCGCCAGTTCGAGAAGCTGGGTGATTTGATCTTGACCCGGGCGAGCCGGCCCGCGGTATCGAGATGCACCGCGTAGTACGCGGTGCCGCGCGGAGTTTCAGCCCAACCGAGCCCTTCGCCGCCCGGCGGAGGGCGGCAGTCTGCCCGCAGCGAGCCCTCGGGCAGCCCGTCGAGAACGGCGCGGATCAGGGCGATGCTGTGGGTGATCTCCTCGACGCGCACCTGTTGGCGCGCGTGAGCATCGCAGCCGTCCCGCACCGCGACGCTCAAGGGCAACTCGTCGTAGGCCCCGTAGGGCTGGTCTCGCCGCGAATCGCGATCGATTCCCGAAGCCCGCTCCACGGGGCCCGTGGCGCCTTGGTCGAAAGCGAGCTGCCGGTCGAGCACACCGGTGGTGATCAATCGGTCGAGATGGCTGCTGGTCGCAGCCAGCTGGTCCGCGTAGCGTCGCAATTCGTGTTCGATTCGCACCAGGTCCTCGGCGAGCGTCAACAGCGTAGGCTCGCGCCGCACACCGCCCGGGACAACGAGTCCCCGCAGCAGCCGGCTCCCGCTGATTTGGCAGTTCACCTGCTTGGCGAGCTCCTCGAGGTACTTCCCTTGTGCCTCACCGACCTTGAGCGTGGTCGTATGACACAGATATCCCAGGTAATGCAGGTGGTTGTAAAGCCGCTCCAGCTCGGCGAGCAACACGCGCAGCCAGGTGGCGCGAGACGGCACTTCGCACCGTGACGCAGCCTCCAAGGCGTGACAGTAGGCGAGAGCATGCGCCACGCTGCCGACCCCGGAGACGCGTTCGGCGAGAACAGTGCCGAGTGCCGGTGAGAGTCCTTCGAAGCGCTTCTCCATTCCCCTGTGCTTGAAAAAAAGCCGCGGCTGGTAGTGCAGGATCGCCTCGCCGATGTAATAGAAGGCGAGCTGAGTCGACTCCAGCACGTCGGCTCGGACCGGTCCGAAGGGCAGCAGCTGCACGTCCTCGCGCGTGGTGCCGGCGAGGTCTGGCATGGGGAGCGGCACGGGCGTATAGCTCAGGTGCGGCAGTGGTCCGGGCATTAAAGGGGGGCGCTCGGCCGCCGCGCCGGGCAGCAGCACCAGCGGGTCAGGAACGGGCTGGTCTCGGAAGGCGACGCCGCACAGGTCGGTCGTCTCCCGCTCGTACCAAGACAGGAGCGGTGCGGCCGGCGCGAGGCTCGGTGGTGACTCCGCTCCGGAGCGGCAGCGCCAGATGTGCGGGGTTTGGCCGCGGCCCGGATGTAGCACATAGCGCAGCTCGGGCGCATCGGAACCCGTAGGGAACCATGCATACATGAACTGCATGCGTGCTCCTGCGCCGAGAGCCGCCGCGCAGCGCGCCGAAAGCTCCGCCGGTGCGATGTCTTGCATGGTGACCGCGAGGGGCGCCCCAGTCATCGAGCGTCTCCGCTCAGCTGCGTAGCGATGACCGCAAAATAATGGCTGAGCGTGCTCGGCCACCACAGGCCCATGGCGAGCAGCGGTATGAGTGCCAGCCACATCGGCAGCACGCGCCAGAAGCGATCCGCCGCGTCCGGCTGCCCGCAAGAGGTGGCGGCTGCAACCTGCGGGTTCTCGCCGAAGTACATGGCGCGGAAGTGGTTGAGGAACCCGATGAAGATCACCACCAGCAGTGCCAGCATGACGAATACCGCCCAGGCGTTGGCACCGGCGAGGCCGGCGCGCAGAATCGTGAACTCGCTCAAAAACAGTCCGAAGGGCGGTGCGCCGGTGATGGCCACCGCGCCGGCCAACCACAGCACCCCGGCAATGGGCATGACCGAGAGCACGTGATGGATGCGCCCGAGGCGCTTGCTACGGAAGGCGTGCATGGCATTGCCGGAGCCAAAGAACATCAGCGATTTGTTCAACGAGTGATTGAGCATGTGATAGAGCGCGCCCGCGACCCCTAACGGTCCGCCGAAACCGAATCCGAGCGTCATGACGCCCATATGCTCGACGCTGGAGTAGGCCATCAGTCGCTTGATGTCCGTCTGTCGCGTGATGAAGAGTGCAGCGATTGCGAGCGAGAGCGCCCCGATCGCCACGACCACCGTTTGGGGCAGCGCGCCGAGGCGTACCGCGTCGATCACCTGGATGAAGCGCACGATGCCGATCATTGCGGTGTTGAGCAGCGCACCGGAGAGCATCGCCGAGACCGGCGCCGGACCTTCGCTGTGCGCATCCGGCAGCCAGGTGTGCATCGGGGCAAGTCCCACCTTGGTGCCAAAGCCGATGAAGACGAGCAAAAAGGCCGTCAGCGCGATCGTCGGGTTCAGATGCGGCGCGACCGAGCGCAGCGTGCCCCACGTCAGCGCGTAAGTGGGCCCCAGGATGAGGCTGCCGCCCCAGTAGTACAGGATGATCCCGAGTAGCGCGAGGCTGATGCCCGCCGAAACCACCACGATATATTTCCAGGCCGCCTCGATGCTCTCGCGCGTTTTCTCGAACCCTACGAGGAAGGTGCTCACCAGCGTGGTGAGCTCGATCGCGATCCAGTAGACCCCAATGTTGTTCATCAGCGGTCCAAGCAGCATCGTCAGCGCGAATCCGGCGAACAGGGCGTAGAAACGGTGCAGGCGCGCCGGCGTATGGAGCGTGCGCATGTATCCGATCGAATACAGCGAGGCGAGAAGATACACGGCTGCGACCGACAGGAGCACCCACGCTCCCAGCGGATCGACGATGAGGTAGCCATGCAGCAGCGTGTAGGGTCCGTGGAGAGCGATCGGCAGAAGCCGCAGTATCGCTACGAAGACGATAACGGAGGCGGCGAGGTTCAGGTATTCGGCGACGCGCGGCGAGCGGATAAGCTGGCAGCCCACGGCCCCTGCGAGCGGCGAGAGCAGAGCGACGGCCACCACAATCGCTGGACTCATCCGACCAGCCTCGTCAGATCCCGGGTGCTCGTGGTGCCGGCATGCACGGTGAGGTAGCGCACGAGCACACCGAGGCAGGCCACCACCACCAGCAGGTCAAAGAGGATCACCAGCTCGATCAGCAGTGGCATGCCCGGTACCAGGATCTGAGAGCCGAGGAAGATACCGTTCTCGATCACTAGGAGTCCTAAGATCTGACTCACCACTTCGCTGCGCACCATCAGCATGAGAAAACCGATGAGCTTCATTGAAAGCATGGTGGTGAGGGCGAGCACCGCGATGGTACCGGTGAGCCCGAGCGTGGCACCGAGGTGGGCCGAGACGACGAATGCGAACACGACCAGCAGCCCGCCCACCACCAGGCTCGAGCTCGGTGCGAGCCGCTCGTGCAGTTCGCGGTCGACCTTGAGACGTCGCGTGATGCGAAGCAGCAGGTAGGGCAGCAGCAGACCCCGAAACAGCGCGGTCAGCACTGCGATCCCGTACAGCTCGGGATAACCACCGTAATAGGCGACGGCGGCCGAGAGGACCGCGATCAGCCAGGATTGCAGTGCGAACGCGCCTAGGTAGGCGTTGAGCCAACGCGAGCCGAGCATCACGAAGGCGAGCAGCAGGCTCGTGATGGTGAGCAGGCTGAAGAGCGATCGCGCAAGGGGTGGCAGATGGGCGGCGAACATCATCATCTCAGTTGATTGGCCACGATCGCGAGGATTGCGAGTACGAACGAGGCGGCGAGCGGTTCCTGATACCGGTAGTAGCGCAGGCGCGATTGGGCCGTCTCGACCGCCACCACTACCGCGCCGACGACCGAAAACTTCAGAAACAGCCCGCCGGCCGCGCCGAGCGCCCCGAGGGCCGTTCCCTGCAGCGACAGTCCCCAAGGCAACAGCAGCACATTGCAGAAAATGGTGTAGAGAATGAACTGTTTCATCGCCGACGCCCAGCGCAGAAGCGCCAGCAAGGGCCCCGAGTACTCGAGGATGCGTCCCTCCTCGATCATGTACACCTCGATGTGGGTGCTCGAGTGGATGGGCAACCGATCGGTCTCGACGAGCAGCAGGATGAAAAAGGCCCCGACCAGGAAAAGGTGTGCCGGACCCCAATACACGGCGGACTGGCCGGCGAGCAGGTGATTGACCACGAAGGGCAACATCGATTTGGCGAGCAGCGTGATGCCGACGAACACGAGGATCAGTGTCGGCTCGGCGAGAATGCCGAGCATCACGGAGCGCGCCGCGCCGATGCCGCCGTAGGCGCTGCCGGAGTCGAGTCCCCCGAGCGTGATGAAGAACGAGCCCAGGGTCAAAATGAGACCGCCACCGAGGATGTCGCCCATGTCCGAAAGCGGGAGCGGGAAGTTCGTCAGGACTGGGATCAGGATCGGCACCGTCAGCATGCAGGTGAAGGCGACGATGGGTGCAGCCCAGTAGATGAAACTCGCGGTCTCGGGCACCACGAGCTGCTTGTGGAACAGCTTCCACAGGTCGCGGTAGGGCTGGAAGATGCCCGGTCCCTGCGCTCGCTGCACGCGCTCTTCCCATTGCAGGATGATGCCCTGCAGAAGTGGGGCGATCGCCAGCACGGCGCAAACTTGAGCGATCTGCAGGAAGATCGGACGGGTCACCTGGCTGCCTTTTCAGGCATGTGCCGCAGGTGGCTTGCCTGGAAGCGGGTTCGCGACCTAAGACACAGCAGGAACTGCGTGCGCAGTCTAGGCGCCGGACTCGGGACTCGCTCAGGTCTCATGCGCTACCACTCCACCGCTCCTACAACGGTTCGGGTAGGCATCATCAGCCGTAGGCGGCAGTTCTTGTTACGGGAGGCATGCCATCTCCCTGCGATTCAATATACACAGGGGCGGATAGGCCAGCAAGCTCGGCCTCTTCGTCCAGCGCTTGCCGAGAGAGCCTCGGCAGTCCTAGACTCTCTATCTTGGATGGGAGATGGCATGCCTCCCCTAAATGTCGCGACAGCGGCTGATGATGCCTGCAGCGGGAGTGTTCCCGGGCGAAAGCGAGCAGGTGGACTCATGCACCCCCATTTATCGGAATGGACCACGCAACTGACGCGGCGGCTGTTGCAGGGCGAGCACTTGACGCTGTGCGGTCCGCGTGGCAGCGGCAAGTCCACGGTGCTCTTGCAGGTGCAATCGCGGTTAGGAGCCGCCGCTATCCCCTGCGCATACTCGATTTCCACGGCGACTCTCGATGACATCACTCAGACCTTGGAGCGTGCCTACCCAGGGGTGGATACGCGTGAGGTCGGCCGTCGCACCGCCCGCTTTCGGCTGTGGAATGCCGCGGATCGCCGGGCGGGTGTACTGCTGCTCGATCACTTCCACTGCAACGGCAGCGCAATGGTGTCCTTCCTGCGGAGACTTCACGGCAAGATCGCGGGAGTGTTGACGGCAGTTGACGTCGACGATGAGAGAGAGCGCAACCGGATGCGACCGTGGCGCTATGGCGCGATGTCCGTGCGCATGCCACTGGCAACGGCGATGCAGCTTCGTCGTCTGCTGGACGAGCGGTGCAGGTGTCTCCGGTTGCCGCCATTCGAGGCGCAGGCCGCGCACAAGCTGGTCGAAGCGGCACGCGGCCGGCCAGGTTGGATCGTGATGTGCACTGACCTTGCGCGGGATTCCCGCTATTGGTGCAAGCACGGGCCCTTGGTGAGCGTGATGTGCGTTGATGCCGAAGCCGCCGTGCGCTACGAGGCGCTCGGCATGCTTCGCCCGATTTCGGCGGCCCACGTGGAAGAGTTCCAGCGCGGCAATGTTGCAGGGGCGCCCGCACCGTCGGACCGGGCACGCCGGTTCAGCGGCATCAGCAGTCGCCCGCGGTCGGTGGATCCGACGCATCGGGGTTGATCACTCCGAAGGACGCCGGTGTGTAGGCATAAAACAGGCGGATCTTCTCCTGATTCAGCAGGTCGAGAAGTTTCTGAGCTTCCTCCTGTGTCGCAATGAACTCCACTTCCACCGTGAGGTTGCCGGCGAGCTCGAAGAATCGCGCTTCGCGTAATACGTGGTGCCGGCCGAAGCCCGCCATCGCCGTGAACGCAGAGCCGCCGCGCATACCGAGCTTGTTGCCGTGTTCGAGCAGCCATTCCCACACGAGCCGGCCGTGATGGCGATGATTTTCGTGAACGTAGAAGCGAAAGAATGACCCTTGCATTGCGGGGCGGCCTCTCGGTCGTTGGGCATCGCGGCTTCTTCAGCGTGAGTCACGCCGCAGAAGGTATCTGCTGTTGCCAGTCGCTCTGCCTGGCCCTCGAATTGTACCCTGGCTGCGAAGTCAAGAGCACCTGGATTGCAGTTACATCTCGAGGCCGGCCGGCGATATCTGTGCCGCAGGGGATTTATGAGTTCCCGTGACGGCAACCGGCAGCCTCGGCGGCGGTGCATCGGATCAATCCTCCATTGGCAGCGGGCGCGACTTGTGAGCGGGATCCGCGGCAACATTGGTGAAGGCGACCCGCGTGACCTTGCAATATTCCTCGCCCTCGCGAGGGCGACGCCACGCGCCAATGACGATGCGCATCGAACGAGCAAGCTCCCGCTCTGACCGGCGAAGAGATTGACCTTGTCATCGGCCAATACTCGCTGCAGAACGCTCGCGCGGTCGGCGATCGTAGCCGCTCGTCCCTTCGCGCGGCGCGACACGTGTACCGCCTTTTGCCTCATCCCGCGACTCCTCGTTTGCGATTGAAGCTGCGCGATCACTCGTTCGTGCAAGTAATAGGCGGCGCTCGGAACGAGAGCTAAGCCGGAGAAGGCACGCTCGATCAGGTCCAAGTGCACGCGTGCAGAATCCGTCGGCGTTTCGAGTGATGCACCGCTCAGAGAGTCGAAGACGTGTGCGTCGACGCGACGGGGTGGGTCGCCGCGACGACCAGAGGGTTGCAGCGTGCCTTCAAGTGCCCAGCCGAGCTACGTCAAGCGCCGGGGTGCGCAGCTGCACGCAGAGCCGAACTGCCCCATGAAATAGCGTCTCTGCGTCACCGCGAAGAGCGAGTGAGCGCGATCTCCGCCGCGCGCAGGGGCCGCATCTCCGCAGTGAACGGCGAGCCGAACCGCGCCGATGCGCCCCCGTCTCATTGATGCCGAACGGAATTCACACGCAGGCGCTTGCCGTTCGTGCGGCATATCCGTATATTTCACACGAGGGAGATGGCATTCCTCCCGCCAAAAAAACCGCCGGCAACCGGCTGATGATGCCTATCAGATGTCGTCTCCCATAGAGTTACGTGGGAGACACTTTGGAGGTATGCCGATGCCGGAACTGTCTCAAATCCGATGTCACCCTTGTGTCGTCCTCCCGGGCGATGGGATTGACGCAAAGGCTGCGAGGCTTCGTACTGCTCGGATGAAGGCGTCCCGCCTTCCGCGGGAGCGAAGCGCATGACCCCTTACCGGTCCCGCACGACGATTTGCAGCCGCAATATGGCGGGCGCCCATTGGTTGTCGTACGCCACGGGTATGAACGATGAGGATTTCGGCAAGCCGGTCATTGGGATTTCGAATTCATGCAATCAATTCGTGGCCGATCACGTGCATTCGCGAGACGTCGGCGGACGGTTCATCGCACAGGAAATCACTGAGGCGGACGGTGTGGCGTGGGAGTTCAACACCATAGCAGTGCACGATGGAATTACTATGGGGCAAGACAGTGCTTTACAGCCTGCCCTCGCGAGACCTGATCGCCGATTCGGTCGAATACATGGTCAACGCCCACTGCGCGGATGCGCTGGTGTGCGTTTCCAATTGCGATTAGATGTGTGTGCCGAGATGAAGTTCTGGTGGCGACGGGACCGGCGGCTCGCGAATCGCTGTGATAACGGATGATGGCTTCCGCTTTTGCCCGGCTTTTCATGTGGAGGACACCGTCGCTGTGTCAAATTCGGCCATCAGTTTAGATGCCCGCGGTGACACTGTTCCTGACGGCACCGCGCCGCCGTCCCGCGCCCGGCTGCTGCCTCGCCTGGATATCCGGGAGGTTACCGCAATCTTCGCCGGTGGCGCGATCGGGACGCTGCTTCGAGCCTGGTTGGCGGTGGCTTTCCCGCACTCGCCGACCAGCTGGCCGTGGCCCACGTTCGTGGTCAACATCGTAGCTGCGTTCCTGCTAGGCTATTTTGTGACTCGGCTGCAAGAGCGGTTGCCTTTGTCGAGCTATCGACGGCCCCTGCTCGGTACCGGCCTTTGCGGCGGGTTGTCGACTTTCTCGACGATGCAGGTCGAGTTGTTGAAAATGATCGATGCACGCGCGTATGTTCTGGCGGATCTCTACGCGGCGGCGAGCATCGTCTGCGGGTTCGCTGCCATTTATGTCGCGACGGCGGTGTCGCGAAGGGTTTGGGTGGGCGCGTGACGGTGCTGGTCTGGGTGGGCGTGGTGCTCATCGGCGGTGCGGGATCAGTGCTGCGCTTTGTGGTCGACGGTGTGGTGGCGTCGCGTCGGAAGCGAGACTTCCCCTACGGAACGATGGTCATCAACATCAGCGGCGCGCTCGTCCTTGGCCTCTTGACGGGCTTGGCGCTCAGTGGACGGGCGTCGCTCCTCGCTGGCACCGCTGCGGTCGGGTCCTATACGACTTTCTCGACATGGATGTTTGAATCAGAGCGGCTCGCCGAAGAGCGCCGGTCCTGGACCGCTGCGGTGAACGTAGTACTCAGTCTCGTTCTCGGCGTCGCGGCAGCGGCCGTCGGGAGGGTGATCGGAGCTGATTTGTGAACGAGGACTGCCTCAAACTGACGTGCTATTTTGGCGAACGCCACCGCAGCGCCGGCCGGTTTGTCGCGGATCGCCTATTGGACATCTACGGTCGCAACGAGATTGCCTCGAGCATCATGCTGCGCGGTGTGGAGGGGTTCGGGCTGAAGCATCATTTGCGCAGCGATAGTTCGCTGACGCTGTCGGAGGATCTGCCCGCGGTCGCGATTGCCGTGGATTCGCGAGCGCGCATCGAATCAATCCTCGACGAAGTCGCCGGCATCGAGAACGTCGGCCTGGTGACGCTAGAGCGGGCGCGACTGATACAAGGTGACATCGGGCCGATTTCACTGCCAGAGAGTCTGCACGAAGCAACCAAGCTGACCGTTTACCTCGGGCGTCAAGAACGCACCTACCGGGTACCGGCCTACGTTGGCGTGTGCGAGCTGCTGCACCGTCGAGGCATCGCCGGAGCCACGGTGCTGCTCGGGGTCGATGGCACGCGCCACGGCCAGCGTGAACGCGCCCAGTTTTTCGGCCGCAACGCCGAGGTGCCGATGATGGTCATGGCGATTGGCTCAGGCCCCAGCATCACCCGAGTCTTGCCCGAATTGGGTGCGCTGCTGCGCACTCCACTGATCAGCCTGGAGCGGGTGCGTATCTGCAAGCGCGACGGGGAGCTGCTGGAGCGGCCGCACGAGCTGCCCGGAACCGACCAACACGGAATGGCGTTGTGGCAGAAGCTGAGCATCATCACCTCGGCGGCGGCCCAGCACGGAGGACAGCCGGTCTACCGTGCGATCACCCGGCAGCTTCGTGCGACCGGATCAAGCGGGACGACAAGCCTTCGCGGGATTTGGGGCTTTCACGGCGATCACGCTCCACATGGGGATCGGCCGCTGCAGGTGGCACGGCACGTGCCCACGCTTACAATCGTGATCGACACACCGGAGCGCACGGCCGCGGCGTTCCCGATTATCGATGCGCTGACTGCCGAACGTGGCTTGATCATCAGCGAGATGGTGCCCGCCGTGCACGCGCGCTCCAGCGATCGTCGCCGTGGCGGACTGCGATTGGCCAGCCACCACTACTAGGAAGCGGTCCTGATCGTTGACACGGGCGATGACCTTCCCTTCAAGCGGCCTGCGAGAGAAGTTGATTCTCGCAGCCAACGTTGAGCCGCTCTCCGTGACCAGCAGCCGCGAGTCGTTAACCAGCGTTCGCGCAGAATCGTAGATCGTCGTCGGTTTCGGCCATCGTCCAATTGACTCGACTGAGCTGCTGCAAGTCTGGTTCTTGATTTTGCTGAGCGAGAATCACACTAACTGTGAAGGTTCCGTGATCTTCTTGCCGTTTCGGCAACGACCCGAATTGCCCGCTCGGTACGCATGCGTTCGAGAGAGTAAGACGTTGAGACTCGAGAGAAGATGATGCAGAGGGGCAGGCTTGCCTATGTTTTGTCAGTTTACCACGCCGGTCGCACCCGTCCAGGCCTTCGCATGGCCGCGGACGGCCGTGCTCGCACGCGCGCAGAGCCGCGGCCTGGACCGGTGCGCTGCGGCGTGGGGCTTCGTCCTCGGGCAATCCCGCCCGAGATCAAGACGGAGCTCGCTCATGAGCATGCTCAATTCGCTTCTCATCCATGATCACGACCTCGGTACCGTGCGCAAGGCGACGGCCGATGAAATCATCTCAGCCGCCCGCGTCTGCGTAGCGCACAGAATGCGCCGGGGCGCATCGCTCTCGTCGCCCACCGCGGCTCGGGACTATCTCGTCCTGCACTTCGCTGCGTTGCCGCACGAAGTCTTTTGCGTGATCTACCTCGACAGCCGACATCGCGTGATCGAGTGCCAGGATCTCTTCCGCGGCACGATCGACAGCGCGAGCGTCCATCCGCGGGAAGTGGTGAAGGAAGCTCTGAGGCGAAATGCCGCCGCCTGCCTCCTGGCGCACAATCATCCCAGCGGCGTTGCCGAGCCCAGCCCGGCTGACGAGCTGATCACCCGGCAGCTGAAGGCCGCCTTGCAGCTTGTCGATATCCGGGTGCTCGATCACCTCGTTGTCGCGGGTGCTGGATGTATCAGCTTTGCCGACCGTGGCCTGCTCTGACGCAACATAATTCCCGGCTCCGGTCTAGGTCGGAGTCGGGATCGTCGGCTTTCATTTGAATCCGTCGGCATGGTCGCGTTTTAACCTCTCGCTCGCGGGGGTTCTCCGGACATCGGAGGGGCTCTGTCGCCGGTCAGCGGGCAGCTGGGCCCGCTACTTCGCTGCCCCAGCCAGCGCCTTCGGTCGCTGCAAGAGGATTGTTGCCATCCCAATGGTTGGCGATCATGCGGTGTCCGGAGATCGCGTTCGCCTGGTCGGAAAGGAGCCAGAGCAGCGGCGGCACCATGATTGCCGGGTCGAGGAGCTGGCCTCGGGCACTCTCGGGGAAACCAGCGGGAACCATCCCAGTCAGCGTCGCGCCACCCGGAAGCAGGGCATTGACTGTCACCCCGGTGCCGCGCAGATCCTCAGCCCAGATTATGGTTTCGGACTCCAGAGCGGCCTTCGACGGGCCATAGGGCGAGAACCCGGTCCGGCGCATGGTCGAGTGACTGATCGAGACATTCACGATGCGGCCCCATCCCGCGCGCAGCATGTGCGGTGTCGCCGCGCGTGCCATCAGGAACGGGCCGTTGACGTTGGTGTCGATCACCATCCGCCAGGTCTCGGGCTCGACCTCCCAGAATCGGGTCGGTTGGGTCATGAAGGATTCGCTGACGTACCTCATGCCCCGGCCGGCATTGTTCACCAAGATGTCCAGTTGGCCGAACCGTTCCAGCGCGGCAGTGACGACGCGTTGTGCGTCGACTTCGCGGGTGACGTCGGCGAGAACGGGGATGACCCGGTCGGTGCCTGCTTCGGCAGCCACGGCGTCAATCTCCGAGCGCTCGCGGGCCGAGGTCGCCACGACTCGGATCCCGGCTCGCGCCAGGCCTAGCGTCATCGCCCGGCCGATGCCGCGTCCTGCACCGGTGACAATCGCCACGCGACCGGGGTTCGGGGTCTGCGGACCCGCATTCTTCATCATGGTCTCAGCTTCTCCGCCGCCCATAGACTTGGAGACAGGGCGCTCTGAGTGCACATACGATCTGCGTACGCCGTGTCCGCCAGCGAAGGCTGGGCTCGCCTACTTCCGACCCTTGGTGGGCTTCGGCTCCCGAAGCACATCGGCGTATTTCGCGAAGAGCAGCTCTAGGGCTTGCCGCAGCAGCCGCGTCTGGGGGATATCCGTCTGCTCCGAGAGCTCCTTGAGCCGGTCGGCCATCTCCACAGAGACACCCAGTCCCAATTTTCGGCTGGCGGATCGCACCACGGTATTCCCAAATGTCTAGCAATTGCTAGACGTTGCCTGATTAAGGGAGTAGTGTACTCGCTTTTCTAGCAAGCGGCCCTCGGAGCGGTTGGTACCCGCCCCGAGGGCCTGCCACAACCACGTATCAGAGGTACGCAGTCATGGGTTCACGACCCGCGCATTCTAGCCGGCGCAAGCGGCAGCGGTCCCGGCTCAGGCCGACCGGTCCCGATGTCCACGCGATCATGGCGCGGCTCGGACGCGCCCAGGCGCTCATCACGGTCGCACAGCGCAGCCTCGAGGCCGATGACCGGACGGACGCTTACCCCGAGGCCGTGGTGCTCAAGACCGGTCTCGCCGCGCTCGATGCCGTCTATGACGAGCTCGACGCGGCCGATCGCCAGCTCCATGGGGTGCAGGGCGAGGCGCGGTGAGTCTTCTGGGCATCCGCGCCACCATCTCCCACACCGGTCATCTCACGCGCGTCTCTCAGGCGATCGCTTGCCCTGATCGGGCCGGCCCGAAGGATGCCTGGCACCATCTGATCGTCAGGCCCGCGGCCCGGGAAGACCGCTGCCCGGCCGACGCGCTGGTCGGGATGCTCTGGTGGAACGAACTCACCCGAGCGGAGCGTGCCTACTGGCTGGATGTGGTCGGGACCGCGGTCCCGGCCGATGGGTGGCGAGCCTTCCAGGCCGGGAGGCGACCGCCGTAATCGTCACGCGACCGCGCACGAGATGGGGTCTCCATGGGCGGACGTGTCGTCTCCATCGATCCTTGCAAGCCTGCGGGCGCCTGGACCGCCGCGGCTCTGCCCGGCAGGCGGGCCGCACGGTCTCGCTCTCAGCCGCAGCCTTCCCTCATTCCTGCTCGGAGAACCCACCTCGGGT
Source organism: Pseudomonadota bacterium (assembly GCA_021847105.1). Taxonomy (GTDB): domain Bacteria; phylum Pseudomonadota; class Gammaproteobacteria; order Steroidobacterales; family Steroidobacteraceae; genus 13-2-20CM-66-19. The sequence continues at coordinate 5,211 of JAJZUT010000023.1, read as the reverse complement.
GGTGCGCTGATCGGCCGTGATCAGCCCCATGCGCTGCAGCCGAGCCTCGATCGCACGCAGGGTGCGCCCGTGCCGGGCCGCAATGGCCTCCGGGGGCTCTTTCGCCGCGAACTCCGTGCGCAACTGCTCCTCTTCCTTGATCGTCCAGTCCCGGCCGACATTCTCGGGGAGTAGCGCCCGGCGCCTCGTACGCGCATCTACGGCGTCGATCGCACCGACGCCCGCGAGTAAGGCGCGCAGGACATCGGAGCTATGGACGACACAGTCGGACGGGAGCTGCTCTCCGGAGCATGGATTGCGCCCTTCGATCAGGGACATGAGAATCGTCCTGGCCTCAGTGTGTTGCATGACAGGTCACCGAACAGTTGATTGACGCGTGGAATGCGGTCATCAGGACAGACGAAGAAAAGCCAAATCGAATGCGCTGTATGCCGTCTGAAGCAGGGTTAGCGCATATCGAAGAGCCACTTCCTCATCGCCCAGTCCCGCGTGTTCCTTGGCTGCCAGTGCGTGGTGAACGACCGTCACCACCGAGATGGCATCCGAAAGGTCGCCGAGTAGGACCATGATATCCGGAGCCGCGGAGTCCGACGGCGATCGCGCCGTCGCATTCTTCGTCGGCTTGCGACGCCGGGTCCCATGCCCGGGACTTGCCCGAGCGAGACTCCTGCGAGCCGGCATTTGAGCAGCCATAGGCACTTCCCGATGGTTTCGTGCGCTACGAAATATGTATCACTGAGCATGTTATACTGATACTGTTTTCGTATCAATAGGGGTGATACGGTATTAGGAGCACCTCCATCACTGACCGGGGGTGCCATGAAGTATCCGACTCGCCAGAGGGCCATCGTCGCTGCGCTGCGCAAAGCTCGGGAAGCGGCGGGGCTTTCCCAGAGGCAGCTGTCCGAGAAGCTGCGCGAGCCGCCGAACTGGATCCAGCGCATTGAGGCCCTTGAGCGGCGGTTGGATGTCGCGGAGTTCATCGCCATCGCGAAGGCGGTTGACGCGGATGCTCTGGAGCTTTTTCGGGAGACACTCCAGGGTTGAGCGCATGGTGACTGGCAGTTCGTCGCCGTTGCCGACATTGACTGACGTGGGGATCCGGCGGTAGCGTGTTTGGGTCATTCGGCACCCTGAACGCGCTGCCCTAACGATTCGAGGAATTCGCCGTGACTTGGCATCATCTCTTCCTGGCGGCTGCCGTACTGGCGCTCATGTTCCCGGCCTATCGCCGCTTCGTCATCGAAACCGTGCGAAGCGTTCTCACCCCGATCGTCGCGGTGCTGTTCTTCTTCGCAATGCGCCTGCCCTGAACCTATCGGCTGAGCGGGTAAAGAGGGGAGATCGCGAGGCCTGTCTCCTGTTGGCTCGTCTTTTCTTGTGCAGCGCCACCGATCCCAGGGAGTGCGGAAACTCCCGATGAGATCACGATCCGCGCCAGCAAGCTGTCACGCACCGTGAAGATCTAGAGACCGGAGACCTCTCTCTGCGGTCGGTGACTGCGGTGCTTCGGATCATTGTTTCATGCCCCTTTCGGTTGCGGTCCGGGTCGCGGGCGAGAACCGCAACCGAAAGGAGCTTTCCGATGAAACTCTTGACCGAAGCACAGCGCCGCGAGCTGCTCGCAAACGGCCAGCGATCCGCGGCCGGCAATCCGATCGATCCTCTCCCGGTTGTCAAGCTCTTCACGCCCGACGCCGGCGCCACCTGGCTCCTCACGGAGCTCGATCCGGAGGACCCGGAACGAGCCTTCGGCCTCTGCGATCTCGGACTCGGCGACCCCGAGATCGGGTCCGTGAGCCTCACCTCACCGAGCTCGCGAGCGTCCGCGGACGGCTCGGGCTTCCCGTCGAGCGCGACCTTCACTTTACGGCTGACCGCCCGCTTTCGGCCTATGCGGCCGAAGCCGCACTTCGCCGGCGCATCGTCACGTAGCCGACGCGCCTTGAGCCGGCGCGGCCAGTCATCATGGGTCGCGCCGGTCCTCTTTCGTACGGCAACCGCGCCATTTCGGCGTGTCGATTGGCGCACGGGCGATGCAGGGTTCCGCCTGGGGAGCCCTGCGATCATCGACCGTAGGGCGCTCTTGGCTCAGGCGCCTCACGGCTTCGACGAATGAAACGCCGAGCAGGTGCATTGCGAGGTCGATCGCGTTGCCACCGCCGCGTCGCTCTCGCGTGTCGAACCACAAGCGACCCGTCGTCAGGATCTCGAAATCTCCCAGACCCGTGAGGCGCTGCCAGTGGCGGCGTTGTCAACTCTTGCGCGGCACGAACGTCAAGTTCGACCTCACTTGGATGGAAAGCCGTAGCAAGACCTGTTCGCTCGACATCCGCCTGAGCTCGGCGAGCCTGGATTCATCGAACGACTTGCGGATCGCCATGCTTGAGACGCTCGGACTTGGAGGCGTCGTGGGGGAGGGAGAAATCGCGCAGCGCTCACTTTCTCCCTGCGCAACGCCTTCTGCTGCGCCGAGACTGCTCGCGACGGGCAACACCGCGCCCGCGAGCGACCCAAAACCTTGGAGGACGATGCAATGGAAAACTCAAGCCCGCCGGCTGGCGACCGCTACCTCACGAATTCCGAGGCCGCCGCGGTTTTGAAGCTCTCGCCCCGCACGCTCGAGAAGCTCCGCGTGAACGGCGGCGGACCACGGTTTCGCAAGTTCGGCAGCCGCGTCATTTATGCGAGGGAGGACCTCGAGACTTGGGCGAACGCACGGGTATGCGAGAGCACCTCGGACCCTGGGTACGTCGCCCTGCGGTGACGAGCGGCCCTCGACGGGGCCTTCGCTGTGCTCACCGGATCGAATTCGGAATCCCCTCGAGATCGGCTCGAGGCGTTCCGGGCGCTCGCAGCCGATCTCGCTCCTCGGGACCTGCAGGACCTCATGTCCTATCCGTTCTTTTCCCTCACGAAGACCAAGCGCATCCGGCCGATCGACTATCACGCGGGCGATGTCACGATCCGGGTCGAGGGGACCACGGAACATGGTCTTGCGACCATCTGGGACGCGGACGTGCTCATCTGGGCCGCCTCGCAGATCATCGAGGCACGGGATGCCGGGATCGAGACCTCACGGCTGCTGGTCGCGACTCCCTACGAAATCCTGAACTTCGCCGGCCGGGGAACGAGCGGACGGGATTATCTGAGACTCAAGGCGGCCCTCGACCGGCTTCAGTCGACGTCCGTCGCCACGTCGATCCGCATGCCGTCGAGCCGCCGTCTGCACCGCTTCTCCTGGCTCAACGAGTGGAAGGAGCGTTCGAGCGGGGAGGGCCGGCCGGTGGGGCTCGAGCTCGTCGTCCCGGACTGGTTCTACGCGACGGTACTCGACTCGAGCCGTGTCCTCACGCTCGATCGGGCGTACTTCCGGCTCACGGGCGGCATTGCGCGCTGGCTCTATCGCCTCGCCCGCAAGCATGCCGGCAAACAGCCGGACGGCTGGCGGTTCGACTTTCGTCATCTTCACGCCCGGTCCGGGAGCCTCGCGCGGTACGCCGACTTCGCCGTCGACCTTCGGCGGATCGCCCGCTCGGAATCACTGCTCGGCTACCGAGTCGACATCGAGCGCTCGCGCCGCGGGGCCGAGATCCTGCACGTTCGGGCGGCGCCCACGCATCGGATCGACCGCACCGTGTCTGAGCTCGCCGCGAGATTCCGGGTTGGGGATAAGCTGTGAATAGACACGTGCTATCAGGCGCACGGGGTATCGTGCTATCAGGCGCACGACTATCGTGCTATCAGGCGCAAGAACGCGCGCAAGTCCTTGGTCTGCCTGGCGGATTCCGGACCTTAACTCTCATAACTGACAGATCCTTCGGATCTGTCATAACGGAAGAGGGCCGGTCGAATAACTCCGAGCGGCTGGATTCTGAGCGACGGGATCGCGTCCCGGACGGCACGCGATGAATCCGGTGCGCATCCGTCGTGGGCAACCGGACGAGGAAGAGAGCGGCGATCGAAACGCTGGCTGCGCGGCGACGGATTGCCCGACTTTCATCTCGGCGAGAGCCTCTCGAGCGGCATCTCGAGGAGGGGGCGGCGCATTCCGACACTTTCTCGTGCTGGCTGTGACGCTGCTTGGCGCATCGATGTGCATCGCCGTGTCGTGGCTTCATCCCCCTGTCCGATTGGTGTACAACGCGAGCCCGAGCGTCGCCCTGGGCTGGTATCTGATGGTCCCACCGAGTCGCCTGACGGTCGGGATGTTCGTGGTCGCGCATCTTCCGCCAGCGGCTGCCACGCTCGCCGCTGAGCGGGGCTACCTTCCGATCACCGTTCCGATCGTCAAACGCATCGCGGCGGATCACGGGGAGCGCATCTGCGAGCATTCTCGGGTCCTCTCCATCGACGGTCTGCCAGTCGCCCGTGCACTCATTCAGGACTCGCAGGGGCGTCCCCTTCCCGTATGGTCCGGGTGTCGAACTCTCTCGCGCAGTGAGTATCTGCTGCTGGGAGACGGCGCACCGGATTCGTACGACAGCCGCTATTTCGGGCCGGTGACGGCACGTGCCATCCTCGGGCGCGCCATCCGGCTGTGGACATGGCGATGAATCGAGGGTGGATAGTCGCTGGGTGCATGGTGGCCCTTTTCACCGGCCTCGCGGGTCGCAACGCCTTCGCTGCCGACCGGCCACAGTTGTGCGGGACCGATCCGTGGCAACCGATCGTTCGTGAAGCCGCGCATCGCTTCGATCTTCCGCGTGCCTGGTTGGACGCGGTAATCCTCGCGGAGAGCGCCGGCTGTCCTACGCTCAACGGCAAGCCCACGGTCTCTGCGGTGGGCGCGATGGGATTGATGCAGCTGATACCGGCGACATGGCGAGAGTACCGGGCACGACTCGGACTCGCTGAGGATCCTTACCAGTCCCGCGACAACATCCTCGCCGGCGCCGCGTACCTGCATGCGCTCTATCGGCGATATGGATGGAACGGATTTCTCGCGGCATATCAGGCGGGCCCCGGGCGGTATGAGGAATTCATGCGCGGCGCACGCCCACTCCCGCGGGTGACGATCGAGTACGTCGCGCGCGTCCGGCGGATGATTGAGCGAATTGACGCGGAATCCTCTCCGGACCGATTACCTACAGCGTCTGCCGCGAGTCCGCTCTTCGTCGTGGTCTCGTCCGACCCGGAGAATGTGGATCGTGCGACACATGGGCATCTCGATGCTCAACTCTTTGTGCCGCTCTCGCCTGTTCAACGGCC
>JAJZUT010000022.1 GCA_021847105.1 Pseudomonadota bacterium | reverse complement strand
TCGCCCACGAGGGCTTGTTCGAGATCGTGAACGTGAGCGCCGCCCCACTGGGATCGGTCGTGGTCGGTGTGAACGAATAGGCCTGCTGGGCCTGCAGGCTGGTGATCGGAGTGCCGGAAATCGTCGGGGGAACGCTCTGTACGGTGATCGAAAATGGCGTCAGGGAAGAACTCTGGCTGCCATCACTCACCGAAATGGTGATGTTCGAGTCAGTACCCACATCGCTATTGGCGGGCGTGCCGCTCAGCTCGCCCGTCGAGGTGTTGAAAGTCGCCCACGATGGCATATTCGAGATCGAAAACGTGAGCGTGCCGCCGCTCGGATCCGAGACAGTGGGCGTGAAGGCGTACGCCTGTTGCTCCTTGATCGTCGTAACCGGAGTGCCCGAGATGGTTGGGCCCGCCTTAACAGTGGTTGAGGGTGGGCTGGAGGCGCTCGCGGCGGCGTTGCTTGCGGTTGAGCCGCCGCCACAGCCGGCCAGCGAAAGCGCGGTCATGGCGATCGCCAGCGGCAGCGCCAGGCGGAACGCGGGGAATCGACTACTCATCTTCGGTCACTCCAGAGCGTGTACACCCTGCGTCTCACGCGCGGGTAGGTTGCGTATCCCAATCTACAGCGGCCAGAATGTTTGCAGCTTGAGATGTGCCGGCGAAAGATATCGCCGGTACCCCGCTGTCAGGGCACCCAGGCCGGAAGAACAGAGGCGTTGCGTCCCCGCTGTGCAACGGGTTTGCTCAACGCCACACACGCTAAGGCATTGATTTATAAATGGCAATATGTCGTCAGTTGCCGACGTCCGCGGATTGCGACGGATTCGAATGCATCACAGATGCGAAGCACAATCCTTGCACTGGTGCAATGGCGGTGGCGCCGGTTTTTCGGTTGGGCAGCGCAGCACTCAGCCCGCCTCGCGCTGTGAAGAGAGCTGAATTTTCGCCGACAACTTGTGCGGGGCGCTTCACAGTTCAGGTGCATCAAGCGCGTGAGCTTCGGCCGCAACGCAGTTCAGGCTGCGTACCCGTTCACTTTGCGTACGGCGTTGCGCATGTCCGGCGCAATTGTGCGACACGGCGTCCGCTCGGCGGAGGGGGCACTTATTCGCAGTAGTGCCGCAGCGTGACGGTCTTTGCGAGTGTCCGAACCGTTCTGCGCATGGCTTCTTGCGGCGAAGCGGTGCAGGCGCGGAGGGAGGGAATGTGCCGCAATCGGCTCGATGAGCGATTCGCTCATCGAGCCGTGGAGAAGCCATTGCGATTCGCGTGGCCGTGTGATCGCACTCGAACGCGAGTCGGGTGCGACCGTGCGCAGGACGATTTAGAGGCGTCCGTCCACGTGCGCGGCGGGGAATGACTGCTTGACGTCATAGACGACGTGGTTCTTCCGGCAGAGACGGTGCACATGGGCCACACCCAGTTCCTGGAACTCCTTGTGGCCGACAGCCAGGACGGCCGCATCGTAGCGACCTGGCTTCAGCGATCGCGTCAGGCGCAGACCGTACTCGTGCCGGCATTCGGCGGCGTCGGCCCATGGGTCGTAGATATCCACCGCGGCGCCGTACTTCTCCAGCTCCCGCACTACGTCGACGACCTTTGAATTGCGGATGTCAGGGCAGTTTTCCTTGAATGTAATGCCCAGCACCAGGATGCGAGCGCCGTTGACGTGAATGCGCTTGCGGGTCATGAGCTTGACGATCTCGCCGGCGACGTAGATCGGCATGTTGTCGTTGAGGCGACGTCCGGCGAGGATCATTTCGGGGTGATAGCCGATTTCCTGCGCCTTATGAGTCAGGTAGTACGGGTCAACGCCAATGCAGTGGCCGCCGACGAGGCCCGGTCGGAAGGGTAGGAAGTTCCACTTCGATCCGGCAGCCTGCAGCACTTCTTCCGTATCGATGCCAAGGCGGGCGAAGATCAGCGCAAGCTCATTGATGAGCGCGATATTCACGTCGCGCTGGGTGTTTTCGATGACCTTGGCCGCTTCGGCAACTTTGAGGCTCGATGCCCGGTGGGTGCCGGCCGTGATGATTGTGCCGTAGAGCGAATCGACGAATTCCGCTGCCTCCGGGGTGGACCCGGAGGTGATCTTCTTGATCGTGGTCAGACGGTGCTGCTTGTCGCCCGGATTGATGCGCTCCGGGCTGTAGCCCACAGTGAAGTCGCGATTGAAGGTCAGCCCGGATTCGCGCTCGAGAATCGGTACGCATACCTCTTCGGTACAACCGGGGTACACGGTCGATTCGTAGATCACCACGTCCCCTTTCTTGAGCACTTTCCCAACGCTCGTGCTTGCGCCGACCAGCGGGGAGAGGTCCGGACGTTTGTATTCATCAATGGGAGTCGGCACTGTGACGATGTAGGCCCGACATGCCTTCATGTCTTTCAGTTCAGTGGTGAACCGCAGGCGGTGCGCTTCGCCGAGCTCCTTAGCGTTCACCTCAAGGGTGCTGTCGCGGCCGGCGCGCAGCTCCGCTACGCGGGAAGCCTTGACGTCGAATCCCACGGTATCGAAGTGCTTGCCGAATTCCACGGCGAGGGGTAGTCCGACGTATCCAAGGCCGACGATCCCAATTCGGCATTTCAGCAGCTTGCTCACTCAGGATTCTCCCATTGCTCGAGTGCGATCTTGCGCGTTGACGGTTCACGCAAGCCACAAGTTATCACACCAGTCACGCGTCACACCTGCTGTATGTCGCAGCGTGGTGGACGAATTCGCCCAAAAATAATTGCTTGCACCCAAACGCCCGTGCAACAGATGTTCGTCTCCGGTCCGTTGGCCGTGCGGCTGGGTCGGTTCCAACCGGTGTCTCTTCTGTGACCCTGCGCACGGCATCTATCCGCAATTATTTTACATTTCCCGCTAAACTTTCACCGTGACGAATTGAGGACGGCTTCTCGGTACGGGGCGGGCAACTGGCGAGATGTTGCGCGACCACGGTTCACCAGAATTCGAGGGTAGGGTAAGCCTTGCGCATCCGGGTTTTTGGGCACTACGTCTATATCTCCATTGCTCTGCTGGCTATTGCCGAGGCGATGGTGTGCTTTGCTGCGGTTTACCTGGCCGTGGTGATTCGCTTTGACGGTGCATACCGGGCGGCGGGCACGTTGCCGGATTCCGGCGGAACGGTCTGGCCCCGCGCGCTGCTCTTCAGCGTCGTCATGGTCGTCTGCCTGCTTGCCTTCGGGCTGTACAGCTCGCGGCAGCGCGCGCGGCTGCTCGGCATTGCGCTGCGTCTCATTCTCGCTGTGCTTACCGCCTTCGTCGTGGCCTCGGCGCTCTTTTACATGATCCCCACACTGTGGATCGGCCGCGGCGTCGTTGGCTTGGCGGCTTCCGGGGCGCTGCTCGGCATGGTCGTCTCCCGGAGCATTTTTTCCCGGGTGGTGGATGAGAACTTGCTTAAGCGGCGGGTGCTGGTCTACGGTGCCGGTAAATCGGCCTCCGCGATCGCTGGGATCCGCCGGCGTTCCGACCGGCGCGGTTTCTTTGTCGTCGGCTATGTGCCGGCGCCCGGAGAGCTCCGGGAGGTGACGGATGGGCTCCTCGAGGCTTCGGAGGGGCTGGTGCGTTTGTGTGCGCGACTGGATGTCAGCGAAGTCGTGGTCGCCATGGATGATCGTCGGCGGGGATTCCCGATCGCCGAATTGCTGCAGTGCCGTCTGGCGGGGGTGGATGTCACGGAGCAGCTGAGTTTCCTCGAGCGCGAGACCGGCCGGGTGCGCATCGATATCCTCAATCCTGCCTGGATGATTTTCGGCGAGGGCTTCCGCCGTGATCCGCTGCGCCGCCTCACCGGTCGGCTGCTCGATCTCAGTGCCGGACTCGTGGTACTGGTGTTGGCCTCACCCTTCATGCTGGCCACCGCGCTTGCGATCAAGCTGGAGGAGGGCTGGCGTGCACCGGTGTTCTATCGGCAGCGCCGCGTGGGCCTGCTGGGGCGTTCCTTCGAGCTGTTGAAGTTCCGCAGCATGCGAGTGGATGCGGAGAAGAACGGCCAGGCGCAGTGGGCGAGCAAGAACGATCCCCGGGTGACGCGGGTGGGCGCGTTCATCCGCAAGGTGCGCATCGATGAGCTGCCGCAGTTGCTGAATGTGCTGCGCGGCCACATGAGCATCGTGGGGCCGCGCCCGGAGCGGCCGGAGTTCGTGGCCGATTTGGCCGAGCGGATTCCGTACTACCACGAGCGTCACTCAGTGAAGCCCGGGATCACCGGTTGGGCGCAGCTGTGCTATCCGTACGGTTCCTCCGAGCAGGATTCGCTCGAGAAGCTGCAGTACGACTTGTATTATGTGAAAAACAATACGCTGCTGTTTGATCTCGCGATCCTATTGCAGACCGCGGAGGTGGTGTTTCTCGGCAAGGGACGCTGAGCCCCGGGCCGATTACTCGCTCTTGCCCACCGAGCTGCTGCTCTTTCGCTTCACGCGGGTCCGCCAGACTTCGTACGGATCCCAGGCAGAGGGGTTCTTCACGGTGCGCAGCCGGCGCACCTTGGCCGTCTGGGACTCGTCGGAAGGCTGAGGGGCGCTCAGAGTCGGCACCTCGGCCAGTGTGCGTTCCGCTTTCATGTCGGTCTCACTACCTCAATTCTTCTCGTGGGCTGCATCCAGACCCGTCCTTGACCGCTGCGGACATCGATTTCCGCATTGACCGGGTCGCCAAGTGTATCTAAATGCGGACACTCTACAAGACCCCAGTGTCCGCTAGATGACAGCTTAAGCTGAATTGAGGCCCCACCGGACCCGTCAGGGGCCGGAATGCGGGGCGGATATTGAAATTCGTGAGGGGCGTCACACTGCGGTGAGCGCCCCTCAGAGGACTCAGCGCTGCTTGAACTCTTCCGCGGTGAGCTGGTGGCGGGAAAGCAGCTTGTAGAAGTCCGTGCGATTGCGCTTGGCGAGGCGTGCTGCCTGGGTGACGTTGCCGCCGGTGATCTGCAGGATCTGCGAGAGGTAGCTGCGGGTGAATTCGTCCCGGGCCTCATCGAATGAGGGCAAGTGGCCTGGACCGCCACCCAGAGATTGCTGCACTAGCTCGACCGGGATGATGGGCGCCTGAGACAGCGCGACATTCTGACGGACTACATTTTGCAGCTGGCGAATATTGCCGGGCCAGTCGGCGGTCGCGAGCAGCTCGACCGCCTCGGGCGCATAGATCTTGCGCTGGCCGGTCTCCTGTGCAATCTGGGCGAGGAAATGGGCCACCAGGAGCGGAATGTCCTCGCGGCGGCGGCCGAGGGAGGGCATCTCGATGTGGACCACATTCAGCCGGTAGTACAGGTCCTCGCGGAACTGGCCCTGGGCGAGCAGCTGCTGCAAGTCACGGTGCGTGGCGGAAATGACCCGCACGTTGACAGGCAGGGCTTGCGTACCGCCTACCGGCCGGATGACGCCCTCTTGGAGCACACGCAACAGCTTGACCTGCAGCCTAAGCGGCAGGTCGCCGATTTCATCCAGCATCACCGTGCCGCCGTCGGTGGTCGAGAACAGTCCCGGATGCTGTGTCGTGGCGCCGGTCGATGCGACTTTTTCCTGGCCGAAGAGCTCTATCTCGAGCACGTTCTCGGCTATGGCGCCGCAATTGACGGCGACGAACGGCTTGTGCCGCCGCGGGCTCGCCAGGTGGATGGCTTTGGCGAGCAGCTCCTTGCCAGTGCCACTCTCCCCGGTGATCAGCACACGCGCATCGGTGCCGGCCACCATGTGCGCCTGGGCCAGCTTCTCCTCCATGACCGCGCTGCGGGTGATGATGGCGGCGCGCCAGTTTTCATCCGAGGCGCTGAACCCTGAGATGCGCAACGCCTTCTGCACCTGATCAAGCAGCTCCTGCTTCTCGACGGGCTTGGTCAAAAAGCCGAATGCGCCCATCTGGGTCGCCTGCACCGCATCGGGAATGGTTCCGTGCGCGGTGAGCATAATGACTTTCAGTCCTGGCCAGCGCACTTGCAGTTCCTTCAGCAAGCTGATGCCATCCATCGGCTCCATGCGCAGATCAGTGATCACCAAGTCGGGACGGAAGCGCCCAGCCGCTGCCAGTGCCTGTGGTCCGCCCTCGACAGCCTCCACGTCATAATTTTCTGCCCGCAGACGGATGGTCAACAGCCGCAGCAGTCCCGGATCGTCATCGACGACGAGGATCCGTGGCTTGTGCCGCGTCGGCGAGAGCGGTGGTTTTCGCGTGTCTGTCGGCATCAGCTGAGAGGGCATGTTCACTTCGGGGGTCCCGTTGTACCTAGCTTGCCCTCATTCAACGACTTCTCGATGTTGGCAATCGCGGCCAGTTTGGCGCGCGCCTGTTCGAGTTGTCGCCGGAGAGCGACATCTTGCTCGGTTACCGCGTCGAGCTGCGCTTTCAACTGCGCAATCTTGGCCGCAGTGCCTGTTTGTAGCGTGCGGCTTTCTGCGTTCTGGGTCAACTGATTTGCGACCAAAGCGAGCGTGAATTGCGCGAGCGTACGTTCCGACGGCAATAGTGCGCTGCCTGGATCTTGTACCAGACCCTTCAGCAGTCGCTGCGCGCGCGGCAGATTCGAGCTCGGCGTACCCGGAATGCTGAGCAGCAGCGCCAAGCGCAGTTGCTCGCTCGGTGCCTGCGTGCGCTGATAGGCGGCTTCGGCTGCATTGAGCTGGGCGCTCTGCGCGCTGTTCGGCGCCTCGAACCATGTGTTGAGTAGAGCCATGTCCTCAGTGAGCCGCTCTGGGTTCGGTGCCGGAGGCGCGCGGTGTGTTTCCGCGGCGTGATGCGCCGGGCCTGAGTAGGGCATCAGCAGCGGCGGCATGTTGGCGCACGCGCCGAGCGCCAGGGAACTTATTGCAAGTGTGACGATCGAGGTCTTGCGAATCAGCGTCATATCAGGCGGCATGAGCTTGCTTTCCCCTTTCGGGTGGTTGGTTGCGAACGACGCGTGGCATCCGTATGCGAAAGTGCGCGCCAGGGTATTGGCCATCGATGATCTGCACTGTGCCGCCGTGGGCGGTGACGAATTCCAACACCACCGAGAGTCCGATGCCGGTGCCCTTGACGGAGATGCCGGTCGTGGCCCGGCCGGTATAGAACGCACGAAAGACGTGCTCTCGGTCTTCCTTTGGAATGCCCGGGCCGGTGTCGGCCACGTCGAGAATCAGATGCGGCCCCGCACCGTGCCCGAGGATGTGGACGGTGCCACCTTTGGGCGAGTACTTGATCGCGTTCGACACCAAGTTCTCGAGAATCAGGCGGACTTTGCTGCGGTCCGCGAACAGTGTTACGTCATCGACCTGCACATCGAGACGCATGCGCTGCGAGAGGAGCGTCAGCTGTTGGTTCTCAAGCACCTGTTTGACGACGGGGCGGAGTCGAAACTCGCTGGTTTCCAGCCCAACGCTTGAGGTCTGCCAGGCACTGAAGGACAGCAGGTTCTCGATCATGCGCTGCAGCTGGATGCCGTTGTCGCGCAGGATCGCGGTCACCTCGCGCTGATTCGGGTCGAGCTCACCGACGGCCCCGTCCATCAGCAGATCGGTGCCTTCGCGGATGTTGGCAAGCGGGGTCTTGAGCTCGTGCGACATGTGGCGCAGGAACCGGTTGCGCTCCTCGGCGAGCTCGATCAGTCGCAGCCGCAACCACTCGAGCTGACCGCCGAGGCGCTCAAGATCGTGTGGTCCCGTGACGGTGATGCTCTCGTGCAGCCGCCCGTGACCGAGATCGCTGATGGCGCGGTCGATGTGGCGTAGCGGTCGACCGACCGCGAGCGCCAACATGTAGATGGCCAGCAGGGTGAGCGGCAGCAGCAGGGCGGCCTGCCAGAACAGTCGCTCGCGCGCCTGATCGGTGAGGTGGCGCAGCAGCGCCAATTCGGCGTCGATCTGCGCATTGCTCTGCTGTGCGGTCCGGTCGACGAGCGAGCCGAGCTGCGCAAAGAGCTTGCCGAGGCCGGCAGCATTGGCGGCCTGCGTGCCGGGGGGCGTGGTGAGCACCCGCGTGCGGATCTGCCGCTGGACGTCCGCCAGCTGCATCAGAGTCTGGCGCGTGCCCTCGGTGGCGTGCGCATACAACTCCCCTCGTGTCGCGGAGAGCAGTTCGTCCTGATGCTTGTAGAGCTGCAGCAGCCGCGGATCATCGAGTACGTCGTACAGGCGCGCCGTGCGCTCCAGCGAATCGATCTCGCTGAACAGGCGTTGGCTCTCGCGGGCGGCGGTCACGCCCTCGATGACGATCTTCTGGCCGGTCGTGGAGAGCCTGCGAAACTGCAGCGCAGCCGTGACAATGGCCACGAGCAACGGCAGCGCGAGGAGCGCCAGGCCGAGAAGCATCAGCCCCGTGAGGGACTTAGGGCGCAGCCACCGCATCGCGCTCATTCTACTCCGGCGTGACTTATTCCATCGAGCCGATCAGCTCCACGGGGCGCGTTGCAGATGCCGCTCCCACTCGAGCGCGGTGCGCACGATGGTGTCGAGGTCATCGAGCCGCGGCTGCCAGCCGAGCGCCTGCCGGATGCGCTCGGCGCGCGCAACCAGCGCCGGCGGATCGCCGGGCCGACGCGGCTCCTCGCGGATCTTGAGTTTCTGACCCGAGACGCGCTCCACGCTCTGCAGCACCTCGCGCACGCTGTAGCCGTGACCGTATCCGACGTTGAGCACGGTGGAGTCCCCGCCGCTGCGCAGGTACTCGAGCGCATCCAGGTGCGCGGTGGCCAGATCCTCGACGTGAATGTAGTCGCGCACGCCGGTGCCATCGGGCGTCGCGTAGTCGGTCCCGTAGATCGCCACCTCCGGGCGCTTGCCGACGACGTGCTCGCACGCCACCTTGATTAGGAGCGTTGCCTTAGGTGTGGCCTGACCGACCCGTCCCTGCGAGTCTGAACCGGCTACATTGAAGTAGCGCAGCGCCACGTGCTTCAGGGCAGAGGCGGCCGAGACATCGCGCAGCATCCACTCGGACATCAGCTTTGAGGTGCCATAGGGATTGATCGGTGCGGTCGGGGTGTCTTCGGCGGCGACTCCGGCGGCCGGAATGCCGTAGACCGCCGCGGTGGAGGAGAACACGAAGTGCTTGACCCCGGCCTCGAGACAGGACTCGAGCAGCGAGCGGGTCGAGCAGGTGTTGTTGCCGTAGTACTTCAGCGGCTCGCTGACCGATTCCGGCACGATGGTGTAGGCGGCAAAGTGCATCACGGTGTCGATCTGGTGCGCCTGCAGCACCTTGAGCACGGTCTCGCGATCACCCACCTTGCCGACCACGAGCGGGGTGTCCAGCACCGCCTGGCGGAAGCCGCGCGACAGATCGTCGAGGACGACGACCCGCTCCCCGCGGGCCCGCAGCTGCAGAACGACGTGGCTGCCGATGTACCCGGCGCCGCCCGTGACGAGGATCCCCGAATGTTTCATGCCAGAATGTGTCCGTAAGTCCATGAACGTCGAGATGATAAACAAAACGCGTGACGGGAACGTGAGACCTGGTACCGAGCTTCATCCTTTCGCCACGCTCACGCCCGAGCGGGTGCTCGAGGCCGCCGAGGCGGCCGGGTTCGAGCCCGACGGGCGGCTGCTGGCGCTGAACAGCTACGAGAACCGAGTCTATCGGCTCGGCAGTGCGGGCGGCTTCCGGGTGCTGAAGTTCTACCGTCCGGGGCGCTGGAGCGACGCACAGATTCTCGAGGAGCATGCCTTCACGGCCGAGCTTGCGGCCGAGGAGCTGCCGGTGGCGGCGCCCATCGTGCTCGAGGGCGAGACCCTGTTTCGCCAGGCGGGGTTCCGCTTCGCCGCGTTTGAATGTCTGGCGGGGCGAGAGCCGGAGCTCGACGCGCCAGGGGCGCGCGAACTGCTCGGGCGGACGCTGGCCCGGATGCACCAGGTGGGCGCGCGCCGGCCCTTCGCCCGTCGGCCGCCCATCGACGCCCAGCGCTACGGGGTGCAGGCCCGGCGGACGGTGCTCGCCTCGCCGCTGCTGCCGGCGGCGCTGCAAGAGAACTATGCCCGGCTGAGCACGCAGCTCCTGGAGCGCATCGCGCAGGTGTATGGGGAAGTGGCCCCGGTGCGGCTCATCCGGGTGCACGGCGACTGCCATCTCGGCAACCTCCTCTGGGCCGAGTGGGGACCGCGCTTTGTCGATCTCGATGATTGCGCCATGGCGCCGCGCATTCAGGATTTGTGGATGCTGCTGTCCGGGGAGCCGCCCGAGCAGCAGGCACAGTGGGCGGAGCTGCTCGCTGGCTACGAGCAGTTCGCGCAGCTCGATTACGGGGAGCTGCGCCTGATCGAGCCGCTGCGGGCCCTGCGCATGCTGCATCACGCCGCCTGGGTCTGCGAGCGCTGGAGCGATCCGGCCTTCCCGCGCGCCTTCCCGTGGTTCGGCGAGGGGCGGCACTGGGAGGGCTATCTGCGCGATCTGGCCGAACAGATTGCGGCCATTGATGAGCCGCCGCTGCTGGCGCGGTGAGGTCGGCCTGCCCGGCAAGGTGCGGTGTGGGGACTCATTGAGCCGGTACCCTCGCGCTGACTGCTGTCGCCCGCGCAGGCGGGGCGTTCGTGTGCAGAGCGTGCGCTTGCGGCGATCACGCCGAGCAAGGGTCTTAAGGCAGGCACCCGCTGCATCACCCCGCATCCGGGGGGACCTGTGTTGCGCGTTCCGGGACTGGCGCGCCCGTCACCGCACGACTCACCGCGACAGGTCACTCCCAGTCGCCACAGAGTGCAGGACCGTCGACTTCGCAAGGCGTTAACCCGTTCACGCCGCGGGGGTGGGGGGGACGGGTTGGCCGGCCGAAAGCGCGTCTAAATTCACGGTTTTTCAATGTGCGGGTGCAGCCGGAGAGCCGGCGCGCTACTGTTAAATCATCCCTGCCCCCGAAGGGGGCCCCCGCACAAAGCAAGAACGTCATGCAGACTGGGATACGGTTCGATGGACCGGCGCCGCCGCGCGCCCTTTGGGTCAGAGCTGCTGCCGTCGTTCGGCACGGCTGGGTCTGAGTGCGGCCGGCCGTCGCCTACTGACCCCCACGCCATGCCTGCGTCCGAACCCCAAAACCCACCGGCCGAGAGCACGCCCGGTCTGACGAGCGGCTCGACGACCATCATCCGGGCTGATCTGGGGCTGCAGCGGCGCGAGAGCCTGCATCCGCAGCTGCTGACGCTGGTGAAGGAAGCCCGGCTGCGCAGCGGCACCGCAGTGCCCGATCTCGCGGTGCTGCTGAAGCTCGTCAGTCAGCAGTTCGAGGCGATGGACGCCGAGCGGCGCGGCATCGTGCAGTCGATGCGGCTGATGGCCGATGAGGCGGCCGAACTCGCCTACCGGGCGCACGAGTCGGAGCTCACCGAGCGGGTCGCCCGCGCCGAGCGCGAGGTGTTCGAGCGGCTCACGGGTAACGTCCCGCTCGCCGAGGCGCTCTCCTCGGTGACGCATTTCATCGAATCGGTCGGTGTCGGTACCGCCGGAGCCATCGCCGTGCTGTCCGAGGACGGGCGCTCCTTCGCGTATCTGGTCGCACCGAAGGTTCCCGAGGCGCTGCGCAGAGCGCTCGAGCACTGTGACATCGACATCCGCAACGGCTCGTGCGCCGCGGCGGTGAGTCTCGGCCGCCAGGTGCTGGTGGCCGATGTGGCCAAGGATCCGTTTTGGGAGACGCACCGCGAGCGCGTCCTTGCTGCGGGCCTGAATGCGTCCTGGTCGACCCCGATCCGCGACAGCGCCGGGCACATGCTGGGCAGCCTCGGTGTCTTTCACGCGACGGCCGGGCTGCCCGGCCAGAGGGAACTGCGCATCATGGCGCACGCGGCGCAGATCGCTGGCATCGCCATCGCACGCCGGCGGGCCGAGGAGGCGCTGCGGGCGAGCGAAGCGAAGTTTCGCGGCCTGTTCGAGAGCATCGTCGAAGGTGTCTATCAGAGCGGTCGCGACGGGCGGCTGCAGTCGGTGAACCCGGCGTTCGTGGCCATGCTGGGCTATGAGCGCGCCGAGGAGCTCTACGCCATGGAAGACGTGTCGAGGCTTTATTGGGATCCGCAGGACCGCGCCCGCTTTATTGGCGAGGTCGAGAGCCAAGGTGAGATCCGCAATGCCGAGTTCGTGCTGCGCCGGCGCGACGGTGAGCCAGTGGTGGTGTTCGAGAACGCCCGCGCGGTGCGCGACGCCAGCGGCGCGATCGTCAGTTACGAAGGTGCGATCACCGATATCACCGAGCGCAAGCGCGCCGAGCAGCAGGTGTTCGCCGAGAAGGAGCGCGCGCAGGTCACGCTGCAGTCGATCGGCGATGCGGTGATCAGCGCCGATGCCGACGGGCGCATTGAGTACATCAATCCGGTGGCCGAGAACCTCACCGCCTGGCGGCTCGATGAGGCGCGCGGCCGGCCGATCGCCGAGGTGCTCACGCTCATCGATGAGCTCACGCGCGAGCCGCTCGACAACCCGCTGCTGTGCGCGCTCGGCAAGGCCCGCCCCAAGGCGGCCACCGAGCACGCGGTGCTGGTCACGCGCTCCGGTCACGAAGTGGCGATTCAGGAGACCGCAGCGCCGATCTGCGATCGCGAGGGCAGAGTCATCGGCGCGGTGATGGTGTTTCATGACGTCACGCGCGAGCGACGGCTGAAGCGCGCGCTGTCCTATCAGGCGAGCCACGATGCGCTCACCGGGCTGATCAACCGCCGTGAATTTGACAACCGCCTGCACGCAGCCGTGCTCACCGCGCAGCGCGGCGAGGGCGCGCATGCGCTGCTGTACATCGATTTGGACCAGTTCAAGGTGGTCAACGACACCTGTGGTCACCAGGCGGGGGACCGGCTGCTGCGCGACATCACCGGTCTGCTGCAGTCCCGGGTGCGCGCCGCGGACACCATCGCGCGCCTCGGGGGTGATGAGTTCGGCGTGCTGCTCGAGAACTGCACCGTGGAGCAGGCGACGCGCATTGCCGAGGGGGTGCGTCAGGCGATTCGCGATTTCCGCTTCAGCTGGGCAGGCACCACGCTGTCGGTGGGTGCGAGCGTCGGCCTGGTGCAGATCAGCGCCGACACCGAGAGCGTTGCCAACCTGATGAGCGCAGCGGATATCGCCTGCTACGCGGCCAAGGACGAGGGCCGCAATCGCGTGCATCTGTACGAGGCTGACGGCCTGAGCCACCCTCGCCACCGGGAGATGCATTGGGTGGCGCGCGTGACGCGCGCGGTCGATGAGAACCGGCTGGAACTGTTCTTCCAGCCCATCCGCCCGGTGGTGCGCCGCGATGCGGCTTCCTTCAATGAACTGCTGGTGCGTCTGCGCGACGATGACGGGCGGCTGGTGCCGCCCGGGGAGTTCATCCCCGCGGCCGAGCGCTACAACATCATGTCGGTGATCGATCGCTGGGTGGTGGGGCGCGCGATCCAGCATCTGGCCGAGTGGCGTGCGCTCGGCAAGCCGCTGCCGTTGCTGGCGGTGAACCTCTCCGGGACCTCGCTCAACGACCAGTCGTTCATCGATTTCGTGATGCAGCGGGTGGAGGATGCCGAACTCGCCGCGGCGCTGTGCTTTGAGATTACCGAGACCGCGGCGGTGACCAGTCTTTCGAACGCCGCGTTTGTGATGCGTGAGCTGAAGACCCGTGGCTGCAAATTCGCGCTCGATGATTTCGGCACGGGACTGTCTTCCTTCATGTATTTGAAGAGCCTGCCCGTGGATTTCCTGAAAATCGACGGGCAGTTCGTGCGGCGCATCGCCGACGATCCGGTCGACCGCAGCATGGTCGAGGCGATCTGCAAGGTGGGTCGGACGCTGGGGATCGAGATCATCGCCGAGTGCGTGGAAGTGCAGCAGGTGCTCGATGAGCTCGGCCGCATCGGCGTCGACTACGCTCAAGGGTATTTCGTCGCCAACCCCCGGCCGATCGTCGAACTGCTGCGCTGAGTGCAGTCGATGGCGATTGGCGCCATGGGTCTGGCCCCCAAGACACCTCCAGGGGTACTCTGTCGCGGATGTTCTCGAGCACCGTCGTAGCGGAAAACCGATGACAGCCCGCACCTCGCGCGCCGGCCCGTGGATGACTGCGGGATTCCTCGGTGGGCTGGCGCTCGCGATGGCAGCGCTGGTGCGTTGGGGACCCGGTCACGCGGGTACGGTGGGGGCGCTGCAATTGTCGGCGCGCTGGGCGTACGGATTCTTTTGGCTCGCTTACGTTGGCGGGGCGCTCGCTGCGCTGTGGGGACCGAGGTTTCAACCGCTTGCGCGGCGTGGGCGCGAGCTGGGGCTCGCCTTTGCCGCGGCCATGCTGGTGCACGGGGCCATGATCGTGCGCATCTACGCCATTTCCGCCAAGCCACCGATTCCGCTCGCGAGCGCCGCGTTCTTCGGGGTGGGACTTGCCTTCGCCTACGCAATGGCGGCGCTGTCTTTTCCGCGGCTGGCAGGCGTGTTGTCGACACGCGCGCGACGAGTCTTCTTCACAGTCGGACTGGAATACATCGCGCTCGCGTTCTTGCGTGATTTTTTCCAGGATCCCTTCGGCAAGAGCCTGACTCATCTCATCGCCTACCTGCCGTTCATTGCACTGGGCATCACCGGCGCGCTGCTGCGTCTTCTTTTCTATGGCCAGCGCCTGCGTCGGGCGCTTGCAGCCGGGCGGGCGGCGCGACCGGGGAGTGCGATCGGCGCTGTGGCGGGCGATTCGAAGCGTTGAGCTTATCTACCGCTGGATCCGCGCCGGTGCGCGAGCACGGACGATCTGCGCGGCGCGCAGGATCCCGTCGGTGCGTGAAGTGCTAACGCCGTCCTGCCGATCCACCCGCGACGCACTAGCGGCGTGGGACGGAAGACGCCGGAAAAGTATGAATGCGAGCGGATCTACGGCACGGCTCGCCGGCGATCACCGCCAATTCATGTCCGTAGCGATCGATGATGCACATTGCGGAGTCGGACGCTCGCTCGGGTGAGGTCGTGCCGCATCGTGACGGCACCCTGATTGCCGGCAGTAGGACGGTGCGTTGGTGTGAGGTTCCGGTATCCCAGCCTCAGGTTGCACCCGGGCAGACCGTTTTCTCCGCGGTGCTCTGCGTGGCGTCGCGCGGTGTTCGCTTGGCCTGCACGGTCGGTTGCGGAGGGCGTCTTGAGCGCAGCAGGGCCTTGGCCCGCAGGGCGGCGCGGGCCAGGAGCGAAAATGGCGCAAGGCGCGGGATCCAGATGTCGTACACCGCCTCGCGCGCTGCGTTCCAGTCGCGCATCCAGGGCATGTCGGTGACCAAACTGAGGCGTTGGATCGGCTCTTGCTGGCAACTGTGCTCGATGCTGTTCGCCATCAGCAACGAGCCCGGTGAGGCGTGCTGCCAGGACTCGTCGTAGGCGATCTTGTGGATGGTGCGCTGCGCGCCGCACACCGTGGCGAACTGGCCGGCAATCGGTCTTTCGTCCAGGCAAAGCAGATGGATCTCGACTCGCAGATGAGGTGAGTGCGCGCGGCTGAGGTCCCTGTAGAAATTCGTCGCGGCAGCCGATAGCGCAATCGCGCTGCCGGTGCCTTGCCTGCCTTTCCAACCGCTGGACTCGAGCGTGAGGAATTGCTCGAACGCCCAGGGCAGCCGTGCATCCCCGGAGCCGACGCAGAGCCACTCGAGCGCGCCGCTTTGCTCGAGCCGCTTGTGGCCCTTCTTCAGAGTCTTGCGCAGGCGGCCGGCAAATCGAGGACTGAGCTCGGCATAGGATTGGGCGACATCGAAGTAGCGCGAGCCGCCGCCGGGGCGCACCAGTGCTTCGGGCATGCGGGCGGCCCAGCGCCGGGCGTGAGACCGTTCGGGTACCCGTGCCAGGCGCAACGCGTGCCAGGAGATGCCCGCTTGGGCGAGGCAGGTGCGAATCGCGCGCAGCGCGGCGGACGGATCAAGATCCGCGGCCAGCAACAGATCGGCCAAGATCAAGTGCGGGCTTTCGGGCAGCGCCAGCACGCGCAGCGTCACGCCAAACCGACGGATGCGCTGCAGCACGTACGGGAATATGCCCGCGCACTCACCGTTGTGCTGCAACTCGATCACCCCGAGCGGCAGTTCGGTCGGTCGCAGGTGCGCAAAAAACGCCGCGTACCACTCGTAGGTCTGAAATATCTGCGGCGATCCGACGGCCGCGGAGAGTTCCTGCCAGGGCCGCTCGGCGCGCAGGAACCCCTCATATCCGGCGTGGTGAATTGCGCGCATCGAAGTCTGACCATTAACTGTTCGGGGCAGCGCGCACGCGCAGCGCTTCGCGGTAAATGCCCACGGTGCGCCCGGCGACTACGGGCCAGCTGAGTGTCTGCGTGGCCCGCTCCAGGGCGCGGCGGGCAAGTGCATCGCGCGCGCTGCGATCCGCGAGCAGCCGCGCAATCTCAGCGGCCAACTGCTGCGGATTGTTCTCCGCGATCCAGACGGCGTCCTCGCCGAGCTGATCGGGTATGCCGGCGCGCCGGGTCGCGATGACGGGCAGCGCGTTGGCGGCGGCGGTACACGCCGGCAGTCCCGCAGCACCCCCAGTGTAGGGCAGAACCGCGAGTTGAGCCGCGCGGTACAGCGGGCCAATCTCGGCCTCGTCGATCTGGTTGAGCCAGATCAGCTGATCGGTGACACCAAACTCCTCGGCGAGCTTCAGTGCCTCGGTAGGCGTCTCAGTGCCGTAGTGGCCGTGGATGGTGATGCGCGGTGCGCGCGCGCCCAATTTCTCGCGCAGCAGGGCCGCGGCACGGAAGACCGTATCGAGCCCCTTGCCGGACATGAGGTGGTGGCCGCCATAAAAGACGATTCCAGTCCGTTCGCGCTCGCCGATGTCAGCGGAGAGCTCCGCTCCGTAGGGCAGCACATGAACCTTCTCCGCCCGCACACCATACTCGAGTAACCGCTCGCGCAGGTCGCTGCTGTGCACGATCAGCGCATCCGCGTGGTTGTAGAGCGTGTTCTGGTGCACAAACTGCGTCTGATGGGCGTCGAGTTCGTGCACCGTGATGACCTTCGCTGCACTCGTACGACGCTTCAACCAGTGAAAGGCCACCATCGCACCATACGCATTAAGTGTCTGCTGAAGGTGCATGACGTCACTCCCTGCGGCAAGTCGGATATACCGGTTGCTGCGCGCATGGTAGGACAGGCTCCGCGCGCTGCGGCGCAGCCGGCGCTTCCAGCGCGTGCGCGATTCGTATGCGCTGACGTGTGGCATTTCGAAATAGGCGGTGGGCTGGGTCTCGAACCGCCGCTCGCGCTCGACCGGATCTCCGCAGCCGCAGTTCGAAGCCACCCAGTCAACGTGATCGCCATAATGCAACTGGATGGCTTGACGTAATGAATCGATGTAATGCCCGTAGGAGGTGCGGAACGGACAGCCGATGAATGTGACTCGCATGGCGCGGCTCGCAGCCAAAGTAAAAAAAGAGTAACACGATCGCTACAACTCGTCGCCTCCGCACAAGCCGCAGTACTGTGTCGACAGACTTCGAGTCGTGATGGGTTGCGGAGACGCGCAACATCATCGCGACACGGAATCAAGCAGAGTTGACAAAGATCATCAGACGGGCCGTTGGGGCGGGACGTTTGGCACGCAAAATGCCTGCGATCGTCTGTGCCGGGGCGCGTGTTGGACTGAGTCGAGGACAGGAACAGAGCGCTCGAGGTCCGGGGGGCATAATGCGGCGCTCGGTCATCAGGTGATGCGGGCGGCAGGATTGCGCCCTCGGGCTGCGTGCAAGGGAGATTTGCGGCGCGCCTCGCCACTCACGGCGTGTGGTGGTTGCGGCCCAATGGGGTTCGATCCGGGAAGGGCCGTCTAGTCGCAGTCGGCGAAATTGCCAAATGGCGAGGAGCTGTTGGAGTGCGATCAGCGGATTGTCAGTGAGGTGCCGGGTGTCGAGTCGGGCGGTGGTCGTCGCGCGATCAACGGCGACTGCTGCTTTTATTCTCGATGTAAGGTCGCGACCGACTCGGACGGCGTGGCACGATGACCCTCGGGGGGGGTCAACGTACTGCGCCGTACTGGCGCGTGCCGAGCGGTGTCACGTTGGGTCAGTGCGCGAGCGCCTGCGGTGGCCGGGCGGGGGACATTGGCAACGAATGCGATCGGCTCGTCGGCGGCAGCATGGCGTCGAACGTCTCGTTGTCCGGGCGCGATGGCGCCGCTCTGCGGGCCGCGGGAGGGTGGCGCGCATCCGCTCCGGGGGATGGCTCGAGCGACCGGAGGGGAGGTGCATCCTGAGCTCGATCCGTGGACTGCGCGCTGCTGCGCGGTGTTTCAAAAGTGCACCGTTGCGCGTATGTAGTAGTAGCCGCCGTTGATCCCAAAGGGCGAGAACATCGGGTACTGGAATACCCCGAGCGTGTCGCCGTATTGGAAATTGTTGTAGTGCGAGAGCAGGGTGGCATTGTATTTGGTTGGATAGCGATCAAATGCGTTGATTGCCCCGAGATGAACCGTGAGCTTGCGCAGCAGTCGATAGCCGACGTCGATATTGGTGAGTGCGGCCACGTGGATCGTGGACTTGAAATACAGCGGCACGTTCGCCGGGTTGTCGCCGTCGTCGCTCTCCCATTCCGAACTCGGGCCATAGACCTGCTCGGTGAGATCGACCGATAGCTTGTGCAGGTGCCAAAGCCCCCCGAAGGTGAGTACATAGCGGGGACTTGCGCTGCTCAGGTCCGAGAGAGCCGTGGCGTCATACAGCGTCGAGCTGCCAAGGGCCGCGGGCGTTGCCGGCACTCGGGTGATGCGGGTCTGGTTGTAGTTCGCCGCGATCGTCCAGTCCACGTGGCCGAGCGCATAGTCGGCCGGTATCTGCACCGTCAA
This sequence comes from Pseudomonadota bacterium, assembly GCA_021847105.1. Lineage (GTDB taxonomy): Bacteria > Pseudomonadota > Gammaproteobacteria > Steroidobacterales > Steroidobacteraceae > 13-2-20CM-66-19. Next base: position 39,251 of record JAJZUT010000022.1, on the reverse strand, counting down.
ATCGGCCCCTTGCGTGCGTGTGTCGATGCCGTTGGCGAACAGCGTCACGCCGGTGCTGCCGGTGGCGAGCACGCTGGGATCGAGCTGATTGCCGTTGGCGTTGATGGCCGCGTTGATCGCCGCGGCAGCCGGCTGGGGCACGCCGTTCAGGGTGCCGTAGAGGTTGCCGGTCGCGACGATCCGGTTGCTGATGGTGATGCGGTAAAGATCGAGGGTGCTGATCACGCGGGCGGTCGGCCGCCACACCATGCCGATGCTGTACTGCACGGAATGCTCGGGCCGCAACCCGTTGCCGAGGCCGAGCAGTTTGCCGCCGGGAGAGTTCGGCGGCAGCTGCACGAAGGCGCTGGTCGGGGTCACGTTGGTCGAAGAGTAGTATTCCTCGGCGAGCGTGGGCGCACGAAATCCGCTGCTCACTGTGGCACGAAACGCGACTTTGCGTGTGAGATCGTAGCGGCCGGTGAATTTGCCGATGGTTGCCGAGCCGAAATCGCTGTAGTGCTCGAAGCGGCCCGCGGCATCGAGGTGCAGAGCGCGCACCGGCCGCAGCGCGAGATCGACATAGAACGCCTCGACCTGCCGGCGGTGCGTGCCGGCATCGGTGGGCGTGAAGCCCGGATAGCCTTGCGCGCCACCGTCGAGGTACGAGATCGGGATCCCGGCGCCGATCGCGTAGCTGTCGCGCCGGTACTGGGTGCCGAGGGCGACGTTGAGCGGGCTGGCGAGCCCGACTGCAAAACCGCGATCGACATCGAGGTTCGACGTCCATTGCGTGGTTTGCAGGTAACCGTCATAGTAATCGGAGGGTGTCGGATTGCCGCTTGCGGCATAGATGCCGGCGTTGGCCGAATGCAGCGTATACGCCCCGAAATGATCTCGGCCCCAGGTGCTGCTGAGGTCCCAGCGCCAACCGAGCGTCCTGCCTTTCAGTCCAGCCGTTGCCGATTCATCGCGCTCATCGCTTGCCTCCTGCGGTACGAACCCGAACGGGAATGGGTAGGTCGTGAGGCCGGTGTTCGGGTCGGTGTAGGCGATCTTGTTCGGCAGTCGGTATTTCTGGTACGAGTTGGCGCGCTTCAGGCCGTAGGTGCCGAACAGGTACAGGCGCAGCGCCGCGGGCAGGCGAAAGCCGGCATTGAATTCGAACAGTTTGAGCGTGAAGTGGCCATCACCTTCCTCGGCGCCGAGCAACGGATAGCCGTTCACCGCCAGCATGTTCGAGTTCGGGTAGGTGGCGAGGTTGGCCGGATTGATGACGCGCTCATCGACCGCGCTGCGGTTGCTGCTGCCGTGGTGATGAATTTCGGCGGTGACGTTCAGGTAGCTGTGCGCCAGGGGCGCGAAGCCGGCGTTGGCCGAGACGTCGTTGGTGCCGCCGCCGCCGTCTATGTAACCGCCGTAGGTGCCGCTCAGCGTGCCCCCGGAGGCGTTCTTCTTCAGGATGATATTGATGACCCCGGCGATCGCGCCGCTGCCGTACTGGGCAGCGGCGCCCTGGTTCAGCACTTCAATACGCGCAATCGAGGCGAGCGGAATGAAATTCAGATCGGTGCCGGCACAGCCCTGGTACGGTCCGCTGTCGACCTCGATGTTGGCGGTGGTGTGTCGGCGCTTGCCATTGACGAGCACGAGCACGTCATTGCAGCTCAGCCCGCGCAGTCGAGCCTGCAGCGTCTGCCCGGCCATGTCGTTGCCGAAGGGCTGCGCGGTAAAGCTCGGGATCAGCTGCGCCAGTGTAGTCACCAGAGTCGGGTTGCCGCCGGCACGCCTCAGCGCGGTGGCACTGACGATCTGAATGGGGGCCGCGCTGGTGGCCGCGGTGATGTCGTGCTCGCGCGAGCCGGTCACGATGATTTCGTTGAGGGAGTTGCGTGGCTGCGCAGCGCCCTTCGGTGCGCTTTGTGCGCGACCGTCGTGTAGCGCGATGAGGCCGAGGAAAAGCGCCACAGTGCGCAGCAGCGGCGTGCGAGGCGAGGTCGATTTCAGGGGATGGGGCATGGGGTCGGTTCCAGGAGGGAAGGCAAACATGTGTCGTGGCGGGCGGGCTGCTTACTGCGCATCGCCGGGTGTGCTGTGGGAGACATTGCCGATGCCGCGCGGCATGGTGCTGTCCCGCGCCCGGCGAGCGGTCGTCATGGGGCTGAGTGGGGCCACGGATGTGATCGTTCTGGGCAGTTTCGTTATAAAGTAGACTATATAACGAAACTGCAAGACCCGGAAGCCCGGTATGTCGTCTCGCGAGAGATCGGCGTACAGACCCCCGGGAACAGTGAGCGCAACGGGTGAGGCGGTGAGCGCGTCAGCGAGGGGCCTTGCGCCCCGGGCTGCACGTGGCGCCGGTCAGGGTGCGGCACACGTCGGAGCGTTCGGATTTCGTGTCGGGCCGGCCACGATGCTGAGGATCGGCTGGCGCGCGGCGCAGTCTGCGACGGGCGGCCGCGGGTCGCTTGACTGAGTGCTCGGCACGGCTGTGGCGAGTGGGCGAGCCCTTGAGACGGATGCGTCGCAACGCTTGTTTAAGAGCGCCCGGAACTCATCGGGAGACGTCGAGAGCGGTCTGCAGCCGAGCGCAGGGCGGGGCCATGCTGTGAGGGCTCTGCGATGGAGCAGAGCGTGCGGTGTGCTGGCTGAACTGCAGTACGGCCAGGCGGGAAAGTGTGCGCCGCGCGCTTGTGAGGTGCCGTTGCTTCCATTAGGCTCCGGCGGCCATGAGAGTCACGATTTTCGGGTCTGGATATGTCGGTCTTGTGACCGGTGCGTGCCTGGCGGAGGCCGGCAACCACGTGGTCTGTGTGGACGTGGATACGGACAAGGTCGAGCGGCTCAAGCGCGGTGAAGTCCCGATCCACGAGCCCGGCCTGGATGCGTTGCTGCATCGCAACGCCGAGGCGGGGCGGATTGAGTTCACCACGGACGCCGCGCACGGGGTCGCGCACGGTCTGTTTCAGTTCATTGCCGTGGGCACACCGCCCGAGGAGGACGGCTCGGCGGACTTGAGCCACGTGCTCGCCGCCGCGCGCACCATCGCGACGCACATGAGTCGCTACAGCATCGTTGTGACCAAGTCGACCGTGCCGGTCGGCACGGCCGACAAGGTGCGCCGAGAGATCGAGGCGACGCTGGCCGAGCGGGGCGCGGCGATCGAGTTCGACGTCGTGTCGAACCCGGAATTTCTCAAGGAAGGGGCGGCGATTGCGGATTTCATGAAGCCGGACCGGGTGGTCATCGGCACCGACAACCCGCGCACCACGGAGCTGCTGCGCGCGCTGTATGAGCCGTTCATCCGCAACCACGACCGGCTGATCGTGATGGACATCCGCTCCTCGGAGCTGACCAAGTACGCGGCCAACTCGATGCTGGCGACGAAGATCAGCTTCATGAACGAGCTGGCGAACATCGCCGAGCGCTTGGGTGCGGACATTGAGAAGGTGCGCGTGGGCATCGGCTCGGACCCGAGGATTGGCTATGGGTTCATCTACCCGGGGGCCGGCTACGGCGGCTCGTGCTTTCCCAAGGACGTCAAAGCGCTGATCCGCTCGAGCCACGATGCGGGGCACGTGCCGGCGCTGCTGAATGCGGTCGAGGCGGTCAATGCGCGGCAGAAGGAGGTGCTGTTCAGCAAGATCGAGCGGCACTTCGCCGGTGCACTCGGCGGGCGTACCTTTGCGCTGTGGGGGCTGGCCTTCAAGCCCGATACCGACGACATGCGCGAGGCGTCCTCGCGGACGCTGATGGAGGCGTTGTGGCGGGCTGGGGCGCGGGTGCGCGCCTATGACCCGGTGGCGGTGGCGGAGGCGCGCCGTCTCTATGGCGAGCGGGCGGATCTGGCGCTCACCGGCAATGCCTATGAGGCGGTGCAGGGGGCCGATGCGCTGGTGATCGTCACGGAATGGAAGGAGTTTCGCAGCCCGGACTTCGAGCGGCTGCGAGAGCTGCTGCACAACCCGGTGATCTTCGACGGCCGCAATCTTTACGATCCGCACATGGTCGAGCGCTTCGGTCTCTCGTACTACGCGATCGGCCGCGGCCGGTCGCTACAGCCCCCGAAACTCTGACAGTCACAGATCCGGCGCGCTTACGGCCCACCCCGGGGGCCATTGAGCTAGACACGTCCGCGTCAGAGTCTGGGCTGCCGCCGCGTCTGCTCCTTCGGCCGGCTGGGCCCAGGAGGAGGATCCGATGCGCAGCGATCCGCACCAGTGCACGAAGTGGGCGACTCGCTCACCCTCCTGTTGCGAGCGGAGTTGCGGTGGCAGCGCGGCGGGCCACCCGGAAAGACCAGATCGAGCACAGATCCGTGTGTAGCGTACGGATCGAGCTGGTTCGGTTTGGAGTGCGCAGTCATTGAGCAAATTTATGCAGTGATTGACTCGACCCCAAAATGCTGAGGGTGCATACGTATGGGTTTCGGCGCAGGCGCTCGCAGCCGGTACATTGATCACACTTTTGGGAGGGTTCCGGGCATACTCGCTGCTCTCAGCTCGCTCCCCGCCGACGGCTCGGTACCGCGCCGCGCTGCAGGCAGGGTGATCCGACGCAGAATGGGTGGGGGATCAGATGAAGCAAGGCAACACGGGACTGGTGGTCGCACTCACGTTCGTGGCGACCCTTGGCGGACTGCTGTTCGGTTACGACACGGCGGTGATTTCCGGGGCAGTGAGCGCGATCGATCACTACTTCATCGATCCGCAGCACTTGGCGCAGACGGCCGCGAGCGCCCTGTCGGGCTGGACGATCTCGAGCGCGCTGCTCGGCTGCGTGATCGGCTCGGCGCTCGCCGGCGGGATCTCGACGCGCTTCGGGCGCAAAGGCGGGCTCATCCTCGCCGCCCTGATGTTCCTCGTCGGCTCAATCGGCTCGGCGGTGCCGGAGCTCGGCCTCGGGGTGATCGGACAGATGGGACCGGCGGCGCTGACGCCGTTCATCGTCTACCGCATCCTCGGCGGCATGGGCGTGGGCATCGCCTCGATGATCTCCCCGCTGTACATCGCGGAGATTGCCCCGAGCGAGATCCGCGGCCGGCTGGTCTCGTTCAATCAGCTCGCGATCGTGATCGGCATTCTGCTCGTGTACTTCGTCAACTGGTTCATCCAGTCGCGTGGCACTCAGGCGTGGTATGACGCCACCGCGTGGCGGCTGATGTTCGCCTCGGAGGCGGTGCCGGCGCTGCTTTTCCTAGCGCTGCTCGCGTTCGTGCCAGACACCCCTCGTTGGTTCGTCATGCGCGGGCGCACCGAGGAGGCGCTCGCCGAGCTCACCCGGGTCAACGGACCGGAGGCCGCGCGCGGCATCCTCGCCGATATCGAGCGCTCGCTGCACGTGCGCAGCGAGCGGCTGCTCGCCTTTGGCACGCCGGTGTTGCTGATCGGTATCCTGCTGTCAGTGTTTCAGCAGTTGGTCGGCATCAACGCGGTGCTCTACTACGCCCCGTTGATGTTCCGCAACATGGGCGCCTCGACCAACTCGGCGTTTCTGCAGACGGTGGTGGTTGGCGCGGCGAACCTGCTGTTCACCTTCGTGGCCATTGCGACGGTCGACCGGCTCGGCCGCAAGCCGCTGTTGGTGATCGGCTCTTTGGCGATGGCCGCGGCGATGTTCCTGCTCGGCGGGCTGTTCGATGCGCGCGCGGTCGGGCTGTGGGCGCTGGTGGCAGTGGTGGCCTACATTGCCGGCTTTGCGCTCTCGTGGGGACCGGTGGTGTGGGTGCTGCTTTCGGAGATGTTCCCGAACTCGATCAAGGGCAAGGCGATGGCGATCGCGGTGGCCGCGCAGTGGATCGCCAACCTGTTCGTGTCCTGGTCTTTCAAGGTGCTCGACGGCAACGGTTGGCTCAATCACCACTTCCATCACGGCTTCGCCTACTGGATCTACGGGGCGATGAGCGTGCTGTCAGCGATCTTCGTCGTGCGCTTCGTACCCGAGACCAAGGGTCGCACGCTCGAGTCGATTCAGGAACTGTGGCTGGCGCACCGGCGCGAGGGCGCCGCCGCGGCCTCGGCCGGGGAGTAGCCGCGCTCGCCGCTCAGCGCCGCTCGCTCGGACGGCGGCGGCGCAGCTCGATGCGCTCGATGCCGCTGCTGATCACCCTCAGCATCGCGGCGGCGGCGGCCGGGGCATCGCCGGCCTCGATGGCATCGACCACTGCGGCGTGGGCGTTGACCGTATTTTCGTGATCGGCCGGATCATCGACCGGCGAGCTGTGCATGAAAGCCGCGACCAGCGCCGTCTCGATGACCCCGGCGACCGAGCGCATCATCGGGTTGCCGGTGGCCTCGCCGATCACCAGATGAAAATCGAGGTCCGCCTCGGCGAAGCTCTGCCGGGTGTGATCGTTGCGGCTCATCTCGCGCACGCACTCGCGCAGATCGGCGACCTGGGTGCGCGAGCGCCGCGCGGCAGCGAGCGCCGCGGCCGCTGGCTCGAGCGCGCGGCGCACCTCCGCCAGACAGTGCATGAACTGGTCATCGAAGCCGAGGCGCACCCGCCAGGCGAGCACGTCGGCATCGAAGTAGTTCCAGTACACCCGCTCTCTCACGCGCGTGCCGACGCGAGTCTTGGATACGACGAAGCCCTTGGCGGCGAGCGTCTTCATGACCTCGCGGATGACGGTGCGGGAGATCTGGAATCGCTCGATGAGCTGCGGCTCGGCCGGCATGTTGCCGCCGGGCGGATACCGTCCCTGCAGCAGCTCCATGCCGAGGGTGGCGGCGATCTGGTCGTGGCTCGATTTGGCTCGCTCGGGGGCGAGGCGACTCAGGCGCGGCAGCGGGCGCGGCATGACCGGTCGCGGCATGAGAGGGGCGGAGCGCTCACCATGAGGATGCGTGACCCCCGTCACGCAGATACGCCTGGGTAGTCTAGCTTATAATACGGCTTGATCTCAGCGACGGACAAGCAAGGCACGGGTATGAGCGATCAGGTGCAGGTCACGAGTCGTGACGGGGTGTGCGAACTGCGGTTGAACCGACCTGACAAACGCAACGCCCTGACGTTGGACATGTACCGCGAACTTGCCGCCGCGCTGGCCGAGGCCGACCGCGACCAGCAGGTGCGCGCGGTGCTGCTCTCCGGAGCCGGAGCGTGTTTCACGGCCGGTAATGACCTGAAGGATCTGCTCGCGGGTCCCGCCTTCGACTCTGCGGACCATCCCACGGTACGCTTCGTGCATGCGCTGCCGCTGTTCAGCAAGCCGCTGCTTGCGGCAGTGCACGGGCCGACGGTCGGGATCGGCGTGACGATGCTCCTGCACTGCGATCTGGTGCTCGCGGCCCGGCGCAGCACGCGTCTGACGATGCCGTTCGTGCAGCTAGGGTTGGTGCCCGAAGCGGCCAGCTCGCTGCTGCTGCCGCGGCGGGTCGGACCGCAGCGCGCCGCGGAGCTGCTGCTGCTCGGGGAGGCGCTCGATGCGCCGACGGCGCAAGCGTGGGGGCTGGTCAATCGCGTGGTCGACGACGAGGGGCTGATGGAGGAGGCCCGCTCGGTGGCCGGCGCGCTTGCCGAGCGGCCGCCCGAGGCGGTGCGGCGCACCAAGCAACTGCTTCGGCTCGATCCGGCCGGGGAAATCCGCGCGCGCATGGACGTGGAAGTCAAAGAGTTCACCGCTTGCCTCGCCGGCGAGGAGTTTGCGGCGGCAGCGCGCGCCTTCTTCGAGAAGCGCCGCCAGGGTTCCTGATGAGCCGGGACAGCGCTGCCGAGGCCCGCAGTTACCGCAGCGCGCTCAGCGCCTTTGCGACCGGCGTGACGATCGTGACTACGCGCGATCAGCTCGGCCGGGATGTCGGCCTTACCGCCAATAGCTTCAACTCCGTCTCGCTCAACCCGCCGATGGTGCTGTGGAGTCTGGCGAAGACCTCGGCGAGTCTCTCGGCGTTCATGGCGGCGACGCACTTCGCGGTGCATATCCTCGCCGCCGACCAGGAGGAGCTTTCCCTGCGCTTCTCCACGCGCGGCACGGAGAAGTTCGCCGGCCTCGCCCTCGAGCGCGGCGCCGAGGGGTTACCGCTGCTCAGCGGCTGCTCGGCGCGATTCCAGTGCCGCACCACGTTCCGCTACGAGGGCGGGGATCACATGATCTTCGTCGGCACGGTCGAGCAGTTCGAGCACAGCGAACGCGCACCGCTGGTGTTTCACGGCGGCGGCTATGCGCTCACGGTGCGCAAACCCGCCGCGCCGGAGGAGGCCGCCGAGCCCGGTGGCAGCTTCAGCCAGGATTTTCTGATCTATCTGCTCGCGCGCGCGCACTTCCAGCTGTTGCGCCTGCTGCGGGCGAATCTCGAGCGCCACGGTCTCAGCGAGGAGCAGTGGTTCGTGCTGAGTGTGCTCGCGGTATCCGACGATCGCGCGGTGGCCGAGCTTGACGGGCTGCTGTGGGTCACCGGCAAGCGAGCGACCTATGAGCTGCTGGCGAGCCTGACGGCTGCCGGGTTTGCCGATCTGCACGGCGGCTACGATCCGCACGCGCGCGTCACCCTCACCGAGCGGGGCCGGACGGCCGTGATCGAACTGGTCGCCGCGGCCAAGGCGGCCGAAGAGCAGGCCGAGTGCAGCCTGGGTTCGGCCGAGGCACACGTCCTGAAGCGCGCGCTGCGCGCCATCATTCGCGAAACCGATCCCGGGGCGCCGACGCTGCTCGCGCCGCTGCATCCGGAGTGAGCGAGCGCAACCGATGACGAGTGAATCCACGCCCTTTGAGAGCCGGCTCGCCGAGCTGCAGCGCATCAGCCGTGAGGTCGCCGCGCGCCATGCCGCCGATGTCGATGTGCGCAGCCGTTTTCCGGCCGAAACCCTGGCGGCGCTGCGCGCTGCTCGGCTGCTGAGCGCACCGGTGCCGAGCGAACTCGGCGGCGAGGGCTACGGGGTGCGCCAGCTGGCCGAGTTGTGCGCCACGCTCGCCCGAGCGTGCGGCTCGAGCGCCATGGTGCTGGCCATGCACTATGTGCAGGTCGCCTCGTTGGTGCGCCACGGGGGCGGGCAACCGTTCTGGCGCGACTATCTGGCGGAACTCAGCGCCAGGCAGTGGCTGATCGGCTCGATGACCTCCGAGAACGGTACGTTCGGGGAGATGCGTGCGAGTTTGTGCGCGGTGGAGAGGGAGGCGGGCCGCTTCTCGCTGCACAAGGACGCGACCACCGGTTCGTACTGCGCCGAGGCCGACGCCATTCTTGTCACCGCGCGGCGCGGGCCCGAGGCGCCCGAGACCGATCAGGTGCTCGCGCTGGTGCGCCGCGGGGAGTACCGGCTGCAGGCCACCGGTGGCTGGGATGCGCTCGGCATGCGCGGCACCTGCAGTCCGGGGTTTCTGCTCGAGTCCTCGGGCGCCGAGGCGCAGATCCTGCCCTGTCCGTTCGCCGACATCGCCGCGCAGACCATGGTGCCGTACTCGCACGTGCTCTGGTCGGCGTTGTGGTGGGGGATCGCGGCCGATGCGCTCGCCCGGGCCGGGCAGCTGGTGCGCGAACTCGCCAAGCGCAGCCCCGGACACCTGCCCGGCAATGCGGTGGGGCTCGCGGAGGCCGCCGCGCAGTCGCAGGCGCTGCGCCATCACTGGGCGAGCCTCGCCGAGGAGCTCGATGCGCTCGAGAGGCCCGGCGGGGCCGGGCGGGGCGCCCTCGGCTCGATCGGTTGGGCACTGAAGCTCAATCACCTGAAGATCGCCGCATCGGAGGCCGCCCCGCGCATCGTGCATCAGGCGCTGCAGGTCACCGGCATCCTCGGCTACAAGAACGACACCGCCTACAGCGTCGGGCGGCACTACCGCGACGTACTGTCCGCCTCACTGATGATCTCCAACGGACGCATCCTGGCGAAGAACGCCTCGATGCTGCTCGTCTATCAGGAGACCTGACCGGGGTCGTCTCAGCGCTGCGACGGTCACGCAGCAGCCGCGAGCACCTCGGCGATGATCTCGCGCAACTGCGCCGATTCGCGCAGGTACGCATCGTGTCCATGAATCGACGTGATCTCGCGCAGCTGTGCGTTCGGCATCCGCGCGACCAGTGCGCGCACATCTGCGAGCGGGACCAACTGATCTTCGCGCGCCGCTACAGCGGTGGTGCGAACGCAGATCCGGCTGGCCTCGAGCTGATGCAGATCGAGTGACTCCGAGAGGCAGAGAAACGCCTCGGCCCGCAGGCTCTCCAACGGGGACGCATCGTCGGCGAACAGATGCCGCTCCACGGGAAACACGAAGCGCCCGTTTTCGCTCTGCGGCACCGAGGAGAAGCGGGCGGCGAACTCCTCGGGGCTGCGGTACAGCGCCAAGCCCACAGCGCGAGCCAGACGTAGCCCCTGCTCAGGACTGCCGCGTTCGAGCGCGAAGCGCACGATGTGCCGCTGAATACTGTGCCAGGCGATTGCCATGGGGTGGGCGCGGTCGGCTGCTGAAATCGTACACACTGCGCTGATGCGCTCCGGATAGCGCTCGGCGAATGCCAGGGCCACCATGCCGCCATAGGAGCCGCCGATGATCGCGTGCAGCGCTGCGACACCGAGTGCATCGAGCACTCGAGCGAGGGCGTTCGCCTGATCGTAGGTTGATACGCTCGGGAAACGGCGCTCTTGCAACGGGCCACTCGACTCGCCCGCCCCGCCGAGGTAATCGAAGCTGAGGATGCGTACTCGATCAGGGTCGAGCGCGCGCCCAGGACCGACCAGCTGCCCCCAGCTGCCCCGGCGGCCGGGTTGATCCTCCAGATGCCGGTCGCACCAGATTCCGCCCAGGGCGCAGACGAGGGGCGCTGTCGTCGGTCCGATCAGCCGCCAAGCGATGTGTGCATCCTGCAGTGTGCCACGGTGATGCAACTGCCATTCGCCCGGGCACGTCAGGATGCCTTGTTGCGCCACCCCTGACTCTGGCAGTCGCTCGCTAGTCATCGCCGGGGAAGAGTGATCCACTGGGGCGTCTCCGGGCTCGCTGAGCAAGACGCCCATCATGGCCCGCCATGGCCGGCGACGGCAAGTGCACGCCTAACCGGCGAGCCAGCTCACCGTAGCGAGCCCGGCGACGGTCATCACGAGCGAAGCGGTGACGTGAACGGCAATTTCCGTAAGCGCCCAGCCAGTCCGTCCGTCCTGCAGCCCGGAGACCACTTCGGCGGAGAACGTCGAGAAGGTGGTGAGACCGCCGCAGAACCCGGTGATGACCGCGAGCCGCCATTCGGCGGGCAGCGCCGGGTAACGCGCAGCGAGTGCGATCGCGCAGCCGATGATGTAGGCGCCGAGGATGTTGGCGGCGAGCGTGCCCGGCGGGAGCGAGGGGAAGAGGCTGTTCAGTCGGTTACCGAGCCACCAGCGCAGCAGTGCCCCGAGTGCCGCCCCGAGTCCGATGGCCACGATCGATCTCCACATGCCTCAGTCTGCCTCCGCGCGCCGCTGCCCCGGCGGCCGGGGGCGGCGCCAGGAAACGGACTATGTTCATGGCATGGGTGCGGTTCTGGCAAGTCCCGCGGCGTGCTGCCTCGGCGCTCAAACGATGCTTTCGCTCGCGGCCACGACCTGACGCGCGGTGGCGAGGGCGGGCCATGAGGCGCCCGGCACCGCTCGAATCCCAGCAGGGCGCAGCGACGCCGCCTCAGACGGTGCGCCGGGCTGTTGCCGCAGAGAACCGGCTGCGGTCGCAGTTGCACGGCCGAATCCGCTGCGACCCTCAACAGGCTGACATTCTGAGCGGCGCGCAGCACCGAGTCGTTCAGCGTGCTGAGGAGGCGCGGTCCGGTCGCCGGGCGCGTGCATTGCGCCCGGCGACCGGATGCCCAGGATCGCTCAGAGCGCCCGGGTGCCCGCGGCGATCGCCGAGTTCAGCCGCTGCTCACCGGCGTGGGCCTTGCCGCTGAGGTGGCTGAACACCTGGTACTCGGCGGGCGTCGGGCGCACATAGGCCTGGTCGATCTCGGCTGCCAGGTAGGCCAGATGGCTGCGCACTCTGGTCTCGAACAGCAGCGTGCCCTCGCTCGAGCGCGTCTTCAGTTGCACCACTGCTGCGATCGCGGCATCGAGCGCCGTGCGGGCCTGCTGCAGGGCCTGCACATTGGCGGGTACCTTGGCGATCGCCGCCTGCACGCGCGCGCGCAGCGTGATGGCGCGGTTGATGGTCGCATCGAGCGTGTTGAGCGCCGCGTGGATGCGCATCTGCAGCGCGAGGCGTGCCTGCAGGTCCGCCGCACTCGGGTGCAGCCGCGGATCGAGCTTGACCGCCAAGGGCGCGCGCAGCCGCTCACCGTGGTAATCGAGCACCACGGTGTACTCCCCCGGCAGCACGGTCGGTCCGATCACTGAGTCGGGCAGTCCGCCGGCAGCCACCGGGGTCCAGAAGCCCGTCACGTCGGTTGCATCCGGATAGCGGAGGTTCCACTGGAAGCGGTTGTTGCCCGGCCTGATGCCGGTGGCCTGGGTTTCGGCCGCCGCGTGGGCTTCGGCCGGGGTGCGATTGTCGCGCGCGGCGGCACTGAGCTTCGGTGCCGGTCGCGCCAGGTGCAGCGTGAAGGTGCGGATCGTCTGGCCGGTGGCGTCGAGGAAGCTCAGGCGGACCGGGAACTGGCCGTGATAGTCGGCCGGGATGTGGAAGAACACCGTCGCGCCGAACGGCGGATTGGTGCCGGCCGTGCCGATGCGGTGGGCGTAGGCGCTGCGTCCGTAGGCGTGAGAGAGCCACGCGGTCGCGGGCGCGTAGAGTGCTGGCACATCGGGCGCGGGGGCGCGCTGGTGCGTCAACTGCTCGAGCAGCGGCAGGTTGTCGAGGATCCACAGGGAGCGGCCGTGGGTGGCGATGGCGAGTTCACCCTGTCGGCTGTCGATGGCGATGCCGCGGACCTGCACGCGGGGCAGGTTCAGCGTCAGCGGCTGCCAGCGGCGCCCGCCATTGAGGCTCACGAACACGGTGTTCTTGGTGCCGGCAAAGAGCAGGCTGGGATCCTGCGGATCCTGGGCCAGCGACAGCACGTACTCCCGCGCGGGCAGGCCCGTGGTGATTTGCCGCCAGTGCGCACCGTAATCCGTCGTCTCGAACACGTACGGGTGGAAGTCGTCCCACATGTAGCGCGAGGCGCTGAGATAAGCCGTGCCGGCCGCGACGCTGGAGGGCACGATGGCGTTGATTTCGGTCCACTCGGGTAGCGCGGGCGGCGTGACCGACTGCCAATGCTGGCCACCGTCGCGGGTGAGGTGCACCAACCCGTCGGCCGAGCCCGCCCACATCACCTCGGCGTTGCGCGGGGAGACCGCGAGTGCCGAGATGTCCGGAAAGATCTCCGCCCCCGAGGCATCGAGGTTGATTGGGCCACCGCTCGGGCCCTCGGTGGCAGGGACGTTGCGGGTGAGATCCGGGCTGATGCGCCGCCAGGTGCGCCCGAGATCGTGGCTCTCGAGCACGTACTGCGAGGCGAGCAGCAGGGTGTGCGGATCGGTGGGCGAGAAGAAGATCGGATGGGTCCAGCCGAAGCGGTATTTCATCTGGCTCGCCGGCGCGCCCTCCTGGTAGTCCGGCCACGGGCTCACGTCATTGAACTGTCCGACGGCCTTGTCGTAGCAGACGAGGATGCTGAAGTAGCCGCTGCCGCAGGTGACCTGGGCGTCGAGCGGATCGGGGGCGACGAAGGTGGCCTCGTTGTAGGCGACCCCGTGCCAGGCGGCCAGCGGCACCATCCCATCCGGCGTCGCACTCGGGCCCTCGAAGGAGCCCTCGTCCTGCTGTGCGCCGTAGAGGTCGAAGGGAAACTGGTTGTCGAGGGCAACGTGGTAGAACTGGCCCGTCGGCTGATTGTGCTCGGTGCTCCAGGTCTTGCCGCCGTCGGTCGAGACGGTTGCGCCGCCGTCATTGCCTTCCAGCAGGATCTTGGGGTTGCGCGGGTTGATCCACACGATGTGGTTGTCCCCGTGCGGGGTGTGCAGCATCGAGAAGTGTTCCCCGCCGTCGTGTGAGACCCACAGCGCGTCCACCTCTGGGACGTACACGGTGTTGGGGTCGGTCGGGTCGGCGTAGATCGCCATGTAGTAGAACGCTCGCTGACGCAGGCTCCAGCTGCGATTGACGCGGCGCCAGTGCGCGCCGCCGTCATCGGAGCGGAATACGCCGCCGTGCTTGGCCTGCACGATGCTGTAGAGCACATCCGGGTCGCTCGCTGCGACGCTGACGCCGATGCGCCCGAGCAGTCCGCGGGGGAAGCCCGGGTTGCGCGAGATTTCCTGCCAGTGCGCGCCGCCATCGACGCTCTTGTACAGGCCGCTGCCCGTACCGCCGTCCACGAGCTTCCACGGCGTGCGGTACGCCTGCCACAGTGCCGCGTAGAGCACCTGCGGGTTGCGCGGGTCCATCACCAGGTCGATCGCGCCGCTCTTCGCATTGACGTAGAGAATCTTGTGCCAGCTGCGCCCGCCGTCGGTGGACTTGAACACGCCGCGCTCGGTGTTGGACTTGAACACGTGGCCCATCGCGGCCGCGTACACCACATCGGGGTTCGACGGATCGATGACCAGCGCGCTGATGGTGTGGGTGTCGGCGAGCCCGGCACGCTGCCAAGTCTTGCCGGCATCGCCCGAGCGGAACACGCCATCGCCGGTGATCACATCACCGCGGATGTCGCTCTCGCCGGTGCCGACGTAGAGAATGTTGGGGTTCGAGGGGGCCACGGCAATCGCGCCAATGCTCTCGCTCGAGCCCGGCAGCGCGTGGTCGGTGATATTGACCCAGCGGTTGCCGTAATCGGTGCTGCGCCAGACCCCGCCGTCGACCGCGCCCATGTAGAAGAGATCCGGGTCCTGCGTGACGCCGGCCACGGCCACCACGCGCCCGCCGATCCACGGGCCGACGTTGCGCCAGCGCAGCGCCGCGTAGGGGGCGCTCGGCGCAGTGGACGGGGCACTTGCGGCGGCCGCGAGCGGCGCGCCGAGGACGGCGCCGAGGGCGATCAGGGGCAAGGCGCGCGAGCGGAGCGGGCGCAGGGCAGTGGGCATGATGCAGTACCTCCCGAGGCGGAACGGCGGTGCCGATCCGCATTTGTTATGGGTCTTGAACGACGCTGAGGATAGGGTAGAGGAAGCCCCCGGCGGGTGACAATTCGGCTGGCCGAGCGGGGCCTTCGGGGCGGCGCGTCCGGACGCGCTGCGGGCGGCGGGCCGGCCATGCTAGATTAGATCCAGAACAATGCTTGCCAAAGGCAGCGAGGAGGCGCCGTGAATGCCAGTGACGAGAGCCTGATGACCTCACCGAACGCCACAGGGCGGCAGGGTCCGGCCGAACGGCCGCTTCCCGAGCCCGCGCGCGGCGACTCGCTCGAGGGCCGGCTGCTCGCCAAACTGCTCGGACGGCTCGGTAACCCCGAGCTCGAATTCGTGCTGTGGACGGGCGAGCGCATTGCGCCGGTGGGCTGTGAGCCGGTGTGCCGGGTGCACATTCCGAGCCGCCGCGCGCTGATGGCCATCCTGGCCGATCCGCAGCTGCGCTTTCCGGACGCCTACAGCGACGGCAGCATCCGCATCGAGGGCGACTTGGTGCGTCTGCTCGAGGTGGTGTATCTCGCCGGTTCGCGTGCGCCGGCCCCCTCGGGGCTCGCGCGCCTCATGGCGCACGTGCGCCGCCCGCACGTCAATACGCTCGCCGGGTCGCGCCAGAACATCCACCACCACTATGACATCGGCAACCCGTTCTACTCGCTCTGGCTCGGGCAGACGATGGCTTACACGTGTGCGTACTACCCGACGGCCGACACTACGCTCGATGCGGCGCAGGTGGCCAAGATGGATCACGTCTGCCGCAAGATGCGGCTGCAGCCCGGGGAGAGTGTGGTCGAGGCCGGTTGCGGTTGGGGCACCCTGGCTCTGCACATGGCGCGTCACTACGGCGTGAAGGTCCGCGCGTTCAACATCTCCCGTGAGCAGGTCGCCTACGCGCGCGAGCGGGCCGAGCGCGAAGGGCTCACCGGCCAGGTCGAGTACGTGCAGGACGACTACCGCAACATCTCCGGCCGCTACGATGCGTTCGTCTCGGTGGGCATGCTCGAGCATGTCGGGGTCGAGCACTACGAGGGGCTGGGGGCAGTGGTGTCCCGTTCGCTCGGCGACAACGGTCGTGGTCTGATCCACTCGATCGGCCGCAACTATCCGGCGCCGCTGCAGCCGTGGATCGAGAAGCGTATCTTCCCCGGCGCCTATCCGCCGTCGCTCGCAGAGATGATGCGCATCTTCGAGCCGTGGGATCTGTCGATCCTGGACGTGGAGAATCTGCGCCTGCACTATGCCCAGACGTTGCGGCACTGGCTCGAGCTGTTCGAGCAGGCCTCCGGGCGCATCGAGCAGATGTTCGATGCCCGGTTCGTGCGTATGTGGCGGATGTATCTCGCCGGCTCGATTGCCGGGTTCACCACCGGCACGCTGCAGTTGTTCCAGGTGCTGTTCGCGACCCGGCAGAACAACAACGTGCCCATGACCCGCGCGCACTTGTACGCGCGCTGAGGGCCCGATGCGCAGCTGTGAGGTGCTGATTGTCGGCGGTGGGCCGGCCGGCTCGAGCGCGGCCTGGCAGCTGGCGCGCGCCGGTTGCGACGTGCTGGTGCTCGATCAGGCGAGCTTCCCGCGCCTGAAGCTGTGCGCCGGGTGGATTACCCCGGAAGTCGTGCGCGATCTGCAGATCGATATCGCAAGCTATCCGCACCGCTTCCTCACCTTTGAGCGGATGCACCTGCACGTCAAGGGCCTGCATCTGCCCATCCGCTGTGTGCAGCACTCGATCCGCCGCGTGGAGTTCGACGCCTGGCTGCTCGAGCGCAGTGGCGCCCCGGTGGTGCAGCACAACGTGCGGCAGATCCGCGAGGACGGGGGCGGATTTGTGATCGACGAGGCGTTCCGCGCCCGCTACCTGATCGGAGCCGGCGGTACGCGCTGCCCGGTGTATCGCACACTGTTCCGCGAGCTCAATCCCCGCGCGACGGAACTGCAGACGGTCACGCTCGAGCACGAAATCGAGTACGACTGGCGCGATCCGGACTGTCATCTCTGGTTCTTCGAACACGGCCTGCCGGGCTATTCCTGGTACGTGCCGAAGCAGAACGGCTGGCTCAATATCGGCATCGGCGGCATGGCCGAGCGCATCAAGCGCTCCGGTCACAGCATCCACGATCATTGGGCGCGCCTGACGCGCAAGCTCGATCGCGACCTCGCGCGTGGCGCGCACTATGAACCGAGTGGCTACAGCTACTATCTGCGCGGTCGGGTCGACGTGGTGCGCAACGGCAATGCCTTCATCGCCGGCGACGCGGCCGGTCTTGCCACGCGCGACATGGCCGAGGGCATCGGACCGGCGGTGCGCAGCGGGCTCGCTGCGGCGGAGTCGATTCTGACCGGCGCGCCGTATCAGCTCGAGGCGGTGACCGGGTCCAGTCTGGGGGGGGGCTGGCCGAGCCGGCTGTTTGACTGGGCCATGACGCGCGGCGCCGGACGGCCGGCGGCATAGCCTGCGCACTCGCCGCGGGCGACACGCACGGGGCGGTCGGATGAGCCGGCTGCCGGCGCAGTCAATCGCCTCACCTTGGACTTCAGGGGACACCGGGACACGAACCGATGTCGGCGAAGAACTGTCCCCGTGTCAGGTTCCGAGACGCTGTTGGGCGCGAGCAAGCCGCGTACCGGGTCGGCACCGGCTTGGCGCATCACCGGGCGGGTGCGTCCCGTAGCGGGCACAGGGTCCCAACCGATTGCCGGCATCCTGGCGAACCGCGGACGCATCGCGTGGCGCGCCTCGGCAACGGCGCCGCGGCTGGCGGATCGCTGCGATAGCGCCACGCCGGAGATACACGCCGTTGACAGGGCGTTGAAGTCTCCTGCATGGAGACCTCGAGGGGGGGCGTTGACATAAATCCGCCGCACCGCACAGGGCCGCATCCGCATCGCAGTGGCCCGGTGGCACAAAGCCGCTCCGTACGGCGGGCGCCGGTACAGCCCTGCTGGAGCCGGGCAGCTGTAAGCGCATCGCTGTGGTTGAGCGTGATGATGTTGGCGCCGACTGGGGCACGCTTTCGGCCGCGTTGGCACGCGGGCAGCTTGCGCCCAGGAGGGCCAGACGCCGAGGATGATCGGGGCGATTCGGTTGTGGTGTTGCATCGCGACCTCTGGTCTGTCGGGCACTGGGGCGCCGTCGGCTCGCGCGGTCACCATTCGGGCGGTCTGTAGTGCTCCGCAAGGGCTCCGGGCTCTGGCCGCAATGCCTCGTGGCGCGGCGCTGTGCGGTGGAGTCGCTCGATCCGGCGCCACCCAAATGGGTGATGCGTGCCGATGACTCCCGGTCGACAATCCGTCAAGTCCAAGGTTGGGACGGGCGGTATCGCGGGGCGACACCCTCGGGTCGCGAAGTTGCGCGAGGATTGCCGGATTTGTTAGGATTCAAACAAACGACATACAACCAACCTGAGTCTCTGCCGGCGGTTTAGGCCAGGTCTCATGGTCAGGTCTCAGAGTCAGACTGTTGGGTGGCCTGGGCGGCAGGTGACCGGGTGGGGGTGCGGGAGGCGGTCCGCCCACGCGCAACGGCGGAAGATGGGGCGGCGAGTTCAGGTCGTGCGCGGGATGGCGCTGCCGCGCCTGAGGTAACGCTCCAACAACAAAGGCGTAAAAAAATGCCTGCGCGGATTACCGAAGAAACCGTCCACGCCCTGATCAACCTCATTTACGAGGCGGCCTTTGATGCCTCCCAGTGGCCCGCATTCTTGCGGGCCTTCGCCAGCGCGATCGAGACTCGGGGGACCATCATCTACACCCACAACTTCGAAACGCTGGATGCGAGCACCGCTTCCAGCGAGGGCTTCCCCAATGCCGTCGTCGGCTTCGATGAGCAGTTCATGAGCGTTCTGGAGGAATACTACAATCACGTCAACGTCTGGGCGCAGAACGAGGCGATGCTCAAGCCCGGCCGGCCCGTCACCGGATCGATGCTGTATCCGGAGCGCAAGCTGCCGAAGACGGAGTTCTACCAGGACTGGCTGCGGCCGCAGGACTATTTTCACGCCATCGGCGGCATCATCATGCGTGATGGTCCCTGCGCGATGAAATTCAGCTCGCTGCGCAGCCGCCGCAGCGGCGATTTCACCGCTGCGGAGATTCGCCTCTATCAGACGCTGCTGCCGCACTTGGCCCGCGCGGCCAATATCCAGCGCCGGTTCGTGTTCCTGCAGGGGCTGTCGAATGCTTCGCTCGCGCTACTGGATACGGTACCGGCCGCCATCGTGCTGCTTGACGCGTCCGGGCGTGCACTGCACAGCAATGCGGCCGCCCAGACCGAGCTGCGGCGCGGGGATCCGCTGCTGCTGAGTCGCTCCGGTGATGTGACTGTGCGCGGAGCGGCGCACGGTCAGACCGCCCTGCGTGCCGCCATCGCGGCGGCGCTCGATCCGGTGCGTAGTGCCAAAGAGCGCCGCGCCACGGTGGCGCAACTCCCGAGACGCAATGGGGAGATGCTCTCTCTGCAAGCCCTGGCCCTGCCGCAGGGACAGTACAGTGATTTGGGGTGCCGATTCAGTCGCAGTCTCGCGGCGTGTGCCTTGGTGATCCATGACGGGCAGGCGCGCATTCCCATGGTCGGCGCGGAGCTGCTGCGGCACGTCTACGGCCTGACGCCGGCGGAGGTGCAGGTGGCCATCGCGATGGCCGAGGGCGAGACGCTCAAACGCTATGCCGAGCGCCGGCACATCTCGCGCAACACCGCCTCAAGTCAACTGAAGAGCGCATTCCAGAAGACCGGCTTGCGCCGGCAGAGCGAACTCGTGCGCTGGTTGCTCTCCTCGAGCGCCGCCTTGCAGCCAGGTGCGATTCGCTGACGCGAGGTTCGGTCAGCGAACGGACAGATCCATCAGTGGCGCGCGGGCGGGGCGGCCCGGCCCTGCGAACCGGCCATGTCGATCAGCGGGCACGCCAATCGGTCACGAGGGCATCGGCTGCGCCGTCGGCGAAGGAGGGAATCATCGGCCGCACAGCGGACGGGTGATGCGTTGTTTGCGTCGGGACCTCGCAGTGCCATGGCTCTGACAGCCTCGGGCGAGTCGTGCGGTGCTCCGCGCAGCGTGCCCGCGCATCGCCACTCCTGCCCACTTGGTGCCGCTACGCTGGGCTGAGCCCCTCGGCGGGCCATCCCGAGCCGGCGGCGCGTCCGGCCGTTACGCGGCGGCGGAAAGTGGGCGCGTATACTCGCGCTCTTTACGCCGGCAGCGGTCGTGGTGAAAGCAGACCTGTCGTGCGCCACGAACTTTGAGGAGAGCGAGTATGAGGGGGACATTCCTGAGTCGCGCGATCGGTGCCGCGGCGCTCGGCTGGGCGCTGGCCGCAACGGCGCACGCGGCCGCCAATCCGTTCGCGCAGCCGAGTCCACTGCCGTTTCACGCACCGCAATTCAATCTGATTCACGATGCGGACTTCCAGCCGGCAATCCGCGAGGGCATCCGGCGCGAGCGCGCCGAGATCGTGCGCATCGCCGACAACCCCGCGCCGCCGACCTTCCAGAACACGCTGGTGGCCCTGGAGCGCTCGGGGCGGATGCTGAACCGCGTCCTCGGCGTGTTCAACGCGCTCACCTCGGCCAATACCGATCCGACACTGCAAAAGGTGCAGGCCGAGGAGGCCGGCCCGCTCGCCGCGCTCGATAATGATCTCTATCTGAACGGGCGGCTGTTCGCGCGCGTCAAAGCAGTGTACGCCGAGCGTGCGCAGCTGAAGGGGCTGCCCGAGGCGCAGGCGCTGGTGCGCCTGTACTACCGTCACTTCGTGATGAACGGGGCGCTGCTCGCGCCGGCCGACAAACGCCATCTGGCGGCGATCAACGAGCGTCTGGCGCAATTGATCACGGCGTTCCAGCAGCAGCTGCTGGCCGCCACGGACGCCGGTGCGCTCGTGATCAGCCGCAAGAGCGATCTGGCGGGGCTTACCCCTGGCATGATCGCTGCGGCGGCGCGGGCCGCGCGCGAGCGCGGGCTCCCCGGCAAGTGGGTCCTCACGCTGCAGAGCACGACTCAGCAGCCGGCGCTCGCGTATCTCAGCAATCGGGCGGTACGCCGCGAACTGTTCGAGAAGTCCTGGACGCGGACCGAGCACGGTGGTGCCGATGACACCCGACACACCATCGAGGAGCTCGCCCACCTGCGCGCCCTCAAGGCGCACCTGCTCGGTTACCCGAACTTCGCCGCTTACCGGTTGCAGACGCAGATGGCGCACAATCCGGCGGCGGTCGAGCACTTCCTCAGTCAGCTGGTGCCGCCCACCGTGGCGGCGGTGCATCGCGAGGCGCGCATCCTGCAGGCGCAGATCGTACGCGACGGAGGGCACTTTCAGCTGCGCCCCTGGGACTGGGAGTACTACGTCAATCGTGCCAAGGCGTCGCGCTACCACCTGACCGATGCCGAGGTGCGCCCGTATTTGGTGCTCGACAACGTGCTGCAGCGCGGCCTGTTCTATCTCGCGCACCGGCTCTACGGCATCACCTTCAAGGAACGCAAGGACCTGCCGGTGTACCAGAAGGACGTGCGGGTGTTCGAGGTGTACGACACCACCGGCAAGCCGCTCGGCCTGATCTATTTCGACTACTTCCACCGGGCGAACAAGTCCGGCGGCGCCTGGATGGACAACTTCGTGGTGCAGTCGACGCTGCTCGGCCATCTGCCGGTGGTGTACAACGTGGCGAACTTCACGCCCCCGGCCGCGGGGCACCCGGCGCTGATCAGCATCGACGATGCGATCACCATGTTTCATGAATTCGGCCACGGCTTGAACAGCCTGTTTGCCGATGAGGTGTATCCGAGTCTCTCCGGCACCAACACGGCGCGGGATTTCGTCGAGTTTCCTTCCCAGTTCGATGAGCGTTGGGCGTTGTACCCGGCGGTGCTGCGCCACTATGCGCTCAATGACCGGACCGGCAAGCCGATGCCACGGGCGCTGCTGGCGAAGATCCTGCGCGCGCGCAACTTCAACGCCGGCTACAGCGTGGGCGAGGAGCTGGAGGCGGCCGAGCTCGACATGCAGTGGCACACCGTGCCGTGGAACGCGCCGCTCGAGCAGCCCGATGCATTCGAGCAGGCCGCGCTCGAGCGCACCGGTCTTGCGCTTGCGGATGTGCCACCGCGTTACCGCTCGAGCTATTTCCCGCACATCTGGGGCGGAGGCTATGCCGCGGGTTATTACTCGTATTTGTGGACTGAGATGCTGGCCGATGACGCCTACGACTGGTTCCTGCGGCACGGCGGCCCGACCCGGGCGAACGGGCAGCGCTTCCGCGAGCGGATCCTGGCGCGCGGGCACACGGAAGGCTATTGGCAGATGTTCCGCAGCTTCTACGGGCGCAATCCCCGTATCGGGCCGCTGCTGCGCTACCACGGACTGGCTGCCCCAGCGCGGCGCTGAGGGGTGCGACATCGTCCGCACGGAGGTCGTGCGGACGATGTCCTTCATTGTTGCAAAGTAGCCACAATCGTCTCGCCCCGGGCGTCGCTCGAGTGCCTTTGATCTCGGTCAAATTCCGTTAAGCGCAGGTCGGTAGGCTGTTCAGTGCGACCCGGAGGATGTATCCTCCGCGACACATGGCGGTGCAAACGAACGATTGTTTTAAATTTCCAGGCGCCGATCGGGAGGGGGCATGTTGAAGCAGATTGGGGGTTTCACCTGTGCGGTACTCGCTGCCCTCTCGCTTGCGGGATGCGGCGGCAATAGCCAGACATCGACCGTCGCCACCAGCACTCAGCCCGGCACGCTGGCGGTCGATCCACCGCTGCGGGTCGCCTCGCTGAGTGCCTCGGCGTTTGCCACCGAACTCGGCGCCAGCCCCTCCGGACAGCAGTTGCTGCAGCTCGCCGGCACACCGGCGTGCGGGGTGGATTTCTACTACCTCAAGTACTGGACCACTGATCCGGCCGGTAAGCCGACCGAGGTGTCCGGCGCGCTGATGGTGCCGACCGGTGGCGCGGCACAATGCGCGGGCGCGCGCCCGATCGTGCTCTATGCGCATGGCACCACGACGGCCGCGAATTACAACATCGCGGACATCAGCGACACCACCAATCCCGCCAACACCGAATCGGCGATGATCGCCGCGGTGTTCGCCGCCCAGGGCGACATCGTGGTGGCACCGAATTTCGAGGGCTACGACATCTCCAACCTCGGCTATCACCCCTATGTCAACGGGGCGGTGAATGCCGACGACATGATGGATGCCTTGAGCGCGGCGCGCGCAGCACTGCCGCGCACCTTCACGCCGAACACCACCGACAGCGGCCAGCTGTACGTCACCGGCTACTCCGAGGGGGGCTACGTGGCGATGGCCACCGTCAAGGCCATGCAGGCCGCCGGCGATACCGTGACCGCCTCCGCGCCGGCCTCCGGGCCGTACGCGCTCGAGGCGTTCGGCGATTCGATCTTCTTCGGTCAGGTGGACATCGGCTCGACCGTGTTCGCGCCGCTGGTCACCACGAGCTATCAGAAGGCCTACGCCAACGTTTATCAGCAGACTTCCGATGTGTACAGCGCGACCTACGCGAACGGCATCGACACGCTGCTGCCGAGCACAACGCCGCTGACGACCCTGTTCCAGAGCGGCAAGCTGCCGGAGGCGGCGCTCTTTGACAGCGCGCCGCCGAGCACCGGCAACAGCACGCTCGATGCACTGCTCGCAGTGCCGAAGAGTCCGCCGTACACCGCGAGCGAGGCGGCGCTGTTCGATGCGGGATTCGGCACGTCATTCCTGGTGAACGACAGCTATCGGGCCGCCTACGTGGCCGATGCGCTCGCCAACCCGGATGCGGCGGCAATGACGCTGTTGCACCAGGGGACCCTCAGCGCGAGCGACATCGCGCTCGCCGCCACGCCGGCGGTGGGATTGCGCCAGGACTTCAAGGTGAACGACATGCGCACCGGCGGCTGGGCACCGAAGGAGCCGATGCTGATGTGCGGAGGCGATCAGGACCCGACGGTGTTTTTCGAAGTGAACACCGGGGTGATGGCGGCCGAGTGGAGTCCGCTGGTCGCCGCGGGCGTGGTGAACGTGCTCGATTTGAACGCTACGCCGGCCGGCCCCTATGCCGCCGTGCAGGGCGCCTTTCAGAGCACCTATGCGGCGCTGGTGAGCGCCGAGGGGGCCAGTACCGCGATCCAGTCCTACCATGCCACGGAGGCGCCGTTCTGCATGGTGGCGGCACGCGCCTTCTTCGCGCAAGTTCCGTAAGCCCTGACCCGAGAGATCACCATGCAGCACAAGATCGCAATCCTCGCGCTCGGCACCACTCTCTCGCTCGCGGCGGCCACGGGGGCGCACGCCGGCAACGCCACGCCCAATGATCTGCGGATCGGGGCGTACTTCGTGCACTTCGACAGCAGCGCCACCGACATCACCGGACCGTACACCGTGCCGGGCCTGAATACCCGCATCCGCAACGCCACCACGCTGTATCTGGCCTACGTGCGCACGCTGTCGCGGCATTTCGATGTCGAGTTCGCCTTCGGTTGGCCGCCGGTCACGCACGCCGAGGCCGTCGGCCCGGTGGCGGTCGGCTCCGTGCCGTTCAACGGCAAGGAGATTGCCACGGTGCGCTGGCTGTCGCCGACGGTGCTGTTCGAGTACAACTTCTTCAGTCCCTCGGCGCGGTGGCGGCCGTTCGTCGGCGTCGGGGTCAACTACACGTACTTCTACGATCGACAGGTGACCGCGGCGGGCAAGGCCGTCAGCGGCGGACCGACTGCCATCTCCATGCCCTCGTCGGTCGGCCCGGCAGTCACCGCCGGTTTCACCTATCACATCAACTCGCGTTGGCACCTCAATGCCTCCTACTCGGTGGCGCAGGTGAACACGCGCCTCACGACCGACACTGCGGGCGTGTTCCGCAATTCGCACATTCATTTCTGGCCGAACGCGGTGGTGTTGTCCGTCGGCTACTCCTTCGGTCTGTAGGCGGGAACTTCTCACGCCGCACCCGGTCTGATCCCGGGCGCGGCGAGCCGGGCCTTCCGCAAGGAGCGTCGGCTGGACGCATGACGCACTCGGCTCGCCGCTCAGGGATGAGCACTCGCCGCGCGGGCATGACAAATCGCATACAATAACGTCCGGGCCGTTTTGGCCGTTGGGATCGGCATTCGGTGGGCGGATCAGCCTTCAATACTGTTCCGGTGGCAACCGCGCCGCGCGTGCGACGGCGACTGCCTGCGTGGGTGGGCTGGCTCGCGCTGCTCGCTTTCGCGCTGCGCGCCCTGGTGCCGCTCGGCTTCGAGCCGGGTGCACACGGACTGTCGATCCAGCTGTGTCACGAGGGGTTCCCGAGCGGGTTCTTCGGCCACCGCGCCGCGCACCGCTCGGCGCACGGTGCGACGGGCGGTGCCGGCTCCGCGGGCCACTGCCTGTTCTGCAACGCAACCTCGCCGGCGCCCGCCTATGCGCTGGTGCATCGTATCCCGCGGGCGCCGTATGCCGTCGGACTGCCTGCCGCGCAGCCGACCGTCTCCCCCGGACGGCAGTCCGCACACATCCCGCCGGCGCGCGCGCCGCCCACCGTCGCCTGATTCATTCGTTCGTAGAACTGCCTCGCGCCTGAGGGCGCGGGTCCGATCGCTTTGGATTCAGACGACGGGCACGCTCGCGTGCCCGCAGGGGACGTGGCATGAACAGATCAAGGAACCGCGCGGTGCGCTGGCCTCGCGCGCCCCGTGCGGCGCACCCAGCGCTGCTCGGGTTGGGATTGTCGATGGTGGCGGCGTTCGGACTCGTGCCGGCGCGAGGCTGGGCGGCATCCTTCGGCAGTGTCCGGGGCACGGTGGAGGGCGTTCACGATCAGCCCGTGGCCGGCGTTGCGGTCACGCTGCGCTCGCAAGCCTCCAACGCGCTGCGCACGGCGCACACCGACGCGCACGGCCATTTCAGTTTTCCTACGGTGGCGATCGGCACCTATCTGTTGAGCGTCAGTCCTCCCGGCTTTGCGCCGGCGAGTCAGACGGTCACGGTGGAGGCCGGGTATTTTCCGACGCCCGTGCTGCATCTGCTGCCGACCTCGACGCTGAAGCGGGTCATCGTGCGCGGGCGCGCGCAGCCGGTGGTCGCCTCGGTCACGCCGATCACCCTGGTCAGCCAGCAGGACATCGAAAACACCCCCGGCGCGATCAACGTCAACAGCCTGGCCATGATCACCGACTATGTGCCCGGCGCCTATGAGGCGCACGACATGCTGCACATCCGCGGCGGCCACCAGGCGAACTGGCTGATCGACGGGGTGGAGATCCCGAACACGAACATTGCCGAGAGTCTCGGTCCGGCGGTCGATCCGGCGGACATCCAGACCCTGGGCGTGGAGCGCGGCAGCTACAACGCGGACGAGGGCGATCGGACCTACGGGGTGTTCAACGTCATTCCCAAGAGCGGCTTCGGCGTGCACGATCAGGGCATGCTGTCGGTCTCAGCGGGCAATTTCGGCCAGACGGACGATTACCTCAGCGTCGCCAGTCACAAGCACAACTTCGCCTACTACCTCAGCGCCGAGGGTAACCGCAGCAATCTCGGCCTGCAGACCCCCGTGCCGCAGGTGATTCACGATCAGTCGCAGGGCTACGGCTTGTTCACCAACCTGCAGTACGAGCCGGACGGGCACAATGCGCTGCGCCTGGTGGCACAACTGCGCCAGGACAACTACCAGATCCCCAACTGCATCGTGGCGCTGGCCGATGATCCGCAGTGCGTCGGTCAGTCGGGCGACACGCAGAAAGAGGCGGACAACTTCGCACTGCTGTCCTGGGTGCACACGTTCTCGGACAATCTGGTGCTGACCAGCTCACTGATGTATCACTACGAGCGGGCCGCCTACGACGGCGGGGCGGGCGATTATCCGACCATCACCACCTTTCACCACAGCTCGCAGTACGAGGGGGGGGAAGAGAACCTGCGCGTGCACCTGACGCACAATCACTTCGCGTTCGGGGTGTACGGCTTCGCGCAGCAGGATCATGCGCACTTCAATCTCGCCTTCGCCGGCAACAGCGCCCCGGCGCTGGCCGAGCTGCAAAGCCCCACGGGCAGCCTGGTCGATGCCTGGGCGCAGGACACCTACGACGTGTCGCATTGGGTGCACCTCTCGGCGGGCGTGCGCTACTCACACTTTCGGGGCCTGATCGCCGAGAGCGCGACCGATCCGCGCTTCGGCGCCACGCTGCGCGTGCCGCACCTGAACTGGGTGTTCAGCGCGTTCTGGGGCAAGTACTACCAGGCCCCGCCGCTCGAGTCGCTCTCCGGAGCGCTGGTGAATTACGCGGCCAGCCAGAGCAGCCAGTTCCTGCCGTTGCACGGGGAACGTGACAAAGAACGCCAGTTCGGCGTGACCATCCCGCTGGCCGGCTGGAGCGTGCACGCGGATTATTTCGTCACTCAGGCGAAGAATTTCTTCGACCACAACCCGATCGGCGCCTCGGATATCTACCTGCCGGTAACCGATCAGGGTGCGCTCATCCAGGGCACCGAGCTCACCGTGCGCTCACCGCCGTTCTGGCGCTACGGCCAAGTGCACCTTGCCTACTCGAATCAGACGGCGCAGTGCTTCGGCTCAATCAGCGGCGGTCTGGTGGTTGCCGGCACCGCTTGCGGCAATTACATCGCGCTCGATCACGATCAGCGCAACACGCTCAATCTCGGCTACAACGCCGATCTGCCGTGGCGGCTGTTCGTCGGCACGAATGTGTCGGTGAACTCGGGTCTCGCGAATGGCTTTGCCGGACCACCGACCTATCAGCCGAGCCACCTGCCGAGCTACGTGATCATCGACCTGACCGTCGGACGCAACATCACGCGCAACCTGCAGGTCTCGCTCACGGGTCTCAACCTCACCAACAAGCACCTGCTCACGGACAACAGCCTGACCTTCGGCGGCGTGCATTGGAACAATCCGTTCCAGATCTACGCCGAACTGCGCTACCGCTTCCACTACTGAGCGCGCCTCGGCGCGGCGGGCGAGGCGCCGGTGCCTCGCTGAGGCCACCGGCGCCCGCTACCAGAAGGCCGCTACGACCGCCGCGGTGAGCGCGAGCACGGCCACACCGGCAATCTGCACCGAGCGCGGCGTGCGCTCCTGCGCGGGTGCCGGAGCGGCGGTGAGCGCGGGAGGTGCGGATAGGCTGGCGAGCACGAGGGTGAGCAGCGAGACGGCGAAGGTGACGCCGGCGACATCGAGGAACTGCAGGGTCGTGCGGCCGAACAGGCGGAGCACGAACAGCGCGGCGCCGAGCGTCGTGCCGAGGAGCAGGGCTGCGAAGGCGCCGCGCGCATTGGCGCGCCGCCAGAGCATCCCGCCGAGGAATACCGCCGCCACGGGCGGGGTGAGGTAGGCGAGCACCGCCTGAAAGTACTGCCAGAGCGAGGGGAAGCGCGCGATCTGCGGCACCCAGGCGGCCGAGGCAAGCATGGCGAGCGCCGTGCCGATGCGGCCCCAGCGCACCGTGTGCCGCTCGTCGAGCTGCGGACGGGCGCGGCGGATGAAGTCGATCGACAGCACCGTGGCGGCGCTGTTATAGGTGGCCGAGAGGGCGGCCATCAGCGCTCCCAGGAATGCCGCGAGAAACACCCCGAGCAGTCCCGGCGGGAGCAGACCCAGGGCGAGGCGGATGTAGATGTCATCGTCGCGGCGCAGGTGCGGGAAGAGCACCCGTCCGGCGAGTCCCGGCGCCACGATCAGCGCCAGCGTGGTGAGCTTCAACGCGCCGGCGAGCAGTGCGCCGCGCTGACCGTCGGCCACCGAGCGGGCCGCCAGGGTCCGCTGCACGATCACCTGATTGCTGCACCAGTAATACAGCGCGAGCACCGGGACGCCGAAGGCGAGGCCGGTCCACGGCATGTAGGGGTCGCTCGAGGGCAAGATCAGGTGCAGGTGCTGCGGCGGGTTGGCGCGCAGTACGGCGTGCCAACCGCCGGCGTGGCCGAGGGCATACAGCGCCAGTAACCCCGCCGAGCCGAGCATGACCACCCCCTGCAGCGCCTGGGTGCGCATCACGGCGCGCAGCCCGCCAGTGAGCGCGTAGAGCGCGGCAAACACTGCCAGCGGCGGCACCGCCGCGAGAAACGACAGCCGGGGGATGAGCGCGTGCAGCACCAGCGCCGCGCAGTACAAAGCGCCGGCGGCATCGAGCAGCACGTACAGCACGATCGATAGCGATGCGAGCCACAGCCGGGCGCGCCGGTCGTAGCGGCGCTCAAGGTACTCCGGCACGGTGTAGATGCGCTGTGCGAGCAGCATCGGCAGCAGCCATAGCGCAAACACGACCAGGGTGACCGTGGCGACCCAGTCGTAGTTGTAGACGGAGATACCGAGCGCGTAAGCCGAGCCGGTGATGCCAATCAGCGCCCCGGGGGAGATGTTCGAGCCGATCAGCGCCAGTCCGATCACCGGCCAGCTCGCGTGGCGCGAGGCTAGAAAGTACTCGCTGCTCGAGGTGCGCGCGCGCGCACCGCTGAATCCGAGCACCAGCACGCACAGCAGGTAAGCGCCCACCACGGCGTCATCGGGAAGTCTCAGCACATCCGTCCTCGCAACCCGCCGCGGCGGCGCGGCCCCCGCTGGCAGTGAATAACAGCGGCCAGGGGCTTGTCGAGCACGTCGCGCCGCTCACGCCCACCGGGCGGCGACGACCTCACCGGGCGCCCGCCAGCTGTCGCCTCGCCGCTACAGGGCGGGCCGGGCGAGCCGCCGTGCCCGGTCTGATCGGTGAAGCTGTGACCTCGGACACGCCGAGATCGGCTGTGGGAAAGGATGATCGGGCATGGCCGCGCTGTCGGCCGGTTCCGGATGGGTGGTAGTGACCGCGCTCGTCGTACCCACGCTGTACATTCTTGCCGGGGCGATGCTGTGCGCCCTGCTGCATATCGTAGCGGTGGCCGCGTCCCGCACCGCTCGCCCGGCGCTGCTTGCGTTCGCGGCCATGTGCGTGTTTGCGGCACTGGCGGCGATCTTCAGCGCGCAGTTTTTGCACGCGACGAGCAGCGCCGCTTTCATCCGCGCCCTGAAGCTGAACATCGATTGCCTGTTCGCCGCCAATGCGGCGCTCGCGACGTTCGTCGCGCTGTACGTCGGGCACACCGGAGCAACGGCGCGCCGCGTGCTGAGTGCGTATGGCGGACTTTGTGCGGTGGCCATCGCGCTCAACGAGCTGCGTCCCTACGGGCTGCAGTACCAGCAGTTCAGCGGCATCATTCAGGTGCGGCTGCCGTGGGGCGAAGCGCTGACCCAGGGCATCGGCCAAAACCGCACCCCGTTTTTCCTCGGCGCGGCCGTGATCTACGGTGCGCTCACCTATGCGATCGTCGCGCTCTGGGGCCACTATCGGCGCACGCATTCGTTCGGCACGCTGTGGCTGCTCATCGCACAGCTGTGCTTCTTGCCCCTCGCCCTGGTGGGGGTGTTGGTGCGACTGTCGGTGTTGCACGGCGTCGAGCCCGGCCCGCTCGGCTTTCTCCTGGTCACCGCCGCGATGAGTGCGGCGCTGCTGTGGGAGACCGAGCGCACGCTGCGCTTGTCCGAGCAGCGGTTCCGGGTCCTGTTCGAGCGGGCGCCGGCGGCGATGGTGGCCGTCGAGCCGCGTGCCGGGCGGATCGTGCAGGCGAACGCGATGGCGCGCGAGTTGAGCGGCTACCGGGCCGAGGAGCTGCTCACCAAGACGTTTGCGGATCTGACCAGCACCCCGAAGCTGCCGCAGGCGGTGCGCGCCTTCGTCGAGCTCACCGAAGGGAACGTCGATGAGCACCACTTGGAGTGGGCCATGCGCTGCAAGGACGGGCAGGTGCGCATCACCGATTGCGCCGTGTCGAGTCAGCGCGATACGGACGGAGCGGTGGTGAGTCTGGTCGCCTGTGTGATCGACATCACCGAGCGCAAGCGCATCGAGGCGGCTTTGCAGCGTGAGAGCGCCAAGAATCTCGCCTTCCTGCGCAACGCGAGCGATGGCATTCACATCCTCGACCGGCAGGGGAATCTCATCGAGGCCAGTGACTCGTTCTGCGACATGCTCGGCTATCCG
Organism: Pseudomonadota bacterium; assembly: GCA_021847105.1. Lineage (GTDB taxonomy): Bacteria > Pseudomonadota > Gammaproteobacteria > Steroidobacterales > Steroidobacteraceae > 13-2-20CM-66-19. The sequence continues at coordinate 8,261 of JAJZUT010000022.1, read as the reverse complement.
CGCGAGGCGTTGATCGGTCAGCACGTCTCGAAATGGGATGCGAAGTTCACACTGGAGCAACTCGAGGAAATCTTTCGCGAGGACTTCAACTCCTACCGGCGCAGAATGCTCGAGACGCGCCACCGCCGCAGCGACGGCACGGTGTTCGACGTCGAAGTGAGTTCGGTGGCGGTCACCCTGCAGGACGCTCCGGTGATATTCAACTCCTCGCGCGACATCACCAGCCGCAAGCAGGCGGATGCGCGCCTGCGCGAGAGCGAGATGCGCTTGCGCACACTGATCGAACAGTCGCCGGTTGCGATCTCCTTCAGCCGCGATGGCGTCACGCTCGACGTCAACGCGCGCTACGTGGAGATGTTCGGCTACGCCAGCGCGGCGGACGTGCGCGGCACCCGCTATCTCGACCGCATCGCGCCGGCCGCGCGCGGCGCCGTCCAGGAGATCATTCGCTTGCGGCACGCCGGCGCTGAGGCGCCCGATGAATACGAGACGGTCGGACTGCGCCAGGACGGGAGCGAGTTTCCGCTGCTGGTCACCGCGCGGCGTATCGAGGTGGCCGAGGGACCGCTTACGCTCGCCTGCATGCTCGATTTCACCGAGCGCAAGCACTTCGAGGAGCGCATCCGCCATCTCGCCTTCTTCGATCAGCTGACTCGTCTGCCGAATCGGGAGTTGCTGCAGGACCGTCTTCGCCAGGCGGTCTCCACCAATCTGCGCGCCGAGCGCCACGGGGCGCTGCTGCTCTTTGGGCTCGATCACTTCAAGAGCGTCAACGACACCCTCGGGCATGCCGCCGGCGATGCGCTGCTGCAGCAGGTGGCCGTGCGGCTCGCCGCCGAGGTGCGCGACGGCGACACGGTCGCGCGCATGGGCGGGGATGAGTTCATGGTGCTGCTGGCGGACCTCGGCACTCAGGACTGGGCGGCTGCCGCGCAGGCGGAGAGCTTCGGGCTGAAGATCCTGCGCGCGCTGTCGGAGCCGTTTGGGCCGTTCGCCGACCGGGTGCACATCAGCTGCAGCGTCGGGGCGACGCTGCTGCCGGGCCGCCGGCAGGGCGCGCAGGATCTGATCCAGCAGGCCGATATTGCCCTGAACGAGGCCAAGAGCACCGGCCCGGGCTCGCTGCGCTTCTTCGACCCGAGCATGCAGCATCTGGTCAGCACCCGCGTCGCCCTCGAAGGCGAGCTGCGCAAGGCGGTGAGCGCCGGGCAGTTCCTGCTGCATTATCAGCCGCAGGTCGATCAGACGCTGCAGGTGATCGGCGCCGAGGCGCTGCTGCGCTGGCAACACCCGGTCCGTGGTCTGGTGCCGCCGGCGGAGTACATCGCAATCGCCGAGGAGACGCAGATGATCCTGCCGATCGGCGAGTGGGTGCTCGAGACGGCCTGCGCACAGTTGGCCGCCTGGAGCGCCGATGCGCGCAGCCGCGGTCTGACCCTGGCAGTCAATGTCAGTCCGTTGCAGTTCCAGCAGCCGCGCTTCGCCGAGCAGGTGCGGGCGGCGCTCGATCGCCACGGCGTCGCGGCGGAGCGGTTGAAGCTCGAGCTCACCGAGACGATGCTGCAAGGGGATCTCGAGCGCACCATCCGCACCATGCGCGCGCTGAAGGCCGAGGGCGTGCAGTTCTCGCTCGATGACTTCGGCACCGGCTACTCCTCGCTGCAGTACCTGAAGCAGCTGCCGCTCGATCAGCTGAAGATCGATCAGACCTTCGTGCGCGACATCGTCACCGACCCGAACGACAGGGCCATCGTGGCGACGATCATCTCGATCGCGCGCCATCTCGGACTCGATGTGATTGCCGAGGGCGTCGAGAGCGCCGAGCAGCTTGAGGTGCTGCGCGAGTGCGGGTGCGTGCGCTACCAGGGGTACCTGTTCGGCCGGCCCGTCGAGGCCGAGCGCCTGTTCGGCACCTGAGCGGGTGTTCAGATTTCGATGCGCGCGAAGCGCCAGGCACCCACGGCGGTGAGTGCCACGGCGAGCAGGGCCATGACCACCAAATCAATCAGTGCGCTGAAGTGCCCGCGCGCGATCAGCGCGCCGCGCAGACCGTCGACGCCGTAGGTGAGCGGGTCAACGCGGGTGAGCACGGTGAGGGCGATCGGCAGGTGCGCCAGGGGATAGAGCGCCCCGGAGAGGAAGAAGATCGGCAGCACGAGGAAGTTCATCACCATTTGAAAGCCCTGCATGTCACGCAGGGTCGAGCCGACGGTGGTGCCGAGCGCGGTGAATACCACCGCGATCAGCGCCAGAAATCCGAACGCAAGCGGGACGCCGCCATAACTGGCCGGCCGGAAGCCGGCGAGCACCGCGACGAGCGCCACCAGCAGTCCCTGGATCATGGCGGTGGTGGCCGCCCCGCAGGTGCGCCCGATCATGATGTGCAGGCGCGGCACCGGCGCGACCAGTGTCTCCTTCAGAAAACCGAACTGCCGATCCCAGATCAGCTGAATGCCGGAAAACAGCGAGGAGAACAGGACCGTCATCGCGATTACGCCGGGCGCGATGAACTCGAGGTAATTACCCTCGCCGCTGCGGCGAAAGACCGGCGAGAGCCCGTAGCCGAGGGCGAGCAGATACAGCAACGGCTGCCCAAGCGAAGCCACGATCTGCGCGCGGGAGCGGACATAGCGCTTCAGCTCGCGTAGCCACAGAACGTAGATTGCTCCCATGCTCTGTCCCTCAGCGCCCGCGCCAAGCGCGCGCCGCGCGTCGCATCTGATCGGCCGAGCCGGCGCTTTCTTCGCGGATCTCGGTGCCGGTGAGGGCGAGGAATGCCTCCTCGAGGGTCGCCGAGCCTGTGCTCGTCTTCAGCTCCGCGCTGGTGCCGAGCGAGACGATGCGCCCGTGGTCGATCACGGCGATGCGCCCGGCCACTCGGTCGGCCTCATCCATATAGTGTGTGGTGAGGAATACCGTCACGCCTTCCTCTTGGTTCAGCCGCTTCACGTGCGTCCAGAGCTGATTGCGACTCTGCGGGTCGAGCCCGAGTGTCGGCTCATCGAGGAACAGGATGCGTGGGGTGTGCAGCAGGCCGCGGGCAATCTCGAGCCGGCGCATCATGCCGCCGGAGTATTGCTTGACGAGCTCCTCGCGCCGCTCCCACAGGCCGAACAGCTCGAGCAGTACCTGTGCGCGCTCGCGGCGCAGCTTGCGCGGCACGTGATAGAGCGCCCCGTGCAGATCGAGGTTCTCCCAGGCCGAGAGGTTCTGATCGAGACTCGGGTCCTGAAACACGATGCCGATGCGCGCGCGCACCGCCGTTGAATCGCGGGTCGGATCGAGCCCATCGATGCGCACCGTGCCGGAGGTCGGCGGCAGCAGGGTGGTCAGGATCTTGATGGTGGTGGTCTTGCCGGCACCGTTCGGGCCGAGAAAGGCGAAGATCTCCCCGCGCTCGACCGTGAAGGAGATGTCGTGCACGGCAACGAACTCGCCGAACTTGCGCGTCAGGTTCTGCACGTCGATCATGCCGGCGAGCCTCCCTCGAGCCTGGCGTGTCCGCACCGCTGCGGGCGCAGGATAGCACGTTGGATCAGCGTGCGGCACACGTGACGCGGCTCACGCGGGCGGCGGCACTTTCGCGACGCAATCAACGCCTCTCAGGGCCGCTTTGCGTATGGACGCCGTGGCGAGCTGCCATCGGGTGCGCTGCTCAGTGCGCAGCGGGCGCCAGGCGCAGCGCGAAGTGCACGGTTACCGCATTGCCGAGCCACTCGGTTGCGCGCCATTGGCCCTGACCCAGGCCGAAGTCCAACCGCTTGAGCACGGTTTGTCCGTCGAGCAGCCCGGCCGGGTGGGTCGGCGTGCCGATCAATCGCCACGTGAACGGCACCGACACCACGCGCGTCACTCCGCGCAGCGTGAGCGGGCCGGTGGCGAGGTAGCCGCCGGCCGTCTTGCGCAGTCGGGTCGCTTGGAAGCGCGCCTGCGGGTAGTGTGCGACATCGAAGAAGTCGGCGCCGCCGAGGACTTCATTGCGCTGCGCATCGCCCGTGTCGAACGAACGCATGTCGATGACGACGACGAGCGTCCCGGCACTCGGATCGAAGCGCACCGAAAATCGCTTGAATTGCCCCTGGTTCGCCGCGCCCGCCTGCGTGAACGTGTAGGTGAGCGAGCTGTGCGCCGGGCGCAGCGTGTAGGTGGGAGAGGGGGTTGCCGCATGGGCGATCGTGGCCGCCCCGAGGATCAACCCCGGTAATGTCACTCGAAGCGCGCGTGCCGATAGCATCGATCAGTCCTTGTTGAGTGCGGAAGCATCGCGGTCGCGGGGAGCCCAGCCGGGCACCATGCGCCGCAGAGTGTCATCGTGCAGCACGAAGTGGTGTTTGAGAGCGGCGGCGACGTGCAGCGCCAGTGCCAGAGCGAGCGTAATGGCGAGTGCGACGTGCACGCGCACCAGCAGGTGATACAGCGCGAGGTTCCGTGACACCAGATTCGGCAGTTGTACGAGATTGAACCAACTCACCGGGAAGCCGCGCGCCGCGGACATCAGCCAGCCGCTCACTGGCAGGGCAATGAGCAGTGCATAGAGCGCTGCATGCGTGGCGCGCGCGAGCGTTCGCTCATAGCGCTTGAGATTCTCCGGTAGCGCGGGCCGTGGATTGACGACCCGCCAGAGCAGCCGGACTAACACCAGGGCGAGCAGCGTGATGCCGAGGGACTTGTGACGCGCGAGCGTCGCGAGCTTCGCCATGCCGAGCGGCAGCGCCACTCCGCTCACACCGAGTATCGCCTGCACCCCGATCAGCAGTGCGATCAGCCAGTGCAGCAGTTGTGCCGGTGTGCCCCAGCGAGCGGTGGTATTGCGCAGCATCAAGGAGCCAGCTTAGAGCAGCAGTCCGATTCTGTGAAGTGGTGACATCGGTGTGTCTGTGCTGATCGGAACCTCACCCCGGATCGGTGTGCGCAGGCGCTGTGCACGCGGCCGGCACAAAAGGAGCGCTTCGGCACCGATACCGTCGCGTCCGGACCGTCAGCTTCCTGGCGTCACTGCACCCGGTCGCAGAGCGATGTCCTCGCGCGGTCGAGTGCAGATCCGGGCAATGGTGCGCTGCAGCCCGCGCCGCGAGGGGCAGACCGGGCAGCGCCGAGCGCCGCTCACGCGGATGCCCGATCGGCGGGCCAAGCAGGTGGCCGCGGCGCTGCGCCGGGTGCCGGGTGCATACCACAGAGGCCCGCTGTGTATGCCGTGGCCGTGTCGGATCACGGTGGCCTATACTGCAGCGCAGTGCAACGCAGGAGAGTGTTATGGCCAAAGGCATGGATAAGAAGAAAGAGACGAAGAAGAAACCGACGAAAACCCTCGAGGAGAAGCGCGCGGCAAAGCGGGAGAAGCGTCAGGGCCGGGGCCGCTGACGGATCACGCGCGGCAGCGCAAGATCGACTCCCGACAAAGCGCGGGCTGGAGGTGGCGGATTCTGCCAAAGGGTGAGGATCGCGTCGGCCTCCAGGACGGTGTCGTCGTAAGACAGTGACCGGCTGAGCAGCCCCTCGGCCGCTCGTCGCGGGGCGTGCTGTGCCGCGAAGCGGGCCGGAGCGGCCGGGGTGCGCATCTGCGGCCGCACGCTTGCCGATCTCAAGGCGGCGGCACAGTCCCGTTGCCGAGGGCGCCGTTGGGCGCGTTGCGGACAGATCCAACTCCGGGACCACTCCGGCGCACCGCCTCGGCATCGCTGCCGACGCCTTGGGTCCGAGCCGCGCCCTGAGCGGACCGCGACGCGCGGCAGGAGGCGTCGCGGGCAAACGGTCGCTGCGTTGCGCGGCGCGATCCGGGGGCACAAGCCTCGCCTCCGGTGAGCACGACCGGCGGGCATGACGGTTGTCAGGATCAGACGGAGATTCTCGCGCGCGCCACGGCTCCGGTTGGCTCATGCACGCCTCTGTTGGTGCGAGCGGATTGGGCCGCACGCGGCACCGCGGGGGATTAGAATCGCCGATCATGAAAATCGCCGGCACCGCCTACCGCACCCTCTGGCCGCTGCCCTCCGGGGCGGTGTGTGTGATCGATCAGTCCCGTCTGCCGTTCGAGTTCGTCACGCTCGAGCTCGCGAGTCTGGAGGACGCGGCACACGCGATTCGCACCATGGTGGTCCGCGGTGCGCCGCTGATCGGCGCGACGGCCGCCTATGGTCTGGCGCTCGCGCTGCGCGCGGAGGCGTCCGATGAGCGCATCGCGGCGGCGGCTGAAGCGTTGCGCGCGACACGCCCGACCGCAGTCAATCTTGCCTGGGCGCTCGCGCGGGTGCGGCGGGTGATCGAGCCGCTGCCGGTGCCGCAGCGCGCTGCCGCGGCGTTTGCTGAGGCGGGGCGCATCTGCGAGGAGGATGTCGCGCAGTGCCGGGCCATTGGCGAGCACGGGGCGAAGCTGATTCGGGAACGTTCCGCCGAGGTGCGCCGGCGGGTGAACGTGCTGACCCATTGCAATGCGGGCTGGCTGGCCTGCGTCGACTGGGGCACGGCGCTTGCGCCGATCTATGTGGCGCACGATGCGGGGATCGAGTTGCATGTCTGGGTGGATGAGACCCGACCGCGCAATCAGGGGGCCTCGCTCACTGCATTCGAACTCGGCGCGCACGGCGTGCCGCATACCGTCATCGTCGATAACCTAGGCGGTCACCTGATGCAGCATGGCGAGGTGGACCTCGTGATCGTCGGCAGTGATCGCACGACGGCCACCGGTGATGTGTGCAACAAGGTGGGCACGTACCTCAAGGCACTCGCCGCGCGGGACAACGGGGTGCCGTTCTATGCGGCGCTGCCGGTGAGTACCATCGACTGGAGTCTCGAGGATGGACGGGCGATCGAGATCGAGGCACGGGATGCGGCGGAAGTGACCCATCTCACCGGGCGCACCGCGGCCGGCACCCTCGAGCGGGTGCGCGTGGTCCCCGAGGGCAGCCCCGCGCTCAATCTCGCCTTCGACGTCACCCCGGGGCGGCTGGTCACGGGGCTGATCACCGAGCGTGGCGTGTGCGCGGCGAGTCGCGCCGGACTGGCGCAGTTGTATCCGGAGCGCGCCGCGTGAACACCGCAGCGCACGAAGCGCGCGACACTGAGCTGCGGCGCGCGCTGATCGGTGCGTGCCGCGAGCTGCAGCGGCAGGGGCTCACGCACGGCACCTCGGGCAATGTCAGCGTGCGGCGCGACGCCGACTCTTTCTACGTCAGTCCCACGGGAATGGCCTACGAGACGCTCGAGCCGGAAGACATCCCGCTGTTGACGCTGGCGGGCCGCTGGTACGGGCGGCGTCGGCCCTCGAGCGAGTGGCGCTTTCATCGCGACATCCTTGCCGAGCGCGCCGAGGTAGGCGCAATCGTGCATGCCCATCCCCGGCACGCCACGGCGCTCGCCTGCAGCGGCCGGGGCATTCCGGCGTTTCATTACATGGTGGCGGTGGCGGGCGGCATCGATATCCGCTGTGCCCCGTACCACACCTTCGGCACCCAGGCGCTCTCGGCTGCGGCGCTTGCGGCGCTCACCGACCGGCGTGCCTGTCTGCTCGCCCATCACGGCATCATTGCGCTGGGTGAGGATCTGCGCGCGGCGCTGGCCCTCGCCGGGGAGGTGGAGAATCTCGCCGCACAGTACGCCACCGCGCTTGCAATCGGCGGGGTGCAGTTGCTCGATGAGGTCGAGATGCGCCGGGTGGTCGAGAAATTCCGCAGCTACGGGCGGCAGGATGCCTCCGATGCGGATCTCACGCACGGTGGGCAGTCCCTGCCGGGCATGCGCTGAGGGCGTGCGCGCTCAGCGCCGCTGGGCGCGCCGGTCGAGCACGAAGCGCGCCATGATATTGATGATCAGCACGAATCCGGTCACCAGCAGCGCTGCGGCGTAGGCGAGCGCGTTCGCGGCGGCGAACGGCTCGTTGATGAAGTTCCAGATGGCGTAGGTGAGGTAGCCGATTGGCGAGTGGGTGAGATGCCCGTCCCAGAGATAGTTCGACCAGCCCGCCGTATACAGCAGCGGCGCGGTCTCTCCGACCGACACCGCGAGCGCGAGCAGGATGCCGGTGAGAATCGAGGGCAGCGCCGCCGGCAGGCACACCCCGAGGATGACGCGGCGGTCGTTGGCGCCGAGGGAGTAGGCCGCATCGCGCAGGTCGTTCGAGACTTGCCGCAGTGCCAGTTCGGTGGTGCGGCAGATGTACGGCAGGCTGATGATGGCGAGGGCGATCGAGCCGGCGGCCACCGAGAAGCTCCAGCCCAGCCACTCGACCATGCCCACGTAGCCGAAGTAGCCGACCACGATCGAGG
>JAJZUT010000041.1 GCA_021847105.1 Pseudomonadota bacterium | reverse complement strand
GGCGGCGATGTCGGCCTGCAGATTGGAGAATCCGAGCACGAGATCCGGCTCAAGCTCGACGATCCGCTCGATCTTTGCGCTCGTGAACCCGGAGATCTTGAGCTTTTCACGCCGCGCTCGCGGCGGCCGCACGGTGAACCCGGAGATGCCGACGATGCGATCCTCCTCACCCAGAAGGTACAGTGTTTCCGTGCTCTCCGCGGTGAGGCAGACGATGCGGCGCGGCCCCAGGCTCATTCTGCGTCCTCCGGCCAGCGATTCTCGTACAACATGTCGGTCAGCGGCCGGGGCTGCCGCCAGCGCTCGATCGCGAGGCGCGGCGCCGGATCGAACGCCTGCACGTGGCCGAGGCACAGCACCGCAACCGGGCGCGCGTCGGGCGGAAAGCGCAGCAGGGCAGCGAGCGCCTGCGGGTCGAACATCGAGACCCAACCCAGGCCCAACCCTTCCGCGCGGGCGGCGAGCCAGAGGTTCTCAATGGCGCAGGCCACGGACGCCAAGTCCATCTCCGGGAGCGTCCTTCGTCCGAAGATCTCCCGTGTCCCACCCGTCAGCAACGCGGCAACGATAAGCTCACCGCAGTCAAGAATTCCCTCGACTTTAAGCCGGAGGAATTCGTCACTGCGCCCGCCGAGCGCATCGGCCGTGCGCGCCCGCTCCTCTTGCACGAGAGCGTGGATTGTGACGCGCATGTCAGGGTCGGTGATGCGCAGGAACCGCCAGGGCTGGGACAGGCCGACGCTGGGGGCGGCATGTGCGCTCTCCAGGATGCGCCCGAGCGTCTCCGGCTCGACCGGCGTACGCACGAAGCTGCGTACATCGCGGCGCTCGCGAATCACACGGTAAATCGCCGCGCGGTCCGCTTCGTCGTAGCGGTGGATGGAGTCGCTCAAGACTTAAACAAAGCCGCGGCGGCCCGCGGGTTGGAGGGGAAGTAGAAATGGATGTAGCTCGCGGTCGCCGCGCCCTGACGGAATACGGCTTCGCCGCAGCCGCCCCTCTGGGTTCTCGCATGGCGCAGCGGCTCGAGCGAGGTCTGCAGACGTGAGTGATGGAAGCTGTGGCCGCGCAGCTCCCCCTGCGGCAGCTCCACACCCTGCAACGCAAGCGCCTGAAGCTTCGGCTGCATGGCCGTCTCACCGGGAAGGACTCCGCTCATCGCGTGGCGCCGACCCTCCAGATCGATCAGATGCTCGAAGAGCAGCATCATGCCGCCACATTCGGCCAGCAGCGGTTTGCCGGCCTCGACATGGCGGCGCAGTGCTTCGTGCAGAGGGCGGTTGGCCGCAAGCCGTTCGGCATGGAGTTCCGGGTAGCCACCCGGCAGGTAAATGGCATCAGCCGGAGCCGGCACGCCCTGTAATGGCGAGAAAAAGCGGATTGCGGCACCCATCGCCCGCAGCAGGTCGAGATTGGCGGGATAGACGAAAGAGAGCGCCGCATCGCGGGCCACTGCGATCGAGACGCCGGCAAGAAGTGGAGGTGGATCGAGGTCCACGTCCGCGTGGAAGGTCGCTTGCGGAATGTCGTCGATCCGCATTGAGGCTAGCGCCTGCGCGGCCCGATCAATTCGCGCGTCGAGGTCAGGGATCTCCTCGGCCTGGACCAACCCCAGGTGACGATCGGGGAGCTCGATGGCGCGATCGGCGCACAGGGCGCCGAGAAAGGAAATGCCCGCGGCAGGCCCGGCAAGGCTTTCGGCGAGCAAGGTGGCGTGCCCGGGGCCTGCGGTGCGGTTTGCCACCACGCCGTGAATCGCCAGGTCCCCGCCATAGACCCTCAGTCCGAGGGCAAGCGCACCGAAGGTTTGCGCCATGGCGCTGCCGTCGATGACGAGGAGCAGAGGCAGTTTGAATCGGCGCGCGAGCTCGGCACTCGAGGAAGCGCCGTCATAGAGTCCCATCACTCCTTCGACGAGGACGAGGTCGGAGTCTCTTGCGGCCTGGTAGAGAAGGTTTCGGCAGTGCGCAAGCCCGCCCATCCACAGGTCGAGCTGGTAGACGGGACGGCCGGCCGCTCGCGCCAGAATCATCGGGTCGATGAAGTCGGGACCGGTTTTGAACACACGCACCCGCTTGCCCTGGCGCACCGCCTGGCGGGCGAGGGCCGCTGTCACGGTGGTCTTCCCTTGTCCCGACGCTGGGGCGGAGATCAGGATCGCTGGTGCTTGAGCGCTCGTCATCGGTTTCCGCCCTGCCTAGAGCTCGACCCCCCGCTGTGCGCCGATGCCGGCGTCAAAGGCATGTTTCACGATACGCATGTCCGTCACGGTGTCGGCCAGTTCGATCAGCTCCGCAGGGGCGCCGCGCCCGGTGATGACGACGTGCTGCATGGGTGGCCGGCTGCACAAGGTATCGAGGATGGTGTCGATCTCGACATAGCGGTAGCGCAACGCAATGTTGAGCTCATCGAGCACCACGAGGGCGAGCGCCGGATCGCGCAGCATCGCGGCCGAGATCTCCCAGGCCGCCTCCGCAGCCCGCACATCGCGTTCGCGGTCCTGGGTCTCCCAGGTAAAGCCCTCGCCCATGACGTGAAAGCGCACCTGCGGGAAGCGCCGGAAGAAGCTCGCTTCCCCCGTCAGGTACTGGCCCTTGATGAACTGCACCACGCCGACCTGCATGTCGTGCCCGAGTGCCCGAGCGACCATGCCGAACGCGGACGAGCTCTTCCCTTTCCCGTTGCCGGTGAGGACCAGTAACACGCCGCGCCGCTCCGAAGCTGCGGCGATGCGCGCATCCATCACCGCCTTCCTGCGCCGCATCCGCTCGCGATGGCGTGAAGCCGGATCGGCGGCTGAAGAAGACAGGTCCTCTGCTCGCTCTGGCATGGCGTGCTCCCAGAGACAACGCTCGTCAACGAACTCGCACGTGCACTGCCGCCGGAGAATGGCGGGTCACGGCGACATGGCCGATCGCGGCGAGGCCCACGTAACCGGCGGTGACGGCCATGAAGTACCCGTACCAGGCATGAAAGTTGGACCACCAGCCGGCGATGCTTGCATGCAGGATGCGGTCGCCGAGCCAGTAAAAACTTCCCTCGGTGAGCAGGAAACAGGCGCTCACCGAGAGTGCAAGACTGACGGCGAGTCGCCCGAGATCGCGGGGCACCCTCTGGTAGCGACGCCTGAGCCACGCGCCTCCAAGCCAGAGGAGCGAGTATGCCGGTACGATGAACCAATACGCTGCCGTGACACAATAGTCGCTGACGCCGTAGTAATGGATCGCGGCGAAATCAATTGCAACGGCCTCGAGGAGGAGTGCAGGAAGCGCCCAACGCCACTCGGAGGCCAGGTAGAATCCAGCGACAAAAAACACCGCCCACGACGCATCAGGGAGTGCCCACGCGGTGCCGCAGTGACCGAAGCGGGTGGCCGCCATGGTGGCGGCGAGCGTCAGAAAGCCGAGGCGCTGGATTGTTTTCTGAGTAAGCATAGAGCGGCTCCTGCAAGGGATCAGGGCTGTTGTCCGGTATCGTGATTGAATTGCAGAATCATCGGCTATCGAGGTTCGCTGCAATCGAGCGCCGTCCGGTCGTCAATGCTCACAGCATTGCGCGGTGACATACGCGCCTCCTGGCATGCGCCCAATAGCTGATTCTCGCGAAGGAAGCGGGGAGAACTCATCGGTACCGAAGTCCTTGGGGTACTGACGGGGCTGTTAACGGGGTTAAAAGCTGGGCGTACCGGGTAGGGTGACGACCGAATTTGTAGCCCGTGGCCTCGGGCTGCCTGAGGCGGCGACGTTGAACCGGGCGAGAATGGCGAGAATAAGGGCTTGTTCTCGTAGGGGGGCAATCGAGGGGGCGCCTGTCTCGAGAGGCAGCGCCTCGGCAATCAAGATTTTCATCTGTCTACTCCTACACACGCCACGTGCGTCGAGATGGGCTCGGAGAGAGCGTGCGGAGACGACAGAAGGCTGCGATACGCAGATATCGTAACCGGTCTGACATCGCCCAACGCGAGTCGCCGAGTGCGTGTCTCCGGCCGGTCTCCGGGCTTGCGAGTGGACCTGAAGTCCCGAAGACCGCACCTTCCCGTGCCTATGGCACAGTGGTTCTTCGCGGTCTCTGGCTCGCTTACCGTTGCGTGGGCAGCGCCGGACTTGCATCCGCAGAGCGGACGCGCACCGGTTTCCCGTTTCAGTCCAGGAAAAGTGATTTCCTGGACCACCTGAGACGGTAGAGAGCGTACCCCGATGAATTGGGCTGCGCAAGAGATGTGGTGCGGCTCGCTTCGGTTCCACGTAGGCGCCTGAGTGAGGTCCGTAGCCAGATGTCCCCCTTAGGTCCATTGGTCCTGCCGTCGCAGGTCATGTGCTCATACGGGCGGGGTCTGTCGTTGACGGGCTCGCGGTACGTTAGAGCAGGGGCGGCGTCAATTTGTGCGGCAACGCTTGGGGGCGCTTCAGTGCGCGAGGTCGAAGAGGGTCTCGGTGCCATCGTCCCAGCCGCTCCACAGGTAATCGTTGGCTTTGCCATCGGCAATCAAGCGCAGGGCGTAATTGACCTGCTCCCTGTAGAAGGTGCAAAAGGCGCCCGTGCCGCCCATCCCCCCGTTCAGTTCGTGCGCCTCGGCCGGACAGGGCGAGCCGCAGAACTGACGGATTGCGCACTCATCGCACGGACTGAAGGCATCGACGTTCCGTCCGGTCACGGATCTGAAGGCATCCGAGGTCAATGCCGCATCGATGCCACCATCGGCCAACAACTGACCGCCATTGAATCGGGGCAGGCCGATGAATTCACTGCAGGGATAGAGGTTGCCGTCCGCGGACAGAGCAACGAAGGCTCGGCCGGCGCCGCAGGGCGAGATGTCGCACATCAATCGCCGCGCCGTCGGCGCCAGGATGGCGATGAGGATATTGGCGAAATTGGCCACGACGAGCTTTCTGCCGCTGTCGCGATAGAGTTCGTGCGTGCGATCGAGTGCGGCAAAGAATGCTCGCGTCATCGCACCATCGTCCGGCCTGACGGCTCGAGCGCCGGGGAGGGTGCAGCGGACGGCGTTCAGCATGCAGGTGGGCACCTCGCGGGCATGGAATAGCTCGACCATGGCGGTGAGGTAAGGCAGGTTTTCGGTCGTGCAGGTGGTGATGACGCTCCACGAGCCATAGCCCCGCAGGCGATCCATCGCCGCCAGCACCCGATCGTGCACGCTCCTGCTGCTCCAGGTGCGCCGAGTGGCATCGGTGATGCCGGCGGACGGCCCATCGAGCGACAATCCGATACTGACATTTCTCGCGGTGAGAAAACTCACCGCCCCATCATCGAGAAGCGTGCCATTGCTCTGCAGCCCGAAGATGAAATCATCGGCGAACGCGTCGATGGCGGCGAACACGGCGTCCCGGTTCATGAGCGGCTCGGCGCCGTGAAAGATTGCGCGAGGTTTACTTCCTTCCGGCATGATCGAGCGGAAATAATCACGCAGCCGGCTGAGCGAGGCGAGCAGCTCATCGGCGCTCATGTGCCCACCGCTGCGGCGCTGCATCTCGGGTAGATAGCAATACCTGCAGTTCAGATTGCAGCGCTCGGTCGGATTCAGATAAACCCCCGATGGCTTCAGCTCGAAGCGCAGCGCATGCAGCTCGCGCCGGCACGCTTCGGCGTGCTGACGATAGGCGTCACGCAACATACTTCCAGCCAAGGTGTCGGCCACGCGCGTCTTGTCCACCAGGGCCCAGAACGCGGTATCGGGATCGAGAATGGCGGCGTAGACGGGGTGGCCGATGTCCAAGGATGCGAGCGTCGGATCGGGAAATGTCCCGGCCGGCGAGCTGGCGCTCACCGAGCGACCTTCGTGTCCATCAGAACATAATGCGAGAGGCCGACGCCGTCTGGATTGCAGGTTTTTCGCAGCGCAATGGTCGGCACGGCGGGCGGTGACTGGGTGGGGGTCTGCAGGATCGGCTGCTTGATGAGAACGCTCTGGGTCATGATCCACTCCGCGGGATGTGCAGAAACAAAAAGGGCTCCGGCTGGGCGCACGCGATCGCATGCGCCCAGCCGGAGCCCTTGCCAAGACTCCGAATCGGTTCGAGACGTCTTCTGGCTACCGGATCAGCCGGATCGCTGCGCCTTCCCGCCGGGGTGATCCCCGTCAGTGGTGGGTCTTTCAACCCTGCAGCGGCCGTCCCCGGATACAGCGGCGGGCCCGCCACGGATTTTCACCGTGTTCCGTTTCCTCGAACCGAAACGTGCTGCTATCTTGATTCCGGCACCAGCAGTCGTCAAGTCCGGAAGCCACGCTGGCGAGTCCGATCCCATCGCCTGAACGACCCGCCCCCTCGGCAAAATCGGTGGCTTGCGGTGAATGGGTGCAGGTTGCCATTCAAGAGCGGGTGACGTCCCGTGTTGGTGAGTGACCCAAGGCCCTAAATCGCACCTGTCGATACCGTCGCGGCAAGCCCCTGACCAGCGAAATTCAGCCAGGGGCTTGCGAACCGACCATCGGCTCAGAAGTTAACCGTCGTTGTCTGATTGGCCGTCACGGTCGCGGCGGTACCCGCGGCCGGTATGAACGTCACCGTGCTCGTGCCGGCGCTCGAGGTGCTTGAGCACGCCACCGCCACCGTATAGGCGCCTGCGAGCAGGAACGGCTGGTCATAGCCATAGCTGCCCGAGGAGGAGAGCGCGATCTCCGGCTCCACCACCGGGGTCAGGCTGCTCGAGGGCGTGACGGTCCCGGAGAAGATGTCCACCTGGGCATTCGGCAACGGGCCGCTACCCGAATATCCCGCAAGGCAGGCCGAATTACTCTGCAGCGTCGAGAGTGCCACGGTGCCGCTGATGGTTCCGGCCTGGACATTATTGATCAGACGCAGCGCCGGCTTGAGGAGGTAATCCTGGGTACCGCCACCGGAGGTGAGGCCGGGCGGGGCGGTGATCGACTGCTGTAGCATGAAGTCGACGGTGAAGTTCGCGACTTGGTTCGCAGTCATGGTGAAGCCCTGCACGAGCTTCAGGCCCGTCTGCGCGCCGCTCGGGATGACGAGTGGGTATTGGGCCCCATTGATCTCGATGTACGAATTCGCCACCGTGCCGTTTGATGAGACATTGAGCAGCAGGCGGATCCAATCATAGTTGCCTGCCGGCACGGAAGCGCCGCTGAGGAGCGAGGCTTCGTTGCCGTTCTGCTCGTTCAGCAGGTTGATCGTCTGCGGGCTGTTGAAATTGATGGTCACGGAGCTGCCCCCGCCGCTGGGCTGCAATTCGACTCCCGTGAAGGAGATGACCACTGCGCTCGCTGAGGCCACCGGACCGTCGGTGACGCCGAGATTCATGGTGGCCGGAGCAGATGAGGAACTACTCCCACCGCAGGCCGTCAATGGGAGAGTGAGCAACGCGAGAGCGGCGGTGCGCAGATGGCGCCGCAACATGATGGTGCGCGTATAGTGTTTCATGACGATAAACTCTCCAGCGATTGATGGGTTCCCGCCCGCTTACTCTCACATTGTGCACGACATGGAACGACTGTTGTTCCATGGAGCGCACGATATTATTCAGTGAACCCTCGCGCGCTGCGATTGGTCCCGACCGACGGCCCTCTACAGCCGACAAGCGGCGTGAATTTGACGTAATCACCCTGTGTGAGCTCGCGATCGGGAGTGAGCTGCGCATGCCGACACGATCGATTCGCGAGCGGGTCAAGATTCCGGTGGTAGCGAGTCCCGTTCAGCATGCCTCGTGTTAACACCGCCCGAGAAGTGTCGTGACCACCAGCTTTGGTCATCCGAAAGCGACGGCGCGAGCGCTCTTCTGCTTGGGTACCGCGCTCATTCCAATTACAACCCGGCGTGCTCGAGAGCCGGGGAGGTGGACGGTATCCATCCTGAGCCCTCACGCCTCGGAGCATTGTGGGGACGGGGGGTTCCGCGTGCCGCATGTCTCAAAAATGAGACGGAAGTCTCACGGAAATCGGAATTGGTGCGCAAGAATTTCAAAAATATTCGCCGGAGTTGATGCGTGGCCCGATCGAGCACAGCGAAGGATTCACCGATCCCGAAGCTCACAGCCGCCGGGCGCTATCTCGAGGAACAGCTGAGCGCGAGTGGCATAGACAGCCTTCCGTCAAAAGAATGCCTGAAGGAGTTTGCGCTCGATGCGATTGATGCAACCGATCGAACGCGGCGTCGAAGCGAATCTTATATCAGCTGCCTCTGTCGGCATTTGGATGCGAGAGTGCGGTTTATCATTCTATGGACGACGAC
This sequence comes from Pseudomonadota bacterium, assembly GCA_021847105.1. Classification (GTDB taxonomy): domain Bacteria; phylum Pseudomonadota; class Gammaproteobacteria; order Steroidobacterales; family Steroidobacteraceae; genus 13-2-20CM-66-19. Next base: position 3,835 of record JAJZUT010000041.1, on the reverse strand, counting down.
CAACGAGGCATTTGAGGAGGCGATGTGGCGCGACCTCGTTGAGATCGCGCGAAAGCACGCGGTGCTGCGCACATAGCGCTCGCAGAGCAATTTGCTGGCGGGAGAAATGCGTTTCCGCTGCGTCGGGATTCGGAGGGTGCATGGCGCGCAGCGTCCGCGGTGCGGCAGGATATGACTTTCTCGACCGGCACGCCCAAGTCATCGAGCGGCTCGTGCCGGGCGTACGGGCGGTGGCGTTCTTCGACGCTCGAGGCAAACTCCTCCGAGGCCGCGGTCCGGTACCGCTGTCCCAGGTTCAGCTTCAGGTTCGTTCCGTCTTGAAATCCACTGCCATCGGGTCGGGCCGCCGTCCTTTGAAGGCGATTTTGCCGGTCAGCGCTTCCGAGCGCGCGGCAGCGTTCGTTCTGTACGCTGGGAGTGGAACCCGAGGAGCGAAGCCACTTGCCCCGCCGGTGGCTGGGGTGTGTCTAGTGATCTTTCACATCGCCTCCGTAGGAGATTGTCCGTCCGTCGCGACCCTGCAGGCCCAGCTCGAACCCGCGCTGGCCTGCGTCGGGGATCACTTGGCGCGGTACGCCGGAGAGAGTACACGAGGATTCGCTGCGCACGATGGGGTTCGAGACCTCGAGTGGCTGTATGAGGTCACATCCCCCGTTCTCAATCGGGGCACATCTCAGTCTCGCTCTGATCGCGAGGAGCGACTGGCGGAGTTGGTGGGCGCCTCGGTGGCGCATCTGGAATGCGTGCTGGGCGCGCTCGTGGTGCCGGAGAGCCAGTTGCGAATTATCCGCACCGCTGAGGTAGCCTCTGGCGCCGAGGATGCGCTCCGGCGTCTCGCACCACCGATACTCAGCTGGATTCAGAACAAGAATCGGCCCCTGGTGGTCAATAAGACGACAACCTGGAACCGGGGCGCAGCGGCGAGGGGCGCACCGTTGGCCGTGAGACTCCTCGCCGTGCCGGTGATCGGGCACGGGCGCGTACCGGCCGGCGCGCTAATGCTCCTGCGCCCGGAGGGTGCGCCCGAATTTACCCGAAGACATCTGTCGCTGGTGAAGCACCTGGGTCGTCACGTGGCCTCCGTGCTCGAGACGGACTTCGATGTCCTGACGGGCCTGCGCACCCGCTCGAGCGCGCAAATCCATGTGGCAGCCTGGGCACAGGCGACACCCCAACCGCCAGGCCCGCACGGTGTCATCTTCCTCGGCATCGAGCGGTTGGGTATCGTCAATGACACGAAGGGTTTCGATGCCGGAGACGCGCTCATCGTTCGTGTGGCGCAGCTTTTCGCTAAGCCGCACCTGCCGCCCCATGCCGTGGCGGCGCGCATCTCGAGCGACAAATTTGCCATCGCGCTGCCCAATGTCGACGCCGGGGCGGCTGCCGACACGGCCCGAGCTCTACAGGCGGCCGCGGCACGGCTGCCGCTCGACCCCGCTGCGGCGGGCGATGAGCCAGTGTCCCTGAGTTGCGGAATCGCCTGCTTTACGCAGCCGCGAGAGTTCCCAAGTGCGCTCGCGCTTGCCCAGCTCGCCTGCCGGAGCGCCAAGGATCACGGGCGTGGGGGCGTCGAGATCTACCAGGACGATGATGATTCGATGATCCGGCGTAAATCCGACTCCATCGCTGTCATCCGGCTGCGGGAAGCGCTCCAGAATGACCGGTTCACTCTGGTTGCGCAGCGGATCATGCCGCTGCAGGGACGCGGGGACCCGGAGGGCTTCGAGCTGCTGCTGCGCTCGCCAAACGAGGATCAGGCGCCCGCGGATCTGCTCGCCGCGGCGCACCGCAGCCAGCTGGCACCGGCGCTCGATTTGTGGGTCGTTGAGCACGCACTGGCCGAGGCAGCTCCTCACCGCTCGGCGCTGCTCGCGGCAAACGTCTCATTGTCGATTAACATCACGGGTCCTTCTCTGACGGATGCGATGTTCCTCGAGCGCATCGAACAGCTGATCCGCCGTTCGCGAATTGCCCCCGCGCTGATCACCTTCGAGATCACTGAGACCATAGCGGTGCTGAATCTCGCCAAAGGCATCAACTTCGTTCGCGAATTGCGGGCCATGGGTTGCCGTTTTGCGCTCGATGACTTCGGCACGGGGACCAATTCCCTGAAGAATCTGACGAACTTGCCCGTCGACCACATCAAGATCGATGGCAGCTTCGTCACCGACATTCTCAGCAATCCCCAGTCGGTGGTCATGGTTCGCGCGATCGTGAGTCTCGCCCGGGACCTCGGTATTGGTACGGTCGCAGAGTACGCCGAGAACAAGCGGATCATAGAACGATTGCGTGACCTCGGCGTACAGTACGCACAAGGGTACGGGGTGGAAAAACCGCGTACTTTCAAGGACGTGTTGAACGAATTGAGTGTGCGCGAGTCACAGAGAAACGCAGCCCTGGGCCGTGAGATTTAGGTCAAGCGGTCGTAGCGTGCTTCGACTCTCCCGGCACATCAGATCGTCGCATCTTTCTGGCACCCGATATCTTGTTGATCGATGCCTGGAGGGGAAAGCGACCCCAGATTGATGTGGGAAGGTTCCATGGTTTGAGACACCGACTTTGCGTGGTGAGTTTTCAACGTCAGCCGGTTGGGACGACCGCGCCTATCCTCCGTGCCTCTGGCGTTGGATATCGCAGCACAAGATAACCGAGCGTGCGACCGCCCTGGAGTTCAGGGGAGAGAGGGCGGCCGGCGGCCTTTGGCAGAACGTGCGCCTGTGGTACTGGCTGACGCTCGGCGCGCGGTCGCTGCTCGCGGCCGCCTGCGCTGCCTTGATTTTCCTGGTGATGCATCGTCCTGCCGCCCCGCCCAGCCCCCACATGGCCGCGACGATTACCGAGACCAATGGCCAAGTCGGGTGAACGGCGACGATGGGCATCGGCAAGGCGCGCATGATCGTGGTGCCGGCGGTTCCGCGGCCGATGCAGTCCGGCCGAAAGCCCGAGCTTTGGCTGATCCCCCCGCGCGGTCGGCCCATCGCCGTTAGCCTAATTTCCGCGCACGGGCCCGTTACGCTGTCGCTGAGCGCAAGTCTGGTGGCCCGCTTGGGACCGGCAGCCCGGCTGGCCGCGTCGATCGAGCCGCCGGGTGGATCGCCCACCGGAGCGCCTACCGGGCCGGTCGTGGCGGCGGGTGCCATCGGTGCGGCGCCCGCAGCCGCCTCTCCGGCAACCCGCACTGCGCCTCTCGGGATCCGCACGACTTCTTGTCTGAGCCGTCCCCCCTGATCGACGGGTTCCTCCGGCGTCGGGGGCATCCAAAACCGTGACTGCTCCGTATAGAGCAGTAACCATTTGGACGGTCGCCAACAGTCGAGCATTCGGGTGGGTTCCCGACCCGAGTCGCGCACTGCCACATCGCCGCCCTGCGGTGTGTTGATTCATACCGGCGGAAGCTGCACGATTAAGCTCTGCGCTGGCGCGCATGACTGATCGCCCATTACCCGAGCGTGGGCTCCTCGCCGGGCCTTCAGTCGGCCGCCGCGCCGGCCCGTGACGTCTCGCGGGAGACGCCCTCTGGCGCTTCCCATGCCGAGAGCCAGCCCTTGCCGCGCCCCGCCCGAACCACGGTGCCTGTGGGATTACAGGCGCTCAGGGGCGTCGGAGCGCCGATCAACGGAGTCTCCGCCGGCCGCGCTTCATTCAGCGCAAATGATTGGGGCGGGTGTCAAAGTGTGGCAAAATGCACGCAAGTATCGGATTATATGGAAGCCGAGCGGCCTGCAAAGCCGCGTACAGCGGTTCGATTCCGCTCCTAGCCTCCATTAGACCAACATGAGTCACTGCGGCAGGCAGTGTCCAGCCATTTCCTCGTGTTGTTCGAACACGGGGCTCG
>JAJZUT010000021.1 GCA_021847105.1 Pseudomonadota bacterium | reverse complement strand
CTGGTCGGGGGCGCCCCGCTCAACGAGGAGTTCGGCAAGGCCGTCGGCGCCGATGCCTACTGCCGCGATGCCGCCGTGGCGGTCGAGACCGCCAAGAGCCTCATCGCCGCTCGTCGCGCCGCGCGCGTCCACTGACACAGAGGGCGGGCACCGTGCCCGCCTCCTCTGCGCACCACGGCACCGACTCACCCGCCCTGCCGGAAAACACTGTCAGACGAGCCGGATGCTCAAGTCGAATGGCCTGATTGGCCGCGTGACGCACACGCGGCCAATCACTCTTCCACAGCGCAGAAGCGCCGCTGTTACTTAAGCACGACAGTTGTCTTGGCATTACGGAACACTCGCCGCTCCGCGTGCCATTTAATCGCCCGATTGAGCACCACCGTCTCAAGCTCGCTGCCGATCACCGTGAGGTCCTCGGCAGACTGGGTGTGATCGACCCGCGCGACCTCCTGCTCAATGATCGGACCCTCGTCGAGATCCGTCGTCACGTAGTGCGCGGTGGCGCCGATCAGCTTGACCCCGCGCTCGTAAGCCTGATGGTAGGCCTTCGCGCCCTTGAATCCCGGCAGAAAGGAATGGTGGATATTGATGGCCTTGCCATCAAAGTAGCGGCACGCATCGCCGCTCAGGATTTGCATGTAGCGGGCTAGCACGAGCAGCTCGGCATCGACTTTCTCGAACAGCTCGATCATGCGCTGCTCCTGCTCGGCCTTGCGACCATCGATGATCGGCAGATAGTGGTACGGCACGCCGTGCCACTCGGCCAGGCTGCGCATGTCCTGGTGATTCGATACCACCGCCACCACTTCAATCGGCAGCGTCCCGGTACTCCAGCGATGCAGGATGCTGTTCAGGCAATGGCCCTGGCGAGAAACCGCCAGCACCACCCGGCAGTGCCGGGCGGCGGCCTGAAAGCGCCAGTGCATCTGGAATTTTTTGCCGACCTGCTCGGCGAACAGCCGATCGAGCGCCTCCAAAGCCGCAAGTCCATGTCCGTCATCGCGAAATACGGTACGCATGAACGACATGCGCGTGCGCGGGTCGTTGTGATGCTGCGCCTCGGTGATCGTCGCATTGTTCGCCGCAAGAAATCCGGCGATCGCCGCCACGATGCCGGTCGCGTCCGGACAGGCTGTGGTGAGTGTGTAGAGCGCCGGCGGCTTCGCCGCGTGTGACTCGGAGGTTCGGCCGTGCTCTGCGCGAGCGGCGGTAGGCCGCGATGCTTCAATGGTGGTAGTCATGGCTGATCGTCATCAGATGGAGGTTGAACAGGCGTCTGCCGCAGAAGCTCAGACGTTCGAGTCAGGGAAGGAAGCCTTGCGCCGCTGCATGTAATCGAGCAGCGCCTCATCGGTCGCCGGGTCGATCGGCGGGGCCTCGTATTCGGACAGCTGCTTCTTCCACAGTGCGTTCGCTCGCTGCGTGATGTCCTGCGAGCCCTCTGCCTCCCACTGCTCGAAACTGTTGTTATCAGCGAGCGGCGAGCGGTAGAACGCGTTCTCGAAATTGGCCTGGGTATGGGCGCAGCCGAGGAAGTGCTTGCCGGGGCCGACTTCGCGCAGCGCCTGCATCGCCTGGCCATTCTCACTGAGATCCACCCCTGCGAGCAGCGTGTGCATCATGCCGGCCTGATCGGCGTCCATCACGAACTTCTCATAGCCCATCGTCAGGCCGCCTTCGAGCCAGCCCGCAGTGTGCAGTACGAAATTCACTCCCGCCATGCAAGTCGGCAGCAGGGTGTTCGCCGATTCGAATGCCGCCTGGCCATCGGCGATCTTCGATGCGCACAGCGAGCCGCCAGACCTGAACGGCACGCCCAGCCGGCGCGCAAGCTGCGCCATCACGTACAGCACCAGTGCCGGCTCCGGCGTACCGAAGGTCGGAGCACCCGATTGCATCGACAGCGACGAGGCGAAACTGCCCAGCACCACCGGTGCGCCCGGATTGACCAGCTGTGCCACGGTCATTCCCGCGAGTGCTTCGGCGAGGGTCTGAGCGACGGTACCGGCCACCGTCACCGGGGACATCGCGCCGGCGAGGATGAACGGAGTGAGGATGGTCGCCTGGTTGGCCCGCGCGTAGGTCTTCAGCGCCCCGAGCATCGTCGCGTCCCAGGTCATGGGCGAGTTGGCGTTGATCAGGCTGATCACGCAGGTGCGCGGCTTACCGGTGGCCGGGTCGAGATACCGCTCGCCGAAGAGAATCTTGGTCATCTCGACCGTGTCTGCGGCGCGTTCAGCAGCGGTGACCGAGCCCATGTAGGGCTTGTCACTCCAGCGCATGTGGCTGTACACCATGTCGAAATGGCGTTTGTTGACCGGCAAATCGACCGGCTCACAAATCGTGCCGCCCGAGTGGTGCAGCGCATTCGACATGTACGTCAACTTGACGAAATTACGAAAATCCTCGAGCCGCGCGTAACGCCGGCCCTCGTCGAGGTTGCGCACGAATGGGGAGCCGTATGCGGGCGCGAATACCGTGCGCGCCCCGCCGATCACCACGCTGCGCTCGGGGTTGCGAGCGTGCTGGGTAAACTCCCTTGGCGCAGAGGCACTGACGATCGTGCGGCACATGCCGCGCGGGAAGCGCACCCGCTCACCCTGCACGTCAGCGCCACCCTTGCGCAGGATATCGAGAGTCTCCGGGTCGTCCCGGAAATCGACGCCAATTTCCTCAAGGATCGTATCGGCATTGTGCTCGAGCAGCTCGAGCCCCTCGGTATTCAGTACCTCATAGAGGGGAATGTTGCGGCTGATGAACGGGACAGAGGCGTGAGAGCGCGCGGTGCGCGCGGCTCGCTTGGCATCACGCCCGCTCGGCCGGCGCGACCGCGAGTCGGAGGTAGGTTGCGTTTGCAAAGGAAATCCCCAAGGTTATCGGACGTCCGGATGGACCTACCCCTTTAGTATGAACGCGCCGCCTGCCTGCCGGCAGATCAATTTACGGCATGCACTTATCCATAACCGTCCGGTCGCGTCACCGCGAGCGCAACGGCTGGCCAGACAGTTCTGAGAATTCCACGGCGCAAGCGTACTGCCGATGTCGCTTCCGTTCAAGCGAGTCGGCGGGCGTATGCTCGTAGGCCTCTGGGACACGCGGCATGATGCGCGCAAAATCGGCACGCACCGAGCGCACGAGGACTCATCATGCAACGCTTCTCCGGCCTGACGCTGCTTCGGCGGGGCCTATCCGGTCAGCGCGGCTGGCAGCCTCAATGGCGCCGCGCCGAGCCGAAGCCTTCTTACGATGCCATCATCGTCGGCGGCGGCGGTCATGGCCTCGGCGCAGCTTACTATCTCGCCAAAGAGCACGGCCTGCGGCGGATCGCGGTCGTGGAGAAAGGCTGGATCGGCGGCGGCAATACCGGGCGCAATACCACCATCATCCGCTCGAACTACCTGTTCGACGAGAGCGCTGCGCTCTACGATCACTCGGTGAAGCTCTGGGAGACGCTTTCCCAGGAACTCAACTACAACGTGATGTTCTCCCAGCGCGGCGTGATGATGCTGGCGCACACGGTGCACGATGTGCAGGTGTCCAAGCGGCACATCTATGCGAACCGCGCCAATGGGGTCGACAACGAGTGGCTGAGCCCCGATGAGGCGCGGCGCATCTGTCCGTTGTTGAAGGTGGACGATATCCGCTTCCCCGTCATGGGTGCGGCCTTCCAGGCGCGCGGCGGTACGGCCCGCCACGATGCCGTCGCCTGGGGTTTCGCGCGCGCCGCCGACGCCCTCGGCGTGGACATCATCGAGAACTGTGAGGTCACGGGGTTCCTGCGCGACAGCAATGGTGCGGTTGCCGGCATCGAGACCTCACGCGGGGTGATCCGAGCTCCGCGAATCGGCGTTTCCGCCGCCGGTCATACCAGTGTTCTGCTGCGCATGGTCGATGTGCGCATGCCGCTCGAGAGCTACCCCTTGCAGGCGCTGGTCTCCGAACCCGTCAAGCCGATATTCCCCTGCGTGGTAATGTCAAACACCATTCACGCCTACATCAGTCAATCGGATAAGGGAGAAATGGTGATCGGCGCCGGTACGGACGCCTACACCTCTTATACCCAGCGCGGCGGACTGCACATCAGCCGGCACGCGCTCGAGGCCATCTGCGAGCTGTTTCCGATGTTTCGCCGGCTGCGGATGATGCGTGCCTGGGGCGGTATCGTCGATGTGACGCCCGACCGTTCCCCGATCATCGCGAAAACCCCGGTGCCGGGCCTATACGTCAATTGTGGCTGGGGCACGGGCGGGTTCAAGGCCACCCCGGGAGCGGCAAATCTGCTCGCCTGGACGATTGCGCACGATGACCCGCATCCGATTAACGCCCCGTTCACCATCGAACGCTTCCGCGACGGTGAACTGATCGATGAGGCCGCGGCCGCCGCGGTCGCCCACTAGAGCGCACCAGCATGCTGTTGATCAACTGTCCCTATTGCGGTGAACGACCTGAGCCGGAGTTCGTCTACGGCGGTCAGGCGCACATTGCACGACCGACCGACCCGCGTGCCTGCTCCGATCAGCAGTGGGCCGACTATCTGTACCTGCGTGACAACGTGAAGGGTGTGCACAACGAGCGCTGGCGGCATACGCACGGCTGCGGCCGGTTCTTCAACGCGCTGCGCGACACCACCACTGACCGGTTCCTCGCCACCTATGAGGTCGGCCATGAACCACCCGCCACTTTGAAAGGGGCCCACTCATGAGCCAGCCCTGGCGCACGCCGGCCGGCGGCCGGATCAACCGCCATCGTGAGCTGCGCTTCACGTTCGACGGTCGCGAGCTGACCGGCTACGAGGGTGACACCCTCGCCTCCGCCTTACTCGCCAACGGCGTACACCTGGTCGGTCGATCGTTCAAGTATCACCGCCCGCGCGGCATACTGAGTGCCGGTCCGGAGGAGCCCAATGCCATCGTGACCGTGCGCCGTGATGCGGCGCGCGTCACGCCGGATCTGCGCGCCACCGAGGTGCCACTCTACGCCGGGCTGGATGCGATCAGCCAGAACCGCTGGCCGAGCCTCGGGGTCGACGTCGGCGCAATCAATAATCTCCTGTCACCGTTCATCCCGGCCGGCTTCTACTACAAGACTTTCATGTGGCCGCGCGGTGCCTGGCGTTCGCTCTACGAGCCCAAGATACGGGCCGCCGCCGGCCTCGGGCGCGCCCCCGAGCAGCCCGATCCTGACACCTATGCCACACGGTTCGCCCATTGCGACGTGCTGGTGGTGGGGGCCGGACCGGCGGGTATCGCCGCCGCACGCGCCTCGGCCAAGCGCGGCGTGCGGGTCATTCTCTGCGACGAGCAACCGCAGTTCGGCGGCTCGCTGCTCGCCGAACCGAGCGCATCGACGGCGCTGATCGAGGGTCAGCCCGCTGAGCAGTGGCTGAGCGCAAGCCTCAAGGAGCTCGCGAGCCTCCCGGAGGTGACGCTGTTGTCGCGGACCACCGCGTTTGGATACTTCCCGCACAACTTCGTCGGATTGTCCGAGCGCCTGACGGACCATCTGGACAGTGTGCGACCGGGTCAACCTCGTGAGCGGCTCTGGCAGGTGCGCGCCAAGGAAGTCATCCTCGCCACCGGAGCGCTCGAGCGGCCGCTCGTGTTTCCCGGCAATGACCGCCCGGGAATCCTGTTGGCGGGTGCGGCGCGTACGTATCTGAATCAGTACGGTGTGATGCCGGGCCGGCGTGCCGTGCTGCTCACGGCATGCGATGCCGCCTACCGGGCCGCACTCGATCTGCGCTCCGCGGGGGTGGAAATCGCGGCCATCATTGACGTCCGTGAGCGCGCCGATGGGGCGTTGCCCGAAGCGGCGCGACGCGCGGGGCTGACCGTGCACAGCAATGCCACGGTGGTCGGCACCGTGGGCAGCCAGCGAGTCAAGGCAATCCGCGTGGCACGATTGGACGGCTCCGGCGCCCCACAGGGCAGCATCGAGCGCATTGCCTGTGATGCGCTGCTGATGTCCGCCGGCTATACCCCGAGCGTGCATCTGTTCTCGCAGTCACGTGGCAAGCTCGTCTGGAACGACGCCCAGCAGACGTTCCTGCCCGGCGAACCCGCCGAACGCACGCACTGCGCGGGAGCCTGCCGCGGCGTGTTTGGATTGGCGGCAGCGATCGAGGACGGACGCGGCGCAGCGGCCAGGGCCGGCGGGGACGTCTCGGGCAGCAGCAAAATGCCCGAGCCCGCTGCGGGGGAGTTCGGCGGCATACTCGGTGCGCTGCCGCAGCCCGCGGGGAAGCCGGTCGTCAAGGCTTTCGTCGACTGGCAGAACGATGTCACTTCGAAAGACCTCGCGCTCGCGGCGCGCGAGGGATTCCGCTCGATCGAGCATGTCAAGCGCTATACCACTACAGGCATGGCGACCGATCAGGGCAAAACCTCCAATCTCAACGCGCTCGCCATCGTGGCCGGTGAGATTGGCAAGAGGATTCCGGAAGTCGGCCTGACCACTTTCCGCATGCCGTACACGCCCGTCACCTTCGGCAGTTTCGCCGCGTACACCCGGGGCGAGCTTTTCGATCCAGTGCGTACGACCCCGACGCATGAGTGGGCCGTCAGGCGCGGCGCGGTCTTTGAGGATGTCGGGCTGTGGAAGCGCGCTCGCTATTTCCCACGCAAGGACGAGTCGATGCATGCCGCGGTCCAGCGCGAGTGCCTCGCAGTGCGCAACGGCTGCGGCATGTTCGATGCCTCCACGCTCGGCAAGATCGAGGTGGTCGGCAAGGATGCGGTAACGTTCATGAACCGCCTGTACATCAACTCCTGGTCCAACCTCGCAGTGGGGCGCTGCCGCTACGGCATCCTGCTGCGCGATGACGGATTCATCATGGACGATGGCGTCGTGGCGCGCATCGCCGAGGATCGCTTTCACGTCACCACGACCACCGGCGGTGCCGCCGCGGTGCTCGGGATGATGGAGGACTTCCTGCAGACCGAGTGGCGCGATCTGCAGGTCTGGCTGACCTCGACCAGCGAACAATGGTCGGTCATCGCGGTGCAGGGACCGAAATCCCGCGAGGTGATTGCCGGACTGGTCGAAGGTGTAGACCTCTCCAACGCTGCGCTGGCGCACATGGGCGTTGCGCATGGACGCATCTGTGGCGTCCCGATGCGCCTGTTCCGCGTCAGCTTCACCGGTGAACTCGGCTTCGAGATCAACGTACCGGCCGACTACGGCCAGAGTGTCTGGGAGGCGATTTATGCGGCCGGTCAGGCCCACGGCATCACGCCCTACGGCACGGAGGCGATGCACGTGCTGCGCGCCGAGAAAGGCTTCATCATCGTTGGTCAGGACACCGACGGCACGGTGACACCGCACGATGCGGGGCTCGCCTGGGCGATCGGTAAGAGCAAGAGCGACTTCGTGGGTAAGCGTGCGCTCGAGCGCCCGGCGATGCAGTCGATCGAGCGCAAGCAACTGGTGGGACTGCTCACCGGCGCACCGCACGTGGTGCTCGAGGAAGGAGCTCAATTGATCGCCTCGGCGCAGCACCGTCTCGGTGAGCGTCCGATCGGTCATGTGACTTCGTCCTATTACAGTGCAACGCTCGGCCGCTCCATCGCTATGGCGATGGTGCGCGGGGGCCGTGCACGCCAAGGTGAGACGCTCTACGTGCTCGCCGACGGACAGCCTGTGCCTGTGCAGGTTACCTCACCTGTGTTCTACGACCCGCAGGGGACACGCCTCAATGCCTAATGCCATCGCGACCCGCCAGGGCCCATACGTCGCTCCCAGCGCGCTGGTGCGCGTACTGCCGCATGCTGCACGTTGGGTGCTGCGCGGCGATTCCAGCGTCATGGCCACAGCCGCCAGCACCCTAGGTGTGCCGTTCGTAGAGCGCCCCTGCCAGGCGGCCGCCCAGTCGGACTGTGCCGCATTGTGGCTCGGTCCCGATGAGCGGCTGCTCATCGCACCCGCCGACGCGCAGAGCGAGCTGGCCGCACGGCTGCAGACCGCCCTCGCCGGCCAGCCCCACTCCCTGGTGGAAGTCAGCCACCGGCAGGTGGCCCTTGAGATCGCCGGCGAGCATGCCGCAGTGCTGCTCAATTCCGGCTGCCCGCTCGATCTGCACGTGAGCGCGTTTCCGGCCGGGATGTGCACGCGCACGATGTTCGCCAAGACGGAGATCGTTCTGTGGCGCACCGCCGAGCAGCGCTTTCATGTCGAGGTGTGGCGCTCGTTCGCAGCGTATCTGTCGAAATATCTGGCGCTCGCGGCAGGTGAATTGGCGGCATAACGCTGCTGATTCCCAGCGTCCCGACGGCCCACAGCCGTGCGCCAGATGGGGGCGGCTGTCCGTTGCGGAGTGGGCCGGGGACGGCAGGGCTGTGTGCCCGTTGTCGCGGACCTCATCCCGAAGTCTGGCGAACCCTTGACTGGGTCAGACGTACTCGAATCGTAACGGGGATCCCGCGCGCGTACCGGCTGACGGTACGAATGCTCGGCACACCACTCACCGGGCCCTCCCCACGAAGGCCAGATCAGCCCGAGGGCAACTCGCAGCGGGCACCCAATGAGCGGCGGCGGTGCGGGGATAGAAGGAGTGCAGGAGCGGGCGCTCGGTGCGCCCGCTCCTGCTCGCATGACTCAGGACTTCTGCCGCTCGTTCTGCGGATCGTACAGGCCTCGCTGGCCGACGGCTTCCACACGCAGCGGATAGCGCTCGCCGAAGTACTCCATCGCCAGCATCTGTCCTTCCTTCGCGTAGCGCTCCGGGAGGTACCCGAGCGCAAGGTTCTTGCCCACCGAAGGACCGTACGCAATGCTCGTGGTGAACGAGCGGCGGCCAAGCTCATCGACCAGCACCTCACCGCTCTGCGGGTCGAGGATCGGCCACTGTCCGACCGGATAGCGGGCGATGCCATGGCTGTCCGTATGGCTCACCATGCTGAGCGTGCACAGATATGCCGCCTGGCGCTCCCGGGCACGCTGCGCGACATAGGCTGCTTTGCCGTGAAAGTCATCCGCCTTGACCTTGGCGCGCGCCAGACCGGCTTCGTACAGGTTGTACTCAGTCAGCAGGTCCGCATTCTGCAACCGCAGGCTCTTCTCCAAGCGGCGCGTATTGGCATAAGTCTCGATGCCGACGGGCGTGACGCCCTGTTCGTACAACATGTCCCACAACGCCAGACCATAGCTCGGGGAGATGTAAAGCTCCCAGCCCTGCTCGCCGACGTAGGAGATACGGAATGCCCACACGGGCAGGCCCCTTACGCGGATCGCGCGCGCCGTGGCGAAGGGGAAACGCTCATTGGACAGCTCTTCCGGATCGTCCGCGAGTGTCTGCAGCACCTGGCGAGCATTGGGTCCCCAAAGTCCGAGCGTCACGATATCGTCAGTGCGGTCCTGGATATCGACGCGGAACTTGCGTTGCTCGCGGATGCGCTTCATCCACATCAGATCGCGCGGCCCGGTACTGCCGCCGCACACCACCCGATACTGCGCAAGGTCTAGCCGAATGATCGTGATGTCCGCGCGCACCCCGCCCGCCTCATCCAGGAAGTGGGTGTAGATGCCCCGCCCGGGTGCGGTGCTGCCACCGACCTTGGCGACCGACAGATACTCGACAAATGCCTCGGCATCCACGCCGCTCACGTCGAAAATCGCGAAATGCGACAGGTTGACCATGCCGACGTTTTCGCTCATGGCGAGTTGCTCGGCATTGGACACGGGCCAGAAATGCCGTGCGTCCCACTCGCAGCGACGCTCCGGCACGCGATCGCGATACTTCTCGAGCAGGTGTTCGTTGGCCTGGTAACCGTGGGCCCGCTCCCAGCCGGCCGACTCCATGAAATAGCCGCCAAGCTCCTTCTCGCGCGCCCAGAACGGCCCGCGGCGCAGGTCGCGCCCGGTGAGATACGGCTCACGCGGGTGCACGGGCGGGTTGTAGACCTTCTTGGCCGTCTCGGTGCACCGACCCAGTACGTATCCCGGAGTCTTCTGCACCGGATAGAACCGTGCAATATCGATGCTGAAGATGTCCCAGTCGGTGCGGCCCTTGACCAGCCAGTCAGCGAACACTTTGCCAATCCCCGGGGCATCCTTGACCCACACCGCCTCGGCGAACCATAGACCACCGACCTCCGGGGACTCCCCGATCAGCGGCATGCCGTCGGTCGTGATCGACATCAATCCATTGAACGAGCGCTTGGAGTCCCAGCCGAGCTCACCGAGCAGCGGCACAATCTCGGTGGCACGCTCATAGCCGCGCATCACCTGCTCGATATCCATATCACGCATCGACGGGGACATCCGCGCCTCGCCCGGCTCGGCGATCTCGCGAGGCTGTACCATGCGCGGGTTGTCCTGCTCGTAGTAGCCCCATTCAATCTGCCCGCCCTCCGAGGTGGTCGGATCGCCGGTGTCGCGCAGATAGGCCGAATTGCCCTGGTCACGCAGCAGCGGGTAACCGATCTCCTTACCGGTGCCGGCGAACTCGGTATACGGTCCGAAGAACAGCAGCGGATGCTCGAACGGCATCAGTGGCAACGGCGAACCGCTGCGCCCGGCGAGCAGCGGTCCCCAGATGCCGGTGCTGAGAATCACGATCGACGTCTTGATGTAGCCCTTGCGGGTCTCGACGCCGCACACTCGTCCGTCGTGAATGTCGATCGACAGCGCCGGAGTGTTCGCGAAGACCTGCAGCCGGCCCGTCGCCTGCGCTCTCTCAAGCAGCACGCCAGCCACTCGCTGGGAGCGCGGGACCACCAGTCCGGCATCCGGGTCCCACAAAGCGCCCTGGATCGCCTGCTCGTCGAGCAGCGGAAACAGCGCCTTGGCCCGGGCCGCCGAGATGAGCTCCGCGCGGGTACCGAAAGCCTTACCGGAGCCGACCTTGCGCTGCAGCTCCTGCATGCGCTCATCGTCGCCGACGCGGGCCACTTCAAGTCCCCCCACCCGACAGTAATGTCCGAGGCGGTCGTAAAACTCGCGGCTGTAGAGCGTCGTGCACACCGACATCTTGTCGTGGCTCGTCATGTAGCAGAAATCGGAGGCGTGGGCGGTCGAGCCGATGTCGGTCGGAACCGCTGATTTGTCGAGGCCGACGATGTTGTCCCAGCCAAGCTCAAGCAGATGGTGGACCACCGAGGCGCCGACGATGCCTCCCTGGCCGATGATCACTGCACCCGCTTCTGTCGGAAACCGTCTCTCGCCTGGACCTTGAGTGGTCATATTGATCTACCATGCCGTAATGGCGCTGCCCGTACTATGAGCGCCGCCCTGCGCGCCGGCTCGCAGATTATCGTCATCAACTTGTCCGGAAGCGTCAGCCACGAGAACGCGCGACCGTACTGCGGTACATCGCCCGCGCGGTCGAGCTGGCGGGGGCGCCTGAACCGCCGCGCACGCGGCCTGGCGCCGTGGAGTGCGCAACGCGCCTCGCATCCGGCGAGGCGCGTTGCGCAATCTCAATGCACCGGCATCGCTCAGTCGCCCAGATGTATCCAGGCGGACTTGGTCTGCGTATACGACAGCAGACTCTCGAGACATTTGTCACGCCCTTGACCGGATTGCTTGTAGCCACCGAAGGGCTGCGTCATGTCACCGTGGTCGAAACAGTTGACCCAGATGACTCCCGCCTCAAGATCACGGACCGCGCGATGGGCGCTGCGCAGGTCCTGAGTCCATACCGCCGCCGCGAGGCCGTATATCGAATCGTTGGCGACCCGAATCGCCTCATCGAGGCCATCGACTTCGATCGCCGCCGCCACGGGACCGAAGATCTCTTCCCGCGCAATCGTCATCCGGTTGTCAACTCCCGAGAACAGCGTCGGATTGACGTAGCTGCCGCCGAGCGCGGGCACGTCCCCGCCAAACTCGACGCGGGCGCCTTCGCTGCGCCCGCGCTCGATGTATGACACGACGCGCGCTCGGTGACCCGCTGTGACGAGCGGTCCGAGGTTCGTCTGCGGATCAAGCGGATCGCCCGGCCGATAGGCCTCGCGCCCGAGTTCGACAAAACGCTCGACGAACGCCGGCGCGATTGGCTTGTCGATGAGCAGCCGGGAGCCGGCGTTGCACACCTCGCCCATGTTGCCGAAGATCCCGTTGATGGCATAGTTGACGGCCCGGTCGAGATTCTCGAGATCGGCGAGAAAGATCTGCGGCGACTTGCCGCCGCACTCGAGGCTGACGCGCTTGAGATTGGACTTCCCGGCATACGTCAGCATCAGCTTGCCGATCTCGGTCGAGCCGGTGAAGGCAATCTTGTTGACATCGGCGTGCAGCGCAAGCGCCGCGCCAGCCGCCTCGCCAAGACCGTTGACGACGTTGAAGACCCCGGCCGGTCCGCCCGCCTCGATGAACAGCTCGGCCATGAGCAGTCCGGAAAGCGGCGACTGTTCGGCCGGCTTCAGCACCACCGAATTACCGGCCGCGAGCGCCGGAGCGACCTTCCAGGCCGCCATCAGCAGCGGATAGTTCCAGGGCACGATGCACCCGACCACCCCGAGCGGCTCACGCAGAATATAGTGAAACGCATCCGCAGCGGTCGCGGTGACGGCGCCATCGACCTTGTCGCACAGCTCCGCGAAGTACGCGAACGTCTGCACGGCCTGCGGCACATCGACCGCGAGCATGTCGCGGATGGGCTTGCCCATGCACAGCGTATCGAGCAGCGCGAAGCGCTCGGCATGCTTCTCGATGAGCTGCGCATAACGCGACAGAATCCCCAGCCGATCACGCGGCGCCATCCGCCGCCATACCCCACTTGCAAACGCACGGCGACCGGCAGCAACCGCGCGATCGACGTCGGCCGCGGTTCCGGCGGCCACTTCGCACAACGGTTCGAGAGTCGCAGGATTGGTCACGGTGAAGCGGCCCTTCGCAAGCGCATCGACGTGCTCGCCATCGATGAAGTGGCCGGTGGCATAACGCAGAGCCTTCGCCCGCGCATGCCACTCGCTGGTGGTGTGTTCTATCGTCATGAGAGGTCTCCGGATTGGCGAAAAGCGGACTGGCCCGGCGGCGGCCCGGTGAGCCTGCGAACGGACGCGAGCGCGCCGCGGAAAATTCGAGCGGCAGGACGGAGGCATCGCGCACTGATCGGCCGATAGCGCATGGTTCGCGCAGTTGCGTCTCGCACGCTGGACGGCCGCGTGGACGCTGGTGTCAGAAGACGCATTGACGGCGCACAGCCTGCCCGGCATTCTTGCCGACACGGCGAGCAGCGCGCCGGCGGCCGTCCCGCCGGAGTCAGCACATCCTGCAGCCGATGATAGTGCGCATCGTTCAACGTCACTCCCCATTGGTACAGCCACTCGCTCGCAGCGCGGCGGTGAGTGCGGCGCTGCGCAAGCGCCGCGGGGAGTCTCCGCCAAGGAGGAGTCTTGACCGACAAGATTGATCTTCGCAAGCTACCCCCGCTGAATGCTCTGAAGGGTTTCGAGGCGACGACGCGCAGGCACAGTGTACGGGAAGCCGCCGACGAATTGTGCCTGACGCACCCGGCCATCAGCTATCAGATCCAGCTGCTCGAGGAAGACTTCGGCATTCAGCTCTTCACCCGCGAAGGCCGCAGCATCGTTCCGACACCCGAAGGGCGCATCTTCTACGGGTACGCTCGCAAAGCGCTCGAGCTGCTGATCGAGGGCGCGGAAACCATCCGCAGCGCACGGCGGGAGCGACCGCTGCGCGTACAAACTTACGTCACCGCATCGCTGCGCTGGCTCGCCCCGCGCATCACCGCATTTTCCAAGACCAGGCCCGACATCAAGCTGCTGCTGTCGACTTGCGCGGCAGACTGGGACTTTGACGAGTCGCTCGCCGATGTCGGCCTGGTCTATCGCGAAACGCAACCGCAGAGCGAGTACGCATGGGAACCGCTGTTCGACTACCGGCTCTTCCCGGTGTGCGCACCGCAACTGCGCGCACGACTCGGCGATCAGCCCGAACCGCGCGATCTGCTCGAACTGCCTCTTGTGACCATCTACTCCGAGAGCCGTCAGTGGGACCTGTGGTTCGAAGCGGCGGGAGTGCCCTACAAGCCGAACTCCCAGCTTGTCGTCGACACCCTCGCACTGGCGCTCGAATTTGCCCTCGAAGGTAACGCCGTTGCGCTGGTGAACGGCCCCTTCGTCGATGCCGAGCTCGCCTCGGGCAGACTCGTGCGGCCGGTCGCTCACGAGGCACAAGGTCCCGGCAGCTGGGGCCTGATCTGCCGCCGCGAGCTGCGCGAGACTGCGCGGGTCGCCGCCTTCATCGAGTTTCTCACCGGCGAGCGAACGACCCGCTGAATGCCCGAGCCGATCAGGCGGGCGGGTGCGCCCGACCGCGCGGGACCACCTCGTAGCCGGCCTCCTTCGGCTTGTCATCGACCATCTTGGCCGGGAAGCCGGTGCCGAGCACCTCGACCGAGCAGGCTTGCTCGAGCCGGCGGATGATGTTGTCCGACAGCTCACGTGGCCCGTAGCGCTTCGCACCATCTTTGAAGATGCCGAGAATGAGCGGCGAGAGCTCGAGCGGTACTTTGTGCTCGCGTGCTATTTGATCAAACAGGCCGACATCCTTGATCACCAGATCCATCGTGAAACTGATGTCACGGCTACCGTTGAGAATCACCTGTGACTCGGTCTCGTGCACAAACGAATTGCCCGAGGAGATGCGGATCGCCTCGTATACGGTATTCATGTCCATGCCGACGACCTTCATGGTCGTGAGCGCTTCGGTGAGCGCAACCAGGTGCGCCGTCGCCAGGTAATTGGTCATCACCTTCAGCACCGATGCCGAACCCAACTCTCCGGTGTGCAGAATTTGCGTGCCGAGAATCTTCAGCAGCGGCAGCACCCGCTCGAACGCCTCACGCGTGCCGCCGGCGAAGATCGAGATATTGCCGGTCGCAGCGCGGTGACAACCGCCCGACACCGGACAGTCCATCGCGAGCGCGCCTTTGGCCTCGACCAGAGCCGCGAGTCTGCGGATCTCGGTCTCATCGGTGGTCGACATCTCCAGCCAGATCTTCCCAGGAGCCAGACCGGCGAGGACGCCATCGGCACCCTCCATCACCGCGGCACTTGCCGCTGGCGATGGCAGACACGTGATGAGCACGTCCACCTGCTCGGCCATCTGCTTTGGCGAGTCTGCACGCTTGGCGCCGCGCGCCACGAAATCGGCCACGATCTGCTCATTGAGATCGCGAACCGTCAGATCGATGCCGCTGTGCAGCAGATTGCCCGCAAGGCTCGAGCCGACATTGCCAAGGCCGATGAACCCGATACGAGTGCTGATCACCTGAAAACCTCCAGAGATTCGGAGCGGCCTGAGTGCCGCGAGACGCGCCGGCCGAGACTCGCCGAGAGGCGGCCCGCAAGCAGGGTCGTGAGGCTAGCGCTCGGAAAATTTCCGCGACAAGTCAAATTTTTTCGCCGATCTGACAAAGCCGCTGAGTGCCGGGGCCCTCGAGCGCCCGCCCGGCGGCGGCGGACCTTCAATCCCGGCGGCCACTGGGATACGCTCTGTAGCCAGCGGGACGCGACGTGACGGTGAGGCGGCAGCGGCACGTGCCCCGGGACGTCCGAGTACCCGTTATCCCCACCTGGAGTGACATCGTGAAGACTCTGCAACACTATATCGATGGCGCGTTCGTCGAGCCGGCGCACGATGCCGGCCGCTTCGCAGTCATCAACCCGGCGACCGAGCAGCAGGTCGCGCAAATTCTGATGGGCAGCGCCAGCGACGCGGAACGTGCCGTGGCCGCCGCCCACCGCGCCTTCCCCAGCTGGGCGGCCGAACCGCTCGAGCGGCGCCTGGCGCACCTCGAACGGCTGCTGGCGGTCTACGAACGCCGCTACACGGAGATGGCAGAGGCGATCACCACCGAAATGGGCGCACCGCGGGACCTCTCGGCCCATGCCCAGGCGGCCTCGGGGACCGGCCACATCCAGGAGACCTTGACCGCTGCCCGCGCCCTCGACTGGCAGGTCCGGCTGCGAGGCGGCGCGCTGGTGGTGCGAGAGCCGGTGGGCGTCTGCGGGCTCATCACCCCGTGGAACTGGCCGATGAACCAGGTCTGCGCGAAGGTCGCCCCGGCGCTGGCGGCCGGCTGCACGGTGGTCCTCAAGCCAAGCGAGCAGGCACCGTTGTCGGCACAGCTGTTCGCCGAGTTCCTCCACGAGGCGGGCTTTCCAGCCGGCGTGTTCAACATGGTGCACGGGACGGGCCCGAGCGTGGGTCATGCGCTCGCCGTGCATCCGGACGTCGACATGATGTCCTTCACGGGCTCGACCCGCGCAGGCATCAGTGTCGCGAAGGCAGCTGCCGATACCGTCAAGCGCGTCGCGCAGGAGCTCGGCGGCAAGTCGCCGAACATCGTCTTCGCCGATGCCGATCTCGAGGTCGCCGTTCGCACCGGCGTTGCCCACTGTTTCAGCAATACCGGCCAGTCGTGCAATGCGCCGACCCGGATGCTGGTCGAGGACTCGGTCTACGAACGGGCAGTACAGATCGCGGTCGCGGCCGGCGCAGCAATCGCCGTGGGTGACCCGACCAAGCCCGGCAAGCACCTCGGACCGGTCGCCTCGCGGATGCAATTTGACAAGATCCAGCGCTGCATCGAACAGGGCATCGCCGAGGGCGCTCGCCTTGCACTCGGCGGGCCCGGCCGCCCGGAGGGATTCGAGGTCGGATACTACGTGCGACCGACGATCTTCGCCGACGTGAACAACACCATGAGTGTCGCCCGCGAGGAGATCTTCGGACCCGTCCTGTCGATGCTGCGATTCGGCACCCTCGAGGAGGCCGTGCGCATTGCCAATGACACCCCTTACGGACTCGCCGCGTACGTGCAGACTCGCGACCTGGACAAGGCGCGTCGCGTGGCACAGCAGCTCCGGGCAGGCAGCGTCTATCTCAACGGCTCACCCCAAGATTACGACGCCCCGTTCGGCGGCTTCAAGCAATCCGGCAACGGTCGGGAGGGTGGCACCTACGGACTCGTCGAATTTCTCGAGTACCAGGTCATCAACGGCTATTACGCAGACTGAGGAGTACGCACGCTGGCAAATGGCCGTGCTGCCTTGGACCGGCCTCCGAGCAATCCCGCACCCGACGCTCAAGCGTCGGGTGCGGGCCCAGGCGCGAGCCCTCGGAACGCCGAGAGGGTGCACATGAGCATGACCACACGGCGATCAAAATTTTCCGATCGGTAGAAAATCTCCACCGCATCACCGCCCCCCCCATGCCAGACTCGGTACGACTGGAGCGGTCCGGGTCGCACCCTTGACCGTGAGCCTGAGCCGGCAGTGCCGGCACAGCACGGGGGCACACCGGGGCATTCACCACGGGAGAGCATTGTGAGCGAGTGTCAAACCAAAGCCCGACGATCCGGGCGCGATGCACGACGGGCGCTGCGCGCCGGCCCCCTGCCCGATAACCTGCGGCCCGTGCGGCCCGGCATGTCAAGCGGCAATTTCCGCCCGCTCAGCGAAGCGGATGTCCTCGCCATTCACAGAACCGCGCTCAGACTACTCTCTGAGATCGGTCTCGCCGACGCCCCCCCCTCTGGGGTTGAGATCCTGACTCGTGCCGGCTGCACAGTCAGCGAACACAACCGGCTGTTGTTTCCGCAGGCGCTGGTCGAGGACACCCTCGCCAAGGCCGCCCGTCGCTTCGTGCTGCACGCACAAGATCCGCGCCACGACCTAGAACCCTGGGGTAAACGCACCTATTTCGGCACCGCCGGGGCGGCTGTGAGCGTGGTGGCGGCCGATGGGACCTACCGCGAATCGACGATCCGGGACCTCTACGACATCGGCCGGGTCGTCGACACGATGGACCATATCCATTTCTTCCAGCGTGCCGTCGTTCCGCGCGATATCCCTGATCCCTACGAAATGGACTTCAATACCTGCTACGCCGCGGTATCGAGCACGACCAAACACGTCGGCAGCAGCTGGGTACAGCCGGAGCATCTGACCGCCTCGCTCGAGATGCTGCATGCGATCGCGGGCGGCGAGGACAAATGGCGCGCGCGCCCGTTCGTCAGCCAGTCGAACTGTTTTGTCGTTCCACCGATGAAGTTCGCGACCGACGCCTGCCGTTGCCTTGAGGTCGCCGTGCGTGGCGGCATGCCCGTTCTGCTGCTGTCGGCCGGACAGGCCGGCGCGACGGCACCGGCCGCCCTCGCCGGCGCGCTCGCGCAGGAGGTCGCCGAATGCCTCGCAGGGCTGGTCTACGTAAACGCGATCCGGCCGGGACACCCGGCGATCTTTGGTACTTGGTGCTTCGTGTCGGATCTGCGCACCGGTGCGATGTCCGGCGGTAGCCCAGAGCAGGCGTTGCTCTCGGCCGCGGCAGGTCAGATGGCAAATTTCTACGATCTTACCGGCGGCACCGCCTCCGGCATGACCGACTCAAAGATTGCAGATGGACAGGCAGGCGCAGAAAAGGCCCTGAACCATGCGCTCGTCGGCAACGCCGGCGTTAACATGGTCTATGAATCCGCCGGCATGCATGCAAGCCTGCTCGGATTCTCCCTGGAGAGCCTGGTCATCGATAATGACATCATCGGCATGACGCAGCGCACCATCAAGGGCATCGAGGTCAACGAAGAGCGGCTCTCGTTCGAGACGATCAAGGACGTCTGCCTGAACGGCCCGGGCCACTATCTCGGCTCCTCGCAGACGTTGGAGCTGATGCAGACCGAGTACCTCTACCCGACGGTGGGGGATCGAAAGAGCCCGAACGAATGGGCCGAGCAGGGCTCGACCGACATCATTGCGCGCGCCGCGCGCAAGGTGCGGGATATTCTAGCCGGCCATTACCCGCAGCACATTCCCGAGGCAATCGACGCGGCAATCCGCGCACGCTTTCCGGTCAAGCTGCCCCGCAGCGCGATGCATTCAGAGGAATCGGTGCGCGCAGCGAGTGGCGATCCACAGATCCGGCGCGCCTAAACGGACAGGCCTGCGGTGCAAGGCGCGGCAGCGGCCGCGCCTCGCCTCAGAGCAGGACGGCGATTTTCCCCACGTGTGATTTCTCGAGAAAGGCCTGCTGCGCCGCAGCCAGTTCGCGCAGCGGGAAAGTCGTGGCGAGCACGGCGCGAATCTCGCCCTGCTCAATGTAACCGACGAGACGGGCAAACAGTCCGGGCTCAGGGACGGTACAGCCATGAAGCGTCAGGTCTTTCAGATACACCGTCCGCAGATCAAGCGTCACCAGCGCCCCGCCGATTGCACCGGCAACCGCATAGCGCCCGCCACGCTTGAGCACACCGAGCAGCGCCGTGAACGCCGGTCCGCCCACAACGTCAATGACCGCATCGACCGACTCGGCACCGAGCCGCTTCATCAGATCCTCGCCGCGCGCCAGCACCTCGAGGGCTCCGAGCGACTTCAGCGTCACCGCCTTTTCTGCCGAGGCGACCGCAATCACCCGCGCTCCACGGCGGCGAGCGAGCTGCACCGCGGCAGAGCCGACTCCCCCGGAGGCTCCGGTGACGAGTATCGTCTGCCCATCGCAAACGCCGGCGCGAGTCAGCAGATTTTCCGCCGTGAGATACGAGCATGGGAATGTCGCGAGTTCCGCATCCGTCATCGTGCTGCGGATGCGCAACGCATTTTGCGTCGGCACGCAGACGAACTCGGCGAAAGTGCCGTTGCAGTCGGAACCCAGATAACGCACCCCGGCTTTGCCACCCTGCCCTGCCGCCGGCAGTATCGGGTCGATGAGCACACGCTCACCGATCCGCCCCGCGGGCACCCCGGTGCCAACGGCCTCGATTTCCCCGCATGCGTCGGCGCCCTGGATGAGCGGAAAGGCAACCGGCGCACCGCCCCAGCCGCCGTCCTCGAGAGCACTCGGCGTGCCGCCATCGTCCGCCCCGGCGGCTGTCGGGCTGCGCTTCGAGTACCAGCCGATCCGCAGATTGATGTCAGTGTTGTTCACAGCGGCGGCCCGGACGCGCACCCGCACCTCGCCGGGACCCGGCTGGGGAACCGGCACATCCTCGCGGTACTCAAGAACGGAAGCGTCGCCGTGGCCCGTCAGCCACACCGCATGCATTCGATCGGTAGACATGCTGCACCTGCACTAGGGGGTCTCGATGCCGAGGCCAGCAAGCCTACCACCGTGAAAATTAGTTGGAAATTTTCATTTTCGTGAACATTCTGTGCCGCTAGAATATGGCGGTGAACTCAAGCCGCCCCAGGACCCGACTCCGGGTGAAAGCAGAAAAGCGTACGCGCCGTCCCCGGGGCGCAGCGGCGCGGCCAGCTGCCGCACGACGCAGTGCCGAGACCAACCCGCTCGGGAGCCAGATTCGCGACCTGCGCGGCGCGCGCGCCATGAGCCTCGCCGCACTCGCCGAGGCGATCGGCAAATCAGTCGGCTACGTGAGCCAGATTGAGCGGGGGCGTTCAGAGATTTCGATCTCCACCCTCAAAGCCATCAGCGAAGCGCTCGGCGTGCAGATCAGCTGGTTCTTTCAGGGCTACGACCCCCGCGTGCCGGAAGAGCACGGTTACATCGTGCGGCGCGAACAGCGGCGGCGGCTCGATTTCCCCGGCACCGGCATCGAGGAAGAGCTCCTCTCCCCGAGTCTGACTGGCGAGGCGGAAATGATCCTCTCGACTTTTGCCCCGGGGGCCCGCAGTGGCGAGGAGCCCGTCTCGCGCATGGCCGAGCAATCCGGCTATGTCATCGAGGGGCTACTCGAGCTGCGCGTCGGTACCCGACGTTTCACGCTTCGTCCGGGAGACAGCTTTCGCATCGGCCGCGGGGAGCCCTTCACCGCGCGCAACCCCGGCTCGGTCACTTCCGTGTCGCTGTGGGTCATTGCCCCACCGCGCTATTAATCGACGCTTTCTTCCTGAGGAACTCGCATGACACTTCCGAGTCACGCAAACGTGGTCATCGTCGGCGGCGGCGTCGCCGGCTGCTCGGTCGCCTACCATCTCACCAAGCTCGGCGTCACTGACGTGCTGCTGCTTGAGCGCAAACAGCTCACCTGCGGCACGACCTGGCACGCCGCCGGCCTCGTCGGTCAGCTGCGCGCAACGCGCAATCTGACCGAGCTCGCCAAATACACCGCAGACCTGTTCCATTCGCTCGAAGCTGAGACCGGCCAGGCCACCGGCTTTAAGCAGAACGGCTCAATCAGCGTCGCCAAGACTGCCGAGCGCTTCGAGGAGCTGAAGCGCGGCGCCTCGATGGGCAAGACGTTCGGACTTGCCATCGATGTACTCACTCCCGGACAGATCCACGAGCGCTGGCCGCTGCTTGAAGTCAGTGACATCGTCGGCGGGGTGTTTCTGCCGAAGGACGGCCAGACCAATCCAATCGACACCACACTGGCCCTCGCCAAAGGCGCCAAACAGCGCGGCGCGCGCATTCTCGAGCACACGCCCGTGACGCGCATCCTGGTCGAGCGCGGCCGCGCCATTGGGGTGGAGACCGCCGAGGGTGAAATCCGCGCCGACACGGTCGTACTGTGCGGCGGCATGTGGTCTCATCGTCTGGCCGCTCAGGCCGGCGCTGCGGTGCCACTGCACGCCGCGGAGCACTTCTACATCGTCACCGAGCCGATCGCGGGCCTACCGTCGAATCTGCCCGTGCTGCGCGTACAGGACGAGTGCGCCTACTACAAGGAGGATGCAGGCAAGATACTGATGGGCTGCTTCGAGCCGGTCGCCAAGCCCTGGGGCATGGGCGGCATCCCCGAGGATTTCTGCTTCGATTCCCTGCCCGAGGACCAGGAACATTTTGAGCCGATTCTGGAAGCGGCGGTGCGCCGGGTCCCGGCACTGGCGACAGCCGGCATTCAACTTTTCTTCAACGGCCCGGAAAGCTTCACGCCCGATGATCGCTACTATGTGGGTGAGACCCCCGAGATTCGTGATCTGTTCGTGGCGACCGGCTTCAATTCGGTCGGCATAGCCGCAAGCGGAGGCGCCGGCAAGGTATTGGCTCAGTGGGTGGTTGATCGCCGCCCGCCGCTCGATCTGTCCGACGTGGACGTGCGGCGCGTGATGCCATTCCAGGCCAATCGCCGCTATCTGCACGATCGAACGGTCGAAACGCTGGGTCTGCTCTACGCCATGCACTGGCCCTACTACCAATACCGCTCGGCGCGCAATGCCCGGCGCACCCCGCTGCACGACAGACTGGTCGCTTCCGGAGCGTGCATGGGCGAGACAGCCGGATGGGAGCGACCCAACTGGTTCGCCGCTCCGGGTTCCGAGCCACGCTACGAGTACTCCTACGGCCGACAGAACTGGTTTGAGGCCACTCGTGCCGAATGTCAGGCCGTGCGCGAGCGCGTTGCGCTATTTGATCAGTGCTGCTTTGCGAAATTCCTCGTGCAGGGTCCGGATGCGATGGCACTGCTCAACCGCCTCTCGACGGCCAACGTCGATGTCACCCCCGGGCGCGTCGTTTACACGCAATGGCTCAACGACCGCGGCGGCATCGAGGCAGACCTCACCATCACGCGGTTGTCCGCTGAGGAGTTCATGGTCGTAACCTCGGCAATCTGCCAAACGCGCGATCACGCCTGGCTGCGCAGGAACATCGCCGAGGGCAGCGCCCGCGGCTGCTGGGTCACCGACGTCACCGCCGGAATTGCGATGCTCGGCGTCATGGGACCGAATAGCCGCGCACTGCTCGAGTCAGTCTCGGGCGCGGATCTGTCTAACGCGGTGCATCCGTTCGGCTTCTCCCGGGAAATTGAAATCGGGTATGCGCGCGTGCGCGCGAGCCGCATCACCTATGTCGGCGAGCTGGGCTGGGAACTCTACATGTCCGCCGAGCACTGCCTCGATGTCTATGAGCGGCTGCTCGAGGCCGGAAAGGCGTTCGGTCTGACGCACGCCGGCTACCATGCGATGGCCGCCTGCCGCATCGAGAAGGGCTACCGGCACTGGAGCCATGACATTGCGGATGAGGACACGCCGCTCGAATCCGGGCTCGCCTTCACGGTCGCTTGGGACAAGCCTGGCGGTTTCATCGGACGAGAGGCGCTGCTCGAGCAACGCGAGCGCGGCAGCCTCGCCAAGCGTCTGGTGCAGGTGATGCTCGAGGACGACTCGAGCACGGCGCCACTGCTCTATCACGAGGAGCCGATCGTGCGCGACGGACTCATCGTTGGCTCCATTAAATCCGGCGCCTTCGGCTTCCGTCTGGGCAAATCCATCGGCATGGGTTACGTACACTGCCCAGAAGGCGTCACCGGCGAGTGGCTGCAATCTGGGCGTTGGGAAGTCGAGGTCGCGTGTGCCCGCCACGGTGCGCGCGTACAGCTCGCGCCCTGGTACGACCCGAAGAACGAACGAATCAAGGCCTGAGGCCGGAATCATCCGGTCCCAGACAGATCAAGCGGAGAACGATTTGCTATGAAGACGCATGCACGCGTAGTCATCATCGGCGGGGGTGCAGTCGGCTGCAGCGCCCTTTACCACCTGACGCAGCTCGGGATAACTGATGTCGTGCTCCTCGAGCGCGACGAGCTCACAGCCGGATCCACCTGGCATGCAGCAGGTAACGTGCCGACGTTCTCGACATCGTGGAATCTGCTGAAGATGCAGCGTTACACGACGCGTCTGTACGCTGATCTGGCGCGGCGAACGGGCTACGACATCAATTATCACGTCACTGGAAGCATCCGGCTTGCGCACACGCAGGACCGCGTCGATGAGTTCAAGCACATCATTTCCCAGGCGCGCGCGCAGGGCACGGAATTCGAGCTGCTCAGCCCCAAGGACATTACCGCGCGCTATCCATTCATCCGCACCGAGGGGTTGCTCGCCGGCCTGTGGGACCCCTATGACGGGGACATCGACCCGGCGCAGATGACTCAGGCGCTCGCCAAAGGAGCGCGCGACTGCGGCGCGGAAATTCACCGCCAAACAAAGGTCACGGCGATCGAGCGGACCCGCGGTGGGGAATGGCGGGTCGTGACCAACCGAGGAACGATCCAGGCGAGTGCCGTGATCAACGCGGCCGGCTACCGCGGCGGCGAGGTGGCTGCGCTCGTCGGACAGTACCTGCCGATCGTGACGATGTCGCATCAATATTTGGTGACCGAAGACATCCCAGAGCTCGTGGAACGCGGAGCGGCGCGCCTACCGCTGCTGCGTGACCCGGACGTCAGCTATTATCTGCGCCAGGAGCGCCAGGGACTGCTGCTCGGCCCGTACGAGTGGCAGGCCACCGCTCACTGGCTCGACGGCCTGCCGGAGGAGTTCGCCCACCAGCTGTTCGATGATGACCTCGGGCGACTCGAGAAGTACATCGAGGCGGCCTGCGAGCGCGTGCCGATTCTCGGCTCGGTCGGCATCAAGACGGTAATCAACGGTCCGATCCCGTACGCGCCGGACGGAAATCCGCTGATCGGCCCCGCGCCGGGCTTACCGGGATTCTTCCACTGCTGCTCGTTTACCTTCGGCATCGCCCAAGCGGGCGGCGCCGGCAAGGTGATCGCCGAATGGGTCGCCCATGGCCAGCCAGAGTGGGATGTCTGGCCACTCGACTCACGACGCTTCCTCGAGTTTGCCAACCGCAAGTATGTGCTTGCTAAGGCCATCGAAACGTATCAGCAGGAATATGGCATCGGTTATCCGGTCGAGGAGCGCCCTGCCGGGCGCCCGGCCAAGACCTCCCCGCTTTACCAACGCCTGAAGGACAAGGGTGCGCGGTTTGGCGCCCGAGGCGGCTGGGAACGGGCGGTCTACTTCCCGCAGGCGGGCGATCCGAGCGATCCGGAGAGTTCTTTCAGACGCCCCGCATGGCATGGCGCAGTGGCCCGCGAGTGCTCTGCGGTGAATGAGCGCGTGGCGGTGCTCGACCTGCCGGGGTTCACGAAATTCGAAGTCAGTGGCACCGAGGCTCGCGCCTGGATCGACCATTTGGTCGCGGGCGTGGTCCCCTCCCCGGGCCGCAGTGCACTCAACTATCTCTGCGCACCGAATGGCGGCATTGTCACCGAGATGACCGTGACCGCACTCGCCCCAGAGCGCTACTGGCTGATCGCAGCGGCGAGTGGCGAGCGGCACGACGAGCACTGGCTCATGGAGCATCTGCCGCAGGGCCGCGACGTGCGGCTCGAAAACCTCACAGCGCGCTTCGGTACGCTCATCGTGGTCGGGCCCCGCTCACGAGACCTGCTCGCGCTGCTGACACGCTCAGACCTGTCAAACGCAGCCTTCCCGTGGCTGTCGGTACGCAATATCGAAATTGGCTACACGCAAGCCCTCGCACTGCGAGTCAATTACGTCGGCGAATTGGGTTGGGAGCTGCACATCCCGGTGGAGCACATGGTCGCGGTGTATGACCTGCTCTGGGAGGCCGGTGAACGGTTTGGCATCAGCGACTTCGGGCTGTATGCGATGGACAGCCTGCGCCTCGAGAAGTGCTACCGTTCCTGGAAAGCCGACCTCACCACCGAATACACACCGTTCATGGCGTCCCTGGATCGCTTCGTGAAGCTCGAGAAGCCCGGTGGGTTCATCGGCCAGGAAGCACTGAGGCGCGAGGCGTCGAGCGGACCGCGCGAACGGTTCGTGCCCCTCCTCGTCGATGCCGCCGATGCCGACGCGGCAGCCGTGTCCATCGTCTACGACGGCGACACCCAGATTGGCCTGGTCACCTCGGGGGGATTCGGCTACCGCCTCGGTAAAAGCATTGCGCTCGCGTATCTGCGAGCCGATGCGGCCGTCCCGGGCAAAGTCCTCGAGATCGAGATTCTCGGCGAGCGCCGCCGGGCGGTCGTCGGACGCGAACCCCTGTACGATCCGGACAACGCGCGACTGCGCGCCTGAGCGGCCCGGCCAGGGGGCTGAGCCCCCCCTGGCCGGCGCAAAGAATTCGGCCCGTACCGGCTGCGCCGCTACGCGTCAGCCAGATCGCCGAGTGCCTGCGCGAGCGGCGCAAGCCACGGCTCGTAGTGGCGCCATTGCTCGAGCCCCTCGGTATTGATCGGCCGGCGGACCTGCTCTGAGCTCGCGGTGTGCACGCGGCGCTCCGTCTTGTAGAACTCGAGGCAGGACTGCTCAAACGGCAACCCACAGTACTCAAGAATCCGGCGCACCTGCGCTTCAAAGTCCGCCACCAGCTCTTCGTGCTGCACGCGCAGCACCCGGCCGGGCAATGCCTCGTCCCAATGCGCCATGAGTTCAACGTACGTCCGGTAGTAACGGGCAATGTCCTCGAACGAATAGGTGAATTGCTGGCCGGAAGCGAACAGCTGCTTGAAATTACTGAAGCAGCAGGCCATCGCCGAGCGACGCGCATCGATGATGCGTGCATTCGGGAACATCAGATGCATCAGGCCAATGTGCCGGAAATTGTTCGGCATCTTGTCGATGAAGCGCGGCTTGCCTCGACGATAGAGCGCCGTATCGGCCAGATACTGCTCACCGAACCGCGCGAAGTCCTCTGGTGCCAGTTCGCGCAGCACTGCCGGATAGCGCGGTGAGGTATTGTCGCCCCGTCCCTGCAGCTGCTGCACCAGCCGGGGCACGTCCGACAGCTCCATCGTGCCCTCGACCTGCGAGTGCGAGGCGAGAATCTGCTCGATCAGCGTCGAGCCGGCCCGCGGCAGGCCGACGATGAAAATCGGCGCATCGCTCGCACACCCCCACCCCTGGCGCTGCGTAAAGAATTCGCGCGTGCACACTTCAATCTGCCGGCGCGTGTTGGACTCGGTGTACTCCGGGCGATACCGCGACTCGCTTTTCTTCAGCGCATTGCCCCGCTCATAATAGATGAACGATTCGGCGTACTCGCCACGGTCCTCGAGCGCCTTGCCGAGCGCAAAACACAGATGGAAGCGATCGATGATTGCCACGCGCGGGGTAGCCTCGGCGCGGCGCATCTGCTCGATTTCCTCATCCGAGAAGCGGTAGGTCTTCAGGTTCGCGAGACTCCAGTACGCGTCCCCGTAATTGCTGCGCGCGGCCGCCGCGCGCCGGTACGCTTCGATCGACTCCTGTTGACGACCGAGCGTCTTCAGCGTGTGTCCCATCGAGAGGTGTAGCTCGGCATGATCCGGGGTCTCGCGCAGCAGCTGCCCGTAGAGCTCGAGCGCCTGCTCGCACTCGCCGAGTTCAGTCGAAATCGTTGCCTGTGCCGTGAGGCAGGCGCGGTTCTCGGGCTCGGCCTGGCGCAGGATCTGCACCTGTTCGCGCGCCTGGCGGTGCTTGTGTCGCTGCAGCAGTACCTGGACATAATCAAAGCGCGCAGCGCGATATTCCGGCTCCATGCGCAGCACGTTCTCGAGCAGCAGTTCCGCATCGTCGAGCACGTCGTACTTCATACCGATCTGCGCCAACAGGCGCATCCCCTCGATATGATCACCATGCGTCAGCAGGTAGCGGCGCACCAGAGCCTCCGCGGCCTCCGTCTCTCCGTCGGAGAACATGCTGCGGGCCGTGACGATCTCCGCCGGCAGGGATGCGAGCTTCGCGACATGCGCCGCCGCGGTCGCCGCATCGGCTTCGCGTCCGCCCATGCGATAAAGCGCCTCGAGTGAGCGCCAGCTGGCCGGTAGCGCCGGATTGAGCCGCACGGCGCTCTCGAATGCCTCAATCGCCTCCGGAGCCTGCCGTTGCATGATGCGGCAATGGCCACGCTCCTGATAAAGCCTCGGATACTCCGGATAACACTCCTCGAGCCGGCCGAGTGTCGCGAGCGCCGCATCGAACTTCCCTTGCATGCGCTGCGCCACGGCCAGCATGTACAGCCCATCGCGGCTGTCCGGCTGTTCGGTGAGCAGCGCCAGAGCCTCCCGCTCGGCCTGCGCGAACTGGCCCTTTTCGAGATGCTGACGCACCCGCACACTCGTCGGCTGCGCCATCGCGCTTTCGGCTTGCATCGAACCCCCGGGTCTGCCCTGCTTGGAACGAACTTCGCATTCTAGCGCAGCGACCCGTCACAGCGGGACACGCGTCGGACCGGAGCAATACCAGCGTCGGGATTCTGCAATCCGCGCGCCGATCAAGCGCACCCACACCCCGTCACACCGGACAACCCATCCGGGCACGCATCGTCAGCTCACTTTGCGCAGCACACCCCGCAGCGTCTCGACCATGTGGTGGATCTCCTCCTCGCTCGAGATGAACGGCGGCGCCACGGCGATCGTATCCGCGGTGAAGCGCAGGAGCAGTCCCGCCTCAACGCCCCGCTCGAAGACCTCGCGCGCCCGCGCACCGGGTTGACCATCACGAGCTGCGAGTTCCACCGCGGCCGCCATGCCAAAGTTGCGGATGTCAATGACATGCGGCTCCTCGCGCAGGGAATGGACTGCCTGCTCGAGAAGTGGCGCCAACTGCGCTGAACGGGCCACCAGACCCTCCTTCTCCATCACGTCGATCGTCGCCAAGCCCGCCGCGCACGCAATCGGATGACCGGAGTACGTGTAGCCGTGAAACAACTCGATCGTCTGCTCAGGTCCACGCATCAGGGCATCGTAGATGCTCTCGCGCACGATGGTGCCGCCAAGAGGAATCACTCCGTTGGTAGCGGCCTTGGCGAACACGATGATGTCTGGCGTCACCCCGACGCGCTGCGCGGCGAAATTCGCCCCGACGCGACCGAATCCGGTGATCACCTCGTCGAAAATCAGCAGGATGCCGTGCCGGGTGCAGATCTCGCGCAACCGCTCGAGGTAACCCACCGGCGGCACGATCACGCCAGTCGAACCCTGCATCGGCTCGACGATCACCGCGGCGATGGTCGAGGCGTCATGCAGGGCAACGAGGCGCTCGAGGTTATCGGCCAGGTGTGCGCCCCAGGCCGGCTGACCGCGACTGAAGCGCATCTGGCTCGGCTCGTAGGTGTGCGGCAGATGATCAACGAACGGGGCGCTGAGTGCCCCGAATACGCGCCGGTTGGCCGCGATTCCGCCGGCTGAGATTCCGCCGATTCCCACCCCATGGTATGCACGTTCGCGGCCGATGATGCGCACTCTGCCCGCCTCGCCGCGGGCATGGTGATACGCCACCGCAATCTTCAGTGCGCTGTCGACGGCTTCAGAACCGGAATTGGTGAAAAAGACGTGGTTGAGGCCCTGCGGTGCCCAACGCGCAACCCGTGAGGCGAATTCGAACACCTTGGGGTGTCCGACCTGGAATGTCGGTGCAAAATCAAGCTCGCCAACCTGGGCACGCACGGCGGCAACGATTTCAGGGCGACAGTGTCCGAGCGGGGTGCACCACAAACCCGAGAGGCAGTCGTACAGCCGCCGTCCGTCGGGAGTGAGAAAGTAAGCCCCCTGCCCACCGGAGACCAGCGTGGGATGACGCTTGAAATACCGGTTGGCCGTGAAGGGCATCCAGAAGGCGGACAGATCGTTCGTGTTGGCGTTCATCTCCTGAATATGCCCGCGCGCAGCACCGAGACCGCGCTACACTCCGGCGGATAGATCACCAGACTGTACTGGACCGAACAGCAATACACCGATGCGCGCGCACCGTACCGACACTCCCACACGGGTCGAGGCGCTGTCGGGTGGCCTGCGTACCCGGATACTCACCGGCCAGCTAAGCCCCGGGGAACGCCTCCCTTCGGTGCGTACCCTCGCGCGCACCCAAGGGGTGAGCCCGTTCACTGCTGCGCGAGTTTATGAGCTGCTGGTGGCCGAGGGGCTGATCGAAGCTCGACGAGGTTCTGGCTACTATGTGGCGCGGAATGCGCAAACCGCCGGTGCGCACGCCTTTGCGCCGGTTGAGCCGCTGGTCGATTCCATCTGGACGCTGCGGCGCGAATTCGATCGCCGCTCCCTGCAGGTCGACGCCGGCTGCGGTTGGCTGCCGGCGGAATGGTTGTTCACCGATGGGGTGCGCGCTGCGCTCACCCAAGTTGCCCGGCGTCCTGCCGTTTATGCAGGTCGATACGGCAGCGCATACGGACTCGGCGGTCTGCGCCACCATCTCGCGCGCCAGCTGACACTGCGCGGTATCGACTGTGCGCAAGAGCAGCTCGTGCTCACACAGGGGGCCAGTCAGGCACTCGAGCTGGTCATCGGCACTCTCACCCGGCCGGGTGAGGCGGTGCTGGTCGATGACCCAGGCTACCCCTACGTGCTCGCCATGCTGCGCGGACGCGGCACTCACCCGGTCGGCGTTCCACGCACTGCCGAGGGGCCGGATGCCGAGGCGCTCGAGCGGATCGCGGCCAAGACCGGCGCGCGGCTGTTTATCACGAATACGACCTATCAGAACCCCACCGGTTCGACGATCACGCCGGCAACTGCGCACGCTGTGCTGCGAGTTGCCGAACGTCGCGGCCTGACGGTCTGCGAGGACGACATTTTTGCAGAGCTCTCGCCCGACCCGCCGACATCCCTGGCGACTCTCGATGGCCTCGAGCGGGTCATCTACATAGGCAGTTTCTCCAAGACGATTGCCCCGAGTCTGCGTGTCGGTTATCTCGCCGCCCGCCCCGATCGCAGTGAGCAGCTCGCGATGCTCAAGAACATGACCTCGCTGTCGTCCTCCGAGCTGACCGAACACATCGTGCTCGCCATTCTCACGGCCGGCCGGCACCGCGCACATCTTGACCGGCTCCGACGCCGGCTGAGTGAAGCCCGTGCGCGCGTGATCCGCCGCATGCGTGCGTACGGGGTCGAGGTCGCAGCGGGCGGCGGCGGCATGTTCGTCTGGGCCAGGCTACCGGGCAAAGACCGTGAAACGATCATGGCTCGTGCCAAGAGCCAGGGCATCCTGCTGGCACCCGGGGAGATCTTTCACCCCGATGGACACGCCAGCGGGCACTGGCGATTCAACGTCGCCTACGCGGATGACGAACGTCTGTACGCCTTCCTTGCCGGGCTTGGCACGTGACTGCGCTCACTTCGTCGTCGGCATGGCAAATTCGGCGCCGCCGGTGACCTGCGGCCAGCGCTGCATGACCGACTTCTGTCGGGTATAGAACCGCACGCCTTCCTCGCCGTAGGCGTGCATGTCACCGAACAGGCTGTTCCGCCAGCCGCCGAACCCGTGCCAAGCCATGGGCACCGGGATCGGTACATTGATGCCCACCATACCGACCTGGATGCGCCGGGCGAACTCGCGCGCGACTGCACCGTCACGCGTGTAGCATGCCACTCCGTTTGCAAACGGATGCGCGTTGATCAGCGCAATCGCCTGCTGCATGTCCGGAACACGCACGCAACTGAGCACCGGACCGAAGATCTCCTCCTTGTAAATCGTCATCTCAGGGCGTACCCCGTCAAACAGGCTGCCGCCTAGGAAGAACCCGTGCTCGTGACCGGGCACTGTCAGTCCACGGCCGTCGACCAGCAGCTTCGCACCTTCGCGCTCGCCCGTTGCGATGGCGTCGCTGATGCGCTCGAGTGCCGCCCGCGTGACCACCGGCCCCATCTCAACCTGAGGGTCGGTTCCGGGTCCGATTTTCAGCGCTCGGGTGCGTTCGATGAGCTGCGGCATGATCCGGTCAGCGGCCTCCCCGACCAGCACCGCGACGCTGATCGCCATGCAACGCTCACCTGCGGAACCGAATGCCGCGCCGATCAGTCCGTCCACCGCCTGACTGAGATCGGCATCCGGCATCACCACCAGATGATTTTTCGCGCCGCCAAGCGCCTGCACGCGCTTGCCGAGCTCGGCACCGCGCTGATAGAGATGGCGGGCGATGGGGGTAGAGCCAACGAAACTCACGGCTCTGACCTCCGGGTGTTCGAGGATGGCGTCGACCGCAACTTTGTCGCCCTGCACGACGTTGAATACGCCATCCGGCAGGCCCGCCTCCTTCAGCAGTTCCGCCATCCGGAGCGAAGCCGACGGGTCACGCTCGCTCGGCTTGAGCACGAACGTGTTACCGGCCGCGATTGCGATCGGAAACATCCAGCACGGGACCATGCACGGGAAATTGAACGGAGTAATGCCGGCGACTACGCCAAGCGGCTGACGCACCGTCCAGTTGTCGATGCCGGTGGAGACCTGCTCGGTGTAGTCGCCTTTCAGCAATTGGGCGATCCCGCAAGCGAACTCGACCACCTCTATGCCGCGCATCACCTCGCCCTGGGCGTCGGCGAACACCTTACCGTGCTCTTCAGTGATGCAACGGGCAAGGTTATCGCGCTGCTCATTGAGCAACGCCAGAAAGCGGTTCAGAACCCGCGCCCGGCGGATTGGTGGCGTATCGGCCCAGCTCGGAAAGGCGGCCGCCGCAGCTGCCACCGCACGGTCCGCGAGCTGTGCATCGGCCAGACACACCTGCCGTACGACATCACCGCTCGCCGGGTTGAAGACCGGTTGTCTGCGGCCGTCGCCCACGAGCCGCCGGCCCCCGATCCAGTGGCCGACCTCCGCCACAGCATTCGACGGCGTTCGCACAGCACTCTTCTCGGTGGTCATCGCAGCACTCCGGGATCGTATCGCGAGGGAATACGCGGGCAGTCTAGGCGCGACCGCTGCTCTTGCAAACCACTACTTACTGGTTAGACTGTTCATTATTTTGAACAATCGAGGCTCGCCACGTGAGTGCCCGCGACATTGCTGCTCTCCTGCCCGACCTGCACATGCTCACGGTAATCGCCGAAACCCGCAGCCTCACGCAGACCGCACGGCGCCTCGGTGTTGCAAAGTCGTCAGTCAGCATGCGACTGAAGGATCTTGAGCGCACACTGGATGTTCCTCTCGTGAGGCGCACCACCCGTTCAATCACTCTGACACCGGCCGGTGCGCAGCTGGTTGAGCAGACACGCGGCCCATTCGCGCACATCGAACAGGGCGTAACCGGCGCGAAGGATCTTGCAGGGGCACCACGCGGAGTGGTGCGTGTCAGCGCACCCGTCGCCCTGGGGCGCCAACACATCGCGCCCACGATTCCGGCGCTACTCAATCGTTATCCCGACATCCGTCTGGAGCTTGACCTGAGCGACCGGTTCGTCAATCTGGTGCAGGAAGGCTTCGACCTCGCCATCCGTCACGCCAGCCGGGTGCCGGAGTCGCACATCGCCGTGGCACTGTGCGAGAGCGCATCGGTGCTGCGCGCCAGTCCCGACTACCTCGCTCGCAACGGAACACCGCAACACCCCGCCGAGCTCGCGCGGCATGCCTGCCTGCTTTATCTGCGCGATGGCAGCACACCGAGCTGGTCATTCGAGCGAATCGTGGGCCGAAAGCCGACGCAGCGCGTCAGCGTTCCGGTACGTGGTCCACTCCGGGCGAACAACAGCGAAGTGCTGCGCGAAGCGGTCGCCGGCGGACTCGGCATCGCGCTCCTGCCCGACTTCACCGCCTGGAGCGGACCGGCTGCACAGCAACTGGTGCCGGTTCTAGCCGAGTGGCGTGCGGTTGGCTTCTTCGGTGAGCGCCTGCAGGCGATCCGGCCCTGGTCGCCGCGCACCCCCCGCGCCGTGCAGTGCGTGATCGACCACCTGCGCAAAAGCCTGGCGAGCGGCTTCAGCGATCCGCACCGCTGACGCTCCTCGCTGCGATTCACTCTCCCTCGGGCCGGGATTCAACCGATGCGCCGTACCGCGGCGCCGCCCGCAGTACCGGGCGCCGCGCCGTCTGCGAGGCGTTGCAGATCCTGGCGCAGATGACGACCCGCCCGCACGAAATGCCACGCTGCCCAGAATCCCGTCGGCACTAGACACAGCAGGGCAAAGCGCAGCGAGGCGGCATCCGGTACGCCGTGCGGAGCAAACGAATCGCTCAAAAAGCCGACCATTTGCGGCGCGACCACCAGATTGAGCACATTGGCGACGAGCAGCATGACCGCGCAATACATGGCCCGCATGTTTGCCGGAGCCAGATTGTTCAAAATTCCGAAACTGGGTCCGAGATACATGTAGACGGTCGGAATGAACAGCCAGAGCAGTAGCTTGAACAGTGCCAGCGAGTGCGTCGAGTAGATAAACCAGGTCACCACCGTGCCAAAGGCGATCGTCGCTCCGGTGACGCGCAGAATGCGCCGCTGGTCGGTCAGCCACGGGCGTGAGAACAGCCAGGTGCTGACCAGCATCGCCAGCCCCCCTCCGATCAGGTACACCCTGCCGAGAATGGTGCCGGCCTGCTCGACGTTCAATGCGAACGCCCGCATCAGAAACGCCGGCGTCCACCACAGCAGGCCCCAGCCCCAGAGCGCTGCGACCCCAGTGCCGAGAATCATGTGCACGGTCGCCGGCTGAGTGCACATGAAGCGAATAATCGCGCGCAGCGGTGGCACCTTGGCGGTCGGCGCGCGCGCATCGAGCCGCCCGCGCTGTGGCTCGCGGATGGTGAGCCACATGAGCACACCGACCAGAATTCCCGGGGCACCGAGCGCCAGAAACATGCCGCGCCAGCTGAAATAGTAGGCGATGATGCCGGCGATCGAGGAGCCGAGCCAGGTTCCCAGTGCCGCGCCGAGCGAGAACACCTGCAACGCCATGGTGCGCCGTTCGGGCGGAAAATAATCCGAGAGCAGCGAATTAGCGCCCGGCGTTCCGCCGGCCTCACCCACGCCCACCCCGATGCGTGCCAGAAGAAGCTGGCTGTAGTTGCGCGCCAGCCCGGTCGCCACGGTAAGACCGGACCAGGCAACGAGCGATCCGACCACGATGTCGCGCCGGCTCTTGCGATCGATCAGCCACGACAGTGGAAATCCAAATACCACGTAGAAGATCGCGAGCGACACGCCGGTGAGAAATGCCACGTTGGCATCGGACAGATGCAGCTCGCGGCGGATCAGCTCGAGTACCGTGGAAATGGAATAGCGGTCGGTGATACTCAGCGTGTAGACGAGGCACATCATGAACGCCACGTACCACCGCTGCGCCAGCGATACGGGCTCCGCTGCCGGCACCTCGAGTGCGGCCGGCTCGCCTTCCGCGGTCGCGAGTGCGCCGAGATTCTCGGCTGCCGCAATGACCTTGGGCTGCGCGTTTGCGCCAGGCACGTCGCCTGCTTCGGATGAAAACATCGACCCCCCGAGAATCCCGGACCGTTAGGCGAACGTCCGCTTGCGCCTCATTGGACCAGATTCCCCGAAGCTTGCCAACCTATGCGTCCGCCGATGCAGACCGCCTCAGCGATCGGCACCGCGTGCTCATGCAGCCGGCAATTCGGCACTCATGGAAGTGGCGACGGATGCGAACCAACGATCAATTCGCTCCGCAGCCTCGGCGGTGTGCGCCAATCCCAGTTTCGAACGACGCCAGAGCACGTCCTGCGCGCTTCGAGCCCATTCCCGGGTCCGCAGATACTCGAGTTCCGCCTCGTACAGCTGCGGGGCGATCTGCTTGCCCAGATCTTCCACTCCGCGCGCACTGCCCAGCACATGCTCGATGCGCGTACCGTATGCGCGGCACATGCGCCCAATCAGCTCGGGGGACAGGAACGGGTAACGAGTGCGCTGCTCGCGCGTAAAGCGCTCCAGATCCAACCGCGCAATCTCCCCGCCCGGCAGCGTCGCGCCGCGGGTCCAGGGCCGATCCGGGATCTTCAGACAGGGGAGCAGTTCCGCGAGCGCATGCTCTGCCAGGCGCCGATAAGTCGTGAGCTTACCTCCAAACACGGACAGGACCGGCGCCCCGTCGGGCGGCGCGTCAAGGTCAAAAACGTAATCGCGGGTCACGGTGGAAGCGCTGACGCCGCCATCATCGTACAGGGGGCGCACGCCCGAGTAGTGCCAGACCACCTGATCGGGCTGCACCCGCGGGCGGACATACTGCGCGAGCACGCCGCACAGGTAACTGATCTCCTCGTCGCTTGCCTGCACAAGCGCCGGATCGCTCTCGTACGGGATGTCCGTCGTGCCGACCAGCGTGAATGCCTGCTCATACGGGATCGCGAACACCACGCGACCATCACCCCCCTGCAGCGTATAGGCCTGCTCGCCCGCGTACAGCCGCGGCACGACGATGTGACTGCCTTTGACCAGCCGCAACCCGCGATTCGCCCTCGCCCCCGTTCGTCCGAGCACCTCCTGCACCCATGGACCGGCGGCGTTGATCAGCGCGCGCGCCCGCACCATGCGCCTCCCCGCCGTCTGCGACTTGACCTCGACATGCCACAACGCGCCGTCACGGCGGGCCGACTCGAGACTCCAGCCGATGCCGACCGTGGCACCACGCTCGCTCGCATCGATGGCGTTGATGACCACCATACGGGCATCGTCAACCCAGCAATCCGAGTACTCGAACGCGAGCCGGATCTCCTCACGCAGTGGGTCAAGCGCCGGTGCACCACCTCGACGCAACACACGCGTCGCCGGCAGCCGCTTGCGCCCGCCAATGTGATCGTAGAGAAAAAGTCCGGACCGAAGCATCCACGCTGGACGCATGCCCCTGTGAACCGGCAGAACGAACCGAAGCGGTTTGACGATGTGTGGCGCAGCAGCCCACAGCACCTCCCGCTCCTTCAGGCTCTCGCGCACGAGACGAAATTCGCGCTGCTCGAGGTAGCGCAAGCCGCCATGAATCAGCTTCGATGAGGCCGACGAGGTCGCACCGGCCAGATCCTTGCGCTCGAGCAACAGCACCTTGAGTCCACGTCCGGCCGCGTCACGGGCAATTCCGACGCCATTGACACCGCCCCCCACGACGATCAGGTCATAGACGCTCTGAGGGGGTGGCGCTGCCGGGGATACCTCGCTGGCCACTGTATTCGCAGGAGTCATGGCGCTAACCGGCGCGCGCGAACACGCGCATGTCTGATCAGACATGCGCTGCGGAGAGGCTCCTCGCACGGCACGGGCTGCCGCACGCTCGAAAAGCGAACGGTGTGCCTGGACTTGCTCACGCGCGTGCCGTCGTCGGACGCCCGGTCGCACGGGACCGCACCCGAGCTTCGGCGAGGTAATCGCCACTGCCGCTTGAGTGCGCCCGGCGCTCGATGACGGTCGTCTCCAGGTGCGGTTCCTTGGCGCCAGCGCGTTGCGCCGCCGCCAGTGCCAGCTCGCGGGACACGCGCTTTGCCAGCTCAATTGCCTCCTCGGCGTTGTTGAAATCACGCATCCCGGCCGGATCATGCACTCTGAACAGATTGTATTCCGGCTGATTGACCAGCACGTCGCAGGTTTCCGCGACAACACCCGCCACGGCTCCGACCGCGTTGCACACCGACGCATGCTCCGGCACGATCAGGGGGGCGCCCAGGCGTCTTGCGACATCCGTATAGAAAGCGTGGGCCGGTCCACCGATGGCCACCAGAGGATTGGGCAGGCGCAGCTGCACGTCGATCAAGGCCGAGACCGGGCGACCTTCAACCAACCGCTCGAGCACGATGCCGAGCGGGCCCCACCGGCCCTGCGGAGCCTCGACTCCGGGATCCTGCGCCAGCGCGCACTCCAGCACGACGCGCGTCGCCCGGCGGATGACCAGTTCATACACTCTTGCGCAAAGCTCCTCGAGCGTCTCCTCGGTCCGGCCAGCCGTCTCGTGGCGCTGCACGGCCGTGAGAATCCGCGCGCCCAGCTGGGCTGCCTCGTGGTCCCAGCCGCTCTGACGACCCAGCACGTGCAGAGCATCACTCGGGGTAAACCCCGCAAGGCTGGCAAGGCCCCGATCCACCAAGCGCCACAGCGCCTCGGCGCCCTGCGCCGTCCGCGCCACCACGTCCAGTCCGCGGGGCGTGTCGGCCAGCGATTCCCACACGCGCCGTTCCAGACGATCGAGTTGTGCGCCCGCATCCACGCCCGGATTGCGATGCGCAAACTGCGCCGCAAACGGCGCCACCCGATCCGTCCCGGCGAGCTCGCGTAAGGTGTCGAGCACCTGTGGAAATTGCTGCGCGAGCAGGCTGAGCGGCACGACGCGCCGCGGTCCGACGTGCATGTGCCCGTCACGATCGAAGTGAATCTCACTGTCGCCGCCGAGCCCACAGGTGTGCACATCCACCGCTTCGATCATGGTTCGCCAGCCGCCGATCACCGCCCCTTCGGCACGCACCACTGGCCGTTCGTTGACGATGAGCGCGACATCGGTCGTTGTTCCCCCCATGTCGGCCACCGCGAAGTCCTTCAACCCCGTAAGGAACGCCGCGCCGACCACGCTCGCCGCCGGACCCGAGAGCACCGTCTGTACCGGGTGCTCGAGGGCGACATCGGCGCGCATTAAGGTACCGTCACCCTTCACGATCATCAGCGGAGCGCTGATCGCTTCGTGCCGCAGTTGCTTGTTTAGGGCCTGCAGCAAATGACGGATCTGCGGCACCAGGCGCGCATTGAGCGCGGCGGTCAGTGCCCGCTTCGGGGCATTGAGCTGCGCGCTCATCTCGTGGCTGCAGGTAATGGACTTATCGCTCAACGCCCGAATCCGCTGACGCGCCCGAAGCTCATGGTCTGGATTGCGCACCGAGAACTGCGCTGCAACCACAAATGCCTCGACCTGATCGGCGTACTGGCGAACCGCCGCATCGATGGCTGCCTCATCGAGCGGGGCATCCTCCTGGCCGGTCGGATCGTGACCGCCGTCGACGCGCACGATGACATCGCCACGCTGATCGGTGAACCCGGCCATCTGCACCATGCGGTCGTTAAAACCAATCAGAATGGCGCAGATCGGGCTGAACCGGTTTTCCACCACCGCATTGGTAGCGAGCGTCGTCGAGACCGATACCAAAGTGATGTCTTTGCGCGCTTCTCCCGGCAGCGTGCCGAGCACCGACCGCAGCGCATTACCGAGGCCGACCGACAAGTCCCAATGGGTGGTGAGCGCCTTGGCGCTGGCCGCGATGTGACCGGCGCCGTCCATGATGACCGCGTCCGTATACGTCCCGCCGGTGTCAAGCCCGATCCACAGTTCGGACTTGCGCTCCGCTGTACCAATATCTATGCCGCTGGAAGGGTCCATTTGCGCGCGAATGCACCATGCAGAACTGATCGCGAAATCGTACCGGAGGTGGCGGGCCGTGCCTACGCCCCAGCGCGACATCCGCTTGTCGCACAAAGACGCTGCACGGCCGGCACACCGCTCCGCTCGCTCCGGCAAAGCGCCCCGGCGTATGCGGGCACGTCGCGCGCAGACACAGCACCTGTCGCGCCGGCCCGACGAGTGCCGCCGTGCAGGCGGGCCAGGCTGCGCTTGCGCACGGCGGCGGCATCCGTAACCATCTGCAGCGGCGAGAAGCGCGACCGCGCTCCTCAGTCCCTCCGGCCGTAATCGCAGCGCAATGGCAGGCCGCCAGGCCTCGGCGGATCTGCAGCATCGTGCGCTGGGCGGACGCCGGTTCGACTGGGGTGCTGCGCACTCGACTCGCCGCGCATTCTCAATCCAGCCTAAGGAGCGCTGAGCGCATGCCTGAATCACGCACTGCAGAGCGCGAAGATCTCTCGACCGCTGCGTCGCGGCCCGACCGTGCCGCGGCGCTGCCCCCGCTGG
This sequence comes from Pseudomonadota bacterium, assembly GCA_021847105.1. Classification (GTDB taxonomy): domain Bacteria; phylum Pseudomonadota; class Gammaproteobacteria; order Steroidobacterales; family Steroidobacteraceae; genus 13-2-20CM-66-19. The sequence goes on along the minus strand of JAJZUT010000021.1, from coordinate 21,064 downwards.
TGCTGCTCCCGGGTCATATGTCGAGCGCCGCGACGTGGGAGCAGCAGTGCCGTGCGCTGCGCGGCCGGCGCACCATCGTCGTGCCGGACACCCACTATGGGCTCGATTCCATCGCGCAGATGGCCCGCGCGATTGCCGCGGTCACACCGGAACGATGTGACCTGGTGGGCTGGTCAATGGGCGGGTACATCGCGCTCGAACTGTACCGTCTGGTCAGCGAGCGGATCAGAACCTTGACCCTGATCAGTACCAGTGCCCGAGCCGAAAGCCCGGCGGCGCTGATCCGTCGCGGGGAGTTTCTGCGCACCGTGCAGACAGTTGGTCTGCGCGCGGCGTACATCGCGTCTTTGGATCAGATGATCAAGGAGCCGCACCACATCGAGCCAGCGTTCAGGGAAAGGATCATCGGCGAGGCAATGCGCTTCGGTGAACCGGTGCTGTTCAGCCAAATCAAGGCCATGATCGGTCGCCAGGACAATCGCGCGATGCTGCCGCAGATCGACTGTCCCACGCTGGTCATCGTCGCCACCGAGGACGACGTCGTTCCTCCTGAATACACCGAAGAGCTGGCGCACGCGATCCGCCGCTCCCGCCTGCACGTGGTCCGCGGCACCGGTCATTGCGCTCCGTGGGAGCGAGCTGGTGAAATCAACCCGGTGCTGGAGGATTTCTGGGCTGCCGCGCACTCGGGCTGAGACGCAAGAGTGATCTGGGCCACGGCCCCCGCGAGCCGCAGTGCGCTGCCCCTGCCAGGGCAGCGCCTTGGCTGACGGCGGACTTGTGCGGCGCGTAATATCAAGCGATGTCGCTTAAATTCAATGAGGGGGGCGTGCGCGTACTCGTCCGTCTTCGATCGCGACGCCCATGATGGGCGAGCCAGTACAGCGCAGAGGCGCCCATTTGAAGGCTCGCCCTATTCTCGAGCGGTCGCGGCGAACCGCCCGTCCATTACGTACCCGCGGGCGGTTCAGCGGGTGGCTTGAGGCATTGTGTCTCGCTCTGGCCCTGGTGATGGTCTGCCATAACAGCGACGCCGCCGCACAACCCGCCGAGAACCCACACGCGCCCACACCTGTTCTGATGCGGGGTGCGGGGGAATTCGGCGGGGAATCCGTTTCGCACCGCAGCCCATCGGGCGTAAAGGCCCGGACCGCCCCGCTCAATGCCATACGCGAATCACTCGGCGCTCGTGCCGATCGGATTACGGTGGAAGTGTCCCACCCCGGCAGGCGCTGGGTTACGGCGCAGCGCACCGGCTGCGCGACGGTATGCCCAAATCCGACTCCGCTGTTACATAAGATGATTCGCCCTGCCCCTCAGATCATGCCGGCGATGCCGAGCCGAGGGCAGGCGCCCGGCGGATCGGTGTCGATCTGGAGCCAGACCGCTCTCGCAACCCTCGACCAGTGGCGCAAGGGGCTGGGCGTCCTCGAGAGACAGGCCGCGCTGGCCACTGTGCTCGCGGTGCCGCACCCTCGGGCAACACACAAATTCCAGAACTGGATCAGCAGTCACAGGATCCCGGTCGAACCCGTAATCACGCGCTGGATCGCATTTCTCAAACAGCATGGCCACAGCTTCTTCAACGCACTGGCGACAATCGTGCGCGGCAGCGTCGATGGGCTCAACATGGCGCTCCTGGCCACGCCGGCGCCGCTGCTGATCGCACTGATCGCAACCCTCGCTTGGTTCATGCGTCGTTCCGTTGCGCTGGTGGCGTTCGTGGTGCTCGCGCTGCTGCTCATCATCAATCTCGGTTACTGGAGCGACACGCTGACGACCCTCTCGCTGGTGGGGGTCGCCGCAACGCTGTCAACCGCGATCGGCGTGCCCCTCGGAGTTCTGGCCGCACATCGTCCGACTGTGAAAGCTGCGCTGCGGCCGCTACTCGATCTGATGCAGACCCTCCCCGCCTTCGTGTACCTGATTCCAGCGCTGGTGCTGTTCGGTCTCGGCGTGGTGCCCGGACTGATCTCTACCGTCATCTTCGCCCTGCCGGCGCCGATCCGCCTGACCGAGCTCGGCATCAGTGCCGTCCCCAAAGCTCTGCTTGAGGCCGGCGAGGCCTTTGGCGCGACGCGGTTGCAACGGCTCTGGAAGGTGGAATTGCCAAGCGCAGCCCCGACGATCGTCGCCGGCATCACCCAGTGCATCATGCTCAGTCTATCCATGGTGGTCGTCGCGGCACTGGTTGGCGCCGGCGGCCTCGGCGTGCCGGTGGTTCGGGCCCTCGATACGGTGCAGATCGGCATGGGCTTTGAAGCCGGCCTCGTCATCGTGCTCCTTGCTATTATTCTCGACCGTATGACAACGCGCCCCACCGGGAAGGAAAACTCGCCGTGATCGCACTCGAATTACGCAACGTCGATATCCTTTTCCCACCACCGGGGCTGTCGGTGCGTCGTGCCCGAACGGCACTTCGGGACGCACTGAATGCGCTCGAGTCCGGTCTGTCGCGCAGCGAGATCGCCGAGCGCACGGGGGTGATCCTCGGCATCAGCAATGCGAACCTCACGGTCGAACGAGGCCAGATTTCGGTGCTGATGGGCCTGTCCGGCTCCGGCAAGTCCACGCTGCTGCGCGCCATCAACGGCCTGAACCCGGTGACCCGGGGAGAGGTTTTGGTGCGCGACGGGGACACGATGGTGGACGTCGCGCACTGCGACGCGGCAACACTGCGCCGAGTGCGTCGCCAGCGCGTTGCCATGGTTTTTCAGCAGTTCGCCCTGTTGCCGTGGCGGACCGTACGTGAGAATGTCGGCTTTGGTCTCGAACTGCGTGCTGAGCCGGCCGAGCAGCGTCAGCGCATCATCGAGGAGCAGCTCGAGCTGGTCGGCCTGAGTCAATGGGCGGACCGTCACTGTCACGAGCTCTCCGGCGGCATGCAACAACGAGTCGGTCTGGCACGGGCGCTCGCCACGAACGCAGAGATCCTTTTGATGGACGAGCCGTTCTCGGCGCTCGATCCGCTGATCCGCAACAAACTGCAGGATGAGCTGCTCGCGCTGCAGGAGCGACTGCACAAGACCATCGTATTCGTCAGTCACGATCTCGAGGAGGCGCTGAAGCTCGGCGACCGCGTCTCGATCCTGGAAGGTGGACGGATCGTGCAGACCGGAACCGCCCGCGAGATCGTCGAGCATCCCGCAAACGATTACGTCAGCGAATTCGTCCGCCGCGTCAACCCCAATACCGCATTCAAGGAATGCACTGCCCGAGCCGCCTCGTAATGCGCGGCAGTTCAGGCACGGCTACCGTTACTGCCAAGGCCGGCTCGACCGGCACCGTCACACGCCTTTCGCACAGTTAGGAATACTCCGGTGTGCTCCGCTCCGATTTCAGCCAGCCATTTTGGCTTCTTCACCCTGCGCAACTTTTCGATGATCGCGTTCTCGAGCGCGGTCGAACCGCTGCGCATGGCCAACTATCTGGCCGGGCGCGAGGTGTATCGCTGGTCAGTCTACTCGTTGAGCGGCGAGCCGGTCACCGCAAGCAATGGCCTCACCGTAACTCCGACGCGGCGGCTCGAGGAGACCGATCTGCCGGACATTCTGTTTCTGTGCGGTGGCATCAACGTTCCACAGGCGGTCGACAGCCAGCTGATCCGGCTGCTGCGCCGCGTCGCCCGACATCCAATCATCATTGGCGCACTCTGCACCGGCTCGTATGCGCTCGCCGAGGCAGGCCTGCTCGACGGCTACCGCTGCTCAATCCACTGGGAAAGCCTGCCGGGGCTGCGCGAGAAATTCCCGCGCATCAACTTCAGCTCAGACCTGTTTGTCATCGATCGAGACCGCTGCACGTGCACCGGCGGCGTCGCGCCGCTTGATATGGTGCTGCACATGATCACTCCGCGCGTCGGCAAGACCATCGCAGCCGGGATTTCCGAGGAATTTATCGTCGAGCGCATCCGCAGCAGCAATGACCATCAGCACATCCCGCTCGCCGCACGCCTCAGCGGCAGCCATCCCTCCGTCGCACAGGCTGCGGCGCTGATGGAAGCGAACGTTGAAGATCCGCTCTCCCTCGAGGAGCTGGCTCGGCTCAGTGGCATTTCCCATCGGCAACTTCAGCGCCTGTTTCGCCGCAACCTCGGTGTCACGCCGGCGCAGTACTACACCACTGTGCGGCTACGCCGCGCACGCGAACTGCTGCGCCAGACCGCCATGCCGGTGATGGACATCACCGTGGCCTGCGGTTTTCGCTCCGCGTGCCACTTCAGCCGCTCCTACCGCGCGCTCTACGGCCACCCTCCTCGCCAGGAACGCCGTCCGCAATCCGACGCCGGAACCCAAGTTGCGACATCACAAGCCGGAAGCACCTGAATGTTCAGTCAAGGCTGAAGCGGTCACAGGGCCGTCGACCATGCTGCCGTATACTATTGATTTAAAACGATATTTTTGACATTCTGCAGAGACCTTGCGTCCTTCTGGTGATTCACGGATGATATGAGCCAGGGGGATCAGGACCGCTTGAGTAACCGTTCAATGCTGCAGAAGACCGGAGCTCGAAAGCCGACGGCGGAAGCAGCGCAAGGCCCGTCTCTGCGAGTCGGCATCATCCTCGCCGAACATTTCACCTTGTCGGCATTCGGGGTGTTCGTCGATCACCTGAGGCTTGCGGCGGACGAAGGCGACCGTAGCCGTCCCGTACGGGTGCATTGGTCGATCATGTCCTCTCGGCGAGCCCCGATACCGGCCAGCTGCGGGGTGACGGTTCAGCCGACAAGCAGCCTGCTCGCGGCGCCTAACTTGGATTACGCCGTGGTAGTCGGAGGCATCTTGCATGCCGGCCCGCAGATCGATGAGGCCACCAGCGCATATCTGCGTGAACTCGCCAAATCCGGCGTCCCACTGATCGGGATCTGCACCGGTAGCTTCATCCTGTGTCGTGCCGGACTGATGCGCGGACGACGCTCCTGCGTCAGCTGGTATCACTATCAGGATTTCCGCGAGACGTTCCCAGATCACGACGTGGTCGCTGACCGTCTGTTCCTCGCCGACGGGCCGCGCATCACCTGCGCCGGCGGCGCCGGCGCCGCCGCCCTCGCCTCCCATCTGATCGAACGTCATCTAGGTCGAGCGACAGCCTACAAAGCAAGCCAGGTGTTGCTGTTCGACGGACCGCGTGAAGGCAACGACGCGCAACCGCACCCACCGCTGTCAGAAAGCGTCGGCGAGCCGCGCGTTCGGCGCGCATTGCTGCTGATGGAACAGAATCTGACGCGCCCCATCTCCGTTGCCACCATCGCCAGCGAACTGGGAGTGTCCGTTCGCCAGCTCGAGCGGCTTTGCCGCGGCCACCTCGGCATGGGACCGGCCTCGACATACCGCCAATTGCGTCTGCGCTACGCCAACTGGCTGATTGAAAATACCGACCGTTCCGTGACGGAGATTGCCATTGAGGCAGGATTCGCCGACTGCGCACATTTTTCTCGCCAGTTCAAAGACGCATACGGCTTCTCTCCGTCTCATCACCGCATGCAGCCGCAGGGGAACGGTACCAGCGACATCGCTCACGCACGGGTCTATGAAATCCAGTCGCCGCAGACGCAACCATAACGGCGACTCCCATGCAACGGGCCTTGCCGCACACTCGAAATTGCCAGCGTTGCCACCAGACCAACGGACAGGCACAATCTCGTCATCGTTGACTATCGCTGCCGTGCTCAACAGTGCTTGCACGACAGACGGATTCACGTGAATTGGCGCATTCATTCAATCGCGCCAGGTGCACTTAGACTCTAATCTCAAAGGCACAGTGGGGCCGTCATGCTTCAAATACGGCCGAATCTGCTCCACGTCTCCCACAAGTCATAACAGTCCATAGGGGTCTATTACGATGAACTCGAAGGTTTACTATGCGGTGGCTGCCCTGTTGAGCGGCGTCTCCCTGAGTGCCTTCACCGCGGCGCACGCGGCAAGCGCTGCGACGTCAACCGGTCAAAGCCCGGCTCAGTCGAGCGCCGCCGCGCCCGCAGCTCCATCCACAACGGCAGCCAAGGCATCCTCCGGAAGCGAAGCGCTTGCGGAGATCATCGTCACCGCCACCCGTCGGCGCGAGAACATGCAAGACGTGCCGATTGCAATGCAGGCGCTGACCTCGCGGGCGCTCACGCAGATGAACGTCGCAACATTCAACGATTTCGTCAAATTCCTGCCCAATGTCACCACGGCGAACAACGGACCCGGACAAGACGAAGTGTTCATGCGGGGACTGTCAGCGGGTTCCCAGGCGAGCCAGGGCAGCGGCTCGACCGGCTTGTGGCCGAACGTCGCGGTATACCTCGACAACGAATCGGTGCAGATGCCCAACCGTAACCTCGACATTTATGCGGTGGACCTGAATCGCATCGAAGTGCTCGAGGGCCCGCAGGGCACCCTGTTCGGTGCCGGCGCCGAGGCGGGTGTGATCCGCTACATCACGAACAAGCCGCGACTGAACCGCACCGAGGGAAACGTCAAGGCCGGATATAGCGTGACGGCGCACGGCGACCCAAACACCAATGTGTCGGCAGTGGTGAACCTGCCGCTCATCCGCGACAAGATGGCGGTGCGCGCGGTCATTTACGAAGACAACGAGGGTGGCTACATCAACAATGTACCTGCCACCTTTGCCCGCGAAAACACCGATATCGGCATCCATTACGCCAACTACCCGGCAGTGAATGGCCAGTGCCCGAACGGATTACCGAACAACGGCTGGTGCGTCCCGCCTGGCAGCCCGGTAATCAACAACTACAGTATCGCCGCCAACCACATCAACCCGGTGACCTACAAAGGCACGCGCGTCGAACTGCTCTACAAATTCAACGACGACTGGAACGCACTGATCACCCAGTCTTACCAGAACATGGATGCACAGGGCGTGTTCTACGATCAGCCCTACGGTTCGGGCGGCCAGAAGCTCTCGCCGCTCGAGGTGACGCTGTTCAACAATTCCTACAACAAGGATCGCTTCGAGAACACGGCCTGGACGGTGCATGGCCGCATCGGCGATCTGCGCGCCGTATACACGGGCGGCTATCTGGTGCGCAACGTTGAACAGATCGGCGATTACACCAACTATGCCCGCGGCGTCTACGCGGACTACTATCAGTGCTACGGCCCCGGCACCGGCTACAACAACAACCTCGTTTCCACTTGCTTCTCACCGAGCTCGATCTGGCACTCAAACGAGCGCAATACGAATTTCCAGAACGAGTTCCGCCTGAGCACTCCGGACTCGTGGCGACTGCGTGGTATTGTCGGCGTGTACTACAACGACATCAAGCTCTACGACCAGACCGATTGGCGTTACCGCACGGTACCGAGTTGCACCAGCAATGCGCCGGCCGGCTCGCCCGGCAACAGCGGCTGTTTCGCCACCATTGGCACCGTGCCGGGCACGACCGTGCAAAGCCCCGGCTTGCAGACGCCAAACAGCTCGTTCTACCAAGACACCATGCGTGAGACGAAGCAGCTGGCATTTTACCTATCTGCCAGCTACGACATCATTCCTCACGTACTAATCGCCACAGTTGGCACGCGTCACTTCCGCTTCGACAATTCCTCCGTTGGCAGCGTCACGAGCAGCTTCGGCTGCTTCCAGGCTGGCACGCCAGCGGGTGGTTGCGCCGACTATCCGACCTACTCCTATAACCTGAACGCCCAGAACCTGCACAACACCGAATCCGGCTTCCGCAGCCGTGCCAACCTGTCCTGGCACATCACGCCGAACATCATGGTGTACTACACGTTCTCGCAGGGCTATCGCCCGGGCGGCTTTAACCAGAACGGCGGCACATTGCATGCCCTCGGACCCGATGGGGTCCCGCAGTATGCCGTTCCGAAGTCATACTCCTCGGACAGCCTCACGAACAACGAGTTCGGCTGGAAGACCGTGCTGTTCCATCATCGGGTCGAATGGAACGGAGCCATTTACCGGGAAAACTGGAACAACGTACAGATCTCTTTCTTTGATCCCGGTCTAGTCGGCAACATTTTCTACGACACGAACGGTCAGAACTTCGTAGTCAAAGGTATCGAGACCTCGCTGATTGCTCGTCTTGCACGCGGCCTCACGCTGCAGGCCGCCGCCTCCTGGAATCGCAGTCAGCAGGTTAACTCGCCGGCTCTGATCGACAATAATCCAGCCAGCGCAAACTTCGGCAAGCCGATCACGCAAGTCTGCAGTGGCGGAACCTGTACTCCGGTCACCAACCCATTCGGTCCGGTAGGCTCACCGACTGCCGACTCTCCGCCGATGCAGTTCAGTCTGCGGCTTCGCTACCAGTTCGTGCCGATTCACGGCTACTATCCGTTCGTGCAGTTTGACGTCACGCACGAGGATCAGTCCTACACCCAAGCTGGGGCGAATCCGACCATTGCTCAGACCGGCAGCATCAGTACAGCGCGTCTGCGCTTTGCCAATCCGGCCTACTCGACCTATGACGCCTCCGTCGGAGTGGATAAGGGGGACTGGTACCTGCACCTCTACGGTCAAAACCTCGCCAATTCGCACGCGAGTACCTTCATCAGCTCAGACCAGTTCATCATCGCGCAGACGCCACTTCGTCCGCGCGTGGTGGGACTGGAGTGGGGTTACCACTTCTGAGCCGATGAGCTGAGCCCAGGGCTCCGGCCGGCTGATGCCGACCGGAGCCCTTTCTTTTTGCTCTCCAAGGCAAGCGCGGACCGTATCCTTCAGTAACCCGGGCGTCGCGTCGAAGGTGACGCCCCGCCCGCATTATCGCGACGCCTGAATCCCGCGAGGAATGGTCTTCTGATCCGCAGAGACGGGCTTTAACATCGGGAAGCCGCCGCGGTCACACTGCGCTGCGAACACCCGAGGCGAACCGGAGCGCATCACGTGAAGCCAATCCTGGGACGAGAACACACCGCCTTTTTTCGTCGTAAGCGAACGACGGCGGAGTCCTCCCGAATTGCCACTCCGAATGCCTGACGAACCATCGAAACCAGCGCGCGCACGTCGAGCGCTCCGTTGGCAGTGATCTGCTCAAGATCCGTTGGATCGAGAGAAAGCTCTGGCCGGCAGTGGTGCTTTTCCTTCAGTGATTGAAAGTACTCACTCGCAATCAAACGCAGCTGCGATTGGCTTGGCAGTGGAATGTCGAAGCGAGTCAACCTGGAAAGCAGGGGTGCCGGAATCGACTCGGTATCATTGGCCGTGCAAATGATGAGTAATTTGCTTGCATCGAACTGCAGCTGGACACACTGATCGCGATACCGTTCGGCACTCGAAGGTTCCATGAGGTCGAGAAGCGAATTAATCGGCGTGTCCCTCCCTGGCGAGGAATACGGACTGATCTTCTCGATCTCGTCGATCACCAGTACCGCTGAGGCGCTATCGTACGCAGCCAGGAGATTGAACACCAATCCCGGTCGCGAATTCGAATATGCGCCATCTGTTCCCGTCAGCTGCATGGCCTCTTGCGCGTCTCCCGCCGAATACACCCGGAACGGTAGCTGCAGCGCACGTGCCACCGCGCGCGCGAAATGCGTCTTGCCGACACCGGGCGGACCGACCAGCAGGATGGGATCGATGTGAGCATCGGCTGGATCCTTGACCCGCGCCGCACACGTCAACTCGCAATTGAGAAACCGGAGGACTTCTGAGAAATTGGCGAATTTCTTATCCAGTGCCGGCAGTTCAATGTCGGTTGGGAATAGCGTGCGGTAGCCGCCGTGCCGAATCGCTGTGCGTAGAGTCGCTCTGAAGCGCTCCCGATCGGATGGGCGACAAGTCTCTAGCAGTCTGTCGGCACGCAGAACATCTTCGGCCGAAAAGACCCGAACCCGTCCCGCAAGGTCCGCAGGCGTGGCATCGAGAATTTCCGCAATCGTGATTGCAAGAGACGAGTCTTTTCGTAGCGCGCGTTCCTCTGCAGCGAGGAGCGCGGCACCGGCACTCGTACTCACGGTGCTGCGAGTCCCTGACTCCAGCCGTCTCCTTGCCCCATCGATCTCGGTGCCGCCGTTAGATCCGGACGACGTCTCAGAACCGATCGGTGTCTCGCGCTGTCTCCGCCGGTCCGTTGGCTGGGGATACAAATCCAGAGCGAGTTGCTCCGTGACAGATCCGGGTAAAGACTCCCTCTGCTGATTCGACTCCGTACGCGACGCAGACGGGTCGGGGAATTCGAGCGTATTGGAACTCGTATGCTCGCTCGCCTGAGTCGGCGTGCGTTGAAATCGACAGCCAAAATGAATGGTATTCACAGTCCACTCCGCTGATGCGCTAGTGCGCAACATACGGATCAGATGGCCTGTGACACGGTGGCTTATTACCACACCGCGGGACTCGGCGGTCCTCAATGGGTGTCTGGCTCTCCGTACGTCGCCGCCAGCAGACTGATCCGTACTGCCAGCCGGCATTCGCCCGGCGGTTCTCCGACGCTTTAGCTCGCGACAGACTCCGTCACTTTGACCTGCCGCGTTGGTGGACCTTCTCGCATCCTATCCGGTCCCTGCAGACCGGCTCGAGATCCCCACCGCCCCTTCGCGGTTGGGAAAATAGCGCGTCGTTTCATCAGATGCAAGTTTTCGCCGATTCGATATCGTTCAAGCGAACTGAGGGTACCGGCAACGATACCGCTTGTGCCCGAAGAGGACGACTGCGCTGGGCGACAGCCTTGTACGCAGTTCGCGCACCCAACCCGGGTCCACTCTTGTGCGTCGTGCCTACCCCGTGCGCCACTGCCGGGCATCAACGCGCGCGGCCGCGCTGGCAGCCGATTGTGTAATTTTACCGTGTCGCAATTGTGGTCCGCATCGCCATCAGCCGCGGATTTTAAAGCGAGTTGCTCCTTCCCGCGCATGCGAGACCACCGGATCGTGGTTTGTTGCAACTCCCGCCTCGGTAGTGGAGATTCGACAGTGCTTTGGCATGCGATGGCTTCAAGGTCATTGCAGCCCCGAGGCAGAGGAGAACGGAGCCCCCAGGGCCCACCGTCATTCCAGAGCACCATCCGCAACTCTCACGCCGCACAGGTACGCATGCATTCGGGAAGCACGGATGAGCTGCGCTCGATCACTCGGCGCCAAGGCTCGTGCATCACATCCAGTCCACCGACCGGGCGTCGAGTTCCGGGCCAGCAGCTCGGCAGGCGGACTCAGCGAAGCCACGCATCAGCCGTTCCTTCCCTCGCCGCGGCGGTCGGCGCGCTCCGGCGTGGCCGTACGATCGTGGTTGCCGGTCGTGCCGGTGCGATCAGATCTGCTCCTCAGCGGCGTTCGCGCCGCCCGGTGCATCGGGCGCGTCCGCCGGCGCCGCCGCGAGTCTTGCCGCGAGCGTCTCTGCGATGAACAGCTTGTAGCCCGCCACCGCCAGCGCGCCCCCCACCAAGGGGCCGATCACCGGCACCCACCAGTAACCGTGAGGTCCGGGGAATGCGTTGGCTCCCCAACCCATCAGCCAACAGAACAGTCGGGGCCCGAAGTCACGCGCAGGATTGATTGCGTAACCCGCACCGGTACCAAAAGACATACCGATCGCCGCCACCGCCAGTCCGATGATGAACGGCCCCAGATTTGCTTTTACCCCGACGTTGCTGGTATCGATAATCGCCTGCACGAACAGGATCAGGAAAAATGTACCAATGACCTGGTCGAACAGCGGACCGAGCAGGCTCGCGCCGTAATAGTGGGCTGGAAACGTTGCGAAGATGCTGAAGGTGGTCATGCCCCCGGCGGCGGCTCGCGAGAGAACCTGGTGCCCGGCGTTCCACATGTTGATTGCCGGGTAGTAATCAGCGTAGACGAGCGCGGCGCCCGCGAATGCACCGGCAGCCTGCGCCAGCCAGTACGGCAGCACCTTGGCCCAGGGAAAATCTCCCTTGAGCGCAAACGCGAAAGTCACTGCGGGATTCAGATGCGCGCCGCTCACCCCGCCGGCGACATACACGGCCATCGTGACCGCCATCGCCCAACCCCAAGTGATCAGCAGCCACCCGCCCGCGCCGGTGAAGATCGCCGAAGTCCGGCCCGACTGCGTCAGACCGACCACGGCGACCGCCACCACGCCGGCACCGAACGCCAGCAGAACGAACGTGCCGAAGAACTCAGCAAGCCATTCGCTCCAGATGCTGCGCGCCCGCCACCCCGTCTTGACCCCCATCTTGACCGCCATGAGACTGCTCTCCTGCTCGTTCTCGTTCTAGCAAATATGTCAGTGCATTGAACGGCGCAATCGGCCTCATTCCACCCAACCGAATGAGCGCGTCACCGCCTTTTTCCAATTCCGGTAATAGCGCTCCCGCTGTGTCTCGCTCATGATCGGCGTCCAGGTTCGATCGACCGCCCAGTTCGCTCGCAGTTCATCGGTGCTGCGCCAGACCCCCACCGCAAGACCTGCCGCATAGGCAGCGCCGAGTGCCGTGGTCTCGGCCACTTTGGGCCGTATGACCGGCGCGTTGAGGATGTCCGCCTGGAACTGCATCAGCAGCCCATTGGCGACCATGCCACCATCAGTCTTCAGGCTCGACAGTGCGATACCGCTGTCGGACTGCATAGCCTCGACGACATCACGCACCTGATAGGCCGTTGACTCGAGCGCAGCGCGAGCGATGTGCGCGCGATTTGCATAACGTGTGAGGCCCGCGATCACGCCCCGGGCATCATCTCGCCAATACGGAGCATACAGGCCCGAGAATGCCGGCACGATGTACACATCACCATTGTCCTCGACGCTGCTCGCCAGCGCCTCGATCTGCGGCGCGGCATCGAACATCTTCAGATTGTCCCGCAGCCACTGCACCAGTGCGCCGGTGATGGCGATCGCCCCCTCCAGCGCGTAATGCGGCGATTGATCGCCGAAGCGGTACGCGAGCGTAGTCAACAACCCCGCTTTGGACTGCACCGGTACTGTTCCGGTGTTCAGCAGCAAAAAGCACCCGGTGCCGTACGTGTTCTTAGCCTCGCCCGCCGCGAAGCAGGTCTGCCCGACCAGCGCGGCCTGCTGGTCACCGAGAATGCCCGCGATCCTGACATCCTTGAGCGGCCCGGCAGCTATCTGACCGTAGACCTGTGCGGAGGAGACAATGCGCGGCAGGCAGGCGCGTGGAATGCCGAAGGCTTCGAGCAGATCCTCGTCCCACTGGCAGGTCGCGAGGTTCATCAGCTGCGTACGACTTGCGTTGGTCACATCGATGATGTGTTCACCGCCCTCGGTGCCGCCGGTGAGATTCCAGCTGAGCCAGCTGTCAACCGTTCCGAACAGAGCCCGACCGCTCTGGGCCATCTGCAAAGCACCGGGCACGTTCTCTAATATCCAGCGCAGCTTCAGGCTCGAGAAGTAAGTGGTCACCGGCAGTCCGGTCGCGGCGCGGAATCGGTCCTGCCCGCCATCCCGGGCAAAACTCCCCGCCAGCTGCGCGGTGCGTGTGTCCATCCAGACCAGGGCATTGCACAGCGGCTTACCGGTCGCCTTGTCCCACAGCAGCGTAGTCTCGCGCTGATTGGTGATGCCAATCGCGGCAATATCGGCGGCACGCAGACCCGAACTGGCCAGGGCGGCGTTGATCACCTCATGGGTATTACCGATGATCTCCATCGGATCATGCTCCACCCAGCCAGGCTGCGGGTAGATCTGCCGATGCTCCTTCTGCGCCAGAGAGACGACGCTTCCGCTTCGATCAAACACGATGAAGCGAGTACTGGTCGTACCCTGATCGATCGCACCGATGTATTGCGACATACTGCTATCCCCCGATCGATGGTGAAAACTCGAGCGTCAGGCTCGATTTCCGCCGAATCTGCTTGCGCGCATGGACTGCGCACCTCGCCCCCCGCGCCTACCGCCGCTGCACGGCGGTGCCGCGATCGCTACCCCGACCAGCGCGCCGCTCGGGCATCACCAGTCAGTTTCCCGCTCAGCATAGCCTAACGACCCCCTGTGCTGCTCGGTGGCGCAGTCCCTGCGTCACCAGTCTGCCGGCATGTGCCTGGTGGAGGGCATAAGGCACATGCAAGCCAGTCGATCAGCACGCGCGAGGGTATCAGCGCTGCGAGCTCTGCCAGTTCTCCGCCACGTAGTAAGGCGCGTCGTCCGGGGTCAGTGGCGTGCGACCGCGGATATGGTCGGCTGCCTTCTCGGCGAGCATGATGGTCGGGGCATTGAGATTGCCGGTCGTGATCGAGGGCATGATCGAGGAGTCCACCACCCGCAGCCCTTCGATTCCGATGACCCGCGCCTGAGGATCCACAACCGATGCAGGGTCGGCCGGATCGCCCATGCGGCAGGTGCAAGAGGGATGGTAGGCGCTCTCAACGTGCTGGCGAACGAACTCGTCAATCTCGGCATCGGAGCGCACGTTCTCGCCCGGCTGGATTTCCCGGCCGCGATACGGTTCGAAGGCCGGCTGGGCAAAGATCTCCCGCGTCAGGCGCACGCAGGCTCGCATCTCCTCCCAATCCTGCGGCTGCGACAGATAATTGAACAAGACTTTGGGCTTCGCGTGCGGATCGGCCGAGGTGAGCCAGATCTTGCCGCGACTCTGCGAGCGCATCGGCCCCACATGTGCCTGAAAGCCATGCTCATTGGCAAGCGAGCTGCCATCGTAGCTCACCGCCATTGGCAGGAAGTGATACTGAATGTCCGGATAGCGTATGCCGGCGCGGCTGCGGATGAATCCACCGGTCTCGAAATGATTGCTCACCCCGAGGCCGTCCTTGGTGAGCAGCCAGCGGGCCCCGATCATCGCCTTACGCCACCAGCTCAGATACGAATAGAGCGTGATCGGTTGCGTGCAGGCGACCTGAAAGTAGAATTCAAGATGATCCTGCAGATTCTGACCGACACCGGGCAAGTCATGCACTACCGTGATGCCGTGCTGCTTCAGTTCACCCGCCGGGCCCACGCCCGACAGCTGCAGCAGGTGCGGTGAGTTGATCGGTCCGCAGCTGACGATGACTTCGCGCCGCGCACGTACGATGTGCTCCTGGTTGCCGCGCAAGTAGGCCACGCCCACGGCGCGACGGCCCTCGAACACGATACGGCTCGCAAGTGCCTGTGTGCGCACCGTCAGATTGGTCCGACCCATCGCGGGACGAAGATACACGTTTGCGGCACTGGCACGCCGGCCACCGCAGACGGTCATGTCCATCCGTCCGAGCCCTTCCTGCTGGAAGCCGTTCATATCCGCCGTGACCGGATAGCCGGCCTGACGGCCCGCCTCGAGCCACGCGTCGTTCAGCGGATTGGTGAGCAACCCCTGACGCGTGCACAGCTTGCCGTCGGCGCCGCGGTAGCGATCTCCACCGCCGGCGCGGCGCTCGGCTCGCTTGAAGTACGGCAGCACGTCACGGTAGGCCCAGCCGGCCGCCCCTTCCTCCTGCCAGCGCTCGAAATCGAGCGGATTGCCGCGCACATAGACCAGACCGTTGATGGAAGAGGAACCACCGAGCACCTTGCCGCGCGGTGTATGCATTCTGCGCCCGCCGAGATGCGGCTCCGGCTCGGTGTAGAAGAACCAGTTGTACTTCTGCATGTTCATCGGGATCGACAGCGCGGCGGGCATCTGGATGTACACCGAGCGGTCCGACCCGCCGAACTCCAGAAGGAGCACCGAATCGGCGCCGCTTTCGCTCAGCCGATCGGCGAGCACGCAGCCGGCGGAGCCGGCTCCAACGATCACGTAATCAAAACTCTCTTCGCTCATCGTACTGGTCCTGTATGCAGAGATGATCGCGGCCGGCAATCCATCCAATGATCCCCTGCCCACCTGCCGACGCGGGCAACGGAGTCTGCGCAATCCGCCGGACACCCGGCCGCAACACCTTGAACCCGCTCACCGCCGGGCGGCCATGCGGTCCGAAAAAATCCCGTACCGATCGGGCTGGCATCAAGATGCTGCGGCTCATCAATTGTCACGCCGGATCGAGCACCTAATAGGGAGCCTCGACGTCTCCGAGCGCAACGTAGACGCTCTTCAGCTGCGTATAGTGCTCAACCGCCGCCTTGCCGTTCTCGCGGCCCAGTCCGGAGAGCTTCATGCCTCCAAACGGCAACTCGATCGGTGTGATGTTGTAATGGTTGATCCAGCAGGTTCCTGCCTCCAGGCGCGCGATCACGCGATGCGCTCTTCTCAGATCGCTGGTGAACAGCCCGGCCGAGAGTCCGAACGGTGTCGCATTTGCGCGAGCGATGACTTCCTCCTCGTCCTCGAACTCGAGCACCGCCATCACCGGTCCGAAAATCTCCTCGCGCACGATCGCCATATCGTCGCGGCAGTCGGCGAATACCGTCGGCGCAACGAATGCGCCGTTGGCGAGATCACCCGTCGTTACGCGCTGCCCGCCAATTAGCAGGCGAGCCCCCTCCGCCTTGCCGCGGGCAATGTATCCGAGCACCTTGTTCATGTGCTCCTGGGAAATCAACGCACCGACCTGCGTCGCAGGGTCGAGCGGATCGCCGATGCGCATAGCGCGCACCCGCGCCAGGAGGCGCTCGAGGAACTGAGGCATCAATGCCCGGTGTACGAACACGCGCGTGCCGTTCGAACAAACCTCACCGGCGGAATAGAAATTGCCGAGCAGCGCCCCTGAAACCGCGTTGTCGAGCTGCGCGTCATCGAACACGATGATCGGCGACTTCCCGCCAAGCTCGAGCGTCACCTGTTTGAGCGTGGCCGCCGCGTCCGCCATGACGGCCTTGCCGGTGCCGACCTCACCGGTCAGGGAGACTTTGCGGATATCCGGATGCGCAGTCAGCAGTCGGCCGGTGTCGGCAAATCCCTGCACGACTTGAAACACACCCTCGGGCAAGCCGGCTTCGGCGAGGATGTCGCGCAGGCGCATTGCGGTGAGCGGTGTCAGTTCGGCTGGCTTGAAGATCATCGCGTTGCCGCAGGCGAGCGCCGGGGCGCTCTTCCAGCATGCAATCTGCAGCGGGTAGTTCCATGCGCCGATGCCTGCGACGACCCCGAGCGGCTCACGGCGCGTGTAGCCGAAGGCCTGCTCACCGAGCGCAATGTGCTCACCAGACAGCTGTGCGGCGATTCCCGCGTAGTACTCGAAGCACTCCGCCCCTGAGATGACGTCGACGACCCGGGTCTCCTGAATGGGCTTACCGGTGTCGCGAGTCTCAAGTTCCGCGAGTTCGTCGTTGTGCGCGCGCAGCAGATCGGCCGCACGGCGCAGGATCCTCCCGCGCTCAGCGCCGGTGAGTGCGGCCCACCGTCGTTGCGCCGGCAGCGCACGCGCCACGGCCGCGGCCACCTCAGCCGGTCCGTCGACACGCAGCTCCGCCAGCACTTCCCCCGTCGCCGGATTGATCGTCGTAAAGCGCCTCGCACCACTCGGGCGCGCCGAGGACTGCGTCGGAGCGCTGGGCGCCGAGCGAGCTGCAGCCGCGCCCGTGTTCAGGCGACTGTCGAGCAGTGCCGTCAGCATGGCACGGGCGCTCTCGCTGTCAGCCTCCCGCCACCGCGACAGGGCTGCGCGCAACCACACGCCGTCGATCATCGCGGCAATCATACTGGCGAGCGCGCGCGCTTCCTCCGCCGGCAGCAACTGCGCGAGGTCATAGCGCAGATTCGACAACATGCGACCCTGATAGGTCCTCTGTACCCGCTCGAGCGCCGGCACGTGCGGCACCTGTCCCCAGAAGGCGAGCCAGGCACTGCCCGTGCGCAGATCGAACTCTTCGGGACCGAGGTTGACATCGATCACCGCCTGCAACCGGCCGCGGGCTGTTCCAGCCAGGCGCAATCGCGCCAGCGTCCGTCTGGCCACCCGTCTCGCTAGGGCCCGGAACGTCGCTTCGAACAGCGCATCCTTCTCACCGAAGTAATGGGCGACCAGGCCGGGAGAGACCCCGGCGCGCCGGGCTATCTGGGCCAACGTCGTGCCCACGTAGCCCACTTCGGCCAGGCTGTCGATGGTGACTTCGATCAGCTGGGTGCGTCGCTGATCCTCAGGCAGATCCTGATTCGCGGCGGCGCCGCGCGCCTCGTCCCGCAGCTGATTTGATTGCTTATTCAAAACCCCTACTCCCGAACACCGAATGCCGTCTTCCGAGCCCAGAGAGTCCCCTCAAATGATTAATTTTTATATTAGATATCAATCACCTAAAGAGCTTTCTTCCGGTTTTCTGACGACTTAAATACGCATTCAATCCATGGAATATTGCAGACGCTGAACAGTGCCGTCAAGTCGCATCCAGATCGGCGTCTCCGAGCGTCTCGCGGGACGCCGAGAAGTCTCCGGCTCGCTCGAGCCCGTGCCCGTGTGGGCCACGCTCACGCTGCCACAGCAGCATCACCGACGCGAAAGCGACTAGACTCAGCAGACCGAAGTACCAGAGCATCGGATCGTAGCCCTGCGGGTGCGCGGCACTCGCATGCGAGCGTTCGGCGAGCCAGCCTGCGGTCAGATTGCTCAGGGCGAGCAGCAGATTCTGCAGCAGGTTGATCAGCCCGAAGGCCGTGCCGAGCCGGCGCGGCTCGACCAGCATCGCCGTCGATGGCCAGATCACCGCCGGCACCACCGAGAAGCTCACGCCCATCAGGGCCGTCGAGATCCACAGGCTCCAGTCCGTCGTGCCGAGAATCAGGAACACCATCGGCATGAGCAGTGTCGCCAGCATCATCATCAGCGATCGGCGTCCCAGGCGATCGGCAAGCCAGCCGAAAAGCGGTGTGGCGAAGATTGCGGCGAGAAAAACCCAGCTGTTAGCGAGCCCCGCCTGCTGCAGAGTCAGGCCTTTGGCATCCTGAAAGTACTCAATCGCAAAAGTGCTGCGGAACGGAAAAAACACTGCGGCGAAGAGCACATTGAGGGTGAGGATGTACCAATAAGACAGGTCAAAACTCACCAGGTCCGCCCACACGAATCGCTCCGCGGGACGCACGGGCGACAGTCGGCCACCGGCGCGCGCCCGCCGATCGATGACTCCATAGGCGAGCGCGGCGAGGAAGCTCAGCGCGGTGATGCCGGCGGCCACCTCGAGCGGCGTCTGCCAGCCGCGGCCGTAAATTGCACGGCCCCAGTCCGGAGAGGTATCTGCGGCGTACGAACCGATGCGTGCCACACTGAAGAACAGGCCCATCGCAAGTGCCGCCGCACCGGCTGAGAACCATTGCGCCAGACCGGCCAGCAGCGCGATGAACAGCGCCTCTTCGCCGACGCCGAAAATCAATCGGCCCGTCACCATGATGCCGTAGGGCGTACCGATCGCAGTCAGCACCGCCCCGAGCAGACACATTCCGGCGGTGACCACAGCCACACGCGCCGGTCCCAGCCGATCGATCAGCACCCCGCCGAGCAGCGCGAGCAGGATATTGGGCAGACTGAAGACCGCGTTCAGCATCCCGATCTGCGACTGCGTGAACCCGCGCTCGATGCGCAGCAGATCTGCGACCGGGGCGATCGCGTCGTACTCGTAGTAGCTGCCTGCAATTGCCAGACTGAGCAGTACCAGCACCCACCACCGCCCGCTGCCCGTGGCGCTGGCGCCCTTCAAGGCCGTACTGCCCGCCGAAGTGCTCACCGGATACGGGCGCCCTGACGGCGCAACTCCTGCTGCACCGCACCAATATCCACCGTATTGAGCGGTTCAGCGCGGCGCAGCGACACGGCTGCAGCGACGCCTGCGCCCTGTCCGCTCACCGCGCAGCACATCATGTTGCGCACCGCGGCGTGCGAGATCTTGTCGCCGCCGATGGACCGGCCCGCGACGAGCAGATTGCCGACGCCCTGTGGCACGAGCGCCCGGTACGGCACATGAAAATACCGGCCCGTGGTGGGGATGATCAGTAGCCCATAGCCGTCGATGAACTCGGGAAAAATTCCGATTGAATCATCAAAACGCGCCTCACCCCGCACGTCCGCCGCGGTGAGGTTGTATAGCGCATCGATTTTGCGTGTATCACGCACCCCGAGCGTCATCCCGAAATTGCGCAGCTTGGCCTGCTCGCAACCCGGCATGAATCGCTTCAGCGCCTCGATTGCATGGATCGCCTGGCGGCGTCCCTCGATCTCCGCGACGGTCAGGTCATTGGCGTCCGTGCCATCGACATTCGGCAGCTGGATGAGATTCAGATACGTCAGATCCCCCTGGTCGGTGATGCTGCCCCAGGTGCCGGCAATCGTGCTCAGGCTCGCCGGAATGACGCCCTCCTCGACTGCACGCTTGAACGGCTTGCGCAGGAAGGGGGAGAACATATCGTCCTCCTTGCCATCGGTCTCGATGTTCCACTCGCCGTTGCCACGCCAGTCGCGATAGCGTTGTGGATCCGCCTTGACCTGCTCGAGAAAGCGGGTCTTGTTCACTCCGGCCATGGAAAACATCACCGAAGCGGCCATCAGTTGCTCACGCGGTGCCTTGCGCACCGGTGCCCCGGCGCGTGCAGCGAGATCTGCATCGCCCGTCGCATCGATCACGCGCTCGGCGAGCAGCGCCTCACGACCGGACTTGCTCTCGGTGATCACGCCTCGGATCACGCCGTCTTCCACGATCGGCGCCACGCACAGCCGATGCAGGAACGGGGTGACGCCCGCCTCCTTCACCAGCTCGTCGGCCACGTACTTGAACATCTCCGCATCGAGCGCATGACTGTTCGACTGCGGCTCCGGGGTCGCCGCGCCCATCGCCTTGGCGCGCTGCTCGAACTCGATGCCAATGCCCTCGGAATCGACGGTGCGCTCGTGCCGGTACCACGCGAAACCCTCGACGCCCACCTGGGTGATGTTGCCACCAAAGCAGCCGTAGCGGTCGATCAGCGCCGTACGCGCACCGGCGCGTGCCGCACCGAGCGCGGCAGCCAGGCCGCCGGGACCGCTACCGACCACCAGCACTTCGGTCTCGTGGATGACATCGACCGTGCGGGCCGGCTCAGGAATCGTCTTGCGCATGCAGCGGGGTATCCGTTTGCTATTCGGTCAAAAAGCGACGTCCGTCGTTCAGGCGGACGCCGACTCGGGCAGCGCCTCATACAAAGGCAAGGTGAGGAACTCGGTGAACTGCGGCGCGAGGCTCAGCTGCTCGAACACGCTCGCCGCCTGTGCGTACGTGGCGCTCGTCGCAGCGTCGGCCGCTACCACCGATTCGACCCGCCGCAGCTCCT
>JAJZUT010000007.1 GCA_021847105.1 Pseudomonadota bacterium | reverse complement strand
ACACTCTGTCGTGTGCTATCGTCATCCATACAAAGGCCTTTTTTGTGCGAGAAAACACTTGTGGTAAAGCGTTTCTAGCACGATCTAGGCCTTTGTGCTTTCTCAATTCATGAATTATTCAGGCTAGGGCAGTGATCTACAGTCAGGCCGTGAGGTCTGCCGATGCCGGGGCTGTCCACCACGCCGTCGGGTCAGCGGCACGGCACTGCATGCGGTTGTCATTTGACGTGCGGTTCGGCCGCCGATTACGCTTCGTTGCGGTCGCCCTAGGAAGCCGATGCCAATACATAGGATACGTTGGGGTCATGGGCTCGCGCTGTGCGCGTACGGGGCGGTCGTTGCGCTCCTGGCAATGGCCTCGGCGCTGGCGCATGAGATGCCGACAGCGGTCACTTTGCACGCGGGGCGCGCGGTCGCGTATCGAGTGGACGTGCACCACGTGGAGCGCTTCAGCGTGGCGGTGCCCCCCGGCGGTGCGGTTGCCTTGCAGGTGCGCCAGACAATCGGCCCGGTGCTGGTTGATGTGCGTACGCCGGATGGCCGAGCACACACGCCGCGCTACTGTCAGAGCGGTGTCGATTGCGTGCTGCATATGACACTCGTGAGCGCAGCCGGCGGCCCGTATCGCATCACGCTTCACTTTTTCGTCCATTGCTGTCACGCCACGACGGCAACCGGCACGATCCGTGCCTCAGCGGCGCAGCCGGTGAGGACCGTCGATCCACTGCGCGCCAAGGCGGAGCGGCTGCTGGCTCGCGCGGAGTGGGCGCAGCTCAACGGTCCGAGTACGGCGTGGCCGGGCGCGCTGCGCAATTACCGCGCTGCCGTCGATATCGCGCGACGCATCGGCGATGTCTGGGTGTTGCGCGTGGCGCTTCCCGATGAGGCGCGGCTGGACACATACGAACTGGGTCACTACCACGCGGCGCTACGGCTCGCGCGCGAGGCGGCCCGGCTGCCTTACGGCAAGGATCGAGCGGACCAGGAATACGCCCTCTTTGCGCTCGGGCTGGTGTGTCAGTACCGGGCCCGCTATGGCGAGGCGATCCGCGCCGAGCGACGGGCGTTGGCCATCGCTAAGACGCTGGGGGAGCGCCAGGGTGAGGACATCATTCTCGGCAACCTGGCCGGTGTCTATGAGCAGATCGGCCGCACGGGTCTGGCGCTGCGCACCGCGCAGCAGTCTCTGACAATTGCCCGCGCGATCGGGGATGGCAAAGGCGTCGATTACAATTTCGAGCTGATGGCGGAACTCGAGCGGGATCGGGGAAATTTCAATCGGTCCTTCGCCGACTTCCAGCGCGCCCTGCGCAGTGTGCGCCGCTACCCGTATCCGGACAGTGAGGCCCGCGACTGGATCGGTCTCGGCGAACTGTATGTCGCGCTCAGCGAACCGGCCGAGGCGCGCAGCGCATTGCACCGGGCAGAGCAGATTGCTGCTGCGGCCCACGATTCGACGGCGCTGTTCCGGGTGTTGATGGATACCGCGGTGGTCGAGCGCCGCAGTGGCGAATTGCGCGCGGCCTTTGCTGATGACGAACGCGGCGTCGAGCGTGCGGTGCGGGCTGGACTGCCGCGTCAGCGCGCCGCGCTGCTGCTGGATCTCGGCCGCGACGAGGCGGCGCTCGGTATGCCGCGGCGTGCGCAGGCGGCGTTTCGGCAGGCCGCTGCCCTTGCCGGGCATATTGGGCAACTCGACAGCGAGGCGACCGCCTGGTTGTCCCTGGGCGATGAAGCGGCGCGGCTCGGCGACAGTGCCGGTGCGCGCACCGATTACCTACGTGCGCTTGGGTTGGCAACCAAGCTGTACAGTCCCCTCACCGCAGCCCGCGCGCAGGGCAGCCTGGCGCGACTCGATTGGCAGGCGGGCCGGCTGGCGCGAGCGCAAGCCCGTATCGGACAAGCCGTCGCACTGATCGGCACGGTGCGCTCGACGGTCACCACACAGCGCCTGCGCACCGAGTATTTTGCCTCCGAGCATGGTTATTATGATCTGGGCGTAAGGATCCTGATGGCGCTGCGGCGCAGGCGCCCGGGACAGGGCTACGGGCGCGCGGCGCTGCGCATGGTCGAGCGTGCCCGGGCACGCTCCTTGCTCGATGCGCTGCACGGCGCGGGACGCATCGATGCCGCGCTCCTCGGCGGCGAACTGGTTCGCAGGATGCGGCATACCACGGCGCAGCTGGATGTCGCTTACGCAGATTGGCGCGATCTCCTTCAGGAGCCGCACGCCAGCGCCGCACGCTTTGCGCAACTGCGGCGGCACATCCGCGAGCTGCGCCGTGTGAGCGCGACGCTCGAGACGCTGGCGCGCGCCCGCAGCGGTCGCTATGCCGCGCTTGCCGACGCCCATCCGGAGGGGTTGCGGCAGCTGCAGCGGCAGATTCTCGCGCCGCATGCCGCCGTGCTGGAATACTGGATCGGCGCGCATCACGGCTATGCCTGGCTTGTCCGCCGGCATGTGATCACGATGCTGGCATTGGTGGGTGCGCAAAAACTCGAGCCTTACGTACGGGCGCTGCGTGCGGCGCTGACTGCGCGGTCACGTACGATCGCCGGCGAGAGTCTGCAGCAGCGCGTTGCGCGCATTGCGGCAGCCGATGCGCGTGTGCAGCGCCTTGATCAGGAGCTCGGTTCCAAATTGCTGCCACGATCGGCGCAGCTGCGCGGCATTGATACGTTGTATGTCGTGGCCGATGGGCCGCTCTTTGGCGTCCCGTTCGCGGCGCTGCATCCGGCCGGTGGGGGCGGTGCGCTCATTGAGTCCGCAGCGGTCCTGCAGGAGCCCTCCGCCTCCGTGCTCGCCGCGCTTGCACGCGAGCGTCCGCCCGCGCTCGGGGGGGAGATCGCTCTGTTTGCCGATCCGGTTTACTCCCGACACGATCCTCGCTTCCCGGCCGGGGTCCGGCCGGTTGCGCCAGGCTCAGGTCCGCACCGCCTCAGCTGGGCGCCCCAGGCTCGTCTAGCGCATCTGCAGCGCCTGACGGCCTCGCGGCGCGAGGCGTTTGCGATCGCACGACTGAGCGGCGCACGAGCCGTGATGCATCTGGGCTTTGCGGCCTCCGTGCACGCGGTGCAGCAGACGGATTGGCGGGGCGTCGCGGTGGCGCATTTCGCGGTGCACACCTTGCTCGATGCGGCCCATCCCGCGTTCTCCGGACTGGTATTGCGGCTCTTTCATCGCGATGGCTCGCGCGCGCAGGGGGTGCTGTGGATGCGCGAGGTATACGCGCTGCACATGCCCGTCGATCTCGTGGTGTTGAGCAGCTGCCGCACGCTCGGCGGGCGTGCCGTGCCGGGGGAGGGGCTCGATGGGCTGTTCCGGGCGTTTCTGCTCGCTGGTGCGCATGCGGTGGTTGGCACCCTGTGGCGCGTGCAAGATCGGTCGAGCGCGCAGTTCATGCGACGCTTCTATGTGAACCTGCTGCAGCGCCGGCTGGCGCCGGCGGCCGCGCTGCGCGCGACGCAGCTGGCGATGGTGCACTCGCGATCTTATTCCTCACCGTATTTTTGGGCGGCGTTTTCCATCGAGGGGCTCGGACTGCCGCTGCGCTAAGCAGCGAGTGACGCTCTGCGGATGACCTCAAGACTGGTACGCGTGGGTTTGGCCGTCATCCCGAACCCGGCAGGTCCGCGCGCTTTGGGATCGACTGGCCGTGTTGGCGTGCCGAGGCTCCGGGGTCAACGGAGCCGGTCACGCGGGTTCGCGGGATGAGTGACCGCCGTGTGGCGGGCGCGCCAAATCGCGATGGGCGCTGGCGCTGTGAGCAAGCGCATGACGAGCCGGTTTAGGCGCGGCACATCGACCGCGGTGACAACCTGGACGGGTCGGTCACCGAGCGCTGGGGCGGCGCCAACGGGCCAACTGAGCGTGGCGCCGTAGTTCGCCGTGAAACTGGTGTCGACGTCGACGTGCACCGTCATTTCGCCGGTAATCAGCGCCGGATCGAGCCAGACGGCCACGGCGGTCTCATCCCAGAGTGGATAGACCTGTCCGAAGCGGCCGAGGTAGTGATCGAACGGGGCGGGTCCGCGAGCCACCCGCTGTAGCAGCTGCCTGGACATCAGTGTGGGGCTCGTGGCATCGAGGGGTACCTCGGTAATTCGGTGCCACGGTTGATGCAGCACGATCGAGGCGGCCTCGGGGTCGAATCGCATGTTGAATTCAATTCGAGGCGAGTTCGCATAAGCTTCCGCTTGCGCGAACGGCGTGTCCGCCGGCTGCGGGTTGAAACTGCCGCCCATGAAAACGAGCGCCCTGGCCAGGGAGGCGAACCGCGGATCTAGCTTGGCGGCGAGGGCGAGATCGGTCAGTGGGCCGGCGGCGATAATCGTGACCTGGTGCGGGTACTGGTGCACCATCTGGATCATGAACAGCGCGGCGCTACGCCGATGCGCGTGGGTCGTCGGGTTACCCTCCGGCAGCGCAGGCACCCAATACGGTCGTCGCGGATGCAGCGCAGTCCAATCGGAAGTGCCTTCCGCGGGCCATCGGCTCATGTAGGCGCCGTCGTAAAAGAGTGCACCGTACATCTTCTCCCACATCCGCTCCCGCCGGCGGGTGTTGAGCAACGGAAACATCGCGCCGGGATAGACCGGTACGGCGCGATGCGCAATCTGCAGTGCCCGCAGCACGTGCGCGACTTCCTCCGGCTGCCAACCATCACCGGTGGGGACGGCGATGCCGAGCAGGTTGATCGCTTTGTCCTGCGCGAGCATCAGCGTCGCCTGAATGTTCGTGCCACCCGGTCCCATCTCGTCCTCATCCAGGATGACCTTGGGACGCGCCCCGGCGGCGATGGCGGGTGCTGCGGCCGCGGGGGCACTGAAGCTTTGGGCGGCAGCGAACGCAATGCACGACGCTGCGATCCATGCCCAAGGTATCCGCCGGATGCTCATGAAGCCACTCTCCAGGCTCGTGCCATGTTGAATCGATCGGTCTCGCCGCCCGGGTTCACCGGCTTGCGACGCAGCCCGCGCGGCCGAGCCATGTCGTCAAGTCGATCGCGCGAGGACGATCAGTCCCAGGCCCGCGATGAAACACAGGAACATCGCGCCGAGCAGGACCGAAACGCCGCGCGCCGGATCGCGAAATTCCTTCCAGACGAACACGCCCCAGAGCGCCGCAATCAGGGTGGCGCCCTGGCCGAGACCGTATGAGATCGCATAGCCGGCGCGGTTCGCGGCAATGATGCTGAGCGACATGCCACAGCCCCAGATCACCCCGCCGAGCAGTCCCGCCAGATGCGCTCGGAGCGTGCCCCGCCAGTAGTGCGCGAACGGCACTGGCTTGCCCATCACCGGGAAGCGCATCGCAACGGTGTTCCAGACGAAGGTGCTGAGAAATACACCGCTCGCGAACACGAAGACCGCGGCGTAGCTGCCCATCAATCCGGCAACGGGCCGGGCGGCATGGGGGTACATCGCTGCGGCGACGAACCGGTAGAAAACCCCCATGAATATTCCGCTGGCAAGCGAGAGCAACAGGCCCTTGGCGCTCACGCTCACGCCGCGCCT
This sequence comes from Pseudomonadota bacterium, assembly GCA_021847105.1. GTDB lineage: Bacteria > Pseudomonadota > Gammaproteobacteria > Steroidobacterales > Steroidobacteraceae > 13-2-20CM-66-19. The sequence continues at coordinate 192,203 of JAJZUT010000007.1, read as the reverse complement.
CGACTGACGGCGGTAGGCCTGCGCGTCCATTGCGATGGCCATCGTCACCAGCAAGACTCCTGCAGCGAGGAGCGCAGGATTGCCTACCGGCGCGGCCAGGTAGTTCAGGATGACCCCGAGCACGAGCGCGAGGCCGATGCCGACCGGGAAAGCGACTGCCATGCCGGCGATCTCGATCGCAGCGACCAGCATGATGTTGGCGAGGTTGAAGACCACGCCACCGAACGCGGCCTGAGCCAGGCTGCTTGGGCTCGCCTGCGCGAGATCGGCGATGAACCCCCGGCCAACCCCGCCCGTGTCCCCGAGCGTGATGCCGAAGACCAGCGCGCTGAGCAGCACCCCGAGCGCGTAATCCCAATAAAAAAGCTCAAAGCGCCAACTCGGCGGCGCTAGTTTGCGCGCATTGGCCCAAGATCCCCAGCAGAACATCGTGACCACGGTGAGCAGGACTGCGAGGGAGTAACTCTGGACGACGAACATTGTGATCAGTCCTCGTTCCGCTCGTGGTTCGTCACGGCTCTCTGGCGCAGCTCACTCTCGAATTCCGCGCGGCGCGCGAAGGATTGCTGCGCTCCGCGGCGGGTCGCCGACAGCGCGGCATAAAGATTGGCCTGCCTGACCGCCTCGGCTTCCCTCATGCCCTCGCTGAGGAAAGCGGACAAGCTGCCGATAAACGCATCGCCGGCGCCAGTGGTGTCGATGGCGGACACCGCAAACGGGGGAATCGGCACGCGTGACTGGGCCGAAGCGAGCACCGCGCCTTTGGCGCCGAGAGTCAGCACGATGCGCTGCAGACCGCTCGCGAGCAATACGTCCAGGCAACGGTCAAGATCACCGTCTGCGCGGCTTTCGCCTCCGGCAAGGATCTGCGCCTCCGTTTCGTTGAGGATCAGATAATCCGCTCCGGCAAGATCGCGCAACGCAACCGGCCGTGCCGGCGCCGGATTCACCACGCAGGCCACGTTGTGTGCCTTCGCAAGGCGCATGGTTTCGTATACCGTCGGTAGCGGGATTTCGAACTGCACGAGGACCATGTCGGCGACGGCAATCTGCTCCTCCGCGGCGCGCACGTCCTGCGGTGTCAGCCGCTCGTTTGCCCCTGCAACGACGACGATGCGGTTCTCCCCGCTCTGCTCGACCAGGATCAACGCGGTTCCGGTGGCGACCTCTGGAATCACCCGAACCCCGGCGGTATCGATACCGAGCGAGGCGAGGTTGCGCAGCGTTTCGGTGCCGAACAGGTCGGACCCGACGGCCGCGATCAGCGTCACTGCCGCACCGCAGAGGCTTGCGGCAACCGCTTGATTGGCGCCCTTGCCGCCGAAGCCGATGCCGAAGCCCGAGCCAAAAACGGTCTCCCCGCCCCGCGGCAGCGTCGGGCACCTGAACTGAAGATCCGTGTTGGCGCTGCCCACGACGACAATGCGGGGAATGCGTGTCATTCGGCGTTCTCCTGCATGAGATGGTCGCGTCCTTAAATGCTTTTCACCGAGTCGCGCTCGACGAGCGAGACATCAAAAATCAATGGCCGGCGTTCGACGGTCGCGCCGGACATCTGCGCCTGCAGGAGCTCGACCGCGCGGGTGCCCATTGACACCAGTGGCTGCGCGATCGTCGTCAGGCGTGGCGTGACGATATTCGCCCAACTGATGTCGTCGAAGCCCACGATCGAAACGTCCTCGGGTACGCGTACCCCCTGGTTCGCCAGGAAGCGGACGGCGCCAATTGCGATCAGGTCGTTGCCGGCCACCACCAGCGTCGCCCCGCGGCGCCGCAGCAGCGCATCGCGAGCCTCACGCGACAGCAGGCCGTCGAATCCCACCCGCGCCTCCCATGCCACCTCAATGTCAGTCGGATACGCAGTGACGAACCCGTTGCGACGCTGCTGGGCGCTCTCGAGGTTGCGTGGTCCGGACAGAAGGCCGACCCGAGAGTGGCCCTGCTGAACTGCGTACTTGGCGAGCAGGCGTCCGCCCATGAGGTGATTCGAGTGCACCACTGCAAAGCCGGGCCGCGGCCGGTCGATCAGCACCACCGGACGGTCGAGCTCGCGCAGCGGCGAGGGCATCCGGGCACCAACCGGACACCAGATAATGCCGTCAACCCCATGCTGCGCAAGCAGCGTTAAGCCGCCCGTCTCCCCCTGTGCGCAATTCTCGCTGTCGATGAGACAAACCAGCAGTCCGAGCCTGCGTGCCGTGTTCTCGATGGCTTGGGCCAGCTGCGAGAAGAAAGGGTTGGTGAGATCCGGCAGAACCAGGCCGATCGCGCTGGTGCGGCCCGTGCGCATCGCTTGTGCAGCGCGGTGCGGGCGGTAATCGAGCTCCTTGGCCGCGCTCAGCACCTTGCGCCGCACCGCAGAGCCAACGTTGCGCTTGCCGTTCAAGGCATTCGAAACGGTGGCAACCGAGACACCGACTTTCGCTGCAATGTGTTTAATCGTTGCCATCGCGCCTTTGCCGCATTCCGTCTGCCGTCCGCCGGAATTTCACCTTAGGGAACGAGTCGGGCGAGTATACGCCCGGCTCGTAAAAGTTAGAAGAACGTTTAACTCTAACGATCCGCGAAAAATACCGGCGCTGTTGCGATCGACGGCGATCCGACACCGCAGCAACGCATTGACGGGCGCGCGGCCGCCCTTGCGATCGGCGGCCCGAACAATAGGCGATTCACCGCGCGCGGCGAGCATATCTCCGGCCATCCGCAATAATTTCCGCGCAGACAGCGATTTGCAGTCGTTCAGCCCCTTTCGCTGAGGCTGCACTAATTCACTCGGTGTAGCAGCCGGTAGCGAACGGTGCGTCCGGCGTGAGGCAATTCTCCAGGTGGCACAACGTATGGCGCATATCAGGCGGCAGCGGACGGCTGCAATGCGGTGCGTACGGAGCGCTCCTCATTGGCGCGGCGGGTGCTGTCACGCCGCGTTCACATTGGTCCTCTAAAGTTAAACGTTATAGAGACCTCTCGGCGTGATCTCGACTGAAAGCCTCTGGCGATGCGCACGAGAGGTCCGCGCGTTTTGTCTGTGCGGCAGTCGCCGTATCGTGAACCGATTGGGAGTGAGTGCAATGTCCATTGAAATCCGCAAAGCGGTGCGGCAATTCTGCGCGCCTTGGGTGGCGTTTGTTCCATGTGCGGCACTGATGGCGATGACACCGGCATTCGCTCGGGCGGCGAATTCATCGGCAAGTGCCCCGCAGAGCGATTCGGCCAGCAATCCACCCAACGCGCACCTCAAAAAGGTGACGATCGTGGCCCCGGAGCGTGCCGTTGCCACCGTCAGCGCGACTAAGGTCGAGCACATTAGCCCCGGCTCGAGCCTCATGAGCGTATTGCGTAATGTGCCGGGCTTTAACATTCTGTCCACGGGTCCGGGTAATCTGACCGCGAGCGACAACGTCTTTACGTTAGACGGCTTCAACAGCGACCAGGTAGGCACTACGTTTGACGGAGTTCCGTTCGTCAATCCGTTCCTGGGTGGTATCTACGGTCAGGGAGACAATCACGGCGTGACGCCGCTCACCACGCGGCAATTCGGCAGCGTGCAGGTGTTCAGTGGCGCGAATAGCCCGGCGCAAACCTCAATCGCCTCGCTCGGCGGGACGATCAACTTTCTCCCTCGCATGCCGACGAATGAATTCGGCGTGCAGCTCATGGGCGGTGCGGGTAGCTATACCGGACACGGGTCGACCGCCACGGAGGGTGTGCAGGTCAATTCCGGGGCAATCGATTCGCTAGATGGCTTCCGCGTGCTCGGTTCGTACTACCATACCAACGTCTCGGGCTATCAGGCGTACACGCACGCATCGATCGACTCGTACTATCTGGCGGCGGTGCAGCCGACCAACAGCGGACACGTCAAGTTCATATTCGTGTCGAACAATGAGCAGTCGCGTCCGTCGGATGCCGTACCCATCGCCATCCTGCAGCAGAAAGGCACCTATTTCGGCTATCCGCCGAACGTGGACAATAATTGGTCGTCTTCACGCGCGACGACGGCAATTCTCTCGCTGAAATCGCTGCTGAATCCCATCACTATCGGCGAGGTGAAGTTCTTCTACAACGGACAGTCGAATGATCGCACCGGGTATGCCAATGCCATCTACAGTGGTGGTTATCTTGGATATCGTTTGCCGACCGGAGTCAAGAGTTGCGGTGCGCTGAATGCGTATGAACCGTCGTCGGTATCGCCGTCACTGTATCCGAACCTGTTCAACTGCTCGGTAGCCGAGCAGATGTTCGGCTCGGCAGCGGCAGCGACGCAGTATCAGCGTTACGTCGATAATTACTCGAATTCCGGCGCTTTGGCGCGGCTTGTGCTCCTGTTCCCAAACAATACCGTTACGATTGGTGCGGACGCGATGTTCGCCAGTGAGTTGTCGCAGGAGGCATGGTTCGGCAAAGCGCCGGTGCCGATGGTCGATGGCTACAACATGGCGTGGCTCGAGCATGACGGGCGCAATCAATACGATGGTTTCATTCAGGATGACATTTCGTTGCTCGGCGGTAGGCTGCACATCCATCCGGGCGACAAATATAACTACGTGCCGATGTATTCGAACGACGATGCGGGGTACTACTACGATTTCCCCGGCGAAGTCCATGAGCAGTACGTATTTAATGAGCCTTCACTCGGTATCGAATACGGCATTACGCGGCACCTGAACGCGCACGCGATCTACGGGCGTACTTACAAGACGCCGAATATCAGTGCGCTGTATTCGGTCATCGGCAGCAGTCAGGTTCCAGCGCCTGTGACGGTGCAGCCGGAATACGTCGATAGCATCGATGCGGGCCTGAGCTACAAGAGTCAATACGGCGAGGCGTCCGTTGCGGTATTCGATCGACGGTTTCAGAACATATTCAGCTCCAATTACAACGATCTGACCGGCATCACGGTTCTCTACAACTCGGGTACGGCCGAGTATAAGGGCTTTACCGTTGGCGGGCAGTTGCCGCTTCCGAGACACCTTCTGCTGCAGGCGAATTTCGGCTATACGGATGCCAAGTACACCAACAGCTTCAGCGGCCCGAACGGTTCGGTGAAGGCGGGACAGTGGCGCCCGGATGTGCCGGAGGATACGGGTACTCTTGCCTTGGATTATGACCACGGGCCGTGGTATGGCAGTGTTGCGGCGCACCTGGTTGGCTCGCAGTATCTTGCGTACAACACGGGCTCCACGAGCAGCACGCGGCTCTCGGCGTACACTACAGTTGACGCGAATGTTGCCTATACGTGGCGACTGAACACTCTGCTGCATGACGTCAAGGTCGAGTTGCACGCAGATAATCTGCTGGATAACAAGAGTATTCTGTACGGCTATGTGCAGACGGAGAAGGCGCCGGCGTCGGACTACCAGCTTGCGCAGTATCAGGCTCCGTTGTTCGTCGGGTTGACGGTGACGGCGAATTTCGGTTCGTAGAGGGAGCGGTTCAGTGAGGGCGACTGAAGCGGTCCGGCTGATCAGCGCGGCGATGGCCGCGCTGATTCTCGGCGGGTGTGCTGCGGGCGGCGCGACACCCGGCGGTCGGCCGGAGGGCAAGTTCGCGCGGGCGGGGGATATCGGGGGTCTGCGTTCGGTTACGCACGTGATCGCGACCGGGCGGCGGGTAAGCCCGGTGGGGCGCCTGGCCGCCACGGCGAACTTCCCGTCGAGTGTGGTTGTGGGGCGGGGTGCGGTTTATGTTCTCGCCAATGGGGCGACGCAGAGTCAGTCGGTAACTGGTTTTGCGGCGGATACACTGGCGCGACGCGGTGCAATCCGCGGCTTCCGCGGCGTGGTGGTGGGGGCGGCCGAGCCGCGGGGTGTTCTTAAGATTCCGCGGCAGAATTTCTTTCAGGGACTTGCGGTGGGGCCAGAGGGGACTGTGTATGCCGCCGGGGGCAGCAGCGATACGCTCACCGTATTGCGGTCGGGTGCCGACGGGCTGACCTTGAAGCGCCGATATCGACTGCGGTTCTTCCCGTTTCCACCTCATCAGTATCCGTACCGCTACCAAGGGATGAGAGGCGACGCGTGGCATTTCTTCCCCGACGGGGTGACAGTGGACCGGAGCGGCCGGTACGCCTTCGTCACCGGGCTGCTGAGCAATGCGGTGGCTCGCGTCGATCTGCGCAGTGGGCAGACGCGCTACGCGAATGCGGGCCCCTATCCGTTTGCACCGGTGCTGACCGATCACGGGCGATTGCTGGTTGTAAGCGACTGGGGTGGCTGTGGGGTGACGGTCCTCAGAAGCCGCACTCTGCGGCGGATCGGGCGGGTGTGCATCGGTCCGCGGACGGGGCCCGACAACACCGATCCCGGGGTACATCCTACGGCGCTCAGCGCGGTGCCGGGCAGCAGTGACGTGGTGTTCACGGCCTCGAACGTGGATGAGGCCGTGCAGGTCGATGCCCGGACGCTGCGAGTGGTGAGGGTATTTGACGATTCTCCCTATCCGGGCGCACCGCCGGGCAGTTACCCGGATGCCGTAGCGATTCATTCCGGTACGCTTTACGTGGCGAATGCGGGTAATGACGACGTTGCGCTCTTTGCCTTGCGCACTGGACGCCCGCTCGGGCGGGTTCCGACCGCGTGGTATCCGACTGGTCTCGCCGCAGGCGCACATGCACTGTACGTCGTGGCCGCGAAGGGACTGTGTTCCGGTCCGAATCTGCGTCATCAATGGGTTGGCAACATGATGCATGGCGTGTTGCAGCGGATCTCATTTGCGCGAATCCGGCGCGACTTGCCCCGACTGACCGCCCTGGCTCTCGCTGACAACGGCTTCTCGGCGGCACAGCGCATGGCGTTGGCGCGCCGCAATGAGCGGCGCGCGCGCCGGCTGCGCCGGCGGATCCGCTATGTCGTATTCATCCTGCGGGAAAATAAGACGTTCGACGAGGAACTCGGCGAACTGAAGGGCCTGGGGTCTTGGGCGGATCCGCGCTTGGCACTCTACGGTGCGCGCGAGCTTCCCAACCTGTTCGAGTGGGCCCAGCACGATGCGCTGTTTGTGAACTTCTTCGCAGATGGCGAAGTGACAGCGCAGGGGCATCAGTGGACCACGGGTGCGTCCGACTCCGATTTCGTGCAGCGCACCTGGCCTCAGTACTATTCGGGTCGAGGACTGGTCGCAAACCCGGGTTGGACGCAGTCGCTTGTGCCGGCATCCTCGATTGGCGCGCCAGCCGGGGTCGGGCCGACGGGCGGGAAGCTGGTGAAGACGGACGCGTTCGCGGATTCGATCAACCTGTCGGTGCTCGGGCGGTGGTCGAACCCCTGGATTGCCTATCCGCAACGGCTCTATCTGTTCAACAATCTCGAGGCTCACCACGTCAGCTTTGAGGACTTCGGCGAATTCGTGTCGCGGAGCGAGGCCGGCGATATCCCCGCCGCGCTGCGCCGGCATCTTGCGAGGCAGTTTCCGGGCTGGGACCGGATGGTTCTCGACACACAGCGAGCTGAGGTTGCGATTGCGTGGATGCGCCAGCATGCCGCGGATCTGCCTAGATTCATCTACATCTGGCTGCCGGATGATCACACGGCTGGACAGGCGCCGTGCTATTACACGCCCGATTATTACGTGGCCAACAACGATCTTGCCTCGGCGCGCATCGTCCATTATCTCAGCACCACGCCGCAGTGGCGACACATGCTCGTGTTCGTGACGGAAGATGATGCGCAATCCGGCGCCGATCACATCGATGCCCACCGTACCTTCGCGGTGGCGATCGGACCCTGGGTGCGCGGCAAACACGTGACAAGGCGTTATTCGCAGGTGAATATCGTGCGCACGATCGAGGCTGCGTTCCGGTTGCCGCCAATGTCGCAATGGGACGCCAATGCCGCCGTGATCGGTGGCATCTGGCGTCGAAACGCTGATCGGGCGCAGGTGCCGGTGAGGCCGCCAGCGATTCAGCCGCAGCTCAATCCCGGCTGTCGCAATCCAGTGCTGATGCGGCGCATGCTGCGGGCAAGCAAACCTCGGCTGAGCCTTAGTGCGCGCTCACCGGCGAGTGCGACGGCGCAGTTCACGCCGGGGGCGCGGTATTCACCCACCAGTCTGCTGACGGTCACGGGCCGGGAGCAGATGCGCCAGGAGTGGATCGCCAGCAAGGGTCTGGCGAGTTATGAGCGCACGCTGCGCTACCTGCGCAGACTGGCGAAGGAACAGCATGCGCCACTGAGTCACTATCTGAGCCAGGATGGCGACGACTGAGTGATGCCGGCGCTCCCGCGTCGCGCCTGGCGTGCGCGGCACACCTGCAGCTCTGGAGAGGCGGGGGGCGATTCTGCTCGGCGCTCGTCGCCCTGCCGGCAGGGGATTGCTGCGCGGTGGGTGGATCGTCGAAGATGAGCCAGGTTTGGCGGGCGCGGCTGCGGTGGGCGGCCCAAGGGACGACGGCGTGAGTACTGAGCTTCTATTCCGAGACGACGCGTATCTGAAGAGCGCGACGGCGCGAGTGCTCGGCGTGCACGAACGCGGGATCGAGCTTGATCGGACGATCTTCTATCCCCTTGGGGGCGGTCAGCCCGGCGACACGGGTGTCTTGCTCCGGCAAAGCGGCGAGCGGATCGTGATTGCCGATACCCGCAAGGGCGAAACGCCGGGAAGCGTGGTGCATTTCCCGGTACCTGAGGCGTCTCGGCCGGAGCCCGGGGAGATCCTCACGCTCGAGCTCGACTGGGAGCGCCGCTACGCACTCATGCGATTGCACACGGCGCTGCACCTGCTCTCGTGCGTCGTCGTGGCGCCGGTCTCCGGCGGCAATATCGCGCCCGATCGGGCACGCCTCGATTTCGACATCGACATGAACCTGCTCGACGCCGAGCGTATCACCCACGAGACGAACGCCCTCATTGCCAGGGGCGTGGCGACCGAGACGCTATGGATCACGGATGCGGAGCTCGACGCACATCCGGAGCTCGTGAAGACCATGAGCGTGCAGCCGCCACGGGGAGTGGGCCGCGTGCGGCTTCTGAAGATACCGGGAATCGACCTGCAGCCGTGCGGCGGAACGCATGTGGGCAATATTGCCGAGATCGGCGCAATCCGCGTCACGCGGATCCGCAACGAAGGCAAGCGGAACAAGCGCGTGGAGATCGCACTACAGCCCTGAGCGCCTGTACGTCCGGTGCATTCCGATGTTAGAGGGCGGTGGGTCCTGGGGTGCCGGACCGCGCTCCCCAGCGCGTAAGCTAGCGGGTTCGTGCTGCGACCGTGCGCGGCGTTCACTCCTGCGGGGGCAGGGGGCGGGAGCGGCGTGCTGAATCGACCGCGACGTAAACGAATGTCGCCTCCGTGACCTTGCTCAATTCGCCACCTTCGCGCGGCCGCCGCCAAGCTTCGACAAAGACGCGCATCGAAGTTCGCCCGCTGCCAGTGAGTTGCGCAAATAGACTGACTTCATCGCCGACGAAAACCGGCTGCAGGAACGTCATGCTGTCAACCGCCACGGTGGCGGCACGCCCTTTCGCCCGCCGAGTCGCGACGATTCCGGCAGCGAGATCCATCTGCGACATCAGCCACCCGCCAAAGATATCGCCCGCTGGATTGGTGTCGGCCGGCATGGCGACCGTGCGGATCGCCGGCTGGGCGGTTGCGGGGTCCAATGTGGCCTGCGGTTGCGGTGCGGCGCCGTTCGACATGGATGCTCCTTCCGGCGGGGCCGGTGGTGTGGCTTGAGCAGGAATCGCGGGAGGGGGCATTCAAAAGGTAAACATCACGCGAATCAAGCCCTGCGCGCTACCCGGGGTATGAGCGCCGCGTGGATGCGGCCAATACTCGAGATCCGGCTGCACGGTGTAGCAGCGCTGCCGCCCGTGCACCACGGCGCGCTCGCAGAGATCGCCGCGCTTGGTCAGCAAGTGCAGCGGCGGGTTCCGTGTCTCGGACCGAGTTAAGGGGCCGTGCCGGGGAAATTCTTCCCTGCGGACGAGGCGTTCGATGTCTTTCTGCGTCGCGGCGTCAGTACGCACGCTTGCGGAACAGCCATCCGGCGGCGAGCAGGCTGAGGGCAGCAGTGGCGGCCAGCGCGAGGTACTCCGGCACGAATGCGTGAACGCCGGAGCCCTCGAGAAAGGTGCCGCGAACAATGATGAGAATGTGCCGCATGGGATTGAGCCAGGTGAGCTCCTGAATCACCGGCGGCATATTGGCGATCGGCGTGGCAAAGCCCGATAGAACGATGGAGGGCACCATGAACAGGAACGCCCCGAGCAGCGCCTGCTGCTGGGTCACCGCGAGCGAGGAGATCATCAGGCCGATGCCGATCACCGCCGCCACGAACAGAAACAGTCCGAGATACAGGGCGAGCAGGCTGCCGCGTAGTGGCACATCGAACCAGAACACGGCGGCAAGAATGATCACCGAGGCCTCGACGCCACCGATGAGCAGCCCCGGCAGCCCTTTGCCGAGCAGGATCTCCCCCTGGGTGAAGGGAGTCACGAGCAGCTGATCGAACGTTCCCGCTTCGCGCTCGCGGGCGACGGACAACCCGACGACCAGCAGCGTCACGACCTGGGTGAGCACGGCGATGATGCCCGGCACGATGAACCACTGGGAATTTAGCGTCGGGTTGTAGCGGGCGCGGATGTCGAGCAGCGCCGGTGGTGCAGGTGCACCGTGTCCCCGCATCCAGTTTAGGCCGAACTGGGTGATGATCGAATTGGCATAGCCGAGAATGATGAGCGCGGTATTGGAGTCGCGGCCGTCGACGATGAGCTGCACCGGCGCCGGCCGGTGCGTGAGCAGGTCACGCGTAAAGCGTGGATCGATCGATACGACGAGGTCGACTTTGCGCGCATCGAGCAGGGGGGTGATCTGGCGCGCAGTCCGGATCACGGCGGTCTGGGTGAAGACGCGTGAACCGAGAAAGCGGGCCACGAGGTCGCGCGAAGGCTGGCTGTGGTCCTGGTTGTAAACTGCGATGGGGACACGATTGAGATCGAACGTCGCGGCGTAGCCGAACACGATCAGCTGAATGAGCGGGGGCACGATCAGCACCATCCGGCTGCGCGGGTCCTTCAGGACTGCCAGCAACTCCTTCACGATCAGCGCCAGAACGGCTTGCCACATGTGCTTTAGTCCAACCGTTTGCGAGCTCGCAGTCGTGCCGCGCCCAGAAAGACGAAGGCCATGACCGCTAGCGCCAGAGCGTTCGGCAGGATCACCGACCAGATGTCACCGGCGAGGAACAGACTCTGCAGCGTGGCGACGAAGTAACGTGCGGCGACCACGTGCGTTAGCAGGCGGATCGGCCAGGGCATGCTGCCGATGTCGAATACGAATCCGGAAAGAATGAATGCGGGCAGGAACGTGACGATGATCGCGATCTGGCCGGCGACGAACTGATTGCGGGCGACGCTCGAGATCAGCAGCCCCATGCCGAGCGCCGCGAGCAGGAACAGGGCCGATACGCCCGTCAGCACGAGCAGAGAGCCGTGAAAGGGCACTCCGAACAGCCACACGGCCAGCACCAGTGTCGCCACCATGCCGCCCATGCCAAGCAGGAAATACGGCACCAGCTTGGCGAGCAAGATCTCGCGGATCGTGGCGCGCGTTACCATCAGTGCCTCGAGAGTGCCCCGCTCCCACTCGCGGGCAATGACCAGGGCGGTGAGCAGCGCCCCGGTGAGGGTCATGACGATGGCGATGAGGCCGGGCACCAGATAGTCCCGGCTGCGCACTGCGGGATTGAAGCGTATCCGCGGCTCAAGGTCGATGGGCAGACCGGCCGGCAGTCCGCGCTCCCGGCTGCGCATGGCGAGCCAGTTGGCCCAGGTCTGCTGCAGATACCCTTCGATCAGCCGTGCCGTGTTGGCATCCACGCCATTGACGATGATCCCGAGCGGTGCGGCGCCTCGTGAGGCGAGCCGGCGGGTGAAATCCGACCGGAACCAGACGATTGCGCTCACCCTGTCGGCATCGAAGGCGCGGTCGGCCGACTGAATGGTCGAGAAGGATTCGGTTGTGAAGTACGGCGTGCCGCGCAGCTGGGCAACGAAACTGTGCGTGACCGCATCCGGCTGCTCGACAACCACCGCAAGGGCCACTCTGTGCGGATCGAGCGTGACGCCGTAGCCGAAGATGATGAGCAACATCGCCGGCAGCACGAAGGCGATTGCGAGCGCAGAGGGATCACGCAGGATCTGCAGCGCCTCTTTGCGCAGCAGACCGGTCAGGCGCTCGAGTGACTCATTCATGCGGCGTGCGGCTGTGCAGCCGCCTCGAGCAGAGCGATGAAGGCATCTTCCATGGTCGGCTGCGGGTGATCGGCGGTGCGTACGCGCGCCTTGAGACTGTCCGGATCGCCGCTCGCGAGCACCTTGCCTTGTGCCAGCACCGCGAGCCGGTCGCAATACTCGGCCTCCTCCATGAAGTGCGTCGTGACCAGCACGGTGACTCCGGATTCTGCGAGCGCGTTGATGCGCCGCCAGAACTCGCGGCGCGCCAGAGGGTCGACGCCCGAAGTGGGTTCGTCGAGAAAGAGGATCTGCGGCTCGTGCATCAGCGCACAAGCGAGCGCGAGGCGTTGCTTATAGCCGAGCGGCAACTCGCGGCTCACCGCAGCGGCGTGCGCGCCGAGGGCGAATTCCTCGAGTGCCCAGTCGATGCGCGCGCGCCGCTGTGGATCGCGCAGCCGATAGGCGCTGGCGAAAAAGCGCAGGTTCTCGAGCACGGACAGATCCCCGTACAGCGAGAACTTCTGCGCCATGTAGCCGATGCGCGCGCGTGCGCTGGCCGCGGCACGGCGCAGATCGTAGCCGGCGACCCGCAGCGTGCCACTCGTGGCCGGCAGTAGTCCGCACAGCATCCGAAAGGTGGTGGATTTGCCCGCGCCGTTCGCACCCAGCAGGCCGAATATCTCCCCACGCCGTACCGCAAAGGAGATCGCATCCACGGCGAGGAAGTCCCCGAATCGTCGGGTCAGCTGCGCGGCAAGAATCACCGGTTCTTCTTCGGCAGCGGCTGGCGGCGCAGTTCGGTGCGCTGTGGGGCCTGCGGCGTCACCGGATGCGCTCGGCGCCGGAGTCTGCGCCGCCAGCGAGACGGCGCCATCCGTCTTCAACAGTGCGACGAAGCTGTCCTCAAAGCGCGGCGGGACTTGCGTAATGTTGAGTGTCAGGCCGGGTGCGAGCGCCGAGGCGGACGGCGGTGGCGCGCCCACGGCAGTGACGATCCGAACAAACGAGCCCTGGATGGTGGCATCGAGTACGCCGGGGGTCTGCGCCAGTTCTGCCTGAAGGCGGCGTTTGCCCATGCCCTCAGCCGAAACCTGGAAGCTGCGACCGCTGGTTTGTGCGGCGAACTCGCTCGGGTCGGTGGCCGAGACCAGCCGCCCCTCGTGCAGCAACAATACCCGCTCGCACCGTTCCGCCTCGTCCAGATAGGAGGTGCTCACGAGCACCGTCAGTCCCTCGGTGCGCACCAGATGATCGATGATGGCCCACAGCTCCCGGCGCGAGACCGGGTCGACCCCGACCGTCGGTTCATCGAGCAGCAGCAGCTCTGGGATGCGTACCAGTGTGCAGGCGAGTCCGAGCTTCTGCTTCATGCCGCCGGACAGTCGGCCCGAGAGGCGCCCCAGAAACGGCGCCAGTCCGGTCATGTGCATCAGTTCGCTGCCGCGCGCCGTCCATGCCTGCGGCGGGACATTCTGTACTTTCGCGTACAACTCGAGATTCTCGCGAACCGTGAGATCTTCGTACAGTCCGAAGCGCTGCGGCATGTAGCCGAGTCGTGCGCGGGCGCCATCCGGATTGCCAGCCACATCCTCGCCCAGGACCTCTATGCGACCACTCTGCAGGCGCAGCAGTCCGGCCACGAGACGCAGCAGGGTGGTTTTACCGGCCCCGTCCGGACCAATGAGGCCGGTCACGGTGCCGGCTGCGGCGGAGGCCGAGACCCCGGCGAGTGCGGTCTCGGGGTGCGCGTGGCTCCCGAACTGGTGGCTGACGTTTTCGAGCCGCAGCGCGGGCCGCGGCTCAGCGGCTGCGGCCATTGTCCGCTCCGCAGCCGGGAGGGGGCCGGTGGGTTCCGTCGGGCGCGGCGCTTGCGCCGTGCCGCCTCAGGCGCACGGTTACGGTGGCGGGCATCCCCAAGCGCAGCTCGTTTTGAGTGTTGCAAACGTAGACGCGCACCTGATAGACGAGTTGTGTGCGCAGCTCCGCAGTCTCGACGGTCTTTGGGGTGAACTCTGCGGTGGGCGAGAGATAGCCGACCCAACCGGGATAGCGGTGGCCGGGGAAGCTGTCGGTGGTGACGACGGCCGGCATGCCCAGAGCAATCTTGCCGAGATCCGCCTCGGCCACGTAGGCGCGCACCCACAGCGGCGAGGTGAGTGCGATCGTGTATACCGGTGTACTGGGTGAGGCCATGTCGCCGGGCTCGAGAATGCGGTCCTCGACGACTCCGGCTGCAGGCGCGTAGAGCCGGGTATCGGCCAGCTCGCGTGCAGCGACAGCTTGGGCTGCGAGCGCCGCATGGAAGGCGCTGCGCGCGGCGAGGATGTCCTCGTGCCGCGGTCCGATCACGGCGAGCCGGTATGCCTGCAGGGCCGCCTCATAGCGTCCGCGTGCAGCATGCAACTGTGCACGCGCGTCATCCTGATCCTGCACCGAGGCAATACCTTGAGGCAGCAGCGCCAGGGTGCGCACATAGTTGATCTTGGCATTGCGGTACGTGGCGCGCAGGCTCTCCATCGTTGCTCTGGCCTCGCCAATCTCTTGCGGCCGTGAACCGTGCAGCAGCCGCGAGAGAACCGCTTGCAGGTGCGCCGCATTGTGCTGTGCCTCGGCGAGGCGCGCGCGGTAGCGGGTGTCATCGATGCGCGCAAGCAGCTCGCCCTGGTGCACTTCGGCGCCTTCCACCACGCTGATCTGGGTAATGCGGCCGGCGGCATTGAACGCTGGCTCGACCTCCCTGATGTCCACATTGCCATAGAGCGTGAGCTCGCTTGCGGTGCCCACCGGACGCAGCCACCAGTACAACAGTCCGCCGATCAGGACCAGGGATGCCGCCGCGGCAGCCACGAGGAGAGGACGAGGCTTGTTCATTGTGTGCGCGCTCCTGAGCTCCGGCGTGTTGTGCCGGTGCGGATCGCGCACCGATCGGCGCACAATCCCGGATCGTTCCACCAGCCGCCGCCGAGCGCGACGAGCAGCTGTGCGCTGTCGGCGTAGCGTCGTGCGCTCGCCTGCGCATAGCCCAGCCGCGCCTGCTCATAACGGCGCTCGGCCGAGAGCAGGTCGAGTACGTTGCTGCGGCCCGCTCGGTAGCTGAACCGCTGCAGCGCGAGGGTGGTGCGGGCGAGCTGTAGAGCCTGGTGCTCCTCGGCAGCGAGCTGCGCATCATTGTCGAGCGCGCGCAGCGTGTCCGTCACCTGCCCGAACGCGCTGAGAACGGTCTGTCGATACAGCGCCAGGGAAGCCTTGAGGGCGTCGAGCGACGCGCGCCGTTCGGCGCGCAGCCGGCCGCCATGGAACACCGGCGCCGTGAGTCCGCCGAGCACGGCCCACACGCCGCTCGAGGCACCAAACAGTGCGCTCGGACGCAAGGCCGCGGTGGCAATCGATGCGGACAGGACGATGTTCGGATACAGCCGCGCCGTTGCGATGCCCACCTCGGCGCTGCGCACGTGGACCTGCTGCTCTGCTGCCAGGATGTCCGGTCGCTGGCGCGCCAGGGTCGAGGGGAGTGTCAAGGGCAGCGTGGCCGGAAGTTGGAAATCGGCGAGCCGAAGGGCGGGCGGCTGCCACTGTCCGGGGACCTGTCCGATCAGGATCGCGAGCGCATCCTGCGCCAGCGCCCGACGCTGGCGCAGCGGCGGCAGTTGAGCCCGATCAAGCGCGAGGCGGGTCGCAGCGGCGAGCACGGCAGTGCGGGGTGCGCGCCCGAGCTGGAACGAGCGGCGCACGAGGGACAGATTGCGCCCATCATCGGCGATGATTTGCTTCAGGGCCTGGATCTGCCGGTGCAGGCTCGCGAGCGTCAGCGCCGTCCCGACTGTGTTGCCGGTGATCGTCAGCACTGCAGCAGCCAGCTGATCGCGTTGCACCGAGGCCGCGGCGCGCCGCGCCTCGACGCTGCGGTGCTGCAAACCGAACACATCGGGTGCGTAGCTGACCGTCGGGCCGAGCGAATAGAGGTCAAATGTGGTGAGTCCCTGCCGGATCGGCAAGTTGCTGAGCAGCCCCAGTGCGAACGCCGGTCCCTTCTGTCGTTCGGCACTCGCACCGAGATCGATCTGTGGGGCGTATTCGCCGCGGGCGGCCAGCACGGCCTGGCGCGCCTGTGCGAGGGTGGAGCGGGCGGCTGCCAGCGTCGCGTTCGCCGCGAGTGCCTGACGCACGAGACGATCGAGCGCGGCACTGTGAAAGAGTCCCCACCACTCGGCGGGAATCGATTGCCCTACTACGAACTGTTGCGGCGGCTCTCCATGTCCGGGTGTCACGGCAAGCGTGCTTATGTGGGGGCTGTAGCCGCTCGCTGCCGGCGGGGCGGGGCGGGTGAAGCGCGGCCCGACGGCGCAACCGGAGAGCAAGAGCGTCGGCAATACCAGCGCCAGCGCGCGGCGCATTACCGTGGTGGCGTTGGCGGGTGCGGTGCGCGCCAGCAGTCTCTCCGCCGGGGATGCGAACCTGGCACCGAGGA
Organism: Pseudomonadota bacterium; assembly: GCA_021847105.1. GTDB lineage: Bacteria > Pseudomonadota > Gammaproteobacteria > Steroidobacterales > Steroidobacteraceae > 13-2-20CM-66-19. The sequence goes on along the minus strand of JAJZUT010000007.1, from coordinate 175,565 downwards.
CGGTTGACTGTGAGATGTGACCGTCTCCGTGTGTCATGGAGTCATGCTGCCAGGGCGGCTCAGCGTGGAAAATACGTACAGTGCGAAGCACCGTGCGTGTTTGCCCGGGGATGGAACGGCGAGTTGGCGGTGGCCGGCTGAACGCAGAGGGACCTCTAGCAGCAGCGCCGGTGCGCTGGGTGTGCGAGGTTGGCGATTGCCGCCGAGGCCACTGCCGTGTTAGGCCTCGGCGGGGACTGCCGAGCTGCACGATCGCATGCCCGAATGGCGCAGGATTGACGGGCCGCGACTCAGTGAACGCAACACAGTGCCCGCAGGCCGGTCAACCGGGCGCGGGGCTCAGGCCCCTGCAGTGAGAACGGGCGGTGGCGCTGCGGCGCAGCGCCCCGGCTTACGGTCCGGGCGGCAGCTCGAGCTGTGCGACGAGCGTTTCGAGCCGGGAGCGAATCTGCTCCCGTGCGGTGCGAAACCGCTGGCGCAGTTGCTCTTCCGTCAGCGCCGGATCCGTCGATGCGGGATCGGGGATGGGCCAGTGCAGTCGGCGCGTTCGACCCGGCAGTACCGGACAGACTTCCTCGGCACACAGCGTGATCACCAGATCCAGTGACGCGGTGTCGATCTCATCGACCGACTTCGAGCGTTGTGTCGAGATGTCGATACCGATCTCGCGCATGGCCTCGATGGCGTAAGGGTTGACCTGCGAGGGACGTGATCCGGCGCTCAGTACCTGCGCGCGCTCGCCGAGGAGCGCGTGCGCAAGTCCCTCGGCCATCTGACTGCGGGCGGAGTTTGCGACACAGAGAAACAGAATCCGGCGGCTCATGCGTGCTCCCCTCCATGGCTCTGGGGATTGCCGCCGTCGCGCCCCGATTGGGCGCGGGGCGGCGATCCGGTGCGCTCGTACCAGCCGCGGGTGCGGTTGACGATTCGCACGACCGAGAGCATGACCGGGACTTCGACGAGCACGCCGACGACGGTTGCGAGCGCGGCGCCCGAGCCGATGCCAAACACGCTGATTGCGGTGGCAACGGCCAGTTCGAAGAAATTGCTGGCGCCGATCAATGCTGAGGGCGCGGCGACGCAGTGTGCCTCGCCCAGGGCCCGATTGAGCAGATAGCCGAGACCGGCGTTGAAGTACACCTGAATGAGAATGGGCACCGCGAGCAGGACGATCACCAGCGGCTCGGCCACGATCTGTTTGCCCTGAAACGCGAACAGCACCACCAGAGTCAGCAGCAGTGCCACCAGCGTCACCGGTTGCAGTCGTGCCAGGACCCGGTGCAGGGCGGGCTCGCCGCCGCGACCGAGCAGGCTGCGTCGCAGCGTCTGGGCGAGCAGAACCGGAATCACGATATAGAGTGCGACCGAGAGCAGCAGTGTCTGCCACGGCACGCTGATCGCCGCAAGGCCGAGGAGCACACCGACGATCGGCGCAAAGGCGAAGATCATCAGCAGATCGTTCAGCGCCACCTGCGAGAGCGTAAAGTGCGGTTCTCCGCCCGTCAGCTGACTCCACACGAACACCATCGCCGTGCAGGGCGCGGCCGAGAGGATGACCAGACCGGCGATATACGAGCCGATCTGCCCGGCTGGCAGCAGCGGACGGAACAAGTGCGCAATGAATATCCAGCCGAGCAGCGCCATCGAAAAGGGCTTCACGGCCCAGTTGACGAACAGCGTGACGCCGATTCCGCGCCAATGGTCCTTCACCCGGTGCAGCTCGCCGAAATCGATGCGCACGAGCATCGGCACGATCATCAGCCAGATCAGCACCGCGACCGGCAGGTTGACTTGAGCGATCTCGGCGGCCGCAATGGCCTGGAACAGCCCCGGCATGAGCTTGCCGAGCGCGATACCGACGGCAATGCACAGCGCCACCCAGAGCGTGAGATACCGTTCGAAAATCGACAATTGACCGCTCCTAATGAATCAGAACCGCCCGTCGCAACGGGCGCGATGCGCTGTAAGCCTTGCCCGTTGTGCCACAACGGCGCCGACAGGGCGCCGCCGGCATCGGTGCAGCGCCGCTCGAGACGGTGCTCAGGCGCGTCCCGCACCCATCCCCAGATTTCACGATCATTCGAGGATTCCAAGAATATCAAAATACGATCCGCGCGCAATACAGCAGTGCGCGGAGTCGACTTTTCTTCCCCAAGCCGACTCTCGAGTGTGGGGCAGTGCGCGCTCGCGCTCCTCAGCGCTTGCTTCGAGGTGCCGTTCGGAGCGGCTCACCGGCGGGCTGCGGGCGCCTTTGGCGTTGCGGTGACACCGAACGGTGCGGGGCCGGATAACGCCGCTGCTGTGGCCATCACACTGTCTCAGAGCGCGCGCCAGATGGCGAATCCTTCGTTGAATTGCGGATCCGCTCTGCCTTGCTAGAATCGCAGCGTGAAATCCAAAGAGGCGATCGGCGCGCTGAGCGCGCTTGCGTCGGAGGCGCGGTTGGCAGTCTTTCGGCTGCTGGTGCGGCGGGGACCCGACGGTTATACCCCGACGGAACTGACGCGCAGGCTCGGCGTGCCCGCGCCGACGCTCTCGTTCCACATCCGTGAGCTGCTCAATGCGGGGCTGCTCAAGAGCCGCCGGGAAGGTCGAAACCTCTTCTACAGCCCGGATATGGAGCGGATGCGCGCGTTGATGGATTTCATGACCGAAAATTGCTGCTCGCTCGCTGATAGCGTCTGCGGACCTGATTGCAGTCCGACCTCACCGTCGACCGGTGCGATGACGACCCGGACAGCGAAATAGCGTGCCTCGGTGAGAGCGTCTGGCGCTCTGATGGCCCGCTGCAGTGACGGCTGATGCGGGACGGCAGCGGCGGCGGGTCGAGAGCCGCCAGTCCTGAGGTGTTGTACGTATCGGCCGGTTGCGCCGGAACCCACCGGCGAGGGAGGGCGAGTCGCTGCGTGGCCAGAGCTCCCTGGCCGCGTGAGGCGTCCGTCGGCGGTCTGACCCTCGAATGCGCGACGGATGCGCAGGTGCCGCCGCCCTGAAGGGTCAACGCCCTGTCGCGCTTGCCGCGGCGGCATCGAAGATGCGCGTGAGAAGGCTGGCGCCACGGTTCCGTTGCGGCGTGGACGGCGCACCGGTCGAGTCTCTGTGCGCGGGGTGAGCGGTTCCGCAAACGTGAACCGCTGCGGTGCGCGCGGCCCAAGCAGCGTACGTTTCCCCTTCACGCAGCGCAATGGTTCCGTTGATCTGCGTCCTGTTCGCAGGGCGCAAATTGCGGTGGCTCGCGCAGAACAGTCGCCTCTGCGGTGCTGCCGGACCCGAGGCTATCCGTAGAGAGCGCAATTGACTCTGGAGTGCACTCCAAGCCGTAGGGTTGTCTCACAGCATCCGGCGCGGTTGTCGTCGCGCGCACGTCGTGTTGGGAGACTCTCATGGCACTACTCGAGCTCGAGAATCGATCGAACCGGACACGCCCCACTCGACGCCTCGCGTGCGCCGCAAGCGATTTCGACTTTCTCGGCGTACGTAAGAGGCGCGATGAGACTGGAGGGAAGCGCCGCTCCCCCGGGAACAGCGGGCCATGACACATTGGAAGGTGACAAGCGTCCTGCTCGTGCTGGCTGCAGGCGCCGGCCTGATCGTCGGAGCGCTGTGGGCTCGCGCTGAGCGGGGGCGGGAGCACGCACTCGGATCAAGCGCCGGCAATCGGCTTGCCGCATCGGTTCATCGCCGGGGCAGGATTCTCTACTGGTGGGACCCGATGATCGGGCCGTCTTCGATTTCGCCGCGGCCCGGGATCAGCGCCATGGGCATGAAGCTGGTGCCCGTCTACGCCGCGGCAGGTGCGACCCGTCCGGGTGAAGTGGTGATTAATCCGGAGATTCAGCAGGATCTCGCCGTGCAGCTGAGTCCGGTGCGGCTGGGCGCTCTGCACAAGACGGTACGGACCGTAGGGTATTTTCGCCAGGCTGCGCCGGTCAGCTATGCGGTCACGGTGCGTGCTGCCGGTTGGATCGGCACGCTGTATGCGAGTACCGGCGGGACGGCAGTGTGCAAAGGCGATCCGCTGTTCACGCTGTACAGCCCGCAGTTGCTCGCCGGTGAGGAAGAACTGCTTGCGGCGGCCAGCACTCGTGCGTTGGCGGGCAAGAGCGGCGAGTCCGGGGCTGCGCGCGCGGCGCAGAGCGTCTATCAATCGATTCGCAGTCGGCTGATTTACCTGGGTGTCGACCCGGCGCAGCTCGATCGCATCGTGGCGCAGCGCCGGGCCGAGAGATACCTGACGTTTCGCAGTCCGGTCTGCGGATTTCTGCAGCACGTGTCGATCGAGCAGCACTCTTTTGTCAGGACTGGCCAGACCCTGATGCGCATCGAACAGCTGCGCAGCGTGTGGCTCGACGCGAAGGTCTATGAGAATCAGGTGCCGTGGGTGCGTCTTGGTCAACTCATGCAGGCGCGCATTGCGGCTCAGCCCGGTCGGAGGCTGGTCGGCCGGATCTTCTTCATTGCACCGGACGAGGACTCCCGGACGCACACCGTGACAGTCCGGGCGCGATTCGCGAACCCGGCCGGACTGCTGCGTCCGGGCATGTACGCGCTGGTGGACATTCTCACCACGCCATTGCAGCACGTCATGCTCGCACCCGCCTCGGCGGTCATCCACACCGGCACGGATGAGGTCGTGCTGGTGTCTCTAGGTCACGGCCGATTCCTTCCTCGCCGAGTCACGACGGGCCTCAGCGGGCGTCACGGCCTGGTGCAGATTCTCTCAGGGGTGACCTCTGGCGAGCGGCTTGTCACGAGCGGTCAGTTCCTGATCGATGTCGAGTCGAACATGCGTGAACTGACCCGCAAGCTGACCGCGGGCGCTGCTGCAGATCGGCAAGGTGCCGGCAGGGCGCGGCGTGCGGCGCCCCCCGGGACGAGGATGAAGATGACCCATGCCGTGCAGCATGACGGGCCCACCCGCGCGCGGCCGCCGCGATCACTCGCACCGTCGCAGCATCTCCAGACGGGCCGCTGATGGACGATCCCGGGGTACGGGCGTGATCCGCCGAATCATTGAGCTTTGCCTCAAGAATCGCGAACTCGTGCTGCTGCTCGCGCTCGTGCTCATCGCGGTGTCGGCCTGGATGACCTTCCACAGCAAACTCGATGCGGTGCCGGATCTCTCTGACACCCAGGTGCTGGTGCTGACCAATGACCTGGGCGAGCCGCCGGATGTGGTGCAGGACCAGGTGACCTATCCGCTCGAAACAGCGCTGCTCGATGTGCCGAGGGTCGCATCCATCCGCGGCGAGAGCCTGTTCGATTACTCGTTGATTCATGTCACCTTCCAGCCGGGAACGAATCTGTACTGGGCGCGCAGTCGGGTGCTGGAGTACCTTAATTACGCCAGCACCCAGTTGCCTCGGGGCGTGACGCCACAGTTGGGACCGGACGCCACGGGCGTCGGCTGGGCGTATCAATATGCGCTGCTGTCGGGCTGGTATTGCGCGCGATTTCCTCAGGGAATCTGGCAGGAGCCAAAAACGGGCCGGTGGTACCGCTCGGTGGCGGCGGCGCCGGCTGCTGAGCGCGCCCGTCTGAGGCTCGTACGAGGCTTCACGCATCAAGGCGTGTGTCCGGTCGATGGTACCCGACTAGCAAGGGCCGAGGTCAGCCTGGCGGGTCTGCGCAGCCTGCAGGACTGGTTCGTGCGCTTCGAGCTCGAGTCGGTCCCCGGTGTGTCGGAAGTCGCGCCGCTCGGCGGATTCGTGCGCGAATACCAAGTGATCATCAATCCCAACCGGATCCGGGCCTATCATCTGTCGCTTGCACGGATCCGCAGCGCCATCCGCGATTCCAACAACGACGTCGGCGGCTCGATCATCGAGCAGAGCGAAATCAGCTACATGGTGAGGAGCCGCGGCTATCTGCGCAACCTCAAGCAGCTCGGCGAGGTTCCGGTGGGACGGGCCCAGGACGGCACACCGATCCTCCTGCGGGACGTGGCGACGCTGCAGCTTGGCGGACAGCAGCGCCAGGGCATCTGCGATTGGGACGGCAGGGGCGAGGCGGCCTGCGGCATCGTGGTGGTGCGCTTCCACGGCGACACCTATCGGGTAATCGAGGCCGTCAAGCACGAGATCGGACAGATCCAACGCAGCCTGCCCCCGGGGGTGCTCGTCCGCACCGGATACGACCGTACGCGCCTCATCAACCGCGCCATCGCGACATTGTCCGATACGCTGACCGAAGAGATGATCGTGGTTGCGCTGGTCTGCATCCTGTTTCTGCTGCACGGACGCAGCGCGTTGGTTGCGATCATCGTCATCCCCACCAGCATGCTGATCAGCCTCGCGATTCTCTACCTCATGGGCGTCAGTGCGAACATCATGAGCCTGAGCGGCATCGCCATTGCCATCGGGGTCGTGGTCGACTCGGCGATCGTGACGGTGGAAAACGCCCATCAGCACCTCAACGCCGAGGAAATCCGCTTCGGCAAGGGCGAGGCGAGGCGCGAACGTTGGCTGATCATTCGGGAGGCCGCCGCGGAGGTGGCGCCGAGTCTGTTCTTCAGCCTGCTGATCCTGACAGTGAGCTTCCTGCCAATCTTCATTCTGCCGGGCGAGAGCGGCAAGATGTTCAGGCCGCTCGCACTGACAGGCACCTTCGCGATGGCCGCCGCCGCGGTCGTTTCGATCACGCTGATTCCGGTGCTGATGGGGTATTTCATCAAGCCGGATCTGTTGCCGGTCGCCTGGCCGCGCCCGGTGCAAATCGCGCTCGCCGCGGGGGTTGCTGCAGTCGCGGGCGGGGCGGTGTTTCTGCTGTCCGGGCATTCCCCGCTGCTCGTGCGTCACCGCTGGGCCGCGGCGATCGCCACCGTTGCGCTGATGCTGTTGTTGACGGTGCCACAGCGCATCATTGCGGAGCAGCACAACCCGATCAGCCGTGCGCTGCAGAACGGCTTTGCGCCGGTCTTTCGCTTTGCGATTCGCAACCGTTGGGTGGTGCTGCCGATCGCCGCTGCGCTGGTGCTGTCGATCCTCTGGCCACTCTCGCACCTCGGCACGCAGTTCACCCCGCCGCTGTGGGAAGGGGATCTCGAGTACATGCCGACCACCTATCCGGGACTTGGAATCACCGAGGCGCGGTCGATCCTGCAACAGACGGACAAGATCATGATGCGCTTTCCTGAGGTTGCGAGCGTGTTCGGCCAGGCGGGACGGGCGCAGACGGCGACCGATGATGCGCCGCTCGGGATGCTCGACACCATCGTGCAGTTGAAGCCGCGCGAGCAATGGCCGGTGGCGGCGATGCCGCGGTTTTATCGTCACTGGCCGCACTGGCTGCAATGGCCACTACAGCACACGTTCTGGCCGGAGCAGGAACGCGTGACGGTGGCTCAGCTGGAAAACGGCTACACCGATCCGGCCGGTACATACCACGAAGGCCTCAATCAGGCGCTCGACATCCCCGGTCTGCCGCCGTACTGGACCATGCCGGTCGCCAATCGCACGAACATGGTCAACAGCGGCAGCAAGACGCTGATCGGCATCCGGGTGATGGGGTCCGACCTGGCGGTTCTCGGCCGGCTCTCCAACGAGATTGCGCGGGCGCTCACGCCCGTGCGCGGTACGCTCAGCGCCATCGCCAATCAAACGCTCGGCGGCTATTACTTGGATATCCACGTGCAGCGGGGCGTTGCGGCGCGCTACGGCCTCACGGTCGGTGCCGTGCAGCGTGTCATCAGCATGGCGATCGGCGGGGAGCAATTGGGCACCATGGTGCTCGGCGTCGAGCGGTATCCGATCAATCTGCGCTACCCGGTCAATTTGCGCGACTCGCCACAGGCGTTGCGGCAACTGCCGGTCATGCTGCCGGGCGGCGGTAGCATTCCGCTTGGGATGGTCGCGACGATCCGCTACGACGCGGGACCGCCCGCGATCGATAGCTACGATACCCGGACGGTGAACTACATCAATGTGACGACACAGGTTTCGGACCTCGTCGGGTACGTTCGTCGTGCCGAGGCAGCGATCGCTCGCAGCGTGACGCTCCCGCCGGGATACACGTATGAATGGGTCGGACAGTACCAGCAGATCCACGCGGCCAACCAGCGTCTCGCATTGGCGGTGCCATTGGTACTGCTGGCGATCATCGTGCTGTTGTTTCTCGCGACCGGGCACTTCATGCGGGTGCTCGGCGTGCTGCTGGCGGTCCCGTTTGGTCTCGTCGGGGCGTTCTGGGCCCTGTGGATCCTGCACTACCAGCTCTCTGTGGCGGTCTGGGTCGGGATCATTGCGCTCGCCGGGCTGGCGGCCGAGATGGGCCTGGTGCTGCTGGTCTACCTGGATGTGAGCGTGCGGCAGGCGCGCGAGAGCGGTCATCTGCGCAACCGCGATGAACTGCTCGAGGCGGTCTATACCGCGACTGTGCGTCGCATTCGCCCGAAGACGATGACCGTATCGGCGGCGCTCGGAGGACTTGCGCCGCTGTTGTGGGCCGATGGGGCTGGTGCGGACATGATGCGCCACTTGGCCGTACCGATGATCTTCGGTCTCATCACGAGTTTCGCACTGGAGCTGCTGGTCCTGCCGACGGTGTATTACATGATGATGAGTTATGCGCTGCGGGATCAATTTGAAACTCATGCATCGCCGAGTGCAGCACTGTCACCGTCTGCATTGCATTCCGGAGACGGCGCATGAGCGTCACCGCGCACGGGCGGACGGCACGGCTTGGGCGGATCCTCGTGGCGTATGCGCTCACGGTGATGCTCGCCGGATGCACGTTCATCCCGCGCGGGACGGCAGCGCTACGGCGCGAGGCGGTGCAGGCCGGTCAGCCGTTCGCAAAGATGCCGCGCCAGCGACGATTCCCGCGGCTTCGCGCCGTTCCCAGCGCCGGGCAGCTCATCCGCCGGGCACTGCTCAACAGTCCGGATGTGGAAGCGGCTTACTGGCAGTGGCGTGCGGCAATCGAGGCCATACCCCAGCGGGGCACCGAGGCAACTGTGCCGGCGATCGGCACGACGGTCGGTATGAAGAACGGTGTCGCGAGTCAAGCCAGCACGATGTTGCAACTCGCCAACATGAGCAGTGCGCCGATCGAGTGGCCGAGTAAGCCCCGCGCCGCAGCCCGCGCCGCGCTGCAGCGGGCGTATGCCGCCGGCTGGCGGTACCGACGGGCGCAGTTCGCGGTCCGCCGGCAGACCCTCGATGCCTGGTATCAGCTGGTGGCGGACTCGACGATGCTCACGCTCTTGCGGCGCGATGCAGCATTGTTGCGCGAGCTCGACGAGTTTGTACAAGCGCAGATTCGGACGGGAAGGAGCTCCCCGAGCGCGGCTCTGTCGATTGCGAATGAACGGACGGGATTGGCTGCGAGGATCGCAGCGGCTGAGGCGCAGCGCACGGCCGATCGCGCGGCGCTGAACCGCATTCTGGGACGGAGCGTGCTGCGGCCGCTCGGGGTGCCGGCGCAGTTGGCGCCTTCCGTGCCGCCGGTCGGCTCGCTCTCTCGCGGGCTGGCCGAAGCGGTGCAAGGTAATCCGGACTTGATGGCGCTGCGTGGTGATATTCGCGCCGGGCGCATCGATGTCGAACTGGCCAGGATGCACTACATTCCGGACTTCAGCCTGACGGCCGCGAGCAGCCTCGACGGTATGGCGCAGAACCTCGGCGGGGCGCTCATGTTTCCCTTCGTACGCTACCGGGCAATTCAAGCGCTCATCCGGCAGCGGCGAGACGAACTGCGACAGCAGCGTGCGCAGCTGCGGAGCCACCGTTTGAGCCTGATGGCCCGGCTCGTCGCGGATCTCGAGATCAGCCGCAGCGACTGTCGTCAGATCGGGCTTTACGAGCGGGTCTGGTTGCCGCGACTGCGGCAGCTGGCGCGCTTTGCGCGTGCAGAGGTCGCACAAGACAGATCCTCGCCGGCGGGATTGGTGCGGATCGCGCGGACGCGGGTACAGACTCAGGAGCTGCTTCTCGCATTGCGCCTCGACCAATCGGAGCGTCGCGCGGACCTCGAAGCGCTCACGGCGATGCGTCTGGGAGCTGACTGAGTCCAGTCCGCAGTCACGGAAGGGCTTCGCGTGTCGGCCGGAGCGTGTCGGTGTTGTCCCACTCGCGCGCTGCCGCAGTTCGCCCGCAACAGATCGGGGTAATGGCGTTGTGCCGGCTGCCGCCGGTGCATCAGTGTGACCTACCGGTCATGTCAGCGAGCGCAAGTCATGCGGTTCGGCTGCGCAAGCCCGCGGCGGGCAGGGTGTCGCCGGTGAGGGCGGAGGAGTGAATCCGGGGGCGCATCGGCCACAACGGTGTGGTCACAATGCCAACGGACGAGCCGTCTACGGTCGAGCGTTCGCGCGTGTCTTCGCGGTGTCCGGTTGGACCGATACCGGGGCGGCATTGAGTTTGAGTGGCCCTGTGCCGCGTGCGGCAGGCGCGACCGCCGGTGCGGACGACTCTGTGGGAGCGACTGGCCCGGCCGGTGCATTGCGGGATACAATACTCCCCTAGGGTATACGGGGCCGTCATGAGTCATACCACACGCGAGAAGACGAAGCTCCTGTCGCGGGTTCGCCGCATCCGGGGGCAGGTCGAGGGCGTGGAGCGGGCGCTCGAGGCTGAGCGCGGCTGCGCCGAGATTCTGCGGCAGATTGCCGCCGTGCGCGGTGCGGTCAATGGCCTGATGTTGGAGGTCATGGAAGAGCACATCGAAACGCATCTGGCCGGGTCTCATGCCACGACCGAGGCGGATCGTCGCGCGGGTGCCGAGGAGCTGATCGAAGTCGTGCGTACCTACCTCCGATAGGTCCGCACAAGTCATCTGGCCAAGAATCACTATGAGTCAGCCGCCGCATTCAGCACGGATCTGTGATCCACAGGAAGAGCCCGTGGCCGGTCGGGCCGATTCCCGCCTCGGTGCCGCGACACTCGGGCAGGATGCCTGCCGCGAGCACGATCCTGAGCACGAGCACGCGTTCTCATGGGGCGAGGGGGCGCGCATTGCGATCGTGGCGCTTGCCGCCGTCGCGGTGTGGTTTCGTCTCTGGGAGCCGCTTGCATCGGTGAGTGTGATCGGGATCGCCGCTCTGGTGATCGGCGGTTGGCCGATCGTCAGCGAAGCGTTCGAGAATCTCCTGGCGCGACGCATGACCATGGAGTTGTCGATGACGCTCGCCATCGTGGCGGCGGCGGCGATTGCGCAGTTTTTCACCGCGCTCGTGATCACCCTTTTCGTGCTCGTCGCCGAGGTCCTCGAAGGCATGACGGTTTCGCGTGGGCGCCGCGCGATCCGCGAGCTGCTCGATTTTCTGCCTCGAGCGATTTCCGTGCGGCGTTCGAATGGCATTGCCGAGGTCGTCGCCGAAGAGCTTGAGCCCGGTGAGGCGGTGCTCGTCAATCCGGGCGGGCGGGTTCCGGTCGACGGCACGGTGATTGCCGGGCATTCGTTCGTGGATCAGTCGCGGATCACGGGGGAGTCCTTGCCAGTTGAGAAGACGCCCGGCAGTGGCGTCTTTGCCGGCTCGATCAATCAATCCGGCGCGCTGGAGATTCGCGCCGAGCGCATCGGGCGCGATACCAGCTACGGCAAGATCATCGAGGCCGTCGAGCAGGCCGAGCGCTCCCGGGCGCCGGTGCAACGGCTCGCCGACCGCCTCGCCGGCTACCTGGTCTACTTTGCACTGGGCGCGGCCCTCGTCACCTATCTGGTGACGCACGATATCCGTTCGACCATTTCGGTGATCATCGTCGCAGGCGCCTGTGGCATCGCGGCCGGCACGCCACTCGCCATCCTCGGGGCGATCGGGCGGGCGGCTCGCGGCGGGGCCATCGTCAAAGGGGGGCTCTATCTCGAGCAGCTCGGTCGGGTCGACACGGTCGTTCTGGACAAGACCGGGACGCTCACCTTCGGGCAGCCGCACGTGCGCGCCCTGCACCCGACGGCGGGTGTCGATCCTATGGTGCTCCTCGATGCCGCCGCGGCAGCGGAGGCGCGTTCGGAGCATCCGCTCGGCAAGACTATTGCCGAGTATGCCCGCGCCGCGGGGCGCGTGGTGAGGGAACCCGAGCGCTTCGGATACCAGCCCGGGCGCGGGATCGATGCGGTGCTGAGCGGTGCGCAAATCCTGGTGGGCAATCTCGCGCTGCTGCGCGAGCATGGCATTGCGGTGCCCGATGCGCTTGCGAGCGCTCAGCGGGGCGCAACCGAAGTGTATGTCGCGCGCGCCGGGGTCCTGCTGGGTGCCATCGAGATTGCCGATCGTGTCCGGCCCGAGGCGCGGGCGGCCGTTGCCGCGATCCAGGCAATGGGCGCGCGGACTGTGCTGCTGACGGGGGATGCGCCGGCGGTTGCCGAAGCGGTCGCGGCACAGCTCGGCATCGCGGAGGTTGCCGCCGAGCTTTTGCCCGAGGACAAGCGGGACTATGTCCAGCGCCTGACGCTCGAGCGACACGTCGTTGCAATGGTTGGCGATGGCATCAATGACGCCCCGGCACTGATCGAAGCGCAGGTCGGCGTTGCCATGGGTTCAGGGACCGATGTGGCCCGGGAGAGCGCCGATGTGGTGCTCCTGGGAAATGATTTGGCGAAATTTGCCGAGACGCTCGCACTTGCGCGGCGCACCCGGCGGATCATCTGGACGAATTTTGCCGGCACGATCGGTGTCGACGCACTCGGCATTGGGTTGGCGGCTGCCGGTATGCTGAACCCGCTGCTTGCGGCGTTCATCCACGTGACCTCTGAACTCACCTTCATCCTCAACTCTGCGCGGCTTCTGCCGGCCCGTCGCCGAAACGCCCGGCGCCCGGGATAAGTCACGGCCGCGCCTCTGGCTGCGCGCAAAGAACGGGTCACGCTGAGAGTCCGCGCGTCTTGTTAATCGCTGAGCGCGGCACTGGCGCAAATCATGGCGCCAAGACCGTTGCACAGCGGACCGTGCGGCGCGACTACAAAGTAGCCGTCCGCGAGGCGCAGGGGCGGTTGGCGAAATCACGCCGCGTGAGCGGTTGAACCCGCTGCGCACACTCGCGTGCCTGCAGCAAGCGCTGCGGCCTATGCGGTACGCAGTCGGCACGGGGCGGGCTGGCAGGCGGGAGTGCCGCGTGTTCGCCAACTTGCCATCTCCGTTGTGGTTGCGCTATAACTACGTCATGCGTAGTACGCGTCACGTAGTTCCGTCTGGGACGGAGAAGGATCTGGGTCACTACTCCGATCCGCCACTGTTGGTCCTGGCAAGCCTCGCGTCCGGCCCGAAGCACGGTCATGCGATGATCGAGGACATTGCCGGCCTGTCTGGGACCCGATTGGGGCCCGGCACGCTGTATGGAGCCATCACACGCCTCGAGGCCCGCGGGTTCATCGAAGCTCTGCCGCCTGAGGAGCGCCGCCGCCCGTACCGGATCACCGCTACCGGTGCGCGCGTGCTGCGCGCACGACTTGCGACTTTGCGACAGTTCGTCGATGCGGGAACGAAGAGGCTGAAATACGTATGAACCGCGCGCTCGTCGGCTGGCTGCTTCGTCTGTACCCGAGGGCGTGGCGCGCGCGCTATGGCGAGGAAATCGAAGAATTGCTGTGCAGTAGTCGCGGCGATTTCCGCACGATCATCGATGTTCTGCACGCGGCCGTGCGCGAACGGTGTTCGTCAGCTACCCAGCCGGGGCTCGTGATGCGTGCAACTCCGGGTTCGATACTCGCACTCTCGAGTCAACCGAGCGCCTTCGTGCCAATGGCGATGTCGATCGCTGCGTTCGTGGTGGTTCTCAGCGCCGTGGCGGGAATCGGTGCCCCGCCGCCCCACGCCGACGAAGGTGCTGCGGCCCACATCTGGCAGCTGCTCATGCTCTGCCAGGTACCCGAGATCGTCTGGTTTGCATGCAAGTGGTTGCGGCGAGCGCCGCGGCAGACCGTTTGGGTCCTTGGCATCCAGTTGGCCCTCGCCCTTGGCGCGATGCTGCCGGTATACCTGCTCAGATTGTGACTGGCGCTGGCGGTGCAGCTGCAGAAAATGCCCGACATGCCGAGGCCAGCCAGCTTCGTAGAGCCGGTGTGTGTTGGGTACAGTCGGCGAGCAGGTCGCTCAGGCGCTGGATGCGCTTTTGCGGTCAAAGGAGATTATCCTCGAGCGTGCTGAACAGGTTTCGCAGGCGTTGCGAACATTCGGAGGGGGCGGTGCAGATTTCGCCGACTGTCTTATCGAGCGTACATCGGCCGCGGTGGGCTGCGAAAAGACAATGACCTTCGATACTGGCGCGGCGAAGTTCGCCGGGATGATGCTCATCACCTGAAGCCTGCCGGAACCTTGGTGGAAGACTGCAGCTCAGCCTTAACAATCGAGAAACAAGTAGTTGGGCGGCTTTTACCCGGCCAATACCGAGAGCGCCGTTCGCAAATTCATGGCGCGAATTCCCGCAGATCTGCCGGTGGAGCGAGTTCTCCTGTACGGCTCGCGAGCGCGAGGCGACTTCCGCCCCGACAGCGACGCTGACGCTGCGGTCATTCTTCGACATGGTGCGGATGACTGGACGCTGCTGTGGACGCTCACCGGGCTTGCATACGATGTCTTCGTCGATACCGGAATAATGATTCAGCCGGTACCCGTGTCATCAAGGGACTGGACTGATCCCGACAGCTTTCCCCGTCCCGCCTTTCTGCGAAATGTGGCGCGGGAAGGGATTCAACTGTGACCGGTCACGCGTTCTCGGTGTCTCTCGTTCGGAAGAGTGAACGGGCGATACAGGTCGCGCGACTGAGTTCGGAGAGCGAAGGCCCTCACAGTGCCGTTGACCGCGCCTACTACGCGATGTTTTGCATCTCGCGAGCTGCCAGGCTCAGTAGAATCGCGAGGCTGGGGCGGCTACCCGTGTTGTCTCCGCTACGCGGCCACTCCGTGCGCCTGGGTACGTGGGATCAATAAGTCAGCCGAGATTTGAAATCGTTCGCGGAGCTTGAGGATCATGGACATGCTGAGTTCGCGCTTGCCATTCAGGACTTCGCTCACCCGGCTGGGCGTGCCGAGAAGCGGTACCAGATCCGCGCGCGAGAGGCCGTGCTGCTCCATCAGATAGGTCAGCAGATCCGGTAGGCTCGGCAGCCGGCGGGGCCAGCGCGTCCGCTCATAAGCTTCGACGAGGCGTGCCTGCGCGGTCATTCGCGCTAGATCCTCAGAATCGCCCGAGCGCATCAACTTCTCGACGAGCGACTTCGCCTCGGCATGATCCGCATCATTCTGAATGATGATCAGTGTCGCTTTCATCACACGGTCTCCGCGTCAATCTTGTCGTACTCCTGATGAGATCCGAAGAACCGGATCATCACCACACCGTTCTTGTACTCAACCAGTGCTATAAGGCGATAGTCATTCGCCTTGATGTTAAACGCCACTCGACCGCTCTTGAGAATGCTCGCCTTCGGGTGCGCCCTTTTCACATCTTCCGGTGTCTTCCATTGTGCGCTCTCAACGAGGGCTCTCCAGGCATCATACTGGCTGCGCGCAGCCTTGATCCCGCGATGGCCGGCGCGTGCTGTGAAGTACTGCTCGACCACGTCGGTCCCGATGAGGATCACGCGGCAATTCTACGCGGGAGTTCCATAAAATGGAATTTCGAGTTCCATTTTCTGGAAAGGCGTCGCGAGGGGTCGCTAAGGGCGCATTCGCGGGCGAGGCCAGTTCAGCGGCTCCATGAGGATTCGTGCCGGATTCGTAGCGACCGTCAGCAGCGGTCATCGCACGGTTGACTGGGAAAGTCAGCGCCCAGAGCGCATCGGCGAACTTGGTGGAATTTGAATTTCCCCCTCACCGCCCCGATCAAGCCCTGCTAGGATGTCGCGGCGGTCCGATGAAGAATAAAAGCAATGACCCGGCCGCACTCACCCGCCGCTGCGCCGGAAGGCGCCTCGGCAGTCAATCACAAATGAGAAATAAATTATTGAAAATTATAGAATTCTTGGTGCCCGGGAGAGGCGTCGAACCTGGTCGGAAATACCTTTAGGAACAGCTGCTTGGGCAGTTCTGCCCGTCGGATTACCCTCAAAGTTACCCAGTAGGCCAGTCGATGGCGTGGGATGCCGTGGTCGGGCCGGTCTCGTCCCCGACCTGTGCGCTGTTGCCGGAGCACAAGCAGAGGACTAGAATTCATCCGTCATTCCGTCGGTGCAGAGGCGTCAAAATGTCGAGCAGTGCGGCGACTGCCGCGGAAGCCCTGATCCAGGCTGGCCCGCTCAAGCTCCTCGGTGGCCCGCGGGTTCTGGTGACGGCTGGGTCGAGCCGGGGCGGCGAGACTGCGCGCGCGCGGGCGCTGCCTCTGACTTTCCGAGTCAAGTACTCTGCGGTTGAGAACCTGGGACGATTCCTGGTGGAGTCGCCGCAGCGCCTCATGCGGGTCATCCAGATCAATGAGCGGACGGCACAGCGGCGGCGCGAGCGGGGTGCTCTTAGCGCCGAGGAGAGCGACCGCATTGCCCGTATAGCCCGGGTGAGCCAGCGGGCCATCGATTCGCTGGGTGATGAGAACCGTGCTCGGGAATGGCTCAAGCGGCCCAATCGCGCCCTGCAGGACGCGGCCCCCCTGGACCTGCTGAGCACCGATGCAGGATCCGAGCTGGTGACCGACGAGCTCGGTCGTATCGAGTACGGTGATCTGTACTGAGTCGGCGGACGCAAGGGCGCTGGCAGCGATCTATCGATGCGTCTCTGGCGGTTAACCCGCGCCATCCACCTGGATGCATCGCTCTCCGGGCTTGGCGCGAAGAGGCATGGCGGACGCTGGAACTCGAAGGGCCATGCGGTCGTGTACACGTCCGAAAGTCTGGAGCTGGCGCTCCTTGAGGCTCTGGTGCACCTCGACCCGGACCTGATCCCCCGGGACATGCATCAGGTTTGCATCGAGCTTGATGATTTCCTGGTGGCGCCCTTGGCAGCATCCTTACCTGACGGCTGGGACCGCCCGCCGCCCTATCGTGCCAGCGTGCAGGTCATCGGCGACCGCTGGCTGCGCGATCAATCCTCTCTCGCGCTTGCCGTGCCGGCATCCGTGCTGCCTGGTCGGCGCAATGTGCTCCTCAATCCAATGCACAAGGACATCCGAGTCGTTCGCCAGGTTAGTGTTGAGCCGCTTCCATGGCCATCGCGTTTGATTAACTACGTGGAACAGATTCGGAGGCCAGTAAGTGGCAAGCGCAGAAAGCCGAAACCAGCCCACTAGCGTCGATATAGAACCCTTGCGCCGAGATTAATTGGGTGGCTGAGATCGGCCATGAGCCGCCGTTGCAATGCAGCTCTCGATTTTCTCCAGTGCGGCCATTCGTACGCGCGATTCGCTTCCATTCCCAATTGGACGCAGTCCTTAAGCCGCCAATCGCTTCACCTTCGGGCGTCCGAGCTGGCGCACCTGCCAGAGATCGTATTGCGCCTGAAGATTGATCCAGATATCCGGCTCAGTGCCGAAAACGCCAGCCAGACGCGCCGCCATATCCGGAGACACGGGCACGCGGCCGTTCACGATCGCCGACACGTGCTTGCGACTCACTCCGAGGGCATCCGCCGTCTGCGTAATCGTCACCCCGAGCGGCCCCATGTACATTTCCCTGAGGATCTCGCCGGGGTGGGCCGGGTTGTGCATCCGGCCAGAACTATCAATGGTAGTCTTCATAATTCACCTCGTACGCGTGTCCGCCCTCGAACCGGAACGTCACGCGATAGTTCTCATCCACCCAAACGGAATAGCGGTCGCCATGCAGCGGATGCAACCGCATTCCGGGCATCGCCATCTGCGCCGCCTGGGTCGCGGCATTGAGGGCGGTAAGGATCAGATTCAGGCGTTTTGCGTGCTTCGGTTGCACCTTGCGAGCATTCCCGGTCTCGAAGAGCGCCGCGAGCCCTTTGTGCCTGAACGTCTTGATCATGCACGCGTAGTGTAACCGACTGGGTTACAGACGCGCAACCTATATGGTTACAGCCGTTCTGAGGCGAGTCCGCTGCGATGACGGATTGGTTTTCCGCGAAACCGGTCGCTCCAATGACCGCTAAACGCGAGTTCAGCGGCGGCAATGGGGACGCGCAACGGACCGCTGAGGGTCGTTATGCAGAGCTCTGCATAACGACCCCTATGCGGACCTCGCGATTATGCGGAGTTGCGGTCTCGGGCATTGCCGAGCGTAGGCGATTTCCGGGCTCGCGCAGCCGGTGATGCGATAGGAAGCTCGACATAATTTTGCCGTTGTCGTCGAGTTCGGGTGGTTCCACCACCTGGGAGACGACGATGGCCTCGATAACGAAGAACGAACCTGTTTGCAGCCGCCCGCTCGAGGAGCTCGTCCGGGAGCGTGCACCCCTCACAGCGCTCCAGCGATATCTCATTGAGCGTGGTCACGCGCGGCACACCGTGTACGCGTACCTCGATCGTGCAGCGCACTTCTGCCACTGGGCCGAGCGCACGAAGCTGGATTTGAGCCGTTTCGATGAGAAGGTCATAGCGCGCTTCTGCGACGACCATGTTGCGCATTGCAACTGCGGCTGGCCCACACATACCGATCCTCGTGAGGCGAGCGCCGCGCTCGGCCATCTGCTGCTGGTCCTGCGCGTACTCGGTGTGGTCCGCCCGAGTGCCGAGAGAGGGACGCCGGTAGAGGAGGAACTGCACCGCTTCGATGAGCACCTGGATCAGGTGCGGGGTCTTGCGTCCTCGAGCCGCCAGACGATCCTGCGCATCGTGCGCGAGCTGCTGTGGGGGCGCTTTCATGGGCGGCCCGTCGTGATCTCGGCGATCACGCCGGAGTACCTCCGGCGCTTGGTTGCAAAGCTGACCGAGCGATATCACGGTCCGGCGAGTGTCGGATCGGTGATCTCGGCGCTGCGCGGCTACTTTCGGTTCCGCGCGACGACGGGTGATTCGGTAGGCGGACTGCTCAGTGTGCTGTCGTACCCTGCGAACTGGCAGCACGCCTCGTTGCCGAAGACGCTCACGGACGAGGAGATCGAGCGGTTGCTCACCTCGCTCAACTGGCCCGGCCCCTCAATGCGTCGCAGCGCTGCGATCGTGCGCTGCGCCGTCGATCTTGGGCTGCGCAGCGGTGAGATCGCCGCCCTGCAGCTCGATGACATCGACTGGCGAGAGGGCACGGTGACGCTGCGCAGGACGAAGGGCCGCCGCGAGCAAGTGCTGCCCTTGCCGGACGCCACCGGGCGCACGATCGCCGCGTACCTGCAGCACGAGCGACCCAAGACCGCTCACCGCGGCATCTTCGTGCGTCGGAAGACGCCGCGCGATGAGCCCATCAAAGCAGACTTGGTGCGCAAGACCATTCGCCAGGCGTACCAGCGAGCCGGTCTCCCCTATACCCGTTCACATCTGCTGCGGCACACGATGGCTCGACGGCTGCTCGATGGCGGCAGTTCGCTCAAGGAGGTCGCAGATGTTCTGCGGCATCGCTCGCTCAACACGACGTTGATCTACGCCAAGCTCGACGGGCGCAGCCTCAGCAGCGTGGCATTGCCCTGGCCTGCGGCATTGCCGCCGCAGCCGCCGCAACCACCGCCGCCTATAGCGTTGCCGTGGCCGGAGCGCCTGCCATGAGCGCCTCCTCGAAGAGCTTGAGCGTACTCGCCCAGCAGTACCTGCGGGAGCGTCGGCGGTTGGGGTTCGATTTGCATCACATGGGCCAGGCACTGCACAGCTTCACCCGGTACGCCGATCGGCTGAAGTGCCGGCCGGTGACGTTGGAGGTGATGGCCGAGTGGGCGCGACGCGACCATGGTCACAGTACCGATCCACGCACCTGGGCACGGCGGCTGAAGATCCTGCGCCCCTTCATGCGCTGGCTGCAGCAGTTCGAGCCGCGCACCGAGGTACCCGACGACACCATCTTCGGTCCGATCGGCGGGCGAACGGCCCCTCACATCTACAGCGAGGAGGAGACCGGACAGTTGCTCCGGGCAGCCGGGCAGCTCGCCCCGGCGCTTCGCGGAGCAACCTACGCGACGCTCTTCGGGTTGCTCCTGTGCACGGGACTGCGGGTCTCGGAAGCCATCCGGTTGCGCAATGCCGACGTCGATCTCAAGACCGGCGTGCTCACCGTGCGCAGAACGAAGTTCGCCAAGTCCCGGCACGTTCCCTTGCATCCCACCGCGCTCGAGGAGCTACGTCGCTATCGACGTTCACGCGACCGGTGGATCACGCCCACCGAGGAGAGCACGTTCTTCGTCGGATCCCGCGGCCGACGCCGCGGTCAGCCGCTCACGCGACGCTCCGTCGATCGGGTATTGCGGGCGGTGTGCACCGACCTTCGCTGGCCGAACCGCGGTACCCACCACGCCCCGCGCGTGCACGACTTGCGACATACCTTTGCGGTGCGCCGGATCCTCGCCTGGCAACGCGAGGGCACCGACATCGATCAGGCGATGCTGGCGCTATCCACCTATCTCGGGCACGCAATGGTGACCAACACCTACTGGTACCTGAGCGGCGTTCCGGAGCTGGTCGGTCTCGCTGGCAAGCGGTTCGAGTCGCGCATGGCTCCGGGCTCGGAGGGTACCTCCCATGCCTGAAGCACGCGCCACATCGCCGTCCTTCCCGGCTCTCGTGCAGTCGTTCTTCACCGAGTACCTGGTCGGACAGCGTGCCGTCAGTCCGCGCACGGTGGCCTGCTACCGCGACGGCTTGATGCTTTTCCTCGCCTTCGCCCAGCGCCAACTCGGCAAGCCCCCGACTGCGCTGACCCTCGCGGACATCGATCCGGACCTGATCCTGGCCTTCCTCGCTCATCTCGAGAAGCAGCGCCACAACTCGGTCCGTAGCCGCAACCTGCGACTCAGTGCACTTCGGACCTTCCTGAAGTTCGCGGGCCGCCGAGATGTGCTCTCCCTGCACAGCATCGAGCGCGCCTTAAGCGTGCCGATGAAGCGCTTCGAGCGTCCGATGCTCGGCTATCTCACCCGCGAGGAGATGCTTGCAGTGCTCGGCGAGCCCGGATCGAACTGGACATCCCAGCGCGATCATCTTCTGCTCGCTCTGCTCTACAACACCGGAGCACGCGTCTCGGAGATGATCGGCGTCCGCATCGCAGATGTCGTCTTGGATGGCGGGGCCTGCGTTCATCTTCATGGCAAGGGCCGCAAGCAGCGGGCTGTGCCGCTGTGGAAGAGCACGGTGAGCGAGCTGAGAAGCTGGTTGCGGATGAACCCGTCACTGCGCAGCGACTCACCGCTGCTTCCGAACCGCAGAGGCCAGGCGATGACGCGCTCGAACGTGGAAAAGCGCCTGGAGCTTGCCGTGCAGCGCGCGAAAGATCGCTGTCCGGGTCTGCTGAAGAAGCGCATCTCGCCGCACACGATCCGTCACACCACAGCAATGCACCTGCTGCAATCCGGCGTCGCCTTCAACGTCATCGCGCTCTGGCTCGGCCACGAAAGCCCCGTCACCACACACCGGTACGTCGAGGCAGACCTGGCCATGAAGGAAAAGGCCCTTGCTCGAGTTGCCGAACCCGCGATCCAGCTGCGCCGCTACCGTCCAGCCGATCCGCTCCTCGCGTTCCTACAACAGCTATAATTATGCGGACTTCGAGCCGACCTCGTCAGCCAAAAAGCACGGGGTCGGCTCGGTTACTCCGCATAACCGCGAGGTCCGCATAGGGGTCGGAAGCGGACAAGTAGAGATCGTCAGCTCACGACCTGATAGTCGGGCTTGTTCGGCCGGTGTTTGGGCGCGGTGCGTTCTCCGGCTGCGCTCCATTGCCGCCAAGGAACCGTTGCCTGCACAGCATGATGTTGATCGGTGTCGCGCCAGACCCGGCAAGGGATCTCGAGGGGAACTGACGATCTGACGAGTGCGCCCCGGGAAAGTTGCGATACGCCTGACGGGTTGCGGTGGCGGCACAGATTTCGGCAGCGGCGACGAGCGGCTCGCGGTGCTCTGTCGGCGAGTCGTCTCGCTGCGCGGGAAGGGCTTCGGATTCCTCGATGCCAAGATCAAATGAGGAGGCCCGGTCCGGCCCTGAAGCGCGTCCCGATTTGAATTTCCCCCGCGCCGCCCCGATCAAGCCCTGCTAGGATGTCGCGGCGGTCCGATGAAGAATAAAAGCAATGACCCGGCCGCACTCACCCGCCGCTGCGCCGGAAGGCGCCTCGGCAGTCAATCACAAATGAGAAGTAAATTATTGAAAATTATAGAATTCTTGGTGCCCGGGAGAGGACTCGAACCTCCACGGTGTTACCCGCTAGTACCTGAAACTAGTGCGTCTACCAATTCCGCCACCCGGGCTGGGAAGCGAGGCGGCGAAATCTACGCACCGGACCGGAAACTGTCAATTGAAAGGTAAAGGCAAAGGGAAAGGGCGCCGAACCCAGTACGGCCGGCGCGAACATGGGGCCGGCTCGCAGCCCGCGGGTCAGCCAGCGAGGCGTTCGGCACCGGCTGGCGGGCGCCCCGGCGGCTCACGGGCGCGGCGAGCGGACTCTGGCGCCCCAGCGCCGAGCGACACGACGCGGGTGCGCGCCGGGGAGCGAGTGGCGGGGCAGGTGAGTGCACACCGGGCCGGCTACGGCTTTCTGCGCGTCGAGGGCATGAAGGAGAGTGTCTTTCTGCCGCCGCCGCAGATGCGTGGAGTCATGCACGGTGATCGCCTGAGCGTGCGGCTCGCACGCGATCCGTCCAACCGCTGGCTCGGTACGGTCGAACAAATCCTCGAGCACGCCGTCCATGCGTTTCTCGGCACCGTGGAAATCGCCGGTCGCAGCGCCTGGGTCACCGCCGCCGATCGGCGGTTGCAGTTGCGCTGCGCCGTGGCGCACGAGGCGCTCGCTGGGGCGCGGCACGGGGACTGGGTGATTGCCCGCCTGACTCGCCGAGGCGCCGGCGGGGAAGTCCCGCACGCGCGGGTCGAGCGGCGCATCGATCCGGATCGTCCCGTGGAGCTTGCGACCGAGAGCGCGCTTGCCCGTTTCAGTCTGCCCCACGAATTCACCTCCCAGGCGCTGCGCGAGGCGCAGGCGTGGGGCGAGGCGGTCGATCCGGCCGAAGCGGCGCGCCGCGAGGATTTGCGTTCGCTGCCGCTCGTGACCATCGACGGCGAGGACGCGCGGGACTTCGATGACGCGGTCTATGCGGAGCCCTGCGCGGGTGGCTTTCGGCTCATCGTGGCGATCGCCGATGTCAGTCACTATGTCCGCCCGGGCACGGCGCTCGACGCCGAGGCGCTCGAGCGCGGCACCTCGGTTTACTTTCCGACCCGGGTGATTCCGATGCTGCCGACGGCGCTGTCGGATCATCTGTGCTCGCTGGCACCCCGGGTGGACCGACTGTGCTTCGCGGCCGACATGATCGTGAGCACCGGTGGGGTGTTGAAGAGCGCGCGATTCTATCCCGCCGTGATGCGCTCGGCGGCGCGTCTCACCTACAACCAGGCGCATCGGGCGCTGTTCGAGGGGGAGCCGGCCGCGCGCGAGGCGCTGGGCCCGCTGCTCGAGCCGCTGCAGGTGCTGCGTGAGGTGTATCGGGCGCTGCACAAGGCGCGCGCACGGCGCGGTGCGCTTGATTTCGATGCGCCGGAGGCGCGGCTGGTGATTGATCCGGCCGAGCGCGTACGGGCCGTCGAGCTGCACAGCCGCAACGATGCGCACCGCCTAATCGAGGAGTGCATGATCCTCGCGAACGTCGCGGTCGCGCAGGCGCTGAGCAAAGCAAGCACCCCGACGCTCTACCGCGTGCACGGGGAACCGGAGGCGGAGAAGCTCGAGCGGCTAATCTCGACGCTCGCGGCGCTGCGCATCGACGCCCATCTGCCTGAGCAGATCGTCACCCGGGACCTGCAGGCCATCGCCCGCCGCCTCGGCCATCTGCCCGAGCGGCCCTTCATCGAGTCGCTGATCGTGCGTGCCATGCCGCAGGCGATCTATCAGCCGCAGAACATCGGGCATTTCGGGCTCGCCCTCACGCACTATGCGCACTTCACCTCGCCCATCCGCCGCTACCCGGATCTGCTCGTGCACCGCACCCTCAAGGCGCAGCTCGGCCTGGCGGGCACCGACGGCGCCGTGCGCTACGGACCGCAGGAGCTCGCCGCGCTCGGGGAGGGTACCTCCAGGCTCGAGAAGCGCGCCGATGAGGCGGATCGCTACGTGGCGACCTTTCTCAAATGCACCTACCTGCGCGAGCGCATCGGGCAGGTGTTCCGCGGCCTGATCACCACCGTGGTGGAATTCGGTTGCTTCGTGCAGATTCTCGAGGTGGCGGTCGACGGGCTGCTGCACCTGGAGAACCTGCGTGACGATGAGTATCTGCTGGAGGATCGCGGTCACGCCTGGCGTGGCCAGCGCAGCGGCCGGCGGCTCGCCACCGGGGCGCAGGTGCGGGTGGTCGTGACCGCCGTCAATCCCATAGAAGGCCTAGTGGACCTGCAACTTGCCGAAGAACCCTGACAGAGCCCGCCCGAGCGCCCCGGCCGGGCGGACGAGCGTGTACGGCCTGCACGCCGTGCGCACCCTGCTCGAGCGCAGCCCCGAGCGCATCCGAGCCATCGAGCTCGCCGCTGAGCGCGACGATCCGCGCAGCCGTCAGATCGAAGCGCTGGCGCGCGCCGCAGGGAAGTCCATCACGCGCGTGCCGGCCGAGACGCTGCGCCAGCGCCTGGGCGATAGCGCGCACCAGGGGGTGCTCGCGGAGATCGAGCCGCTCGCCCCCTGGAGCGAGGCGCAACTGCTCACCTCGCTCGCCGCGGCGCAGGCACCACTGCTGCTCGCGCTCGACGGGGTGCAGGATCCGCATAATCTCGGGGCGTGTCTGCGCACCGCCGATGCGTGCGGGGCGCTCGCGGTCATCGTGCCGCGCGACCGTGCCGCGCAGGTCACCCCTGTGGTGCGCAAGGTGGCGGCCGGTGCGGCCGAGACCACCCCGGTGGTGGTGGTGACCAATCTGGCGCGCACCCTGGAGCTGCTCAAAGAGGCCGGTCTGTGGGTGATCGGCGCGGCGGCCGAGGCGCCGCAGCCGGCGGCGGCCACCGATCTCACCGGCGGGGTGGCGCTGGTGCTCGGCGCCGAGGGCAGCGGGCTGCGCCAGTTGACCCGCCAGCACTGCGATTTGCTGGTGCGGCTGCCGAGTCGCGGGGCGGTCGAGAGCCTGAATGTCTCGGTGGCGGCCGGGATGCTGCTGTACGAGGCGCTGCGCCAGCGCGGCGGCTGAGCGGCGCGTTGCAGT
Organism: Pseudomonadota bacterium; assembly: GCA_021847105.1. Lineage (GTDB taxonomy): Bacteria > Pseudomonadota > Gammaproteobacteria > Steroidobacterales > Steroidobacteraceae > 13-2-20CM-66-19. The sequence continues at coordinate 150,426 of JAJZUT010000007.1, read as the reverse complement.
TCCCGGACCGTTCCAGTATTCTCCCCGCCCCCCAACCTGGGGGCCGTGTCGCCGTGGGCGCGCGGTTTCTCCTTGCCGCACCCGTGCAAGCCTCGCGAAGGGCGGCTTCTAAATCCGTAAGGAGGACAGATGAGGCACTATGAAATTGTGATTCTGGTTCACCCCGATCAGAGCGAGCAGGTGCCCGCGATGATCGAGCGCTACAAAGGCATGATCAGCACCGGCGGTGGCCAGGTGCATCGTCTCGAGGACTGGGGGCGGCGCCAGCTCGCCTACCCGATCGCCAAGGTGCACAAGGCACACTATGTGCTGATGAACATCGAGTGCGACCAGAACACCCTCGGGGAACTCACCGGCGCGTTCCGCTTCAGCGACGCGGTGCTCCGTCACCTGGTGGTGGCGATGAGCGCGGCGGTGACCGAGCCCTCGCCGATGGCCAAGGGCGCCGAGGAAGAGGGCGAGTCCGGCCGCGGCCGGCGCGAGCGCTCGCGCGATGAGAGCCTCCCGTCCGCCGAGGCGGATGTCGGAGAGACGGCGTAAGACCGGGTCATCCCGGGCACGCAATCCTCACTGAATAGCGGAATCCAATCATGAACAGCAAAGCACCCATGGGTGGCGGCGGCGGCGGCGGCAGCAGCGGCGGTGGCGGTGGCGGCGGTCGCTTCTCGCGTCGTAAGAAGTTCTGCCGTTTCACGGCCGAAGGCGTCACGCACATCGATTACAAGGATCTCGGCACCCTCAAGGGGTACATCTCCGAGACCGGCAAGATCGTGCCGAGCCGCATCACCGGCACCAAGTCGTTCTTCCAGCGGCAGCTCGCTGTCGCGATCAAGCGCGCGCGCTTCCTGGCGCTGCTGCCGTACACCGACCAGCACTGAGGTACGCCATGGACGTCATTCTGCTGCAGAAGGTGGCCAACCTCGGCAACATCGGTGACCGGGTGAAGGTGCGCTCGGGCTTCGGGCGCAATTACCTGCTGCCCGAAGGCAAGGCGACGCTTGCCACGCCGGACAACATTGCGCGCTTCGAGGCGCGTCGTGCCGAGCTCGAGAAGGCGGCTCGCGAGCACCTCGCGTCTGCCGAGGAACGGGCCGCGGCGATGAAGGACTTCAAGCTGGTGATCAGCGCCAAGGCCGGCACCGAAGGCAAGCTGTTCGGCTCGATCGGCACCGCGGATATCTCCGAGGCCTGCACCCGGCAGGGGTTCAAAGTCGAGCGCAGCGAAGTGCGCCTGCCGAACGGGCCGCTGCGCGTGGTCGGGGAGCACGCGGTGGTGCTGCACCTGCACGCCGACATCGATGTGCCGGTGACCGTCTCGATCGTTGCCGAAGAGTAAAGCGGGGATCGGCTGAGCGGTGGCCGCCTTCCCCTCACTGCACGGCGGGAGCGGTGCGGCGCACGGGGACATCCCGGCGCCGCCGCACTCGATCGAAGCCGAACAGGCGGTGCTCGGCGGCCTGCTGCTCGAGGCGAGTGCCTGGGACCAAGTCGCCGATGTCCTCACGGAGGAGGACTTCTACCGCCCGGACCACCGGTTGATCTTCGAGGCCATCGGCGCACTGGCCGGCAACGGCCGGCCGTGCGATGTGGTCACGGTCAGCGAGCAGCTCGAGCGCATCGGCCGGCTCGAGCAGGCCGGCGGCCTGGCTTATCTCAGCAGCCTTGCGCGCGACACGCCGACCGCGGCCAATGTGCGCGCGTATGCAGACATCGTGCGCGAGCGCTCGCTGCTGCGCCAGCTGATCCGCGCCGGCACCGAGATCGCCGCCGCGGTATTCAACAACAAGGGGGAGACCGCGCGCGAGCTGGTCGACACGGCCGAGCAGCGCGTGTTCGCGATCGCCGAGGCGGGCTCGCGCGGCCGCCAGGGGGCGGTGGCGGTGAAGAACCTGCTGCCGCAGGTGATCGACCAGATCGATGAGTGGCACAGCAATCCGGACTCCCTGCGCGGACTGCCGACCGGATTTGCCGATTTCGACAAGATGACCGGCGGGCTGCGGCCTGGGGACCTGGTAATCGTCGCCGGCCGGCCGTCGATGGGTAAATCCACCCTCGCGGTCAACATGGCCGAGTACGCCGCGGTGCATCCGAGCACGCGCGCTTCGGTCGCGATCTTCAGCCTCGAGATGCCCTCCGAGCAGGTCATCACTCGCATGCTCTCCTCGGTGGGAGGGGTGCCGCTCGGCAACCTGCGCAGCGGGCGGATCTCCGATGAGGACTGGGTGCGCATCACCAGCGCGACCACGCAGCTCTCGGAGGCCAAGATCTTCGTCGATGAGACTCCGGCGCTCACCCCGACCGAGCTGCGCGCCCGCGCGCGGCGCATCAAGCGTGAGCACGGGCTCGATCTGATTCTGGTCGATTACCTGCAGCTGATGCAGGTGCCGGGCACCAAGGAGAACCGCGCCACGGAGATCGGCGAGATCTCCCGCGGGCTGAAGGTGCTCGCCAAGGAGCTCAGCGTGCCGGTGATCGCACTCTCGCAGCTCAATCGCGCGGTTGAGCAGCGCGAGAACAAGAAGCCGGTGATGTCGGATCTGCGCGAGAGCGGCAGCATCGAGCAGGATGCGGACATGATCCTGCTGATCTACCGCGAGGAGGTGTATGACAAGAACACCACCAAGAAGGGCATCGCGGAGATCGATCTGGTCAAGCACCGCAATGGCGAGATCGGCACTTTCCTGCTGACCTTTCAGGGGCAGTACACCCGCTTCGCCAATTACGCGCCCGACGCCTATGCCGAGGGCGTGCTGCGGTGAGCCGGCTGATCCGCGCCGTCATCGACGGCGCCGCGCTGCGTCACAACGTCGAAGTCATCCGCGCCCGCGCCCCCGGTGCACGCATCATGGCGGTGGTCAAAGCCAACGCCTACGGACATGGACTGGTGCAGACCGCGCTCGGCCTGCCGAGCGTGGACGCCTTTGCGGTGGCCCGCCTGCAGGAGGGAGTACGTCTGCGCGAGCGCGGCGTGCGCGCGCCCATCGTGCTGCTCGAGGGAGTGTTCACGCGCGAGCAGCTGCGCGAGGCGATCCGCTTCGAGCTCGAGCTCGTGGTCCACGATACGCTGCAGCTGCAGCTGCTCGCGCTCGAGCCGCAGGCACACCGCCTGGCGCTGTGGATCAAAATTGACACCGGCATGAACCGGCTGGGCTTCCGGCCTGAAGCGTTTCGCGCCGCCTACGAGCAGCTGTGCGCGCTGCGCCCGGCGCCGCGCGCCATTCGGCTGATGACCCATCTCGCCGCCGCGGACGAACCTGACGGCACGATGACCCGCGAGCAGCTTGATCGGTTCGCTGCGGCCACGCACGGCGTGCCGGGTGAGCGCAGCATCGCCAATTCCGCTGGCATCTTTGGCACGGTGCCCGTGGGCGGGGAGTGGGTGCGCCCGGGACTGGCTCTGTACGGTGCGTCGCCCTTTGCGCAGGGCAGCGCCGCGCAGCTCGGATTGCGTCCGGTGATGCGTCTGGAGACCTCTGTGATCGCCGTGCGGCGCGTACCGCGGGGGGAAACGGTGGGCTACGGAGGCGCCTGGCGCGCCGGGCGCGAGGCGCGCATTGCCATCGTGGCGGCGGGCTACGGGGACGGTCTGCCGCGCAGCCTGCCGAACGGGGCGGCCGTGCAGGTCGCCGGCCGGCGCGCGCCGCTCGTCGGGCGGGTCTCGATGGACATGATCGCGGTCGATGTGACCGCGATCGAGGCCGTGGGCGTGGGCACGCCGGTGCTGCTGTGGGGCGCAGACCTGCCGGTCGAGGAGCTGGCGCGCTCGGCCGGGACCATTCCCTACGAACTGCTCTGCGCCGTCAGCGAGCGGGTACCGCTCGAGCCGGTCTGATCAGCTGCCGCTCAGGAAAAAGCCCATCTTCACCCCGGCGAGCTGAATCACGTCGTTGTCGCGCAGCAGCGTGGGCTGGGCGCCGATCGGCGCCCCGTTGATGACGGGGAAGCGGTCGGGCTGGTCACTGTCGACGTGCACGATGTAATAGCCATCGGCGCGGCGGGTGATCGCTGCGACCTGCACACCGGGTCGGCCGAGGGTGGTGAGCGTCTTGGTGAGCTCGAGTTCACGTCCGGCGAAGGCGCCGGAGAGCACCTGTAGCTTGGCGGCTTTCGGGGCCGCAGCCGCGGCCGGCTTGCTGCCATTGGCGGCGGCAACGGCCTCGGCGGCGGCGCGCAGTGCCTGCATGGGCCGCGCCGAGGGCTGGATCACCATCGTCTTCTCGAACTCGTCCTGCTGCTCGTCGTCCTCCATGAAGCGCAGCTGGTGGTGCCCGACGGTGATCACATCGCCGTGCTGCAGGGCGTGCTTCTTGATCAGCTTGCCGTTGACGTACGTGCCGTTGGTGCTGTTCAAGTCCTCAAGGAACGAGTCGTTGAGGATATTGATGATCAGCGAGTGGTGGCCGCTCACGGCCGCATTGTCGATCCGGATGTCGTTGTCCGGGAGCCGGCCGACCGTGTAGCGCTCCTTGTTCATGTTGTATTCGGCCATCACCTGGCCGTCGAGGCTCAAGATCAACCTTGCCATGCGCGTACTCTCCCGCCCCCCCGCTCAGCTGAACCACTTGCGGATTTTGTCGAGCACCCGGGTGTTCGCCGGAAAGGCATCCACCACGTGCGCCATGAGTACCGAGATGTTGTCCCGGCCCCCGTTATCGTTGGCCAATTGGATCAGTTGTCTGGCAACGGTATCGAGATTATCACTAAACGTGTTTATGGTTAAATGGATGTCCTCATCCTCGATCATGTCCGAGAGGCCATCCGAGCAGAGCATGAAGATTTCGCCCTTCTGCACCGGAATCTCGCGGATCTCCACTTCCACGGTCGGCTCGACGCCCAAGGCGCGGGTCACGTAGTTCTTGTTCGCCGCGCGCTGCGCCTCCTCGGCCGAGTACAGGCCACGGTCGACGAGCTCCTGCAGCAGCGAGTGGTCCATGGTGATGCGCTCGAATTTCGCGCCCTGTGCGCGATAGAGGCGCGAGTCCCCGACGTGCGCAACGGTAACCCGGTTGTCGAAGAACAGGGCGGCGACCACGGTTGTGCCCATGCCCTCGCACTGCGCCTGGGTGTGGGCCGTCTGATAGATGATCTTGTTGGCGCGGTGGATGGCATCGCGCAGAATGATGCTGGTGCGCGAGAGCCCCGATCCGACGTCGGTCTGGCGCAGATTCTCCCGCGCCAGGAGCTCGCGTACCATGCCGACGATGGTCTTCACGGCGAGCCCGCTAGCCACCTCGCCGGCGTTGTACCCGCCCATGCCGTCGGCGAGCACCAGCAGGCCGATGTCAGCATCACCCGAGATGCTGTCTTCATTGTGCTCACGCACTTTTCCTGTGTCGGACAGCCCGACGACGCGCAGCTTGTTCTTCAAACCCATGCGGCGTCCTTAGGCGCTCCGCAGACCATTGATTTCTATGATAAGCATGACCAGCCGATCCCCGATCCGAGCCGGGATAAGCTAGCATTGCGCGCGGTCGAGTCCGAGTGCCCGATCACAAAAGCCGGCGATGCCGCACATTCCGCTGATGATTTACTCATCCTAGCACCCGCCGATCCCCCGAGCGTACCCCATGCCCCGTGCCAGCACCGTCTACCTCTGCAGCGCCTGTGGGGGCGAAACCCTCAAGTGGCAGGGCAGCTGCCCGGCCTGCGGCGCCTGGAATGTGCTTGAGCAGGCGAGCGCCCCGCGGGGCGGAGCCCGCTCGCGGAGTCTGGCGGTCGAGGCAGCGCCGCTGCCGCTGGAGGCTGCCGGCGGGGAGATCCAGCGGCTCGGCAGCGGCATCGGCGAGCTCGACCGGGTCTTGGGCGGGGGCATCGTGCCGGGCTCGGTGACCCTGCTCGGCGGGGACCCGGGCATCGGCAAGTCCACGCTGCTGCTGCAGGTGGCGGCGCACGCCGCGGCCGGCGCGCCGGTGCTCTACGCCACGGGCGAGGAGTCCGGCGCCCAGGTCGCGCTGCGGGCACGGCGGTTGGCGCTCGCCGCTGGCGCGCTCGAAGTCCTGCCCGAGACCCATCTGGAGGGCATCCTCGCCCGTGCCGCCGAGCGCAGTGCGGCGCTGCTGGTCATCGATTCGATCCAGACGGTCGAGTCCGGGGCGCTGGAGACCGCTCCGGGGGCGGTCTCGCAGCTCAAGGAGTGTGCCGCGCAGCTGGTGCGCTTCGCCAAGCGCACCGGCACCGCGGTGTTTCTCATCGGGCATGTCACCAAGGACGGGGCGATCGCAGGGCCGCGCGTGCTCGAACATCTGGTCGACACCGTATTGTATTTCGAGAGCGAGACGGCGAGCCGCTATCGCATCGTGCGCGCCACCAAGAACCGCTTCGGGGCGGTTAACGAGCTCGGCTTCTTCGCCATGACCGAAGGTGGGCTGCGCGAGGTGCGCAATCCCTCGGCGATTTTCCTCGCCCGCGCGCCCGAGCCGGCCGCCGGCAGCATCGTCACGGTCACTCGCGATGGCGGTCGGCCGCTGCTGATCGAGCTGCAGGCGCTGGTCGATCGCATGCGCTTCGGGGCGCCGCGGCGCATCGCGCAGGGGCTCGATGCGAACCGGCTCGCCATGCTGCTCGCGGTCCTGAACCGTCACGGCGGCGTGTCGCTGCAGGAGCACGATGTGTTCGTCAACGCCGTGGGCGGCGTGCGCATCGATGAGACCGCGTGGGACCTACCGGTGGTGATCGCGCTCGCCTCGAGTCTCGCCGAGCGGGTGGTGCCCGGGACGCTGGTGGCGTTCGGCGAGATCGGCCTCACCGGCGAGGTGCGTCCGGTCGCCTACGGCGAGGAGCGGCTGCAGGAGGCTCGCAAGCAGGGCTTCGCCAGCGCGCTGGTGCCCCGGGAGAACGCCCCGCGCAAGCCCATCGAGGGGCTCAACGTGGTGCCGGTGGCACGGGTCGATGAGGCGCTCGCGGCGGCGTTCACGGGATCGGCTCACTCGGCGCCGCCGGCGCGCGCACCCGCACGGTCTTGATCGCGTTGTCCGCGATCTGCAGGACCTCGAACAGATAGGGTCCGACCTTCAGCGTCGTGCCCGGCGAGGGGATGGTCTCGAGCCGCTCGAGCAGCAGGCCGTTGAGCGTTTTCGGACCGTCGGTCGGCAGTTGCCATTGCAGCGCCCGGTTCACCGCCCGCAGCGTCGCCCCGCCGTTGATGATGTACACCCCAGGCTGCTCGGGGTGAATGTCGCGGTGGGAGATGGTGGCCGCATCGGTGGTGAACTCCCCGACGATCTCCTCCAGGATGTCCTCGAGCGTCACCAGCCCTTCGATGTCTCCGTACTCGTTCACGACAAAAGCCATGCGGCGCCGATTGCGCTGGAAGTGCGCGAGCTGCACGTTGAGCGCCGTGCCTTCGGGGATGAAGTACGGTTCGCGTGCGCGCGCCATCTCCAGCAGCCGCTCGCGCGTGAGCGTGCCGCGCACCAGCTCGTGCGCAATCCGTTTCATGTGCAGCACCCCGAGCAGGTTGTCGAGCTCCCCGTCGTACACCGGCACGCGGGTGTGCGGCGTGCGCTCGAGCTGCTCGAGTACCTCGTCCCAGCTCTGTGCCAGGTCGATCCCGGCGATCTCCTGACGCGGGATCATGATGTCATTGACGGTGATCTGGCCGAGATCCAGGATGGACAGCAGCATCTGCCGGTGACGCGCGGGGATCATCGGCCCGGCCTCGGCCACCGCGGTGCGCAACTCCTCGGTGCCGAGCAGCTGGCCGGCTGGGGCGGTCTTGACCACCCCGAAGGTGCGCAGCAGCCCGTAGGCGATGCCGTTGGTCACCGAGAGAAGCGGGCGCGCCACGAACACCAGTACGCGGTAGACGCGCGCGGCACGCAGCGCGGAGGTTTCCGGGTGCGCCGCGGCATAGATCTTCGGGGTGAGCTCACCGAACACGATCACGGCCAGGGTGAGCAGCGCCCCGGTGGCCGGCACCGCCCAGCGGTAGCCGGTGCGCTGGGCGAGCAGGGTGGCGATCGCCGAGGCGAACACGTTCGCTGCCGCCACGATCACCAGGTTCGCGCCCAGCCAGTCCTCGGGCTTGCGCAGCAGACGGTCGAGCAGGCGTGCGGTGCTCTGTCCGGCCTGGGCGCGGTGGCGGATGCGGTAGCGGTTCACCGATAGCATGGCCACCTCCGTGCCGGAGGAGAAGGCGATGATCGCCAGTAGCCAGAGCAGGGTGATGATCAGCAGCGGAACGGATGCAGCGGCCAAGTGCGGACCCTCCTTGGCTCTATAATGGCTGCCCGCACTGGATTCGTCACATCATGTTCGAAGCGCTCACCTCTCGACTGTCCCGGACCCTCGATTCGCTGCGCGGCCGCGGCCGCATCACCGAGGAGAACATTGGCACGGCCCTGCGCGAGGTGCGCGTGGCGCTGCTCGAGGCGGATGTCGCCGTGCCGGTGGTCAAGGCCTTCATCGAATCGGTCAAGACCCGCGCGCTCGGCGCCGAGGTGGCGCAGAGCCTCACTCCCGGTCAGGCCTTCGTCGGCATCCTGCATCGCGAGCTGGTCACCCTCATGGGCGGGGGGGGCGCCGGCTTTCAGCTGCGCGCGCAGCCGCCGGTGGTCGTGCTGCTCGCCGGCCTGCAGGGCGCGGGCAAGACCACGACCGCCGCGAAGCTCGCCCGCTGGCTGATCGAGGCGCAGAAAAAGCGCGTCGCACTGGTCAGCACCGACGTGCGCCGCCCGGCGGCGATGCTGCAGCTCGAGCGGCTGGCCACGCAGATCCAGGCGCACTACATCGCGGCCGATCCGGCCGCGCCGCCGGCGCGGATCGCGAGCGCGGCGCTCGAGGAGGCCCGCCGCGGCGTATTCGACGTACTCATCGTCGATACTGCCGGGCGGCTGCACGTCGATGAGGCGCTGATGGAGGAGGTGCGCGAGATCGACCGCGCGGTGCATCCAGCCGAGCGGCTGTTCGTGGTGGACGCGATGGCCGGCCAGGACGCGGTGAACGCTGCGCGGGCCTTCAGTGGCGCGCTCGAGCTCACCGGCGTCGTGCTCACCAAGGCCGATGGCGATGCCCGTGGCGGCGCGGCGCTCTCGGTGCGCCAGATCACCGGCAAGCCCATCGTCTTTCTCGGCATGGGAGAGAAGACCGAGGCGCTGGCGCCGTTTGACCCGGAGCGCATGGCCTCGCGCATCCTCGGCATGGGCGATGTGGTGAGCCTGGTCGAGCAGGTGCAGCGGCAGGTGGACCGCGAGTCGGCCGAGCGCCTGGCGCGCAAGGTGGTCAAGGGCAAGGGGTTCAACCTCGGGGACCTGAAGACCCAGCTCGAGCAGGTGCAGAAAATGGGCGGTCTCGCCTCGCTGATGGATAAATTGCCCACGGCGGCCCAGAAGGGCGCGATCACGCCCGAGCAGGGCGACCGGGACGTGCGCCGGCAGATCGCCATCATCAATTCCATGACCCCGCGCGAGCGTGCCGCGCCCGCCGTCATCGACGGCTCGCGCCGCCGGCGCATTGCCCGCGGCGCCGGCGTTCAGGTGCAGGACGTCAACCGGCTGCTCAAGCAGTTCCAGCAGATGCAGCGCATGATGAAGCAGATGCGCGGCGGACGGCTGCGCCAGATGCTCGGCGCGCTGCAGGGCAAAATGCCCTAGTTCACGCTTCGGCCGTCCCGAGTCCGCCGCCGGGGAGCGCCGTGCATGAAATTTACCGCCAGCCCCTTTCGGACGGGGCAATAAGCCCGTAGAATCCGCGCTCTTTTTTGAGGGGCGGTGCCGCGGGCCCGTCCGAATCGGACCTGTGAGAGCGACAAGATCATGGTAACCATTCGCCTGACCCGGCGCGGGGCGCGGAATCAGCCCTTTTATCACATCGTGGTGACGGACAGCCGCAAGCGCCAGGGCGGAGCCAGCCTGGAGAACGTCGGGTTTTTCAACCCGGTCGCCGGCCGCGGCGACACCAAGCTGAAGCTTGACCTTCCCCGTATCGATTACTGGGTCGGCCAGGGCGCCCAGCCCTCGGAGCGCGTCCGCTCGCTGGTGGCTTCGTACCGTAAACAGGCCGCGGCCTGAGTTGTAGCTGGCCGTAGGGCCTGCCGTGCACGCCCGCTCCCCCTGGGTCGAGATCGGGCGCATCGGCGCGCCGTATGGGCTGGCCGGGTGGGTGCACGTCTCCTCGTACACCGACCCGCCCGAGGCGCTGCTCGAGTACCGTGAGTGGCGTCTGGCGCGCGCGAACGGCGCGGCGCAGACGCTGCGGCTGCTCGAGGGCCGTACCCACGGCGCGCGGCTGGTGGCGCGGTTCGAGGGCGTTGCCGATCGCGACGCGGCCGCGGGGCTGACGGGGTCGAGGGTCGAGGTCGAGCGCGAGGCGCTGCCCCCGGCCGGAGAGCGGCAGTATTACCGCGCGGACCTGATCGGCTGCGCAGTGCGCAATACCGAGGGGCGCGAACTCGGTACGGTAGCGTATTTTGTAGATGCGCCCGCAGGGGCGGTCATGGTGGTGGAAGAGCGGGGCGGGCAGCCGGCTTCGCCTGAGCGGCGTGCAGGACGCGAGCACTGGGTGCTCGCGGACCCGACGCATCTGCTGGAGGTCGACCTGTCGGCCCGGCAGATTCTGGTGGACTGGCCGGCGGAGCTTTGAGTCGCGGCCGCGCACTCGGCGGTTGAGCGTGCGATGCAGATCGAAGTGGTCACGCTGTTTCCGCCGATGATCACCGAAGCGTTGCGCTTCGGGGTGATCGGGCGGGCGCTCGCGAGCGGACGGCTGAGGGTGGGGACGGAGGATCCGCGGGATCACACCCACGATCCGCACCGCACGGTGGATGATCGGCCCTACGGCGGCGGGCCCGGAATGGTGCTCAAGCCCGAGCCGATGCTCGCGGCGATCCGCGCCGCGGCGGGGCGGCTGCCGGCGGGCAGTCCGAGAGTGTGCCTCTCGGCGCAGGGCGAGCGGCTCACGCAGGGGCTCGCGCGGGAGCTGGCCGGGCTGCCGGGGTTGCTGCTCGTGGCGGGACGCTACGAGGGGATGGACGAGCGGGTGATCGCGCTCGGGATCGACCGGGAGCTGTCGATTGGGGATTACGTGCTCTCGGGCGGGGAGCTGCCGGCGTTGACGGTGATCGACGCGGTTGCGCGGCTGCTGCCCGGGGTGCTCGGCGATGAGCGCTCGAGTGAGTTCGATTCGTTTTCGAACGGACTGCTCGACTGGCCGCACTACACGCGGCCGGAAGTATTTGAGGGCCTGGAGGTGCCAAAGGTACTGTTGTCCGGCAACCACGCGGACATCGACCGCTGGCGACTCGCGCAGGCGGTGGTGCGCACGTGGCGCCGCCGCCCGGATCTGATCCTGGGGCGAGCGCTCTCGCCCGAGGCGCAGCGGTTACTAGACGAGTTCCTCGCCGCAGCGGCGGCCGAGGGAGACGATCGAGGATGAGACCATGAGCAATATCATTCAACAACTCGAGAAAGAGCGCATGACCCGCAAGGTCCCGGACTTCAAGCCCGGCGATACGGTGGTCGTGCAGGTGAAGGTGGTCGAAGGCGACCGCGAGCGTGTGCAGGCCTACGAAGGCGTGGTGATCGCGCGCAGCAATCGGGGCCTGAACTCCTCGTTCACGGTGCGCAAGATTTCCCACGGCGAGGGCGTCGAGCGCGTGTTCCAGACCTACAGCCCGACGATCAGCGATATCAGCGTCAAGCGCCGCGGCCAGGTGCGCCGCGCCAAGCTGTACTACCTGCGTGAGCGCTCGGGTAAGGCCGCGAGGATCGAAGAGAAGATCTGATCGACTCCGCCGTGGCGAGCATGCGCAAGATCCTGCACGGGGTGTGGCGCGGCCTGGACGCGCTGCGCAAGGTGTTGCACCTCGCGCTGCTGCTCGCCATCGTCGGATTTCTCGTTGGCGTGCTGCACGAGGCGATGCCGAGCGTGCCCGAGCGCGCCGCGCTGGTGATCGCCCCGCAGGGCCGGCTGGTCGAGCAGTACACCGGCGATCCGGTCGAGCGGGCCATCGAGAACGCCCAGGGCGAGGGCGTGCACGAGACGCTGTTGTGGACGCTGGTCGATGCGATCCGCGCCGGCGCCAAGGACGATCGCATCCACGCCCTGGTGCTCGATCTCGACGACATGGACAACGCCGGGCTGCCGATGCTCGAGGAGCTCGCGCGCGCCATCCACGTCTTTCGCGCCAGCGGCAAGCCGGTGTACGCCTTCGGCAGCGCCTACAATCAGGATCAGTACTTCCTCGCCGCGCAAGCCAACCACGTTTATCTCGATCCGAACGGCTACGTGATGATGCGCGGCTTCGGCCGCTACTCGCTGTACTTTCGCGGCTTGCTGAAGAAGCTCGGCGTGAACGTGCACGTGTTCCGCGTCGGCAAGTACAAAAGCGCGGTGGAGATCTTCACGCGCGCGGGCATGTCCAAGGCCGACCGCGCGCAGAGCACCGCCTATCTGAACTCGCTCTGGGCGACCTACCAGCAGCAGGTGGCGAGCGCGCGCGGCCTGCCGGTCAGCGCCATCGCGGATTACGTCAGCACGCTGCCCAAGGCGGTCGCAGCCGCCGACGGCGACGCCGCTCAGGTCGCCCTGCGGGCGCATCTGGTCACCAAACTCGCCGACAAACAGCAGTTCGAGCGGCGCATCAGCCAGCTGGTCGGTGCCGACAAGGATGGCTCGTTCAACGCGGTTTCTGCGCATGAGTACGCCGACGTCGTGCGCAGCGAGGCAAGCACCCCGAGCGCTGCGACCCCGCGCATCGGGGTGATCGTCGCCTCCGGCGACATTGTCGACGGTGACCAGCCCCCGGGCGTGATTGGTGGCGAGTCGCTCTCACGGCTGATCCGCTCGGCGCGGCGCGACAAGCAGGTCAAGGCGGTGGTGCTGCGCATCGATAGTCCCGGCGGCAGTGTCACCGCCGCGGAGCAGATCTACCACGCGCTGGTCGCCCTGCGCGCCAGTGGCAAGCCGGTGGTGGTCTCGATGGGCGACCTCGCCGCCTCGGGTGGCTACTACATCGCCGCGCCCGCCAATGAGATCTTCGCCAGCCCGGCCACGCTCACCGGCTCGATAGGCATCTTTGCCATCATCCCGACCTTCCATCGCGCACTCGCGCGGCTCGGCATCACCAGCGACGGAGTCGGCACCACGCCGCTCGCTGGCCAGGAATCCCTCGGCCAGCCGCTCAATGCCGACTCGAAGCTGCTGATCCGCTCGCAGATCGAGCGCGGATACGCCGAGTTCGTCGCACGGGTCGCCGCCGGGCGGCACCTGAGCGATGCGCAGGTGAATGCGATCGGCCAGGGCCACGTGTGGGCCGGGGCCGCGGCGCGGCACATCGGCCTCGTCGATCACCTCGGTACGCTCGAGGATGCCGTGCATGCCGCGGCGAAGCTCGCCAAGCTGACGCACTACCACGTGCAGTTCATCCATCCGCATCTGTCGTGGACGCAAGAACTGCTGCAACGCGCACAGGCACGCGCCGCGTTCGCCGCCGTCTCGCTGTTCGGACCGCAGGTCAGCCTGCCCGGACTCGGTCCCCTGGCAGCGCGCATCCGCGCCTACGCCCGCCCGCTCGCCGAGCTCGAGCGTTTCGGCGCGCACGGCGGGCTGTACGCGTACTGCTTCTGCGGCCGGCCCTGAGCGCGCTCAGGGCCGGTGCGCAGCCGTCCTAGAGCGTCTGCCAGTCGAGGATGACCTTACCGGAGCGTCCCGAGCCCATGATGTTGAACGCCTGCGGGTATTCCTGAATGGGCAGGTGATGGGTGATGACCGGGGTCAGATCGAGACCGCTCTGCAGCAGGCTCGCCATCTTGTACCAGGTCTCGAACATCTCCCGTCCGTAGATGCCCTTCAGGGTGAGGCCCTTGAAGATCACCTGGTTCCAGTCGATGGCGGTTTCCTCCGGGGGGATGCCGAGCAGCGCCACCGAGCCGCCATGGTGCATGGTGCGCAGCATGTCGCGGAAGGCCGCCGCGTTGCCCGACATTTCGAGTCCGACGTCCCAGCCCTCCTGCATGCCGAGCTCGCGCATGGTCTGATCGAGCGTCTCGCGCTGGACGTTCACGCTGCGCGTGGCGCCCATCTGTCGGGCCAGCTCCAGCCGGTAATCGTTGACGTCCGTGATCACGACGTGACGGGCGCCGACGAACCGAGCGATGGCCACGGCCATGATGCCGATCGGGCCGGCGCCGGTGATCAGCACGTCCTCACCGACCATGTTGAAGGCCAGCGCGGTGTGCGTGGCATTGCCGAACGGGTCGAGAATCGCAGCGACGTCATCGCTGATCGAGTCCGGCAGCTTGAAGGCATTGCTCGCCGGGATCGCCAGATACTCGGCAAATGCGCCGGGGCGATTGACGCCGACCCCGACCGTGTTGCGGCACAGGTGGCGCCGTCCGGCACGGCAGTTGCGGCAGTGGCCGCAGGTGATGTGCCCTTCGCCGGAGACCCGATCGCCGACCGCCAGGCCGCGCACCTCCGAGCCAAGCTCGACGATGTGGCCGCAGTACTCATGCCCGACCGCCATCGGCACCGGTATGGTCTTGCGGGCCCAGGCGTCCCAGTTGTAGATGTGCATGTCCGTGCCGCAGATCGCGGTCTTGTCGATCTTGATCAGCACGTCGTTCGGACCGATCTTCGGCTCGGGGATTTCCTCGAGCCAGATGCCCGCAGCGGCTTCCTTCTTGACCAGCGCCTTCATCGAATCACTCCCAGTTCACGACCTACGGCGGCGAAAGCCGCCAGGGCGGCGTCGAGTTCGGTGCGAGTCAGCGCCGCAGACATCTGCGTGCGGATGCGCGCCTGGCCCTTCGGCACCACCGGATACGAAAAACCGATCACGTACACGCCATGGGCGAGCAGCCGCTCGGCCATGCTCGCAGCGAGAGCGGCATCGCCGATCATCACCGGAATGATCGGGTGCTCGCCGGGCTTGAGCGTAAAGCCGAGGCCCTCGAGCCCAGCGCGAAAGTAGCGTGCGTTCTCGTGCAGCTGCGTGCGCAGCTGCGGCCGCTCGCCGAGCAAATCGAGCACGCGCAGCGCCGCGGCGGCCACCACCGGCGGGATGCTGTTCGAGAACAGGTAGGGCCGCGAGCGCTGGCGCAGCCACTCGATCACCTCGGCGCGCGAGGCAATGTAGCCTCCGCTCGCCCCGCCGAGCGCCTTGCCGAGCGTGCCGGTGAGGATGTCGATGCGTGCCGCCACCCCGCAGTGCTCAGGCGTGCCACGGCCGTTGGCGCCCATGAAGCCGGTGGCGTGCGAGTCATCGACCATGATCAGCGCGTCGTAGCGGTCGGCGAGCTCGCAGATGCGCGGCAGGTTCGCCACCGTGCCGTCCATCGAGAACACCCCGTCGGTGGCGATCAGGCGGGTACGGGCCGAGGCGGCGCGCTGCAGGCACGCCTCGAGTTCGGCCATGTCATTGTTCGCGTAGCGCAGCCGCTCGGCTTTGCACAGGCGAATGCCATCGATGATGCTGGCGTGATTGAGTGCGTCCGAGATGATCGCATCGCGCTCATCGAGCAGCGTCTCGAACAGCCCGCCATTGGCATCGAAGCACGAGGAATACAGGATGGCATCTTCGGTGCCGAGGAAATCGCTCAAGCGCCGCTCGAGCTGCTTGTGCACGCTCTGGGTGCCGCAGATGAAGCGCACCGAGGCCATGCCGAAGCCGTACTGCTCGAGCGCCGCGTGGGCCGCGGCGCACACCGTCGGGTCGCTGGCGAGCCCGAGGTAATTGTTCGCGCAGAGATTGATCACCGCGCGGCCGCCGGTCTCGATCCGGGCGCCCTGAGGGCCGGTCAGCACGCGTTCGTTCTTGTAAAGACCCTGATCCTTCAGGGCAGCCAGTTCTGAGCGCAGCCGCTCGATGAGTTGGGGCATCATGCGCCCCAATTATACCCGCCCGCCTGCGCGCGCGGGTGCGCCTCAGACTGCCCCGCCGAGCCGCACGGTGCGCCCGCGCACCGCCAGGCGCTGCGCCTGGCTCAAGTGCCCGAGCGCGCGCACCACGGTCTCGGGGGCGAGCCCGAGGTACGAGCCGATGTCTGCGCGGGTGAGCGGCAGTTTGAAGGGATCCTCGCGACCGGAGAGCTGTGCCCGCTGCGTGTAGTTCTCGATGAACGCTGCGACCCGCTCCACGGCCGGCAGGCCTGCCCAGGGGGCGGCAGCGCGTTCGGGTTGCGCCGCGCTCTTCAGCAGCAGCCGCTCGAGCAGCGCCCCGTGCGCAGCGCCGGTGCCGAGCGCCGGCACGCGCAGGCGGCACACCGCGCTCGGGCTGGCCGCCTGGGCGGTGTAGGTCTGCTCGCCGCGCGCATAGCTCTCGAGCCCCACCAGTTCGCCCGGCAGGCGCAGGCCCACCACGCGCTGCGAGCCGTCGGGCAGTCCGACTCGCAGCACCAGGCAGCCGGTCGCCACGATGAACAGCGCCGGGGCGCCGCCCTGTTCGATCAGCCGTGCGCCGCGCTCGAGCGGCGGCTCGCGCCGCGCATGTACGGTCTCGTTGGGCAACGCCTCGCCCCAACAGCGGCGCGAGGCCGGGCAGGACGCGCAATCGGTTTCCGTGTTTGCGACACCGCGCAGTCGCGTGCGTTCACTCGTATGCATATTGATATAAATTAACGTCCCGCCAATTCGCTACCTATACGCGTTTTCCGCAAGCCCGCCGCCCGCACGCCGTGCGCGCAACATGACATTCGTCAGTTTTTCGACTACGCGCTGAGCGCCCCCTCGGGCATGATCGGCGGCCCATGAACGCCGTCCCGAACGCTGATGCCGCGCTGCTCGCGCGCCTCTCCCGGGTGCTGCCCGAGCCCGAAATCCTGCTGGCCGCGCCGCTGATCGAGCGCATCCGTGCGCTCAAGGCCGAGCACGACGCGGTGGTGGTGGCGCACAATTATCAGGTCCCGCTGGTGAGCGCGGCGGTGGCCGACTTCACCGGCGATTCGCTCGCGATGGCGCAGTTCGCGCTCGCCTCGAGGGCGCGCACCATCGTGGTGTGCGGCGTGCGCTTCATGGCCGAGACCGTGAAGCTGCTCTGTCCCGAGCGGCGCGTACTGCTGCCGGCGAGTGAAGCGGGTTGCTCGCTCGCCGATTCGATCAGCGCCGAGTCGGTGCGCCACATCCGCGAGTGCTGCCCCGGTGTGCCAGCGGTGGCCTACGTCAACACCACGGCGGCGGTCAAAGCGGAAGTCGACATCTGCTGCACCTCCGCGAACGCAGTACGCGTGGTGCGCTCGCTGGGCACGCCGCGCGTGATCATGCTGCCCGACCAGCATCTGGCAGGGTTCGTCGCGCGCGAGACCGGCGTGGAAGTGATCGCCTGGGGCGGGCAGTGCGAGGTGCACACCAGCTTCAGCTCCGCGGACATCCGCGGCTACCGGGCGAGCAGCGACGTGACGGTGCTCGCGCATCCGGAATGCCCGGCCGACGTGCAGGCCGCGGCGGATTTCGTCGGCTCGACGGGCGCGATGGCCGCTTATCTCGAAAAACACCGGCCGCCGCGCGCGATGCTGCTCACCGAGTGCGCCATGGCGGACAACGTCGCGCTGCAGTGTCCGGACATCACCTTCGTGCGGCCCTGCAATCTCTGCCGCCACATGAAAGCCACGTCGCTCGAGCGCGTGGCCGACTCGCTCGAGCGCCTCGGCGAGCAGATCGAAATCGACCCGGCGCTTGCGGAGCGGGCGCGTGTGCCCATCGCCCGTATGCTCGAGATCGGCTGAGCGGCCGCCGCGCGATGCGCACGATCGAGACCGACGTGTTGGTGATCGGCGCCGGTGCCGCCGGCCTGTGTGCCGCGCTCGCGGCCGCCCCGCGCCGCGTGCTGGTCGTATCGGCCGCCGATCCGCGCGTGGCGAGTTCCACGGCACTCGCCCAGGGCGGTATCGCCGCTCCGCTCGGAGAGGGGGACTCGGTCGAGGCGCAAATGGCCGACACGCTGGCGGCGGGCTGTTACAGCAGCGACCGGCGCGCCGCGCTGCGCGTGATCCGCGCCGCCGGCGAAGCCGTGGACTATCTTTGCGAGCTCGGCGTGCCCTTCGATCGCGGTCCGCGCGGCTGGCAGCTGCACCGCGAAGCCGGCCACAGCCGCGCCCGGGTGCTGCATGCGCGCGGGGACCGCACCGGCGCGGCGATTCTGGCGGCGCTGCTCGCTGCAGCCGAAGGCGCCGAGCACATCGAGAGGCTCTACGGCGTCGCAGTGACGATGCTGCGCGAGGGCGCGGCTGAGCGTATTTGCGGCGCATGGGGCACGGATGCCGAGGGGCATGCGGTGCGCATCGAAGCGCGCGACACCGTGATCGCCACCGGCGGGGTGGGGCGCCTGTTTCCCTTCACCACCAACGGCGCGGCGGCGCTCGGCGACGGACTCGCCATGGCACTCGGTCACGGCGCCCGCGTCGCCGGGCTCGAATTCATCCAATTCCATCCCACTGCGCTCGCCACCGGCGAGGATCCGGTTCCGCTGCTCACCGAAGCGCTGCGCGGCGCCGGCGCAGTGCTGCACGATCAGGCCGGAGAGCGCTTCATGCTCGGACTGCATCCGCTCGCTGAGCTCGCGCCGCGTGATGTGGTGGCCCGCGCGGTATGGACGCGGCGCCTGCGCGGCGAGGCGGTGTGGCTCGATGCGACTGCGGTGTTCCGTGGCGAGCACGCCGAGGCGTTTCCGGCGGCACTGGAAACCTGTCGAGCTCACGGCATCGATCCGGCCCGCGAGCCCATCCCGGTGACCGCCGCAGCGCACTATCACATGGGCGGAATCGTGGTCGATGTGCTCGGCCGCACCGCTCGCGCCGGCCTCTGGGCGTGCGGCGAGGTGGCCTGCACCGGCATGCACGGTGCGAACCGCCTGGCGAGCAATTCATTGCTCGAGGCGATCGTGTGCGGTCGAACCCTGGGCCGCTCGCTCGCGCGCGAGCACGATCCGATGCGTCGCATCCGTACCCGCACTCAGGAGGAGAGCCCGCCGCAGCTCGTGCACGATGAGGCGCACGTGCAGCGGCTGCGTGCCATTCTCGGCCGCTGCATGGGTCCGCTGCGCCACGGCCGCGAACTCGAGCAGGGCATGCAGGAACTCGACGCGCTCGGTGCGCAGCTGGCGCCCGGCGCATCGGTCGCCCGTCGCCGCCTGGATCTGGCGCTAGCGATGGTGCGCGCGGCGCTCACCCGGCGCGAAAGCCGCGGCGCGCACTGGCGTGAAGATTATCCCGAGCGCGATCCGGCTCGCGATGCGAGCTGAAGCGCGCGTTTCGGCGCGCGTCCCTCCGGCCTGAGTCCCAGCGGTTTGCCGCACCGATGTTGCATCGGTGGGCGAATTGTGCTCAGATATTTGTAAACAAAGATACAAAAAGTGCCGGGTCCGACCAGCGCGGGCTGCGGCGCGGCACAACGGCTGAGGGGTCACTGCATGATGAGTTTGCGCAGAAGCGTGCGCAGCGTGTTGCGCTCTTGCTTGCTCAGCACACCGGTGAATTCGTCTTCGTGCGGCGGTATGGCGGCGACCGCCTTGTGCAGCGCATCCAGGCCCTTCGGCGTGACGAACAGCGCGAAGCGCCGGCGGTCATGAGCCGTCAGCTCGCGGCGAACCAGCCCGTACCGTATCCCGTGGGCGGCGTACTTGCCGGCCGTGGCGCGTTCGACGCCGAGATAGGCGGCCAACTCGATCTGACTGATGCCGGGCCGGACGGCGAGAATCGCCAGCGTGCCGATCGCGCCGGGGCGGATCGCCCGGTATTCCTTGCGGCTTTTCAAGCTGCGGACCAGCTCGAGATACGCGGTGTAGATGAAATAACCCACCACCGGCTCTCCGGAGGGGTTGTAGGTGCGCTCGAGCAGCGCCATGCCCTCGGCTCGCCGCCGGCGCGTCTCGTCCGTCACGGGTGCAGTACGGTTAGGCACAGCGCCTGTTGTATGGGCCAGGGGTCGGTGTTTTGGGGTGCGCATGTGCAGAGCCTGACAGACAGAACAGGATTATTCATGAGCGCCGGAGCGAGCTCAAGCTCGAGCGCTTGAGGTAGGTCAGTATCTGAGCGGGAATTGCCAAAGGAGCCAGTATGACTCGCAAGCACGACTCGATTTCTCAACCCGACGTACAGCCCAGCGCAGAGCCGCAGCGGACCGTGTCGCGGCGCAGTGCCGTGGCCGGAGCGGTCGGTGCAGTTGCCTCGGCGGCATTGCTCGCCGACGGGCTGAAGAGCGCGATCGGCGCGCCGGGCAAGGAGTTGCCGCACCTGTGGGGTGCGTTTCAGACGCCGGGCATGGAATTCGTTTTCCAGGCGCGCGTGACCATCGCTCCCATGATCAACTTCGGCAAATGCAGTTACGGCGTGCGACGCATCATTCCGATCACCGGCGGGGACTTCCATGGGCCGAGGCTCTCCGGCACGGTGCTCGCAGAGGGCGAGGATACGCAACTCGTGCGCCCTGACGGGGCGACCGAGATCTGCGCCCGCTATGCGCTGCGCACGCACGACGGCACGCTCATCTATATCGTCAACAGCGGCTTGATCGTGCCCGGAGCGGACCCGCATGCCGAGCCGCGCTACGTGCGCACCCATCCGAGCTTCGAGGCGCCGCTCGGCAGCCGCTACGAGTGGCTGAACCAGTCGCTGTTCATCGGTACCCTCAACCCGATGCCGCTCGAGGATCACGCGGTAATCATCCGCGTGTTTCAGGTGACTTGAACTGAGACAACTTCGTACGGGACAGAAGATCATGCAGCACAGTGCCACCGCGCCAACGGGCGGTCCGCTCCGCGAGCGCCTCACGCTCGCCATCATGTTCGCCACCTGGGGTCTGGTGTTTCTCGACCGGATGTCGGTGTTGTACCTCGCACCGTACATCGCGCGGGATCTGCACCTCGATGATGCTCAGGTCGGCATGCTCGCCGGGGTGGTGGCGGTGTCCTGGGCCGTCTCGGCACTGCTGTTCGGGGCGCTTTCGGATCGCGTCGGACGCAAGGTCGTGCTGGTGCCGATGGTGCTGCTGTTTTCCATCGTCTCGGCCCTGAGCGGGTTGGCGCACAGCTACGGGCAACTGCTGTGGCTGCGCGTCCTGCTCGGGGTCCTCGAGGGGCCGTGCTGGTCCGTCATGATGGCGCTGGTCGAGGACAACTCGGCCCCGGAGCATCGCGGACGCAACATCGGCGTGGTGGTCAGTGCCGCGGCCTTGATCGGCCTCGCCGTGGCGCCGGTGCTCACCACGCAGGTTGCCGCGGCGGCCGGCTGGCGTGATGCGTTCTTCATCGCCGCGGCACCCGGGGTGGTGCTCGCGGTGCTGATTGCGACCTGTGTGCGCGAGTCCCGCGATTTCCGCGAGCGCACACCGGTGCGCCGGACGTGGCGGCGCGACATCCTGCAGATGCTGCGTTATCCGAATCTCTGGGCGAGCGCCTGCGGTGCGGCCGGGTTCATGAGCTGGCTGTTCCTGGTCAATGCGTTCGGCCCGCTCTACATCACCACCGTCCTGCACCAGTCGGGCACCACGGCGGGATTCCTGATGGGGGCCGCCGGGCTCGGCAGCTTCATCATCGGACTGTTGGCGCCGGCGATCTCCGATCGGGCCGGTCGTAGAGTGACCCTGATCGTCTGCGCGGCGCTCAGCATCGTGCTGCCGCTGGCGCTGCTGATGAAGGTTTCCGCGCTGCACCTGTGGCTGCTCGCCGGGGTCCTGTTCTGTACGCAGACCGGCCAGGCCCTCAGTGCCATCTGCATCGTGCTGGTGCCCACGGAAAGCGTGCCGCGGCACCTGGCGGCGACCGCGATCGGCTTCGCGACGCTGTTCGGTGAGCTGATCGGCGGTTTCGCCGCGCCGCTGGTGGCCGGCTCTCTCGCGCAGCAGCACGGTCTGTCGGTGCCCCTGTGGATGGCCGCGGGCGGTGGGTTCGTGGTTCTTCTGGCCGCATTGGCGTTGCGGCCCGCGGCCCGCATGCCCGCTGAAGCTCGGTCCGCCGCGCACTGAGTGAGGCGCCTGTCGGTAGACGGTGTGCACGCGATGCGCCGCAGTCTATCGTGACAGCACCCCGCGTTCGAGGCAGGCGACGCCCCGTGTGAGCATCTCCGGGCTGCTGCCGCCCGAGGGTGCTGCGGTGCAATCGTTCGGGCAGTGCGTGCCGGATCTCGCCGGTGCGCTCAGCGTGTGTTGCCTCGTGAAATCGAGTTCTCGGCATCCGTGTTGCGCAATCCGCCTCGCAAGGCTGCGCGACCCTCCATCGACGCTCGCGTGAGCGGTCGGTCCGACATAACTGTTCGATCGGGCTGCACAGAGAGGGGCGTGTGGGCAACGCCTTGCAGCGCGCTGCGCTTGACTTCAATTGTAAGCGCGGTTACAAACTGTAGCGGAAGTGCTATCGGAGATAGTTGTCCGTCGCCGCCGGGGGGCGGTCGGGCGCACGTGGCGCGCCACGGCGGAGCAAGAGGTCCGTGCAGAGGACAGGCATTTCAACAACAGATTGAGGGGGCGTATGAAACGTAAACACACAGTGTTGTGGGCGTGGACGACGGCGATGGCGGTGTCCATTCCGGTTGCGGTCGCGCGCAATGCGGCTGCCGGCTTGAGCGCCAGCGCGCGCGCACCGCGCTCGAGCCAGGTGTTGCAGGAGATCGTGGTCACGGCCGAGAAGCGCCGGTCCAATCTCATGACGACGGCGGTGGCGATGAGCGCGCAGAGCGGCGCCGAGCTGCGCGCCGAGCACGTGACCAACCTTGAGGAACTGACGGCCACGACGCCGTCCTTCACATACGCCAATCAGGGTCCCACCAGCGCGGTGAACATTCGCGGCATCGGCATGTCCGTGACCAGCCCCAACGTGGCGCCGGGCGTGCCGCTGTATCGCGATGGACTGCTTGCCCCGACGCTGCTGCCGAACGAGCCGTTTCTCGACATCGCGGACGTGGAGGTCCTGCGCGGCCCGCAGGGCACGCTGGTCGGTGCGAACTCGACCGGCGGCGCGGTGTTCTTCAACACGGTCAACCCAAAGATCGGCGCCAGCGACGGTTATCTCGAGGCGAACGTCGCCACTTACGCCAAGCTGAGCGTGCAGGGCGCCAAGAGCATTCCGGTCAACGACGAGCTGGCGTTCCGGGTGGCGGCCTACTACAAAAAGCGCGACAGCTACTGGACCGATACGTTGCCGAGCTCGGCCAATCACCCCGCGCCGGGCGCGGTGAACCAGGCCGTGCTGCGCTTGACCACGCTGTACCGTCCGACCCGCAAGCTCTCGGCGATCCTGAAGATCAATTACCAGGACGATCAGAACGGCGGCATGGCCCACACGCCATTCGCGGGCACCAATGCGGCGATCGGCGCGCCGCGCGGGCGCTACCAGCTCGCCTATCCGGATGCGGCGACCCAGTACAGCGACTACCAGATCCGTACCGGATTGACCATCAACTATCACTTCGATGACGGCATCACGCTGCGCTCGCTGTCGGGATTCTTCTATACCTACGAGTACTACAACGATCAGCAGTTCCTGAATGGGGCGGGCGGCGCGGCGATCTCGGCACCGTTCATCAATCGCATTCAGGATCACGTGTTCTCGCAGGAGTTCGACCTGCTCTCCCCGACAGGCAAGCGTCTGCACTGGGTGGCGGGCACCTTCAGTCAGTACTGGCCGGCGCACATCAATCTCAACCCGAACACGATGGCCGTGGTGGTCGATGAGGGGACCATCAAGAACACCGATGCGATCTTCGGTAACGTCGGTTACGACATCACGCCGAAGGTCGAGGTGCATCTGGGTCTGCGCGAGACCGTCAACCATGCTTATGGGACGGGCGGGGTGTTCCTGGTGCCGGCGCATTACCTGCAGCTGCAGGGTAATGAGGTCGGGGAGTCGGACGACTTCCTCACCGGGCGCATCGGGGTGAACTGGCGCGCGACGCGCAATCAGTTTCTCTATGCGTTCGTGGCCAAGGGCGCCAAGACCGGCGGCGTCAACTCCGAGGGTACGGCTAATTTCGCCCCGGAGACGGTGTGGGATTACGAAGCGGGCATCAAATCCACGTGGTTCGATGGCCATGCACGCACGCAGTTCGGCGTGTTCGACATGGACTACCGCAACCTGCAGCTGGCGGTCGTGACGCCGAGCCCGGTGGCGACGCTGACGCCGCAGGGCAGCATCACCAACGTCGGGCGCTCGACGATCCGTGGCGCGGAGCTGTCGCTGCAGGCGCTGCTCGCGGGCTGGCAGATCGATGGCAGCCTCGGCTACGTGCACTCGGCAATCGGCAGCTCCCCGTTGCTGCTGAACTCCTACCTGTACCAGGTGGCGGGCCTGAATCCGACCGGGCCACAGTGCGCTTCCGCGCAGACGAGCGGCTGTTTCAATTACACGCCGTATTATCAGAGCGTCAACGGCACGGCCGATCCGCATTCGCCGCAGTGGACCGGGAGTCTCGGTATTCAGTACACGGCGCGGCTCGCCGCGGACAGCACGCTGACGCCGCGACTCGATTACTCCTACACCAGCGTGCAGTGGGCGACGATCTTCCAGAATCCGGTCGATCGGTTCCAGTCGCACTCGGTGCTGGATTTCGGGTTGACCTACGCGCACGGACCGTGGAGTGTGACGGCCTACGGCACCAACGTGACCGGGGCGTACTACATCACCGGCCAGACCGGCAACGCGGATTTCTGGGGCGCACCGGCGGTGTACGGAGTGAGAGTACGCGAGCGATTCTGAGGCGAGGAGTAGCGTGCGGCGAGGGGCGGGCGCGGTGCGCCCGCCCACCTTGCACGACCCGGGGCAGACTGAGGGGAATGACATGAAGACGATTGCTCGTTGTGCCGGTGGGCTGGCCGTTGTGCTGGGTTGTCTCGGGCTCCTCGCGCCACAGGCGCGGGCCGCCGCGGCCGGCCCGGGCGCGCCGGCGGCGGCGTGTGCGCGGTTGGTGCGCCTTGCGGATGCGCACCTGGTGATCTCGACGGCGCGCTGGGTGCCCGCTGGGCCGTTGCCCAGCGGGCCGATGCCCGTCATGCCGATGCTCGCCTCGGTCGTGTTGCCGGCGAACTGTCTGGTGCGCGGGGTCCTCGATCCGCGCATCGGCGTCGGGGGCGTGCAGTACGGCCTGGGATTCGAGCTGCGCATGCCGGCGCACTGGAACGGGCGGTTCCTGTTCCAGGGGGGCGCCGGCCTCGATGGATTCGTGGCGCCGGCGGTGGGCTTTGTCGAGCCGGGTACCCCGACGGCGCTCGGGCGCGGCTTCGCGGTGATCTCGAGCGATGGCGGACACGAGGGCATGAGTGCGGCGTTCGCCGCCGATCAGCAGGCCCGCCTCGATTTCGCCTATGCCGGGCTTGCGCCGGTGACGCGGCTCGGCAAGCGGCTGATCCGCCACTTTTACGGCAAACCGGCGCGCGATGCGTATTTCGCGGGCTGCTCGAACGGGGGGCGCGAGGCGATGATGGTTGCTGAGCGAGACCCGACGCTGTTCAACGGCATCGTCGCCGGGGATCCGGGCTTCAATCTGGCGCGGGCCGCCATCGCCGAGATGTGGAACGTCAGGCACCTCGAGGCCGCGGCGCCGAAGGACGCACAGGGCCGGCCGATTCTGAGCGAGGCGTTGACGGCGAGCGATCTACAACTGCTCTCCCGGGCGGTGCTCAAGGCCTGCGATGCGCTCGATGGCCTGCGTGACGGCATGATCAACAACTTCGCCGCCTGTCAGAAAGTGTTTCATCCGCAGACGCTGCAGTGTCGCCCCGGCGCACGCGGCGCCTGCCTCAGCGAGCGCAAGGTCAAGCTGCTCGAGGCCATCTTCGGCGGCCCGCACACCACGACCGGACGAGCGCTCTCTGCGCGCTGGCCCTATGACGCGGGGGTGGCCGCGCCGGGCTGGCGGGTGTGGAAGCTCGGCACCTCGCGAACCGCCATGCCGAACGCCCTCGACGCCACGCTCGGACTCGAGGCGATGCGCCAGTACTTCATGACGCCGGCCGATCCGCACATGACGCCGCAGAATTTCGATTTCAATCGGGCGCTGCAGGTGACCCGTCAGGTGCGGGCCATCAACGATGCGAGCGGCACGTTCCTCTCGAGCTTCATCGCCCATGGCGGCAAGCTCATCATTTACCAGGGGCTGAGCGATCCGGTGTTTTCACCCGATGCGATCATTGCCTGGTATCGCCAATTGCTGGCCCAGTACCGCCGGCCGCAGCGCTTCGCCCGGCTGTTCCTGGTGCCGGGCATGAATCACTGCTTCGGCGGGCCGGCGACCGATGCGTTCGATCCGCTGCGCGCCATTGTGCGCTGGAGCGAGCAGCACCGGGCGCCGGCGCGCCTGGTTGCGCACGGCGCGGCCTTCCCGGGGGTCACGCGCCCGTTGTGTCCGTATCCGAAGTACGCCCGCTATGTCGGCGGCAACCCCAAGAGCGCCAACAGCTTCGTGTGCACCAAGTCGTCCTGAGCGTGCCCCTCGGGTCAGAGTTGCCCGGGTGCAACCGGGCAGGCACCGTGGGACGGGCTCCGGTCGCGGCGGCCGGCTTGATTCGGCCGGTGGGGCTGCGTAGATTGAAGGGAGTGATGGTCTGCTGCCGTAGGGCAGCAGACCTCTATCCAGCCCGGGACGGGAATGTGACGCCGGGTTGCGCCGGAGCGGGCTTGGCACGGATGCGTTGGCGGCCGTGCACAGCGGCCGCACTGGCGCGCAATCGGCGTCGCCTCGGCCTGTCCCCCCTGACGCAGCGAGGTTTCTCATGGCTCTGACGCTCTATGCGGCCACCGTGCCGTCCTTCCGGCAGATTCTCGGCTCCGTCGCGGGCCTGCTCGCCAAGGCGCAGGCGTACTGCGTCGAGCACTCGCTCGCGCCCGAGCAGATCATTCAGGCGCGCCTGGCGAGTGACATGTTGCCGTTTGCGTATCAGGTGCGCTCCACCGCGACCCATTCCATCGGGGCGATCGAGGGGATGCGCCGCGGCACGTTCTCGCCGGATCGCTCCGCGCCGCCGGAGACCTTCGAGGCGCTTGCGCAGCTGGTGCAGCAGGCCGATGCCGCGCTCGCGGCGCTCGATCCGGCCGAACTCGACACGCTCGCCGGCCGCGAAGTGCTGTTCGTGGCCGGGGAGCGGCGGCTGCCGTTCACGGGAGAGAACTTCCTGTTGTCGTTCTCACAGCCGAATTTCTACTTTCACGCCACCACGGCTTACGACATCCTGCGCTGGAAGGGGCTGCAGATCGGCAAGCGCGATTATGCCGGTCAGCTGCGCATGAAGGGCTGAGCACTGCGAGCGGCTCGATGGATTCGAGCCGCAGCGCTCGCTATGCTTCCCGGCGAAACCGCAGTGACATAAGGTAGAGCAGGGTGGCTAAAGTTCCTCCAGGAGTCGGTCCGCGACAGCCGCAAGTTGTTGTTCTGTTTGGTGCCACGGGTGATCTGGCCCGGCGCAAGCTCCTCCCGGGGCTGTTCCATCTGAGTGTGGCCGGGTTCATTCCCGGCTGTCGCATCATCGGGGTGTCGCTCGATGATCTCGATGCGGAGGGCTTTCGGCAGATTGCCCACGGGGCGATCGAGGAGTTCTCTCCGCACCGCTCCGAGCCCGAGGCGTGGAACGCGTTTGCCGAGGGCCTGGACTACGTACCGCTCGGGGCGGGCGCGAAAGGGCTCGCGGCGGCCGTGGCGCGCGCCGAGCAGGCGTTCTCGGGCGAGTGCCAGCGCCTGCACTACCTCAGCGTGCCGCCGAGCGCGGCGCTCTCGACCGTGCGACTGCTCGGGGATGCCGGCCTGGTTGCGCGCTCACGGATCATCATGGAGAAGCCCTTCGGCACCGACCTCGCGAGTGCCCGCTCGCTGAACGCGAAGCTGCACGAGGTGTTCGACGAGCAGCAGATCTTCCGTATCGATCATTTCCTCGGCAAGGAGCCGGCGCAGAACATCCTCGCCTTCCGCTTTGCCAACGGCCTGTTCGAGCCGATCTGGAACCGCAACTTCATCGAGCACGTGCAGATCGACGTGCCCGAGACGCTCGGACTCGAGAAGCGCACGATTTTCTACGACTCGATCGGCGCGTTCCGCGACATGGTGGTGACGCACCTGTTTCAGATCCTGGCGTTCGTCGCGATGGAGCCGCCGACGGCGCTCGAGCCGACCGCGATCGGCGAGGAGAAGAACAAGGTCTTCCGCAGCATGCTGCCGATCAAGCCCACCGATGTGGTGCGGGGCCAGTTCAACGGCTACCGCAGCGAGGAGGGCATCAGTCCGGAGTCCGACACCGAGACCTTCATCGCGTTGAAGTGCACCATCGACAACTGGCGCTGGGCGGGCGTGCCGTTTTATCTGCGCACCGGCAAGCGTCTCGCCGAGGGCAAGCGCATCATTTCCATCGCGTTCCGCGAGCCACCGAAGAGCATGTTCCCGCCGGACTCCGGGGTGGGCGCGCAGGGCCCGGATCACCTCACCTTCGATCTGGCGGACGTGTCGAAGATGTCGCTGTCCTTCTACGGTAAGCGGCCGGGTCCGGGTATGCGTCTGGACAAGCTCAGCCTGCAGTTCGCCATGCACGACACCGGGTTGGTCGGCGAGGTGCTCGAGGCCTATGAGCGGCTGATTCTCGATGCCATGCGCGGGGACCGCACGCTGTTCACGACTGCCGAGGGCATCGAGCGGCTCTGGGAGGTTTCCAGCCCGTTGCTCGAGGCGCCGCCGCCGGTGCGGCTGTACGCACCGGGTTCCTGGGGGCCGAACTCCATGCATCAGCTCATTGCCCCGCATGCCTGGCGATTGCCGTTCGAGCGCGGCTGGCGCGACCCGAACCGAGCCGGCAGCTAGAGCGCGGCCACACAAAAAAAGGGCGTCCCGACGGACTGGATTTTCCGCCAGGGAACCCCCATAGCGTAAAATGCGTCATATCCGGTAAGGAGGTTCTCAGATGGCGTTTCAGTTTCGGCGATCGAGTAATCCCGGCTTGAACCAGAACACGTTCGCGCGGGTGCCGCGCGTCGGGTTCGGTGAGCAGCCCATGACCGTGGCCGGCACGGTGAACAAGTCGTTCCTGATGCTGGTGGTCATGATGGTCTGCGCGCTGTGGCCGTGGTCACAGGCGAGCGCCGGCAATTTGCAGGCCGCAGCCGGATTGATGGAGATTGGGGCCATCGGCGGGTTCGTGCTGGCGCTGATCATCAGCTTCAAGCCCACCACCGCTCCGTACCTGGCCCTGCCGTATGCGGCGCTCGAGGGTGTGGTGCTCGGGGGCATCTCGGCGATGTTCGAGCAGCGCTACCCCGGCATCGCGATTCAGGCGATCGCGGCTACGTTCGCCGCCACGCTGGTCATGCTGGTGCTGTACCGCACTCGGGTGATCCGGGTGACCGACCGGCTGCGTGCCGTGGTGATTGGCGCGATGTTCGGCGTGATGCTGCTGTACGTGGGCACCTGGATCCTGTCCTTCTTCCACGTCGCGGTGCCGTTCGTCAATGGCGGCGGGCCGCTCGGTATCGCCTTCTCGGTGTTCGTGATCGGCGTGGCCGCGTTCATGCTGCTGCTCGACTTCGACATGATCGAGCAGGGCGCCGCGGCGGGCGCACCGCAGTACATGGAATGGTACGGGGCGTTCGGCCTGATGGTGACGCTGGTGTGGATGTACGTCGAGATGCTGCGTCTGCTTTCGCAGTTGCGCGAGCGTTAAACGAAGGCCGCGGCGGGCCGCGGCCCTTCCTTCCCCTGACGCCAAGCCGCCGCGGATCCTTCGGGATCTGCGGCGGCTTGCGTATTCTGTAGCCCCGCATGAGCGACGCCGACCTACCGCTCGAGCCCGTCGAAGTGCCCCCCGATGCCCTCTCGAGTGAGGCGCTGCGCGGGGTGATCGAATCGTTCGTGCTGCGTGAGGGCACCGATTACGGTGAGCGCGAGTACAGCCTGGAGGAAAAATGCGCCCAGGTGCTCGCCCAGATCCGCCGCGGCGAGGCACGCATTCTGTACGACCCGCAGACCGAGAGCGTGACGATCGAAGTCACCGCCGGCGCCGTGGGGCGCCGGCGGTCCGAGTAAGCCGCGCTCAGCGCAGCACTTCTTCCAGGAACTGCATCAGCGAGTGCCAGGAGCGCCGGTCCGCCGCCTCGTCGTAGGCCATGCCGTGGGCGCGGTCGTCGGCCTGCGGATTGGTAAAGGCATGCAGCGTGTTGCCGAAGGCGAGCAGCTGCCAGTCCGCGCCCGCGGTGGAGAATTCCTTCGCGACCGCGAGCACATCCTCGGGCGGAGCCATCGGATCGTCATAGCCGTGCAGGATGAGGACCTTGGCCCGCACGGCGGCGGCGGGCAGGCCGCTCGGCTTGAGCAGTCCATGAAAGCTGACCACGCCACGCACGTCCGCGCCGCTGCGCGCGAGGTCGAGCACGCACAGTCCGCCGAAACAAAAGCCCATCGCCGCCACACGGCGCGTATCGACCTGCGTCTGTGCGCGCAGGGCGGTGAGTCCGGCGGTGATGCGACGCGCGAGCAGCTGGCGGTCCTGCACCAGCGGCATCATCAGGGCCTGACACTGCTCGGTGGTCTCGCCGCGCTGACCTTTGCCGTACATGTCGAGGGCGAATGCGGCGTAACCGTGCCAGGCGAGCCGGCGAGCTTTGCGCTCGACGAACGCATCGCGTCCCCCCCAGGCGTGGCTGATCAGCACCGCCGGCAGAGGTCCCGGACGGGAGTCGTCGTAGCAAAAGAAGCCTTCCAGTACGGTCGAACCCTCGCGGTATTCGATCAGCTGCTCACGAATCGCCATGGCGTACTCCTTGGATGGGACAGAGGCAAAATCTTAGCGTTTTTTCGCCAGGCCCAGGGCGAGGACCCCGAGCCCGATACCGAGCACCGTGCCCCCGGCCCAGCCGGGCAGGGTGCGCTCCTGGGTCACCGTGGCCTGCAGGCCGCCGATCTTGAACAGCTTCTGGCGCGAGTTGTAGTGCGGCGGGTGTGCGATCAGCAGCACACCACCGGCGATCAGAACAAGACCGATGATCAGCGATGCTTTCACAGAGGCGCTCCAAGGGGACGAGGCGTGCATTGTACCTGCAGGCGCTGCGGTCCCGGCGCAGGTCCGCACGGCGCGTATGGCGGGGCGACGGGCGGTGCCATTTGTGTGTCCTGTTCAGGCTCATTAGACTGCATGACCCATGATCAAGGCATCCGAGGCGCTGCAGCGCCTGAAAGACGGCAACCGCCGATTCGTCGAGCGGCTGCGCAACCATGAGCCCTCGCTCGGCGGCTCGCCGCACATTCAGCTCACCCAGGAGCAAAAGCCCTTCGCCATCATCCTCGGCTGCTCTGACTCACGCGTCCCGGCCGAGCTGATCTTCGATCAGGGTCTCGGCGATCTGTTCGTGATCCGGGTGGCGGGCAACATCGTGGCTCCGTCACTGATTGGCAGTGTGGAGTTCGCCGCCGAGCAGTTCGGCACGCGTCTGGTGGTGGTCCTCGGGCACTCGAACTGCGGTGCGATCCAGGCCACGCTCGAGCAGCTACGCCGGCCTGCAGAGAATCAGTCCCCCAACATCCGCTCGATCGTCGATCGCGTGCGTCCGTCCGTCGAGGTGCTGCTCAGAACCGGGCTGCGCGACGACGAGCAGGCGCTCATCCGCCAGGCGGTACGGGCCAATGTCGGGGTGTCGGTGAGCCACCTGCGTTACGGCTCGGATGTGCTTGAGCGGCTGATTCAGAACGACGGGCTCACGGTAGTGGGCGCGGAATACTCGCTCGAAACCGGCGAAGTCGAGTTCTTCGACGGAACCAACACCTGACAGTCGCCGCGTCGCAGGTCCGCGCCCCGCGGATCATTTACCGGCCGCGATCAGCACCCCAACCGTCAGCAGGAACAGAGCAAAGACGCGGGTCAACGCAGTGCCCGAAATGCGGTGCGCGACGCGCGTACCGACCGGTGCCAGGCTGATCGAGCCGGCGGCGGCGATGGCCGCGGCCGGCAGATACAGATAGCCCACCGAGCCCCAGGGCAGTGCCTGCGCGGGGGCGCGCACCGTCAACGCATAGCTGAGGGCGCTCGAGAGCGCGATCGCGAAGCCGCACACCGCGCTCGTGCTCACCGCCCGTACCGGCTTGAGGTCCAGTCCGATCAGCAGCGGCACTGTCATCGATCCGCCGCCGATGCCGACCACCGCCGAGAGCGCGCCGATGCCCAGGCCGGCGGGCAACAGCCAGGGGGAGCGCGGCAGCTGCTCACTGCGGTGCGGGTCCTGCACACGCCGGCTGTGGCGGGCCATCTTCCAGGCCATCACGGCGCAGAATGCGGCAATCACCGCGCGCAGTACCTGCCCCGAGAGAAATTGCGCAATGTGTGCGCCGGCAAAGCCGCCGATCACCATGCCCGGCGCGAGCCATCCCCAGGTGGGCCACGCCACGGTGCCGCGGCGAATGTGCGCTCTGGCAGCGGAGGCGAGCGTCAGGACGTTGGCGGCCATAGCCGTCGCCACGGAGACGTGTATGACTTCGACGGCCGGTATCCCGAGCGTGGGCAGCGCGAAACTGAGGGCGGCGACCACCAGCAGTCCGCCGCCGATGCCGAGCAGACCGCTTAGAAAGCCGGCCGAGGCACCGGCTGCGAGCAGCACAACGAGTGAGACGAGCATCAGGGAACGCACCGCTGCCACACCAGGGTGCAGAGCATAGCGAAGCCCCGGTCAGCGTGCCGGCGAAGTCCCTCTGCCCTGTTGCAGGGGTGTCCGGCGCACGGGCTTGCAATTGCCGGCGCCCCGATCAACGCGCGCACGGAGCGACCGCACGGATGGTGCAGTCGCGAGTCTGTTGGGGGGCGTTGCGCCCCGCGCTGCGGCTCGGGCGCTCAGCGGCTGCGTCGGCCGCGCAAGTAGGTCGCCCGCCCGGCGAGGATGTGGGCATGCATGATGCTGTGCGCCCACGCCCCGTCATGGGCTTCGATCGCCTGCACCAGCTCCAGGTGCTGATCGGCACTGCGCTGCAGCTCCCCCGGGGCATATTGGGCGAACG
Organism: Pseudomonadota bacterium; assembly: GCA_021847105.1. Classification (GTDB taxonomy): domain Bacteria; phylum Pseudomonadota; class Gammaproteobacteria; order Steroidobacterales; family Steroidobacteraceae; genus 13-2-20CM-66-19. The sequence goes on along the minus strand of JAJZUT010000007.1, from coordinate 117,556 downwards.
TGCGCAAAATAAGCGGTGCCTCGATCAGGCCCGACAGCGTCTTGGCGAGCCGCGGGCTGTCGGCCGCACGCTGAATGAGCCGGTGGAATTGATCGTTCAGCGCACCGATCCGAGCCAGGTGACCGGCGGCGCGGCGCGAGGACTCCTCGATCTGCTGTTGCGAGAGACTGCGTAATTCGGCGATGAGGTCCGGGCTCGCCCGCTCAGCCGCCCGCCGGGCACACACCGGTTCAAGCAGGGCGCGCAGCTCGAAGATTTCCTCGGCGTCCTCGAGCTCGAATGCCGCGACCACCGCGCCGTGGTTGGGCTCGAAATTCACCAGCCCCTCGGCATGCAGCCGCCGCAGCGCCTCGCGAACCGGCGTGCGACTCACCCCCGCGGTCTGAGCGACCTCGGTTTCCGTGAGACGCGAGCCGGCTGCGTAGGTGCCGCAGAGAATGCCGTCGCGCACAGTGGCGTACGCGCGGTCGGCGGCGCGCATTACGCGCCGCTGTTCGAGATCGTCTTGCGTGTCCATCGGCCAAACGTCGGTTGCACGGGCGGCGCGAGCTCAGTCTCATCGAGGCAGCGCGCCTTGAGTTCCTCGATGGTGCGAAAGCCACGGTCAAACAGCGCAACCGGCCCGCGCTGCTTGGCCATCTCCGCGCGCAGTGTACGCGTCGCCGCCACGTCGATCGAGCCATCCGCGCCGATCTGCACGCCGTAGCGGCGCGCGCCCTCGCGGCTCACCAGACCGGCGTCGACGTCGAATTTGACCTGCTCCGGGTCCCGCTCGAGGGGGTCGCCGCAGCCGCCGCCGCCCCAGGTATCGGCGATTAGCAGGTCGCCGGCCTCGACCTTGATGTGGTCGACCTTCGAGGGCAGTGGGGTGCGGCTGCCGTCCTGACGGATGAGCGTCTTGCGGCTGCGGGCGCCGGGCATTCCGCCGTTGACGCCCCAGGGATAGGTCAGCCAGCGGTCATCGTGGATCGAGATCTCGCCCGGTTCGAGAAACCGGTAGCCGATCCGCAGGCCGTTGCCACCGCGAAATTTCCCTGGCCCGCCCGAGTCGGGAATCGTCTCGTAGGTCTCGATGCGCAGCGGAAAATTGCTCTCCAGAAACTCGTTCGGCACGTTGGTGAACGACGGCCAGAGCGAGTGCCCGTCCGGGCCGTCGCCGAAGGGCTTGCCGGGGATGCCGCCGAAGGTGATCTGATAGAGCTGGTACCACTCGCCGTTCTTGTCGTAACCGGAGTACATCAGGTGCGGTGAATCAGAGAATCCAGCGGCACACATGAACTGCGGATTGCCCTGACCGAGCAGGCCGCCAAGGATGTCGAAGATGCGCCCGAGCGCGTGCGTGCGGCAGGAGAGCGCTGCGGGCTTGATGGGCTTGAGCAGCGTACCTTCCGGAATGCGCACTTCCATCAGGTCATAGAATCCGTCGTTGAACAGGATCTGCGGGTCGAACACCATGATCATGTACACGCCGGCGAACATCTTGAACATCTCCTCGTTCAACAGGAAGTTGATCGAGGAGATCGACTGTGGGTCGGTGCCGGTGAAATCGAAGATGCATTTCTCGCCTTCGCGCCACATCGCGCAGGCGATCTTGTACGGCCCCATGTTCATGCCGTCGTCGCAGATGTAGTCCTCGAAGTACTGCTTGCGCTCGGGTACCGTGCGCTGGATCAGCTCGCGCATGGCCCGGCGGTTGCGCGCGAGCATCTCGGCCATCGCCGAGTGAAAGACGTCATCGCCGAAGCGCTCGCTGATCTCCACACAGCGCGCCGCCGCGGTGCGCAGCGCCGCTGCGATCGCGTTGAAATCAGACAGATTCCAGTGCGGCAGGCGGCAGTTGTGCAGCATGATCTTCAGCACATCCTCGTTGAGCACGCCGCGCTTGAAGATCTTCACCGGCGGGACCGTGACGCCTTCCTCGTAGATGGTGCGCGCATCGGTCGGCAGCGAGCCGGCGACCTTGCCGCCGACGTCGGTCATATGGCCGAACATTGCGGCCCAGGCAATCAGCCGTCCGCTGCGGTAGATCGGCATCAACATCAGCCAGTCGTTGGCGTGGCTGATGGCGCCGCGCACCGAGTAGGGGTCGTTGGTGAGGAATACATCGCCTTCCTCCACCGTCCCCTCGTAGCCCTGCATGAAGCCGTGGATGAACGAGCCGAACTGGCCGACCACCATCTTGCCCTCGACGTTGGCAATCATCGGGAACTCATCGTGCTGTTCGCGGATGCCGGGGGACATCGCGGTGCGGAACAGGACGGTGTCCATCTCGAAGCGTGCGTTGCGCAGCGCGCTCTCGATGATGTCGATGGTGACGGTGTCGACCTTGACCTTCTTCAGGCGCTTGCTCTGGCGCTGCACGATCTTTGCGGGCATCGCGGGGCTCCTCAAAGTTTCTTCGGCGCACGCGCGGCGGCGCGGCGGGATCGGTTCGGCCGGCGGGCCGGATGCGAATCCGGGTAGATCAGGATGTTCCCGAAGCGGTCCACGGTGCCGTGGTGCGCGGGCAGAATCACGCTCGTCGAGTCCATTTCCATCACGATGGCCGGACCCTTGATCACATTTCCGGCTCTGAGCCGGGCGCGCTCATACACCGGCGCGAGGTACTTGCGACCGTCCATGTAGCAGCTCTGGCGCCCGACGATCGCCGCCTTGCACTCGGCGCGCCCGGCTTTGAGCGGGGCGCGCTGCAGGCGGATGCCCCGCCCCTGTACCGCAGCGCGCAGCGTGACGATCTCGTGCTCCAGATCGAGCGCGAAGGTGAACAGCCGTTTGTGCTCTGCATCGAACTTCGCCGCAATGGCTGCGAGTCCGTCCTGTTCCAACTCCTGCAGTGAGAGGTCGACGGTGAGCCGCAGTCCCTGCCCGTGGTAGCGCAGATCGACCTGGTAGCCGGTCGTGATGTCACCTCTTCGGACCCCGTCCCGCACCAGCGACTGGGTCGCCTGACGGGCGAGTTCGCGCAGGATCGAGCGCACCTGTGTGGCGCGGGTCTGGGAGAAGCGCCGCACGAAGGTGCGCGCACGCTCATCGCGCACGGCGGTGGTGGCGTCCCCGAGCGCGCACAGCACCCCGGGGCCGGGTGGGATGATGGCCGGCCAGGAGCCGAGCAGCCGGGCGAGGGCATTGGCATGCAGCGGTCCGGCACCGCCAAAGGCAATGAGTGCGTACTCGCGCGGATCGTAGCCCTGCTCGACGGACACCAGGCGCAGCGCGCCCACCATGTTCTCATTGACGATCTGATAGATGCCGAGCGCCGCATCGGGCAGCGACAGATGCAGCGCATCGGCGACCTTTTGCACGGCGGCCGCGGCGAGCGCCCGGTCGAGCTGCATGTCCCCGCCGAGCCGCTGCATCTCCGGCAGATAGCCGAGCACGACGTTGGCGTCGGTGACGGTGGGCTCGGTGCCGCCGCGGCCGTAGGCGGCTGGGCCGGGGTCGGCACCGGCGGACTGCGGACCGACGCGCAGGGCCTTGGTGAGCTGCGGCACGTGTGCAATCGAGCCGCCGCCGGCCCCCACGGTGCGGATGTCGACCGAGGAGGCTCTCACCGTGACATCGCCTACCGTGGTCTCGCGCCGCAGCCGCGGAGTCCCGTTCTGAATCAGCGCGACATCGGTCGATGTGCCGCCGACATCGACGGTGAGGAGGTTCGGGAAGCCGGCCTGCACGGCCACCCAGAGAGCCCCGGTGACGCCGCCCGCCGGACCGGACATCAGCAGGTTGACGGGGTATTCCTCGGCGGAGGTGGTGCCCGCCAGACCGCCGTCGGAGCGCAGGATGTGCAGTTTGACGTCGTGCGCGAGTTCTTCGATTTTGTGTTTCAGATTCGCGACGTACCGGGCGACGCGCGGTCGCACGTAGGAGTTCGCCACCGTGGTCACAGTGCGCTCGTACTCCTGCATCTCGGGAACGACCTCGCAGGAGAGCGAGACCGGCACCCCGGGCAGCACCTCGTGGGCGATCTCGCGCACCCGCAGTTCGTGCGCCGCGTTGGCGAACGAGTTGATCAGGGACACCGTGAGCGCCTCGATGCCCATGCGCCCGAGCGCGGCGAGATCGTCGCGCAGGCGCCCCTCCTCGAGGGCCTCGATGACCTGGCCGTCTGCCGCAACGCGCTCGTGTGCCTCGATGGTGCAGCGCAGTGGGGCCATCGGCAGCGACTTGTTGTAGATCACCCAGCCGCCGAGTCCGCCGGGCACGAAGGAGCGGGCGATCTGCAGCACCTGGCGGTAGCCGCGTGTGGTCACCAGGCCGCAGAGCGCGCCCGTGCCGGTGAGCACGGTGTTGGTCGCTACCGTGGTGCCGTGCATCACGTGATCGATCTGCTCGGGGCGGATGGCGGCTCGTTCGCACACCCGAGCGATGCCGTGCAACACACCGATGGACTGGTCGGCGGGCGTGCTCGGCACCTTGGCGGTGAACACCTCCCCGGTGCGCTCATTGACCAGGAACAGGTCGGTGAATGTGCCCCCGACATCGACTCCCAAGCGATATGACATCAGCGTCCCCTTACGCCTAAGCTGACTCTTGTGCCGCCGTGCGTGGCGGCGGGAAATTTCCGGCCTTGATCAGCATGCCCGGTACCGGTTTGCCGAGTTGCTGTTCGACCCACTGCGCAGTTGCGAGCAGCCGCTCGATCGACACGCCGGTTTCGATCCCCATGCGATTCAACATGTATAGGACGTCTTCGGTCGGTACGTTGCCCGTGGCAGCCGGTGCGAACGGGCAGCCCCCGATGCCGCCGACGCTGGCATCGATCGCGCGCGCGCCGCTGCGGATCGCGGCATACACGTTCGCCAATGCGGTGTTGCGGGTGTTGTGGAAGTGGGCGCGCAGCGGCATCGTGGGCAAGCGCTCGTGCAGGCTGGCAAACAGGTCCTCAACCTGCGTCGGCACGGCGACCCCGATGGTGTCGGCGAGGCAGATCTCCACCGGGTTGCTCTCGGCGCAGCGCAGTGCGATTTCGAGCACGCGGCGCGGATCGACGTCCCCCTCGTAGGGACAGCCGAACGCGGCAGAAATGGTCACGTTCGGCGCAATGCCGGCGGCGCGCGCCGCCGGCGCGATCTGCTGCCACGCGGCGATCGACTCCTCGGTGCCGACGCCCTGATTGCGGCGGTTGAAGGTTTCGCTGGCGACGATGGCCATGCCGATGGCATCGCAGCCGGCGTCCCGGGCGCGTTCGAGGCCTTTGTGGTTCAGCACCAGCCCGATGTAGGAAACGCCGGTGCGACGCGGCAGGCCCGCCAGCACTGCCTCCGCGTCGGCCATCTGCGGCACGCGCTTGGGGTTGACGAAACTCGTGACCTCGATGCGGCGCAGGCCGGCGGCGATGAGCTGTTCGATCAGCGCGATCTTCGCTGCGGTCGGCAGGATTACACGCTCGCTCTGCAGGCCGTCGCGCGGCCCGACCTCAACCAGTTCGATGTTCATCGTTGCCGCCGCTCACCGCTCGACCCCGCCTGGATGATGATTCCCATTTAGCCTCATGTTGTATACAATTTGCAAGTCGAGTCGATCCCGCCTTCGGTCCGTCACCGCGCGTCAGGCTGCTTAAGGTAGTGAGATGATGGTGATTTCGAGCCAAGGCGCCGGATTGGGGTAGGCGCAGAGCGCCCCTAGTTGTATACAAAATGAACTGAGATACGTGCCGAGGAGCGAAGTCATGCCGCAGCCGATCGAATTCCAGCACGGCGCTCTGTCGGACCTTCGGGTGCTCGAGCTCGGCACGCTCCTCGCCGGCCCCTTTTGCGGTCAGCTGCTCGGGGACATGGGGGCGGAGGTCATCAAGATCGAGCCGCCGAATCAGGGTGACCCGATGCGGGTCTGGGGCCGGCAGAAGCACGGGGAGCCCTCGCTGTGGTGGCCCGTGGTGGCGCGCAACAAGAAGTCGATCACGCTCGATCTTCGCCAGAGCGCTGGTCAGGATGTGCTGCGGGAACTGGTCACCAAGGCGGATTTTCTGCTCGAGAACTTCCGGCCCGGGACCCTGGAGAAATGGGGCCTCGATTACGCGACGCTCGCCAGCCTCAATCCGCGTCTGATCATGATTCGGGTCTCGGGCTATGGCCAGAGCGGCCCGTACGCGCACCGCGCCGGCTTCGGTGCGGTCGGTGAGGCGATGGGCGGATTGCGCTACGTCGTCGGCGATCCCTCGACGCCGCCCTCGCGCGTGGGCATCAGCATCGGCGATTCGCTCGCCGCGACGTTCGCCTGTCTCGGGGCGCTCTCCGCGCTGCATTACCGCGAGCGCACCGGCAAGGGTCAGGTGGTTGACTCGGCGATCTACGAAGCGGTGCTCGCCATGATGGAATCGCTGATCACCGAATACGACAAGACTGGCTACATTCGCGAACGTACCGGGGCGATTCTGCCGAACGTTGCGCCCTCGAATGTGTACCCGACGAAGGAAGGCTGGGTGCTGATCGCGGCGAACCAGGATACGGTGTTCAAGCGGCTGTGCGAGGCGATGGGGCAGGCCGAGCTCGCGCAGCGCGAGGAGTACGCCAACCACCAGGCGCGCGGTGCCCATCAGCGTGAGCTCGACGAACGCATCGCCCGTTGGAGCGCTGCGCTCTCGACCGAGGAGGTCCTCGATCTGATGGATCGCCATGGGGTGCCGGCCGGTCTGATCTATCGCGCGCCCGATATGCTGAAAGACCCGCAGTTCGCGGCGCGAGCAGCCATCGTCTCGGTCAAGCACCCGGTGTTTGGCGAGCTGAAGATGCAGAACGTCGCGCCGAAACTGTCGCTGACACCGGGAGGCATTCGCGCAAGCGCGCCGGAGCTCGGGCAGCACAACCAGGAAATCTACGCGGGCCTGATGCAGTTCCCGCCCGAGCGCATCGCCGCGCTCGCCGCGCAGGGGGTGATCTGAGTCCTCGGCTCGGCTCGCGCCCGTCGGCGCGCTGCTGTGCCGCGAGCCTCATCCGGTGCGCGGTCGATTGCAACCGCGCACCGGATGGTTGATGAGCCCCGTTCAGTCCCCTCAGTCGCGATAGCTGACCTGCACGCCGTAGGAGCGACCGTTCCCGTCGAAGATGAACGAGCCGCCGAACTCCGGGGCTGGGATGACTTCGGCGAGGTAACGCTTGTCCCCGAGGTTGCGTCCCCAGAGGGTGACGGTCCAATGTTCGGACTGCATGCCGATGCGGGCGTTGAACAGCTGATACGGATCGCGATAGGTCTTGGAGAAATCGCCCGGAACGCCAAACAGCGTCTGCACCTGGTTGTTCTGCACCGGGCCGAACCAGGTCTTGCCAAGTGCCGACATGTCGGCGTGGGCGAGAAATGCCCAGCCGTTGCTGACCGGCATCTTGAAGTCACCGCCCGCATCGGCGGTGTACTTCGGTGCATACGGGATCGAGTTGCCGACGGTGTACGGCCGGCCCGAATACTGATCGATGCGGCTGTCGACCGTGCCGATGCCGCCGAACAGCGAGAGGTACCGGGTGGCCTGCCAGCGCACAGCGCCCTCGACGCCCTTGAGCGTGGAGCGATCGATGTTCGAGACCACGCGCAGCAGGCCGAACGGTCCGGCGAAGAAATTGAAGATCTGCATGTTGTCCACCTTGGTCAGGTACGCATCGCCGCTCACGTACAGGCGATGCTGGAACAACTCGGCCTTGAAGCCGATCTCCCCGGCCTTGGACACTTCCTTCTTGAACGTATCGCTGACCCCGTTCGGATAGGTCGGCGTTGCGCCACAGGTGGGCGTTCCCACCCCCTGGGCGTTGTAGACGACGGCATTGTTCTGGCCGTTGGCGCAGGTGCCGATCGAGGCGACCGGCAATGAGGGTATGGCTGCGACGGGTTGGCCGTTCTGCACGTAGCGCAGCGCGCCGAAGCCGTTGAGCACGGTGGCGGCGTCGCCGGTGGAATTGAATCCGCCGCTGCGAAAGCCGATGCCGTAGGAGCCGTATACGGACAGCTCCGGACGGATCTTCCAGTTCAGGGTGAACTTCGGCTCGAGCTGACTGAAGGTCTTGGAGCGGTTCGGGATGCCCGTAGCGGCGAGCGCCGGGTCAATGGTGTACGCGGGGTTGATGTAGGGCTGTTGGGCGGTCGCGACGGTGCAGCTGGTCCCCTGGGCGTAACAGGGCGTCTGCGCGAATGCCTGCGCGCCCGTGCCCACGCGATTGGAGACTTCCTGCTGTTCGCGGTCGTAGCGCAGCGCCAAGCTGGCCTCGAGGTTCGGCAGCACCGGGTAGGAGGCGTTGCCGAAGATCGCCCAGACCTTGTTGCGAAAGCGGTCGTTGTACTCGACGTCGGTGGGATTGGGGCCGCCCGTCGGTACGAAGGCTTGGGCGAGGAATCCGTTGCCATTGTCCGAGCCCTGCGAAACATCGACGTGACGGCGGATGTTCGCGTAGTAGAGCCCGCCCTGCCACTGCAGGCGCGCAGCGCCGGGGGAGGTCAGGCGCACTTCGACCGAGTTGTCGATTTCATCGCGCTGCTGATACTGGTAGCCGTCGCAGGTCGTCGGGCTGTACGGCGGCAGCAGATTGAACCCCGGATTTCCCGGCCCGAACTGATTGGCGTAGAACGCGGGCGAGGGCAGGGGGGCGCCTGGCTCTGCGGCGAGGGACACCGAGCAGACATCCGGTCCGACGCTGGTCGGTACATTGGCGTAGAGATTGAACGCTGCGCTCGTGCCGTCGGTGAGGAAGTACTCGCTCTGATCGGCATAAGAGTAAAAGGCGGTCAGCGTGCCGACGTTGAGCCGCCATTTGCCGCGCACGGAGAACTGCTTGTTCACCTGTATATTGCGCGGCACGACGTTGTTGATGTACTGGAACTGGTGGTCGTTGACGTTCTGGAAGAAATTCGGGCTGTTGAAGGCGGCCGCAAATGCAGGCAGCGCGAAGGCGGCATTGTAGTTGAGCGCCCCGGCACGGATGTGCGAGTACTTGGCCATGATATCGAGCATCGCGCGGTGACTGAAGCGGATGATGACCCGGGGCGCGACGCCCTTCTCGTCGTAATAATCCGCGCAATCGCTGCAGTGCAGGTAGCTGTTGTAGAAAAAGCCGTTGGACTTGCGGTAAAAGCCGCTGAGGCCCGCGGAAATATGCTGTGTGAGCGGGCCTGATACCCAGAAGTGCGCGACCTGGGTGTTGTGGTTGCCGTAGCCGAGCGTTGCGTCGGCATCGAAACGGCGGCCGGGCTTTTTGGTCTTGATGATGATGGCGCCGGCGACGCCATTGAGGCCGTAGATCGCGCCCTGCGGTCCTTTCAGGATCTCGATCTGTGTCAGATTGGCCAGCTCCTGGTTCAAGTCGAACGGATTGACCTGCAGCACGCCGTTGATCACCAGCGCATAGTTCGGCTCGGTATCACGGCCGGTATTGATGCCGCGGATGCTCAGCTCCAGATCGCCGATCTCGGAGGTCTGGATCGCGGAAACCCCAGGGGTGAGCGCGATGAAGTTCGTCGGCCGCTCGATGCCATCGGCACGGAGGTCGTGCGAGGTGAACACGGTGAGCGCGGCGGGCACGTCGATGAGCTTCTGCCTGCGCTGCTGGGCCGTCACGATGACTTCGGCGAGATTCTCACTGCCGCGCTTTGCGGCGGCTTGTGTCGATGCGTCTTGTGCGCGTGCCGCGGCGCTACCGCAGACGGTGGCGACGAACAGGGCGATCGCGGTGCCAGCGGATAACGCCGGCGGCAATTTTCTATGCATGCTCATGACCCCCAGCACTCAATGATTCGTGACCGGCGATGCGACGCCTCTGCCCACCGCCGGCCCGTCTTTCTGATCGTGGTTCCCTCGGACATGGAGACCCGAGAGACTGACGGTAGATTGTATACAATTATTCGAGCTGCGCCAGGGTTCAATGAGCCGGATGAGGTGGTTCGATCGAGGACGCTCAAAAATAATGCGGAAAAACAGAATATTGCGTGGCATTGCTGCAACAGAATCCCCCGTGGCCACGCCGTGACCGAGAAGTGATATTCGAAATCGTATACATTCTGCCGGCCGATTCCCGTTGTCGTACCGTGCCGATCAAGGCCGGGGATCGAACTGGGGGGAGCGGCGTGCCGCGGCGCTCTGCGCTCGGCTGGCGGATGCGCCCGGCCGCGCGGTCGGTTCGGTCTAAGGGCCGTACGAGCGCTCACGAGATTGGCAGCGGTGGAGGCGGGCCCTATCCTCGTCAGTGAAGCGGCGCGGGGCAGGGGTTCACTCGAGCTCGCATGAGGCGCTGGACCGAGCTGACGCCGAGGGGCAGAGGCGGCGACGCTGCTGCCGGGTGTCTGTGCGCCGCGAATGACTCAGCCCGTGGAGATTCCTATGAGCGATCATCCGAACAACACCGTGGCGCAGGAGAACTATGCGCGCAGCGGCTTTCTGCGCCACCTCGAGCTCGGTGACCGTCCGGCGCTGATCATCATCGATTTCGTGAACGCGTATCTGCTCGAGGACGGTCCGCTCTTTGGTGGTGAGGGCATCCGTGCCGCGCATCAGGGCGCGCGCGAGCTGCTGCGCGCGGCGCGCGGGGCGGCGATCCCGGTGTTTCACACGAACCTCAGCTACGAGAAAGGCGGGCGCAATGGCGGCATCCTGTATCGCAAAGTGGGCGCGCTGGCGTGCTTTGCCGAGGATGCGCCGGAGCCGCGCTTTGGGCGCTTTGTTGCAGGACTCGAGCCTCAGCCCGGTGAGAGTGTGATCACCAAGCAGTACGCGAGCGCATTTTTTGCCACGCCCCTGGCCTCTACGCTCACCAGTCTGCGCATCGATACGCTGCTGATCGCGGGCGTGTCCACCAGTGGCTGCGTGCGCGCCACCGCGGTTGATTGTTGTCAGTACGGATTTGTGCCGGTTGTGGTCCGCGAAGCAGTAGGGGATCGGCTGCCCGGGCCGCATGAGGCGAACCTGTTCGATTTGCAGGCGAAATATGCCGAAGTGGTGGGGCTCAAGGCGGCTTGCGACTATCTGCAGCGCAGCGTCGGGCGGCCCGCCTGGTAGCGGCGCGCCGGTGGTGGTTCAGCGCAGTGCGCCGAATCCGTGCATCAGAGCGCCGAGCAGCGCAAGGAACAGAGTGATGGCCAGGGAAATCACCGCCCAGGCGCTGCGGCTGATGTCCCGGTGCAGAACACCCAATTCGCGGCGCACGGATGTCCATTCCGACTGCATCCCAAGACGCAGTCCCGAGGACTCGTCCTGCGCCGCCTTCAGTCCCGACTGCATCGCTCCCCGCAACGCTCTGAATTCGGTCTGACACTCCGTGCGCATCTGGCGCAGGTCGGATTTGATGTCGGTCACGTCGCATTGAATGTGCGCGATGTCGGATTCGACTCGCGCGAGACGTGTCGCAGTGGATTCGGTCATGTCAAATACCGTTGCAGCCATGAAGTCTCCGTGGCGCGGTAGTAATCCTTTCTGCGTCGGTCTGTCAATGGGATGTTGGGTGTTTTTCAGCGAATGGAATTCAAGCGTGTTGTCTCGGCGACGTCGGGATGGATGTCCGTCAGCCGCGTCGGATTAATCGTCGCTTTCGACGTATATCGCAGACCAATCTGGGTGCGTCGTTTTCGGAGGGCTGGCGCGCGGTCGTCTGTCCAAATGAATCAGGCCATTCCACCGTCTACGGACAGAATCTGCGCGGTCATGTACGAAGCCTCCTCCGAGGCGAGGAAGCCGACCAGGTTCGCCACTTCGTCCGGCAGTCCGACACGGCCCATGGGCACGAGACGCTTGACGTCCTCTGTGGCGAAGAGTCCCTCGCTCATGGGGGTGGCGATGATGCCCGGGGCGACCGCGTTGACGGTGACGCCGCGGGTGGCGAGCTCGAGCGCGAGCGCCCGGGTGGCGGAATTCAATGCACCTTTGGCCGCGGCGTAGTTCACCTGGCCGCGGTTGCCGATGAGCGCGGCGACCGAGGAGATGTTGATGATGCGTCCCCAGCGGGTACGGATCATCGGCAGCAGCAACGGTTGCGTGACATTGAAGAACCCGTTCACCGACACATCGATCACCCGGTGCCACTGATCGGGGTTCATGCCGGGTAACACCGCATCGTCGTGCACACCGGCGTTGTTGACCAGAATCTGAATCGGGCCGTCGAGGGCAGAGAGGGCCTCGCGCGTTTGTCTGGCGTCAGTCACATCGAACCGCACCAGCTGTGCGCTGCCGCCCTGGGCATGAATGTCATCGATCAGTGCTTCGGCGGTGGCGACGGCGCGACGGACATGCACGTAGACGTGGTGGCCGGCGCGCGCCAGCCGGCGGCAGATGGCCGCGCCGATGCCGCCACTGCCGCCGGTTACGAGGGCCCGTTTGGGTTCGCTCATGCGCCGGCCTCCCCCGCAGCAGACTGGTGAGTCTCGAACACGATGCCGGCGCGGCCGCGGAGCAGCTCCTGGTCCCGGCTTTGGAGGGTGAATTCGTACAAAGCCGTCGCTTCGTCGCCGGCCAACCGCAGCGCGCGGATCTCGAGGTCCCCGTCGAGATCATCGAGGCGAGTCACGGCGAGCAGCAGGTTGCGTACGCTCGCCAGGTAGCCCGTGCGCGCCGGCTGATGCAGCAGTCCGGCCATCAGCGCGCCGTGTGCGGCCATGGCCTGCCCCGCGTACTCGATCCCGGCCACGGCCGCGAGCTGCCCGCGGCCGCGCAACGGATTGTCCGCCCGGCGATGCGTGGTGGCGCGGCAGCGGATCTGCGTCAGATCCCAGCCGAGCACCTCATCGAGCAGGCACATGCGGCCCTGATGCGGGATGTGTTGCTCGAGCCAGCGCCGCTGCAGACGCACGGCGCAGGGTGGGTGTGAGGGGGGGCGGGTCAGGGACATGGCGTGACGGTCACGGCGAGTTGCAGATCCTCGAGATAATCGAGCACAACGCGGCCGCTGTCACCCTGGGCGATGCGCAATAGCAGCGGCAGGCTGCGCGCCGAGGGGACGGCGGCGCGCAGCGTCTCGAGTGCGGGGATCGGCAGCGCGTCGGGCGTCTCGCGCACCAGCTCGGCTGTCAGCTGTGTCGCGTGGCCGGCGGGCGCGGTCGGCGTGAGCAGCAGCGCGGTGGCGAACGGCGCCGGCAGCGGGCGCTTGGCTCGCAGCGGCTCCGGATAGTCGGTTTCATAGGCAATCAGCAGTGCCGGCTCGCCGGTGGCCGCGATTTGGCTGAGCGCCTCGAGCAGACCGGCTGCGAAACTGCCGTCGTAAGCGCAGAGCGCGGTCGAAGGCGCGGTTGCGCGCAGCGCAATGCTCCAGTAGCCCGATGCGGCATTGTGCACCGAGTTATGAAAGCGAATCGGGGAAATCTGCCGCCCGGGCGAGGCGAGCGCCGAGCAGATCTCATCGCAGATTGCGCCGTCGCCACCGGAAGAGGCGAACACTGTGGCGAGCTGCGCGGCGTCGGCGCCGGCATCGGCCACGGCTTGCAGGCCAGCGGCGAGCGCCAGGCGGACCATGGCGCCGGTGCGGCGCCGCTCGGCCGGCGGCAGCGCGCTGGGCGGGGGCACTTCGGTCGGGGCAGCCACGTAGGGTTGCTCGCCGCGCAGCACCGGCACGCTGCTCGGCCAGTCCGGCAGTCCGGCGCCGAGCACGCCGATGCCGCGGACGTAGGCCCCGAGAGCGGGTGTCCCGGGTTCACTCATGCGCCGGCTCCGGAGCGAGCCGCTCGAGCACCAGCGAGCAGTTCGAGCCGCCGAAGCCGAAGGAGTTGCTGAGCACGCGGCGCAGCGGCTGGGCGCGATTTGCGGTGCAGTAAGCGAGGCCGAGGCTCGCATCGACCTGTGTGGTATTGAGGCCGCCGGGCAGCAGTCCATGGCGCAACGCCAGCGCGCAGATCACCGCCTCCAGCGCACCGGCTGCCCCGAGCGTGTGCCCGGTGGCGCCCTTGGTGGAGCTCACCGGGACGGAGTCGCCGAACAGCGCGGCGACGGCGCGCGCCTCGGCGCTGTCGTTGCTCGGGGTGCCGGTGCCGTGCAGGTTGATGTAGTCGATCTGTGTCGGGGTCAGACTCGCAGCCTCGAGGGCCTGGCGCATCGCCAGGCGAGCGCCCAATCCTTCCGGGTGGGGTGAGGACATGTGATGCGCATCGCTCGATTCTCCGACGCCGGTGAGCGCCACGGTGCCGGGCCCACACGCGCCGGACAATGGCTCGAGCAGTGCGAACGCGCCTGCCTCGCCGATCGAGATGCCGTTGCGCGCCACGTCAAATGGCCGGCACGGGCCCGCGGCGGTGAGCTGCAGCGCCTGAAACCCGTAGAGGGTTGTCAGGCACAGCGTGTCGACGCCACCCACCACGGCCGCATCGATCAGGCCGGCGGCCAGCATGCGTGCGGCCGCGCCAAATACCTTGGCGCTCGAGGAGCAGGCGGTAGAGATGACGAGCGCCGGCCCGGTGAGCTGCAGTGCCCGCCGCACAAACTCGGCGAGGGCAAAGGTGTTATGGGTGGCGGCGTAGTCGAACCGGGCCGGCAGCGCGCCATCGGGTCCGCGCGCGCGGTAGGCCAGCTCGGTCTCGAGCATGCCGGAAGTGCTCGTCCCGAGCAGCACGCCGATGCGTCCCGCGCCGCGCCGCGCCGCACATCGACTCACCGCCGCGAGGAAGTCATCTTGTTCGAGCGCGAGCAGCGCCAGACGATGGTTGCGGCAGTCGTAGCGCGCCAGGGGCGCAGGCAGGCGCACCGACTCCAGATCCGCAACCTGTCCGACATAGGTCTCGAGCGTGGCGGTCTCGAACGTGCAGGGCATCAGCGCGCCGCGCCGCGTGCGCAGCGCCTCGAGCGTCGCCTGGAGTCCCCGCCCGAGTGCGCTCGTGGCGGTGAAATGGGTGATTTCGAGGGGCCTCATGCCGGCAGCGCGTCCTGCAGTCTCACGGTCGTCAGGCCGGCGTCGGCCAGCGCGGCGAGCAGCCGCGGCAGCACCTCGAGCACCACCGGTGCTCCGGCACCGGTGCGGGCCGCGTGGCCGTCGTGCAGCAGCAGGATGTCACCGGGCCCGAGGCCTCGGGTGAGTGCGCCGAGCACCCGCTCCGGTCGGCGTTCGACGGTGTCGAAGCCGCGGCGCGTCCAGCTCGCGAGCTGCAGGCCAAGCCGCTGCAGGATCGGGTCGAGGAACGGATTGCGCAGTCCCGCGGGCGCGCGGAAAAATCGCGGCGCCTCGCCGCTCACCGCGGCGATGCTCTGCTGGGCTCGCTCGATCTCGCCGCGCAGCCGGCGGGGCCCGAGCAGGGAGAAGTAGGGCAGATGGCGCTGGCTGTGGTTCTCGATTCCATGACCGCCTGCCACGAGATCTCGGGCCAGCGCGCGGTGCGCCTCGACCCGCTCGCCGATGCAAAAGAAGGTGGCGCGAGCGCCATAGCGGGCGAGCAGCTCGAGCACGCGCGGCGTGATTTCAGGGTCCGGCCCGTCATCGAGGGTGAGCGCAATGGGCAACGTTGCGCCAGAGGCTTGCGGCAGGTGCGTCCAGTTCGAGCCCAGCAGCCGGCTGCGCGGCCAGAGTCCGGCCGCCGCCAGCAGCGCATGATCGGCCAGGATCGCCCCGAGTGCCCACGGCCAGAGCTGAGCCTGAGCCAGCACGGCTGCCGCCGCGCCGCCATGCACACCCGCAGAGGCGAGCAGCAGCGGTGAGGGGTGCCAGCGGGGCGGAGTACGGGAGGCGCGCATGGGGAAATTTTAGCCCGGCGCGTCCGCCGATGGCGCGTGTGCGAGCAGCGCAGCGAACAGCAGCGCCAGCGCAGCGCCCGGCGCCACCGTCTGTCCGAGGTCGCGCAGCACGGGCACGGAGGAGAACGCGAGTACGCCGAAACCCAGTACCGTGGCCGCATTGGCGAGCAGCAATGAGGCCAGGGTGAGGGCGGGTTCGAGCGATCGGCGCGCGAAGAACAACGCATAGTTCGAGCCGACCGCGACGATGAGCAGCATACCGATCACGTGCAGCAGCGTCAGCGCCACGCCCAGCGCGGCCAGGCCCGCACTCACCGTAAGCACCGCGAGCGCGAGTGGCAGAACGACGCGCAGCATGCGCAGCGGGGAGCGCAGCGCCACGGCGAGCAACACGGCGATCGCGGCCAGGCCGCCCAGCGCCAGACGGATCGCCTCATCGAGGTAGGTGCGATAGAGCGCATCGGCCTGCCGCTTCAGGTCGAGGACGGTGGCGTGCGCACGGGCGTGCTGCGCCAGCGCGGCACGTACGGCGGCGAGGTCGATGCGCCCTGAGCCTGTCCGGCGCAGCGGCAGCAGCGCGTCCCAGCCGCCCGCGGCGGGAACCAACAACCCGTCCACCGCGGCGGCAAAGGACGTGCCGGTGAGTCCGGCGCGGGTGAGGGGCGGGCCCTGACGGGCGCGCTCTACGGCCCGTACGAACGGCGCGAGGACTGCGGGCGAGACCGGCAGCCCCCGCAGCGCCGCGGCCAGCCGGCGACGCAGCACCGCCGGCGCCGGCAGCGCGTGCGCGCGCCGGCGCTGCAGCGCGCGGCTCGGCAGATAGGTGGCCGGGCTCTGGTAGCCGCCGAGCATCCCGCGCGCCACGAGTCCATCCAACACCGTGCCGACGCGCTCGGCGGCCCGCAGCGCCGCCTGTCGGCTTGGGGCCGAGATCACCACCAGATCCCGGCCATCGGGCGCACCCAGTGCGGCGCGCAAGCGTGTATCGAGACGCGCGGCCGCGCGGGGCACCGGACTTAAGGCGGACAAGCGGTGGTTCCAGAGCGTCTCGCGGTGCGAATACAGCACGAGCGCCGAGCCGAGTGCGAGCAGTAGCAACAGCCCGTGCGCGGGCCGGCTCGGGCGCAGCAGGCGGGCAGCGGCAGCGCCGACCGCGCGCAGATCACGGACCGCGAACCGCCGCGGCAGCAGGTGCGGTAGCACGAAGCGGGTGACCAGTCCGGCGGCCAGCACGCCCGTGAGCGAGTACCAGCCGAGCTGCGCCAGCCCCGGAAACGCCGAGGGCAGCAGCGCGGCGAAGCCGCACACCGAGGTGAGCATGCCGAGGCGCACGGTGGGCCAGGCGCGGCGGAGCCAGTCTGCTGGCGCGGTGCTTGCGGCGGTGCGCGACTGGACGAACAGATAGATCGAGTAATCGACCGCCTCGCCGATCAGCGTCACCCCGAAGCCGAGCGTGACGCCCTGCACGACGCCGAAGCGCAGGGCGACCGCGGCCACGCCCGCGAGCGCACCGGAGGCGACCGGCACCAGCGCCAGAGCGAGCGCGGCGATGGAGCGGTAGGCAAAGGCGAGCAGTATCAGGATCAGCGCGCCGCTCAGCAACGACAGGCGCATCACCTCGCGTTTGATGCGTGCGCGGGCCGCGACCGCGAACACGCCAGGCCCGGTCATCTGCAGCGTGGCGTGCGCATGCAGATGCGCTTCGGCGTGTTCAAACGCCGCCCGTACCGCGCCGATGGCGGCGGCCTGGGCGTCCGTGTCGGATCCGGCTGCGCGCGTGCGCACGAGCAGCAGCGCTTCGCGCCCGTCGCGTGAGACCCACACCCCGTCGGCGCGGCGCGGCGGCGGGGTGTGAGCGATCGAATCGAGCAGCGCCAGCATCTCCCCGGTCGGGTCGTTCGCGAGCGATGGGGCCGCAAGCACCCCTCCCGGTGCGGCAAGCAAGCCGAGCGTACGGCCGATGGCGGCGCGCAGGCCCGCGACACTGAACTGCTCGCGGGTCACTGCCGGACTCAACCGGTAACGGTGCGCAAACAAGAACTCCGCGTCGCGCTGCAGCGCGGCGCGCGAGCCGTTTTGAACCACGCTGAAGCGCCTATCGGCGCGCAGCGCCTGCGCAAGCGCGCGACTGAGGCGCGCCCGCTCGTTTGCCTCGGCGCCGCCGATGGCCACGATGAGCAGCCGCGAGGCGATGCCGTTGCGCAGTTGTTCGACGAGCAACCGCTCGCTGGCGCTCGGAGCGCGTGGCAGGAACGCGGAGAGGTCCGCGGCGTAGCGGGCTTGGCTGACGCACAGCGCGGCGAGCACGAGCAGTCCCGCCCAAACCCACAGGCCGATGGCTCGGGCGCTCATGTCGCGGGGGTCGGACCGAGGCGCATCACAGTACGCGCACCATCCGCGGCGAGAATCTCAATGGAGTGGATATCAGCCGCCGCACCCGTCAGGCGGATCCGGCGCACGCGAGCACGGTGTTGTAGCGGACGCAGCGTGAGCTGCCAGTGCGCGAGCGTGCCGTGCCAGCCGATCGCAAAATGCCGTTGCAGCTGTGCGCCGCGACCGCCGAGCGTGTCGCGCAGCGCGGCGACGTACACGGCGATATCCGGATAGTCCCGCAGGTTCAGATGACGGGTTCGTCCGTCGCGGCGCACCGTCAACCGCTCGCCATCGAGGATCAGCGCGCTCCGGGCCGGCTCGCGGGTGAGCTGCTCGAGGTGATCGGGCGCGCGGTAGCGCAGTATCCCGGCGCTCTGCAGCGGCCGGGTGAGTCCGGCGGCATAGGTGCGCGCCGTGAAGGTGACCGAGCCGCGCTGGCGTGCGGCGAGCAGTCCCATCAGCCGCTCGAATGCCGGGCGGGTGCCGGCGTGCGCGCAGCTGCCGCTCAGCGCAAGCGCGACCCCGGCGAGCGTGGCGAGGAGGTTAGCTCTCGGCCCAGAAGTCATAGAAGTTGAACCAGTTATACGGATGGGCGCGGCAGAGTTGCTCGAGCTGCTTGGCGTAGCGTTCGATCGCCGTGCGCACGGCCGCCTCGCGCGCCCCGCGCGGCACGTCACTGAAGTCGGCGAGCGGCGCGAACACCACGCGGTAGCGGTTTGCGCCGAGATACAGCCCGGCCATCAGCACCACGGGGCGGCCGAGCGCGGCGGCGGCCCGGAACGGACCGGTCGGAAAGCGTGCGGGGCTGCCGAGGAAGCTCACCGTCTCGGTGCTGCGCTCCCGGGGGGTGCGGTCGGCGAGGATGCCGACCGACGTTCCCTGCTCGAGCAGGCGCTGCACCTCGAGCAAGGCGAGCGGATTGTCCCCGACCGGCACGACGGGCAGCGTCTCGGGACTGATGGCCGCGAGTGCGGCGTTGATCTTGCGCGCATTGCCGGTGTGGGCGGCCATGACCACCGGCAGCGCGGCGCGCCGGCCGATTGCGCGGGTGACCTCGAAGCTGCCGAGGTGCGCGCCGAACAGCAGCACCGCGCCACAGCGCTCGATCCGCTCGCGCAGCATCGCCTCGTCGTGCACCTCGATGTCGAACAGTTCGAAGCGGCCGTTGAGCAGGTAAACGCGGTCATGAATGGTGCTGGCGAAGGCGAGCAGATGCGCAAAGCGCTCGGCCGCGCGCGGCGCACGGCCGAGTACGCGCCTCAGATAGGCGCTTGAGGCGCGGCGTGCGCGCGGGGCGAACAGAAAATAGTAGGCCGCGATCAGGTAGAGGATGAGCCGCCCGGGCGCGCGCCCGACACGCAGCGAGAAGCGCGCCATCAGGCGCAGCAGCGTGAGCCAACCACGCTCGCGGCGCTCGGTCCACGGCGCGGCGCGCAGATTGCCCGCCGGTGCGCTCATAACGGACTCAGCATACCGGTGGCGACCGTGCGCTCGCCACTGCCGACCCGGAAGCGGATGGCGCCGGTGGCGAGCGCTTCGTGCTCGAGCTCGAGCGGATCGCCCGGGCGCACCGCGCCGGTGAATTTCACCACCGTGATCCGCCAGCGGCGGGCGCCGCCGCCGACCGCCGCCTCGAGTGAGTCAATCACCGCATCGAGCAGCACGGCGCCCGGCAACACCGGCGCCCCCGGGAAGTGCCCCTCGTAGGATGGGTGGTCGGCCGGGATCGTGAGCGGCACGCGGTTCATGGGCCGGGGCGCGGCGCGGTCAGGGCGCGCAACGCCTCCTGCGGCAGCTTGCCGGTACTGTTGCGCGGCAAGTGCTCGAGCAGCAGCAGCGGGCGGGGCAGGAACACCGGATCGATCCGCTCGCGCAGCGCCGCGAGGAGTGCGCTGGCGGCGAGGCCCGGGGCGACCACCGCCGCGGCGAGGCGGGTCACGCCCGTCTGCCCGGGCGCAGTGTGCTCGGGCAGGAAGAACGCCCCATCGCGGACGCCCTCGATGGCCAGCAGCTGGTGCGTGAGGTACGCGAGGGAGCTGCGCTTGCCGGCGATGTTGACCACATCGGCGAGCCGCCCCTGCAGATGAAACCGCCCGTCGGGGAGCATCTCGAGCTCATCGCAGAGCGGGGTGGGCTGCTCGAGGTGTCCGCCCCGTGCCCAGGCACGTCCGGACTCGAGGCTCAGGCTGACCCCGGGCAAGAGCCGCCAGGGCCGCTCGGACGCGGTGCGCCGGGTGGCGAGTTGGCCGGTCTCGGTCGAGCCGTAGATCTCCATCAGTGGCGCGCCGAAGCGCGATTCGGCCTCGCGTGCGAGTTCGGCATCGAGCGGCGCGGTGGCGCAGAGGAGCAGGTCGGCGGCCGGCAGCACCTGAGGCAGGGCAAGCAGCGCGCGCAGGTGAATCGGCGTGCTCACCAGGGCGCGCGGGCGCGGCAGCGCGGAAAGCGCGAGCGCGACGTCGGCCGGATAGAACGGCCGCTCGGCGACCAGTGCCGCGCCGGCGAGCAGCGGCAGCAGGACGCTCGATTCAAACCCATACATGTGCTGCGGCGGCACCGTGGCGAGCAGCGCCGTGCCCGCCGGGAGGCCGAGCTGGCGGGCGCCGTCGCGCACGCACTGTGCGAGCCGGCCCCAGGTCTTGGGGTGCGGTACCGGCACGCCGGTCGAACCGGAGGTGAACACGTGGGCGACGAGCGTCTCGGCGGCGAGGCTCGGTACGGCCCACGCGGACGCCCCGACCGCGAGGGATCCGAACTGCACCTGCGGCAGGTCGATCGGGCAATCGGCGGAGTCGGTGAGGCAGAACACATCCGGGGCGAACGCCTGCAGGTGCCGCACGACCTCCGGGGTGTGACTCGGGGGCAGCAGGCTCACCTTGCCGGCGAGCAGCGCGGCGGCCACACCCACGGCGAAGCGGTAGCGGTCGGTGCAGACGTTGATGATGTGTCGGCCGGGCGGCAGCGCCGCGGCCAGCGCGTGCGCCTCGGCGAGGAAGTGCGCGGCGTGAACGGGCTCTGCGCCGCGGTAGGCGAGCACCGCCTCGGCGGCGGTGTGCGTGAGCAGCGGGACGGCAGCCAGAGGCTACTTCGTCCGGTGCGCCGCCACATAGGCGGCCAGCTGGCGCAGCGAGCGGAAGATCTGCGTGTTCGCCGCATCATCGGCCCGCAGCTGCACCCCGTAGTGTTTCGAGACCACGAGCGCGATCTCGAGAATATCGATCGAATCGAGGCCGAGTCCCTCGCCATAGAGACGTGCCTCGGGATCGATCTGGCGGGCCGGCATCTCCAGGTTGAGTGCCGCGACGATCAGCTCGGCGAGCTCCCCTTCCAGGGTGGCGCCGGTCTCGAGCGTCGGGGGCAAGGTCGGAGCGAGTTCGGACATCGACATCGAGTGCGGTTCTGCTGTGGTTCCTGCGCCGGCAAATTATACGGTGCGGCCGCTGGCTGCAAGGCATGGCGCGTGCGGCTGCGACCTGCGGCTCAACGGCCGGCGCGCCGGCGAGCGAGCAGCCGCGGCAAACGCGCCAGAAAGCCGAAGAACAGCCGCACATGCATGGCCGTGAGCAGCACATTGTCGCGACCGTAGCGAAAGTGCGACACCCCGCCCTCGGCGGCGCTGAAGTAGCGCACCGGGGCGGGCAGATTGAGCGCCGGCACCCCGAGCCAGCTCAGGCGCACGGCCGCCTCGACATCGAAGTCGAAGCGGCGCATGCCGCGCCGGCGGCGCATCTCGCCCACCAAGGGGGCGAGCGGATAGACCCGCATGCCAAACAGCGAGTCGGCGATTCCGGCCCCCAGGGTCTCGAGCTGCGCCCAGCCGTTCGAGATGCGCCGGCCGAGCACCCGGATGCGCGGCGCGCTGGCATCGAAGCGCGGTACGCCGAGTACCATCGCCTCGGGGTGTGCTTGCGAGGCCTGCATGAATGCCGGAATGCACTCGCAGGGATGCTGCCCGTCGGAGTCCACGGTGAGCGCATGGGTGAAGCCGCGCGCCAGTGCTGCGGTGAACCCGGTGAGCAGCGCCGCGCCCTTGCCGCGGTTGTGCGGCAGGATGAACACCTCAAGATCCGGGTCCTCGGCGGCGAGCGCGGCCAGCCTCCCGCCCGTGCCATCGGTGCTGCCGTCGACGACCACCCACACTGGCGCCCACTGCGCGCGCGCGGCACGCACGGTCTCGAAGACTTTCTCGCCCGGGTTGTAGCTCGGGATCAGCACCAGGTGCGTGCGCGAGGCGCTCACCGCGCACGCTCCGGGGCGGGCGTCTCGAGCCAGGCGCTCTGCGGCGCGTGCGCGAGTGCGGCGGCATAGGCGGCCTCGAGGGTGCGCATGCACTGCGTCACGTCGGTCGGCGCATCGAGGCGCGGACCGAGCCGCACGCGATAGGCGACCGGCAGATGCGGCGCTTTCAGCGGCGGCCAGCCCTTGGCGAGGTAGGGGGAGTCCGTCTCGATGAACGCCACCTGGATGGGGGCGCGTGCGTGCTTGGCGATCACGGCCACACTGGCGGTGAGGACATTGACGGGGGCGTGGCGCGTGCGCGTCCCTTCCGGAAACAGCAGCACCGCCGCACCCCGCTCGAGCTCAGCGACTGCCGACTTGACCATCCGTCGGGGCGGCTCGCTGCGAATGTACCCGGCGAGGCGTGCCCCGACACCGAGCAGCGGATGATGCAGCAGAGCGGGCTTGAGGATGCAGGCGAGGTCCGGGTGACGGGTGAGCAGCAGGATTGCATCGAAGGCGCTCGGATGATTGGGGGCGAGGATCAGACCGCCCGCACCGCGCAGAGCGTCGAGCGCCGTCAGATCGAGCCGGTAGGCGCCGCTCAGCGTCAGGAAATGAGTGAACAGCCGAAAGCCCGCCATCATCGTGTAGCGGGCCGCGGCGCGCCGCCGGCGCCGCGGCAGGGGGGGGAGCAGCACCAGCGCGAGCAGCGTCCAGAGCAGAATCATCACCGCGAGCGTGGCGAGCAGGCCGTAGGTGATGCCGTACTCACGCAACCGCCTCAGCACGCGATGCCGTCCCGTCCGCGCTCAGGAGCCGTCGCAGCCGCCGGCCGCCTCGATCTCCACATCGAGATCGAGGCGGCAGACGTCGGCCTGCAGGTACACGCGCCGCGGGCGCGGCCCGAGCGCCGCATCGAGCTCGCGGCGGATCACCGGCAGATCTGCCGGGCGGCGTACGTAGATCTTGTAGGCGAGCGCCTCGAGGCTGAAGCCGGCGGCCTGCTCGAGCAGCGCGGCGATGTTGGTCAGCGTCTCGCGTGTCTGGGCGGCCGGATCGCCGGCGTGCAGCGTGCGGTGGCCGACGATGCTCGAGGTGCCTGAGATGAACAGCGCGCGCCCCTCGGGGCGCTCGAGCAGCGTGGCGCGCGAGAAACTCGGCGCACGCGCGCCGTACTCCGGCGGGTAGTGATAGGCGCTCACCTGGCGTGGGTTCTCGATGAACCGCGGTGGTTGCTGCGCGGCGAGAAAGTAGATCACGAGCGCGCCGGCGCTCGAGCCGAGGGCGCTCGCGGCTGGTACATTGCCGCGGATCTGCCAGCCGCAGGCGAGAAACGCCCGCTGGCGCGCGCTGTTGAATTGCCGGTAGCGCTCCAGACCCGCGGTCTCGACGTTGATGCGCGGCAGGTAGTTCCAGACCCGTACCAGGTGCCGTCGGCCGCTCGCCTCGAGCGCCTCGTGGATCTGTCGGTAGGCCCATTCGGTGGCCCGCTCAAGACCCTCTGTGTTCGGCGCTGCAGGCGCCTCCTCGACTTCGAGCGCGCCGAACAGCAGCTCCCCGGCGTACGCGAGCTGCACCGCGCCGCACCGCCCGTAGCGGACCGGCTCGCCGGTGCGCCAGCGCTCAAGCAGCGGTCCGCAGGCCGCGAGCACGGGCATGTGCACGGCCACTTGCGGCAGGGCTGTGGGTAAGGCCGTCGCAGCGCCCGGTGCCGCCTCGTATCGCGCTGCGCCGAGCGTGTCGGCCCACTGATCGGGCATCGCCTCGAGGTACTCGAGCCGCAGTCGCGCCGCGCCGCTCATGAGTGCTGCAGCGCGCTTCGGCGGCGTGCACGACGCGTCCAGGCCGCCCATGAGCGGCGGGGCATGCTGAGCGCGGTGAGCCAGTAAAGTAGCTGAAAGGCGCGCAGCGAGGGCCAGATCGGCGTCGCGGCGAAGATGTCACCGGCGAGCAACGACAGCAGCGCCTCGCGCATGCGCAGCGGGTTCTTCGGATCCATGAACAGTTCCTGCATCGCCGGTTGCGTCATGCGGTAGATGAACCATGCGAAGTGGCGCGGCCCGCGCTGCACGGTCCGCTCGAAGCGGCGCAGCGCCGCGCCGGCGCGGCGCGGCGTGCGCAGGCACACATCGAGTGCCTCGCCCGCGGCGAGGCCGCCCACCATGGCAAACAACACGCCGGAGGAGAAGACCGGGTCGATGAACGAGTAGGCATCGCCGACCAGGAGGTGGCGAGCGCCGCGCGCGCGCGTGCAGCAGTAGCTGTAGCTGCCTGTCGCCTGCACCTCGGTGGCGAGGCTCGCACCGGCGAGGCGCGAGGCGAGCGGCGGGCAGCGAGCGAGAGTGTCGAAAAAGAACGCCTGCAGATCCTGGCTGCGCTGCTTCATGTACTCCGGCCAGACCACCGCGCCGACACTGGTGGCGCCGTCGGCGAGCGGGATGAACCAGAACCAGCCGTGCTCGAACCAGAACAGCGCGATGTCCCCGCAGCGCTCCCGGTCCGTGTCGCGCCAGGCGCCGTTGAAGTGGGCGTACATCGCGCAGCTGTCGTGCCGGCGGTTGCGCGCCTTGGTGCCCAAGCGCGTGGCGAGGAAGGTGTCACGGCCCGAGGCATCGATCAGGTAGGCCGCCTCGAACGAGCGCGGCGCACCGTGCTGCTCGGCGTGCACGCGCACGGTGTCGGGACTTGGAAATTCCACCTCGCGCGCCCGGCACTCCTCGATGAGCTGCGCCCCGAGCGTCACGGCGCGGGCGCTGAGAATCTGATCGAACTCGGAGCGGCGCACCTGATAGGCGAATGGCAACGCTTTGTTCCAGCTTTCGGCGAACGCGAAGCGCTGGATGCGCGGCGGGGCCTCGGCATAGAACTGTGCGCCGAGTTTCGGCAGGCCCATGGCGCGGATGTCGGCAGCCACCCCGAGCCGCTCGAACAGCGGCAGGTTCGCCGGCAGCAGCGACTCACCGATGTGAAAGCGCGGATGGCGCGCCTTCTCGAGCAGCACCACGCGGTGGCCCTGCTCCGCCAGCGCCGCCGCGGCGCTCGAACCGCCGGGGCCAGCGCCGATGATGAGCACGTCGCAGCGTTGGGGCGCTGCAGCGCTCATTCGCCCGAACCCGCTCCGTGCTTGTGCAGCGCCGCCTTGACGCTTCGGGCCTCACTCGAGACCGCGTGGCCGAACCGCTTTGCCCCGCGCGCGATCGCCTGTCCGGTGCGCCGGGCGTCGTGCTTGATGCGCAGGCGGGCCGGGCGGGTGTCGTGCGCGACGTGCCGGCCGAGGCGCTTCGAGGTGACGGCGACCCGGTGGCCGAAGTGCTTCGCATCGGACTTGATGCGCATGCGGGCCGGGCGCGTGTCGTGTGCCACGTGCCGTCCGAAGCGCTTGGCGACGTGCTTGATGCGCATGCGCGCCGGACGAGTGTCGTGCGCGACGTGCCGACCGAAGCGCTTGGAGTCGACTGCCACTCGGTGACCGAAGCGTTTGGCGACGTGCTTGATGCGCATGCGCGCCGGACGAGTGTCGTGTGCGACGTGCCGGCCGAAGCGCTTGGAGGCGACCGCGACCCGATGACCGAAGTGCTTGGCGTCGAAGCCGATTTGACGGCCGACGTGACGCATCTCCTGGCCGAAGGAGCCGGCCGTGGCGTGCGCAGTCGGCGCTGCGAGCGCGGAGAGCGCGAGCGCCGCGGCGCAGACGAACAGTGTGGCTGTTTGCATACAGGCACCTGAGATGAAAGTGCCGCAGATGTTACCGTAGGTTGGGTGGGGCGGTGCCAATTGTCATGGCATTCGGGCACACTTCCCCGCATGAGCACCGAGCGCCTGCCGATCTCCGTTCTGCGGCGCCGCTTCGTTCCCGGTCGCTGGGACGTGGTGGCGTTCGTGCTCGTATTCGCGGCACTCGCGTTGCTGGCGCACAGCGCCTACGGGCTGACGCGCCCGCTCTCGCACCTGCAGGCCGAGCGCATTTCGCTCAGCCCCTGGGCACTGCCGGGCTACGCGGCGCAGACTGCGCTGCGCATGCTGGTGGCGATGGGCGCCTCGCTGCTCTTTACCTTCACCTACGCGACGCTCGCGGCCAAGAACCGGCGCGCCGCGGCGGTACTGGTGCCGTTGCTCGACATTCTGCAGTCGGTGCCCATTCTGGGATTCTCCTTCACGATCGTGTTCTTTCTCTCGCTCACCCCGGGACGGGTGGCCGGGGCGGAAATGGCGGCGGTGTTCCTGGTGTTCACCAGCCAGGCATGGAACATGGCCTTCAGTTTCTATCACTCCCTGCGCAGCATTCCGAGCGAGCTCGATGAGGCGGCGCGCGCCTTTCATCTCGGGCCGTGGATGCGCTTCTGGCGGCTCGAGCTGCCGTTTGCGATGCCCGCGCTCATCTGGAACATGATGATGTCGATGTCGGGTGGGTGGTTCTTCGTGGTGGCCGCCGAGGCGATCAGCGTGGGCCACACCACCGTGACGCTGCCCGGCATCGGCTCGTACATCGCCCGCGCCATCGCCGAGCGCAACCTCGGGGCGATCGGCTGGGCGATTGCCGCGATGACGGTGGTGATCCTGATCTACGATCAGGTGATCTTCCGGCCGCTGATCGCAAGTGCCGACTGGTTCCGCCTCGAGCAGGAGGTGGGCCTCACCCCGAACCGCTCCTGGGCGCTCACCATGATGCGCCGCTCACGCCTGCTCGGTCTGGCGGCAGGCGCCTTCTCCGGCGTGGTGCGCTTCGGGTTCAATCGCGGCACGGCGCCTAACCGCGTGCGTACCCAGCGGAGGAGCAGGCTGCACGATGTGTTGTGGTACGGCGCGCTCATCCTCGCCGTGGCGCTGCTGGCCTGGTTCACCGCTCGGTACATCCTCGCGCACGCACCGCCGCGCACGGTGCTGCACGTGGCGGGGCTGGGACTGCTCACGCTGCTGCGCGTGGTGGTGTTGATCGCGCTGGCGAGCGTCATCTGGGTGCCGATCGGGGTGTACGTCGGCATCCGGCCGCGTCTGGCCGCCGCGGTGCAACCGGTGGCGCAGTTTCTGGCCGCCTTTCCGGTCAACCTGCTGTTTCCGGTGGCCGTCTCGGGCATCGTCTATTTCCGGCTCGACCCGAACATCTGGCTCTCCCCGCTGATGATCCTCGGCACGCAGTGGTACATACTGTTCAATGTGATCGCGGGCGCCTCTTCGCTGCCGAACGAGCTGAAGCAGGTGGGCGAGAACCTGCGCGTGGGCGGCTGGCTGTGGTGGCGGCGGATCGCGCTGCCGGCGGTCTTCCCGTTCTACATCACGGGCGCGATCACCGCCGCGGGCGGCTCGTGGAATGCCAGCATCGTCTCGGAGGTGGCCGATTGGGGCAACAAGCACCTCGCGGCCGAGGGGCTCGGGGCGTACATCGCCAATGCCACCCGCGCGGGCGACTTCGCCCGCACGGTGCTTGGCATCGTGGTGATGAGCCTGTTCGTGGTGATCATCAACCGCGCCTTCTGGCGACCGCTTTATGCGCGCGCCGAGCGCAAATTCCGCATGAGCTGAGCCGACGATGAACGATGCTGCGCAGACTGCTGATTCGCTCGCTCCGTTGCTCGAGGTGCAGAGCATCGGCAAGAGCTTCCTCAAGCCTGACGGCGATGCGCTGCTGGTGCTCGACGGGGTGAATCTGAAGCTCAAGCGCGGTGAGATCGTCGGCCTGCTGGGGCGCTCCGGCTCGGGCAAATCGACCCTGCTGCGCCTGATCGCCGGGCTCGACACCCCCTCGCACGGAGCGGTGCGTTACCTCGGCGCGCCGGTCGAGGGGCCAGCACCGGGCATCTCCATGGTGTTTCAGGGCTTTGCGCTGTTTCCCTGGCTCACCGTGCTCGGCAACGTGCAGCTCGGCCTCGAGGCGATGCGGCTGGCGCCGGCGGAGATCCGCAAACGCTCCCTGCAGGCGATCGACCTGATTGGGCTCGACGGCTACGAGTCGGCCTATCCGCGCGAACTCTCCGGCGGCATGCGCCAGCGGGTCGGATTTGCCCGCGCGCTCGTCGTGCATCCCAACATCCTGCTGATGGACGAGCCGTTCTCCGCCCTTGATGTGCTCACCGCCGAGACGCTGCGCAATGACTTCCTCGACCTGTGGGGCCGCGGGGAGCTGCCGATTGGCGCGGTGCTGCTGGTGACGCACAACATCGAGGAGGCGGTGCAGATGTGCGATCGGCTGCTGATCTTCTCGACCCACCCGGGGCGGGTGGTGAGCGAGATTCCGATCGACCTGCCCCAGCCGCGTGAGCCGCTCGATCCGCTGGTGCGCGCGCTCGTCGATCGGGTGTACGTGGAGATGACTGCCCGGCCGCGCCAGGGCCGCGACGGCGCGCGCGCCGAGCGGCCCACGCTGGTCAGCATCGGCACCGCCCTCGAGCACGTCTCGACCAACCTGCTCGCCGGCCTGATTGAGGCGGTGAGTGAACCGCCCTACGAGGGACGGGCGGATCTGCCGGCGATTGCTCAGGCGTTGCACATGGAGGCCGATGACCTCTTCCCGGTGGCCGAAACGCTGCAGTTGCTGCACTTCGCGGAAGTCGGCGGTGGCGATATCCGGCTCACCGAGGCCGGGCTCACCTTCGCCCGCTCCGAGACCGATGAGCGCAAGAGTCTCTTCGCCCGCCAGCTGCTCGCTTACGTGCCGCTCGCGGCCCACGTACGCCGCGTGCTCGATGAGCGCAGCAGCCATCGGGCACCGAAGAGCCGCTTTCTCGATGAGCTCGAGGATCATATGGCCGAGGAGGCTGCCGAGCAGACGCTGCGCGCGGTCATCAGCTGGGGTCGCTACGCCGAGGTGTTCGCCTACGACGACCAGCGGCAGGTGTTTACCCTGGAGAACCCGCAGTGAGCGAGCCGGCCGAGACCCGTGCGCGGCTGCTCATTGTCGATGATGATGCCGAGCTCTGCACCATGCTGCGCGAGTATCTCGAGCCCGAGGGCTTCGCGGCGGAATGCGCCGAAAGCGGCCAGGCGGCGTTGGATCGGCTCGCCCGCGGGGGAATCGATCTGATGGTGCTCGATGTGATGCTGCCCGGTCTCAGCGGCTTCGAGGTGCTGCGCCGTCTGCGCGCGAGCAGCCGCGTGCCCGTGCTGATGTTGACGGCGCGCGGGGAGGAGATCGATCGGGTGGTGGGACTCGAGATGGGCGCCGATGACTACCTTGCCAAGCCCTTCAGTCCGCGCGAGCTGGTGGCGCGCATCCGCGCCATTCTGCGCCGCATGGCCGACCCACCGGCCGATGGGCAACTCACCTTCGGGCCGCTGACCCTCGATGCGCGCGCGCACCGCGCGCGCATCGAGGGTCAGGATCTGGAGCTCACCAGTGCGGAGCTGCGCATCCTTGAGCTGCTCATCCAGGCCGACACCCGCACCGTCAGCCGGGAAGAGCTGATGCTGCAGGCGCTCGGGCGGCGACTGCTGCCGACGGACCGCAGCCTCGACACCCACGTCAGCAACCTGCGGCGCAAGCTCGCCCGCTTCACCGAACACATCAACATCCAGGGGGTGCGCGGCGCGGGCTACGCCCTGACGCAGCGCTGAGCGCCGTGCACTCGCTGTTCTGGCGGATCTTCTGGTCGTTCTGGCTCGCCATCGCGCTGATCCTGGTCGGCACGGTGACCGCAGCGGTGGACGAGGCGATCCAGCACCGGCAACAAATGCCCTGGGTGCAGCGCGGGCAGCTGTTTCAGCAGGCCGCGCGCGCGTTCGAGGCGGGCGGGCCACCCGGACTCGAGCGCTGGGCGCGGGCGCTGCGCGGCGGGCCGTACTATGACCGGACGTTCGTGATCGGGCCGAATCAGCGGGATGTGCTTGGCCGCCCGCTGCCGCCGCTGCTGCGCGCCTTTCTCACCCCGGGCGATGCGCCCGCGCGCGGGGAGCCGCCGCCGATCGGCGGCGCACTGGTGCTGACATTGCCCGACGGGCGGATGTATCAGGTGGTGGTGACCGAGCTGCAGCGCCATCCGCTGTTGTTCTTCGGCGCGCTTGGCCTGCCCGGGGTGGCCGGCACCACGCTCGCGGTGGCGCTGGTGGTGAGTACGCTCATCTGTCTGCTGCTCGCGCGCCACTTGGTCGGTCCCATTGACCGGCTGCGCCAGGCGGCGCGCACCGTGGCCGCGGGCAATCTCGATGTCCGCGTCGCACCGGGGATGCGCGGGCGGCACGATGATCTCGCACGCCTCGCAGCCGACTTTGACGCCATGACTGTGCGTGTGCAGGGCTTGCTCGATTCGAAACAACAGCTGCTGCGCGATGTCTCGCACGAGCTGCGCTCGCCGCTGACGCGACTGCAGCTCGCGCTCTCGCTCGCGCTGCGCCACGAGGAGCTGCCGCGCCAGCTCGAGCGCATCGGCCGCGAGGCCGATCGGCTCGAGCAACTGATCGCGCGGATCCTGAAGCTGGCGCGGCTCGAGCGCCCGGCCGGCGAGCTGGTTGGCGAGCCGCTTGACATCGGCGCACTGCTGCACGAGATCACCGCGGATGTCGGCATCGAGGCGGATGCGCGTGGTGGCCGGCTTGCACTCGAGGTCGAGCCGGGGATGACCACCTGTGCCGATCCGGAGCTGTTGCGCAGTGCCTTCGAGAACGTGATCCGCAATGCCGTGCGCTACGGCGCCTGCGGCAGCGAGGTCAGCGTGCATGCGCACCGTGCACGCGTTCCTCCCGCCGGTGCTGAGCCGTCCATCGAAGTCACGGTGCGTGATCACGGTCCGGGGGTGCCGGCGGCGGATCTGGAGTCGATCTTCGAGCCGTTCTACCGCGTCGATGCCGCGCGCCACCGGGCCGTGGGCGGTGACGGGCTGGGACTCGCTATCGCGGCGCGGGCCGTGAGTCTGCATGGCGGCGAGATCCACGCGCGCAACGCAGAGGGCGGTGGACTCATCGTCACCGTGCGTCTGCCGGTGCGGGGCGGCACGCCGGCCTGAGCCGCACTGGCGGGCGGTGGCGGCTTTCCGCTAAGATTTGTGCATGAAGGTACTGGTCCTGACTGGCGCGGCGGTGGCACTGTGCGTGGCGGTGGGCGCGTTCGCGCTGCACTTCGAACTCAACGTGCGCACCCATGCGTATCACGAATTGAGTGAGCTGCGTGGTCAGGCCCGCACCGACCTCGACTCGCGGCGCATCTCGCCCACCCGCGCGAGCACGCTCGATGCGCGCCTGCATGAAGCCCGCATCGAACTCGAGCAGGATGACGTGCGCGGCGCACAGAAGCTGATCGACGGCGTCAAGGCCAGCCTCGCGGCGCATACCCGCGCCGCCTGAGCGGCCGCCGCAGCTCGGCGTGCCCCCTCCTAAAGCCCTCCGGCGCGCTTGGCGCGCCCCGCGCGGGCCTGTTGCGTAGAACTACCGATTTCGGCAGGACGCGTCCGCTCCTACAGTCGATCGTGATCGCAGCGTGACGGGTCCCGCAGCGGCGGACCGGTCGGCTGCGGGGCGGCGTGACCCGCGTGCGGGGTCGGTGAGAATCCACTCATGCGCAGCTCGATCGCAGCGTGTGTCGGTCCGGGCAGGGGACGCTGGATCGCGCTGGCCCTGACCCTGGTGCTCGGTTGCGCCCAGGCCCGGCCGGCGAGCACGCTGTTGCACCCCTGGGTCCATCCTGGCGACGCGTTCATCCGCACGCACGGCTATCACGGCGCGCGCACCTGCGCGGCCTGTCATGCCCAGGCACTGAACGAAGTGCTCGACTCGGTGCATTGGAACCTCGCCTCACCCGTGCGCAACGTGCAGGGCTTGCCCGACGGTTCGTGGTGGGGCATGGCGAACCGACAGTGTGCGCTCGCCGGCTGCATGGCCGCGGCCAATTGGCTGGCCGCAACCGATGGCCGATTCACACCCCAGTCCCAGGGCTGCGGGGTGTGCCACATTGGTGCGCTGTCGAGCCCGCCTGTGCCGGGTCGACCGCCCACGGCCGCGCAACGCCAGACGGTCGACTGCCTCGTCTGTCACGCGAGGGTGTATGACTGGCGTCGGCGCGCGCATCTGGTGAAGGAAGGCTCCGGATTGCATTGGGGTCGGGACAGCTCGATGCGGGCCGCGCTCAGCATCACGCGAGTGCCGACCAACGCGGCCTGCCTGCGCTGCCACGAGCACGCCTTCTCGGCAGATTACAAACGCGGCACGCCCTTCACGGCCGCCAATGACGTGCACGCCCGCGCCGGCCTGCGTTGCGTGACCTGTCATGTCACCGAGCACCACAAGATCGCCAAGGGTCAGGCGGAGTCGGACATGGTGGCGAACGATCTGCCCGATGTGCCGGTGCGGTGCTCGGGCTGTCACGGACCGGACCCGCACTCCGCTGCCCATGGCGCGATCCTGAATGCGCACAGCCTGCGGCTCGCCTGTCAGACCTGTCATATCCGGCAAGTGAGCGGCATCGTGTACGAGAACTGGGGCAAGCCGGTGCGCGATGACGCGCACGGTTGGCGCAGCGCGCTGTCCCGGTACGATCCCAGTGCGGCTTTGCCCGGACAATACGTGCCCACGGTGCGCATCGAGCGCGGGCCGCCCCAGTACCTGTGGCGGGTGCCGAACACTCCGGAGCATCCGGCGGCGCAGAGCTGGATGGCCTTCGCCACCGCGACGCGCGACACCCCCGGGGCACGCATTTACCCGGTGCGTGCGCTGACGCAGATCATGCTATTCGACCGCACGCGCCGGATGTGGCAGGCGCCGGGCATGGCGTTCATGCGGCACGATGCCAACACTGCCCACTTCCCGTTGCTGCTCGCGCCGGACCGTGCCGTGTATAACCGCACCGGCAACGTGCAGCAGGCGCTCGATGCCGGCATGCGCGCGATGGGCATCCCGTGGAGCGGGCGGTGGATGGCGATGCGAGTGCCGGGCACGTCGTACATCTCGGTCAATCACGGTATCCGCCGCCATGGTCTCGCCTGCTCGGCCTGCCACTCGCCGCACGGCCTGATGAATTTTGCACAGCTCGGCTACTCAGCGCGGCAGGTGCGTCAGCTCGAGCAAGCGCGCGGCGTGTCGGCGCACTGACTCGGCGGCTGGCGCGGCAGCAGGTCGCAATTCACATGGCCTCCGCGGGCGCTTTTCCGCTAGAATGCTGACAAATGCCTTGCACAGGGATTGTGTCGTCGTAACGCAACGCAGTGCCCGACCGATCACACACCAAGTCGACGCATAAGTCCCTCCTGGCGGATGAGCCGGCTGACGACCGGCTGTCTGAGCAACCGAACGCCGCTGCAGCGCACTCGCCGGCGCAGGGCGCCGAGCCGCTGGTGCCGTTCGATGCGCCGCCAGTTCACGTGTCGGTGCGTGGCATGGCCGCACGCTGGGAACGGCTGCTCAGCAGCCGCACGCGCCGGCTGTTCCTGCAAGTCGGTCTGCCGTGGGGGGCTGCGCTGCTGGTGGGGCTGATTTCGGTGCTGTATGCGCGCTGGAGCACCGACGCCTATTACGCGTTCACCGGCTGGATCGCCGGGCGTGATTGGCTCGCCTTCCTCATCACCCCGGCCTCTCTGGTGCTGTCCGTGTATCTGACCCGCCG
The DNA here is from genome assembly GCA_021847105.1 of Pseudomonadota bacterium. Classification (GTDB taxonomy): domain Bacteria; phylum Pseudomonadota; class Gammaproteobacteria; order Steroidobacterales; family Steroidobacteraceae; genus 13-2-20CM-66-19. The sequence continues at coordinate 83,831 of JAJZUT010000007.1, read as the reverse complement.
CTGGTTCTACGGTGCCGAAGGCAGTGGCATCCCGCAGGTCATCGCTGCCGTACATGCACCACGCGAGGAGGGCGATGAGACGCTGATGAAGCGTCTGTTCGGCCTGAGGGTCATCATCGGCAAGATCGTGGTGTCGCTGGTTGCCTTTCTCGGTGGGATGACCATCGGCCGCGAAGGCCCGACGGTGCACATCGGTGCGGCGATCATGGGCGAGACGCGCCGGCTTTATCCGCGCCGCAGCCTGGTGCTGGAGCGGCGGCTGCTGATCGCGGGGGCGGCGGCGGGACTGTCCGGTGCGTTCAACACGCCGCTCGCCGGTGTCGTGTTTGCGATCGAGGAGCTCGCCCGCGACTTCGAGACCCGCACCAATGGCATCATGATCACTGCTGTGGTGTTCTCCGGTTTGACGTCGCTCGCGCTGGCGGGCAACTATTTTTATTTCGGGCACCTGAACGTCACGGTGCCGCTCACCATCGGTTTCGTGCTGCCGGTCATCGTCGCCTCCCTCGGTTGCGGGCTGCTCGGCGCTGCGTTCAATTACGGGCTGCTGCACTGGCGCAAGTGGATGCCGCAGCGCCTGCTGAACTTCAAGAACGGCAAGCCGCTGTGGTATGCGCTTGCGAGCGGTGTGCTGATCGCCGCGATCGGGGTGGCCACGCACGGGCAGACCTGGGGCAGCGGGTACGATCAGGCACGGGAGTTGTTGCACGGCCAGGCGCCGCTCAGCATGGCGTTCGGCATCACCAAATGGGTGTCGATGCTGGTGAGTTACCTGTCGGGGATCCCCGGCGGCTTGTTTTCACCATCGCTCGCGATCGGGGCGGGCATCGCGCAGTGGGTGCACGCACTGTTTACCTGGGCGCCCATGGCAGTGGTCATCGCGCTGTGCATGACCGGATACCTCGCGGCGGTCACCCAGTCGCCCATCACCGCGTTCGTCATCGTGATGGAGATGACCAATGGCACCGCGATGGTGATTCCGATGATGGCAGTGGCATTGCTCTCGGCGCGGATTGCGAGCCTGTTCACGCGGCCGATCTATCACGGTCTCGCTGAGGACAAGTATTTCGATTATCAACCGCCGCCGGAGAGCGGCGTGCCGGCCGCCAAGGCGCCTTAAGCCGCACGCAGGGGCGCTTCCGAACGGGGTTCTGTGATGCCGGCCGGGGCAGCGTCGCCGTCAGGCTGCTAGGGTTCATGCCGCCGCCGGCGAGCGCGAGGCGCCGGAATTCGGTAAAATTCCGAGCCTTCCCGTCGCGCGTGGATGTAGGCGATCCCATAGTGTCAGAACCTTCTCAGCACGAGCTGCCGCTGCCTGGGGCAGCGTCTGAGCCTGTGTCCGTGCCCGAGACCCAGGCGGCTGCCGACGCCGCGGCGGCTGCCGAGGCGCCGAGCCCGCCGCCCGAATCGCTGGTCCCGCTCGATGCGCCGGCGGTCTACCTGCCGGTGTGGACGCTGCGCGATCGCTTCCACCGCCTGCTCACGCGCCGCGCGCGCCGCCTGCTCCTGCAGGTCGGTCTGCCGTGGACCGCGGCGGTGGTGGTGGGGCTGGTCTCGGTGCTGTATGCGCGCTGGACGGCCGATGCCTACGAGACGTTCCGGGGATGGATCCAGGGCCGCGACTGGCTGGCCTTCGTGCTGACGCCGGCGCTGACCGTGTTCGTCGTCTACTGCACGCGGCGCTGGTTCTACGGCGGGGAGGGCGGCGGCATCTCGCAGGTGATTGCCGCGATCCACGCGCCGGGGGACGAGACCGACGGTACGCTGATGAAGTCCTACTTCGGCCTGCGCATCATCGTCGGCAAGTTCGCCATGTCGGCGCTCGGATTTCTCGGAGGACTGGCGATCGGGCCGGAGGGGCCGACGGTGCACATGGGCGCCGCCATCCTCGCCGAGACGCGCCGGTTCTATCCGCACCGCACCAAGGCGCTCGAGCGACGCTTGCTGCTCGCCGGCGCGGCGGCCGGGTTGTCCGCCGCCTTCAACACTCCGCTCGCCGGCGTGATCTTCGCCATCGAGGAGTTGGCGCGCGATTTCGAGACTCGTACCAACGGCACGATGATCACCGCGGCGGTGTTCGCGGGCTTGACTACGGTGGCGCTGGCCGGCAATTACTTGTACTTCGGCCAACTCGATGTCAAGACGCCACTCGGCATGGCGTTCGTCCTGCCGGTGATTCTCGCTACCGTGCTGTGCGGGCTGCTCGGCGCGTCGTTCAACTACGCACTGCTGCATTGGCAGCGCTGGATGCCGCAGCGGATTCGCACCTTCAAGACACACCGCCCGTTGTGGTGGGCATTTGCCTGTGCGGTGCTGATCGCGACGATCGGGGTCTCGACGCATGGCCAGACCTGGGGCAGCGGCTATGAGCAGGCGCGCGCACTGCTGCACGGCACGGCCCCGCTCAGCCTCGCCTTTGGCGCGACCAAGTGGGTCGCGATGGTGCTGAGCAACCTGATCGGTGTGCCCGGCGGCATGTTCTCGCCCTCGCTGTCGATCGGCGCGGGGGTGGCGCAGTGGGTGCACGCGGTGTTCACCTGGACGCCGATGGCCGCGGTGATCGCGCTGTGCATGGCCGGGTATCTCGCCGCAGTGACGCAGTCGCCGCTCACCTCGTTCGTGATCGTCATGGAGATGACCAACGGCAGCGCCATGGTCATTCCGATGATGGCCGTCGCCCTCGCTTCGGCGCGCATCTCGGGGCTGTTTACCCCGCCGCTCTACCATGCGCTGGCCGAGGAGTGCTACTACCACTACCAGCCACCGCCGGAGAGCGCGCCGGGACGCGCCAAGGCTGCAGCCGAGGCCACCCCGTCCGTCACCACCTGAGTGGCCCGACCGGTCCCCGGGGGCGTGTTGCGCCCGCACTGCCTGCTCGGTGCCGCGCGCAAGAGCGTAACGAGCGTGCTGGTGGTGGGCTTCCCGAATGCAGTGCCTTCGCGAACCCACCACCGCCGACAGACACGGTGGTGTTCAGCCGACCGCTCACTGGGCAGACTGCGTACGTGAGCGCCTGCTCGGCGGTAGCTGACGGAGGCCGAAAGACTGTGACCGGCGCGTTCGGCGACGCACCCGAGTCCGCTGCCCGAGGGTATCCCCGAGCACTCTGCCGCTGACACCCGCGCTGGCTGGCGGCGGAGGAGGACGTCGGGGGCTTCGGCGGTGCGGTGGGCCTTCGCGCCAGGCACGACCCCTCGGTTTCAGCCGTTAGCCTGCGCCAAGCACGGGGCGATGACGATCCGCCAGGCGCTGCGCGCGCCGGGCGGGGTGAGCGCTCCTCTTGCGCTCCTCGTCATCAGTTTGAAGTGCAGCGGCGGTGGTGTGAGATCTGCCGCATGCACGGCGGACCGGTGTCTGATCGTTGCGCAGGATGACCCCATGTTCGTGAACCCGACCGGCCACTCCCATCGGTCGCCACGGTTCGGCATTCCGACACCCACTCCAGGGGTGCGGGGGCGATGCGCGGGACGGTCCACCGCACTCCGGACGAGCCCTGAGATGCGAGGAGGGCGTCGCCGCGCGGCATACGCGAGTGCATCGCGTTGGCCGAGATGTTGTGTTCGGGTGCCGCACAGTCCAACCTCGGACCGCTGACAAATATCAAACTAATCGAAATGTCTGAATTGGGGCGGCGTGCAAGCATTTCAAAATGTGCATCGAGTCTCGGCCGGATTGTTGGCTCGGGCCGATAGAATCCGCCGATCGACGAGCGCGGGCGACCGATTGATCTGTGTGAACATATTAGCGAGTAAGGGAGACATCATGAAGATGAGCAAGACGGGCGCGATTGCGGCAGTGGCGCTGCTCGGCACGGCGGCGCTTACTGGCTGCGGGACAGTCAATAATGCGCTTAGCGCGAAGACGACGGAGACCGAGTACTTTCGGGTCTACAACATCACGACTGCAGCATCGGCCAGCGTCATCGCGCACGCCGCGGCGAACGGTATCGGCAAGGACATCAATGGCATGCAGGAGGCCTATCCGATCAATACCTCCGGGGTCATTCCGCGCAAGCCCGGATACATGAAGCTCGTCGATCCGTTCGCCGGATCGCCCATGGGAGCGTTTGCCGCGTCCGCCGGCTCAGTCGGCTTCAAACTCGCCAACTGTCCGGGCGCCGCATGGACCGCGAAGGCCAACAAGGTCGTTGCCGGCGACGATCGCGAGAGCTTCGATATGTGCCTCTTTCCGTATCCGGGCGGCTATCAGCTCGACATCTACGGCGATCTGGTCACCGAGAGCGGCGGAATCAATCTGTCGCTGCTGATCGCACGCAGCGTGGTGAATCACACGTTCGGCTCGCCGCAGGAGTTCATGGACAAGGCGTTTGCCGACACGCTCGACTCGATTCACGCGGCGTTGCCGTCGGCGCAGCTGGCGTTTGTGCGCGGCGAGCCGACGCCCGGGCCGCTGCCGTGGATCAGCCACACGGTGCTGGCGGAGTAATCCTCGTGCCGGCGATCCGGCCCGCGCATTGCGCGGGTCCGGGCCGCCGGCGCAGCACCGGAGCTGCGAGCGACGATCGTGGGGTCCATCGTTAAGTGCGATCCGGCACACGGCGTCTCACAAATGGTCGTGGTTTGCTCACTGCCCGTGCATGGGAGCTTGCCGAGCCAGACCATCGAGGAAACCAGGACCGCGTCATGGAACTCATCGCTCTGTGGACGCTCGCCCTCGCAGTGCTGATCGCTGCGCTGCTGCGCACCCCTGAAGCGAAGGGGCGCATCGGTGAGGCCATGGTGGCCGTCGCGGCGGGGCTGCGCTTGTCCAAGGCCACTTACCACAGTCTACACAACGTCACGCTGCCCACCGCGGACGGCACAACCCAAATTGACCACATCATCGTCTCGTAGTACGGCATATTCGTCATCGAGACAAAATACCTGCGCGGCTGGATCTTTGGTCGGCCCGATGAGGCGCAATGGACACAGCGGCTCGAGCGGCGCTCGTACCGGTTTCAGAATCCGTTGCGGCAGAATTTCAAGCACACACGCGCTCTGCAGGCGGTGCTGAATTGGCCTGAGGCACCCATCCACTCGCTTGTCGTTCTGGCCGGTGATGCGCGTTTGAAGTCGCCGCGTCCCCCGAACGTGCTGTACGGCGGCAGCTACATCACCTACGTCAAGTCCTTCAAGGTCCCGGTGCTCACGGTGCAGCAGGTCGAACAGACCCTTGCCCGGATCGAGGCGAGGCGGCTCGCCCCTTCGCGCGTGACAGATCGCGAGCACGTGAGTAACGTTCGCTCGCGCTCCGATCCGAACGCGCAGCGCAAATGTCCACGCTGCGGCAGCGCGATGATCCTGCGGAGCGCCGGACGGGGTTCTGGCGCCAGCCGGCGGTTCTGGGGGTGCTCGGGCTTTCCTCGCTGTCGGCAAACGCAGCGATTTCCGTGATCTGAGCAGGGCGGTCTGCTCGCCGCCCAAGTCCCGCACCAGGCGCTGGGTGGACCGGCTGCGCTGCGGGTCCGCGACACACCAGTCGCTCGCGAGTGCTGCGATCGAGCTAGCATGGCCGGCAGGATGCCAGCGGCGCCGCAATCCGAGAGTTGACCAACATGACCGATACCGTAGCGCAGATCCAGAGTCTCTCCACGTACCGGCGGTTCATCGCACGCTTGCCGCAGTCGTGGCAGCGCTTTCAGGCACAACGCCAATTGCGCCTGACGCAGCAGGCCCGCAATGGTCAGGCTGCGGAGAAGGTGGCGGAGAACATTGTTGAGGATTTTCTCACCCTCGCACTCGATTGGACCCTAAGTGATCTGAACAATCAGCTGCAGTACGCGGATCTGGTGCTCACGAACCGCGGCATCAAGCGGTTGCTGATCGAGATCAAACGGCCCGGTGCGCTCAGATGGGAGCCGCACTCATTGGCGGCCGCACTGGCGCAGGCGCGCGGCTACGCCTCACAACAACGCGTGCAGAGTATCGCCGTGAGCGACGGCACGTTGTTCTACGCGGCGGACCTTCTCAACGGTGGACTCAGGGACCGAGCCCGGTTGCAACTCGACGCGGCCGAATGCTCCGTGGACGCGTGGTGGGTCAGCCTCGATGGGATCTACCGTCCGGCTATCGCGCTCGGCGCGCCGCCGGGCGCGGCAATTGCCGGCCGCGGCGGGGCAGAGAGCGGCGCCGCGCCAAGTTCCGAAGTGCCGGCGGTGCTCCTGCACCCGAAGCACAAGCGCCCCGCCGAGTGCTTCGCTTACGTCGGGGATGCGTCCCAGCCGAAGAGCTGGAAGCTGCCTTACCGGATGCCGGATGGCTCGGTCGATGAGCAGCACTTGCCCGGCGCGATCCGCGCCGTCCTCAGCAACTACCGGGGCGCGCACATCAGGACGGTGCCGGAAGCGGCGATGCCAGACGTGCTGGTCCGCCTGGGAGTCGCGGCCGCCCAAATCCGCAAGCTGCCGGGGCAAACCCCCAATCCGCTGGCGAGCTATCAGCTGCTCTACGATGCGCTGCGGCAGATCCAGCGGCTCGAGGAGTTGCCCCTGGGACCGCCGCAGCACGCGGACGGTTCATCCGGGTGAGATCCGACCGCGCGACCGCGGTGCTCAGAGGCGCTCGCCCTCGCGCAGCCAAACCCAGCCTTTGGTGAGGCGATACACGGACCACAGGGATGTGGTGAGAACGAGCAGCCAGCCGGCTCCGATGATGGGTAGGCTGCCCTGCAGACTCGAGCCGAACAGCGCATCGATGATGCCGCCGACGCCCAAGGCAACGAGGAGAGCGCCGGCGGCCATCGGGGTGTCGGCTGCCGACTCGCGCGTCAGATACGGGATGATCAAGGCGCTCGTGGCCAAGAGTATGTACGGCCACTCGTCGAGCACGCCAAGTGGCATGGCGGCGCCGTTCAGGCTCCAAGTGAGATCACCGAGGGTGAACAAGAGCCGCACGACGCCGTTGAGGTCGATGCTCTCGTGCTCCCGAGCGAGCGGTAGCGCCGCGGTGAGTTGGTGCACCGCGAGTTCGCGGCGTAACGCGTTGCTCAGGCGGCCAGATGCGGCTGCATCGTCGCGGCGATCCAGTCCATGAACGCCTGAACGCGCCGCGGCAGATTGCGCCGGTGGGCGTACACGATGGCGATCGGCATCGGCTCGGGTCGGTACTGCGGCAGGATCTCCACCAGTGCGCCGGTGCGCAGATATTCGAGCACGCCCGGCGCGGGCGCCTGGATGATGCCGAGGCCAGCGAGGCACGCATGCTCGTATGCATCGGCGCTGTTGACGGTGAGGACCCCGGACATGGGCTGCGAGCGGTACTCGGTGCCGTGCGGATATTCGAAGCCCGGACTGCGCGCCCCGAGGGTGCTGACATAGTGAATGAGTTGATGGTGCGCGAGATCCTCCAGCGAGCGCGGTACGCCGTGGCGCTCGAGGTATGCGGGGCTCGCACAGTTGACGACCCGGTACGCGCCGAGCCGCCGGGCCACCAGTCGGCTGTCGCCGAGCGTGCCGGCACGCACCACGCAGTCGAATCCCTCGCGGACCACATCGACGTAACGGTCGGTACTGCTCAGTTCCAATTCCAGTTGCGGGTGCGCTTGGAGGAACGTCGGCAGATGCGGCAGGACGTGCTTGCGGGCCATGGCGCTCGGCATGTCCACGCGCAGCCGCCCGCGCAGCGCGTGTTCACTGCGTTGAAATAGGCTCGCGAGCTCCTCGAACTCGCCGAGCAGTTCGCGTGCGTGCTCGTAGTAGGTCTGGCCGTCCTGCGTCAGCTGGACACGGCGGGTGGTGCGGTGCAGCAGGCGGGCACCGAGGGCGTTCTCGAGGGCCTGCACCGCGTGCGAAACGCTGGTCTTGCGCAGCCCCAGGGTGTCCGCGGCGCGCGTGAAGCTCGCCTGTTCGGCGACGCGCACGAAAATCCGCATGGCATCGAGCTGATTCATCCGGAGATCCGGTAATTGTCCAAAAAGATTGGACAAATATAGTCAATATTGTGGTCTTTATCCATGACTGTCGAGTCAATACAGTGTCCAGACGATTTCTTCACGACCTCAGCAGGACACCCCCATGAGCACATCGAATCCCATTGCACTGATCACCGGCGGCAGCCGCGGGCTCGGGCGCAGCACGGCGTTGAAGCTCGCCGAGCACGGCGCGGACATCCTCATCACCTATCACCGCAACCGAGCTGAGGCAGAGGCCGTGCTCGAGCAGATCCGGGCCGCCGGGCACCGCGCCGCGGCGCTGCCGCTCGACACCACGGACATCGCCGGTTTCGAGGCGTTCGCCGCGCGGCTCCGCGAGGCGCTGCAGCAGCACTTCGGCGCCGATCGCTTCGATTATCTCGTCAACAACGCGGGCTTCGGCGACGATGCGAGCCTGGCCGAGGTCACCGAAGCGCAGTTCGACCGTCTGATGAATGTTCATCTCAAGGGCGTGCTGTTTCTGACGCAGCGGTTGCTGCCGTTCATCGCCGACGGCGGTCGCATCATCAACATCTCCTCCGGGCTCACCCGGTTCACGTATCCGGGCAAGGCCGTCTATGCCGCCATGAAGGGGGCCGTGGAGGTGTTGACCCGCTACCTGGCGAAGGAGCTCGGTCCGCGGCGGATCGCCGTCAATACGGTCGCCCCGGGTGCAATCGCCACGGACTTCGGCGGCGGGGTGGTGCGCGATAATCCGCACGTCCAACAGGCCATCGCGTCCGTCACGGCCCTCGGCCGCGTCGGTCTGCCGGAGGACATCGGTGGGGCGATCGCTCACCTGCTCGCGCCGGAGAGCGGCTGGATCAACGGCGAGCGCATCCAAATCACGGGCGGCATGAACCTCTAACGGTCGCGTCCGGAGGCGGCACGCGGACCGGAGTGTTGCACCGGTCCGCGTGCGCTCGAGCTCGTGCCGTAGGGGACGGTGAGCGCTCGAGTCAGCGCGTCGGCCGCGGTCTGCGGCAGTGACGCGAGCGGATTGGCGGTGCGCTGCACAACGCTTCGAAGGCCCGTACGCAAATTGCCCGGCAGCATTCGGCGATGCGGTCATCCGTGGCCAACCGCGCCCAGTATCCTTCAGCCGGTTCCCACGACCGCAACGGTCCACAAGGTCAAGACCGCTCATCGCGTGGTTAGGAACGACGCGATGGGCGCTCAGGGCGGGACGGTGAACGGCGCTTGATCCGACGAGATTGCGCGCCCGCAGGTGTGCACGATGTCTGAATGTCCGGTCGCGCGAACCGCCCGTGCGCACCACGGGCCGGTGTGCGCCCGACGTGCTCGCGCGCGCGCAGAGGAGGCGGAGTAGGAGTGTGCGACGAGCCGTGCGCCGGCATCGATGGGGTGAGGCCGGCTCCCGGGTGAGGTGACGAAGCAACAAGTCCCTGACAAATCTTGAGCTTCCGGCGCCCGGCGGTCCCGCTGAACCGGTGTCGCAAATGATAGTCTCATGCCCCATGGAACCACATCAGGACGGCCAGCCCGATCTGGCATCCGCTGCCCCCCAACTCGCCGCGGTCCGCCGGCACCGGCGCATCGCCTGGATGGGGTTCGGCGTGTTCATCCTGCTGATCGCGTTTGCGATCTACCGCGGGCATCTCGATCAGCAGCGCAAGCGCTTCGCGGGAGCCGGGCCGATGCCGGTGGCGGTGGCGCGAGCCGCGACGCGTGACGTGCCGGTGGTCATCGAGGCGCTGGGCACCGTGACTCCGCTCGCCACGGTGAACGTGCGCCCGCAGGTGAGTGGACCGCTCGTGAAGCTCGCCTTCCGCGAGGGCGAGATGGTGCACGCCGGGGCGCTGCTCGCGCAGATCGATCCGCGCCCCTACCAGGCGGCGCTCGATCAGTCGCTCGGCCAGCTCGAGACCGCCAAAGCCGCTCTCGCTACCGCGCGCATCGATCTGGCGCGCTACAAGCGCCTGCTCGCGCAGGACTCGATCGCCACGCAGACCTACGAGGACCAGCTCGGCACGGTGCGCCAGGATACCGCCATGGTCGATGCCGATCAGGCGGCGGTGGAGACCGCTCGGCTCAATCTGTCCTACTGCCGCATCACCACGCCGGTGAGTGGGCTCGTCGGGCTGCGCCAGGTGGATCTCGGCAACCTCGTGCAAGCCGACCAGACCACTCCCATCGTCACGGTCACCGAGATGCAGCCGATGTCGGTGCTGTTCACGGTGCCCGAGAACGAGCTGGCCGAGGTGTTCCGAGAGTCGCACGCCGGCCGTCCGCTCACCGTCGTCGCCTACAGCCGCGACATGCTCCACCAGATTGCCACCGGGCGGCTCGAGAGCATCGACAACCAGATCAACACCACCACCGGCACGCTGCAGATGCGCGCGCTGTTTGACAATCGGTCCCTCGAGCTCTTCCCCAACGAGTTCGTCAACGTCAAGCTGGTGCTGCGCACGCTGAAGAACCAGCTGGTGGTGCCGGGCGCGGCGGTGCAGAACGGCCCCTCGAGCAACTTCGTGTACGTGGTCGAGCCCAATGACACGGTGCGCCTGCGCACCGTCGAGACCGGACCGAGCGACGGGTCGTACATCGCGATCCTCAAGGGACTGAAGCTCGGGGAAACCGTGGTGACCGACGGCGCCGATCAGCTGCGCGACGGCGCGCACGTGCGCATCCCGGGCGAGCACCCGCCGGCCGGCCGGCGCAAGGCGGCCTGGCATCGGCGCATCGGCAAGCCGGGCGGGTCACACGCATGAACCCGTCCCGGCCTTACATCCTGAGGCCGGTCGCCACCTCGCTGCTGATGGTCGCGATCGTCATCCTCGGGGCGATCGGCTATCTGCTGCTACCGGTCTCAACGCTGCCCGAGGTCGACTATCCGACCATCGTGGTATCGACGTTCCTGCCCGGAGCGAGCCCGGACGTGATGAGCGCTACCGTGACCGCGCCGCTCGAGCGCCAGTTCGGGCAGATGTCGGGGCTCGATCAGATGTCCTCCAAGACCTCCGCCGGAGCCTCGCAGATCACGCTGCAGTTCGATCTGAACCTGAACCTGGATGTGGCCGAGGCCGAGGTGCAGGCCGCCATCAATGCCGCGCAGAGCCTGCTGCCGCCGAGCCTGCCGGCCCCGCCGATCTACGCCAAGGTCAACCCGGCCGATGCGCCCATTCTGACGCTGGCGCTCACCTCGCGCGCCATGCCCATCACCGCGGTGCAAAACCTCGCGGACACCCGCATCGCCGAGCGCATCTCCCAGGTCTCGGGCGTGGGGCTGGTGAGCCTGAACGGGGCGCCGAAGCAGGCGGTGCGCATCGAGGCGAACCTCAATCAGCTCGCCGCCTACGGGCTGAACCTCGATGACCTGCGCACCACCATCGCGAACGCCAATTCGGACGCGCCGAAGGGCAACTTCGACGGTGCCGCGCACGCCTACACGATCGACGCCAATGACCAGATCAGAAGCGCCGCCGAGTACGCCGACATCGTGGTCGCCTACCGCAACGGCGCGCCGGTGTACCTGAAGAACGTGGCGCGCGTGGTGATGGGTTCGGAGAACAACCAGCTCGCCAGCTGGATGAACACCACCCCGGCGGTGCTGATCAACATTCAGCGCCAGCCGGGAGCGAACGTCATCCAGACGGTGAACAACATCCGCGAGCTGCTGCCGAAGCTGCGCGCCTCGCTGCCGGCGAACGTCAGCCTGCGCGTGGTCACCGACCGCACCGAGACCATCCGTGCCTCGGTGCGGGATGTGGAGTTCGAGCTCACCCTGGCCGTGGCGCTCGTCGTGCTGGTGATGTTCCTGTTCCTGCGCAGCATCCCGGCCACCCTCATCCCGAGCCTTTCGGTGCCGGTCTCGCTGATCGGCACCTTCGCGGTGATGTACCTGGCGGGCTTCAGCCTCGACAACCTCTCGCTGATGGCCCTGACCATCGCCTCGGGATTCGTCGTCGATGATGCCATCGTGATGATCGAGAACATCTCGCGGCACATCGAGCAGGGCAAGGGGCCGCTCGCTGCCGCGCTCGATGGGGCCGGGGAGATCGCCTTCACCATCGTCTCGCTCACCATTTCGCTGATCGCGGTGCTGATCCCGCTGCTGTTCATGCGCGAGGTGGTCGGCCGACTGTTCCGCGAATTCGCCATCACGCTGGCGATCTCGATCCTGATCTCCGCGGCGGTCTCGCTGACTCTGGTGCCGATGCTGTGCGCGAAGCTGCTGCGCCCGCACGCCGACACGCTCGCCAAACAGGGCCGCTGGGCACACCGCGCCGAGGCTTGGTTCAACGCGCTCATCGAGCGCTACGGCCGGGGGCTCACCTGGGCGCTCGAGCGCCAGCGTCTCGTGTTGTGGATTGCCGCCGGCACGCTGGTGCTGACGGTGCTGCTGTACGTCGTGATTCCCAAGGGCTTCTTCCCGCTGCAGGACACCGGTCTGCTGCAGGCGACCACCACCGCGCCGCCGTCCATCTCGTTCAAAGCCATGGCGGCACGGCAGCAGGCGCTCGCGCGTGTGCTGCGCCGCAACCCCAACGTGGTCAGTCTCACCTCCTACATCGGAGTGGGCAGCAACAACCTGACCGTCAACTCCGGGCAGATGCTGATCAACCTCAAGCCCAAGGATGCGCGCGCCGCCGGCATCATCACGGTGATGGATCAGCTGCGCGCCGCGGCGCGCGCGGTGCCCGGTATCGAGCTGTCGCTGCAGCCGGTGCAGGACCTGACCATCAGCTCAATCAGCGGCCGGGCCCGTTATCAGTTCATTCTCGGCGCCGCGCGACGCACCATCCTCGACCCGTGGGTGGGCAAGCTGCTCGCGGCATTGCGCCGCTCGCCCGAGTTGGCGCATGTCTCGACCAGTTATGACGAAGACGGCCGCACGGTGCAGATCGACGTCGATCACGCCACCGCGGCGCGCTTCGGCATCACCGATGCCACCATCGACAATGCCCTCTATGACGCGTTCGGGCAGCGCATCATCTCGACGATTTACACCCAGTCGAACGACTATCGGGTCATCCTGACGGCCGATCCGGCGCTCTCCGAGACGGTGCACGCGCTCAATACGTTCTACATCCCCTCGGCCGGCGGCGGGCAGGTGCCGCTCGGTTCGATCGCGCACATCCGCGTGCAGAACGCGCCCCTGATGCTTGATCACCTGGGCCAGTTCCCGGCGGCCATGTTCTCCTTCGACACCGCACCGGGGGCCTCCCTCGGCGCGGCGGTGAGCGCCATCCGCGCCGCCGAGCGGCAGGTCGGCCTGCCGGTGAGCATCAGCACCACCTTCCAGGGCGAGGCGCTCGCGTTCGAGTCGAGCCTCACCAGCGAGGTGCTGCTGCTGCTGGCGGCAATTGCCACCGTGTACATCGTGCTCGGGGTGCTCTACGAGAGCTACATCCATCCGCTGACGATTCTCTCGACGCTGCCCTCGGCCGGCATCGGCGCGCTGCTTGCACTGATGGCGGCCGGGGAGAGTCTGGACATCATCTCCATCATCGGCATCGTGCTGTTGATCGGCATCGTGAAGAAGAACGCGATCATGATGATCGACTTCGCGCTCAATGCCGAGCGCACCGAGGGCAAGAGCCCGCGCGAGGCGATCTACGAGGCGGCGCTGCTGCGCTTTCGGCCCATCCTCATGACCACGGTGGCGGCGCTGTTCGCCGCGCTACCGCTGATTCTCGGCACCGGGACCGGTTCTGAGCTGCGCCGCCCGCTCGGCTTGTCGATCGCCGGCGGGCTGCTGCTGAGTCAGCTGCTCACCCTGTTCACGACGCCCGTGGTGTATCTGTTCTTCGACCGGCTGGCGCGCCGGGCGAAGCACTGGGCGGGCGTGCCGGTGCGCCCCTCGGGTCCACTGCCGATCGACGTGCCGTGAACCTCTCGCGCCTGTTCATCACCCGTCCGGTCGCGACCACGTTGCTGTCCTGCGGGCTCGCGCTTGCCGGGCTCGTGGCGTATTTCCTGCTGCCGGTCGCGCCGATGCCGCAGGTCGACTTTCCGGCCATCGTGGTGTACGCAAACCTGCCGGGGGCGAGTCCCGAGACGGTCGCCACCAGCCTCACCACGCCGCTCGAGCGGCGCTTGAGCTCGATCGCCGGCATCGATCAGATGACCTCGCAGAGCACCGAGGGCCGCTCGCAGATCGTGCTGATCTTCAGCCTGAGCCGCAACATCCACGGCGCAGAGAGCGACGTCGAGGCGGCCATCCAGGCGGCGCGCCAGGACATGCCGGCCGCACTGCGCTCCAATCCCGGCTACTGGGCCTACAATCCGTCCGAGGCGCCGATCCTGATCCTGGCGCTGACGTCCAGAACCCGGCCCATCGGGCAGGTCTATGATGCCGCCTCGACCATCATCCAGCAGAAGATCCTGCAGGTCCCCGGGGTCGGCAACATCGACATCGGCGGCAGCTCGCTGCCGGCGATCCGCATCGATCTGAACCCGCGCCAGCTGTTTCAGTACGGCATCGGCCTCGAGGATGTGCGCGCGGCGATCGCGGCGAGCAACGCCAACAGCCCCAAGGGCGCGCTCAGCGTCAATGGACGGCGCTACCAGATCTACGTCAACGACACCTCGAGTAAGGTCGGACAGTACCGCCGGCTGATCATCGCCTACCGCAACGGCGCGCCGGTGCGCCTCGGGGATGTCGCCACCATCCACAACGGGGTGGAGAATGTGCGCACGCTCGGGCTGCTCGACGGGCAGCGCGCCGTGCTCATGATCATCCGCAAGCAGCCCGATGCGAATGTGATCCAGACCGTCGATCGCATCAAGGCGCTGCTGCCGGCGATCCGTGCCTCGATCCCGAGCGGCATCCGGCTCGTGGTCACGCACGATCGGACCGGCTCGATCCGCACCTCGCTGCACGACGTGGAGATCACGCTGCTGCTGGCGGTACTGCTGGTGGTGAGCGTCGTGCTGGTGATGCTGCGCAACCCGCGCGCCGCGCTCGTGCCCGCGGTGGTGGTGCCGCTGGCGCTGATCGGCACGCTCGCGGTGATCTATCTGATCGGCTTCAGCCTCAACAACTTCTCCATGATGGCGCTCACGGTCTCGACCGGGTTCGTGGTCGATGACGCCATTGTGGTCATCGAGAACATCACCCGGCACATCGAGGCCGGCGAGCCGCGCCTGCACGCCGCGCTCGAGGGCGCGCGCGAAGTGGGCTTCACGGTGCTCGCCATGAGTCTGGCGCTGATTGCGGTGTTCACGCCCATCATTCTGATGGGCGGTCTCGTCGGGCGGATCTTCCGCCAGTTCGCGCTCACGCTCGCAATCACGGTGGCGCTCTCGCTCATCATCTCCCTCACCACCACCCCGATGCTCTGCGGGCGGGTGCTGCGGGCCCATCCGAAGCAGGGCCGGCTGTTCCAGGCGGTCGAGCGCGCATTCAATCACACACGCGATTTCTACGATCACACCCTCGGGCTCGCGCTTCGCCATCCGCGCGCGGTGATGTTGACGCTGCTCGGGGTGGTGGTGCTCAACTTCTATCTGTTCGCAATCGTGCCGAAGAGCTTCTTCCCGCAGCAGAGCTCGGGCAACCTCAGCGGTTTTCTCGTCGCCGGACAGAGCAGTTCCTTCGAGGCGATGCAGCAGAAGCTGCGCTACGTGGTCAACGTGATCAAGGGTGATCCGAACGTCGAGCACGTGGTGGGCTTCACCGGCGGCGGGTTCTTCGGCGGCAGCAATACCGCGCACATGTTCATCACCCTGAAGCCGCTCGATCAACGCCGGCTGACGGACGTGCAGGTCATCGCCGAACTGCGGCGCAAGCTCAATGGGTTCACCGGCGCACGGCTGTACCTGCAGACCGCGAGCGACATTCACTCCGGCGGGCGGCAGAGCTACGCGGAGTATCAGTACACGCTGCTCTCGGACAACCTGAACGTGCTCGACACCTGGGCGCCGCGAATCGAGAAGGCGCTGAAGAAGTCCCCGCTGCTGCGCGATGTGAACTCCGACCAGCAGGCCGGCGGCCTCGATGTGCAGTTGCAGATCAACCGCGCGCTCGCGGCCCGCTACGGCCTGAATCTCTCGCAGATCGACAACACGCTGTACGACGCGTTCGGCCAGCGTCTGGTCTCGACGATCTACCAGGACATGAACCAGTATCACGTCGTCATGGAGGTCGACCCGACGTTCTGGAGCAGCCCCTCGACGCTGAAGGACCTGTACGTGAGCACCTCGGGTGGGGCGCTCTCGGGCACCGAGGCGACCATGGGGGCGGCCAACAACTTTCAGTTCGCCGGCGTGACCCGCAGCAACGCGGCGCAGAACTACGCGCTCAACCAGATCGCCACCAGCACCGGCGGCGTGTCGACCGGCAGCGCGCTGTCGACCTCGGCGGAGACCATGGTGCCGCTCGCCAACTTCGCCGGCTACGGTCCCGGACTGACCCCGCTCTCGGTCAATCACCAGGGACCGTTCGTCGCCACCACCTTCTCATTCAACCTGCCGGTGGGCGAGCCACTCGGAGTGGCCACCGCGGCGATCGAGCGCACCCTGCGCGATCTCGATGTGCCGGTCGCCGTGCACGGGGAGTTCGCGGGCAACGCCCGCGTGTTCCGCCAGACCGTCGAGGAGGAGCCGCTGCTCATCCTGGCGGCGCTCGCCGCGGTGTACATCGTGCTCGGCATGCTCTATGAGAGCCTGGCGCAGCCGATCACCATTCTCTCCACGCTGCCCTCGAGCGGCGTCGGGGCGGTGCTGGCGCTGTTGCTGTTCGGTGAGCCGTTCAGCCTGATTGCCCTGATCGGCGTGATCTTGCTGATCGGGGTGGTGCTGAAGAACGCGATCATGATGGTCGACGTGGCGCTCGTGGCGCAGCGCGAGGCGCGCGTCGATGCGGCACGCGCCATTCACGAAGCGTGCCTGCTGCGCTTCCGGCCCATCATGATGACCACCATCGCGGCCATGCTCGGCGCGCTGCCGCTCGCGCTGATGAGCGGGCAGGGCTCGGAGATGCGCCGCCCACTCGGCATCGCGGTGGTCGGTGGCCTCGCCATCAGTCAGATCCTCACGCTCTACACCACCCCCATTGTGTACGTATACCTCGACCGGTTCCGCCGCTGGTTCGTGCGCACCTTTACCCGGCGTGGCGCTCTGGCGCTCGCCGCAGGGAGACCCATCCTATGATCCGTCGCACCTCGCCGCTGCTCGCTCTCGCGCTGTGCGCAGGGCTCGCCGGCTGCGCGATCGGCCCGAACTATCACACCCCCGCAGCGCCGAGCGCTGCGCGGTTCAAGGCCGAGCGCGGCTGGCAGCCGGCGGTGCCCGCGCGCATCGTGCCGGCGGCGTGGTGGAGCGTGTATCACGACCCGGTGCTCGCGCGGCTCGAGCGCCAGGTCGAGGTGTCGAATCAGAACCTCAAGGCGGCGGTCGCCGCATACTACGTGGCGCATGAGGCCGCCGCGGTCACCCGCGGCACGCTGTTCCCTTCCATCAACCTCTCCGGCACCCAGACCCGCAGCGGCGGCGGCGCGGCGACGCAGTTCACCTTCGGCGGCGCACGCACTGCCAATCAGGCCGGCGCCGGCCTCGCCTGGGATGTCGACCTGTGGGGCAAGCTGCGGCGCGAACTGCAAAGCGCCAACGCCACCGCCCAGGCGAGCGCCGCGCAGGTCGCTGCAGCGCGTCTCTCGGCGCAGACCACGCTCGCGCAGGACTACTTCCAGCTGCGCGCCGCCGAGCAGCAGCTGCGCTTGCTGAAGACTCTGGTGGCCGACGACCGGGCCTCTCTGCGCATCGCCGAGAACCGGGTCAAAGCCGGGGTGACGACGCTTGCCGACGTGTACGCGGCGCGCACCCAGCTCGAGAGTACGCAGGCGCAGGAGGACACCGCGCTGTTGAATCGGGCGACGCTCGAGCATGCCATTGCGGTACTCATTGGCCGCGCCCCCGCCGAATTGTCGCTCGCGCAGGGGCATCTGGCGGCGCGCGTGCCCGTGGTGCCCGCGGGCGTGCCCTCGCAGTTGCTGCTGCGCCGTCCGGACATCGCCGCGGCAGAGCGGTCCGTGGCGAGCGCCAATGCCAGCATCGGGGTGGCCGAGGCGGCCTGGTTCCCCAGCCTCACGCTCACCGGCTCGTATGATTTCGACTCCTCGGCGCTCGCCGGCCTGATCAGCGCCAGCAACGCGGTGTGGTCGTACGGACCGCAGCTCGCGTTCAACCTGTTCAACGGCGGGGCGACTCTGGCGCAGACCCGCGAGGCGCGCGCCACGTTCGATGAGGCCGTGGCGAATTATCGGCAGACGGTGCTCGGGGCTTTCCAGCAGGTGGAGAATGACCTGGCGAGTCTGCATTTCCTGCAGGACGAGTATGCCGAGGAGCGCCAGGCCGTGGCCGATGCGAAGCGCTCCGAGGCCCTGACTTTGAACCAGTACAAGGCGGGCGTGGCCGACTATGCGAGCGTGCTGACGGCGCAGACCGCCCGGCTCAACGCCGAGATCACTGCGGTGAATCTGCAGAGCCAGCGTCTCGTGGCGAGTGCCGGTCTGATCGACGCTCTCGGCGGCGGGTGGCGCAGCGGCTCGCTGCGCGGACCTAACGACGGCGTGAGCGAGTCGTTGCGCAGTACCGTGACGTCGCCGTAGGGCGGATGAACGGCGAGCGCTCCGTAGCGTCCCAGGTGCCGTTGATCGCGCGTTCTGGCCGATTGACGCCGCGTGTCGTCGTCTCGGTCGCGCGCTACCGCTTGCTCGCGTGCGGCGAGATGAGCTGCGACGTCATGCTGTTTTTGATTCGGGACACCTGCAGGAGCCCATCCCAGCCAATGTCCTGCGAGGTGTGGTAGAGCGCATAGAGCAACGCCCGATCCCAGCGGGTCAGTGCCGCGGCCGGATGCGACTGCGCCTCAAAGAGCGTCAGAATGCTCGGTGCCGCTGGCGGTGAGGTCAGCCGAATCTGCGCCAGTCCCAGCATCGAGACATAATCGGCGAGCGCTCCGATCCTGAGCGTCGCGACCTGACGCAGGTCGATGATGACGATGACCTGCGAAAGCCCCTGTGTGCCGCCACCGGAGCTGATGCAGCCCTGGGTGGGTCCCAAGTTCACGCCGACGGACGGCGCATCGAGACTCGTCGGCGGCCTGCGCTGGCCGCCGGCATCGTCCGCCGCGGTGTTGTACCAGACCCGGACCGGTCGCTTGGAGTGGACGAACCGCTCGATGCCGCCCAAGCCGTTGCATTCGTTGTACATCAGCGGGTCTCGGTTCCACCACTTCTCGAGCAGCAGATCCGGTTGCTGCGTCGCGACGATGTACAGGTTGGGCTTGCAGCGCTCGCCGGCGAGCGGCGCACCGGCCGCGGATGCGATCTGCGTGATGCGGGTCAGGATGTACTCACCGTCGGCACGAGGCAGCCCGGCGACCAGCGGGCACATCGGCTGGTTCCAGCGTGGCAGCGAATCATGCAGGTAGCGGACGGTCACCGACGCGACGAATCGGCTCGCGCGGCGATGCACTTGGCGTCTGGCCCGAGAGGCTTCGATGAGGACCGTGTTCAGGCCCGGACGGCCGCTGCTCTGCCCCGACCCGTGCGATGCGCTCGGTGGCGTTGCGGCCTGATGCGTTCCGTCGGCAAGCAAAGGCGGCGACGCCGCGAGAAAGGCGGCCACAACGGCCGCCGGGTACAGCATTCTGCGCGCTACCGATGCCATGCACGGTCCGATGCGTGATCTGTGCCAGTTGCGACGCGAAGCGCTCCGTCAGCGGAGCCTTCAGGGCAGACCGCAGCGCCAAGTGCGGTGCGTGGCAAGGCTAGCACGGGCCGGGAAGGGGCGCCCGTCCGTCGCCGGATCCACGGGTCGCCGTCGGGCCGGCGGGACACCTGTGTTCCGTCGGTCGAGGAGAGGGCGTTCCGGCCGCCGCGATTGAATTTCGCGCCTCACAGCGTCTAACCGCTACGGGATTCTCGTGGACAGGAGACGCGAGCGTGCACGCGACAGGAATTGGCTGGCCTGCGTTGAGGCGGGGGCACGACACGTGCCGGACTCGGGGCAGCTCGCCGGACGGCTTGTACAACGTTCACGTCCACGGTTTGGCGGCGGAGCGAGATTCGCTCGGCCAGCGGACGATGCGGTCGCGTTCGACCGCTCGCATGTGACCGATGCGCAGGGCACGACGGGGTGGCTCCGGTGTGGCGGTTCGGGCACCGGCCGCAATCGGTCCCGCTCCAGAGGCATTCCGGTGGTTCCTGGTGCGGGCGTGCGGCGCCTGACCGATCTGCGCATCGGGGTGCGGCTTGCGCTGGCGTTCTGCCTGCTGCTCGCCGGTACTCTGGCGCTGGTTTGGCTCACCGTGGCGCAGCTGGCACGGACCGACTCGAGTGCGCAGACGCTGATTGCGCAGCGGCAAGCCGACGTCGGTCGGGTCCGCGCTGCGCGCGCTGCGGCACAGGATAGCGCCGAACTGGTCAATTCTCTGTTGCTGCTCAACCCTCGTGCCCGGCGCGAGTGGGTGTTGCCGCGCCTCGTGGCGGACATCGGCCGAGAGTCTCAGGCGCTCGGGGTGCTGCAGACCGATGCGCGAGCACCGCAAACGCTGCGGCGGTTGCAGCAGGTGCAACGCCAACGCATGGACTGCACGCAACATTTGCTGCGCCTCATGCGTGTCGTCGAGCGGTTTGGCCCCGTCGTGGCGGCCCGCCAGCTGAACGCTTCGGGGACTCCTCGGGCGCTGCACGCCTTCCTCATGGGGTTGAGTCAACTGTCTGCGATGGAGTCGGCGCAGGCCGCACGCCAACTTGAGAGGCTGCGGCGGCGGCAGGATGCGGCCCGGCGGCGCATCCTACTCTTTACCGCCGGAGCCTTGTTGCTGGCACTGGCGGTCGCGATCGGCATCGCCCGCTCCATCACCACGCCGCTCGCCGGGGTGATCGAGGTGGCCGAGCAGATCGCCGCCGGCCGCCTCGATGGCGATCTGCCCGCCGCGCGCGGCGATGAGGTCGGCGATCTCACCCGGGCGCTCGTCTCGATGCGTGCACACATTGCCCAGCGCGAGGCCGACATCCGGGCGTTGGCGTTCGTCGATCCCCTGACCGGGATCGCGAACCGAGTGGCGTTCGCAAACGCACTGGATCGGGCACTCGATGCGCTGGGTGAGCGGGGCCGGTTCGCCCTCGCATTGCTCGGGCTCGATCGGCTGCGGGAGGTCAACGACTCGCTCGGACACGCGGCCGGCGACATCGTGCTGGTGACAGTCGGCCGGCGCCTGCAGAGCTTCTCCGCAGCCGCCGGTTGCCAGGCCGCGCACCTGGAGAGTGACGAGTTTGCGCTGCTGATGCCCGGCTGTGGCAGCGCCCAGCGGGCCATGCAAATGGCTCGCGCACTGCTCGAGGCGCTGCAGGAACCGGTGGTGGTGCAAGGACAGGCGATCGACGTCGCCGCCAGTGTGGGGATTGTCTTGGCACCGCTGCATGGGCGCGAGCGCCGCTTGCTGCTCTCGCATGCGGACTTGGCGTTGCAGGCCGCCAAACGGACGCGCACCGGCGTGCAACCGTTCGAGCCGCGCATGCGGCCCGCGCCAGGGCGGGGACTGTCGCTGCTCTCGGAGCTACGTGCCGCGCTCGCTACCGATCAATTCGAGCTGGCCTACCAGCCGAAGATCGATCTCGGCAGCGGGGCGTGTACGTCGGCCGAGGCGCTGCTGCGCTGGCGGCATCCGCAGCGCGGCCGGGTCTCGCCGCAGGACATCATCCCCTTCGCCGAGCAGACGGGCTTCATCGTGCGGCTCACCCGCTGGGCCATCGAACAGGCCTGCGCGCAGAGCGCCGCGTGGCAGCGTGCGGGATTGTGTTTGCCGGTGAGCGTCAACCTGTCCGCGCGCGATATTGCGAGGGCCGAGCTGCCTGCGTTCGTGGCCGGGCAGCTCGAGCGCTACGCGCTCGCGCCCGGGCAGCTGTGCCTCGAGATCACCGAAAGTGCGGTGATGGAGGAGGTGGCGCAGGCGTGCCTGGCGTTGGAGAAGCTCAAGGGCATGGGGCTGCGGCTGTCGATCGACGATTACGGCACCGGTTACGCCTCGCTCGCCTACCTGCGCGTGCTGCCCGTGCAGGAGATCAAGATCGATCAGTCTTTCGTGCGGGGCCTCGCCACAAGCCGTGAAGATGCGACCATCGTGCGCTCCACGGTCGAGATGGCGCACAACCTCGGCCTACGGGTCGTGGCGGAAGGTGTCGAGAGCGCCGCGACCCTCGCGCAGTTGGCACAATTGGGTTGCGATGAGGCGCAGGGGTATTACCTGTCGCAGCCGCTCGGCGCCGCGGAGTTCGCGGGCTGGTGTCGGCAGCGGCGCAGCCCGGATGCGTCCGGGATTGAGCGGGCGTGGCCCGCGGAGCGGCCTGACCCGGCCGCAGCAGATCGAGTGGTGGCCTGACACGGAGCTCAAGTGGCGCGACCCGTGGGGATCCCGAGTGCGGTGGGATCACTCTACTCGGCGGTTATGAAGTACGCATCATACCCAGAGGAACGTGCGCCACGCCATGCGCTTCCTCGACTCGGCAGTGAATTCGGTGGAGTCGCTGCGCAGCGCCTGGCTGTTCAGGCGACGGCGCTGGGCTTCGCATCCCCGCTGGGTAACTTCTGGAGGCCGAGAGGAAGTCGTTGCCCATGCAGGGAGCGGCCCCAGGGGTCGGGGCTTCGGATCGCCGGAGCGTTGCAACCGTCGGACCCTGGCATTCGCATGCGGGCCGGTGCCGAGTCGCCGACGATACAAACGAGAACGTCGCCCGGAGGCGGCGTTCTCGCAGCGCAAATGCACTCTAGCTCTTACGCGCGCGGTGCGTCCGCGCCGAGGCGATTGCGGCGGCGCTGCAGCGCCGTCAGGCCGGCCAGCAGGCCCAGCGCCCCCGCGAACAGCGCAAAGCTTCCCGGTTCCGGCACGCTCGAGGTGCTGCTGGCGGAAATCGTGAACATACCGTATGGATGGTTGCACTGTGTGTCGTTCGACACGCACACGCCATACGGTTGGGAGGGCGAGTTACCGTACAGGTTCACGTATTCGGTCCACCTGCCAAGGTTCACCTTGAACGAAACGCCAGGGAAATCCAAGAGCAGGTTGCTGATGTAGTTGCGGTTCGTCGTTGCCGAGGTCGGGAAGAGCAGATTGTCGTTGCCTTGGTATCCGTGCACCCGGATCAATCCCGTGATCGCATTCTGGTCCCAAGTCCCCGTCAGCGAGGTGATCAGGTAGGAGCCATCCGACTGCTGCTGCGCGGTGAGCGACCCGCTGCCGCTGGGATTGCCGCTGCCGCTGTTACTGCTGTAGGACCAGTTCCAGGACATCGCGCTGGCATGGGCAGCGGTGATGCCCAAGGCGCCGACTGCCGTGAATGCGATCGCGGCCAGAAGGCGGGTGCTGCGTGAGGTGGTGTGCTTCAAGAGACCTCCATTCATTCGATTCAATTGATCGGCTTCGCGGCCGAAGCGCCTTAGGGTGCAAATACGGTGCCAATCTAAAAACAATTTTAGAAATAATGAGTTATGGCCCTTTGGCGGGATGGCGGGAGTACAAGATGTAAAAAAAACCGACGCCCGCATCGGAGCCGATCCGTATCCAGAGGTGCGCGCTGCCGCACTCCTGCCTCGCCAGCGCCGTTGCGTCCTCGTCCCACATCACCGCATGGCGGGCCGTCACGCTTCGGCGAATGGGGTGGGTGCAACGGACCCCACGCGAGCGCCCCAGTGTCCCCAATCCGCGATGCCGAGCGATGCGCAGGCCCCGCCCGAGCGGGTAGGGCCTGCGCCCGGGCGACTCAGTCGTTGAGCACCACGAACACCCGGTGGACGGTGACCGTGCCGTTCGCCCCGTACGTGCCCTCGGCAAAGACGCCGAGCACCGAGGCGTTGCTGAGGTCGGTGTTCAGCGCCGTCGTGAAGTCGCTGAAGGTGTGGAACGTATCGACCGAGCGGCTCGCCTGGTGCGCAATGGCGAAGGCCTGATCCTCGCCACCGTCATCGGTGCTCGAACTCGAGCTCGAACCCGACGCCGACGCGCTGCTCGTCGCGCTCACGGGTACCAGCGTCACACCCGTGCTCAGAGTCGAGGCATCGAGGGTGGTGTCCGCAATGCGGATAACGTGATGGGTCGCGGCTTGCAGCGCTGGCTGGCCGATCACGAGTTCCGTCGAGGTAAGCGCCGTGAAGGCCGTCGCGGTGCCCGGGGCATTCCAGGTGGCGAAGAGGCGGGCCTTGGCCTGACCGTAGGCGACCACCGTGCTCGCCGAGAAGTCTGGCGGTGCTGCGCCATAGGGCATGACGAAGCCGCTGAACTCAACCGGCAGTCCGCTCGCGAAGGCGCTGAGCGAGAACGCGCTCGGAATCTGAACGATATAGCTCGAGGCGACCGCATCCAGGGCCGCGCTGGTGCCCGTGCCCGTGAAATCGAGCCCGCTTGCGGGAACGTGCCCGAGCGTTTGCAGGTTGATTGTGATCGAGCCCGGGCTGCCGCTCGTGTACAGGCCGGTTCCCGAGGTCGGCTCGAGCAGTGCGGTGCCGCTCGTGGCATCGAGTGCGGGCGTCGAGCCGCTCGTGTTCAGCGTGCCCGTGAAGCGCACCCGCTGTCCGACGGAGATGTCCCCGATGCCGAGTGTGCCGGTCTCGCCCTGGGCGGAGACCGTCGTGCCGGATCCCACCGTGACGGTGACCTGTTGCTGGAAGTGCATGTCATCGTCGGCATTCGAATCCGCGGTCTGCGGCATGAACACCAGCGCATTGTCGAGCGTCACGGTATCGGCGTTGCGTGCCGCCACCGTGCCGGTGACCGAATTGCCGGATACCCCGGTCACACTGCTGCCCGCGTTCACCGTCGTCGCGGTGAAGGTCTGCGAGGTGGTGCTCCACGTCCCGTAGGCCGTGGTGAGGGTGTTGGCCGGCAGCGCCGCGAGCGCCGTCAGGCCCGCAGTCCCGGTATAGCCTGTCCCGTTGACGAGGAACGTGGTTGAGGCGGTGGTGTATACCGTCATCTGGCCGAAGTCATCGTTCGGGTCTTCGAATGGCCGCACGTTGACCACGTAGTCCCCGCCGCCGGCGCTGACGCTGAGCAGCGGTCCGCGCACGTGGATCGGCTTGCTCGTCGCGGGTGCGAGGCTTGCGCTCAACACCGGATCGACCGTGACGGTCGGAGGGCTGGAGGAGAGGTTGACGGTGTTCGAGGCCGCCAGATTGAAATCGAGCGCCAGGTTGGAGATGGTCCCGTCGGTGATCACCAGTGGGTTCTTGGGGAACGAGAGCGTGACGGTGATCGGTGCGCTGATCGCACTGCCGGTGGCCCCGTCGATCAGATCCGCGGTCGGCACCGTGACATTGCCGCTCGCCGTGCTGACTACGATGTCCGCCTTTCTGTAATCCAGCGTCAGCTGTGCGGAGGTGTATTCGCCCGGAGGCAGCTGATAGGCGGTAAGGATTTCCGAGAGGTTGACCAGTTGCGTGAAATCAACTTGTGTGGCGGTGGGCACGGTCTGTACGACGGTGCCGTCGGCGCGGGTGAGGCTGAGTGAGTCGACTTTGACGATGTAGCTGACGAAATCCCCGGGGGCATCGGTCAGCGAGACCATGGCGGTGCCGCAGCCGCTGCACACGCTCTGTTTGCTCGAGGTCGAGGGTCCCGGGGCCGCCATCGAGCCCGAGCCCGAACCGCAGCCGGCGAGTGCCAGCATCACCAATACCGACAGTCCCCTCATCAGACGCTTGCCGACGAGCGCCCTACTGGAGCGGGCTCGCGCGGCGTGTTGTGCACCGTTCATGGCTCAATCCTCCGCAAGCACAGAGTGACTGCGCGGCCCGCAAGGCGCCGCTCTCGGGGGATCATCCCTCGCGAGCGAGGCGCGAGCCGCGCCCCAGATCTCAGCTACTTGCCCCCAACTCGAGCATGCCGGGGGGGCGAGCACCGAGGTCCCGGTTGACATAGTGCGCCGGGTCGGCCGCGAGCCAAAGATGTGGAAGAATCGCGACAGTGGAGGGAGTCGCGTTGGGTGCCGAGGCGCACCGCAGAGGTGGAGGTGGCGCCGCCTGGGCGCCGCGCGCCTCGCGGGCATCCGCCTCAGCGGAGGCGGATGCCCGCGAGCGGTTGGGTCAGTTGTTCAGCTCGACCGCCAGATGCGTGACGGTGAGCGTACCGTTGGCATTGTAGGTCCCCTGGGCGGACACCTTGAGCACCGAGGCACTGCTCAGATCCTGTTGCAGCGCAGTGACCAGGGCACTGAAGCTGCCATAGGAGTCGACCGAGTCACTCGACTGGTGCGTGATCGCCCAGCCCTGATCGCCGCTGTCCCCGCTGCTCGGGGTGCTGGAAGTGCTCGAGCTGCTGCTCGCGGCCGGCACCAGCGTGAGGCCATTGGTGAGGCCCGAGATGTCGAACGAGGTGTCGGCGATTTCGACCTGGTGCTTCAGGGCAGCCTGCAGCATGGCCGGATCGATGGTGATGCCGGTCGCGGTGAGCGTCAGGAAGGGCGTGTTTTCGCCCGGGGACGCCCAGGTCACCTTCAGATCCGCATTCGCCTGCGCATAGCTCACCACGCTGCTCGCCTCGAAGTCCGGTGGTGCTGAGCCGAACGGCGCGACGTAGCCGCTGAACTGCACCGGCTCGCTGTAATTGAGCGAGCTGGTCGAGAACGAGCTCGGAATGCCGACCACGTAGGCGTTGGGGTTGGCGTCCTGCGCGCTGCTCGATCCGGTGCCGGTGAAGTCGAGGTTGCTGACCTGCACGTGTCCGAGCGACTCCAGCGTCACGGTGAGCGAGCCGGTGCTGCCCGAGGTGAGCATGCCGACGCCGCTCGTGGGCTCGAGCATCACGCTACCGCTCGTGGCATCGAGCGCGAGGGCCGAGCCGCTCGCGCTCAGGGTGCCGGCGAAGCGCGCCTTCTGCCCGATCGAAATGTCAGCGGTGCTGAGCGGGCCACTCTGGCCGAGGGCGCTTACCGAGGTGCCGGAGCCAATGGTGACGGTCACTTGGTTCTGGAAGTGCATGTCCTCACCGGAGTCGGGACTGGAGCTCACGCCGGTGGGCTGCGGCCCGAACACCAGAGCGTTGCTCAGGGTCAGGGTGTCGCCGCTGCGCGCAATCACCGTGCCGTCGACGCTGTTGCCAGGCGTGCCGGATGCGCTCGAGCCGATGGTGACACTGCTGCCGGCATGTACCGTGCTCGCGGTGAAGGTGTTGGTGGTGGTGTCCCAGGTGCCGTACGCGGTGATGAGCGTATTGGCTGCCAGGGTGGCGAGCTCGGAGAGTCCCGCCGAACCGGTGTAGCTCGTGCCGTTGATCAGGAACTGCGTGCTCGAGGTGGTATTCACCGTGAACGCACCGAAGTTCTCATTCTGATCGTCGAACGGGTCGACGTTCACCACGTAGTCGCTGTTGGCGGCACTGACGCTCGCGAGCGCGCCGCGCACATGGATGTCCTTGGTGATGGCGGGGGTGAGGCTCGCGGTGAGCACCGGGTTGACGGTGACCGTGACGGGATTGGCGGTGAGATCGACCGTGTCGGAGGCCGTCAGGTTGAAGTCGATCGCGAGATTCGACACCGCCCCATCGTTGATCACCAGCGGGTTGCTGCCGAAGGACAGGTTCACCGTGATCGGCGCACTGATGGCGCTGCCGGTGCTGCCGTTGATCAGGTCGGCCGCCGGCACCGTCACGGTGCCGGTGGCGGTGCTGACCACGATCGTCGCATTAGAATAATCGAGCGTCAGCTGTGCCGAGGTGTAGGTGCCGGCGGGTACCTCGTGGGCACCGACGAGTTCGGAAAGATTGACCAGCTGCGCGAAGTCCACCTGCGTCGGTGCGCTCGTCGGCACGATCTGCACGACGGTGCCATCGGAGCGGGTGAGGCTGAGTGAGTCGACCGTGACGAGGTAGCTGACGAAATCTCCCGGCGCATCGGTGAGGGAGACCGCTGCGGTGCCGCAGCCGCTGCACGTGCTCGCATTGACGGAGACCGAGGGTGCTGCGTTGAGCGAGGCGCTCGAGCCCGAGCCGCCACAGCCGGCGAGAGCGAGAGTCGTGAGGAGCGCGAGGCCCGCCAGAAGGCCCTTGCTGCGCCGGTTCCGGCCGGCTGGAGTGTGCGCAGAATGCATCGTAAATCCTCCCAAATCAGATGGCGAAAACGCGGTTGACCCTTCCCATTGAGACGGCCCGGGCGCTCCCGATCAATCGGTCGATGCGGGGGCTCGACATCTCGTGACGGGCTCCCGGGGTGTCGACCGGGGTGGACCGTCTCGGCACACAATCGTTCCCATCATGCCGTGTAAATGATGGTGCGCACAGAGTGGAAAAATGCCGACAGGCGCGCGTATGTCACTGTCGCAGACCGCGTTCAGGTGGGGACGCCGGCGGCGCGACGGGTGTCTGCGTTATGCGACGCTGGCACGGGAGGGTCCCAGAGGCAACCGTGAGAGACGGTGTGTTTGGGCCGGCCAAACAAGAACGGCCCCCCGCAGGGGCCGTTCCCGGGACATCGCTCAGGATGTCCGTGTTGCCAGGTGCGATACTGCGATTCAGCGTTGAGTCGCGCGGCGACGCACGAAGGCCAAGCTGAGGAGCAGTCCGACGGCGAACAGCGCGAGCGTTCCGGGCTCCGGCACCTCCGAAACGGTAGTCACCTGCGTCAGCAGGATGTTGTTGGTGGAGTCTGTCTGACCGATACCGATAGGGCCCGAAGTGCCCGGAATTACAGCGGTGTCGCACTGGGTGGTGCTACTGCTGCAGGGAACATCGACCACATAGCCCGCATACCAGCCAAGGCCGCTGACGGTCACCATATCGTTGGCACTGTTCGGGCCGAGGCCCGAGGCGAGCACGTGGGCGCAGCCGGACGCCGTGAAGCTGCTGCAGCCGAGCACCTGCCAGGACTCACCGCTCTGCACCGAGCCGAGCTTCAGTCCTCCGAGGTACCCCGATGCGACCGTGAGCCCGATGCCGGTTCCATAGCCGATCTCGCTATTGGACAGCGAGCTCAGGCCGAGTCCCGTCTCGGAAGTGTTGTTGCTCGTGTATTTGTAATACAGGCAGGGTCCGGGCGTGGAATCGGTGCAGGTCTGCGAGAGCGACAGAAGGCTGCCGGAATAGGCCGTCACGCCGCCGGAGAACATGTACTGCGGCCCGAGGCTGGCGTTGTGCGTTACCGCCTGGCCTGACGAATTGGTACTGAAGTCGATGACGGCAGCCGACGCCGCGCCGACCCAGGTCATTGACAGCGCCGCACCGAATACCAGCGAACCCAACAGAGGCTTCTTCATGAGACTTTTCACAGCGACTCCAGCGTGACTCATTGTCGTAGTGGAAGCAGGAGCAAATTTCGGGCCACAAAGTGAATGGCGTGGTTATCAGATACTTAAATCGATTTCATGTTATGTCTCATGACGGGTGTAAAGCGGCTCGACAGCTGAGAGTGTGAGCGACGGAATGAACGGCCAGGCCAGGCCAGGCGAGGCTGTGCTGTCCGGCGTCTCTGGGCATCCGTGCGTGCAATCGCTCTCTTAATTCTTTGCGCTGAGGGAGCCGAGGGAGGCTACGACGAACGTTCCGAACGCCCTCGGTATCGCGGTTCCCTGCTCACACCCTTGGGTCAGAGCGATAACGCGAGCAGGGCTCTGTGTCAGATGAGCGAATCTGACACCGAACGAGGCGGCGCCCCGGACGTGCCGTCGGGCGCTTGGAGCAGTCCGCGGGTGCGCAGCACCTCGCGCATGGGCGCGAACGGGAACTCCCGCAGCACACGGTGCAGGCGTGACTCACAGCGGCGCAGATTGGTGTAGTGCCGAAAGCGCGACAGCGCACCGACGCGGATGCGCGGCTGACCGGGATCGATCTCCCAGGGATGCAGGTAGAAGGGGAAGCTCTGACCGCGGCGATTGATCTGGCGCAACCCCGCGCGGGTCAGCCAGTAGGGGAAGATCCGGAAATATCCTCCCCCACACACGGGCACCTTCAGGCCGAACACCTGCGCCGGCACCATCGGGAACTCCACGAGCGTGCGTCCCGAGGGGGTGCCGACCGGGCCGGGCTCCGCCGAGGCCTCGGGGATGCCGTAGCGGTCGTGACGGATGGGAAAAATGGAGGAGTCGTAACGGAAGCCGAGATCGATCAGGGTGTCGAGCGCCCAGAGCGTCGAGCGGATGACAGAGAAGCTCGCCGCACGATAGCCGTGCACGGGTGCGCTGATCGCATCCTCCAGCAATGCTTTGGCGCGCGCGGTTTCCTCGCGGAACACTTCGGCCGACTGCTCGTAGATCAGCTGGTGCGAGTAGCCATGGCAGGCGACCTCGTGGCCGGATTCGGCGATCCGCCGCACCAGCGCCGGATAGCGGTCGGCCACCCAGCCGAGTACGAAGAATGTGCCGGAAACGCCGCGCTCGGCGAGCAGTGCGAGTAGCCGCTCGGTGTTGCGCTCGACGCGACATTCGCGCTCGGGCCAGCTCTCCCGCGAGACCGCTGGGGCGAGGGCGGCGACGTGAAAGTAATCCTCCACGTCGACGGTGAAAGCATTGAGCGGGCGCGATGGGCTGACGGACGGGGTCGGCATGATCCGGCACTGTAGAGGATTTCGGCGGCCTGCGTCTGCAGGGACTGCGCAAAAACGAGAACGGCCCCCGCAGGGGCCGTTCCCGATCACGCTGTCGCGTGTGGTGCGTGCGGTGGCTTATCCCTGCCGTGCGCGACGGCGCATCAGCAGAGCAAAGCCCAGCAGGCCAGCACCAAAGAGGGCGAGGCTGCCGGGCTCCGGTACCGAAGAGATGCTCGCGTCAACGCTGAACTTGTCATTGCACGTGGTCACGTCCGGAGCGCACGTCGGGGTCAGCACGTCCACCAGCTGGAGCGAGTACGGGTACGAGCTCGGGACTCCACCGCCGATCCAGGTTTTGGTCTGGGATCCATCGACCGACAAAGTGTCAATGAGATTCTGGTTGACGAACGCCTGCTGCGAGACCATGCCGTTGCCATAGACTTGGTTATTCGAGAGGCCCACACTGAAGTTGGCCGCCGGCGTGGTGAATCCGTCGCTGCTGACGGTAATGGTGAGTGCCGAGCATGTCCCGGTGCCGACGACGCAGGTTGCGCTCAGGGTGCCCAGATCGAGCCCGCCGGTCGCGGTGCTGCCGTCGGCGACCGGCGAGCCGCTGGTGCCGAACGCGTAACTGATGTTCCAGCCGTTGAAATTTGAACTTCCGAAGCCGGCCGTGTCCGATCCGGGCACGGCCGAACCGGAGTAGCTTGCACTACCGCTCGTCAGCTGGATCGACACCGGCGAGG
Source organism: Pseudomonadota bacterium (assembly GCA_021847105.1). GTDB lineage: Bacteria > Pseudomonadota > Gammaproteobacteria > Steroidobacterales > Steroidobacteraceae > 13-2-20CM-66-19. Next base: position 52,699 of record JAJZUT010000007.1, on the reverse strand, counting down.
CCAACGCTGCGCCGACGGTCAAGATTCCCATGGCGGCGAGGGTTCCTATCTTCGCGAGACTTCTCATGATCTTTAAGACTCCGATGCACTGATTCTGAATTGACCTGAGCAGGATCAAAGCAAAACCTGTGCCACTAATATAAATCTTAATTAAAACAAATAGATACGGTTTTTTTAATTAGACATAATAATTCATCTTGTTAAAATTACCGACAGCTGCGCCATTGGATTCTTCCGTTGCGTAGCGCCAATGGTTCCGGCAGCTTGTCTCGCCTTCGCTTTCCAAGCTTAAGCTGTGACACGGGGGGTAGCGACCTGTCCCCTCTAGGCATACAATTGAAAACTTTGCCTCCAGGAGCGGGATGTGCCAGCCGGCAGAATTCGATCGTTCGCGGGAAGCTGGGCGGTCTGCGCGCTGGCGAGTGTGCTGCTCACGGCGTGTGGCGGTGGGGGCTCGTCGGGCGCGGCTGTCGCCAGCGGAGGAGGGGGGGCGACGTATACCGTTGGCGGCGCCGTCAACGGCTTGTCCGCATCCGGTTTGGTTCTGCAGCTGAATGGCAGTGAGAATTTACCGGTCGCTTCGGGCGCGAACGCCTTTACTTTTAGTGCGGCCCTGCCGGCAGGATCGAGTTACGCGGTGACCGTGGCCACCCAGCCCACGGGTGAGACCTGTGCCGTGACTCAGGGCAGCGGAACCGTGGGCTCGGCGAACGTCGATTCGGTCACCGTGAGCTGCACAAGCAGCACTCCCCCGCCCGTTTTGACATATACCATTGGGGGAGTCGTCAGCGGCTTGAGCGCCTCGGGACTGCAGCTGGACCTGAACGGCGGTAATCCCGTTCAGGTTCCTGCTGGGTCCGCAACCTTCAAGTTCGCCGTGCAGCTGACCGCGGGGTCGAATTACGTCGTTTCGGTGGTTGCGCAGCCGGTGGGTGAGAGCTGCGTAGTGACTCAGGGAAGCGGTACCGTTGGCACGGCGAATGTCGATTCAGTCACCGTGAGCTGCGCAAGCAGCATTCCCCCACCCGTTTTGACATATACCATTGGGGGAGTCGTCAGCGGCTTGAGCGCCTCGGGGCTGCAGCTCGACCTGAACGGCGGTAATCCCGTTCAGGTTCCTGCTGGGTCCGCAACCTTCAAGTTCCCCGTGCAGCTGACCGCGGGGTCGAATTACGTGGTTACGGTGGCCGCTCAGCCCACGGGCGAGAGCTGCACCGTGGCCCAAGGCTCTGGGACGGTCGGCTCGGCCAACGTCGATACGGTTGTCGTGAGCTGTGTGGTTAATACCTATTTCATTGGTGGCAGCGTGAGCGGGCTGGTCGCGCCGGGGTTAACTGTTGCGTTGAACGGCGCCAATCCCGTACAGATTGCCTCAGGATCGACCACTTTCAAATTCGCAACGGCGCTACCCGCAGGATCCAATTACCTCGTCACTGTGACGGGTCAGCCTGTCGGTGAGACCTGCTCAGTGGCGCAGGGTGCCGGCACGGTGGGATCGGCCAATATCACCTCGGTACGCCTCAGCTGCAGCGGCAATACGTACACGATTGGCGGTGCCGTGACAGGACTGAACGCCTCCGGTCTGGTACTGGCACTGAATGGCGGCAGCGATCTGCCGGTTCCCTCCGGGGCGGGCAGCTTCACGTTTGCAACGGCGCTGGCCAGTGGCGCGAGCTACTCCGTCACCGTGGCCACGCAGCCGACCGGGGAGATTTGTGCGGCGACTCAGGCCACGGGCACGGTGGCCAGTACGAATGTGGTCTCGGTGAGTATTGCGTGTTCGGTTGAGACGTTTACCGTCTCGGGCACCGTTTCAAACTTGAGCACGGCTGGGCTGAATCTGCGCGATGCCGTCGGCGGGGAAATATTGGCGGTGCCGGCCGGGGCGAGCACATTCACATTTGCGCAACCGCTGCCGTATGGTACCGACATTGCGCTGACCGTCACGGCGCAGCCGTCTTGGCAGACATGCGCCGTCAGCGCGTCGAATTTTTCTGGGCCGATCCATGCCAACGTGACGGCAGAGAGCATCAGTTGCACGGCAGTCACGGCGACCGTGAGCACGCTGGCGGGTTCCACAACTGCGGGCAGTCAGGATGGCGCCGGCGCTGCAGCGGCATTTTTCCACCCGGACGGCGTAGCGGTTGATGCGGCAGGGAATGTGTATGTGGCGGATGAATACAATGATCTGATCCGCAGGGTGACCCCCGCTGGAGTGGTGAGCACCCTGGCGGGGACGGCCGGTGTTTCAGGCAGTACCGATGGCGTGGGGACGGCTGCATTGTTTTACCATCCGCAAGGAGTCGCGGTGGATTCCGCCGGGGCCATTTATGTCGCGGATACATTCAATGACGAGATCCGCAAGATCGTCTGCACAGGCTCGACTGCCAGTACCTGTACGGTCTCCACCGTAGCCGGTTCAACCACTCCGGGGCACGCTGACGGTACCGGCCCGGCGGCATCATTCAACCACCCTGAAGGCATTGCGGTCGATGCGTTGGGCAATGTCTATGTGGCGGACAGTCTCAACGATGAGATCCGCGAAATCAGTCCGGGCGGACTGGTGACGACACTGGCTGGATCAACCGTCGCGGGCAATGTGGACGGTTCAGGCACCTCGGCTGAGTTCAATTTCCCGGTGGGTATCGCGATTGATTCGGCCGGCACGATTTTCGTGGCCGACTACAATAACAACGAGATCCGTGAGATCAGCAGCTCGGACGTCGTCTCTACGCTCGCCGGTTCGGGTGCCTCCGGTGATGTCAATGGGGCGGGTGCGGCCGCATCATTTTGGGGTCCCCAAAGCGTCGCGGTGGACTCCGCCGGGAACGTGTACGTGGCCGACAGCCTCAACGATCAGATTCGCCTCATCACGCCCGGGGGGGCGGTGAGTACGTTCGCCGGCTCAACGCTCGCCGGCAGCACTGATGGTGCTGCGAGCTCGGCTCTGTTCAATAATCCCAGTGGCATCGTGACGAATGCCAGCGGCGATGTGCTCATCGGTGACTATGGCAATAACGAGATCCGTCAGATTGCGCCGTGAGCGAGGCGACCGGCTGGCTGCTTTTCGCCGGGAACCCCGCGAAGGTTGTGATCGGTGTGACTTAACCTGGTGCAGCCCGGCGGGCTGCAGCGCGAGCGCGGCGTGATTGGATATCTCCTCAGCTCGTGCGCGTATGCACTGTTGCTCGGTGCGAGTCTCACCTTTTGGCGCCGGCGTCTGGTCGGTTCGGGCGTTGCCGTGGTCATGGCGGCGCAGGTCGGCTGGTCAATCGTGCTCGCCATACAAGGCGAACACGGCACGTTCCCGCCGGCGGTTGTCGTTGCAGTTGAATACCTGCGGGATTTCGCCTGGCTGATGGTGCTGATCCATTGGCTGAGTCGCTCTGCGTCCCTGCGCTGGCTGCACCTGGCGCAGCGCGGGTTGTTGATACTGGTGGGGGGGGTGCTGCTGTGGGTGGCAGGCGCACTGTTGCCGGGGGCGCCGCGGTTCTTCGCCCTGCAGATCGAACGGTATTGGCTGTGGGGAGCGTTGTTGCAGGCCATCGCTGGTCTGGTCCTCGTCGAGCAGGTCGCACGCAACACTCGCGCACGAGAACGCTGGAGCGTGAAGTACATTTGGCTTGCGATCGGCGTGCTTTACGCGTGGGATCTGTGCCTCTACTCAGTTGCCATGTTGCATGGCAGCCTCGCGCCGATCTTCTGGACGGATCGCGGTTTCGTCAATGCTCTGGTCGCGATACTGCTTGCGGTGGGCTTCATGCGAATTTCCGAATGGGAATCGGCATCGTTGCTCTCGCCGCGGGTCGGATTCTTTACCGCGACACTCCTCGGCGCCGCGCTCTACTTGGTTGTAATGGCCGCGGGCAGCTTCGTTGTCCGACGATTAAGCGGCACATGGGGCGAGGCGGGGCAGCTGCTATTCCTGGTGGCTGGGGCGCTCGTGATGGTGGTGGCGGGGCTCTCCGAGCAGTTTCGCGCATGGACGCGCGTGACGATAGCCAAGTACCTCTTCCCGTATCGGTACGATTACCGCAGCGAGTGGCAGAAGCTTACCCGTGCGCTCTCTGAAGCCGGTGATATTCCGCTTTATGAGCGCATAGCGCGCGTGATGGCCGGATTTCTGAGCGCCGCGAACGGTGGACTGTGGTTGCGAGACGGGGAGGGAAGCTATGCGCCTGTTGGGGGTGATCTGGCCCCGGCCGGCGCGCCGCCGATCAGCGGCGACGGAGAATTTTTTGATTATCTGCGACGCAATGAGTGGATCTGCAACCTTGATGAGGCGCGGGATCTGCGCTCGCAGCATAGTGGCGTGAATCTGTCGCAACGCGTCCGATCGCTGCCGCAGCCGCCGGGCTGGATGCTCGCAAACGCGCGTATGTGGGTGGTCGTCCCGCTCATTTGCGACGGTGCGCTCATCGGCTTCATCGTCATCGGTCAGCCGCTCGCCGCGGTACGGCTGTCTTGGGAGGAACTCGATCTGCTGCGCGCGGCGGGGCGGCAGGTGGCGAGTTTCCTTGCCTTCGAGCAGGCAGCCAAGCGTCTCGCTGAAGCGCATCAATTTGAGGCCATGAACCGACTATCAGCGGTGCTCATGCACGATTTGCGTCACCTTATTGCGCAGCAGGCGCTTGTCGTACAGAACGCGGCGCGCCATCGTGGTAATCCGGCATTCTTTGATGATGCCATTCTCACCATCGACAATTCGGTCAAGCGCATGACTCGGCTGATGGATGAGCTGCGAAGCGGGGAACTGTCCGAGCAAACTCACAGAGTAGAGCTCGCGGAGCTATGTGCCGAGGCGATCCGGCGATGCGAATCGCAAGAGCCACTACCCAGCCTGGAGGCGCGCGTGCGCGCCGAGGTCGTGCTCAATCGCGACCGCCTGTTACAGGTGCTTGAGCATCTCATTCGAAATGCACAGGATGCGACAGCGGAGAGTGGATCGGTTACCGTATCGCTCCACACGGCAGACCTGCACGGAGTGATCGAAGTGCGAGACACCGGCTGTGGAATGGACGCCGAGTTCATTCGAGAGCGGTTGTTCAGGCCATTCGAGACCACCAAGGGTGAGCGCGGGTTTGGCATCGGCGCATATCAGGCACGGGAGTTCGTGCGCAAGTGCGGAGGTATGATTGAGGTGGAGAGCGCCGTCGGGCGCGGAACTCGCTTCGTCATTCGGCTGCCGCTGGCGCCGTCGTTGTCGACACAAGAGGTTCGGGCTCTAAGGCTCCATGAATTCCCAACAGAAGACTAAACTACTCGTCGTTGAAGACGATCCGGGATTGCAGCGCCAGCTGAAATGGGCGCTGGATGACTTCGAGGTCGAATGCGCCGCCAGCCGCGATGAAGCGCTTGCGGTTGCGCGGCGGTTCGAGCCGCCCATAGTGCTGCAGGATCTCGGATTGCCCCCAGATCCGGACGGGGTCGAAGAGGGTTTCGCAACCATCACCGACCTGTTGCGCATTGCCCCACAGACCAAGATCATCGTCGTGACGGGTCGTGAGGGCCGCGAGCACGCCCTGCGTGCGATCCGACTGGGTGCTTATGATTTCTGTCAAAAACCGGTCGATTTGTCGGTGCTCAGTCTCATCATCGACCGGGCGCGACGGATCCACGAGCTTGAGGTAGAGAACCGACGTCTTGCGGATAGCCGACCCGCAAGCGCGCTCGATGGGGTGATCGCGGCCAGTGAGCCGATGCTCAAGGTTTGCCGGCTCGTGCAGAAGCTGGCGCCAACCCAGGCGACCGTCCTGCTGCTCGGGGAGAGTGGTACCGGCAAGGAGCGGCTTGCGCAGGCGCTGCACAGCCTTAGCTCGCGCGCCAACCGCCCCATGGTGGCCATCAATTGTGCAGCGATCCCTGAGAACCTGCTTGAGAGTGAGCTGTTCGGCTACGAGCGCGGCGCATTTACCGGCGCAGTGAAGCAGACGCGTGGGAAAATAGAGACCGCTGACGGCGGCACGCTGTTTCTCGATGAGATCGGCGATATGCCGCTCGCGCTGCAGTCGAAGCTGCTGCGCTTCGTGCAGGAGCGGGTGATCGAGCGGGTCGGTGGACGGGAACTCATTCCGGTGGATGTGCGCATCATCGCAGCCACTCATCAGGATCTGAAGGCGGCGATTCTCGCTAGGACTTTCCGTGAAGACCTCTTTTATCGCATCAGCGAAGTGACGGTCACCATTCCTCCGCTGCGTGAGCGCGGTGCCGATTCGGTGCTCATCGCCAATTACTTGCTGCAGGAAGCGTGCAAGCGTCACGGTAAGGCGCAAATGAAGCTCGCTCCCGATGCAATCGCTGCCATCGAGCACTACCGCTGGCCGGGCAACGTCCGTGAGCTTGAGAACCGCGTGAATTCCGCTGCCATTATGGCTGAAGGCAAACTCGTCACTGCCGAGGACCTGACTCTCGAGGAGCCGGGCGCTGATGCGGTGATCCTGCCGTTGCGCGAGGTGCGCCAGCGGGCCGAGAGCGCGGCGATCCACCGGGCGCTTGCGATCAGTGGCGGTAACGTTTCGAAGGCTGCGGAACTCCTCGGCGTCAGTCGCCCGACCCTCTACGATCTGTTGGAGCGGATGCCGAATGCGACGGCCGGATCGTGAGAGGGGAACTTGTTGCCAGCGCCGCGCCCCGCAGGAGAACGGGCAAAACCGCGCGGCGCGTGTTCCGGCCCGTTGATTGTAAGCCCATGATTGCGAGCGTGGTCAGCCGCCCAGTATCCTTGCTGCACTCGAGGTGGGCATCTCCGGTTGCGGGCGGAGACAATGCGATACCGGACGCTGGTGGCGGACGTGTTTGGTAACCAAGTCGTTGATTAAGCTGAAGGCGAGGGTCGAATGATGCGGTCGCGAGTCATCAGGATCCCCAGGGCCGGCATTTGCATGGTCCTTGGGATTGCGGCATTGACGCTGACGGGGTGCGGGGTGTTGCTGACGCCGCAATTCCGGATTCACCGCGCCGAACGGGAAATGCGGGCGGGCGAGTGGTCGCGCGCGGCATTCGATCTGCGTACCGCAGTGCAGAAGGAGCCCGGCAATGCCAAGGCGTGGCTGCTGCTGGTACAGCTGTCTCTGGATGCGGCAGATCCAAATGGCGCCCGTTCGGCGCTGCAGCATGCCGTTGCGGCGGGCGCGAAGGGACCGCAGGTCGATGCATTGCGCGCGCGAACGTGGTTGGCGACCGGCCAGCCTCAGCCGCTGCTTACGGCCCTCAGTCACCATACCCTGCAGTTACCCGCGCTGGAGCGCTCGCTGTGGGCCGCGCGCGCGCAACTTGAAGCAGGGCAGCCCGCCCAGGCCGTCAGCCTGCTGAGGCCACTGCTTGCGCAGCAACCGCAACTCGTGCGGGCACGAATCGTGTTCGCCGAAGCACTGGCGCAGGAGGGGCAGATGGATCAGGCGCTCCGACAGCTGCGCCGCGCGGAGCACAGTGACCCGAAGTCTGCTGAGCCTCACTTGTTAATGGGGAGGATCGAGGCGGTTCTGGGTGATTTTCCGGCCAGCGAGAGCGAACTGATCAGCGCTCTGGCGCTCATGGCGCCCAATGAGCCGGTGGCGCATCGCTTCGATGCGCTCGTGACACTGACGGATGCGCAGCTGGCACTGGGGAAGATTCCGGCCGCAGCCAAGAGTCAGACCGCTCTGGCACACTTGGCCCCGCACGCCCCGCAGACCTTGCTGCTGGCGGCCCGCATTCATTTGGCCCGTGGCAATTTGCCGCGGGGGGTTGATGAACTGCAGCGAGTGGTGAGCATCGCTCCCGAATTCGTACAGGCGCGAGTCCTGCTGGGCGCTGCGTTTCTACGGCAGGGCAGTCCAGAGCAGGCCAAGCAGCAACTTCAGACGGCACTGCAGTTGGCTCCGAATGACATCGCAGCCCGCAAACTGCTTGCAAGTGTCCAACTGAAACTCGGTGAGCCGCAGGAGGCGCTCAGTGTCCTGACGCCTGCGCTCGGTGACCAGGTCCTCGATCCTCAGCTGCTGGCGCTGTACGGTCGGGCGGCTCGGCTCTCCGGCAACAGCCATGCGTTGCTCGATGCACTGCAGCGCGCAGTGCAGCAACACCCGACCGATCGGGGCGCGCAGCTGAATCTTGCGCGCGCCTATCTCGCTGCGGGCCAAGACGGCAAGGCGCTCGCACTGCTGCAGAAGGATACCGATACTGCTGATCTGCAGCGCGACGGCTTACTCATCACTGCGCTGCAGGCTGTGCGCGGCCCCGTGGCGGCGCGTTCGCAGGTTCAGCGCCTCCTCGCGGCGGCACCGAAGAATAGTGGCGTGCTGGCGCTGGCGGCTGCTTTTTTTGCCGGTGCTGGCGATCCGGCTCAGGCGCACACGTTGCTACTCAAGGCACATGCCGTCGACCCTCACAATACGGCGGTGCTGATCGATCTTGCACACGTTGAAGAAACCACCGGCGACGTGGCCGCGGCGCAGCACAGGCTCCAGAGCGCGTTGGAGCGCCAGCCGGGCGTACTGGCGCTGCGCTTCGCTCTTGCAGGGGCGCTGCTCAGGACGCGTTCCTTTGTGCAGGCGCGCCAAGTCCTGCAGGCGGCTGGGGCGCACGCCGGACCGGCGTTGGGCTTCGCGCTGGCCCGCGTCGCTCTCGCGCAGGGTGATCTGCAGGCAGCGGATGCGGCTCTGGATCACGCCATTGCCGCGCAGCCCAATAATGTGCAATTGGTCGCGGCCGCAGGCACGCTGCTCATGCAGGCGAACGAGTTTAGCGGTGCGCTCGCTCGGTTTGCCCTTGCTACGCACATGGCACCGAACAACGCCAATTACTGGCTGCGTCGCGCCCAGGCCCAATTGGCGCTGAATCAATCATTGGCGGCCAGGGACTCGCTCGAACAGGCCAAACGCATCCGACCGCATTGGTTGCCGGTCGTGGGCGGCTTGGCGTTGATCGATTTGCGTCAGGGCAATGGCCAGGCCGCAATGCAACGTGTGGATGCGCTGATCGAGCGGGAGCGCAACGCGCCCGGTCCGCTGGCGTTGCGTGGCAATCTGGAGATGGCGATGCACCAGCCGGCAGCGGCGGCGCGCGATTTCGCTGCGGCGCTGCGCTTGCGTCCGAGCGGGGCGGCGGCCGTGAAGCTGTTCCAAGCCCAGCAGGCGGCCCACGCGCCGGCACCCCAGCGGGTGCTGCAGAGCTGGCTCGCCCGCGAGCCGGGAGACTGGCGCGTGCGGGAAGTGCTGGCAAATTTCGATCTGTTGATCGCGCATCAGGACGCGCTGGCGGTGAAGGAATTCACGGCCGTGCTCGCGCAGGCGCCCGAAAACGTCGTGGCACTGAATAATGCGGCATGGGCGATGAGCCGGATCGGTGATCCGCGGGCCTTACCGCTGGCGCAACGTGCTTTCCGTCTGGCGCCAAAATCCGCCAGCATCAATGACACCCTGGGGTGGATTCTCGCCCGTGGCGGTCATAATGCTCAGGCTGTCCCCTATCTTCGGCGCGCCACCCAGCTCGACACGGGCAATCCGGATCTTCAATACCACTACGCTTATGTTCTGGCGAAGACCGGGCAGGTGAGCGAGGCCCGGACGATTCTGCAGAGAATCCTGGCCGGGTCTGTTCCGTTTACGAATCGCCAGGCCGCACAACGATTTCTCGCACGGCTGCAGGGCTGAGGCCTCCCGTGAGACGACCGCCACAGTTCAGAAGTCGGTTTTCCGGTACACTAATTGTATGATTAAGTTCAATTTCTGGATCGGGATGGCGCTCGCCGGTGTGGCGCTGGCGCTCGGGCTTTGGAGCGCGCCAGCCTTGGCGGGCGGGCCTCAGTTGAACGCGCGGTCCGCGACCTCGAGTACCGATCGGAACAAGAACTACGTGATTGGACCCGGAGATGTGCTCGACATCTTCGTATGGCAGAACCCAGACCTCTCCCAGAAGGCGGTGCCGGTGAGACCGGACGGCCGCATTTCGACACCGCTAATCTCCAATATCGTCGCTGCCGGCAAGACGCCCGTGCAGCTCGCGCACGCTCTCGACAAGGCGCTCAGCGAGTACATACGCAGTCCACACGTCACGGTGATCGTCTCCCAGGCGTTGGGGGTGATGAGTCAAGTGCAGGTCATTGGCCAGGTCGTGCATCCGGAATCACTGCCGTACCACGAAGGCATGACGGTGCTCGACGTCGTGCTGGCCGCCGGGGGACTCACCCCCTATGCGGCGGGCAACAGCGCCAAGCTTGAGCGGAAGGTTGACGGTCGCGTGGAAGCCGTCCACGTTCGCCTGTCGAATTTACTCAATGACGGGGATCTCTCGCAGAATCTGCCCGTCAAGCCGGGCGATGTGCTGGTTGTACCCGAGTCGATCTTCTAGGTGCCAGTCGTGGAAGCTCAAAAAGCGCCGATGCATGCGGTGGTCGATGAGGTGCTCGATCAGCTACGCGGAGCCTGGCGCTTCAAGAAAGTAGCGATGTTGACGGCATGGTGCGTCGCCCTCGTGCTCTGGACGGCGCTGTTCTTGATTCCGACGAAATACCAGGCCACGGCTCGGGTATTCGTCGATACCGGCACCACCCTGACGAAGGCAACCCAGGGCATCGCTCTCAGTGATAACGCTGAGAATCAGATCGAGCGGGTCCGCGATGCGATCCTCGGTATTCCCGAATTGCAGCGCGTGGCCAATGCCACCAATCTCATGGCCGGGGCGATTACCGCGCAGCAGCGGCAGAACGTCATCGAGACCATGCGCCAGAATCTCAGTATCGAGGGCCAGCTTTCCTCGCGGGATGGCTCGGCGGCTCTGTTCACCATCAACTACAAGGATGTGAACCGAGATCGCGCCGTGCAGGTGGTCGATAAGCTGCTCAATACGTTCGTGGAGGGCACGCTCTTTGACAATCACCAGGGCTCGCAGCAGGCCCTGCAGTTCCTCCAGCAGCAGATCACCGAGTACGGCGCAAAGCTCACCGACATCGAGCAGCAGCTGGCAGCCTTTAAACGGCGCAACATCGGCTTGCTGCCTAACGAGCAAGGCGATTACTTCGCGCGCTTGCAGTCGGATGACCATCAGCTGACTCAATTGAAGGAAAACCTCTACGTCGCGGAGCGCGAACGCGATGCGATTGCCGCAGAGATGCGCTCAGGTCAGCAGTTCACGGCGGCGCCGAGCACGGTGCCCATGGGCAGCGCAGCCCTCGATACGGAGCAGCAGATCCAGCAGGACCAGCAGCGCTTGGATCAGATGCTGCTGAAGTACACCGACAGGTACCCCGATGTCATCGCCCTGCGCGCAACCATCAGCGCACTCAAGGTGCGCGAGCAGCAACAGATGAAAGCGGCTCAGAAGGGGGATGTGGGTGCCGCCTCGGCATTGGGACTCGCCGCAAATCCGGTATTCCAGCGGTTGCAGGAGCAGTTCAACGCGCAGCAGGTGCAGATCGCCTCCATTCGCCAGCAGATTGCCGATCGCGAACAATCCGTCGCAAAATTGCGCTCAGAGGTGAGAAGTGCCCCGGAGGTACAGGCGGAATTCGCGCGTCTGACCCGCAATTACACTGTGACGAAGACGCAGTACAACGCATTGCTGGCACGCCTCGACAGCACGCGTCTCAGTCAGCAGGCCGCCTCGACCGGCACGGTGAAATTCCAGGTTATTGATCCGCCCACGGCGCCGTTTAAACCCGTTTCGCCGCATCGACCGCTGCTCATCATCGGCGTGTTGATCGTGGCGCTCGGTGCCGGACTTGGAACGGGGTACCTGCTCAACCAATTGAAGCCGGTGTTCGTGAGTGACCGGCAACTTGGCGTGGTAACGGGGCTGACGGTGCTCGGCTCTGTGAGCATGGCTGGTGCGCAAAAGCGCCTCAGCCAACGCCGGCATGATCTGTTGATTTATTCGTGCGCGACAGCGGGCTTGGTGCTGCTCGGCGTCACGGTACTCGTACTGAACATTCACATCGCCCACTGGATAGGGGAACTTCGCACATGAGCGTCGTCGAAAAGACGATCCGCAAGCTGCAGGAGTCACAGCAGCGAGCGGGTGAGGTAGCAGGAAACATTCCATCGCCGAGTGCTCATCACGAGACCGCAGATGCAACCGCTGAGCCCGCCTCGCCAGCATGTGCACGAGGAGCCATCATCACTGTGGAGCGAGGGACGTTGCGCTCTGCCGGATTGATGCCGGCGGAACAGGACGCACAGCTGCTCACTCGCCAATATCGCAAGATCAAGCGACCGCTGATCAACGCGGCGATTGGTCGCGAGGGCCCTCGCCTTCCCAGGGGCTATCTGATCATGATCGCGAGCGCCATGGCTGGGGAAGGGAAGACGTTCACGGCCGTCAACCTCGCGTTCAGCATGGCGCGCGAAAAGGACGTTCGGGTCCTGCTCGTCGATGCGGACGTCGCCAAGCCTCAGCTCAGCAACCTTCTGGGACTCGGCGAAGCGAGGGGCCTGCTCGATGCGCTTCGGCAGCCGGACCTCGATGTGGAATCTCTGATTCACCCAACGGATTTTCCGACTCTGTCGGTGCTCTCAGCTGGTACCGCCGGCGATGATGCAACAGAGCTCCTGTCCAGCACCAGCATGGACAGGCTGGCCCAGGAGTTGGGGCGCAACGATTCCCGTCGAATTGTTGTTCTGGACTCTCCCCCGTTGCTGCAGACTACGGAGTCTTCGGCCTTGGCACACGTGGCCGGTCAGATCGTGGTCGTCGTCCGCGCGGAATCCACGCCGCAACCCGTGTTGATTGACGCTCTGAAGACCCTGGAGGGGCATCCGGCGCTGTCGCTCGTGCTTAACCAGAGCATGCGCTCGGTGACTTCCGAGTACTATTATTATGGTTACGGTACCGAGCGAGCAGGATCCGATGTGAGTGGATAACGCTGACCGAACGGAAAGCGGTATCGCGACTGACGTCGTGCAAGGCGCTGGACTCATGAGCGCGGCTTTACAGAATGAAAATGAACAAATCAGCGAGCCCACTGCTTATTCCTCTTCTAGCCGTTCTGCCGAGCGTGGCGCAGGCGCAACCGGTGATTTCATCGGGATCGACTGCTGCGCCCATAGCTACCGGATATGTTGATTTCCTGGCCGGGCTGGCGTACACGGATAATGCCCTGCTCACCAACAATCAGAAGATTGGCGATGGAATTGCCACCGCAGGCCTCGACGCGGATTACGTCCGCAGAGGGAGACTCAGCGTCAACCTGCTCGGCAACGTTCAGCGGCTCCAATATCTTCGCGGTTCCTTCAGTGGGAGCTTCCTCGGCCAATTTAACGGCAGTGCCATTTGGGGTCGGCAGTCCGATCCGCTGCAGTGGCAGCTACAGGACACGTTCGGCGAGGCAAGCAGCGACCCGCTCGCGGGATTGACGCCGCAAAACCTCGAAACGATCAACAACGTTTCCACCGGCCCGTTCCTGAACCTGCACTTCGGGCTGGATAATCGACTGACGGTGTTTGGGGCATATTCGCGCATCACGTATCAGCGCTCGCCCTTCGATTCGCAAACATACCAAGGTGGCATTGAATTCTCGCACGCGATTTCAGGTGCGTCGGCGCTGGCGATACAGGCAAGCGACGCACATACGGCGTATACGGATCGGGCAACTCTGCAGAGTCAGCTTGGAACGGTCGTTCCCAATTACGACATCCGCCAAGGTTCGCTGACTTACCATGCGAAATTTGCACGGACCACCATTCTGCTGCGCGCAGGGTACGACGAACTCGTCTACACAGGGGGTGGGAGCCACGGTGAGCCGCTGTATGCGGTAGAGCTGACACGAAGAGTCTCGCCGTATTCAGAAGTTTATTTACACGCACAGTCGGCCTTTACCGCACAGGGTGCGTCCGCGAATTCGCCGCAATCCCTGACGGCGTTGCAGACCGGTTCGTTCCTGAATGCGAGCTATGCGACCGCGCAGCCGTACAATGTGCGTTCGGGCTCCCTGGGGTGGAACTTCAGACGAGCACGAACCCGATTGTCTCTCTACGGATCGGCTTCGCAGACATTGTTCAATCAGAGCGGCGCCAGCACGCAATACAATTATTTGGAGGAGGCGGCAGGGCTGACGCTCGGCAGGCAGGTTCGCCCGACGGTGAACGCACAGTTCCGAGCCGGATTTTATAGGGACGACTACTCGAATTTACACGCCTCAACGCGCAGAGTGTTGCTGCAGCTGTCCGTGTCGAAGCATTTCATGCGCACGGCCATCTCATTCTACGTGCAGCGAATCCAGCAGAGTGGCTCGACGGGAATCTCGACCTTTTCCACTGGAAGCTATGCGGACGATCGGGTGGGTATTTACGTGACCTACGATCTATTCGGCGCGCGGGGCGTTCAGCCGTCGTTGGGAGCGATGTCGGGAATGGGCGGAACTGGATATTGAGCGGGAGTGCCTGGGCGATCTGGCTATCGGAAGGCGGGATGCAGCCAGGGACTCAATGAACGCAGCCGCGCTTGTGCGGCTCGACAGGTCGGAATACAGGGCGTGCGCAGCGCCAACAGGGATGACAGGGGCGGTTGAACTAGCGCGACGAGCCCATACCACATCTGCGCCAGGCGCGGGTCGGTGAAGTGGTCCATACCGATGCGGACTCGCGACCAGATGAGAGCGCGCTGTCCCGAAGGGTCTGCGAGTAGAGTCTCGCGCCAAGAACCCTTCGAGGCCATGACGGTGCGCTGCGAAATGATGTGCATCTGCGCGGCGCCGCTGAATAGGGTATTTCGGTAGCCCAGCAGCTTGTGATCCTGCGTCTGAATACGGTAGGTCACGGCGAACGCCTGTACGAACCCCTGTGATGTCGCGTACTCCACGAGCGACTCGCCGCTGGAATTGACGAATCGAGGCGTCCACGTGAGCGAACGTTCGGGTTGCGGTCCGCTCCAGGGTGCGACGGCGATCGGCCATTCGATACGCATGAGCGAGGATTCGGCATGGATCGAGTGGACCCGATCCATTCCGTAGGAAAGCAAGGGTAGAAAGCCGAGTGCAGCCAAGGTAAGACCGAGGGGCAAGGGTCGTACACCAAGCCCCGTGTCGGGTGGTCGCTCAGGCTCTACCGGGGCTGGAGCGATGTCGCGGGGACCGGCTCGTTCCATCCAGAGGAGAAATCCGGCAAAAGCGAGCACGAATAACAGCCACCCGAACCATTTGTGGTTCTCGACGAGGGAGCTTCGCATCTCGCTATAGTAGGCAACGACCGTAATAACGAAGATTCGGAGCCAATTGACCAGCAGCGCGAGAATCGTGGCGATCGATAACAGTTTGAGTTGTCGACGCCATGACACTCCGTTTACGTGCGTGTAAAGTGTCGTCAGCGCCAAGAGAACAATGAGAGTGTTCAGTCCGCTGCAGCCGCCCTCAATGTGGAGCGTTCCCCACGGAAGGTGAATGAAGTCGCCACGGACGTAGGCGGACAGTCCGGTGATCCAGACTAGGCCGGCGGTCGCATGTGCGCTCAGGGCCTGAAGCAGGTGGCGGATATGGTCCCAAATCGGTAGGGCGAAGTACAGAAAGCCGAGCGGAAAGACGAGGAGCCGGGCCATTTTCCGACCCAGGGCGGCCCATACGGCCGCGAAAAGCAGCAACGGCACCAGCTCCATGTGCAGCTCCTGGATGGCGGCCCGCCACGCCCAGAGCCAGGCCAGACTGAGGGTGGCCACGGCAAGTAGTGCGGGCGGCGTGGGTTGGACGGGCGTCGCCGCCAAGCGCTTGCGATCGCGCACAATTAGCCACAGGGATGCCAGGAGCACCAGATATCCATCTTGGTAAGTGGCGATCGTGCTGCGCCAGATGGAATCCAGCGCCACCGCGGAGGGCCAATACAGCGTCCCCACCGCAACAAACAGACAGAGAATGCTCGCTAATGGGAGCCATGCATCGCCATGGAGGCGGAGCGGCCCGCGCTCCCGCGACGATTGGCCGGCTTGCGCTAATGAGTCGTCATCTTGTTTGCGGAGTTCAGGCATGGAGCGCGACTTTGAGCTTCAGAGCATTTGAAGACTGACGGGAAAATCTAGAGCACCCACGCGGGTACCATGCCGACAATGGTCGCGCTCTCTACGGCCACATCGATCAGGCCTGTGGCGTATTCGGACCGCCTGAGCCCGGAGCACCGGCACATGTGGGGGCAGAAGCGAAAGCCCGGCATCGAGACAATCTGTCTCGCGTGTCAGTTGCGAAGATTCGGGGCGACATGATGGCCCGAAACCCTCCGCCCCCTCAGGCCGGGAGCCCACGGTTGCACGGCATGCGGTCGTATGTCTCATCCTAGTGAGGTCCTTTCCCCCGCAGCAGAAGCGCCGGTGACTGGCGCTTCAGTTCCATACCGTCCCCGCACGCCATGTGGTCCGCCCGTTACGCATCACTCCCAAAGCGGCAGTCTACAAATGAATGCGGTGGGCCGCCAGATTCAGTGCTCAGATTAGGAGCCGGAACGCACCGGGCGCGCATCGGGAATGGTCGCGTTGAGCGCGTCCGTGAGGCCTTCGACAGCGGAAAGAATCTGGCCAAGAATCCGCCGCGTCGTGGGAGCGTCCCGCCGGTCCGGGTCCTGTATCTCTACAATCGGCGGACTGCAGAATAGCCCGAGTGGCACGGATTTCAGGGGGATCCCGGGAAAGCGCTCGGCAAGCTTCGTGTGCTGCCCCAGATCCATGATGCACACCAAGTCCGCAGATCTCAGCAGACTTTCCGTCACCGGGGTGGACCGGCAGTCGGACATGTCATAATTGAGACGCGCCGCTTCGCTACTGACATTGAGCGGAGTGGATCGCTGGGCGCGCTGGTCGAATCCGGCGGAAAGAATGTGGTAACCGGGTAGCTTCTGCCGTGCCACCAGTTCCGCAAATGGGCTGCGGCAGATATTTCCCTCACAGAGAAAGAGGATAACCGGCGGGCGCGAGCCCTGCGCCGCAGTGATTCGCCGGACAGCCCGCTGGACGAGCGATTTGCGACGCCGCCGTAACGATCTGATCAAAAGGCTACGTCGAACCGCATCGTGAACTGTCTGAATGACTCGCCTGCACTCGTGCAGCCCCGGTGCGGGATCGAGCCAGGAGAAGTGGTCCCAGCGCTCCTGACCGGAGAGCAGCAGAAGAGGCTCGAGCATCGAGCGCAGTCGCGGGCGGACGAGGAGGAGCGGATCTTGGCGATCCGCAAAGAGATTGGCCTTCTGCCAGACCACGTCGGCACTGATGTGGCGTGTGCGCATGCCGCGGCGATAATGCGGTTGCGGATCGAGGTCTCCGCCGGTGGCGAGTCGCAGCAGACCGAGTGGAAAATTGACGCCGGCATCGATGCTCAAGGCCAGCGATCCCCAGAGCCGGGGGTTGATCTCCATCAATGCGAACGAGCCGTCCGTACGCCGCTTGAACTCGACCATCGCAACCCCATGCCACTCCAGTCTGTCGAGTAGTGCGCGTGCGGCTTCCAGCATTTGTGCCGGTGGCTCAATTGCTCTACGGTAAGTGCTGGCGCCGCCGGTGAGCGGCCATTCATGCAAACGCTCGTGGGCGAAATACCACGCACACCTTCCCTCGCGATAAAGCAATTCGATGCCGACTCCCCATCCTTGGACGTACTCCTGTTCGAGCACGGCCATGCGCGGAATCCAGTCCCGCAGAACGCTGGTATAGCACTCCGCATCGCGTGCGATGACGGGGGCAAAAGTGCGCAGTACGCCCCGATCGAGAATCTTGCTTCGAGCGGGCTTGAGTACGGTGGGAAACGAGGTGGCACTGGTCGGGGAAGAGGGGAGGCTTTCGATCAAGCGCGTGGCGGGAACCGGTACGCCAAGTTCTGCGGCGAGCTTCCACGTCAAACGACGGTCAAGCGCATGGGCCAACGATTGATTCGACGAGAGGACTGCGCGGCGCCGCAGAGAGTCATCGGCATCGAGCGCGAGAAAGGCTTGGAGAGCGTTTTCAGTCGATGGGATGATGAGATCGTAGCGCGCTCGAGCGTCCAGTTCCCGCATCCAGGCGAGGAACGGCTCCTCTGGCAGTGCCGGCGGCTGAGGCAGTCGCCGGTGGGCATACCGCGAGCGAAACGTGATCGGTGTCGGGTCACTTGAGGACACGGTCACGGTAACGCCGGCACGGCCGAGTGATTGCGTCGCCTCTATGGCCGCTCGGCTGTGTCCGTCCAGTACGAGAGCTTGAGCCATCTTTCCCTTTCGCATTCGCCCGTCAAAATCCACTGGACGACAATTTTGCGGGCAAATCTTGCATTATCGCAGAACCTCAGGTACCTGAATAATATCCGCCCAGCCAATGCATATTGGCTGCGGCATGATTGATTTTGCGCTGGCGGCGCGCCGCGACTTCCGTACGGCCAGCCCACGCAGGCCATTGCTGCCGAGCACGGCCCATCGTCAGGGGTGACTGCCTCGGCTGCGACAGGGCGTGTGGCGAGACACCTAATTATATCGTCGGGACACGTGAGCGGGAGTGCCCTGTCCAAAAAAAGCCGATCGGCTCATGAATCCCGAGCACCCCGGCACTGCGCATCCCAGCCACCGACGGCAATGAGCGCAAGAGACCATTCTGATCATCCGGCGCCGCCACCCCGCGCACTGGTGCGCACCCCTCTCCTCATCACTGGCGCCATCGCGGGCTCGCGGCGGAAACGCCCCGCAGGAATCCACCGACCCGAGCCGCGTGGCGTTCGGTTGGCCCTCGGCGGCGTTCGGTCATGTTCCGGTGCTCGCCAGCCTCATCGTCATGGCATTTGACTGCTCGCAAAAGTCGCCCTCTGTGGGCATCACCACCGGTCAGCCTCCGATTGTGCACGCCGACTGCTGTAAGAAATTTGATTGCCGTACCCGCAGCCGGGTACAAATCACTGTATCGATCTCCCCGCGGCCAAGTCGAATTGCTACGGTCCGTGCAGTCAACTCGCATCGACTCGCATCTCTGGATTCATCCGGAAATGGCTCCGGCTCAGCAGATTCACTCCGGCAACAAACTCCGAGGAGGCCGAAGCGGCGCTCCGAAGGCGCAAATCCCGTGCGATCAACAATAAATGGACCTGCATCTCGATTCGGGCGAACAGCTCGCCGATGCAGTTTCGCGGTCCTGCTCCGAACGGACAGTGTGCAAGCGCGGGTCTGTTTGTTTCCGCATCGAAGCGCTCGGGATCAAACTCATCGGGAGCTTCCCATAAATGGGGATGACGCTGAAGCAGAAACGGTGAGATGTAGATTTCGGTGCCTGCGGGAACGAAATAATCCCCGATGTGATCGTCCGTAATCGCTCGGCGTGTCATGAGCCACAACGGCGGATAGATGCGCAGTGCTTCGTCGATAATTTGATTCGTATAAGTGAATTTGGCAAGACCGTCGAACTCGAGCGGAGAGTCCCCAAGTGTGCGCGCGATCTCTTCGGCAAGCTTGGCTTCAATGTGCGGATGCTCGTCAAGAAGATGCCAAACCCAGTTCAGCACGCTGGCCGTGGTTTCATGACCCGCGATTACGAGCGTCATCGCCTGCCGTCCGAGGTCGGCATCCGTCATCGGTTCGCCACTGTCGCGGTCGCGCGCGCTCATCATGAAGTCGATAAGATCATACGCGGAGCCTCCGCGAGCCCGCCGGTGATTCACAATTTCAACGATACGCCTGCGCAAGGCGGCGCAGAGTTGCACAAACTCGAGATTCCTCGACTCTTCGGCGATGGGCGCAAATTCCGCCGCAATTGCCTCGTAATCGTCACCAAAAATGGCGAGCAGGGTGGCTTTGAGAACGGCCAGGCTTACGTCGTGCGTGACATCAACCGACTCGGCTCGAGAAGCCGCGTCTCGCCACTTGTCGCGCAATTCAATGGTGGCTTGCGTAAACCGGGTGAACAGTAGCCGGATGGATTCCGACTTGAATGCGGGCTGAAGCATTCGGCGTTGCCGGACCCAGGTATCTCCATTACTTGAGATCAGTCCGTTTCCGAGGCTGAGCGCAATTCGCTTGACGGCCTGACCCTTGCGCAAATAGTTCCTCCAGTTGCGCAGCAGAACGCGATCGACATATTGAAGATCGTTGATGACATACACGCGATCGCCGTAGACAGACGCCTGGTAGATATCTCCATATCGATCGAAGTTGGTGCGCATCCATTCAAGCAGATCGTCCGTCGTCGCGTAGGGCTGCGCCGGTCCATGCGGAATTTTCTGTGTTGTACTGCTCATTGGCGCCGATGCCCGTGGTTCATTGCTATATGAAAAGGTAACACATTGAGCTCGAAATGCCGCACACAGTCCAGGGCGCGAGCGCCTTGATCGTGGCGCGAGCCGAGATATGCCGATTCCTGCCGCTTGTCGCGCTGCCGCAGACCGCGCTGAGCATGGCGTGCACTGAGAGCACCGACAATCTGCGGATCATCTGTAGCGAGCTCTGCGGCCCGCCTTCGATGCCGTTCGAGGTGGCCATTGGGCGCCAATTGCGGGATGACGGGTATTTGAAGCGGCAGGCGAGTCCGCGTTGATCCTGTTGCAGGTTGCTCCGCCGTGCGAGCCAATCTCCGGTGCGCACTTGGTGCGGAGCGGGCGAAAGGTGTGTGACCCGTAAAGCTCCGCGCAGAGGGAAATCGTCGCGCGCTGCGTGTCTGGGGGCGATCCAGTGGTGCGAATACGGGAATCGCTAAGGTGGATCTGGGGAAACGCTCGGCGGCAATTCCCGAGAGTCCGCACTCGGGAGTGGGTGTACGGCTATCCATTGGGCCAATGGACACGCCAAGCGAGGTCCGCAAGGGTCTCTGCGGTGGCGATCCGGGGCAGTTGAAGCGGTGACGGGTTGCGCGGCACGCAGTGCTTTTCGGTGGTTACAGCCAGCTCGAAATGGCGGCCGACGCATTCGGCGACCTGCGCATTATAGGCGCCGTCGGGATAGCAAAATTGAGTCACAGGCGCGTCGATCTCCCGCTCGAGACGGGATTTGCATTCCGCAACCTCCCGTTCAAGGTGCTCGGGGTCGAGCCGTGTGAGGATTTCATGATTGCATGAATGCCCGCCGATGCTGATGAGGGTCGGATCGAGAGCCTTGAGATCTTCCCAACTCATCAGGTCGTAGGCCAGTCGCTCGGCAGCGCTCGGAGAGAGCGGGCCCGACAATGTACGAAGTCGAATTTCGAAAACCTTGCGCTCAGCATGAGGAAGATATTTGAGTCGCTGTACGATCGACTCCGTGTCGAATCGCTGAATACCCAATTCGGCAGCGAAGCCACGTTTTGCATCGTCTTGCATTCGGCTCAATCTCGCTCGGCATTCATGGTTCCAGAGCCACTGGCCATTGTCGATGAGTGCAGGACAGACAAAAAACGTTGCCGGTGCATTGAATTCCCGTAGGACCGGATATGCGGCAGTGAAATTATTCTTCAGTCCATCATCGAATGTAAGTGCCAGAGCGGGTCGCGATTGGTCAGCTGCATCGACTTGAAGGATGCTGGCAAGTGGCACGAGCTGGAAGATTCGCGAGAGGAATTGAAGCTGAGTGCGAAAAACGTCGGTTGGGTACTCATCTGTGCCAACGCCGTGTAACATAATGATTCGGGGGCGAGCGTTGAGCCGAGCAAGCAGTCGAGAGCCGCTCTCATGGCGGGCGACTTTGCGAGCCACCTTAGAGGCGAGGGCATGTAGCGTATTCATGGGTGGTCGGTCAGATTGAATTTTGGTAGGCGGCGCAGACCGCCTCAGATGGCAATTCGGCCTTGGCGCGGATCACGGACTTTGGGGTTGGCGTGTTTGGAATACGAGCGATACGTGACCGCGAGATGAGGATGATAGGCGAGCCTCGATGCTCACCCATGTGAGAAGTCGCAAAGCAGTACGCAGCTACGGGCATTGCGCAGATTAAATTGTGGTTGTACGCAATTGAAAGCGATGACGTTGTGTGCCCAGAATGTAACAAAAGGTTAGCAGAAATTGGAGAGATTCGTCAGTTTGTGTGACGCAGGGTGGTGGAATTTCGGATGCTGTATAAAATGTCAGGTTTCTCGGATTGACGGGCACGTACTGACGTCGGGAACATCTAGATGAAGATGGGGAATCAATGAATTGGCTCGTGCGGTCAACCACGGAGGAAGAGGGCCATGCCATCGTCGGGCTGATGCGTGATGCCGGCTTGCATCCTGACCCTGATCCGGCCTATCTGCAGTGGAAATACTGGCTTCCGACCGAACTTTGGGAGGGCTCCCGATCGTTCGTGCTGGCGGATGGACCGAAGCTGTTCGCGCACGGTGC
Source organism: Pseudomonadota bacterium (assembly GCA_021847105.1). Classification (GTDB taxonomy): domain Bacteria; phylum Pseudomonadota; class Gammaproteobacteria; order Steroidobacterales; family Steroidobacteraceae; genus 13-2-20CM-66-19. The sequence goes on along the minus strand of JAJZUT010000007.1, from coordinate 30,516 downwards.
CATTGTTCCCGGAACCTTGCGATCGGATTCTGCCGAGGCGCGCGTGATTCACATTATTGACTGGGCGGCGCGCGAGCAAGCGGGAGGCGGTGGCATATTGCTGATGAATTACGTGGCGCGGTTCGCAGATTTTTTGCTGGGCATTGGGGGTAGCCGGCACACTCTGGAGATCCTGCCTCGATTGGGGTATCAGCACTGCGGAGAAGTCAGGGGCTACGTGCGTGCTCTTTCACCGGTTGCGGTGCTGCGTAGCGTTAGCAGGCCCCGTTGGAGGGTTGTGCCGCGGTTCGCCCGTAGCGTGGTCTGGTCAGTGACCGCACCGGGTGGCAGCTTCGCGGACTGGAGTGTGCGGCGCCTGGGTGTGGCGGATGTGGACCAATTGAGTGATGTACTTCCGGTGGCCAAGACCGGGATCTCGGTGTTCGGTCGCAGTTCTGCGCTGTTTCGATTTGCGCTGTCTTGTCCGTTCGTTTCCGTGGAGCTTTATGCAATGGAACGCAGCGGGCAGATCGGCGGATATTTCATGCTGAGTCATGTGCCGGGGCAGGTTCGCATTGCAGATCTGTGGATGTCCTCGGCGGATTCAGCGGACTGGCGCGCCGCGATTTTCGCTGCAGTCCATCAGGCGAAGACCGTGGGTGGGGTGGCCGAGGTCGCTGCGTGGTCGAGCGAAAGTGCCCTGTCAGCGGCATTCGAAGAGTGTGGATTTCATCAGCGATTTACCCGTCCCATTTTTCTTCGAAGTGTGCGCGGGGCGCCACTTCCACAGGGAGGGATAAGGGTGCAGATGATAGATAATGATGCCTATTATCTTCACTCAACGCAGCGAGAATTGTGGGCCTGAGCTTTGCGATAAAGGGGGGGCGGTACGTCACAAGTGATTTTGCCGGTGCAAGATCTTCACGCGATGCGTCTTTGCAGCTGCGCAGGGTTTGCGAAGAGGGGGCGCGAGCACGAACTCGGCAATGTCCGGGCCCGGGGGAAAATTCATAACCGCTCCTGGCCGTTGAGCAATCTGGTGAACAGTGCACGAGTCAGAGCGACATACGGTCCCTCCGAGGATCGGAAGTACAGAGCGTCGGTTACGCGGGCAGGATCGTAGCCTTGGGCGACCAGAGTGTTCTTCTGCAGCTTGAAGGTGGCGGTCCGATCAAGAGACTGGACGATGCGCAGAAACACGGGCCTCGCGTAAGAGGGAAGCTGATGCTCCGATTCCTGCTGGAACAGAGAGAGGTCGAAGCGGGAGTCGGCCACGATTGCGGCCATGCCGGCGCGGCCCTCAATCCCCGGTATCTGCACCCCGTAGACGGCGACATCGGCGACGCCGGCGCAGCGACTGAGGATTGCAGCGATTTCGGTGGTCGATACATTCTCGCCGTGCCAGCGGTAGGTGTCGCCGACCCGGTCAACGAAATAGAAAAAACCCTGCGGATCGCGCCTCATCAGGTCGCCGGTTCGATACCACGCGTCGCCTGGTTTAAACACATTACGGAGCACCTTGCGGTGGCTCGATTCGGCGTCGGAATAGCCTTCGAATTTCGTGCTGGCGTGCGCGGCACCATCGGCAATCTGTCCTAGAACTTCCCCGCACTCGTCGGTCTGACACGCGATGCAGCGACCGTCGGCGTCGCGAAATGGCTCACCGGATTCCGGGTCGGAACGGACGATGGCCACAGGATAGCGGTGCGAGAGGAAAGGGGGGATGCGCCCGACGGAACCCGGGCGTCCTTCGCAGTTGTAGAGCGAGACGTTGCCTTCCGTGGAGGCGTAGTACTCGAGCACTTGCGGAATGCGAAACCGTTCCTGAAACGCCGTCCAGACAGTGCTCTGCATGCCGTTTCCGCAGGCCAAGCGCAATTCATGCGCTGCTTCGTCCTCGCGGGGCGGGTGTGCGAGGAGATACCTGCAAAGTTCGCCAATGTATTGAAAGACTGTACATCGGTTCTCTGCGACGTCCTGCCAGAAGCGAGTGGCGGAAAATCGCTCTCGCAGAATGACAGTTCCGCCGGCAGTCAAGGTTGCACCGGTTGCGACGACTCCCCCGACGCTGTGGTAGAGAGGCAGACAGTCGTACATCCGGTCAGACGGCTTCATGTCCATCATGCCGCTGAACCAATGTGCCCAGCGGATCAGCCGCAAATGGGTCACGACGGCTGCTTTAGGCAGTCCGGTCGTGCCTGAGGTGTAGATGTAGAGAGCCCGGTCGGTGAGCGTTGGTAGCGGAAACGCGGCAGGATCGAGCGGTTCACCGGAAAGTTGATCGATTGCCTGATCAATGCGTGGCAGGTCCGAATCGTTCGACCGGTGCGTCCAAATTGCCACGCCGGGATCGATGAGTTCGCGCACTGCCCGGACCCGCTCGGTGAAAGCATCTCCGGCAATGATGGCGCTTGGCTGGACCACTCGGATGGAGTGGGCGAGCGAATCGCCCGTGAGATGGGTATTGAGGAGGGCAACCGCGAGGCGTGCCCGAGTCAGACCGAGCCAGATGGCCAAGTAATCTGCGCAGTTATTCAGCAGCAGGCAGACCGTAGTGCCCGGTGCGAAGCCCTGGTCGATGGCCCAGCGAGCATAGAGGCGCACACGCTTGGCAAGTTCACGGTAATTGAGAGCGTCATTCTCGGAGACGAGCGCTGGGGCTAACGTGAAGCGTTCTGCGAGTTGATCGATCAGGAGCGGAAAGGTGGCTTCGGGGTCGCGTCCAATTGGGGCGGTGCGCTCCAATGCCCGGATCCAGGCCTGGAGGGGCGCTGCTCCACGACTCGCGGTTGACCGGAATTGGGAAGGGTCCTCAGTTGCCACGGTCGAGCGAAGGTGATCTTAACGGAGACGTTGCAGTCGGGTCGGAGCAATCACGGGTCGCGCACTCTTCGGCGACCCGGTCGCGCTATTCACGTCCTGCCTCGGTGCTCGCAGAGCCTGCCGCAATTCTGAGAACGAGCGCCTCTACGGTGGCCAGCGAGGAGAAATTCTCCGGGGTAATTTCGGTCTGCGGAATAGTTAGATCGAATTCCGTCTCAATCGCGAGCATCAGGCTCACCATTTTGATGGAACTCACGCCCAGTTCGGAGAGCCGTGCATCGATTGGCAGCGGGCGGTTTGCAGCGTTCGCTCCGAGAATCTTGCGTACCAGTCCGAGGAGGCGTTCGCGTGGGCTCATCATTTGCGCTGACTGCATGGGCGTGTCACTTGCGTTCATGGTGAAATCATACCTGCACCGAAGCGCGGCAGCGCGCAGCGGTTCTCGTATCGGCCAGGTGGGCCAGCCAATTACTGTATATTTGAACAGCATTGTGCCGCCAATTCACCTGGATACCCGATCCGGGTTCGATTTTCGGAAACTGCTCGAGCAATTCCGGGTCGCCGGACCCCTCGGCGCGCGTGCGGAATGCCGTCAACTGCTCAAGCGCCTCGCGCGTGAGGTATCCGGCTGGGGGGGAGGGCCACCCCTCGCGCTCCCCGCGTAGGAAGCGCCCGACGTCGCGGCGGTATTCTTTTAATAAAGTCGTGCTCTCGTATTCCGGGTGACCTTGGAAGCAGATGAACAGGCCTCGGTCCTCGCGCAGGAACACATCGGCTCCGCTGTCCGGCGAACTGCTGGCGAGCGTATATCCGGCGTCCCGGAGTTCCTCCGGGACCAGTTCGTTCCAGCGTGAGTGCGGCGTTAGCAGCGGCGCGCTGACTGCCTTGAGCAGTGGCGTATCGGACGTAACGGTATGGTGGAATACGCCAAAGCGCTTTTCGGGGAGTCGGCGGCGGCAAATGCCGTCGAGAGCCTGCACGGCCGCGTGCGCCGCAAGGCAGGACCAGATACTCGAGAGAGCCTTGTCCTGGACCCAATCGAGGAGCTCACACAGCGGTTCCCAGTACGGCTCTTCCCCGAGGGCCGCTGCTCGCGGCTCAGTGCCAGTGACGATGATCGCGTCCAGCGGACCGGCCAACAGCGCCTCCAGCGGCCAGTAATACTGGGCGAAGCGCTCAAGCGACTGAGGCTCCCGTGGCATTTGCGCAATGTGACTCAGCCGCAGCCGGACCCGCCGCGGACCCGAAGCGGCAGCCAGCAGACTTGCAAACTGCTGCTCAGTGGCCGTGAGCGCTGCGTCCGGCATATTGTTGATCAGGCCAACGACTATTGAATCGTCGCGCCGGCCGTCAATCGAGGGTGTTTCAATCTCAAGCGGCATGACTTGCTTCTCATTTGAGCCGAGATGGACTGGGGCCTAAAGATGTGATGCCTGCCCGCCCATATGCCCGCGTTTTAACCGTATGATAGCCTTTACGGAAGAAAACAACCCAGCAAGAGGTCGAAATCGTGAACACGTCCTCCCTGAGCCCGGTCGCCGAACGAGCGCCGGGTCGGTCCGAATCGGCCCTCGCTGAGCGGGCAATGGTGGCAGCCACCACCGCAGCCGAACACGCGACAAATGTGGACTCGGCGGGTCGTTTTCCTGCCGAAGCGTTCGACGCGGTTCGAAAGCAGGGACTGCTCGGCATTTTGGTTCCCCGATCGATGGGTGGGGAAGATGCAGGTGTTGGGCAGGTTGCGGACGTATGTTTCCGGCTGGCACAGAATTGCGCAGCCACCGGCATGATTTACGCAATGCACCAAGTGAAGGTTGCATGCCTCGTGCGCCATCGGCACGGTAGTTCGGTGATCGAGAGTCTGCTGCGGAGACTGTGCGCCGAGCAATTACTCCTGGCTTCTTCAACCACGGAAGGACAAGCCGGCGGAAATGTACGTTCGAGCGAAGCGGCAGTTTCGAGTGTCGGCGATCACATCGAGCTGGAACGACAGGCCACCGTCATCTCCTATGGTGCTCATGCCGATGGCATCGTTACGACCGCTCGCCGCTCGGCGGATGCAGAGGCTTCGGATCAAGTGCTGATTGTGTTTCTGAAGGACGACTACACGCTAAGTCCGATTCAGAGCTGGCAGACCATGGGTATGCGCGGGACCTGCAGTGAAGGTTACGTCCTGCGAGCTCGAGGGGTTCCCGAGCAGATCGTGCCAGAGCCCTATGCATCGATTCACTCACATACGATGGTGCCCTTTGCACACCTTCTATGGGGTTCGGTATGGGCCGGCATCGCCGCCGGCGCCTCCATGCGGGCGCAGGCGTTTGTTCGCACTGCGGCGCGCAAGGCTGACGGAGCTCTGCCGCCCGGCGGCGCCCGACTCGGGGAAGTATTGTCAAGCCTGAAGACTCTGCGCGGTATGCTGAGCGATTCGATACGGCGATACGAGAGCATCATGAATGATGCACAGGCGCTCAATTCGGTGGATTTCCAGTCACAGATCACACTGACAAAGGTTCAGGCGTCGGAATTGGCAGTGTCAACCGTGCTGAAGGCGCTGCGGGTGTGTGGTCTGTCGGGGTACCGCTGCGACAGTCCATTCAGCGTCGAACGCCATTTGCGTGATGTCCTTTCCTCGCCACTGATGATCAACAATGATCGAATTTTGTCCAACTTTACAATGACGGCCATGATGACGCCGATTTCTGCAGTGTTGAGTGGCTGAGCTTTGAGGCCAAGGGCATGAGCGGCACAAACCTCGATCACGAAGCGGCTGCGAGCGAGTCGTTCGACTCCATCCGCGCTGCACTGTTTCACCCCATGGGCGTGCCCGGCGTCTATGCGCGCACGGCGCAATATGAAGATGTTCTGCAGCGTCTCTCAGCGCTGATCACGCGACTACGCGATCCGCGGGCGGAGGTGTTGCGATTCCCGCCAGTGATGAGTCGGGCGCAGGTGGAAAAGTCGGGATACCTGGGTAGCTTCCCCAATCTGCTCGGCTGCGTCTGCGCGCTACACGGCACGGAGGCGCAAATCCTGCAAGCGGCCAGTCTGCACGAGCAAGGGGGTCGATGGACCGATGCGCTGGAGGCCTCGGACCTGGTGCTCTCGCCGGCGGCCTGCTATCCCGCCTACCCAATTGCGGCGAGTCGAGGCCCGGTGCCGGCTGGGGGATTGCTTTTCGACGTCTCGGCGGATTGTTTCCGGCATGAGCCCTCGCGTGCGCTGGATCGGCTGCAGTCGTTTCGCATGCGGGAATACGTGCGCATTGGGTCCCCGCAAGACGTGCTGTCGTTCCGGGAGCAATGGATGACGCGTGCGGCTACACTGTCGGCCGAATTGGGCCTGCCGGGCGAACTGGATGTCGCGAGCGATCCATTTTTCGGGCGCGTCGGACAGGTCATGGCAGTGAGTCAGCGTCAGCAGTCGCTCAAGTTCGAGCTCCTGATTCCTTACGCCAAAGGTGTCAAGCCGACAGCGTGCATGAGCTTCAATTACCATCAAGACCACTTCGGCGCGGTTTGGGGTCTACACGATGCCAGTGGCGTGGCTGCGCACAGCGGCTGCGTGGCCTTCGGCATGGACCGGTTGACGGTGGCGATGTTCTGCGTCCACGGACTTCAGCCACGGCTCTGGCCGGACTCGGTCCGGCGTGCGTTGCAGATGTGACGCGCGTTCGTTAGATGACTCTCGACCCCCATGCCCGGCGGTTCCTCGAGCGACTGAGGGCGAGCGCGCCCCGACGGGTCGAGGGGCTGAGTGTGAATGAGCGCCGGGAGGCATTGGGGCGCCTACTGAGCCTGGGGGGAGAGCCTCCAGAAGTCGATGCTGTCGAGGAGCACAGCATGCCGGGGCCGGGAGGCGCACTGCCGTTTCGGCTCTATACACCTCAAGGCGCGGCCCAGGAGGCGCTGCCGGCAATTGTCTATTTTCATGGTGGTGGGTTGGTGGCCGGCAGTCTGGATGCGTATGACGGCATTGCGCGCTGTCTCGCGAACGCGAGCGGTTTCAGGGTAGTGGCCGTAGGCTATCGCCTGGCGCCCGAGGCGCGCTTCCCGGCGGCGATCAACGACGCCTCGTTCGCGAGCCGTTGGCTCCTGGAGCATGCCGCTGAGTTGGGGATGGACGCCGGGCGAATTGCGGTCTGCGGAGACTCAGCGGGTGCGACATTGGCGATTGCAGCCTGCCGCAGCGTTTCAGCTGCGACGAGGAGCCGATTCGCGCTGCAGATACTGCTGTGCCCCATTCTCGACTACCGGCCGCAGCGGACTGCGCGGCGATTTTACGATCACGGTGATTTGCTGGATCGCGAGACGCTCGAGCATGATCTGGTGCACTATGTCGATGACTGGACGGATCCGGCGGACCCGCGGGTATCGCCACTGCAGGCCGAAGATTTCTTCGGTCTGCCGCCGGCGTGCATCCATACCGCAGAATGTGACCCGGTGCGCGAGGACGGGAGCGACTACGCCGGCAAGCTGGAGCAGGCTGGGGTCGCGGTGAGCTACCGCTGTCATCCGGGTATGATCCACTTGTTCTACGGCCTTGGCATGGTGATTCCCTACGTGGCGCAGGCGTATCAAGCGATCGGCGCGGACATCCGTGCCAGGCTGAGCTGAGTAACTATGACAAACACGACTGATACCGATCGTGAACGCATCCGGCGTGTGCTGGATGAGCTCTATGCGGCGCGGTTCAATGGTGAGCTCGACCGGCTTGCGGCACTCTTTGCGAAAACGGCGCAGTTTCGGATCTCAGGCTCCAGCGATGGCAAGCCAATCGCCATCTCGGTCAGCGACGGAGCACAGATTCGCGGCTGGTTGGCCGTGCTGCTGAAATCGTTCAGTCTGTCCCGCCACGAGGTTCTGACCCGTGTCATCGATGGCAATCGGGCGGCGGTTCACTGGCGGGCTGTGATTCATTCGCGCATCACTGGCGTGAGTGTCGCGACTGAGCTGATGGATCTGGTTGAAATCAGCGGTGACCAGATCAGTTCCTATGTGGAATTTTTCGCGCCGGTCTGAGTCGAATTGCCGGAGGCGAGTCAGTCGAAAGGATGGATCGCGTACCATGCCGGCTGACGGTCGAGGTCATTGCGGCGCGGGTACGGTTGCCGCGGGAGCCGATCGCCCTTAGGGCGCCGGTCTGTCGGGCGGGCATCAAAGGACTTTGCGCATGGGGCTGCGGCGCTATAGGATAAGGCGATGTGCCGAAGCATGACATTCGGCACAGTTTGCCGATCCTGCACACGATACGTTAATAAAAGGTGCAGAGCGTCGTTTTTCGACTCCTTGTTCATAGAATGACATTAAAGCGCGCGGTAGGAGTGCGGAGATGAGTATCCGATCTGAAATTACCACCCTTTTCGAAGAAGTCGCTCGCGATCAGCAACGGCAGCTGGTGCCGCTGCGGGACGAGACGAAACTACTGGAAAGCGGGCTGGATTCACTGAGCTTTGCGCTGATTGCTGCTCGGCTTGAAGAGAGCATGGGATTCAACCCGTTCGACACGGCCGATGAATTCCCGGTGACCTTCGGTGATTTCATCAGACTCTACGAGTCGCAAACACAGTCCTCATGACCCTGTGGGAGTCGCTCTTCCGCGAGAACGGGCGGCCAGCGGGTGCGCTCGAAACCGCTGAGCGGACCGTTTCATGCGCGACTCTCGCGAGTGCTTCATGCCTGGCGGGAAAGCTCGATGCGTTACGAGGACGCAACGTCGTCGTTGGCGTACAGAGCCAGCTGACTGCGGGCCTGCTGCTCATCGAGCTCGACGGCATCGCACGGCGCATGGTCATCTGCCCACCGGGCACCGCACGCGAGCACCTGTCCTACGTGCTGCAGACCTCCGAGTGCGATGTGTGGATCGGCGACGGCGATCCGTCACTGGAGCCAGCGGGGAAATTGCTGCGGCTTGAGGCGAGCGAGCTGCCGATACCGTGCGCGGTAAAGCGTGAACGCCAACTTGACAGCGAGTGGGTCCTGCTCACTTCGGGTACCACAGGCGTTCCGAAGCTCGTGCGGCATACTCTCTCGAGCCTTCTCAATTTCATTGACGCCGCGGGACCGAGAACGACGTGGAGCACCTTTTACGACATCCGCCGCTATGGGGGTCTGCAGATTTTTCTGCGGGCACTGCTGGGCGGCTCGCTGGTGCTCTCGAGCCCAAACGAATCGACAGAGGCGTTTATCGAGCGCGCGGCGGCCCATCACGTCTCGCATATCTCGGGAACGCCTTCGCACTGGCGCAAGGCGTTGATGAGTGGCGCAGCCGATCGGTTTGCACCTGCCTACGTCCGCCTCTCGGGTGAGATTGCCGATCAGGGAATCCTCGACGGATTGCGTGCGGCATTCCCGTCCGCTCTGGTGGCGCATGCCTTCGCCTCAACCGAGGCAGGTGTCGCTTTCGAGGTGGAAGATGGGCTGAGTGGCTTTCCGGACACGCTCGTGGGCGAACGCCGTCACGGCGTCGAATTGGACGTGAGCGGCGGGACATTGCGGATCCGCTCGCCCGGCAACGCTCTGGGCTATCTGGGTGATGTTCCGGCACTGAGAGATTCCGATGGATTCGTGAACACGGGCGATCGGCTCGATCTGCGCGACGGGCGCTACCATTTCATGGGACGCACCGGCGGCGTCATTAACGTGGGGGGGCTCAAGGTCCACCCCGAGGAAGTCGAGGCTGTCATCAATGCTCATCCCGCGGTACGAGTGTCTCTGGTGAAGGCCCGTCGCAATCCGATCACGGGCGCGGTCGTGACCGCGGATGTGGTGCTCGAGACCCAGGTGTCGGGAGCGGCCGATCCAGCTCGGGAACAGACCGTGCGCCAGGAGATCCTGGTCGCGTGCCGCGCAAGTCTGGCCGCGCATAAGGTCCCGGCACTGATCCACTTCGTGCCGTCGCTTGCGGTATCCCCCTCTGGCAAGCTGGTGCGCCCCAATGCGTAACGTGCTGGTGAGTGGCGGTAGCCGGGGGCTTGGTCTCGCCATCGCATGCCGGTTGGCCCAGAGCGGCTTCCGAGTGATCGCGCTGGCGCGCACGGAAAGCGGGGAACTTCGCGCAGCGCGCGCGGAGCAGCGAGAGCTGCATTTTCGCAGCTGCAATCTGGCCGATACGGCGGGCATTGGCCAAGCGGTGGCGCAGCTGCGCCGGGAATTCGGGACATTCTATGGGCTGGTGAACAACGCCGGACTCGGCACGGGCGGTCTGCTGTCGATGATGCGCGATGCAGACATCGAGGCGCTGATACGCCTCAATACGCTTGCGCCCATTCTCTTGGCCAAATACGTCTTGCGCTCCATGATGGCCGCCAAGGAAGGACGCATTGTCAACATCACCAGTATCGTCGCCCAAAGCGGCTTCAAGGCGCTTTCGGCGTATTCAGCGACCAAGGCCTCGCTAGAGGGCTTCACTCGCTCACTCGCGCGCGAAGTTGGCCCCCTGGGAATTACCGTCAATGCCGTTGCCCCCGGCTTCGTGAGCACGGCGATGACTCAGGAACTCGATGAGCACGCGCGCGAGCAAATCGTGCGGCGCAGCGCTTTGCGGCGCATGGCGGAACCCACCGATGTCGCGGGAGCTGTGGAATTTCTGATGAGCGACGCGGCGAACAACATCACCGGAACCACCTTGACAGTGGATGCGGGCAACACCGCTTGAGGCACCTATGCGAGCAGAAACTATAGCGTTGCACGGCGGCTTCGACGCCGATCCGACTACCAAGGCCGTGGCGGTTCCGATCTACCAGACCGTGGCGTATTCGTTTGACAGCGCTGAGCATGGTGCTGCGCTGTTCAACCTTGAAGTCGATGGCTTTCGCTACACCCGCATCGGAAACCCGACCACGCAGGTGCTCGAGACGCGCATGGCGCAGCTCGAGGGCGGCGTGGATGCGCTCTGTGTGAGTTCGGGGCAGGCCGCCCTGCATTACGCCATTCTTGCCGTCACGCAGGTGGGCCGAAACATCGTGTCCGTGCCACAACTCTATGGCACCACACACACGCTTTTTGCCCATATCCTGCCGCAACTCGGTATCGAGACCCGCTTCGCGCCTGATGATCGACCGGCCTCTCTCGCTGCGCTCATCGACGAGAACACCCGCGCCGTTTATTGCGAAATGGTCGGTAATCCCGCCGGCAACGTGTGCGACATTGAGGCAATGGCCAGAGTGGCCCATGAAGCCGGAGTGCCGCTGATCGTTGACAACACAGTGCCGACGCCCATTCTGGTGCGTCCCATCGAGTACGGTGCAGACGTGGTTGTGCATTCGCTCACAAAATTTCTCGGCGGGCACGGCACGACCTTGGGTGGAGTGATCATTGACAGTGGGCGGTTCCCGTGGCAGGAACACGCAGCTCGATTTCCAATGCTGACGACCCCCGATGAGTCCTACCACGGCCTGGTCTACACGGAACACTATGGTGCCAAGGCGTATTGCGGCCGGTGCCGAAGCGTCTTCCAGCGCACCATGGGATCGGTGCTCTCGCCGCTGAGTGCATGGTTACTGCTGCAGGGAATCGAGACGGTCGCACTGCGCATGGAGCGGCACGTGGATAATGCCCGGCGCGTTGCCGAATTCCTGCGCGACGACAAGAGGGTTGCCTCGGTCAGCTACGCCGGATTTCCAGATAGCCCCTATTACCCGCTGGTTCAGCAATATCTAAAGGGGAAGACGTGCTCGCTGCTTACCTTTGCGATCCGAGGTGGTTACGATGCGGGCACACGCTTTTACGACGCATTGAAGCTCTTCAAGCGCCTCGTGAATCTGGGCGATGCGAAATCCCTGGCCTGCCACCCAGCGTCGACTACCCATAGGCAGATGTCGCCGGAGGAGCAGCGGCGTGCGGGGATCGGCCCCGAGACATTGCGGCTCAGCGTCGGCATTGAGCATATCGACGACATCCTTGCGGATTTGGATCAGGCCCTTGCCGCGGCAGTCGGTCCCAGGCTCTGAGGGGTGCTCATGAGATGGGATGAGGTGCCAACACCGGTTGAGGCGCTGTTTCCGAGCCAGGACGCCAAAGAGCGGCTCGATGACTATCTGACGCGCACCCTCGCTGCCGCGGACTCCCGGGTCAAGCAAGGACCGGTCATGCCGGATTTGGACATGGCCAAGTTTCGTCAGGAGCTCGTTCAATATGATTTTGAAGCGCCTCAGCCAATGCAGGCGCTGATGGATTGGACAGTCGCCCAGCTCGAGCATGGGACCGTGCATATGACGAACGGGCGCTATTTCGGCCTGTTCAATCCGGCCCCGACCTTCCCCGCGCAGCTCGCCGATCGGATCTCGGGTTGCTTCAATCCGCAACTTGCGAGTTCCGGATCCTCGCCGGTGCCGGTGGCCTTGGAGGCTCACGTGATCGGCGCCTGGGCGCGGCGGGCGGGGCTGCCGCCGGAGTCGGCTGGGCACTTCACGACCAGTGGCTCGGAGGCGAATTACACGGCCCTGATCTGCGCGCTCACCCGTGCAGAGCCGCGATTCGCCACCGAGGGAACCCGCGCGTTCTCCGGCCCGGTCGCAATGTATACGTCACGGGAGTGCCAGCCCGCGTGGCACAAGATTGCTCATCAAGCCGGCGTCGGCCGGCAAGCCGTCCGTTTGGTCGCAACCGATGGCAGCGGACGATTGGACGCCAATGCGTTAGCGGGTGCGTTGCTCGAGGATCGGCGCCGTGGTGTGGTACCGGTCTTGATTTCTCCGACCGCCGGAACGACCGGTGCCGGCATGGTCGATCCGTTGCTGGCCTGCTCCGATATTGCGCGCGAGCACTCAGCTTGGTTCCACGTCGATGCGGCCTGGGGCGGGGCGGCTCTGTGCTCCGATCGGCTGCGGGCTGAGCTGGCGGGGATCGAGCGAGCGGACTCAATCACGATCGATGCCCATAAATGGCTCGCGACGACGATGGGCTGCGGTATGTTCATCACGCGCTATCCGAAGGTGCTCAGTGATGCCTTCCATGTCGGCGCGGACTTCATGCCCTCTACAGCCTCTAGCCTCGATCCGTACCTGAATACCGTGCAGTGGTCGCGGCGATTTCTCGGATTGCGATTGTTCTTGTCGCTGGCCGCTGCAGGCTGGGGCGGATATGCGGCGCATGTCGAGCGATCCGTAGCGGTCGCGGCGCAGATCCAATCTGGGCTCGACGACCTCGGTTGGCAGACGGTCAATGATTCACGCCTGGCCGTTCTCTGCGTGCTGCCTCCCGAGGGCTCGCGCCCGGTGCGCCAGATTGTGCAGCGACTGCTGGCAGCCGGTCGGGCGTGGGCGGCGGTTGCCCAGTTTGAGGGTCGTGACGTCGTGCGGATTTGCGTGACGCACGGAGAGACCAGTGCCGAGGATGCCGCAACGCTCATCGCGGGGCTTGAAGCGGCGCGGTGAGTCTTTTCTGCGGGGGCCATCAGCGCCGAGCGCCGCCATAGGCCGAAGTGCTGCTATCGCCTGGATCGTGTGCACAGGCGGGATTCCCCTCGGCAGGCATGATTGCAAAGCCAGCGCAGCGAATGCCCGGTCGCCTCGCACCATCCGGGCGCGCTCAATGGACTCACCGTAACGGAATTCGAGCCGGCGAGTGCCCGGCATCCCTCCCGACGAGCACGCCGGACGACACGAGCAATCCGGGCTCGAATCTTCCGCGCAATGACGTGAGGCGCCGACCGGCGGCCCGGTAGTGTGGCGACACGCGGCGCTGCGCCCTATGACGGGAGTGTCTGCGCATCCCTGCCAATGCCCAGAGCAGGCATCTCCGAAATGTGATGCCGATGATTGGATTGGCATATGTAACCCGCTAAAATATCGGGAATTTCCCAGATTGGGATCGGAAAGACCCCGGTGCGTCTGAGTGCCCGCGCCGCACGTCATTGTCCATCTCGAGCGGTTCCGCGTTCGATGTGGACGGTCCAAGTCCGCTTCTCATCAGTTTTCCAAGAATGCCTTTTGGACAGTTCGGACCTGCAATCTGCATGTTTAGATCATTATGCGCCCCCTGCACATCTGTCACGTGATGCTCAGCCTCGAACCGGGCGGTCTGGAGAACGGGGTCGTCAACGTGGTCAATGGACTCGATAGGGACCGCTTTCGCTCGTCAATCTGCTGCTTGAGAAGGACTGGCGCGTTCGCCGCGCGGGTCCGCTCGGATGTGGCAATCGAATCAATGAATACCCAGGGCGGTAACAGTCCGCGCACCGTGCTGCGACTCGCCAAGCTATTTCGCTCCTGGGGCGTGGACATTGTCCACACTCGAAATGCAGAGCCATTCTTCTTTGGCGTCCTCGGTGCACGGCTGTCCGGAGTCCCTGCTGTCATCCATAGCGAGCATGGAAGAACCTTTCCGGGGCGTCGATTGCGTGCTGCGGCGCAGCGCATTCTTCTCTCTCAAGTCGATGCTGCATTCGCCGTCTCAAATCGTCTTCGATCGGACTTGGTGCATGAGCTTCGATTGCCGCCTGACAGATTTGAAGTAATTTCAAACGGCGTGGATATTACGGCATTCAGGAACAACTCCACCCTCACCGACGATCATCGCCAGAATCGACCCGTGTGCATCGGCAGCGTGGGCCGACTTGTTCCGGTAAAAAATTATCCGTTGCTTCTCGAGGCCATCTCGCGAATCTCGAAAGAGCGTTCAATAAAACTCATCCTTGTTGGAGATGGACCAGAGCGCGGACGTCTAACAGACATGGCGGAGAAACTCGGTATTAGACATCTCGTCGAGTTCGCCGGACATAGAGACGATGTTCACTCATTTCTGAGGACTTTCGATATCTTCGTCCTGCCGTCGTTAAGCGAAGGCATGTCTAATACATTACTTGAGGCGATGGCTGCTGAAGTGGCAGTGTTGGCAAGCGACGTGGGCGGGAATATTGAAATCATCGAACCGGAGTGCAGCGGTCTGGTTTTCCGATCCGGCGACGTAGACCATGCAGTATCTCAGTTGAGTCGCCTAGTCGAAAACACTTCGATGCGTCTGTCGATAGCAAGAAGCGGCAGAAGAAGGGTTTACGAGAATTTTAGCGTGGAGTCCATGCTGAACCGATATGAAGCACTATACGGTCGCGTCTGGAAGGAGGTGCGGCATGAACCTTAAGTGCATAGAGCGGCAGAGTGAAGCGCGATCGAAATTTGGCCGTGTTGCCTACGGTGAATCGCGGCACATTCCAAAAGTCAAACTTCAATCAACCCGTCCAGTCAAAGAAAAGATGCTGATGATTCCATTAGTTCACAACTTGCCACCATCCTCCGTAAAAGCTTGCGCTATCGACTAGCCGTCTGATTTTCGCCCCATCGACGTGAGCGCCACACTCGAAGACTCTTCTTTCCCGTACAAAATTTATGACGAATAAACCGAGATTCACGGTGGGTCTCGCAAACCGGGCGTGCAGCGCGGGTTTTTTAGCTTTGAAAAAGTCCGGACTACTCAATGACTCCTTCTGAGCAGTGCTGCCAATACAGTGTTATTGCGAGCCAATTTGAAATACAACTCGCGAGGTTCATCTTGGACAAAAGCCCTATGCATGATGAGCGTCTCGCGGGAACGCGCGAGCGCAGAGAGCTATGAGTGCTGTCAACCCAATCTTTGCCCTTCTGCCGTTAGCAGCGGCCCTCGGGGCTTGCTTCGCTTTGCAACGCATTTTCGGCGAACCGAGCGAGCAGGGGCGATTCGCCACCATAGACGGACTCAGAGGATACCTCGCCTTTTTCGTGTTCGTTCATCACGGTGCAGTCTGGTTCTATTATCTTCATGGCCAGCCGTGGGAAGACCCTCCTTCGCACATCTTTACAAATTTTGGTCAGATCGCCGTCGCATTCTTTTTCATGATCACTGGCTTTCTCTTTTATTCCAAAATTTTGCACGCTCGCGATAAGAGGCTGGATTGGACCCGGCTCTACGTCTCAAGAGTGCTTCGCTTAGTCCCCTTATATTTCCTGTCCATGGCGCTCATGTTTGTCATCTGCGGCATCCTTTCGGACTGGACACTGCACCAGCCGCTATCCGCCGTCGCGGCCGAAATCGGCCGCTGGCTCTCGTTCAGCGTTCTCGGCGATCCCGGAATCAACGGCGTAAAGAACACATCGACAATTGTAGCAGATGTGGTCTGGACTCTTCCGTACGAGTGGTTTTTCTATCTCATGTTGCCTCTTTTGGCGCTCACTGCGGGAGTGCGTGCCCCTCTGCGCTTTCTCATCCCGAGCGTTCTGATTGCCTGCATTCTGTTCGTACATAAATCCTCGATATTTCATTGGTTGTCGTTTTGCGGGGGAATCGCAGCGGCAATCGCAGTTCGGCATCAGCTACTTGATTGGATTACAGAAAAACTATGGTTGAGTGCGGTTGGGCTAGCCCTGATTTTCGGTGTTCTGGTCGGATTTCCTACGACGCATGCATACCTCCCGATACTCTTGCTATCCATCGCATTCATTGTAATCGCAGGTGGAAATAGCCTGTTTGGAATCCTCTCAAGTGCTGTTTCGCGTACTCTCGGGGAAATGACGTATAGCATCTATCTATTGCACGGAATCATACTATTTACGTTTATACGATTCGTAATCGGCACACGGGCAATGAGTCAACTCAATCCGTTGACGTATTGGTTGTGCCTCTCCCTGATTTCCCCTCTGATAATTCTTGTCTGCAAGCTTACATTTGAGTTTATTGAGAAACCCGCGATGCTGAGTACAAAGCGAGCGACTGAGCTAATTCGTGGAACGGGGCGGACGAGACAGGTCAATCAATAGCGGCTTGAGCTAATATGAATCGGAAAACTGTCGACATGAGTTGTGTTGGGAGACTTCAGTGGCCAGGGCGCCGGCTGACAGAGAGCGCACTCAACCTGACTCGCGGAGGCCCGGAGCTCATCCCGCCGCGCTCACCCCATGAACAGCGTCTGCCTAATGCGCATTTCAGGTTGCCAGGCTACCTCCTCTCGGCGAACGGGAATTTTCGACAGTCGCGCTCGACGCGATATGGAGCGCTAGTGTCTTGTCCTTATTCGGTCCGGTAATAGCAGAATGGAATTCATTTATCCGTTCCTGAACTATCTGCAGCCTGGCATTTTTTGGCCGGAGCTCGCGGTATACAAACCGATGCTGCTGATATCTCTAGTTGCGGGCATAGCGTCCATGCGCCGCGGTCGCAAATTAGAGGCTCATCTCGCCGCTCAATACTTTAGGCAACCGGCATTCTTTTGGATGTGCTGCTTTCTAATGGTTGAGACCATTTCCGTTTACTACAGTGGAGTATTGACGATGCTGGAGAAGTTCCAATTTTGGGACGTCTTCGCAATTTTCGCCGTGATTTCATTGCTCCTAATCCGTGATGCCACAGCGTTACGTCGATACATCTGGGGAACGATTCTGGGATCTGCATTCGTAATTTATTATGCCATTTACGCAGTAATAGTTCGCACACCATATATCGTCTATCAAGGTGGCCGTGCTGGTGCTTACGGAATGTACGCGAATCAAAATGACTATTCTTTCATCATTATCATGGCGCTTCCGTTTGCATATCTCTATCTCAGAACATGCCGATCATTTTGGCAAAAGCTAATTCTACTATCTGTAATAGTAGGTGGTGTCGTTGGCGTAATGCTTTCACTTTCAAGAGGGGGAATCCTTGCGCTTGTCCTGGAGTTTCTGTTACTCGTTGGCGTAACAATGCGAGGGGGACGCCGAGTGTTGGTGTTAGGCGTCATGGCAACTCTTGGAGCAGGCGCGGCAATACACCTGTTCGCCGCGCGCGCAGCAAATGAAGCTGGATATTATACGTTAAAGGACTCGGAAGACACACGATTTCAGCTCTGGCACGCGGCCGTTGCTGTGTTTGAAGCGCACCCAATTTTAGGGGTCGGCAGCGACCGATTTGCAGAGTTTGCATATCAGTACGCGCCGATCAGTCGAGACGATAAGGGAAAAGTCGCGCACAACACATACCTGGAAGTGGCGGCGGACACAGGCATACTCGGATTGGGCAGCTTTCTTTTGATGCTGAAAGCAATTTGGAAAAGCGTCAAAGACGCCTCATTGGAGGGTTCCACAGGGGATGGGATCGTGGAAGCAAGGCTCGCTGCCAAGGTTATGTTCCTCGGCCTTCTGTTTAGGGCCGGATTTGATGCAAAGGAGGCTGATTGGAGCTTCTATCTATTAGTCATCGTGTCCATAGCCACATCGTCTCTGTTGAGGCTAACCAAATCCGGAAGCGTTGCGTGATGGAACCCAGACAAATCCAAATGTGCTGACATTCAAAAAATATCGTAGTTGATGCGTAAAATGATGCGAGAGAATTCGTTTCATGTAGGAGTTGTGTCTACATTCTATCCGAATAGGGTAGAACCTGTTCGCGCGACATTCGTCAAAAATCTCGTTTCTGCGATTCGAAGGAGAGGGGTTGACTTGTCGGTCGTGGCGCCTGTTCCGTACGCACCGCCCTTTCCGAAGTTCGAGAAATACCAAAAGCTTAGGCGAGTTCCGGTTCGTGAAGAGAATGCGAGCGAGACCATCCCGCACCCGCGGTATGTTGTCGTTCCGAAATGCGACGTATTCAGTGGAATCACGTACTTCATGGGATGCCGAGGAGCTGTGATCGATTCGGTTGAGCGGCATCGAGCGGCAATCCTTCATGTGCACTGCGCTTATCCTGATGCGGTTGGTGTGGGATTGATCGCGCGACAGCTAAGCATCCCATATGTCGTCACCGTGCACGGAAGCGACATTAACGTCGTTGCACAGAATTCTTCGGTCCGAACGCAAATCAGATGGGCATTGAAAAACGCATCCGGACTGATAGGTGTCAGCGATGAATTGTGTAGAAAATTGCAATCACTGGTTCCCAGTCAAAGAGAGGTAATTTCGCAAGTTCCGTGTGCTGGCGTCGACCCCGAGGTCTTTTCGATAAGAGAAACAACAGAGTTAAAGGAGTCGTTGGCAGTCTCCCGGTTCGAAAAGATAGTGCTATTCGCCGGTCGATTGGTTCCCATAAAATCCGTTGATACACTGATTAAGGCTTGGGGACAAATATGCAATAGCCATAAGGGGAGCTTTTCGGGTCGTTTGATTATAGTTGGTGATGGGCCAGAACGGGGTGCACTTGAGGTATTAGCGACTGAGATTGGCGTGCGAGAAAAAGTGCGTTTTATGGGCGAGATGTCACAAGACCAGCTTGCGCGTTGGCTGTCGGCGTCTGCCGTCTTTTGCTTACCGAGTAAAAGTGAGGGAACGCCTAACACTGTGGTTGAGGCGCTCGCGAGCGGCCGCCCCGTAGTAGCGAGCCGTGTCGGCGGAATTCCCAACCTTATTTGCAGTGACGAGAGCGGAATATTAGTTGACCCTGGAAATGTCGACCACCTCGCGCTTGGGCTCAAGATGGCGCTCGCGAGGCAGTGGAATCCAGAGTTGATCGCACGAAGTGTGCGTCATTTGACTTGGGACGCTTTGGCAGACAGAAATATTGAGGTGCTTCTGAGAGCATTCGAGCGCTTCTATGAGAACGCACGATGATGAGCGCAACCGAAATTGCGAAGGAATCACTGCAGGCATGGCTTCTGCGAGGCACCTTTGTATGGCGGCTGCCTTCGGCGGCGGGTTGTGCATTAACGTTCGATGACGGACCCCATGAGACGTACACCCCCGCTATTTTGGACTTGCTTCGTCATCATCACGTCAAAGCTACATTTTTTGTCGTAGGAGACGCGGTGATGCGTTCACCTGAATTGCTCCTCAGAATTGCCTCTGAAGGACATGCAATCGGGTCCCATACATTCAGTCATCGTGAAATTACCAATCTCAACGCCGTGGAGCTGGAAGAGGATCTGGCACGAACGAGAAAAGTAATCTCCGAATTAACAGGAATCAATACAAATTTAGTGCGACCCCCTCGGGGGCGAGTCGACATTCCTTCATTGCTTAGAATGAGGCGATTGAAATACAAGTTGATTCATTGGAGTAGAACGTATAGCGACTATCTTCATGACGGGACGGCGCCACTCGTCGAGCGAATCCGTTCTCGCGGTCTTGATTCAGGCGATATTGCGCTGTTTCACGATGACAACTTGTATACGCTAGAGGCGCTTGAGGTCATGCTGCCGCAGTGGTGCTCCCGGGGATTGAAGTTTACGGTGATTGGTTAGCAGGTATCGAAAATATTCATGCGGATTCTCTATCATCATCGAACGCAGGGCGAGGAGCCTGAGTCTGTGCACATCAATGCCATTGTCACGGCATTGAGGCGACTTGGACATGAGGTGGACATTATTGGACCGGTGTCAGTCGAGGGCGTGAATCAGCGCGCAAATGTTTCATTCGTCGGAAAAATCAAGAGCACGGTTCCACGGATGATTGTTGAAGTGGCGCAGATTGGATACAACCTCAAGTCGCTCGTGCAATTGTTGCGGGCACTTTCCCGTAAGCGATATGACTTCATTTACGAGCGCTATGGGATATTTAATCTTGCAGGGATCACAGCGAGCCGAGTATTTCATCTGCCAATAGTGCTTGAAGTGAATACTCTGTATGCGCAGGCGTGGGATAGATATTACGGTCTCACGTTTCGGCGGATAGCCCGCGCCATGGAGCGGTTCGCGGTCACAAGGGCTGACGGGGTCATCACCGTTACCGAAAAGTTGAAAGAGCTTCTCGAACGAGAGCGAGTGGATTCCCGGCGAATTGCTGTCACACACAATGCGATAGATCCGGGGGAATTTGAGCCTGGATCTGAAGCACGTGCGGTTGTACGGGAAACTCTTAAATTGCCACCGATTGTGGCGGGGTTTGTGGGCACGATGAACCGATGGCAGGGTGTGTCGGGATTCGCCGAAGTGATTGAGCGTGTGGTATCGGAGAGGCGAGACGTCGGGTTCTTATTCATTGGCGATGGCGAAGGGCGACCCGCACTGGAAAGCGAACTGCGTCGCCGAAAGATATACGATATGGCGTTTTTTGTCGGCCGAAAGCCGCATGCGGAGATTCCGCGGTACGTCTCCGCGATGGATATTGGTCTTCTCCTGAACTCAAATTCTTATGGATCGCCGATGAAGATCTTCGAGTATTGGGCGATGGGTAAACCGGTAATCGCGCCGGCGGTTCCCCCTGTGCTGGAAGTCATGCGCAACGGAGAGACAGGCTTCGTTATTGAGCCAGGGGACGCCGGGGCGATGGCTAGTCGGATACTGCAGATCGCGGGCGATGAGTCATTGCGAGAAGAGCTGGGGAGAGCGGGCAGAGCATGCGTGCTTCGGAGCCATACCTGGGAAAAGAACGCCCAAAAGATCATTTCGACCGTAGGTGAAATCAGTCGAAGACGATCGGCCGGAGAGATGCAATGAGGGACCGCGGGCTCCGCCATTGGCTACCGACATACCTGCTGCAGTCCCTTCAGAGACAGAAGACAAATTGGAGACGGCGTCAAGGGGTGACTCATCTCCTGTTTTCAGTGTGCGATCACTTTGAGCCGCGACACGGTGCAAATGACTTTGCCACTGCAGAACGACGGATCCAGACGTGGCACACCGGCTTTCGGGAGATGCAGGAAGAGTGTGAGAGAAAATATGGATTGCGCCCCCTCCATACTTGGTTTTATCCACCACACCACGGCGAGGAGCATCTGGCGCCGCTGGCTCGGATGGCCTTTGACGGTCTTGGCGAAGTAGAGCTGCATTATCATCACGAGAACGATACGAGAGAGACGCTCAGAGCGTCGTTAGAGCAGGTGCTAGCGAGATATCACGAAGCGGGGTTATTGCTTCAGAACGGAACGCCGCCGGAGTCGCGATTTGGATTCATACACGGGAATTGGGCGCTTGACAACTCGGCGGATGGGCGATTCTGTGGTGTAAACGCGGAGCTCTCTGTCCTCAAATCGTTGGGCTGTTGGGCTGATCTCACTATGCCGTCGGCCAATGAATGTCAGACGCGAAAAATCAACTCCATTTACTATGCTACCGACAGTGAGGCCCGCGCAAAGTCCCATAATTGGGGTTCGGATGCTCGAGTAGGGCAGATCTCACAGGAGGGTCTGCTGTTGATCCAGGGGCCGCTGGCATTGGGTCTTCGAGGCGGTTTTCGTCCCACAATGGAGAATGCAAGTCTCACGACCGAGAACTGGGGGGATGCATACCGGATTCGTTCATGGATTCGGTGCGGCGTACACGTAGTAAATCGACCGGAATGGGTGTTCATTAAGCTGCATGCGCATGGCGCATTGGAGCGGGATTTTGACGCCCTATTCGGGAGGCGGGCGCGCGAGATGCACCGAATTCTAGCTGAGGAATATAACGATGGTCGCCATTTTCAGTTGCACTATGTAACTGCACGGCAAGCATTCAATTTGGTTCGTGCGGCCGAGCACGGCGCGGAAGGGAATCCTAATGACTTCCTCAACTGGGAAATTCCTCCGCCGGTCACCTCTAGGTATTGGATGAACACGCGGCATCACACGAAGGCATGTACCCACGAGCAATTGCTTCTCGAGAGCCTCGATCCGTCGAAAGAGGCATTGCTGATGCTGCGGGGTTCCGCGGTTACCAGAATCAACGGGAAATTCAAGATGATTGATCTTACTCCGCAGGAAGCATTTTTGAGGCTCCCGCCGGACGCAAATCCACCGGTCATTCGCATTCAATGCGTTCCAGGCTTTGACCTTCAGGTTCGAGGTGCTTCAGTTACTGAGCTGAAGGGGTCTGAGCTTGAGCTGATCGGGAATTCTAATGAAACCGTGCACATACGGTTCATAAGAGGACCTGTGGAGCGTATCGGGCAGGTGGTGTCGTGATCGCTCGGGCGTCCGAATGGATTCTGTTCGTCTCCGTTGCTGGAGTTCTATATCCGGTCGTCGGGTACCCGCTGATACTCCTGGTGATTTCAAAGCTGCGTTCTTGGCCGGTTCGAAAGGCGTCCTATCTGCCGCAGGTAACTATACTCATTCCCGCATACAATGAAGCGGAGTGCATCGCGAGGACATTGGAAAACAAGTTAGAGCAGGATTACCCGCCGGAAAAGCGGGAAATAGTTGTCGTTTCTGACGCTTCAGATGATGGCACCGATGAGATTGTTAGCCGCTATGCGCAGCAGGGCGTCAAGATCATTCGACGGGAAGTGAGAGAGGGAAAGGCTTCGGCACTTAATGCAGCAGTGGCTTCGGTGACGAGCGAAATCATTATCTTCAGTGACGCCAATTCATGCTTTGCGGATGACACGGTGCGAAAGCTCGTGGAGAACTTTGCGGACCCCACCGTAGGATACGTAACGGGAAATCTGGAATATACGCACTCTGGGCAGACCACTGGACGCGGTGGAGGCCTATACATGAGATACGAAAACTGGCTCCGAACACTTGAGAGCAATGTGGGCTCCGTTATCGGCGTAAATGGGGGAGTGGATGCGATGCGGCGCTCGCTGTACGTACCTGTTCCGAAGGAGCAGATCACGGATTTCGTTTTGCCTTTACATGTGATGGCGACTGGTAGTCGTGTCGTCTTTGATGAATCGGCCAGATCAATGGAAGAAGCAAATGTCCAAATGGGGGCCGAATTCCGGATGCGTGTTCGCGTTGCGTTGCGCGCGTTCAATGGGTTGCGCTATGAAAAGGCGGTATTGAATCTGATCGAGAGGCCGCTTTCGGCGTTCTGCGTGGTATCTCATAAAATACTGAGATACATAGGCTTTGCTTTTTTATTAGGGGCGTTTCTTGCAAATGCTGCGCTAGCTAGCCGAGGTTGGTTCCTTCGAGATCTATTCGTTTGTCAATCCGCATTTTATGTCCTTGCGCTAATTGGCTGGCGCGGAGGATTGCCGCGTGGAATTCGCAGGGTGACGGATATCCCCGCATATTTTCTTATGAGCAACGTGGCATTTGCAGTGGCGACCTTCAGATTTCTGAGGGGGGATACGCTGGCAACCTGGAAGCCGCGGGCGGGCTAAATTCGATGTAAGGCGACGACGGATGTTTCCTACGGAATCAGGATCTCGTGCCTTCCAAATGCAAGCGGAGGCAGTGTCACTCAGTAAACAACGGGCAGAATGAACGTTCGGGTAAGCGTGGATTCCGTGTCGCGAAACAAGAGCGTCGAGCTCAACGCGTCGGAATTTGATGTGAGTGCAAGAGACGATTCACGAAAGTATACTGCAATGAAATCAAATGTCCGCAACGGTGATGTCGCAAATTCGCGTGAAGCGGGTTAGACATGGCGTCGCTGACGGAGAATGCGGCTGCGCTCATTGTCGCGAACGGCTTGAAGTATGCGGTGGGATTTATCCTGCCGATGATGCTGGTCCGGTGGATGAGCCAAGGCGAGTATGGCACGTATCAACAGTTGATTCTCCTGTCGAATATCGGATCTACGCTGATGATGCTTGGATTGCCGATGTCCGTCTATTACTTCTACAGGCGGTCGCATGCTCCGACGCTGATTGCGCAGACGCAAATTATCTTGGTTGCATCCGGCCTCGTGACGGGAATCGCGATCGTTGCCCTAGCGCCTACCCTGGCTGCTAGATTTCATGACGCAGGTTTAAGGCAATTACTCCCAATATTTGCGATCTATGTCGCGCTAAATATTTTCTCTGAACTGTTCATGAACGTAATGATCAGTCAGGGGCGGTATCGGCTAGAGGTAACGCTCGAGTTACTCGAGACCGTGGTCAGGGTTTCACTTCTCGTCACGATCGTCGCTCTTGGGTATTCCCTCCGTGCGCTTGTCTTTGGCCTGATCGGCTACGCGACCTTCCGGTTGATTTTTCGAAGTTATTGGGTGTGGACCGGGACAGACTCGGTTCGCAAGGCATCCTGGTCGAGACGATTTCCTGGCGCACAGCTGGCGTACAGCCTTCCGTTGGCGGCTTCGAGTGGCGTGGGCGTCATCGGGAATCTCTTGGATAAGATGATTGTGGCATTTTCATTCTCACCGGTTGACTATGCCGTCTATAGTGTTGGTGCGTTGGAAATACCATTGGACACGATCTTTCAGGGATCGGTTGCCAACGTTCTGAGGGCATCTCTCCCGTCATTGATCGCTGAAGGACGACACCGGGAGGTCGTCAGGATCTGGCAGGAATCGGTGCGCAAGTTGTCACTTGTGATGATTCCGAGCTTCGTTTTCTTTTCCATATTCGCATCAAGAGTGATTTCGGTTCTGTTCACGGCGCGCTATCAGGCGAGCGTGCTCGTGTTTCACGTATATCTCCTTCTTATTCCGCAATACATGTTGATTTTGAACGCGGTGCCTCAGGTATTCGGGAAGACACGGCTGAATTTTTACGTTGCGATTCAGACGCTTTTGACTAATGCGGTCTTCAGTCTTGTCCTTTTGCGCTATCTGGGGATGCTCGGTCCGGCGGTTGCGCTAGTGACCTCTAGTTACCTGGCATCGCTTACGTATCTGTTCATGTCGAGTAAACTGTTGGGAACCCGAATTCTTGATCTTCTTCCGCTCAATGCACTCGCGCGGACGGCATTCGCTGCGGCCCTCGCGGGAGGGCTTGCGTCTCTTGTGGAGATCATTTTGCCAGGTTGGTCGAGTCTAATTTTGGGAGGGTGCGCTTTTTTTGTAACCTTCGCGGTGTTCTCGTATCTGGTCGGTGCGCTTCGAGCAACCGATGTGGAGAATATCAGATCTTGGATCCATAGGGTTCTCCCAAGAGCAATGGTTCCGTGAGAGGTAGGACAGTATCCAGGATGCCGCGGCTATTGCGGGTACAGGTTGAATCCGTCATCCAAGCGGACCATTGTGGAGGCGAGGAACTCTGGGCAGCGACCCGCATGGCATTCCAGACTGGAGCATTGACTGAAGAGGTGATATGCGCGTTCGCGCTTTGGTTGTTCGACGTGAGTGAAAGGCTGGACAGCTCCTGGGAGGTTGATGTGGGTGGTGCGAAGACGTCAGCGTTTTCGCATATCAGAGTGCGACTTATGCATTGAGCCGCGACGAATTGGCGAGTTTTCGAAAGACATTCGGCGACTCTTTGTGTAGCGTTCCAGAGTGCACGGCCCTCGTCAAGTGCGCAATTATAGGTGTGAGAAATGAGCTCGATTGCACATTTTATTGTCACTCGATTCAACGTTCGAGAGAGTGCTTCTGATGCGCGAGCGTTGGATGTGAAGTGGTTGGAAAGTAGATTCCGGCTTTTCGAAAGTTTCTGTCTGCCGACAGTGATGAGTCAAAGTGAGCAGAATTTTAAGTGGCTTGTGCTGTTTGATTCGATGACGCCGAAGGAAGCGAGAGAGAAAATTGAGGGGTATTCCCGCCGGTCTAAATTCTCGGCGTTATTTATTGAGCCAGGTGTTGAGGGGGCCGCTCGAAAGGCCGTCATAGCTCAGCTGCAAAAGACGCCTGACATCTTGTTGACGACCCGATTAGATAATGACGACGGGGTGTCACGCACGTTCGTCGAGGATATTCAGGAAAGAGCGGTAGTACAAGAAAGAAGTGTCCTTGATTTTCAAAATGGGTATGTTTGGCATAAAAATAGAATTTATGAGTATCACTTCCCGTTTAATCCTTTCGCGACCTTGGCAGAGCCTGCCGTTAGCGACGATGCGAGTGGATTTCGAACAGTTTACACAGGGTCACATAGTCACCTTGGGCGCTTGGGAAAGGTCGTGGAATTGACGAGGAAGCCGTCATGGCTGCAGGTGGTGCATGGGGGAAATCTTGAGAATACTGTCAGGGGGATCCGCGTACGCAAGAGTCGCTTAAGAGGTGAGTTTGATATTAGTGATGAAGCGATCGAAGGGGAGGACGGCCGGCTGGAATTTCTCTTGGACAGGCTCTATACGGAGGCAATTACGAGGGGGCGCGTCGCGGGAGCCAAATTGGTAAAGGCGATTCGTCGGCCGGCCGCGGGCAGTTTCGAAAGATAATGAGTCTAGTAGGGGCGCAATGTGTTCGGCTTACGCGACGGGTTTCGGGGAGGGGTTCGGCGGAGTTGAGGGGCAGCAAAGACGTTGATGTAGTGAGTGTGCGAAAGGCGCGGAGATGTGATCGTGGAAAGTCGGGAGTGGTCAGAAGGGTGATAGCGACTGGACTACGGTGAATGTTGCGTAGGAGTTTTTCGAGCGGCTATGCGGATGTTCGCATCAGACGACGCTGGCGCTAACGACGGGTTGGCAAATGTTAGGTGTCGAAAGAAGTAATTACGTCACGGTTGATAATGCGAGATACCGTTTGCCAGATTACGTCCCAATTATATTGCGTTTCAAAGCGTTGACGACCGATTTCGCCAAGGCGCCTAGAGAGGTCTTCATTGGTCAGAAGCGTGGCTAGTGCGGTGGCTAACGCCGGTGCGTCATTACAAGGAACTACGAGTCCAGCGTCTCCGACTACTTCGGGCATTGCGGCGTAGTCGGAAGAGATGCATGGGGTTGAAGCGGCCATTGCCTCGATGAGCACAACACCAAATCGGTCGGTAAGAGACGGCAGAGTCAACACGTGTGCAGAGCGCATTAGGTCAACTAGCCGCTGCCGATTTGTTAGGATGCCCTCATTTACGACGCCCTCGATTTTAGGGAGCCTGTCTTGGCCAACAATGTGAAGACGGGCCTCAGGAAGTGTCTTACGGACGAGAGTAAAGGCTTCAAGTAAAATGAGTCCGCCTTTCTTCTCGAAGTCGCCCTTTCCAACATAAAGAATCGTGCGACCATCAAAGTGCTTTTCGTAACGCTCACCAAAAGAGAGGCCGGCGCCGAAACCAATGGCAGTGACGCGCTCAGGTTCCACTTTGTAATGTGTGATCATGGCGTTACGAACATAGCTGCTGCCAGTGAATACGTGAGCCGCGCCTCTGTAGACGTCGCCCTCAAGCGAAAGCCACGTCGATTCTTCTTCAGCAGTTCTGAAGTGCGAAATCTCGTCATGCTTGTTTAATGAAGATAGGCGACGACAGAAGTCAGCAAACACGATGTATGGCTTGTTTGGGCGACCGAGCCCATGAGTGGCGCCGAATGTAATTATGAAATCGTACTTGCCGGTGAGTTCTTCGAGGTGTCGTTGAGCGGAAAGTGTCGTCTGTTTGAAGGCGTAGGGGGTCTTCTCAACGTAGTACCGCCACCGGCGACGCCATCGGCTTTTTGGCCAGCGAGCGGAGAGCAGAAGAAAGAGCAGTTCCTTGGAGCGGGGCATCTGCGGTCGAATGTTGGCGACGACATCAAATTCCTGCTTGAAATGTGGCATTAGGGCGGAAACTATTCCCATGCCGACTCCAAATACCACGACGCGAGGTTTTTTCATTGACTGTCCAATTTCGAATCTGGTGAGCATCGTAAATATTGGAATATTACGGCATCGGACTCTGTGGTATAAGGGCAACAGGTCTTGCGATTTGTGATGGCTGGTTGGGTGTGCGAAAGCGCGGGTGAGCCCATCTTCAAGTGGGTGCGGGAGGTAGAAAGGGCCGTGCAGAAGGAAGAATTTACTCGCGCGGAACGGCGGGCGCTTTGAGGAAAGTTTGATGGTCCATTTAGATGGCTGCGAAAGGGAGTGAGAAGAGAACCCGTTGCTGCTCGCAGAGTGGGTGCGAGAGCGTGAGTCACTGCGAGTACGCACCTACTGTCATTGCGCCTGAAGCTCTCGGGAGAAAGTCAAAGTCACTGGTGACCACGGATTCGGTAGCGGCAGACGCTGCGTCAATCGCCGCGCTATCGGACCGAAGTCTGAAGTCGTGATTGGCGAGACTGATAAATCTGGGGTCTCCCATGATTGGGTGAGAGTCCCAATCGGGCGTTCCGTGCCCATTGTAGAATAGGTTGTGTGTGATACGGCCTATTTTCCCGTACATGCCAACGGTTCCGCCGGCGTAGCTGCCACCAGAGTCGGCGAAGATAATGTTGTTTTCCATGTCGAGTGCATCGTGCGGAAAGACCCAGTCGTTCGTGACGACGCCGTAGCGAGGGACGCCGCCGCAGTCGACGAACGTATTGTTGTAGATCCGAGCTCCGTGGAGAGTATTCGTGTTGAAACGAAGGCAGGCAAAATGAGCATTGAATACGACGTTGTCGTATATCAGAAAGCCGTTCCGGGATCCGTCTGCGACGTTGATGCCGTATTTGGCGATGTTTCCGATCAGATTGTGGTGAAGCGTGACGTCGTCCGCGAAGTTGGAGCCGTTGTCGCCGTTCACATAGACCTGAAATCCTGAGCCGTCGCGGACATTGTTTATCCAGTTGTACGCGACCTTGTAGGATCCATTGCCGTCGATGTAAATTCCGTGCATCTCCATTGGTGAAGCGCTGTAGATGGCATGGATGTGATTGCCGACCCAAAAGGAATGATTTCCGTTTCCAGTGATGCCGCCGGCGAGGTTGTGTGGGTCGTTCGCGCCCGTTGCGGCAGTCAATTCATTGTTGACGACCCGCCAGTGATGGCCGTGAATCTGCTCGTTGACGACTCCAGAGGGACCGCCGGACTCGATGCGCAGGTCTGCCACCGTGACGTAGCGTCCGCCGGGATATGAGGTGGTGTCGACGCCGGTGATCGCCCCCTTGGCACCACTGGCGTAGGACTCAAAGATGAAGACGTCCTGATCTGGATAGGCAATGAGTGAGATGGGGCCGGAACCCGGTCGGCCGGTGGGGGCTGTACCGTCCTTTCCGATGAAGCGCAGGAAGTAGCCTTGGTAGGTGTCGGTCCAGGCTGATGCGGGCAGGGTAGGGTCGCTAATGATCGCCCGTCCCTTCAGTGGGGTGCCGAGCATGACGATGGTGTCGCCGGGGCGTGCCACGTCGAAGGCGCCGTTCTTGCCATTCTGCACATAGCGATAGGGTCGCTTGATATCCCCGGGGATTGCGGTGGCGTCATTGCCGGTTTGACTCACGAACAGCATTCGACCGGGATTAACGGTGAACGTCCGATTGGTGTTCGAGGATTTGCCGTTGACGACGACCCGGATCGGGAGAGGTATTCCGGGCTTGGGATTGCCCAGATGGCCGATCTGCACGGTGATCTGCTGGACGCCAGGTCGTCCTCGAGAGGGACCCAAGTAACGATAATTGCTGACCTGCATCCCACCGATATAGACCTTCACGGTGTGGCCGAGCCCGCCGGTGCCG
Organism: Pseudomonadota bacterium; assembly: GCA_021847105.1. Lineage (GTDB taxonomy): Bacteria > Pseudomonadota > Gammaproteobacteria > Steroidobacterales > Steroidobacteraceae > 13-2-20CM-66-19. The sequence continues at coordinate 691 of JAJZUT010000007.1, read as the reverse complement.
AAGTCCTTTCCGAAAATCGAGAGATAGGCGCCCTGGTTGTGTTCCCCTCCCGAGTTCGGCCCGGAGGTCACATCGGTATAGAGAATTAGTGGCTTGACGAGCTTCGGGGACTGACGGCTGGTGCGCGAGGATTGCGCTGGATCATTCGGCGAGCGTTCAGCGGATTTTCCGCTGCCAGTGCAGCCCACACAGAGGAGGGCGCCGAACAGTAAGACCGTCGGGATGAGCAGCTTACGTGATGACCAAAGGATATCCATCTTCCGTCGCTTCGGTGCCTCAAAGCCCAAGTGCGAGACCCGGCTTTATTTTGTCGACCGGACGGCTTCTAGCCAGTCGGGCCACTTGCGTTGCCAGAAGTCAAGCGTAGCACGCACAGACGCTCTCCGCACGGGGCGGGGAAGGGCATGATTGGCAATCGGCCCCCCATATCCGCCGCCGTCGCATGACATGAGGTTGTACGCTGATGGCCGCCTCGCCGCGGGCGACGCGCCGCGGCGAGGCGGGAGAGACTCGGCGATCAGTGGGTATAGGCGCCGATGTCAATCGAGGTGGAGGTCCGTGGGGTCAAATCGTAATCCGTCGTCACGATCGACGCGACGGCCGTGGAGCCGGCGCCAATGGCCGGGCTTCCACTCTGCAAATGCAGGTCGGGCGCCGAGGTGGTGCTGCCGGTGCTCACGACCAGCGGATC
>JAJZUT010000040.1 GCA_021847105.1 Pseudomonadota bacterium | reverse complement strand
GCGTCGGTTGCTCCGCGATATGGGTATGCATCGCCTCGACGAGCGCGGTAATGCCGGCGATCGCGTCGATCACCATGCGGGATGCGCCGCGAAGATCGGTAGCGGCATTGCGCATTACCTCGGCCATCGACTCCATCCTTCCTTTGCGCTCGCCTCAATGCGATTGTAGGGAGAATGCTTGGCTTCCCCGATCCCGGTAAGCGCCGGCCGACACGCGGATTTCTCGCCGGGCGTCGGCGGTTGTGCGGGCTTATTAATCAACCACTTGCAGTGCTTTCCAGCCCCGTTCCCAGGCCCACCCAGGCACAATTACGGCACACCCAATCTGAACTCGACGCATTCCTGGCACATCACCTCGTCGCAGGGGCCGGCATGCATGTCTTGGGCTTGGGAGCACTTGCACGAAACTTAAATAATATTTAAGTTTTGCGTATGCGCTCAGACCACCCGACGAAGCCGACTTGGCAGGCACTATACGACATCGCCGCCGCCCAAGAAGGCCTCTTCACCACCAAGCAAGCTGCGGCCGCCGGCTATTCGCCCCCGCTGCTCGCGCATCACCGGAAGACCGGACGCATCGCTCGGATACGTCGTGGGATCTACCGCCTCGTCCACTTCCCATCCGGCGAGCAGGAAGAACTCGTCACAGCATGGCTGTGGTCTGACTCTCAGGGCGTGCTCTCCCACCAGACGGCGCTCGCACTGCACGGGCTATCGGATGTTCTGCCCGCCCAGATCCATCTCACGCTGCCTCTAAGCTGGCGACGCCGACGCTTTCGCGTCCCGCGAGTTTTTGTCCTGCACCACGCTGACGTGCCGCCTAGTGAGCGAACATGGGTCGGCGCGGTGCCGGTGACCTCCGTGCGCAGAACACTCGACGACTGCGCCGCCGAAGGTCTTTCTCCTGACCTGCTCCGCCAAGGCGCCAAGCAGGCGCTTGCCCGCGGCCTCGTGACGAGAGCAGAAATGGGCGCGATACAGAAAGCACTCAAGGCCTTCGGCGGGCTCAGAAGATAACCGTGCAGTCATACGCCTCGCCTCAAGCGTTCAAGCAGGCCCTGGAGCAGCGCCTGAAGAGCTCATCAAGCAGCGACGTCGACTTCGGACGCCGACGACAGCTCCTGGTCTTCGACCGATTCCTGGCCCGAGTGATGGCTGTTTTCGGTGATGCGGCTCTCCTGAAGGGCGGGCTCGTGCTCGAGCTGCGCTTGGAACGCGCTCGAGCAACCAAGGACATCGATCTGCGGCTGATCGGTTCACCGGAGAGCGTACTCGCAGACCTTCGGCAGGCCGGACAACTGGACCTAAAGGATTTCATGACTTTCGAAGTCAGTCCTGACACCGAGCATCCGCAGATCCAAGACGATGGTATGCGGTACGAAGGCCTCCGATTTCGTACGGAGTGCCGCCTGGCGGGCAAGCTCTATGGTCAACGTTTCGGCGTGGACGTCGTCTTTGGCGATCCCATCCTCGGGGAACCTGAGATCGTCAGCGCCGAGGATACTCTTGCATTCGCTGGCGTGGCGCCGCCGGTGCTGCGGCTATATCCGATCGAAATGCACCTCGCTGAGAAACTCCATGCGTACACGCTACCGCGTTTGCGGCCCAACACGCGCGTAAAGGACCTTCCGGACATTGCACTGCTCGGCACCATGCAACCGTTGGACGCAGAACGACTGCGCCTGGCGCTCGCGCAGACCTTGGATTTTCGCGGCACTCATGCGGTGCCCTCGTCCGTTCCCGATCCTCCTGCCACCTGGTCCACTCCCTACGGGCACTTGGCCAGGGAGAACGAACTTGCGTGGACGACACTCGAGGAACTGACCACAGCTGTCGCCGCGTTTATCAACCCCGTGCTCGCCGGCAAAAACGGCACTTGGCGTCCGCTGAAATGGCAATGGTTCTAAAACGAGTGTCTCGCCTTGACACGGTCACGTCATGACATCATGCGAGAACTCGAAGCCGCCGGCTCTTCGTTAGCCGGCGTTGAGCGCACGTGCGGCGCACTCAAAGCAAGGATCGCAGCCCTCCAGGTGGAACTCGCCGCGCTCTCGCCGATGAGCAATCCCAATCCGGCGCCGTCGCCGGGTACTTCGGCCCCGCAGACTCCTGCCGACAAGGTGAGGCTATTCCAATCGCTATTCCGCGGCCGCGCGGACGTCTTCCCTTTGCGCTTCGTGAGCAAGAAGACTGGCCGCGGCGGCTACGCGCCGGCTTGCTCGAATAAATGGCTCCCCGAACTTTGCCTTCTCAAATCGGGCGGCAAATGCAGCGACTGCACCAATCAAGCCTTCATCCCCGTGAACGAACAGCTGATCGTGGAGCATCTGCAGGGCCGGCATGTAATGGGCGTCTATCCGCTGCTAGAGGATGAGAGCTGTTGGTTTCTAGCGGTCGATTTTGACAAAGGCGCATGGCAAGAGGATGTCGCGGCGTTCGCAGAGACGTGCCGATCTGCCCGCATCCCGGTTGCGATCGAACGATCCCGCTCGGGAAATGGGGCGCACGCTTGGTTCTTCTTCACCGCACCAGTCTCCGCGACGATCGCGAGGCGCATGGGCTGCTCTCTAATCACCGAGACCATGGATCGCCGCCATGAGCTGAGTATGGAATCCTACGATCGTCTCTTTCCGAACCAGGATACGATGCCTCGCGGCGGCTTTGGGAATTTGATCGCGCTGCCACTACAGCATGAGGCGCGGCAACAAGGCAACAGCGTCTTCGTGGACGAAGGATTCAAGCCGTTCGCTGATCAATGGGCATTCCTGGCATCCATGCAACGGATCCAGCCCGCCGATGCAGAAGCCCTAGCTCAGGAGGCAGCCCGCACAGGGCAGGTTATTGGCCTTCGTATCGCCGACACTGACGAGGAAGGACTGACTCCCTGGACCCGGCCTCCATCTGGCCGAATCCATGTGCAGCCTGTGACTGGCCCGCTCCCGTCCGAAGTCAAAGCCGTGCTCGCTCAGCGACTCTACGTCGAAACGACGGGGCTGCACCCCCTCTGCTGAACCAACTGAAACGAATTGCGGCCTTCCAGAATCCCGAGTTTTACAAGAAGCAGCGGATGCGTTTGTCGACGGCAATGACGCCTCGGGTCATCAGCTGCGCAGAAGAACTGCAGAGTCACATTTCATTGCCGCGAGGCTGCGCACCAGAAGTAGCCGCACTTCTATCTCGGCACCAGACCGCGCTGCTGCTGGAGGACAAACGGCACGTCGGACCGTCATTGCAGCTTGTATTCAAGGGCGAACTCACCGCCGTTCAGAAGGAGGCCGCTCAAGCTCTGCTGGAACACGATAACGGTATCTTTGTGGCGCCTCCGGGCATTGGTAAAACGGATCTTGGCACTTACCTCATCTCGCAACGGGCGTGCAACACGCTGATCCTTGTGCATCGGAAGCCGCTGCTCGAGCAGTGGAAGGCCCAGCTGGCAATGTTCCTCGGTATCGAGGAGCAGGACATCGGGCAGATCGGCGGTGGTCAGCGCAAACCGAACGGCCGGCTTGATGTGGCGATGATGCAGAGCCTCGTCCGTAAGGAAGGAGTTGACGATCTCGTCAACACCTACGGCCATGTCGTCGTCGATGAATGCAACCACGTGCCGGCGTTTTCCTTCGAGCGTGTTCTATCGGAGGTCAAGGCGCGCTATCTCCTCGGTCTCACGGCCACGCCGCAACGGCGCGATGGCCGCCAAGCCATCACTGAGATGCAACTTGGATCCATCCGCTGCCGGGTGGATGCCAAGAGCCAAGCGGCACGCCGACCGTTTGAGCACAAGTTGATCGTGCGAGAGACGGAATTTCGCATTTCCGCTAAACAGGCCGGCAGCAGTATCCAGGATGTTTATCGCGTCCTCGCGGAAGATAGGGAACGTAACCAGCACATCATCGATGACATCATTGCTGTGCTCCAGGAAGGCCGATCGCCCATTCTGCTGACTGAGCGCAAAGATCATCTCGACTATTTCGCCGATCAGCTGGGAAGCCTCGTCCGGCATTTGATCGTATTGAAGGGTGGCACCTCCCGGAAGGAGCGCCGCCAGGCTCTGGAGCAGCTAGCTTCGATTCCGGACGCGTCCGAGCGACTTGTTCTGGCGACTGGTCGCTACGTCGGTGAGGGCTTCGACGACGCGCGCCTCGACACCCTGTTCCTCGCGATGCCGGTATCCTGGAAGGGAACTCTGATTCAATACGCAGGCCGCCTGCATCGCCATCATCCCCGTAAGGCCGAGGTCGAATATACGACTATGTCGATCGGGAAGTACCGATGCTCTTGCGCATGTTCGAGAGGCGGCTAACCACGTATCGCGCGATTGGATATGCTCGAGGCGAGGCGCCTCTGGGACTTGCGGAGCCAGCCGCAGAAAGTCGCGGCCAATCAATAGGTTAATGGTGGCCAGGGGCGGAATCGAACCACCGACACGCGGATTTTCAGCCGCATATCGGCGATAGATTGACTTATGAATCAATTACTTGCAGCGCTTGCCCAGCCCCCAAACCCGCCTATCCCTGGCACATTCCTGGCACACCCAATCTGAGCTCGACACATTCCTGGCACACCGACGCTCTGGCCGGGTATGACTGCCGGTACTGCTGAAATCCGACCTATGAGGGCGAAGCCATCCGCGTCCTACGCTCGGTCCCTCCTGCCCGCGATCGGAGCGTTTATTTCCAGGGCCAGTTGAGGCAGAGTGATGCCATGAACGCACGCACCGATCAAGTGCTCATCGAGAAGCTTAACTCGCTCGCTCCCCAGCAGCGCGCCGAGGTCGAGGACTTCGTGGATTTCCTCAAGGCCCGACGTGAACGCGACCGCGACGATGCCGCTCGACGGCTGGGCGAGGCCTTCGCAAAGCTCGATGCGCTGAACCCGCCGCCGGAATCCCCGCAGGACGTGCAAGCCGAGATCGAAGCTGCCCGAGCCGCACGCCGTGCTCGCGATGCGGATCGTCGCTGACACCAATACGGTCCTCTCCGGCCTTTTGTGGCAGGGAACACCGCGTCGCCTGCTCGACTTGGCGCGCGAGCGCAAGATCACTCTCTGCACGAGCATGCTGCTTGTTGCCGAACTCGCCGAAGTCATGGCTCGCGACAAGTTTGCCGAGCGTCTGCGTGCCGCCAGGGTCTCTGCTATCGAGCTTGTTCAAGACTACGCGCGCTTGGCCGAGACCGTCACACCCGAAGCACTTCCGGCTCCGGTGATCGCGCGCGATCCCGATGACGATCACGTCCTCGCCTGCGCCCTCTGCGCCAAAGCCCAGCTCATCGTCTCCGGCGACTCCCATCTCCTGGACCTCAAGGCCTATCAGGGCATCCCCATCCGCGCTGCCTCGGTTGCGCTCAGCGTGATCGTCGCAGCACCGCGATAATCAGCCTACTGCGCTCAAGCCTGAGCCACCCCAGAGCGGCAAGTGCGGCTCACGTGCGGTCGGGGAGTGCTGAGTGCGGGCGAGTCGGACCAGCAGCGGTTGAGCCCAGGCCAGTGCTCCATCCGACTGCCTCCTCAGAGGCCAGCCATCGGACTCCATCGTCTCAATAATTTGAATCTCCAGGAAACCCGGTGCGGTTCAGTTCACTGGCGCGCCGGTCAACGGATACGCCTCCTCGTCAGATGCTTCCGTCATCTCAAACCGTGTGAAGCGAAGGGCCAGCTTCGGAAGAACGAGCAGGGTGAGCGCGGTAGAGCTGAAGAGGCCGCCGAGGATGACGATTGCCATCGGGCCCTCGATTTCCTGACCGGGGCGGTGCGCACCCAACGCCAACGGCAAGAGCCCGAGCGCCGTCACTGAGGCGGTCATGAGGATCGGAGCCAGTCGATGCATCGCGCCGAGCTCGGCCGTCTCCCGATCCCAAAGCCGGCCCTCTTCCAGGACCAAAGTACGGTAGTGCGACAGCAGCATGATGCCGTTGCGCAATGTGATGCCAAACACAGTGACGAACCCGACCGCCGCACCCAGAGACACCGGAAGCCTTGCGATCCAGATCGCGACAATTCCACCCACCAGCGCGAAGGGTAGATTCACCGTGAGCAATCCGATGCTGCGCGGGTCGCGCAGTGCGACAAAGAGGAGCGCCAGAATCGCGCCCAGTGCCACCGTAAAATCGAGCACCAATTGCAACCGCGCCTGCCTTGCAGCGGTCGCAGTGCCCCCAACGCGCAGGTAATCACCGGGCGTCAATGGCACGCGTTTCAGTCGGCGGCGGGCCAACGATGTGAACTGTCCGCCGCTGCTTGTGACGTTTGCCGTGACGATCTGCACCCGCTGTGCCCCTCGGTGCAGGATCACTGACTGTCCTGATCGTTCCCGGATGCGTGCCAGTTCGGCCAGCTGCACGATCAGACCGCTCGGGCTGATCAGAGGAACTTGACCGATCGCAGTCGGATCGGCACGCAGTGACGGCGGCAGCATCACGACGATCGGGAAGGATCGTCCCGAAGTGTACACACGACCGACTTTGCGTCCACTGTAGCTCGTTTGAATGGCGCGCAACACCTCTCTCGCCGTGAAGCCGTAGCGTGTCAACGCCGCTCGATCCAGACGGATGGACAGCTCAGGCGTTCCGGGCGGCGCCTGGATGCGCACGCCCGCCGCGCCAGGCACCTGCCTGAGTGCCGCGGCGACGCGTTGCGCGTCCCTGTTCAATGCTGCGAGTCGATGGCCGAAAATCGTCACAACCACTGGGGCCGTGACGCCCGAGAGGGTCTCGTGAATCCGCTCGGTGAGAAACGTGTTTGCCCACCAGCGCACGCCGGGAGCTCCCTTTATCGCCTGCAGAATTTGTCGCTCGCTCGCGGCGCTATCGGCATTACCCCGAGCGCTCAGCCCCACATCGATCTCCGCCTTGTTGGTGAGCGCGTTGCCGTTCGAAAGGTGCGCCCGACCGACGTGCATTACCACATGAGCCACTTGCGGCATTCGCTCCAGTATGCGGATCGCCCGCTCGCCCACTTGCGTCGTCGCCGCAAGGGAAGTGCCGGGCGCCGTCTCGAAATGCACGATCAGATCGTTTTCGTTGAATTGTGGCAGAAAGCGCGTGCTCAGAGCCGGTACGCTCGCCAGGCCACCGACCAGCAGGAGTGCCAGCACAGCGGGCACTGCACGAGGATACCGATCGACGATGGCGAGCAACTGACCGTAAATTCGTTTGGCACGCACCAGCAACGGTGGGTCGGCCGGGTCGAGTCGCTCGCGGCGGAGCAATACGTACGCCAGCGCAGGCGTGACGGTCAGCGCCACGACCAGCGAGGAGAGAATGGCGAAGATATAGGCCAGGGCCAGAGGACGAAACAGGCGCCCCGCGATACCGCTCAGGTACAGCACGGGCAGGAAGATGAGTACCACCGAAAACGTTGCGAAGATCACGGCCTTGCGCACTTCCAGTGTCGCGCGGAGCATGACCGTGAATGCGTTCAGCGGTTGCGGCAGAGCCCGATTTGCACGCAGGCGGCGGTGAATATTCTCGACGCCGACGACCGCATCGTCGACCACCTCGCCGAGAGCGATCGCGAGCCCACCCAGGGAGAGCGCATTGAGACTGAATCCGAGGCCGGTCAGGATCAGCGCGGCTACCAAGAGCGAGAGGGGAATGGCGGTGAAGGAGATCGCTGCGGTGCGCCAGTTGCGCAGTGCGAAGTACAGCACCAGGAGAATCAGCACACCGCCGATGGCGAGGGAATCACGCACATCGCGCAACGCAGCCTCAATGAAGGACGCGGGCCGCAGACCGTTCGCCTGAACGGAAATTCCATCATGCTTCAATAGCGGCGCGAGCGCGGACAACGCTTGATCGAGGCCCCGTGTCACCGCTAGCGTATTGGCGCCGTACTGTGTGCCAACAACGAGAACCAGTCCCCGCCGGGCGCCCACGCGTGCACTGCCGATCGGCGGTGGCGATCCTTCGACGGCTCGCGCAACCTCGCCCAGCGTGATGCTGCGGTGAGCGCGGCGTAAAAGCAGGCTCCCGGCCAGGATCCCCGGCCTGGTCGCCTGGCCGTGGCTCATCAGAATCAACTGCTGGTTCGGGGTATTGACCACACCGGCGCCGCGTACCGCACTCGCGGCGGCAGCGGCCCTGGTGAGCTGATTGAGGCCGACGTGCAGTTCAATCAACCGGGCTGGATCGAACTGCAGCTGCAGCTGCTCAGGCCTGGAACCGAAGATCACGACCTTGGAGACTCCCGGTACGGCAAGCAGCGCCGGACGGATCGTCCATCGCGCGATTTCGGTCAGCTGCATCGGTGAGAGCTTCGCGGCCGTCAGCCCGATGGTGAGTGCAACGCCCGTAGACGACTGCAGCGGCGCGATGACCGGTTTCGCGCCCGCCGGCAGCGATGCCGTCAGCGGAGCCAGCCGCTGCGACACGAGCTGCTGGTCGAGGTAGATATCGGTGCCGCCATGGAACACCGCCGTGACCACCGACAATCCCTCCATCGACTGCGAGCGCAGGACCGAGAGCCCGGGAATGCCATTCACCGCATCCTCTATCGGCGTCGTCACCAGTGCCTCGATCTGACGCGGCGCGAGTCCTGCGGCATTCGTGACGACAGTGATCGTGGGCTCACCAAAATCGGGAAAGACGTCGTAAGGCGCGTGAATGACGGCCAGAACACCGAGGAGCGTCAATCCGAGCGCCGCGAGCAGGACGACCCAGCGGAATCGCAGGCAGAAGCCGACGACGGCGCGCATCATCGCGGCGCCTCAGTCATTGTGCTGGCCTTTGACACGGTCGCCGTGCGCGGCCTCGGCCGCCGGCGGCGTTTGCACGGCAGCCGAGTACAGCAGTGCTGCCCCGCGGGTGACAATGCGATCGCCCGGATGAAGCGCCTGTGCATGCATGGGCACGAAATATCCTCGACTGGAGATGAGGTGGCCGCGAATCGGTGTCGGCGCAAAGGAGCCCGGAGCAGTCTCGCGGAAGACCAGCGGCTCGCCTCGATGCCATATCACGGCGGATGGGGGGACCATGACACCCTCCTCCGTCGGCGAGGCCTCGAGGTGCACGGTGAGGGGTGTCCCGATCGGCGCCGATGTCCGCGTGGGCGTCAGGTAGAACAGGCCTTCTCCCGCGCCAACCGCCATGGTGCCCGGTGCACGGCTGATCAGGTGGAGCCGTAGCCTCTCGCCGTCCGGAGTCATCGCCTGGGCACGCGCTGGCGGATGTCCCAGCGATTCACCGAGAGGCAGGCTGACCTCGACGAGCGCCGCCGCACCGGTTTCGAGTTCGGGCAATGGCGCACGAGCTGAGAGCGCGGCGACTGAGAGCCTGACGCCCCAACGGGCGAGCATCCGCGTCTTGAACTGCACGAACGTAGCAACCGCCGATGCCCGCGTGGCTTCGGCTACCGCAAGCGCCGCGCGTGCGCGCTGCAGCGCCGCGAGAGAGATGTTGTGGCGGGTGCGGTAGAGGCCTGCAGCACGCACCGCTGCGCTTCGCGCAAGAGCCGCCTGCGCACGTGCGGCGTCCACGGCGCTGCGCGCGGCGATGACCTGAGAGGCGAGCGTTACGAGAGGCCCGGGATTGATGACTCGACCGTAGGCAGACACCCGAGGCGCCGCGTCGCGCCGTCTCAGCCCTATCGTTCGGATCTGTCCCGCCGATACTGCCTGCGCATCGAGCGTCACCTGGTGGAGCTCGGCCGCCAGTGCGGCGGGCGCCACAATCGAGACGGCCATCGCTGCGACCAGACTCTGCGATAGGGTCCTGCGCATCAACGTGCTCCTACGGCGGTCAGAAATGGATGATGAAGAGCCGACTCGAGCTCGCCGAGCGCTTCGCGCTGGTGCACGGATGCAACGAGGGCTCCCTGCTCGGCCTTCACGAAGGCATTCTCGGCGCCGAGGAGCCGCAGCCGCCCGATCTCACCTGCGTCGAATTCGGTCCGGCGACGGGCCAGCGCGTCAGCAGCAGATGCCCGAACTCGCCGGGCGCTGGCAAGCTCAGCGTTACTCGCCTTCCAGTCTGTTCGAGCCTGCTCGATCTGTCCCAGTACCCGTGCTTGCGTGGCGAGGAATTCCGCTGCGGCCACACGCCGAGCGGCGCGGGCGCGCGCGATCGGACCCTGGTTCTGATTGAGGATCGGAAGCGGGAGTGAGACGGCCAGCATGAACTTGTTGTCGCCCTGGTCGTAGCGATAGCCAGGGCCGATGTTGAACGATGGATACTGGCGAGCGATCTGCAGGCGCAGCGTCGCCTCGGTCGCGCGGTAGCGCGCCAGCGCGGCCAGGACTTCCGGTCGCCTGATGAGCGCTGCGTGAATGAGTGGACCAAGCCTGCCGGGCGGCTGCGGCCGGGAGATCCCCCGCAGATCGAGCCGGACACCATCGAGTGCCGCAACGGGCAGCTCGACGGTCATCGCCAGTCGGGTGCGCGCCAAGGATAGGCGCCGATGACTCGCGGCTGCGGCGAACTGTGCCCGTTCCTGGACGACTATTGCCGAAGTGAGGTCGGCAGCCGACACCATCCCTGCCCTGTAGCGCTGTCTCACTGTGGCTCGAAACTGCCGCGCGATGGCAAGCTCTGCGACCGAGAGCCTGTCGGCGCGCTCCGCCGACCACAAGGAAACGAGTGCCGCGCGCACTTTGCCGCGCAATCGCCAGGCAGTGGCGGCAATTGCGTCGCGCGCCGCTGCAGTCCTCGCCCGCGCCCTGGCGATGAGCGCCGGGCGAACGCCGAAGGAGCGGATCAGGAAGCTGATGATGGGGCCGACTTTCCAAGGCGACGGCACGGTTGTGGTGGTGTTGTAGGCAGGTCGAAACGAAAACGTCGGGTTCGGCAGCTCCGCCGCGGTGAGCTCGCCCGCCTTCGCCTCGGCCAATCGGGCGGTGGCGACCGGCATGTCCGGCCGCTCATAAGTCGCCACCAGGGTCAGCGTTTCGAGATTCCACCGCGGTGAGCCCGCGCTGTGCTCCTCGATCGCGAGAAAGCGAAGCAGTCGCAGATCGTGGAGATTTCGCTCTGTCAGCGCGCGCGCACTGGCCTCGGGATTTAGCGGTCGGGCCCGATAGGTAGCGCAGCTCGCGAGCGGCAAAGCGACCAGAACAGCCAGGACCGTCGCAGCCCGGCGTGCAATCTCTTTCATGCGCAGGAGAGCGTACGGCCACGCTGATGACGTGGAGCTGACGCTGAGATTACGATTTCGTAAGCTGGACGGGTGCGGCGCCGCCCGCTGAGGGCAGGACGAGTTGCACGCGGGTCCCCTCACCCACGACGCTATGGATCTCCACCCGTCCGCCGTGGCGGGTCACGATGCTCTTCACTACCGCCAGACCCAGGCCCGCATTCTGCTGCGAGCCGGTCCGGGACGGCTCGATCCGGTAGAACCGCTCGACGACATGCGGCAGATGTTCCGGCGCGATTCCGCAACCTGTGTCCGTTACGGTCACCCGAACATCCTGTCCGTTCGCGCTTGCTGCAAGCTCGACCGAGCCGCCCGCTGGCGTATGAGCAACCGCATTCGAGATCAGATTGCCGATAGCCTGCTGGAACAGCGTTCGGTCGAGCTCCGCACGGACTCCATACGCATCCACGACTCGAAGATCTACACCTCGTTCGCCTGCGGCCGCGCCGTAGAATTCCACAACCTTGGCAAGTTCCTCACCGAGGTCGACGGGCTCGCGCTGCAAGGCATCGGCGGCGGTGTCCGCGCGTGCCAGAAAGAGGAGGGTGCGGATCAAGCGCGCGATGCGGGTGCACTCCTCGAAGCACGAACCCAGCACATCGCGATACTCATCCGCCGAGCGCACCTTCCCCAGCGCCACCTCGATTTCGCCGCGCAGGTTATTGATCGGGGTACGCAGTTCATGCGCGACGTCGTCGGAAAACTGCGAGATGTGCGCGAAAGACTGCTCGAGGCGGTCGAGCATGCTGTTGAAGGTATCTGCCAGGCCCCGCAGTTCCTCCGGTAGTCCGTCGGTTGCGATCCGTTCGTGGAGCGTCGTGGCGCGAATACGCTCAGCGGTCTGAGTGATCCCTTTGATGGGTCGCATTCCGCCTCGGGCAATGAGATAGCCCACCACCGCGCACAGCACGAGGGACACCCCGAGCACCAACCATAATCGCTCTCGGTACCGAGCCAGGAGGAATTCGTCATGCGCCCGGTCCATGGCTACCTGAAGGAATCGCGGTTGGGCACCGGCGATGGGCGCGATCAGCGTCAAAAAGGGCTCACCCTGCCGGGAGAGCACTTGGCGGCTCGCGCTGCCACTTAAGGGGAGTGCCGCAAGCTGCGCCTTCGAGGGCGCAGGCAACTGCCTCGAAAGGCCCGGGGTCTGCATCAACACTCGCCCGTTCGAACCCAAGACCCGCACGTAGATGTCCGGCCGGTGCCCGTGCAATTGTTGCTCCCCGCGAGGCGATAGAGCAGCATGCGAGACGCTTGTGGCACTCAGCAGAAGCGATGCGTTCTCGAGATTATCCCTCAGATCGTGCACATCCTCCTGATACATGCCATTGACGAGAACCCAATAGAGCAATCCGGTCGCGACGATGATCAACGCGAAAGCAGAGAGCACGTACCACGCGGCCATGCGCAGAGCGATCGACGGCGGCCGCTGCCTGGCACCCCGTCCGAGCACACCGCTCTCAGATGCGCTTTTCGAGGACATACCCGACGCCACGCACCGTATGGATGAGCTTCGCCTCGAACGGGTCGTCCACCTTCGCGCGCAGCCGCCGCATGTGGACTTCCACGAGATTGGAATCGCTATCGAAGTTGATGTCCCACACCTGCTCAGCGATCAGTGTACGCGAGAGGATCTCACCGCAACGCTGCAGGAGAAAGGACAGCAGCTGGAATTCCTTGGGCGTGAGGTCCAGGGCCCGACCGGCCCGTTGCGCCCGATGACGGGCAAGATCGACCTCCAAGTCCTCCAACCGAAGCACCGTCGATTGCCGCACGGGCCCGCGACGCAACAGCGATCGGATTCGGGCCAGGAGTTCCGAGAACGCAAAGGGCTTCACGAGGTAATCGTCCGCACCGAGCTCGAAGCCTTTCACACGGTCGCGGACCGCATCGCGAGCCGTGAGGAACAGTACCGGCGTTTCGATCCCGCGCCGCCGTAACTCGGTCACGACATTCCAGCCGTCGCGGCCCGGCAGGAGCACGTCGAGAACGATCAGATCGTAGGGCTGCGTTTCCGCGAGGTTGCTGCCGTCCTCTCCGGTTTCAGCGACATCAACGACGAAACCGTTCTCTTCGAGCCCTCGTTTCAAATAGGCGGACGTTTTCGGCTCGTCTTCTACGACCAGTATCTTCATGCCATCAGGACGAGCGAGGATGCTGTCTCCGCTGAGGAAATTCCACGATTGCCGCTTGACCAAAATCGCCCGGCCGAAGACATGTTGAGAGAGTACTGCCGCACCATGGCGCGCAGCGGTCTTCACGTTTCATCGCGTATCGTCCGCACTCGGGGAAATCTTCGGCGCACGACGCAGATAGGTGAGCATATCTCTCGGCTTTGACGAACCCGCACGCTCATGCAAGAACTCGCGAGCAGTACGCAGGCTTCCCACCTTTTCCGCTACAGCCGCTGCGATAAACTGGTTCAGAGAGACACCGTCGCTTGCCGCGAGCTCGGCGGCCGCCTTCTTGATGGAGGTCGGCAACTTCAAGGGATACGTGCTCTTGCTCATGGCTCGATACTCTTCAGTAGAACTCCGGGTGTCAGGATCACGATGCGCAGCTCTCGAAAGGCCAGTGCAAAATCTTTGGTGTTGTGCGTGACGATCGCTTCTGCACGACCATTCACGGCACACTCGAGGACCATCTCGTCGTCGGGATCGGCAAGCAGCGGCCGCCAGAGAAAGTGAACATCAACCGGTTCAGCGGCACTCGCAAAGGCGGCCAGGAACCCCGTAACGTCCGCTTCGCTCATGCCCGTCGCGAGACGTTGCTCTGGGCGCTTCAGAACGTCCTCATATTCGAGGAACAGCGCGGTCGTCACTAGGGGAATGACACGTTGCTCTGCGACCAGTTCCAGCAACCGGTTGCTCGCCCCGAGCCGACTACGCAATCCCGCCACGACCACAGAGCTGTCAAGAACGACGCGGCGCGGATTCATATATCACATCCTATACGATGTGACATCCTAGAGGAAGCCAAAACGTAGCTAATCCGCGTGTCGCTGACTGGATCAGCAGACAGCACAGGACCGTAACTTATTGATTAAGAAGGACTGGTGGCCAGGGGCGGAATCGAACCACCGACACGCGGATTTTCAGTCCGCTGCTCTACCAACTGAGCTACCTGGCCGCCGCAGAAGGGGCCGGGTATTAGACAGGGCGGGGCAGAAGGCGTCAAGGC
>JAJZUT010000020.1 GCA_021847105.1 Pseudomonadota bacterium | reverse complement strand
CTGGAACGCTCGCGGCTCGCTACCGACCGCCCGTCGCGCCGCCTGAGACAAGCCGCTCCGCGATCCCCCACTGCCCCTACGCCGGTGCGCCCTCGCGCGCAGGGACGGGGATGCCGGAGTGCTTACAATTGAACAAGGCGTAGCCGTGAAGGCGGCGGTTTTCTGGGGGCAGAAGACCTCATCCAATCAATGAATTGCGAATCTCCAGGCGAAATTGCTCGGGAAAAATACCTGCTCGCTACCGTATGTTATTGCACGGAAATCAAGGGCACCCCGACTCTTGCCATGCGGGTCGGATGCCGCCGGTGCTTCGGCCGCATGGGCACCAAAACTGGCAAAGAATGCACCGAGCGAGCGCCCATGCATCCAGCCAAGGTCCGCGCAGTTGCTGCCGATCGTGACCGGCACGCTGGCCCACAGCCTTTCGCGTATGGGCGCATCGGTGGGCCGCAGCACCGTTTGTCGTCGATCACGAGTCCGCCGACATCGCCGCGGGCCGCCAGACGTTAATCTACGGACAGTTCTCGCCGGGCTGCGTGCGCCAGAGCACCGGTCAGCCCCAGCGCCGCAAGCCCGAGCCCGCCACCGGCGCGCAACAACCCGGCGCCGCTCATCGGAACCGACCGACCGCTGCAGGATGGAGTCATGGCGCCCGAAAGCCGCGACCGGCGAAGAACTCTCGCATCGCGTGCATGCCCGGCGCCAAATCGAGTCCCTTGGCACTCACCCAGGGATCATTGAAATACGTCGAGGCGTAGCGCTCTCCCTGATCGCACAGAATCGATACCACCGAACCACTGAGACCCTGATCGAGCATCTCGCCGATCAGGCGGGCGCAGGCCCAGAGGTTGGTGCCGGTCGACCCCCCACAGCGACGCCCGAGCCGCTCGCTGAGGACCCGCGCGGCCGCAATGCTGTCCGCATCGCGCACCACGACGGTTCGATCGATCAGATCGGGGATAAAGGACGGCTCGACCTGCGGGCGGCCGATGCCCTCGATGCAGCTGCTGCAGCGCTCGACCGTCGTGACGCTGCGGTCGGCGAAGTGTCGATGGAATACCGAGCCCTCCGGATCGCTGAGGCAGACCTCGGTGGCAAAGTGGTTATAGCGCACGAACCGACCGAGCGTCGCCGAGGTGCCGCCCGTGCCCGCGCCGCACACGATCCAGCGCGGCACGGGATGCCGCTCGCGGCTGAGCTGCGCAAAGATTGACTCGGCAATGTTGTTGTTGCCACGCCAGTCGGTCGCGCGTTCGGCGTAGGTGAACTGGTCCATGTAATGACCGCGCACCTCGCGGGCGAGTTGCACGGCCTGCGCATGTACGCGACTGGAATCGTCGACGAAATGGCACTCCCCCCCTTGAAACTCGATGGCAGCGATTTTCTCTGCCGCCGTCGCGCGCGGCACCACCGCGATGAAGCGCAGTCCGAGCATCCGCGCAAAATAGGCTTCGGAAACCGCGGTCGAGCCGCTCGAAGCCTCCACGACCGCCGTGTCCGGCCCGATCCAGCCGTTGCACAGCGCATAGAGGAACAGGGACCGGGCCAGGCGGTGCTTGAGACTGCCTGTCGGATGACTCGACTCGTCCTTCAGGTACAGCTCGATCCCGGCGTAATAGGGCAGCTCGATCGGAATCAGATGCGTATCGGCAGAGCGATTGAAGTCCGCTTCGATCCGTCGTACCGCTTGATCGGTCCAGGCCCGGCGCGCGCGCTCGGATTGGGTCATGGCGCGAACTTAGCACGATCCGCCCGCCGGGGCAGCCGGCCCGCCCTGCCGTCGGGTCACTCGCTCGCGCAGCATGGAATTGATATCGGTCAAAAAAGGTCCGACCGAACCGCATTACGCTCAAAGGCATGCCCGCGCCGGCCCCGGGGCCGGCGCATACCGTCTCATCCATTGCGCCCCGAATCACCATGCGCCTGCTGCTGATCAATCCGAAATCACCCGAGAGCTTCTGGAACTTCCACTGGGCCGTGAGCGAGGTGCTGCCCGGCAAGCGCGCGGTCAATCCGCCGCTCGGCCTTGCAACCCTCGCGGCGCTGTGTCCTGCGCACTGGCACGTGCGCATCGTTGATGAGAACGTCGAGCCGCTGCCGCTGCATCCGGACGCCGACCTCATCGGCATCGGCGGCATGGGCGTTCAATTCCCCCGCCAGCGCGAGCTCATCGAGTACTACCGCGGACTCGGACACTTCGTGGTGGCCGGCGGCAGCTTCGCCTCGCTGTGCCCGGAGCGCTTCGAGGGACTTGCCGATGCGGTGATCTCGGGCGAGGCCGAGCGGATCTGGCCACGTTTCTGCGCAGACTTTGAAGCCGGCCGCACCGTGGCGCTGTATCGCGAGGATGGGATGATCGATCTGCAGGAATCACCCGTGCCGCGCTATGATCTGCTGCCGCTCGAGCTGTACACGACGGCCACGATGCAGTTCTCACGCGGCTGTCCCTACCTGTGCGAGTTCTGCGACATCATCGTCATGTTCGGCCGCAAACCGCGCCAGAAATCACTCGAGCAGGTCGGCCGCGAGCTTGATGCGCTGCGCGCCCTGGGCGTACGCAAGGTGTTCTTCGTCGATGACAACCTGATCGGCAACCGCGCAATCGCCAAACAGTTGCTGCGCTTCCTCGCCGAGTATCAGCAGCGGCACGGCTATGCGTTCAGCTTCGGCACCGAGACCTCTCTGAACCTCGCTGAGGACGAGGAATTGATGCGACTGATGCGCGCGGCGGGATTTCGCTGGACATTCATCGGCATCGAGTCCCCCGACGAGGCGAGTCTGCGCGAGATGCGCAAAGTGCAAAACATGCGCGCCGACCCGCTCGCCGCGGTGCAGCGCATCCACGGTCACGGCATCGACGTGCTCGCCGGCTTCATCGTCGGCTTCGACAACGACACGGTCTCGACGTTCGAGCGTCAATACGAGTTCATCGAGCGCTCCGGGATCCAGACCGCCATGATCGGCCTGCTGCACGCGATGCCGCGCACTCCGCTGTTCGAGCGGCTGCGTGCCGCCGGAAGGCTGCGCGAGGCGGACAGCGGCAGTGACAACACCAAGCTCAACACGAATGTCGAGCCCCTCAATATGAGCCGTGCGGAGCTCATCGACGGCTACCGCGAGCTGCACCGCCGCCTGCTCACCGACCGCGCGATCGCCCGGCGCATCATCAACAAGTCGCGCTCGCTCGGTCGCCCCGCGAACGGCATGGAGTACGGCGCAACCACCGGACTGGTGATTCTGCTGCGACTGCTGTGGCGGGGCATTCTGCCCGGCGGTCCGGCACGACACTGGCACTTCCTGCGCACCGTGCCGTGGCGTAAGCCCTGGCAGTTCCCCTTGGTGGTGGGGGACTGGATCGTCGGCCTGTCGATGCAAGACTACGTGCGCCGCCACTTCGGCGCACCGCTTCAGGCGAACGCGCATCGGGGCAGCAAGCCTCTAGCCCGCCTGGCGCGCACCCTGCGCCGCTCGCGCGCCGGGGAAGTCTCGGTGAGTTCCGGTGCGGTGCACGAGAACACGCTGATCCTCGACCTTTGGCTGCATGCCTTACCCGGACGGGCGCTGCGACGCATCAGCGCGGATCTGCGCGCCGTACTGCGTGAGACACCGGCTCGGCTGACGCTGCGCATCGAGCATGCCAGCGGCGCGGATCTGCTGCGCATGCGGCCGCTGCTGCGCCGACTGCGGCGCTTTGCCGACCGCGTGTCGATTGACGCCGGTGCGCTACGCGAGCCGATCGTTGCGTACGCCTGGCCCTTCCGGCTGCACCTGCGGGCGGGCGCATCGGGGGTTTAAATCACGCTCAGGCAGGCAGGCCGCCAAGGGCGGCGAGCGCATCGGGGCGCAGCACGCTGATGTCCCGCGCGCGCACGCGCAGCCAACCTTCGCGCTTGAACGTCCCGAGCGCTCGGCTGACCGTCTCGAGCGTAAGTCCCAGGTGCCGCGCGATGTCCGCCCGGCTCATGCTCAGCCTGAACTCGTTCGGCGACAAGCCTCGCCGCGCGAGCCGCTGAGAGAGATCTGCCAGGAAATGTGCGACCCGGCCGCGCGCATCACTCTGCGCAAGCTCGCCGCGCAAGCGTTGCGACTCCTCGAGCGCCTGGCCGAGCAGCCGCAGAATCTCCCGGCGCAGGCCAGGCAACCGCTCCATCAGCTGCTCAAGTTTGCTCATCGGCACCCGGCAATAGCTGAGTGGCTCGAGGGTGCTGACCTCGCAGGTAAAGTGCCCGCCCGCGAAACCTTCCAGACCGACCGCCTCGCCGGGCAGCACGAAGCCGTGCACCTGCTCGGCCCCATCGAGTGTCACGCTGTAGCGCTTGGCCGAACCGCTGCGCACCACGAACAGCGCGCTCATCGGCTCCCCTGCCCGCAGCAGCGTCGCGCCGGCGGGCAAGTGTCGTCCACGCTCCACCGCCGCCTCAAGCGCGCGCGCCTCGTCGCCAGGCAGGTGGGCGGGCAGGCAGATGGGCTTCAGCGCGCAGTCGCGACAGGAGACGCAAACCGGCGCGGCGGCCCCAAGCAATTGCCGTATGGTCGCCATTTTCCGCCAGTATATCGTCGCGGCACGGCCGGGCCATGCGGATTGTCAGTACTTGACACGGATCAAATTCCGCTCCGGCCGGACCGTTACCATCGCGCCATGATATCGCTCCTGCCTCCCCGTCCACCGTTCCTTGCGGATCTCGATCCCCTCGGCCAGGTATTCGTTCGGCTGTTCAACCACTGGGCGCGGGGCCAGAACATCGGGGCCGCACTCGAGCCGCTCGCCGGCAAGCGGATCTGCATACAGCTCACCGATGCGCCGGTGCGATTACACCTGCGCGTGGCAGGCGGCACGCTCGCAGTGGCATCCCCCGGCGATGAACCACACGTCACGCTGCGCGGACGGTGCGCCGATTTCGCACGGCTCGCCACGCGCGCCGAGGATCCCGACACGCTGTTCTTCCAGCGTCGCCTCAGCCTGGAGGGTGAGACGGAGACTGGACTGGCGATCAAGAACGCATTGGATGCGCTGGAGTGGGACTGGCGGCGCCACTTCGCTTCGCTGGTGCCACAGCGGCCCGCACGGCTGCTGCACGCGCTGCTGCCGCTGTCGCTTCTGCCACGCAGCCCGTTCGGACGCAATCGCCCGCTACACTAGCGCCTCAGCGACCCGGCTCGAGCACCGGACCGCTGCAGTACCCCCCCGGCAAGGCACTCGGCGGACACTGTGCGGCCAGCTCCCCTCGAACCGCCTGCGCGAACGCCTCGATCACCTCCGTGAACGGTGCCGCGGCATTGGAGTGCGGCGAGAGCCGCATCATCCCAACACCGATCGCCTCGAGCTCGTCCACACACCCGATGAGATTGCGCACCTGTGCCGATTGCGTTTGCACGCCGTTCAGCGCAAACAACGGCTTGTGATCGCGCGTGTACACCGTGAGTCCGTCCCGATCTTGCGCACACACGAAGCCGCAGTCGTCCTTGTTGGTACGGCGCACCCGGGCACTGAAGCAGCGGGCGGAAAATGCGAGCGGCATGCGCCCGTAGGCGAACACTTCACACTCCATGCCCTGCGGCAGCTCGCCCACCAGCTCGCCGATCGCTGCCGTATCAAGCTCGAGCGGCGCCACCCAGCGACGCGCGCCGAGCGCACCGAACAGCCGCAGCGTCTGTCCGTTGTAGACATTTAGATGTGGGCCGACGATGAAGGGCCTGCCCCCGGCGAGCTGCACGGCGGCCATATCGTTCGCCTCGATGGTCACGTTGCCGGCCACGATCCGCGCCAGTGCGGCGAGCTCAGACTCAGCCTCCATCAACGCCAGTGTCGTGAAGATCACTTCCTTGCCGGCGGCGGCGAGATCCTCGGCAATCGCCGCCCAATCTGCCTGCTTCAACGCCCTGCGCTTGGCGCAAACCACCTCACCGAGATAAACACATTCGACCGGCGCGCGCTCGAGAGCACGGTAAAATTCAAACACCTCCGCGCGCTCCCAGTAATACAACAGCGGACCAACCGACAATTTCATCGCGCATCGCCTCTCATTGCCATGGCCTGCTGTAAGCCCCAAGTGTCTGGGAATGCCCTTCGGTGAGCCGCTCGAGCGCTGCAGCATGCGCAAGGCGCGGCCGATATCCCGCTGGATCGCGCTGACACAGATCGAGTGCGGCACGCAGCGCACGGGTCACTTGAGCCACGTATGCCGGACTGCGTTGGCGCCCTTCGACCTTGATGGCGCGAACTCCGGCGGCGAGCAGCTGCGGCAGAATTTCGAGCACATTGAGGCTGGTCGGTTCCTCCAGGGCGTGCATGATCGAGCCGTGCGCCTCGAAGCGACCCTTGCACAGCGTCGGGTAGCCCGCCGCCTCGCCGGGGGCGAACTCATCGATGAGCACGCCATTCAGACGCGCCTGCCGGCCGCTCGGCAGTTCCTGCCAGCGCACCGCGTGCGCCGGCGAACACACGCCGTGCGTGTTCGGCGATTCTCCCGTCACATGCGCCGAAAGCGCGCACCGCCCTTCGACCATGATGCACAGGCTGCCGAAGCCGAATACCTCGATCTCAACAGCGCTGCGCTCGATGACCCGCTGCACCTGCACAACCGAGAGCACCCGCGGCAACACGGCGCGCCGAATGCCAAAGCGCTCCCGATAGAATTCAAGGGCGCGCCAATTGCTCGCCGAAGCCTGAACCGACAGATGTCGATTGACCTCGGGATGCTTCTCCGCGGCATAGCCGAGCAGTCCTGCATCAGCCAGGATCAGTGCATCAGCACCAGCCGCCACCGCGGCGTCCACCGCGGCGGTGGCGGCCGCCCAGCGAGTCGGTCGCGGGTAAACATTGAGTGCGACGAACGCGCGCACGCCATGCCCATGGGCGTATTCGATGCCGCTGCGGGCGTCGGCGGCGGTGAAGTTCAGACCCGGGAAGTTGCGCGCGTTCATGCCGTCGCGAAAGCCGAGATACACGGCATCTGCGCCGTTATCGACCGCAGCATGCAGGGCCGGCAGACTGCCGGCCGGACAAACCAGCTCGATCGCGGCCCGCTCAGCCATGACCCATGCACTCCCGCCACAACGCATCGACCCGCCGTTCGACGGCTGCGTCGAGGCGGATGGGGCGCCCCCACTCGCGGCTGGTCTCCCCTGGCCACTTGTTGGTTGCATCGAGGCCGAGCTTCGAGCCAAGGCCGCTCGCCGGACTGGCGAAATCCAGGTAGTCAATCGGAGTGTTTTCAACCAGCATGGAGTCGCGCGCCGGATCGACGCGCGTCGCAACCGCCCAGATCACTTCCTGCCAATTGCGCACGTCGATGTCCTCGTCGGTGATGATCACGAATTTGGTGTAAGTGAACTGACGCAGGTACGACCACACCGCCATCATGATGCGGCGCGCATGACCGGGATATCGCTTGCGAATGCTGACCACGGCCAGCCGGTACGAACACGCCTCCGGCGGCAGGTAGAAATCGACAATTTCGGGGAAGACTCGCCGCAGGATCGGTACAAAGACTTCGTTGAGCGCCACCGCCATCACCGACGGCTCGTCATGCGGGGAGCGTCCCATGTAGCTGCCCTGATAGATCGCCCCGTCGCGCAGGTGCATCCGTTCGATTGTGAGCACTGGGAAGGCGGCCTGGGAATTGTAATACCCCGTGTGATCGCCGAACGGACCCTCCGCGGCCGTATCTCCCGGCTGAATGAAGCCCTCGAGGACGATCTCTGCACCCGCGGGCGCATCAAGTCCAGTGAGCTCGCACCGTACGACGTGGCTGCGTTCCCCGCGCAGCAGACCGGCAAATTCGTATTCAGAGAGGGTGTCCGGGATCGGCGCGGCCGCCGCGAGCAGCGTTGCCGGATCGGTGCCGATCGCGATCAGTACCGGAAAGGGCTCGCCGGGACGATCTGCCTGCCATTCGGCGAAATCGCCCGCTCCTCCCCGGTGCGCCAACCAGCGCATGATCAGGCGGTCACGCGCGATCACCTGCTGGCGATAGATCGCAACATTCTGTCGCTTCTTGCGCGGACCGCGCGTGACGACCAGACCGAGCGTGATCAGCCGCGCGACATCCTCCGGCCAGCAGCGCTGGATGGGCAGTCGCGACAGATCGATCTGCCCGCCGCCGAGCGTATTGTCCTGAAATGGTGCCCGCGGCACGCGCCGCGGGGCCACGTGCGCGAGCTGCGCGAACTGCGGCCAGCTGGCGATCGCTTCTCGGACGTTGCCCGGCCAATGCGGCTCCTTCAGCGCGGCCAGCAACTCACCCAGTTCACGCAGCGAGCCGCTGCGTTCACGCCCGAGCGCCGCCTCGATACGCCGCGCGTGGCCGAACAAATTGCCGAGCAGGGAGTGCTGCGCACCGGTCGGTCGCTCGAACAGCAGCGCTGGGCCCGCGTGCTGCAAGGCGCGCAGGCAGAACGAGGTACTCTCGAGCTCGGGATTCACCGCAACAGCAACGCGGCGCAAGTCGCCGCGCTCGTCCAGGTGCGCGAGAAAGGTGCGCAAATCGTGGAATGCCATCCGTACGCACGTTAGCGCACGACTCGCCAGCGGGCTTGATGCGGATCAATTTCCGACCCGCGACATCCTATTCGGCAGCGGTCTGCACGGCTCCCGACTGCGCACGCTCGCGCTCGTGGTCGGCCGCCAGCAGCAGATACACGGCCGGCACGATGAACAGGGTGAACAGCGTGCCGATCGACAGGCCGGTAGCGATCACGATGCCCATCGCACGCCGTCCGGCCGCACCGGCGCCGCTGGCGAACACCAGCGGCAGAACACCCATCACCATCGCCGCGGTCGTCATCAGGATCGGACGCAGCCGCACCTCGGCAGCCTCCTCGATCGCCTGCAGCTTGTTGCGCCCTGCACGCTGCAAGTCGTTGGCAAACTGCACCATCAGAATACCGTGCTTGCTGATCAGCCCAAGCAGTGTCACCAGGCCGACCTGAGTGTAGATGTTGAGCGTGGTGACGCCGATGTTGATGAACAGCAGCGCGCCAAACAGTGCCGCCGGCACCGAGACCAGGATGACCACCGGATCCCGGAAGCTCTCAAACAGCGCCGCGAGCGCGAGGAATACGATGATCAACGCGAACCCGAAGGTCGCGAGAAAGCTGTTCGAGCCCTTCATGAGCTGACGGGATTCGCCGGCGTAATTCGCACTGAATCCACTCGGGGCGACTTTCTGCAGCGCGCGGCGAAGGAACGCAAGCGCCTCGCCCTGCGGCACGGCCGGGGCGCCGGCGATGGTCGCCGAATTCAGTCGCTGGAAATGATTGATCGACTCCGGCACGACCTCACGCTTCAGGTGCGCGACGGTGCCGAGTCGCACGATTGCCCCACTCGCGGTCCGCAAGTGGTAATCGAGCACCTGATGTGGATTGAGGCGGTACTTCTGCAGCACCTGAGGAATCACCTCATACGATCGCCCGCCGAGCTCGAAGTAATTGACGTAGCCACCGCCGAGTGCCGCGCCGAGCGTGGCGGCGACCTGCTCCTGGGTCAGGCCGAGGTCGGCAACCTTATCGGGGTTGACCACGATCTTGTCCTGCGGCTGGTCGATCTTCAGATCGGAATCGACGAAGAAGAACAGACCGCTTGCGCGTGCCGCAGCGAGGACCTTCTGCGAAACCGCATACAGATTGGGGACGGGCTGTGCGGTAGTGATCACGAACTGCACGGGCAGGCCGCTCGCCCCCGGCAGAGAGGGAAACTGGAACGCTGCCACGTGCGCACCGGCGATGTGATTCCAGCGCTTCTGCAGCAGCTGCTGCAGCTGGGTCGCCGTGCGGGTGCGCTGATCCCAGGGCTTGAGCAGAATGCCGCCAAAGCCCTGATTGACCGACGGGGCGCCGATCAGCTGGAACGCCTGGCGGTACTCCGGCAAAGTGTCCACCGCCTGGAAGATTTGCTGCGCGTACATCTGCATCTGCTGCAGCGTCGCATCCGGCGGGCCGATCAGCTGGTAGAGCACCACGCCCTGATCTTCCTGCGGAGCGAGCTGCGTCTTGGAAGTGCTGAACAGATAAAACACGCTGCCGAGCAGAATCACACCCAGAACGATCAGCGTTGGCCAGGTCGCCAGCCAACTCGAGAGCATGCGCCGATAGCCCGACCGCAACCGGTTGAAACCGCGATCGAGCAGATGCGTGAAGCGGCTGTCTTCCTGTTCGCTGCGGAAAATGCGCGAACTCATCATCGGGGAGAGCGTCAGGGCGATGATTGCCGAGCAGGTCACCGCACCGACCAGGGTGAAGGCGAACTGGGTGAACAGCGCCCCGGTAAGTCCGGTCTGAAAAGCGATCGGCGCGTAGGCTGCCACCAGGACAACGGTCATGGCGATGATGGGGCCGTTCAGCTCGTGTGCACCCATGATCGCCGCATCGAGCGGCGAGCGCCCTTCCTTCATGTGTCGATCGATGTTCTCAACTACGATGATCGCATCATCGACCACCAGCCCGATGGCCAGCACCAGGGCGAGCAGCGTCAACAGGTTGATCGAATAGCCGAGCGCCAGCATGAATATGAAGGCACCCACGATCGACAGCGGCATGGCAAGTGCCGGTACCGCTGCGGCGCGTGGGCTGCCGAGAAACAGGAAGATGACCAAGGTAACGATCAACAGCGTCTCGACCAGCGTACGCACCACATCAATGATGGATGCGTATATGAACGTCGTGCCGTCGAAGACGATTTTTTGCGTGATGCCGTGCGGCAACTCCCGGGCGATGACCGGCAGGGCGGCGCGTACCTTGCTGGCGACGGTGAGCACGCTGGCGCTCGGCGCGGCCTGGATGCCGATGAACACTCCGGGCCGACCGCTGAAGCGCACCGCCGAGTTGTAATTCTGGGCACCGAGCACGACGGTGGCGACGTCCTTCAACCGCACGATTGCGCCGTTCTGGTCGCGTATCACCAGATTGCGGAACTCGCGCAGGTTGTCCGGGTTGGTCGTGGCCGAGAGCTTGACGCTCACCATTTGTCCGCGCGTCTGACCGGCCGCGGACAGGTAGTTATTGGCAGCCAGCGCCTGGTAGACGTCGGCGGCCGTGACGCCGTGGGCGGACATGCGCTGCGGATCCAACCAGGCGCGCAGCGCGAAGGTGCGACCGCCGTTGATCTCAGCGAACTGCACCCCCGGTATGGCGTTCAGCTGCGGCTGCACCACGCGCAGCAGAAAGTCCGTCAGCGCATTGGTCGGCAGCACCTTGCTGAAGTAGCCGACATACATCGTGTCGGTCGTCTGGTTCTTCGACAGCTTAATGACCGGCAGCTGGGCCTGCGGCGGCAACTGGTTGCGAACCGCATTCACCTGGGCGCTGATCTCGGTGAGCGCGTGGTTGGCGTTGTAATTGAGCCGCAGCACTGCGGTGATCACCGAGCTGCCCGTGCTCGAGGAGGAGGACATGTAATCAATGCCCTGGGCCTGCGCGATGGCCGCCTCGAGCGGCTGGGTAATGAAACCGGCGACGGTGTTCGCGTCCGCGCCGTAGTAATAGGTCGTTACGGTGATGACCGCGCTTTCGGTCTTGGGATACTGGGTGACCGGCAGCTGGAAGATTGCACGCAGCCCCAGCACCAGCATCAGCAGGCTGACGACCGCCGACAGCACGGGCCGGCGGATGAAGATTTCAGTGAACTTCACGCCGGCTGCCTCAATGTTCCTGCGGCGAAGGGTTCGCCTGATTGAGTGGCTGCACGCTGTTGTTGATGATCACAGCAGAGCCATTTTTCAGCTTCAGCTGCCCGCTACTCACGATCACATCGCCCGCACGAATACCCTTCAGGATTGCAACCTGATCACCGCGCGTCGGCCCCAGAGTCACGAACACCTGCTCGACCGTTGCATGCGCCTTTGGATTCGCCGCCGGGTGCACCACAAACACGGTATCGCCGTAGGGGTTGTAGGTGATCGCCGTCTGCGGCAGGGTGAGATAGCGTCGCTTATGGCCCGAGTCGATCTCGGTATTGACGAACATGCCCGGACGCAACAGCCGTTGCGGATTCTGGATGGTAGCCTCCGCCTCGAAATTGCGCGTTGCCGGATCGACCAGCGGATCGATCGAGGTGACTCGCCCGGTGAAGACTCTGCCTGCAAACGCGCTGGTGGAGACGCCCGTACGCTCGCCAATATGGATGCGCGACAGATCGCTCTGCGGCAGATGGAAATCCACGAAGATCGGATCCAGCGACTCCAGGCTGACGATTGCCGCGCCGGGCTGCAGATACTGCCCGGGATTGACCGTCGTGATGCCGAGGCGCCCGTTGAACGGGGCACGCACGGTCTTCTCGGCAACCAGAGCGGACTGGGCCCGCTTCTGCGCCTCGGCGCTCTTCCAATTCGCCGTCGCCGCATCGAGCGTCGCCTTACCGATGGCCTGCGCCTTGTACTGCAACACGTCGCGCTGGTAGGTCAATGCCGCGTAGTGCGCAGCGGCCTGCAGCGCGTGCAGCTGGGCAATGTCCGGTGCGGCATTGAGCTGCACCAGCACTTGCCCGGCGCGGACGCTCTCCCCGGAGCGGAAATCGATGCTCTCGACCATGCCGGCAAGCTGGGTGGTCACTTCAACCCCATGCACCGCACGCAGGCTCCCGACCGCGCTCATGCGGGGCTGCCATTGCGAATAGCCCACCGTGACGGTGCTCACCGTCTGGGGCTGCGCGGCGTTCATCGCCATGAACTTGCGGATGAAGTGCGCCTTGACGGCATTCCAGGCCACCACCCCGCCCAATACGAGCGCCATCGCAACCAGTACGATGACCATCCGTCGCCACATCACGCGTTTATCCACGACACCCATTCTCCTGTGTCCTCGGCCGGGCAGGCGCACGCGCTCCGGTAGCAGCACGCGGTGCCGCCCGGAGCGCGCACTGCGCATCCGCAAGGGTATAGGCTACTATTTTAACCACATCCCCCGCCGCCCGCTCGGTCGGGCGTGCCGGGGCCCGAGTAGGGGGCCTGGATCCCCCCTTACCCCGGCCGGGAGGCGCAAACGCCCCTAGAGGCGGGTCTCGCGCGAGCGGATCCGGCGGCGCTGCTCGATCTGGGCCGCGAAGGTCTGCTGCAGCAACGCGGTCGCCTGCAGACGGCCAAGGAGCGCAAAGTGCGCGAATGCAAAACCACCGCCGCCGAGCGGAACGGCGAATCCCACCCGCCGGGCGTGCTCGATGCTCGCCTCAAGCTTGCGACGGTTCATCAGCGCCATCCCGAAGGTGTGGCGACCGATCGCACCAATGCAGAAGATCGCGATCGGCGTGGCGCCGGTGGCGGAATTCGCGAGCACGGGGTAGACGTCACCGAAACGACACGGCGTGTGCACGGCAAGCAGCCAGTGGCACGAGCCGGACTTGAATGCGCAGAACTCTCCAAAGACCTCGCCACGGCGATTGACCGTGGCGGCGTAGGAAAAGTGGCCATCGGCTGTGGTCGAGACCCGCCATTGCCCAAACGTGAACCCGCCCGCCGCTGCCTGGCCGGCCCATCCCAGCAGCAGCGTCAACAGCAGCGTGCCCAGTATTTTTCTCATTCTGAATCTCCTGGGCCGGCCGTGCGCCGCAGGCCCCATGGTAAGCGCGAAGCCCCGGCGCAGCGCCGCTGGGGCGTCCGAGCTTCTAATTTTGTGAATTTACTCCTTGATTTTGTCTGCGCCAATGGCCTTGGCGACATATTCCAGCCCGGCTGCAGGACACATCGTTCAACCGTTGCGTTGTCCCTGGAGATACTCGCTCACGCTCAGGCGCGCGCACATCGCGCCCGCTTTCATCACAAGGACTTCATCCACCAGTTGGGCAAGACCGCTCAGGCGATGCGTGATCAGCAGCAGCGTGCGTCCCTGTGCGGCCGCGGCAAGGGCTGCGTACAGCTCACGGGCTGTGCGCGCATCCAATCCCTCAGTCGGCTCATCGAGGACCAGCACCGGGGCCTCCTGCAACAGCGCACGGGCGATGACGATGCGCCGCGCTTCACCTCCCGAAACCAGAGCACCCGCCTCTCCGAGGACCGTGTCGTAACCCTGGGGCAATGAACTGACGAACGCGTCCAATTGCGCCAGCCTGACGGCGCGCTCGATCCCGTGCGCATCGGCTTCAGGGGCCGCCAGCAGCAGGTTATCAAGCAGCGACTGATTGAACAGGACGGTCTGTTGGGCGATCACCGCGACGTGCCGCCTGAGCACATCACCACTCAGCGCTGCGAGAGGTTGGCCACCGAACAGCACGCGACCGCGCTCGAGCGGATACAGTTTCAACAGCGCCGCAAGCAAGGAACTCTTACCAGCCCCTGAGGCGCCCACCACCGCCACCCTGGCCCCAGGCGTCAGCGTCAGATTGACGTTCTGCAGCGCCCATGGGCCGTGTGTGTCATAGCGCAGCCAGACGTCTTCAAACGCGATGACGGGGCGAGGCGGCAACGGTGCCGAGACCTGCGGCTCAGCGAATGCCGGCTCGGTATCCGCCAGCGTGAATACCCGTTCGCACGAAGTCATGGTCGCTGTCCATCTTGTCAACGCTTCCGAGAGCGGACCGATGACCTCGAACGAGGCGAGCACCAGCAACGCCAACAGAACCAGCAGCGGCGGTGACAGCGCATCGCGATGCACGGCCGCCAGCGCGAATACCAGCACTGCGAGCAGCGTCAGCTGCGCACAAAATCCGACCAATGCGCCGCTGATTGCCTCGAACACCTCGAGGCGGGTCCGGCGCTCATCGAGGCGATCCGCCAGCGCATTGACACGGGCGCTGTGCGCCGCGACCCCGCCCCAGGCGAGCAGCTCGGCATGTCCGCGCAGCGCATCGAGCAACTGACCGCGTAAGGCCGCGCTCTCGCGCACCGCGGATGCGGCATCCGGCGCAGCGCGCCGCTGCACCCAGAGCGGCACCACGACGCCGCCGAGCAATGCGCCGGCCAACAGCACGGCCGCGGCGGCAGGCAGAACGATCAGGCACAGCACAACCGCCCCCACGACGCTGAGCAACGCCACGCCGGCAGGGACGAGCGCGGCCAGATAGAAGTGTTCCAAGGCGTCGACATCGGCTCGCAGTCGCGCAAACAGCTCGCTGCTGCGCAGCGCCCCGAGACGCGCCGGCGCAAGTGGAATCAGTCGGCGGAAGAGCCACCCGCGCAGTCGCGAGAGCCCCCGCAGCGTCGCCTCGTGTGTGACGACGCGCTCACCGTAGCGCCCGCCGCTACGCAGGATCGCAAACAGGCGGATGGCCGCGGCAGGCGTGTAGTAATTGATCGCCAGCCCCCCCGCCCCCGCCAGCGCCATGGCCGCGATGAACCAGCCGGACACACTCATCAGGCCAACGGCCGCGAACGCCGCGAGCAGCGCGAGCCCCGCGCCGCCAAGCATCCAACTCCGGTCGGGATAGGAAACAGACAAGAGCCGGCGCAACAGGGGCGGCAGCCACGGCTTCATGACTGCTCGGCCTGCAGTAGCGCGCTGAACGCGCCACCCGTGCGCTCAAGCTCGAGCGGCACGCCTTGTTCGACGATCCGCCCGTTGCGCAGTACGACGAGCCAGTCGGCAGAGCGTGCCGCCGCCAATCGATGCACCGCCAGCAAAACAGTGCGGCGGGCCGCCACGGCACGGATTAATGCCTCGATTGCGCGCGCGCCGGCGTCATCCAGGTGTGCCGTCGGCTCATCGAGCAGCCACACGGAGGCCCGCTCGCGCAGCAGCGCGCGCGCCAGTGCCAAGCGCTGCAGCTCACCGCCGGACAGGCCCAGCCCGCGCTCACCGAGCACCGTATCCCACCCTCCCGGCAGCCTCGCCAGCACCTCGGCAAAGCCACTGACCTCGACTGCACGGCTGAGCGCGGCCGCAGCGGCACCGGGCTCGGCAAGCAGGAGATTCTCGCGCACCGTCCCCTCGAATATATGCGCCTGCTGCGGCACCCAGGCCAGGCACTTGCGCCACTCGGTCAAATCGTGCCGGGCGAGATCGGCACCATCGACGAGGATCCGGCCGTGCTCGGGTGCGACAAAGCCGAGCAGCAAACTGAGCAGCGTGCTCTTGCCGCTCCCGGTTGTCCCAACGAGCGCCGTCACCTGACCCGGCCGGAGCACCAGATCGCACTCGCGTACGCCCGCCTCACGGCCCGGATGCCGGTAGGTGACGCCCTCCAGGCGAATCTGCGGTGATGAGCCGCAGAACACCGGCGCGGCGGCCGCGGCGGCCGCGTCGGGCGCGGGTGCTGTCGCATCGAACGACGCCAGATGCTGTGCCGCCGCCAGCGCGTCCATCCGAGTGTGCCGCTGCGCCCCCAACGCGCGCAGCGGCAGATAGAACTCCGGGGCCAGCAGCAGCACGAACAGACCGGCGCGCAACGGCAACTCGCCCCACAGGAGCCGAAAGCCGATCAGCACTGCGACGATGGCTATGCTCACCATCGCGAAGAACTCGAGCACCAGTGCGGATAGGAACGCCACACGCAGCACCTGCATGGTGAGCGTTCGATACGCCTCGCTTTCGGACTCGAGCCGTACCGCAAACCGCTCGGCAGCCCCGAGCTGGCGCAGGGTAAGCAGGCCGCCGAGTGCTTCGATGAAGGTCGCGCCAAGTCGCGTCAACTGGGCATAACGATGCTCGCTCGCCCGCGCGGCCGCCCTGCCGACGAGCACCATGAACAGCGGGATGAGCGGCGCGGTGAGCAGCAAGATCAGTCCAGAGAGCCAGTCCACCGGCAAGATGCACAGCACAAGCAGGCTCGGCACAAGAACCGCGGCCAGCATCTGTGGCAGATAGCGCGCGAAGTACCCGAGGATGGCCTCGATGCCATCGACCAGGCGAGTGATCAGATCGCCGCTCGCCTGAGCCCGCAGGCCATAGGGACCGAGCGCCTGGGCACCGTGCAGCAACCGGGCGCGCAGCGTCTGCGCGAGCCGTTGAGCGCCGCGAAATGCGGCCCGCCGTGCGCTCACGGCGATCACCAAACGAAGCAGGGCAAGGACAAGCAGAGTCAGCCAGAGCGGCCAGAGCCGGGTCAACGGGGCGTGCGCGAACACCCCGGCGACCAGGAGCGCAGAGAGCACCCAGGCCTGCGCCACCAGTGCGCAGGCCTGCAAGGCGGACAGCACCGCGGTGCGCACCAGCGGCCCGCGGATTCGGCGGGCCTGCCGGTGCAGCCATTGCGCCGCGGCGCGACTGTCGGGCGAACCGGACGCTCTTACGCCCGCCCCGGCGTCAGACACTTACCCTGACCCGATCAGCTCTGGGGGCGCTGCTCGCCCGACTGCGACTGCGCGAGGTGCTCCTCGTGAGCATCGAGCATCGCGCCGCCAGCGGCGCTCACCAGCACGATCATGGTTGTGCCGATGAGCCACGCGAAGTACCACGCCCCTTCGTTGCCGAGGATTGCCGCAAGCACAGTGACGATGATGGCCAGAAGCAGAAACAGAACGAAGTAGAGAAAGCTGCGCATCTTCGTGCCCTCAGTAAGCGTGTTCGTCGTGGACCACCGCATCCTCCGTCACCTTGCCGCGCATTACCCAGAATGCCCAGCTGGTGTACCACAGAATCAGCGGAACAAACACCGCGGCGAACCCGATCATCCACAACAGCGTCAGCTCGCTCGAACTCGAGTTCCACACGGTCAGGCTCATCGACGGATCGCTGCTCGAGGGCAGCATGAAGGGGAACAGTGCCGCCCCCGCACTACCGATCACGCCGATCCAAGCGCCGGCACCGAGCCACCAACCCAGGTGCGAGCGTCCGGCTCGGGCCGCGAACACCGCCCCCAGCATGCCCGTGAAGCCGAGCAGCGGCGCGAGCCACAGCAGCGGATGCGTACCGAAGTTCTGCAGCCAGCTACCGCCAACGCCGACGGTCTGCTGCAGCGGGGTCTGCGGCACGCCGAGCCCAGGCACACTGAGCAGTTGGTAGCCGGGCAGCGCATGCACCCAGAACCCGCCAATCGCAAACAGCGCGATCGCCACCAGTCCAGCGATCTGTGCCAAAGCGCGAGCGCGTTGATACGGCGCACCTTCGGCGCCGCTCATGACCGTCAACGAGCCCATCATGGCCGACAGCGACAGCGACAACACGCCGGCCATCACGGCGAACGGGTTCAACAGCGAGAGAAAGCTGCCCGTGTAGTACGAGGTCATGTCCCAGTCGAAGTGAAACGGCACCCCGTGGAAGAGATTGCCGAAAGCGGCCCCAAACACGATCATCGGCACCGCCCCGCTTACCACGAGCGCCCAATCCCACACATTACGCCAGGCCGGATTGTCGATGCGGCTGCGGTACTCGAAGCCGATCGGCCGCATGATCATGGTCCAAAGCAACAGCAGCATTACCACGTAAAAGCCAGAGAACGCCGTGGCGTAAATGAGCGGGAATGCCGCGAAAATCGCGCCGCCGCCCAGAATGAACCAGACCTGATTGCCATCCCAGTGTGGGCCGATGATGTTCAGCGCCACGCGTCGCTCCGTGTCGGTGCGTCCCACGTAACGCAGGATCGCACCGACGCCCATGTCCATGCCGACCATGACGGCAAGACCCATGAGCAGCACGCCAAGCAGCACCCACCAGATCACTTGCGCGATTGCAAATGTATTCATGACTCAACCCTCCAGTTTGGTGCCGTAGGGCGCAGCCGGAACCGGCCGCGGCGCGAGCGTCGGACGCGACAGCGGACGCTCTGCGTCTCCCCCGCCATGCTCCGGCGGACCGAGTCTGATGGCGCGGACCATCAGATACATCTCGACGGCAATGAACACCGAATACAAGGCTACGAAACCAATCAGGGAAAACGCCATGTACCCGACGCTGTGCGTCGAGGCGCTCATCCAGGTCGGCAGCACGCCGTATACCGTCCAAGGCTGCCGGCCGAGCTCGGCGACCAGCCAACCGGCCT
Organism: Pseudomonadota bacterium; assembly: GCA_021847105.1. GTDB lineage: Bacteria > Pseudomonadota > Gammaproteobacteria > Steroidobacterales > Steroidobacteraceae > 13-2-20CM-66-19. The sequence continues at coordinate 49,246 of JAJZUT010000020.1, read as the reverse complement.
CATCGGCGAGGAACGGAACCGGAATCATCCAGACGGCGACCTTGAGTATCCAGGTTTTCTTCTGGATCCGGTCGCGCAGCGAGTACAGCGTGGCGAGCACGAAGAACGCAAGCATCAGCAGCCCCATGCCGACCATCGCCCGGAAGGACCAGAACACCGCCGCCACGGGCGGAATGGAATCCTTCGCCGCCTTCTGGATCTCGCTCGGGGTGACCTCGCTGAGGTGCGGCGCGTAGCGCTGCACCAGAAAGCCGTAGCCGAGGTCGGCCTTGTGTGCATCGAACTGCGCCATGGCGCTCGCGTCCTGCGGATCGTGCGAGAGCGCCTTCAGCGCCTCGACCGCCGGAATGCCGTTCTCGATCCTCTGTTCCGCCCGCTTCTCGAGCGTATCGATGGCCGGAACCGTGCCGGTAAGCGAGTGTGTGACCAGCAGCGAGAGCACCGCAGGCACCTGCACCGCATCGATGTTGCGCTGCTCGGACTGTTCGGGGATGGCGATAACATTGAACGGCATGGGCGCCGGCTCGCTTCGCCACAGCCCCTCCATGGCGGCAAGCTTGGTCGGCTGCGCCTTGGCGTCCACGAATCCGAGCGCATCGCCCAGCGTCACCACGCCGATGGTGGCGAGCACACCAAACAGCACAGCAATCCGAAAGGAACGCTTGGCGAGATCCATGTGCCGCTTGCGCAGCATGTAGAACGCACTCACGCCGGCGACGAACACCGCACCGGTCACGTACCCGGCGATGCTGGTATGGACGAACTTGGACTGCGCATCGGGGCTGAAGATCAGTTGCTGGAAACTGGTCAGATGCATCCGCATGGTGATCGGATCAAATGCCGCGCCCTTGGGATTTTGCATAAATCCATTGGCGACCAGGATCCACAGCGCCGAGAGATTCGAGCCAAGCGCCACCAGCCAGGTGACTGCCAGGTGTTGTCCCTTGGACAGGCGCTGCCAGCCGAACACCATCAAGCCGACAAAGGTTGATTCCATGAAGAAGGCCATGAGGCCCTCGATGGCGAGCGGCGCGCCGAAGATGTCGCCAACGAAGCTCGAGTAAAACGACCAGTTCGTGCCGAACTGGAACTCCATGGTGAGTCCGGTCGCTACGCCCAGCGCGAAGTTGATCATGAACAACCGGCTCCAGAACATCGCCATCTGCTTGTAGATTGGCTTGCCGGTGGTGACGTAGACCGTCTCCATGGCCGCGAGCAGGAAGCTCAGCCCGAGCGTCAGGGGCACGAACAGAAAGTGATACAGCGCGGTCGCTGCGAACTGGATACGAGACAGGTCAACAACGGTTCCGTTAATCATCGTTTGCACCCTCTAAGACGGCAACCGCGCACCGCAATGGCGGACACTGGGCGCCGGATCGAACTCGATCGGACACGGGCAGGAGCGCATTCCTTTCGCGGCCTATCGTGCGCCGCACAACGGCTGCGCACTGAAAAAAACGCGCTGCGCCTTGTCATGGCACGCGCAGATTAGTACAGCTGCTCAGGCACGGGAATGGCGACCGATACACCCTGCGCTGCGGCAAATACCGACTTGCGGATCAGGCGCAGCCGCGGGCTGGACGGCGTGCTTGAACGGGACGGTATTTTCAATGACAATCGGCACGCCCGGACGCAACCCTCGGATGAGCAGAGCCGTGGTCTGCCTCGGGCTCGTCCCCCACAACAGGCACTGCGGCGCGGTCAGTTGATGAACGACACGTCCTCCGAGACCGAGACGCTCGAACGGCTGCTCATCCGCACCGCGATGCGTGACCGAGCCGCATTCTCCCGTCTATACGAGCTCACCTCCGCGCGACTGTTTGGCCTGTGCGTGCGCATGTTGCGCGACCGCGGTGAAGCCGAGGAGGTCCTCCAGGAGGCATTCATCTCGATCTGGCGCCGCGCGGACGGTTATGACTCGACCCTCGCGAGCGCCAACACCTGGCTCACAACCCTGGTGCGCAACCGGGCCATCGACCGGCTGCGCCAGCGTCGCGAGGACACCTCGAGCGACCCGCTCGGCCTCGAGGAACTACCCGATGAGAGCCGCGGGCCAGCCGCCGACGCCGAGGCCAGCGAGGATTATCGGCGCCTTGAGCGTTGCCTCGGCCAGCTGGACACAAAATACAGCCGCTCGGTGCGTGAAGCCTTCTTCAGCGGTGCTACGTATAAGGAATTGGCGATACGGTGCGAAGTGCCGCTCGCCACGATGAAAAGCTGGATCCGTAGGGCTCTTCTGCAATTGCGCACCTGCCTCGAGACATGAACACGCCGCTGAACGACGATGGCGATTTGCGCTGTGCCGAGTACGTGCTTGGCGTGCTCGACGCCGATGCGCGCGCCGCGATGGCGCAGGAACTCGCCGCCGGCGGTGCGGCGGCGAGCGCGGTCGCAGAGTGGGCGCGGCGGCTCGCGCCGCTCGCGGAGGCCGTCAAGCCCGAGACGCCCCCGCCGCGGCTCTGGCAGCGCATTTGCACTCGGCTCGAATTCGACCGCCCCGCTGCCGAGAGCGGCGGGCGGCTCTGGGAGAACCTGCGGCTGTGGCACTGGCTGACCCTCGGCAGCGGGGCGCTGCTCGCGGGGGCCTGCGCCGCTTTGGTATTCCTGCTCGTACACCGCCCGCCCACGCCGGCCATCCCGTACATGGCGGCGACCATCACGGAAAACGACGGCCAAGTCGGTTGGACCGCCACGATGGACATCGGCAACGCGCGCATGATCGTGGTGCCGGCCACCCCGCTGCCGGTGCAGGCGGACCGCACGCCCGAGCTATGGCTCATTCCCGAGGGCGGTCGACCGATTGCGGTCGGCCTGATATCGACCCGGGCACCGATCACGCTGCGACTGAGCGCCCGCCTGGTCGCGCGCCTCGGACCCACTGCCCGCCTCGCAGTCTCGATCGAGCCTCAGGGCGGATCGCCCACGGGAGCACCGACCGGACCGGTGATCGCCGCCGGCGCCATCGGTGCAGCGCCCGCCGCCGCCGGCCCCGCGGCGGCGGCTCTGCGTCTCGGCCGCGCGCTGCACCGAGCAGTCTGAGCCGTCCCCGTTCCTAGGGAGCGCCCCGGGGGCGATGCACGCCGAGCCAAGCGTGCATCCAAATGCCGCGCCGCTCCGTATAGCGCACCAGAGTCCCCGATGGTGCCCCACGATGAGCGCGTATCCGCTACCTGCCCCCGTCCCCGCCGGCACGGCCCGTCCTTCGCGCCGAGAAACGCTGCGCCGCTGGTTCGACACCCGCCAGAGCGGAACCCCGCTCGATCCGAGCGGCGCAGATCGCATCGATTGGCTGCGTGCGGTGCCGTTCATCCTGCTGCATTTGGGGTGTCTCGGAGCGCTGTGGTGCGGCGTCTCCCCGACCGCGCTGCTCGTGGCCGGGGTGCTGTACGCAGTGCGTATGTTCGCCATCACCGGCTTTTATCATCGCGGCTTTTCCCATCGCGCATTCCGTGCCTCGCGCTGGGTGCAGTTGCTGTTCGCGCTGATTGGCGCCGCCTGCGTGCAACGCGGGCCACTGTGGTGGGCCGCGCACCACCGCAATCACCACCGCAGCGCCGACACGCCGAATGACCCGCATTCGCCGCGAGTACACGGCATTCTCTGGAGCCACATGGGGTGGTTCCTCACCCGGCGCGCGTTCGACACCGACCTGAAGCGCGTCCCGGATCTCGCCCGATACCCCGAATTGTGCTGGCTCGACCGCTTCGACATCGCGGTGCCGGTGCTGCTCGCGCTCGCGCTGTACGCTCTCGGGGCAATGCTGCAGCGACTCGCGCCGCAGCTCGGAACCGATGGCCCGCAGCTTCTGGTCTGGGGGTTTTTCATCTCGACCGTCGTGCTGTTCCATGCCACCGTGACGATCAACTCACTGGGCCACCGCTGGGGCTCGCGCCGCTTCCTCACCCCCGATGACAGCCGCAACAACGTGCTGCTGGCGCTGCTGACTTTCGGCGAAGGCTGGCACAACAACCATCACCGCTTCCCGGCCAGCGCACGTCAGGGATTCCTGTGGTGGGAAATCGACCTCACCTGGTATGGGTTGCGGCTGCTCGCGTACCTCGGCCTGATCAGCGGTCTGAAACGACTGCCTGCGCACGTGCTCGAGTCGGCGGAGCGTTGAGCGCATGCGTATCGCAGTCATCGGCTCTGGGATTGCCGGACTCGCCTCGAGCTGGCTGCTCTCGGCCCGTCACGAAGTCACCCTGTACGAGGCCAACGCCTACTTCGGCGGACACACCCACACCCACCAGATCACTCTGGCCGGCCGCAACTACGCGGTCGACTCGGGTTTCATCGTTTTCAGTCCGCGGCACTACCCGCTGTTCACCGCGCTGCTTAAGGAGCTCGGAGTCGCCTCGCAGCCAACCACCATGAGCTTCTCGGTGCGCAACGAGGCGAGCGGGCTCGAATACAACGCCACGCGACTCGATACGCTGTTCTGCCAGCGGCGCAACCTGTTCTCGGCGCGCTTTCTCGGCATGGTGCGTGATCTGCTTCGCTTTTACCGCGAAGCACCCGCGCTGCTCGCGGCAGCCGAACCGGGTCCGACGCTGGGGGAATACCTGGCGGCGGAAGGCTACGGCGCAGCCTTTCGCGACGATCATCTCGTGCCCATGGCATCGGCACTGTGGTCCTCGCCTCCGGCACAGATTCTGTCCTTCCCCGCGCGCTATCTGGTGCAGTTCATGGCCAACCACCAGATGCTCGAGACACGCCGCCGGCCCGAGTGGCGCGTCGTATGCGGAGGATCGGCGAGCTATGTGCGTGCGCTGCGGGCACGCTGGCACGTGCAGGAGCGGCTCGCCTGCCCGGTCCATACAGTGCGCCGCGATGCCCATGGCGTCAGCGTGACCCACGGAGGAGGCACCGAGCGCTTCGACCAGGTCGTGCTCGCCTGTCACAGCGATCAGGCCCTGGCGCTGCTCGGGGACGCTAGCCCGGCTGAGCACGCCATCCTCGGTGCGATTGCGTATCAGCCTAACGAGGCGGTGCTGCACACCGACGCCTCGCTCCTGCCGCGCCATCGCAAGGCCTGGGCCGCATGGAACGCGCACGTGCCGCGCGAGCCGCACGCCCCGTGCACGGTGAGCTACTGCATGAACCTGCTGCAAAGGATCCCCGCACCGGAGCCGCTCATCGTCACGCTCAACCGCACCGCAGCGATCGATCCGGCCAAGGTGCTGCGTACCATCCGCTACGCGCACCCGGTACACACTCACGCGGCAGTCGCGGCGCAACGGCGGCGCGCGGAAATTCAAGGCATCAACCGCACGTGGTTCGCCGGCGCCTACTGGGGCTGGGGCTTTCACGAGGACGGCATGCGCAGTGCCCACGCGGTCGCCGCTGCCTTGGATTCAACTCCGGGGCGAGGCTCGACGCACAAGGCCGCGGCATGAGCGCAGCACCGACACTGAACAGCGCGGTCTATGAGGGGGTGGTGCGCCACTGGCGCCTCGGACCACGACGTCACGCGTTCGGCTACCGCATCGCGCAGCTGTTGCTCGATCTCGACGAACTCGAGCAGGTCTTCGCCGAGCGCTGGCTGTGGTCGCTCGAGCGTCACAATGTCGCCGAGTTTCGCCGCGCCGATTACCTCGGACCGACGTCGCTGCCACTGGCCGAAGCGGCCCGCACACTGGTGGCACAGCACACCGGCATCCGGCCCGCCGGACCGGTGCGGCTGCTGGCCCACCTGCGCTACGGCGGCTACATCTTCAATCCGGTCAGCTTCTACTATTGTCATGATGCCGGTGGAGAGCTGGCAGCGATCGTCGCCGAAATCACCAACACGCCATGGAAGGAGCGTCATGCCTACGTCCTGCCGCTTACGCAGGCACAGCGTCGCGGCCAGCACTGGTGCTGGACGTTCGACAAAGCTTTTCACGTCTCACCGTTCCTACCACTCGAGCGCACGTATCAGTGGCGCTTCAGCCCGCCCGCAGAGCGGCTGCGGGTGCACATGTCGGTGCAGCGCGGCGACGAGCGCGAACTCGAAGCCGATCTCGATTTGACCCGGCACGCACTGACGGGCGCGAGCCTCGCCCGCGTGTTGTGGCGCTTCCCCCTGATGAGCACTCAGGTCATCGGGGGGATTTATTGGCAGGCGCTGCGCCTATGGCTGAAGCGCACGCCGGTCTACGACCATCCTCACCGCCTGCGAGGTCCCGCATGAATTCCATCGCCGCCACCTTGAGCCGTCCGCGCGCTGCCGCGCTCGATCGATTCCTGCGCGCTCGATTGCTCGCTCGCCTCAGTGCACTGCAGCATGGGCGGCTCGAACTGCGCGACGGACTCGGCACTCTCGTCGTCGGCCACAGCGTCGAGGGACCGCAGGTGCGCCTGGAAGTGCTTGATCCGTCGTTCTATCGCCTCGTCGCCGCCGGCGGCAGTGTTGGCGCCGGGGAGGCCTACATGGACGGGTTGTGGCGCTGTTCGGCGCCGGGACTGGACGAGTCCGATGCGCTGGTGGCGCTGGTGCGCCTGCTGGTGCGCAACCGCGATCTGCTCGATGGACTGGAGAGCGGCTGGGCGCGCCTTGCCGGCGCCGCACGCCGCCTCTGGCACGTGAGCCGTGACAACACGCGCTCCGGCAGCCAGCGCAACATCGCCGCGCATTACGATCTCGGCAACGAGTTCTTCGAACAGTTCCTCTCGGCGGACCTCATGTACTCCTCCGCACTGTGGCGCGGGCAGAGCGACACGCTCGAAGCGGCCTCGGCGCGCAAACTCGACACGGTGTGCCAGCGGCTCGCATTGCGTCCGAACGATCACCTGCTCGAGATTGGCACCGGTTGGGGTGGCCTTGCCCTGCACGCTGCGCGCCACTACGGCTGTCGGGTCACAACCACGACCATCTCCCGCCGCCAGTATGAGCTCGCACGCGAGCGAGTCCGCGCCGCCGGCCTCGCCGGACGAGTCGACGTGCTGCTACAGGACTATCGCGACCTCACCGGCCGGTACGACAAGTTGGTCTCGATCGAGATGATCGAGGCGGTCGGCGCTGATCACCTGGAGGAATACTTCGGCGCCATCGACCGGCTGCTCGAGCCACATGGCGTGGCCGTGTTGCAGGCTATCACCATCGAAGATCACCGCTACGCGCAGGCCGTGCGCTCGGTGGACTTCATAAAGCGGCATGTCTTTCCGGGCAGTTTCATTCCATCCGTGCACGCCATGCTCTCGGCCAAAACGCGTGCGAGTGACCTCGCTCTGGTGGAGTTCGAGGATTTCGGCGACTCGTATGCACGCACCCTCGAGGCGTGGCGCAAGCGCTTCCTGTCGCGACTCGGCGAGGTGCGCTCGCTCGGCTTCGACGAGCGGTTCACGCGGCTGTGGGAGTTCTATCTGGCCTATTGTGAAGGGGGCTTTCGCGAGCGCTCGATCGGCGTGGCGCACCTGAAGTTCGCCAAACCCCTCTGGCGCCACGAATGCGCGGAGCGCACCGCATGAGAGTGCTGCTGACGTTCATCGCCTATGAGCTGGTGTGGGGTGCTGCGGTCATCGGCGCCAGCCATGCTCACGCCTGGCCCGGCGTGAGCGCCGCGGCTCTGTTCATCGGCTGGCGTCTGACTGTCTCGCCGCGGCGGCGCGTCGAAGCGTCATTGCTCGCCGTGTCGCTCGCGATGGGCGCTGCGCTCGAGGCCTGCTGGGTGCGAACGGGGTTGATTCACTATGCCGCAGCCTGGCCGCTCGCGTTCGCGCCCGCCTGGCTACTCGCGCTGTGGGCCGCCTTCGGCCTGACGATCGTGCCGCTGTTCGGTTACCTGCATACACGACCGGCGCTCGCCGCGCTGCTGGGGGCCATCGGCGGGCCGCTTTCCTATTCGGCAGCCGCCCGCGGCTGGCACGCGGTGAGCTTCCCGCCCCACCCGGCGGCCAGTCTGCTCGCACTCGCGCTCGGCTGGGCTGTTGCGCTGCCGGTTCTCGTCACCCTGGCGCGGCGCTGGCTCGCCGAGCGGAGCGTCGCATGAGCCCCACCCGTGCGCTTGGTGTGCTCTGGGCACTGTCGGCCGCAGTGATGCTCGTCGGCTGGCAGTGGCAGCGCCGGCGGAACAATGCAGGCATCGCCGATGTGCTGTGGGCGGCGCTGCTCGTCCTCGGCGCGGGCCTGCTGGCCGCCGTCGGCGTCGGTGCCGGCACAGCGCGCCTGATGCTCGCAGTGCTCGGCGGAGTCTGGGGCATACGGCTGGCATGGCATCTTGCCCGGCGTGTGCGCGGTGAAGCGGAAGATGGACGCTATCAGGCGTTGCGCGCCCGCTGGCGCGGCGCGCAATGGCGCTGGTTCGCCTTCTTCCAGATACAGGCCATCTCGATTCCGCTGTTCGCGCTGCCGTTCGTCGCCGTGGCCGCCAATGCTCATCCTCAGACCCCGTGGCTCGCCACCGGCGCGCTGATCGGGGTGGTCGCGGTGCTCGGTGAATCGATCGCCGACCGACAACTCGCTCGCTTCCGTGCCACGGCCGCCCATCGCGGGCGCACCTGCCGCGCCGGGATGTGGCGCTACTCGCGTCACCCCAACTATTTCTTCGAGTGGCTGCACTGGTTCGCCTACGTGGCCTGGTCGGTCGGCTCGCCCTACGCATCACTCGCTTGGCTCGGTCCACTCACCATGTATGTATTCCTGCGCTATCTGAGCGGCGTGCCGTGGACCGAGCAGCAGGCCGTACGCACACGGGGTGCTGACTATCTGGACTACCAGCGCAGCACCTCGGCGTTTTTTCCATGGTTCCCCCGCCATCCGCCCCCAGGAGCCGATCGATGAGCACCGTATTGCCGTACCCCGCCGAACTGCCCGCCGACCGTCCCGCCCCCGGCTTGCTCGGACTCGCCGAGCGCGGTCTGCTGCCCGACGCGCTGGTGCGCCTCGGCATCCGACGCCTGTGCGCCGAGCGGCTGCGCAGCGAGCAGCGCGACGGTGTTGCCGCCGAAGCGGAGCGATTTGCCGTGCAAATCGAGGCGCTGCGCGCCAGCCCGCTCGCCATCCACACCGAGGCGGCAAACGCGCAGCACTACGAGCTGCCTGCGGAATTCTTCAGCCAGTGCCTCGGTCCGCGTCTTAAGTACTCGTGCTGCTATTTCCCGCGTGGGGATGAAACGCTGGCCGAAGCCGAAGAGGCCATGCTGGAACTGTACGGCGAGCGCGCCGAGCTGGCCGACGGTCAGCAGATTCTCGAGCTCGGCTGCGGCTGGGGATCGTTGACACTGTGGATGGCCGAGCGCTTCCCGAACGCGCAGATCACGGCGGTCTCGAACTCCCACGGCCAGCGGCACCACATCGAACAGCAGTGCCGCGCGCGCGGGCTGAGCAACGTGCGAGTCCTGACACGTGATGTGAATTTGCTGATTCTGCAGGGCGGACAGTTTGACCGCTGTGTGTCGATCGAGATGTTCGAGCACATGCGCAACTACGAGGTGCTGCTGAGCCGGATCGCCTCTTGGCTGAAGCCCGAAGGCAAGCTGTTCGTACACCTGTTCGCCCATCGCACGCTGATGTACCCATTTGCGACCGAGGGCGCCGACAATTGGCTGGGCCGCCATTTCTTCACCGGCGGCCTGATGCCCGCAGCCGATACGTTGCTGTACTTTCAGCGCGAGCTGGCTCTCGAGCGCCGCTGGCTGCTCGACGGCACGCACTACAGCCGCACCGCAAATCTGTGGCTCGCGCGCCAGGACGAGCAACGCGAGCGCGTGCTCGCCGTACTGCAGGGGAACTACGGCGCAACCGCGCCGCTGTGGTTCGCGCGCTGGCGGATTTTCTGGATGGCCTGTGCGGAGCTGTTCGGCTACGCGCAAGGCTCGCAGTGGGTAATTGCCCACTACCGCTTCGCACGCCCCGCTGCGGGAGGCACTCGATGAGACAGATCCGTACCGCACTGACGCTGCTCGCTGTGCTCGGACTCGCAGCCTGCCGGGGGGCTGCTGCCGAAAAGCCGATCGTACCGGTCGCACACGTTGATCTCTCGCGCTATATGGGCCGCTGGTACGTCATTGCCGCGATTCCCACCCGCTTCGAGCGCGATGATTACAATCCCGTCGAGCACTACCGTCTCGAGCCGGACGGCTCGATCTGCACCGTGTTCCGCTTCCGCCGCGGCAGCTTCAGCGCTGCGCTGAAGACGATCCATTCGACGGCAACGGTCGTGTCACACACGGGCAACGCCGAGTGGAAAGTGCACCTTTTTTGGCTGCTGCGACTGCAATATCTTGTCGCCTGGCTTGCACCGGACTACAGCCGCGTGATCGTTGCGCGTGATGCGCGCGACTATGTATGGCTCATGGCACGCACCCCGCAGATATCCCGACGCGCGTATGCCGCGATGGTGGCGCGGGTGGCGGCCATGGGCTATGACGTGCACAAACTGCGCAAGAGCCCGCAGCGCTGGCCCGAGGCGGCCGGTCCACGGCCCGACGATGGCACCGTGTGCCGCTGAGTCGGGGCACGCTGTCCGCTGTCCCTGGAAGAAATGCCGTCTCTGGGGTAGCTTAGTCGCCCGATCCGTCCTCGCGGGGTTACTGTGAACAAGACATTGCCTGCATGGTTTGCTTGCCTGCTCGCGACCGGCGCGCTGGTCGCCTGCAGCTCGCCGAATGCCGACTGGCAAAAGGCCTCTGCCCAAGGTACGGCCGCCGCCTACCGCAGCTTCATCCGGCACCACCCCGATGACCCGCGGGTACAGCAGGCGCGAAACCGCATCGCAGCGCTCGAAGACACACAGGCATGGCAGAGCGCGCACAGTGCCGGTACCGTCGCGGCGTATCAGCAGTATCTGACGCAGCACCCCAATGGCGCCTATACCTCCGAGGCGCAAGCCGCGCTCACCACCCTGAAGGAAACAAGCGCCTGGCAGAGTGCCCAGTCGGCTGGAACCGTGAGCGCATTGGAGGCATTCGTCAGCAAGTATCCGAACGCGGCGCAAGCGACTCAAGCGCAGGCGCAGATCGACAAACTCGCCGGCTTCCAGCTCGAACTCGGCCGGTATCGCACAGCAAGCGCCGCCGAGGCGGCTGCCAAGACGCTGCGGACGCACTTTGCGAGCGTGCTCACTCAAGTGCAGGTGATACCGCCGGCCGGCGCGGTGAAACTCACCACTCTGCGCTCACAACAGATGAGCCATGCCGCTGCACTCGCCGCCTGCACCAAGCTGCGCCGCGCCCGACAGAGTTGCTCGGTGGTCAAAGTCCAGGCGAAGTCCGGCGGACTGAGTCTCTCGGGCTTGTAGTCGTTTCGCGAACGGCAGCAGTCCGGGCAATCGCCGTTGGCGCGATGCGCCCGCCGGCGGCGAGCAGCAGGCGGATGGTATCGAGGAACTGGCGCTGCTCAGCGCCGAGCAGGCCGAGCTGTGCCCGCTCGCGCTGGCGCTGTGCATCGAGCACCGGCAGCAGCCCGCTGTTGCCGGCACGGTAGCTGTCGCGCTCTAACCGCAGACGGCGGCCCGAGATACGCAATGCCCGAGCCTGCGCGGCACGCAGCTCGGCGTCGTGGCGCAGCGCATCGAGCGCATCGGCCACCTGACCGAACGCACTCACGACGACCTGCTGATACAGATCGGCGCGCTCGTGCAGGACATCGAGTGCGGCACGCCGCTCCGCATGCAGTTTTCCGCCTTCGAATAGCGGGCCGGTCAATCCTGCGATCAGTGACCACGCGAGCGAACTGGCGTCGAACAGGTGGGCCGGCCGCAGCGCCTCCTCGCTGAGCGTGCCACTCAGCAGGATCTGGGGATACAGATTCGCGGTCGCCAGCCCGACCGCGGCAGTGGCGGCATGCAACTGCGCCTCGGCGGCCCGGATGTCCGGGCGCCGCCGCAGCAGCTGCGAGGGCAAACTCACCGGCACTTGCGCCGGTAGCGCAAGGGCACTCAGAGTGAGATCCGGTGCGTGCCAGGAGGCAGGCGTACGTCCGAGCAGAACCGCCAGCGCATGCCGCGCGGTAGTAAGTTTCTGGTAGAGCGGTGGGAGCAGCGTCGCATCGCTCGCGAGCTGACTCTGCGCGGTGAGCACATCGAGCCGAGGCTCTGAACCAGCCGCGACCGCCCCGCGCACCAGCGCAACATTCTGACGGTCCTCAGCAAGCAGGCCGCGCACCGCACGGATTTCGGCCCGCGCCGTTGCGACCGTCACCGCCTGCGAGGCGACCTCCCCGCTCAACACCAGTCTTGTCGCAGACAGTTCGCTGCGTTGATACTGCTCGAGCGCCCGGGCCTCCTCGATCGTGCGCCGCGTACGGCCGAGGTAGTCGAGCAGGTAATCCACGCTCACGCCCCCGGCAACGTAACGGAATGGCGCAAAGGCATTCGGGCCGAGGAATTCCGCTCCGTATTTCTCGCGGCCGACCCCGGCATTGAAGCCGATCTGCGGGTAGCGGGCAGCGCCCCCGACCGTCACCATCTCTCGCGCCCGCGCCAGCGCGGCCTGTGCCGCCGCGACATCGTGATTGTCCGCAAGCGCCTGCCGCACCAGCGTGTTGAGCTCGGCGCACCGGAATGCGGCCCACCACGGTCCGTCTGATGCCCCCCCCGGAGTCACTCGCTGGCGAAATGCGGTCGGCGCCGGGCGCTCGCCACGAATGAGCTCATGGGACGGCCGGTAGTGCGGTCCGGCGGTGATTTGCGGGCGTTGAAAGGAGGGCCCCACCGCACAGCCCTCGAGCACGAACATCGCCAGAGCGAGCGTGCACGACCGCCAGCGGGGGAGAATTCGGGCTCGCATCATCGGCTCACTCCATCACCAGGGGCTCTTCGGAGCGACTGCGCTGCGGCCGCAGCAGTAGTAGCAACGGCAACAACGACAGCGTCATCACGAACATCAGCTTGAAGTCATCGTTGTAAGCAATCATGCGCGCTTGACGCGTGACTTCCGCGTTGAGCGCAGCCAGGCCCGCGAACGAGGTGAAGCTGTACGGTGCGGACAGGCGGATCTGCCCGCCGTAGGGCAGGATGTGCGCAACCAAGCGCTCATGCATGACCTGCGTGTTGTGCGTCAGCAGCGCGCTGGTGGCGGCAATGCCGATGCTGCTGCCGATGTTGCGCAGCAGATTGAACATGGAGGTCCCCTCGGAACGATGCTGTGTGGCGAGCGTCGAGAACGTCACCGTGGTGAGCGTGACATAGGCGAAGCCGGTGCCGAGCCCCTGCAAAAAGGTCGTCGACCAGATCAGGCCCTGGGGCATCTGCGTCGAGTAGGAGCACATCAGCAGCAGCGAGGCGGCGGTAATTCCAAGGCCGGCGCCAATCAGCACTCGCGAATCCACTCTTCCGATCAGCCGCCCCGCGATTGACATGGCCACGAAACTGCCGAAGCCGCGCGGCGCCATCGCGATGCCCGCCGTGGTGACCGGATAACCGAGCAGATTCTCGAGCAGTGGCGGCAACAGGGCGAGCGTCGCGAACAGCACCACGCCGACGACGAAGATCAGGAAGTTGCCGATCGAGAAGTTCCGGTCACGGAACAGCACCGGACTGACGAACGGTTCGCGCGCGGTCAGCGTCTGCACCAGGAAGACCCAGAATGCCATCGCCATCACGCCGGTCTCGACCCAGATCTCCGGGGAGGCGAACCAGTCCTTCAGCTCCCCACGATCGAGCAGCAGTTGCAGTGCGCCGACTGCGATGCTGAGCGCTCCAAAGCCGAGGAAGTCGAATGAGCTTTTGCGCGGCTCGGTCTCGTGCAGGTAGACCATCAGGCCGATGGCTGCGAGCACGCCGAACGGCACGTTGATGTAGAACACCCAGCGCCAGCTGTAGTTATCAGTGAGCCAGCCACCGAGCACGGGCGCCAGCATCGGCCCGAGCACCACTCCCTGACCCCAGAGCGCCATGGCGCGGCCGTGGCGCTCGGGCGGGTTGATATCGAGCAGCACGGCCTGTGACAGCGGCACCAGACCCGCGCCGGAGGCGCCCTGGATGAGACGAAAGAGCACGATCTGGTCGATGGACTGCGCGAGGCCGCAGAGCATCGAGCTGACGGTGAAGCCGATCACCGACAACAGCAGGACCCGCTTGCGGCCGAAACGCCCGGCAAGCCAACCGGACAGCGGCGTCATGATCGCCGCGGCGACGATATACGAGGTGAGCACCCAGTCCATCTGCTCGAGCGTCGCCGACATGCTGCCGCCGATGTGCGGCAGCGCAACATTGGCGATCGTCATGTCGACCGCCTGCAGCACGGTGGCGAGCGTCACCGCAATGGTGATCGGTACCCGATGAACTTCAGCGTGATCCATATGTACGGTCGATGCCGGCTCGCGCCCGCTAGCTCTTGGTCCCGCCCGCCGCGCCATTCGTGCGCAAGCGTGTATCGACGGTCACCGTGGCACTGAGGCCCGAGCGCACGGGGGGCAGCGCACCAACCAGATGTAGACGTACACCGACGCGCTGCACGACCTTCACCCAGTTGCCGGTAGCATTCTGTGGCGGCAGGATCGAGAATTGCGAACCGGTGCCGGGCGTGATGCTCGCGACAATGGCGTGGAAGGTCTGATCGGGATAGGCGTCGATGCTGACAGTCGCGCGGTCGCCGGGGCGGATATTGGTGATCTGGTCTTCCTTGAAGTCCGCCTCGACCCAGACTTCGGCGGTGGAAACCAGCACGAACGCCGGCGTGGCGAGCGGCAGGTAGGCCCCCACCTGCAGGTGCTCCACCTTGGTCACGATGCCATCGGCCGGTGCGCGCACCGTCGTGTACGACAGTTCGAGCAGGGCATGATCCAGTGCCGCCTGCGCTTCGGCGACCTGGGGATTTTGCGCCACCGGCAAACCGGGGCGGCCGCCGAGCCGCGCCAGCACCGCCCGAATCCGCTGCTTGGCGGCTGTGACTGCCGCATCAGCCTGCTGCAGTTCGAGACTCGTGCGATCGAGCTTGGAGCGCGAGGAAACTCCGATCGCGAGCAGCCGCCGCTGGCGACGGAGTTCCCGCGCCGCATAGGCGGCCTGACTGCCGGCCGCGCGCAGCGCAGCCAGATCGGCTCGATAATCGGCCTGCAGCGATGCCACGGACAGCCGCGCCGCCGCCAGGCGCGCACGCGCCGCCTGCACCGCAATGCGGAACGGTCGGTCATCCAGCCGGAAGAGCACCTGACCGCGATGTACCGGTTCGTTCTCACGCACGTCGATCTGACGCACGCGGCCGGAGACGTTGGCACTGATCTGCACCTGCGCGGCGCGCAGGTAAGCGTCCTCGGTGGACTGGTAACGCCCGCTGGTCAGATAGAAATACAGCCCGCCGACGGCCACCAGCAGCGGCACGCCCCACATCAGCGGCCGACGCAACCGCTCGCGCAGCCTGCGCGGTGCAGGGGCGGTCACGCGCAGCGAATCGGCATCATGCCCAGAATCATTCATCGATTGGACCTCGTGGACCTGCGCCCGATCTCGGGAGCGGGAGATTGATCGGCCGGTAAGGGCGGCAGCGCCGTGAGATTCGCGTGCACCCGCTCGAGCAGCGCCACCAGCACCGCGCGCTCCTCGGTCGAGAGTCCCTGGAGCATCTCGGCGCGCGTCTCGGTAATGAGTTGCCAGATCTGCTCGAGCACCGGCGTGGCTGCAGCCGTGAGCCACAACGTGTGGGCGCGCCGGTCGGCCGGATCGAACCGCCTCTGAACCCAGCCGTCGGCTTCCATCCGGTCGAGAATGCGTACCAGAGTCATCGGATCGACGTCCGCAAGCTCCGCGAGGCGCTTCTGACTGACGCCCTCATGACTTTGCAGATGGATCAGCGCCCGACACTGCGGCAGCGTCAGTGCCAGACGCTGCGCGCGCTCCTCGAAGCGGCGCGTATAGCGGCGGCTGACGTCTTTGAGGAGGAAGCCCAGTTGGCGAAAACGATCGGGACTCATACGAGATTCTATAATATATTTTTGAATTATATCATTTGAGATTATATACGGCAAGTCAGCCGGTCCGCGCGGCGGGCGCGCGCGATGCGTACAATGACCCTTCACTTCATTCTGGGAGAGTCCGCCATCATGGCCACCGGCTGGGCCGGCGAAGGCGCCGTGCAGGAACAGATCGACGCGACCGTCAACGACGGCATCCGGCGAGCGCAGAGCCGCCTGCCGCAGGGACCCGGACGGACGCACTGTGCGGAATGCGGCGAGCCGATTCCGCCCGAGCGCCAGCGTGCGGTGCCCGGGGTGCAACTGTGCCTCGCCTGCCAGGCACTCGCGGACAAGGAAAACGAGGTCTTCAGCGGCTACAACCGCCGGGGCAGCAAGGACAGCCAGCTGCGCTGAGCGCGCTGCGGTTTCCCCCGCCCGGACTGTGCCGTAACCTCGGCGCTGGGCGGACTGCCAGGCAGCCGCAAGCACGAGCGGGGGAAACGGTGATTTCGACATTACGTAGACTGTTTCCACCGGTTCTGCTCACCAGCGCGGCGGTGCTGCTGTGTCCCGGTGCGCGCGCCAGCGGACGACAGCTGACCACGCAGGATTACGCCCGCGCCGAGCAATTCATGCCGTACGAGGCCGGGCCGCTCGTGGACGATGACGTCGAGCGCGTGCATTGGCTGCCGGGCGATCGCTTTTGGTTCATCGAGCACGATGCGCGGGGCGACCATTACCGCATCATGGATGCGGCCTCCGGCAAAGTGGCTGCGGCCTTCAATCGGCTCAAGCTCGCCGCAGCGCTCGGCAACGCCATCGGCGCCATCCTCGATCCGGACGCCCTTGGCGTCAGCGCCATCCGGATCGAGCACGGAGAACTCGAGATCACCCGCGGTGCGCGCCGCTTTCGCTGCAATCTCAGCGGTACCGGACACTGCACCGTCGAGGCCCCGCTGCAGGGAAGCGGCAAGGAGCCGGGCATCGTCTCTCCCAACGGCCAACTGCTTGCGTTCATCCGGCACTGGAACCTATGGGTGCGCGACCTGGCGAGCGGCAAAGAGCGGCAACTCACGTTCGACGGCGTGAGGAACTTCGGCTATGCGACCCATAACGCAGGCTGGGTGCACTCCGCCAAACCGGTGCTCAACTGGTCGCCGAACTCCAGAGAGATTGCCACCTACCAGCAGGACCAGCGTCGGGTCGGGGACATGTATCTGGTGAGCGCGGGAATCGGCCATCCCACCCTCGAAAAATGGAAATATCCCTTGCCCGGTGACCGGCACGTATTCAGGATAGAGCCGGTCGTCATTCATGTCGCATCGCAGCGGGTAGTGCGTCTACAACTGCCCCCCCAGCAGCGCCTCTCCAGTCTGTGCGATGAGCTCAGCTGCAACGACACCGGTCACTGGGACGACCTGCAGTGGGCTCCGGACAGCAGAACGCTCGCACTCGTCACGAGTTCGCGTAACCGGCACCACGAATGGCTGCACATCGCCAATGCTCGCACCGGCGCAGTGCGCACCGTGTTCGAGGACAGCGTCTCAACCTACTATCACAGTGGCATTGGCGCAGTCGATTGGCGCTACCTCCCCGCCGCGGGCGAGGTCATGTGGTACAGCGAGCGCAACAACTGGGGCAACTTGTACCTGTACAGCCTCACCACCGGACGGCTCGAACATCCGGTCACCAGCGGCAAGGGCGATGTGACGCAGGTGTTGCACCTCGACCGAGCCACCGGAACGGTCTGGTTCCGGGCCGTCGGCCGGACTCCCGGCATTAATCCCTACTACGAGCAGCTCTGGAAGGCGAGTCTTGCCGGTGGCGCACCCGTGCTGCTCACACCGCAGAACTGCGACAACCTCATCAGCATGTCACCGGATGGCAGATACTTCGTCGACAGCTGCTCCACGACGAGCCGCGCGCCGGTGACAACACTGCGCGATGCCAATAATGGACGGATCATCGCAACGGTAGCCCGAGCACGCCTTGATCGGCTGCGCGCCATCGGCTGGCATCCTCCCGAGCAGATCGTGGTCAAAGCTCGGGACGGTACGACGAACCTTTATGGCCTGTTGTTCAAGCCGACGCCTTTCGATCCTCGCAAGAAATACCCGATCATCGACTACATTTATCCCGGACCGCAGATCGGTTCGGTTTCGACCTTCCGATTCGAGCCGGCACGCCAGGACGATCAGTCCCTCGCCGAGCTGGGCTTCATCGTGGTCGCGATCGACGGCATGGGCACACCATACCGCTCTGCGAGCTTTCATCATCTCTGGTACGGCGACATGGGCGATAACACCCTGCCCGACCAGGTCACCGCGCTCAAGCAACTTGCACGACGCTACCCCTGGGTCGATCTGCGCCGCGTCGGCATCTGGGGCCATTCCGGCGGCGGCAATGCCGCCACCGATGCGCTGTTCCGCTACCCAAGCTTCTTCAAGGTCGGCTGGGCCGAAAGCGGCAACCAGGACAACCGTGACTACGAAAACGACTGGGGCGAGAAGTACCAGGGCCTGCTGGTGCGCCGCCCCGATGGCCGAACGAACTACGACAATCAGGCCAACGAATTGCTCGCCGGGCAGCTGCGCGGCCATCTGATGCTGACTTACGGGACTCTCGATGACAATGTGCCGCCGGAAAACACCGAGATCGTGGTGCAGGCGCTGATCAAGGCGAACAAGAACTTCGACATGATCGCCATCCCCAATGTGCGCCATGGCTACGGCTATGCGACGCCGTACATCACCCGGCGGCGCTGGGACTATTTCGTGCGTTATCTGGCGGGCAACATCCCGCCCGCACATTTCGCGCTTCGACCTTGGCCCTGGGCCTGGCGTTAGGCGCGGCACGCCGCCGGGCAGCGGGCGCCCCGACTCACCGCGGCAGGTCGGCGTACGCGGCGCTCGCTCCAGCCAACAACTCCTCGAGACCCTGGCCGCTGGCGCGGCGCGCAGCGAGTTCCTGCGCGTCCCAGCGACACACGATCCGACCCGCCAGCAGGAGCGCGACACTGTCGGCATAACGCTCGACCACATCGAGCGCATGCGTCGCGAGCAGAATCGCGGCTCGCCGCTCGTCCGCGATGCGGCGCAGATGGCGTTTCAGGATACCCGCGCTCGCCGGATCGAGGCCGTTGAATGACTCATCGAGCACGATGAGCCGGGGCGCGCCGAGCAGCGCGAGCGCCACCGCAAGTTTCTGTCGCGTCCCGAGCGAATAGGTGTCCACGAACTGATCGAGTTGCGGCGTGAGCGCCAGTGCATCGCTGAGCTCGCGCACGTCCTCATCGATCTCCCCTAGACCCTTGGCTGCCGCGTAAACCTGCAGACACTGCCGTCCGGTGAGCAGCCCCGGCACGCGCTCAGGGGCACATGCAAACCCGAGCGAGCGCTTGGCACGCTCCGCCATGCACAGCAGCGAGTGGCCCGACAGTTCAATCTGACCGGCCTGCGCACGCAGCAGCCCCGCAACGCAGAAGAGCAACGTCGACTTACCGCTGCCATTGGGACCGAGCAGCGCACACCAGTGCCCGACAGGCACCTCGAGACTGACCTCGTGCAGCACTTGCCGCGCGCCGTACCCCGCGCACAGCCCGGTGATCCGCAGCGCCGGTGGGCTCACCGTTGCGCTCATTGCCATCCCCGGTGCATCACAGAGGCCGCGATCGATCGACTGCGCAGCGCCAACACGCACATTCCTGCGCCGACGGTGCCGGCGGCACTCACCCACAGCCCGCTGAGTGCAAGCGCCTCGCGCGCCGCCACTGCTCCGAGCGCGACATACACGATGACGCTGAGCGCAGCGCAGCCGAGAATCTGCGCGATCAGAATCTGGTGCGACAGCGCCACTGCAAAGTGCACCGGACGCAGCGGTGTCGGCCCGAGCCAGCGCGCGGCACTGAATGCCGACCGTACCAGCGAGAGCAGCAGGTTGAGCAGGTGCAGCGCCAGCAGCCACCCGGTCGCCGCTGCGAGCGCCACTCCGCCTGAGGTGCCCATCGGCACCGCGAGCAGAAGCAGAATCAGACTGCGCGCGCGGATGCTCGGTCGATCGCGATAGCGGGTCTCGGCGAGGGGCCAGGCACCCAGGGGGCGCAGCGAGCCGAGCCACGCCATCGCCACGCCGGACCGGCGGACGGCGGCAAATCGCGAACGCGGCGGCTCGCTCTCGCCGTGGGTCATTCCCCTCATCGACAGCACCGCGGCAAGCAGCACGCCGAACACGACACCTGCGCTGCCGCAGACCAACAGCCGCACCGTCACCCACGCCGGTACGTGTGCCAGGCCCGAGACCAGGGCAATCTCCGCCGCCACGGCGAACCATACGGTCAGCGCCGCTGCGGCCGCGCGGGTCGCGACCGCAAGGTCATGGGGCAGCGGCGCCAGCCAATGCAACGGCCACTGGCTCGCCACCCGACGGCGGTGCCGCAGCACGAGAGTGGTCGCGATCACCGTTGCC
The DNA here is from genome assembly GCA_021847105.1 of Pseudomonadota bacterium. GTDB lineage: Bacteria > Pseudomonadota > Gammaproteobacteria > Steroidobacterales > Steroidobacteraceae > 13-2-20CM-66-19. Next base: position 28,968 of record JAJZUT010000020.1, on the reverse strand, counting down.
ACCGCGAGCACCATGCGCGGCGCCGATGCGGCCCGCTCGATCAGATGTCCGACCGCACCGATGCGGCCGAGCACGCCGAACATCAGTAATGCACCGGTTGCCGTCGCCGCCGCGAATGGCCAGCGCCGCCAGAGGTTGCACCACTGCAGCCATGACACGCGCAACGAGGGCCGCGCATCGAGCCAGGAGGGCTCCCGATCCGACATGAGCATCACCCATTGACTGAAGAGCGTGAAGGATACGCCGAAGCCCCCGGCCCTTGCCGATCGACTCACGCCGCACCGAGCGAGACTCGCAGCGACTCATCGCACAGAGTATCGCTGAACCAGTTCGGATAGACCGCCACCGGTTCGGTCGCCGCAGCAAGCTCGGCGAGTTCCTCCGTCGACAGTTTGACATCGATCGCGCGCAGGTTGTCCTCGAGCTGCGCCAGTCTGCTCGAGCCGAGCAGCACGCTGGTCACGGCAGGGCGCGACAGCAACCATGCAAGCGCCACCTGTGCGATGCTCGCCGCATGGGCTGCGGCAATTGCTCGCAGCCGCTCGACCAGTGCAAAGCCCGCCTCTTTCTCGAAGGGCAGAAAGTCGAAGCCGGCTATGCGATTGTCCGGATCAGTGAGCGTCTGACGCGTGTACTTGCCGCTCAGGAAGCCGCCGGCGAGTGGACTCCACACGGTCATGCCAAGACCGTATTGACGCATCATCGGCACCACGTCTCGCTCAACGTCGCGTCCGAGTAACGAGTAGTACATCTGGCCGTGCGTGAAGCGAGCGAGTCCCTGAGCGCGCTGAATTTCGAGCGCTGCCGCGGCCCGCCATGCCGACCAGTTGGAAAAGCCCAGATAGCGGACTTTCCCGGCACGGACCAGCGTGTCCAAAGCCTCGAGCGTCTCCTCCACGGGCGTATACGGATCCTCGCGGTGCGCGATGTAGACATCGATCCAGTCTGTTTGCAGCCGCCGCAGGCTCTGCTCGACTGACCAGAGGATGTGTCGACGCGAAAGTCCCGCCTGAGTGAGCGGCGGGCCGCTGCGGAACCCGACCTTGGTGGCGAGCACAATCCGCTCCCGATGTCGCTTGAGCGCCGCGCCGAGCAGGGACTCGGACTCCCCATCGGCATACGCGTCCGCGGTATCGAAGAAATTGATGCCGGCATCGAGCGCGCGCGCCACCAGCTCGCCAGCCAGATCGGGCCCCACCTTGGCAACGGCGCGCATCTGGCGATTGCCGGCGGTGAAGGTCATGGCACCGAACGCGAGACGGGACACAACCAGCCCGGTGTTTCCGAGCAGTGCGTACTGCATGGCGAGGACTCCTCATTCGCTTCAGTGACCCACCCGTGCCGCATCCCGCCACTCGCCACCGCCAGACGGCACAGCGGGAGTGCCATTCGACCCTGATTCTCCGCGACACGGACGTACGGACGAACGACTCCTTGTCGCCTCCACAGCGCACGTCGAGATCGGACGGTCTGCCTCCCGGCAGTTCCGCGGTCTCTGTACGGACCCTAAGGACGCTGCACCACCGCACCCAAGGCTGCGCCCGACGCTTCACGTTCCCCTCGGCGCGGAGGCTCGGAACCTCAGGGGAGGGCAAAAAAGTCTACGCCCGGGCACGAACCCACACAATGGTTCGTCGAGACTGCCGAAGACCTGCTGACGGACTGCGTTGCATGCCTCATCGGCGCACCAGTCGGGAGTCACATTCTAACGTCATGTGCTCAGATCTCGCACATGACTCAACACCAACCGACTCGCGTGCGACAATGTCGCGCGGCATGGCGCACTCATACCCATATGCGCCGTAGGCGCAACACGTCGATAATCGCACTCTCGTTGACAGCGCCTGGCGCAAGCGCACACAGCTCGCGAAAGCATTCGTGTGCAACCCGGCCAAAGGGCGTGCCCAGACCGAGCTCGCGCGCCAACGCGAGCGCGTACTCGATGTCCTTCAGTCGCAGCTGTGGCGTGAAATGAATCGGATTCTCGTGCCGGCCCTCCGCCATCCGGCGCGTGTTGCGGATGACCTGCGGGCTGGCCGCCTGACCGCTGCCGAGCGCCTCGGCAACCTGGCGAGAATCGAGTCCGGCGCGCTCAGCGAACGCCATCGCCTCGGCGGCAGATGCGATCTGCACTGCGCCGAGGAGGTTCACCAACAGCTTGTATGCGGTGCCGGCACCCACGGGACCGAAGTGAATGAGCCGCCGGCCGACGGTACTGAGCAAGGGCCTGGCGGCCTCGAGATCCGCATGTTCCGCCCCCAGCAGCAGCGTCAGTTCGCCGGTGGCCGCCTGTTCAGGCAGACCGGTCACTGGCGCATCGAGATAGCGCAGGCCGCGTGCGCACGCAGAGGCGCTGAGCTCCAGCACCCATGCGTGCGAGAGGGTCGAACACTCGATCGCCAGCGCGCCGTCGGCAAGACCGGCCAGCGCACCATCCGGTCCGAGCCAAACCGAACGCGAAGCGGCATCGTCGGCCACCATGACGAGCACCGCCGCAGCCCCTGCGCACGCCTCGCGCGGCGTGGCGCAGCGGCGAGCGCCTGCCGCCACCAGCGCATCGGGCGGTGCGGTTGAACAGCTGCAGCGCATATCCGTTCGCCTGCAGCGTATTGGCCATGGCGATGCCCATGCGTCCCAGACCCACAAAACCCACGGTGACCATGAGCTGCTCCTTGAACCATCCGCTGCAGTACCGGCAGACCACCTCCTCCTGCAGTACGACTTAGGAGAAGGCGACACGTCACGCGCGCTGTTTGAGCGCCTCGAAGCGCGCCAGTGCGCGCTTGCGCGCCGCGTCGTGTTCAACGATGGGCCGCGGATAGGTTTCACCGAGGGTCACTCCCGCGCGCCGCAGAACGTCGCGCTCGGCGTTCCAGGGCGCATGAATCTCGGGCGCCTGCAATGCCTGTAGTTCCGGCAGCCAGCGCCGCAGGTACTCCCCGTCGGGATCGAAGCGTTGGCTCTGCGTGAGGGGATTGAAGATACGAAAGTACGGCGCAGCGTCCACCCCGCAGCCGCTCACCCATTGCCAGTTGAGCGCGTTGCTGGCCTGATCGGCATCGACCAGCGTGTCCCAGAACCACGCCTCGCCCTGCTGCCAGGGCACCAGCAGATCCTTGACCAGGAATGAGCCGACGATCATGCGTACGCGATTGTGCATCCAACCGGTGTGCCACAGCTCGCGCATGCCCGCATCGACGATGGGGTAGCCGGTGCGCCCGCGGCACCAGGCCTCAAATCCAGCCGCATCCTCGCGCCAGCCAAAGCCCTCAAATTCCGCTCGCAGTGGCCGTTGCGGCAGGCTCGGAAAATGGTACAGCGTGTAGTGCGCAAACTCGCGCCAGCCAAGCTCGCGCAGAAAGCCGTTGCCGGTGAGCTCAGCGCGCCCATCGGCCGCCGAGCGTAGGACCGCGTGCCAGATCTGCCGGGCGCTGATCTCCCCGAAACGAAGATGGGGGGACAGCCGCGATGTCCCCTCGATGGCCGGCAGATCGCGCGTGCCGCGATAGCTCTCGAAGCCCTGGCGTAGAAAGGCGCGCAGCCGCGCTCGGGCACCCGCCTCCCCGGGTGTCCACAGGGCGGCGAACCCGCCCGCCCAACCCAGGCGCGGCAGCAGTCCCCAATCCTCAAGCCGCTCGCTGCGCGGCGGTTGCACGCGGGCGGCAGCCGCCCGCGGCGCGGGCAGCGGCTTGGCGACTTCCACGGCGCTCAGCCGATTCCAGAACGGGGTAAACACCCGCAGCGCGCCGCCGCCGCCACTCTGCAGCGCACCCGGCTCGACCAGCAACGCCCCGGGGAAGCGCTCGAATGCCACCCCGATCGAGGCAAGCCGCTGCGCCACCCCGGTATCGAGCGCATCGAGATCAGGCTCGTAAGTACGGTTGCAGTACACCCCGGCGGCGGCGCACTCCGCGACGAGTTCACTCAGCACCTGCGCTGCGGCGCCGCGGCGCAAACACAATTTCAGGCGCGCCTGCGGTGCCCCCTCGAGTGCCCCCAGTGTGGCATCGAGCGCAATGAGGCTGTGATGCAGCCACCAACGGGCCGCGCCGCCGAGGAAGCGCGTTCCTTCATTCCGCTCATCCAGAATGAACACGGGGATGAGCGGCCGCCCCGAGCTGATTGCCGCGGACAGCGCCGGATTGTCGGCGAGGCGCAGATCGTTGCGGAACCACACGATGAGCGGCCGCGCCGCCGCATCGATCGGAGTGTGCTGCTTGGACATGATTCGGGAACCTCGAACTGTCGGTTGCCGGCCCTCGCGGGGCCGAATCGGCGGCGGCGCAGTGTGCAATGCCTCCTGGCGGGCTGTCGAGCAATGTGCCTCGGGTCATCAACGCCCCCCGGCGCAAGCGTCTCCGCTAGACTGGCAGCCCTGCGGAGTTCGCACATCGTGCCAGATCATCACGCCCCCTCTTCGCATCGACAGTCCACTCCATCCGATCCGCCCGACGGAACAGCGGTGACACCCGCTGCGGGTCTCAGCGGCGCCGAAGCGGCACGCCGGCGCGCGCAATTCGGGCCCAACGCCATGGCCGAGCAGGAAAGTCCGGCATGGCGCCGGTTGCTCGCAAAGTTTTGGGCCCCCATCCCCTGGATGCTCGAGGCTGCCATCGTCCTGCAGCTGGCGCTCGGTAAATACGTCGAGGCGGTGGTAATCACCGTGCTCGTGCTGTTCAACGCCCTACTGGGCTTTGCCCAGGAAGCGCGCGCCCGCGCCACACTCGAAGCGCTGAAGTCCCGCCTCGCGCTGCTGGCCTCGGTGCGGCGCGATGGCACGTGGCACACCGTACCGGCAGCCGAATTGGTACCCGGAGACCTGGTCAAGCTGTCCCTCGGCGGCATCGTGCCGGCCGATGTCCGGCTGCTCGAGGGGGAGGTGCTGCTCGATCAGTCGACGCTGACCGGAGAGTCTCTGCCGGTCGAGGGAAGACCGGGGCGCCAGAGCTATGCCGGTGCACTGATCCGCCGCGGCGAAGCGCTCGCACAGGTGACCGCGACCGGCGCGCGGACGCGTTTTGGCCGCACCGCCGAGCTCGTCCGAACTGCTCATGGCGTCAGCACCCAGCAGACCACAGTCCTGCGTGTGGTACGGAACCTGGCGATCTTCAACGGTGCCGTGGTGATCGCGCAGGTTGCCTACGCGGCTGTGCTTGCACTGCCGACCCACGAGGTGATCTCACTGACCCTGACGGCGATTCTGGCGGCCATTCCGGTGGCACTGCCCGCGACGTTCACGCTGGCGAGCGCTCTCGGTGCGCGCGCCCTGGCCGCACGAGGGGTGTTGCCGACCCGACTCTCGGCAGTCGAGGAGGCTGCGACCTTGGACGTGCTGTGCTCGGACAAGACCGGCACCATCACCCAGAATGCACTCGCCGTAACGGCCGTGCGGCCGATGCCCGGTTACGAGGAGTCGCAGGTGCTGGCACTTGCAGCACTCGCCAGCTCCGAAGGCGGCACGGACCCGGTCGACGGCGCCATTCACACCGCCGCCGTAAGGCGCCCCGCCCCGGCCGATGTGCCGCGCCTGCATTCCTTCACGCCGTTCGACCCGGCCCGCAAGCGCGCCGAAGCCACCGCCATCGACGCGGCAGGCCACTCGGTACGCATCGCCAAGGGCGCCGTCACAACGCTGCAGGCAATAGCCACCGCGCCACCGCAGACGGCTGAAGCGCTCGAGGCCCTCGCTGCCGAGGGATTTCGTGTGCTGGCGGTAGCGTACGGCCCCGCCGACGGGGCGCTGCAGATCATCGGGCTCATTGCCCTCAGCGACCCGCCGCGCGCAGACGCCGCCGTGTTGATTGGCGAGCTGCGCGCGATGGGCGTTACCACGGTCATGGTCACTGGAGATGCCCCGGTGACCGCCAAGGTCGTGGCTCATGAAGTCGGCCTCGACGGTCCGATCTGTCCCGCCGGGCCCGTACCCGAGCGCGTGCTACCGCAGGACTACTCGGTGTTTGCCGGGGTATTTCCCGAGGACAAATTCCACATCGTACGGGCATTCCAGGCCGGGGGGCACACCGTTGGAATGTGCGGCGATGGCGCCAACGACGCCCCGGCGCTGCGCCAGGCACAGATGGGCATCGCCGTATCGAACGCGACGGACGTGGCCAAGTCCGCCGCCGGGATCGTGCTGACCGAACCGGGGCTGGCGGGCATCGTGAGCGCGATACGCGAGGGGCGCATCGCCTTCCAGCGGATACTCACCTACACGCTGCGCTCGCTGACGCAAAAGCTGAGCCAGATGCTCCTGCTGGTCGTGGGCCTGGTCATGACCGGCCACGCGATCCTCACGCCTCGCCTGATGGCGCTGCTGATGATCACCAGCGATTTCCTTGCGATGTCCGCAACGACGGACAACGTACATCCCTCGCCGAAGCCAAACGCGTGGCACGTCGACAACATCACCATACTCGGCGTCGCACTTGCGCTGTGCAACGTGCTGTTCTGCAGTGGCGTCGTCGCATTCGGGCGCTACGAGCTGCGGCTCGATCAGGTCCGACTGCAGACGCTGGCGTCGGTGACGCTGTCATTCACGAGCCAGGCTCTGTTTTATGTGGTACGCGAGCGGCGTCGGCTATGGAGTTCGCGGCCGAGCGGCTGGATCGTCGTGTCGATGCTCGTGGACGTCGGCATTTTCGCCATCCTCGCCACTCGCGGCATACTGATGAGCGCGATCTCGCTACCGCTCGTTGCGGTGGTGTTTGGTGCCTGCATCGTCTTTGCCTTCGTGCTGGATACGCTGAAAGCCCGCATCGGCACGCGGTTGAAAATGCAGTAGCGACAACGCCCGATCGCGAGCTCAGAACATCAGACCGAGCCCAACGCCCGTATAGTTCGAGAAACCGCCGAGATCGCCCTGGATACGCACGCCTTCCTCCAGATCGGCTTCGAAATCCGGGCTGATCAGATACTGCAATCCACCGTCCGCATCGGTGCCCCACCCTTGGTGATATCCCGAGTGAGACTGTCCGTAGACCTCGCCGTAGAACTGCAGGCGCGCACTCGTCGCCCAGGTCACGACCAGATCCGGATTAAAGCTCTGGAAGCGCTGCCCGCCGGCAGCGGTCGGTTCGGTCTGCGAGGTGACCCCGACCATGAGCGACACCCCAAGCGGCCCGTTGCCGTAGCTGACGATGGCATTAAGCGCACCGCCGAGCCCATGGCTCCCAAACAGACTGTCGCCCGAGGGCAGGGTCGCGAGCGCCTCGGCAGTCCACTGCCAATGCTCGGTGTATCCGAGCGAATGCTTGATCCCAAGGACTGTCGGTCCGAACCCGCGCAGGGTCGCCGCCGGACCGCCCGGTCCGACATTGACGGACTGATACTGGAAGTTCGGCGGCAACCAGACGAGCTCCGAGTTGCCGGGCAGACCGAACCGCAGCTCGAGATTGGGCAACGTGTCGATCTGTCCACCCGGGCCGCCGTACAGGCTGCCAGCACTCGCACCCGCCTCAACGACGGTCATGCCCTGCGGGACAACGCAGCTCGAGTCCCCAACAGTCGGCCGATCGAGCAGTCCGAGCAGCGCCGAGGGTCCGCTGCAGGGCGCACTCGGAGTATCGGCGTGCACCACCGGCGCACCCACCGGTAACAGCGCAACGAGCACCAGGACGCTCAGCTTCTTCTGCTTGTTCAATATCGGTCCCTCCGAATCTCAAGGCCGTGCCGCGGCCAGGGTCGTGGCGCTCCTCGTCCCCTCTTACCGTGCACGGCCGGCGCATCCGCACGGAATTTCGTATATTGCGGCCTCGGACCGGGCAATCTCAAGGCCGATCAGCGGCCGCCGGCCACCCTCACCGGCCTTGCACGACAGTATGCCCGGTTCGACCCGCGCAGCACGGAAAGGTTGCACTCCCGCAAGGCCGGCGCTGCCGCAAGTTCGTGGTGGCTCAGAAATGCAGCTGGTGCAGCAGAGCAGCGAACAGCCGCGCGTCGCGTGAGATTTCCTGTTCGGGCGCGTCTGGTCCGACCGCAGCGCTCGAATCCGGATACATGCGGAAACTCTCGCTCATTACCACTCGATTGATTCGCGGCGCAAACGCCTCGACCACATGCGCCAGAGTGCCGAGACCGGTACTCATCCGCTCAGGCTTGGAGGTAATGGCCGTGCACACCATATCCGCAGCCTGTTCGGGCTCGAGCAGTTGGAAGTCCTCATACACCTTCGTTGGGGCACTCATGGGTGTGCGCACCAGTGGCAGGTTGACCACCGAAAATCGTACGCCACGATCGGCGAATTCCCCGGCCGCGCATCGTGTGAAGGCTTCGAGCGCCGCTTTCGAAGCGTTGTATGCTGCGAAACGGCTGGCGTTAGTCAGCACACCGATGGAGGAGATGCTGATCACGTGTCCTGTGCCGCGTGCAACCATTGACGGCAGCAGGCCAAGCGTAAGCCGCACGGCCGCGAAATAGTTGATCCGCATCAGCCGTTCATAGTCGTGAAAGCGCGTGTACGTGGCATCGATGCCGCGTCGGATCGAGCGCCCCGCGTTGTTGATCAGGATATCGATCGGCGGCTGCTCCGCCGCGAGCCTTCCTAGCAGCTCGGCACTTGCGAGCGGATCGGCAAGGTCACAGTCATACACACTGGCGTGACCACCGCGGGAGAGAACCTCCCCGCGCACCTGCTCGAGCCGCGCCGCATCGCGCGCCACGAGCACCAGATGCGCTCCCGCGGCAGCAAGCTGCAACGCCGTTGCCCGACCGATGCCCGAGGACCCGCCGGTCACCACGATCGTCTTGCCGGCGACGGCCTGGCGCAGCCGCGTCTGTGGGTGGAGATCCGGGTCCATCCTGCGCTCCCAGAAATCCCACAGTCGCCACGCATATTGCGCCAGCGGCGGCACGCGGATCCCGGCCGGCTCGAGCAGGCGCTGCGCTCTCGTGGCGAGGAATGTCGTCGGATAGTTGAACATCCCGATCAGCGCTCGCGGAATGCCCGCATCGGCAAGCAGCTCATCGAGCACGCGGCGCAGCGGAGCGAGCGCCTCGGGCGCCACGCGCACCGCCGCGGCGAGCGCAGCGGTGAGATCCGAATCAACTCGCAGCCGCAGCGTCGGGGCGTGCGCCGCCGCAGCGAACAGATTGAGTGCTTCGGCCACGCGATGATTGTGCGGGTCAGTCAGGTGGAAGCAGTGTCCGTCCTCACCCTCGATGTGCGCCAGATGCGCGAGCGCTGCCGCGACGAAGTCCACCGGCACGAGATTGACATACCCTCCCTGCAGGCCAATCAGGGGTACCCAGCGCGGCAAAGCATCGCGGATGCGCTGAATCAGCTTGAACAGGTAGTACGGTCCATCGGTCTTATCCATCTCGCCGGTCGATGAATCGCCGACGACCATGCCCGGACGATAGATCCGCCACGGCAGACGGCAGGTCGTGCGCACGAGCGCCTCGGCGTCGTGCTTGGTCCGGAAATACGGATGATCGAGTCCGATGGCCTGTTCGAACATGTCCTCCGTGAACACCCCAGGGTAACGTCCGGCGGCGGCAATCGAACTCATGAAGTGAAAGCACCCGGCGCCAACCTCATGCGCGAGCTCAAGCGCATGTGCCGTCCCGTTGACGTTGTGATTCGTCAATTCGGAGTCTGTGGCACTCAAGTCGTACAGCGCGCCGAGGTGGAAAAAGTGCGACACGCCCGTCCGGAGCTCGTTGCGCTCCCCCGCCGACACCCCCAGACCGGGCACACCGAGATCCCCTTCGACCGGCACGAGCAGCTCGGCCCAGCCCGCGCAGTCGCGCACCACGCGCTCGAAGCGCGCACGCGAACCGGGCCGAACCAGCATATACACCCGCTCCCCGCGCGCAGCGAGCTGTTTGACGAGGTGACGGCCGATGAAGCCGGTACCGCCGGTGACGAAATACGGCATGGACCTGCATCCGGCGAGGGCGCCTGAGGAGAGCAACGCTACGCACCGTCGGTGCGGCGCACATCGTGACAAACCGAAGCTTCGCTGCGCAGGCGATTGCGCCAGACTTTTCACATGCGCTCCGCACCACAGCCCCGCGAACAGCCGCCGGCGACCTCGAACTCCCCGGCATCAGCGCGCATTCCGCTCTCCCGCGTCGACCGCGCGTTCCTCAATATGGAGCGCACAAGCAATCCCATGGTCATCGTTGCGCTCATCGTGCTTGGCGCCCCATTGCAGCGCGCACGGTTGCGGGAGCGGATCGCCGAGCGCTTCGCTACCTACAGGCGCTTCAGGTGCGTCCCGGTCGACGGGCTGGCACAGGCGGTCTGGCAGCACCTCGACTCATTTAACGTTGACGATCATGTGCTCAGCGCCGCGCTGCCCCGCCCCGGTGGCCAGCATGAGCTCGAAGCACTGGTGGGCGAACTAGCGAGCGAGCCGCTGCCGGCCGGCCGGCCGCTTTGGAGTTTTCATCTCGTCGAGCACTTCGGGCGCGGTAGCGCCATCATCGCGCGCATCCACCACTGCTATGCCGACGGTATCGCGCTGGTGCGAGTGCTGCTGAATCTGACGGACGACCGTCGATCCCTCGTGCGCCGGGACGCGGCCCGGCGATCCGATCCGACTGCCGCGGCAGCGGAATCTGTCGGCGCGCCGACTGCCGGATGGCTCACCGAGACATTGGGGCACAGCCGGCGTCTTGCCGAGGCCGGACTGCATCTGGCGCTGCATCCCACGGCAGCCGCCTCGGCCGCCGGACAGGCGAGCACACTGGCGAGCGAGCTCGCTCACATCGCGCTGCTGCCCGACGAACCGCCGACACATCTGCGCGGTCCGCTATCAGGCATCCGCCGGGTCGCCTGGGGAAAATCGCTGTTGCTGGAGGAGGTGAAGACAATCGGAAGGGTCCTCGGCTGCACCGTCAACGATGTGCTCATCGCCACGCTGGCCGGGGCACTCGGTCAGCATCTGCAATCTCTGGGCGATTCCATCAACGGCCTGACGCTGCGCGCAGCCGTGCCGGTTGACCTGCGCGCAGCCGAAGGAGACGACGACCCGCTCGGCAACCGCTTCGGGCTCGTGTTCGTCGAACTGCCCGTCGGGGTGCGCCACCCGCTCGAACGACTCTACGGCGTGCAGACCGCCATGCGCACCCTCAAGGGCTCAGAGCAGGCGCTGCTCACCTATGGCCTGCTCACGGCAGTGGGCAGCCTGCCCCGTCCGGTAGAGGATGTAGTGATGGATCTGTTCAGCGCCAAGGCGAGTTTGGTCGCCTCCAATCTGCGCGGACCGCGTACGGCATTGAGCATCCACGGCGCACCGCTGCGACAGGTGCTGTTTTGGGTTCCGCAGTCCGGGAGTATCGGCATCGGCGTCAGCATGCTGAGCTACCACGGACGGGTGCATTTCGGGGTCATGGCAGACCGACAAATCCTACCGCACCCGGCCGAACTGATTGCCCGGATCAAGTCCGCGTTCGAACAACTCGTGCTGCTGGTGCTGCTCGGCGGCAGCGCACTGCAGAGTTGATCCCGCCGAGCATACCGCCGCGCTCAAGCCGGCAGACCACGCCTGGCACGGGCCACGTCCAACGCTTCCATCGCATCGAGCGGCTCGCAGGCGGCCGCTTCCGCGTAGAGTTTCTCGGCCTCGGCGCGATGACGTTCTGCGTCGAGCAGGAGCAGCGCATAGGCATACTCCATGTGCACGATCGGTGAACGGGGTGCGAGCTGCACGGCGCGGCGGAAATGCTCGAGCGCTGCGCGAGTAGACACGCCATATGTGAGCGAGGCCACGACACCACCGAGCTTGTGCACGATCTCGGCGTGATACAAGCCGAGCGCGACGTGTGCTTCGGCGTGACGTGGCTCAAGCTCGAGCGCCCGCTCCAGATGTGCCTTGACACGAGCCGCCAGCCCTTCGGATATCGCTTTGAGGATGGAAATGCGTTGACTGTAACGACCGAGCACCAGCGCCAGGGAATAATGAGTGTTCGGATGTTGCGGCAGCTGCTCAACGGCCTGTTCGCCACGCTTCACCGCCGCAAGCAGCAAGGAGGTCACGACTCGTTCGCCACTGTGTGTGTAGAGCGACTCAACGGCCGCGGCTCGATTAGCCACACAGGCACCGAGCGCACCGAGCGCCGCGCCCAACTCAATCGCCCGGGCAAATGCGCCGGCATGAAACTCCACCCAAGCCACCTGCAGGGCTGTCGCCAAAGGCCGTGCACCACCGTACTCGTCAACCCAGTTCGCAAACTGTGCCGCACCAGCCATCGCGCGGGAGATTTCAGCAGGCGCAGGCCAGGGCTCCCGATCGGTGAGATGCAGCTTCGCCCAAAGCCCTTTGAGCTGCTCCGGGGAATAGCGGTGCGCTACCGCGTGCGCTGGGGTCACAGAATGCTTCGGGGTCATGATTTCCTGCGGGAAGTACGCATCCAGCTGTTGATCCTCGCTCGCTAGAGTAGCGCGGTGATTTCCAACACCCAGTAGGGCAAATACGCACCTCCGCAGCCGCGGAGCCGCCCGCAGAGGGAGTAGAACATGGCCGCGAAGCGAAAGTCCCGTAAACGCACCGGCACCCAATCGAGTGCTGCCCCGTCCGGTCTCACCGACACTGTGCATCAAATCTGGCTGGCTGGACTCGGCGCGATGTCCAAAGCCCAGCAGGGCACCCCACAGTTGCTCGAGGAGCTGATTACCGAGGGCGCACGTGTCAATGCGCGCGTACGCGGCGCGGCCGCCGATACCCTGCGTGGCATCGCCGGCAGCGTGCAGGACAGCCTCGGCGCACGCGTCAGCGGCATGCGCGGACAGGCGGCCGAGGCGGTCGATAACCTGGAGAAGATCTTCCGCAGCCGAGTGCGACGTGCATTGACCCAGCTCGGCGTACCGAGCGGACAGGACATCGAGGCGCTCAGCAAGCGCGTCGAAACACTCAACGCCAACATCGGCCGACTCGCCAGGAAGCGTTCCGAGCCGGCGCGGCGACGGGGCCGATCCAAGACTCAACCGACGTCGCCAACTGCGCCGTAGATCATGTTGACGCTCGAGCCGGCTTTGCGTCGGCAAGCGAGCCGAAGGAATTTCGCGATCGCGATCGCGCTCGCCGGAGGCGGTCCGCTCGGCGCGTTCTATGAGCTCGGCGCCCTGCACGCGATCGAGGAAGTGATCATCGGTCGTACGCTGACGGACTATGACATGTACGTCGGTGTCAGTTCGGGCTCATTGCTCGCGGCCGGACTGGCCAACGGCTTTGACAGCACCCGGATGGGCTCCGCGCTGATCCAGGGTGAATCGACGCTCGTACCATTCTCGCCGAAGCTTCTGTTGCAGCCGGCGGTCGCCGAGTATCTGCGCAGAGTCGCCCGACTGCCGCGTGCGCTGCGTGGCAGTGCTCGGCTTTGGTCGGCCGATGCGTTGCGCAGCGTCTGGCCGGCCATGCTCAGCGTTCTGACCAAGATCATTCCGCTCGCCGTGTTCGACAGCCGTCCGCTCGAGCGCTTCTTGCATGAACTGTTCACTCAACCGGAGCACACGGACGATTTTCGCGCCCTGCGCAGGCAACTGCGCGTGGTGGCCGCAGAACTGGACACCGGCCGCACGGTCGTATTCGGCGATTCCCGGCACCGACACGTCCCGATCTCGCGGGCCGTCGTCGCGAGCGCCGCACTGCCGGGACTTTATGCCCCCGTATCCATCGAGGGACGTGATTACGTAGATGGTGCGCTGGTGCGCACGATGTATGCCTCGCTCGCGCTTGAAGCCGGCTGTGACTTCGTCATCTGCATCAATCCGCTCGTGCCGTTCGATGCCTCAGGCGGCAAGCGGCGTCGGGCTCTGGCGGAGGAGGGCTTCGACACGGTGCTGGGGCAGACGTTTCGAACCCTGATCCACTCGCGCATGCAGGTCGGCATGGCCAGCTTCCGCGCACGCTTTCCGCACGCGGATACGCTGCTGTTCGAGCCCGACCGGCACGACGAGATGATGTTCTTCACGAATGTGTTCCGATACTCCGGCCGACATCACCTCGCCGAGCACGCCTATCAGCAGACACGACGAGATTTGAGGATACACGCTACCGCGCTGCAGAGATTGCTGCGTCGGCACGGGCTTGAGCTCGACTTCAAGAAGCTGCGCGATGCACGGCGCACCTTCACCTCCGCGGCCCGGGAGCACAGCGCGCACCTGCGGCGAACAACTCGCCGCCTGGCGGATGCACTCGGGGAACTGGAAGGAATGCTGCCGGTTCGCACGAGACCGGATTAGACCGGCATGGCCGCCACGTTCTGGCTGGGGACACTGCTCGGCGAGCTTGCACTCGCGGTGGCACTGGGCTGGCCGGTCGCAGCGGCCGTCGGTGGGTCACGCATCGCGTTGTTCGCCGCGTGCACTGGCGCGTTCCTGCTCGTACAGGCTCTGCTTGTGCTGATCGCAACGCTGCTCACTCGATGCGCAGCCGGTGCCCCCATCCGTCCGCTGTACGCAACGACGATCGTCATGGAGAGCATTGCTTTGCTGCGGGCAGCGCTGCGAATGAGCGTTCATTGCGGGATCGGCGGCGAGGCCCGTGGCTGCACGGGCTTGCGCGGCCCAGGCTTGCTATCGAGAAGCGCCCCACGGGTCGTTCTCATCCACGGAATCTTCTGTAACGGAGGCATCTGGCGGCCGCTCGTCAAAATGCTGCACGGGGCGGGATTCGATCGGGTGACGGTGATGGAACTGCAACCGCCGCTTGCCGACATCGAGACCCATGCGAGCACCGTCGTCGCAAGAATGCAGGCGCTGCAGCGACGCGACGGCGAGCCGCGCGCAGTGATCATTGCACACAGCATGGGTGGCTTGGTCGCCCGAGCGGCACTACGCGCAGGGGGGCCGGCAGTGATCGGACGGATCTTGACCGTCGGAACACCCCATCACGGCACAGCTATCGCCTGTGCCCTGCCATTTGCGCCGACCCGGCAGATGTGCCCGGATAGTGTCTGGCTGCGGCAACTCAATGTCGAGCAAGAAGGACGGCTCGCGGTGCCGTTTACGTGCCTGTACAGCAGAGACGACACGCTCATCTGTCCGCCGAAGAGCGCGGCGCTCGCCGGTGCACGGCTTGTGCAGATCGACGGACTCGGTCACCTCGGCCTGACCGTCTCCCCTCGGGCGCTCGCACTCCTGCGAGACGAACTGCTGCGGGAGCAGCCGTAGATGCGCGCCGCACGGTCCAATCCGACGCCACTGGAGCAACTCATCGTTCGGACACGGACGCTGCAGCGCGCGGAAGCCGCCGATCCGGGCCTCGCAGAGCGGCTGAAGGCAGTGCGCGCCTGGCAGGCCGCGCGCCTCACCCGAACGTATGCGGATCTTGCACGCGATCCGCAGCAGGCGAGTGCGATCGAATTCTTCCTCACAGACCTGTACGGACCGCAGGATTTCAGCGGCCGAGACCGTCAGCTCGTGCGAGCTGCCCCGCTGCTCGAGCGCACATTGCCGCGCGGCGCGCTGCAAGTCCTGATCGATGCGCTGGAGTTATACGCGTTGTCCGGCGAACTCGATCGGGCGCTTGCCGGCAAGCTCACCGGCGACTCGATCTTTGCAGAGAGTTATGCACAGGCATACCGCGCGGTAGACCGAGCGCCGGATCGGGAGCGCCAGATCAGCCTGATCGTGCAGATCGGGGAGCGGCTCGCCCAAGCGGTAACACAGCCTCTGATTGGTCTCGCCTTGCGGGCGACGCATGTGCCGGCCCACGTCGCCGGTTTCGGCGCACTGCAGGATTTCCTCGAACGCGGCTTCACCGCCTTTCAGCGACTGGGAGATGCGGCGGCGTTCCTCAACACGATCCGGACGCGTGAATCGACCATCGGTGAGGCGCTTATGCGCGGCGATCCGAGTCTGCTCCGCAGCTGAGGCGCAGCATACGAGCCGTCAAGGCCCACGATCATGAATGCATACGCCGCTGACTGCGATCGCTGGCTGAATCGGGGCAGTGTCCGCGCTTGAATTATTCGCGGACGCCCCCAATTGCGCCCCTCAGCAAGGGTTCCTGTCGCAGGAGGTACTGAGATGTCTGCATTTTCCCCCAGTGTACCGGACTCTCCGTTTGAGGAGCTCTGGCGCCTGCAGCAACAGGTGGACGAGCTTTTCAGCGCATGGTCTGCGCCAGCCGGCAGCATCCGCTCGTTGCCGCGCGGCAGCTTTCCGGCCGTCAACATCAGCCATACCCCTGAGCGAGTCGACGTCTTTCTGTTCGCGCCTGGCATCGACCCGAAGACGCTCGACATATCGATCCAGCAGAATCTGCTCACCGTGGCTGGCCGGCGCGATATCCCCGCCGATGCACGGGCCACCTATTATCGTCAGGAGCGCTTCAGTGGCGACTTCCGGCGCGTGATCGCCCTACCGGAGGATGTCGATCCGCAGCGGGTCAGTGCCCGCTACCTAAACGGCATCGTGCAGATTGGCGTTGAGCGGCTCGAAGCGGCGCGGCCACGCCAGATCGAGATCCATTGACGGTGGATGGAGGGAACCCCTATGGCCAGCAACAATGACGTTTCCTCGAACTCCGGGAGCGCCAGCCTGCGCGAGCGGCGCACCGGCAACACCGAGACGCCTCTTCGGCCGCCGGTGGATATCCGTGAGGATAGCGAGAGCATCACGCTGTGCGCGGACATGCCCGGCGTTGCCAAAGCCGACCTGGAGCTGCGCATAGAAGCCAATACGCTGATTGTCGAAGGCAAGGCACATCTCGAGCTGCCCGAGAATGCTGAGGCGCTCTACGCGGACGTTCACGCCGGCTCCTACCGACGGGCATTCGCACTCAGCAGCGAGCTTGACACGGACAAGATCGAGGCCAACCTCAAGGACGGCGTTCTGACCGTGCGCATTCCCAAGCGGGGCAAGCTGCGCCCGCGCAGGATTGAGATCCAGACGGTCTGAGTTGAGCGTGCCACGCGCCAGTCGCCGCGGCGACTGGCGCGTGCATTTGGCATCAGAGCGAACCGTATAGCGACCGCCAGAGAAACTTCTCGTGTCGCTCGCTCCCGCAACTTGTTTAGCCGATGCGCCGCGGTTGCCTGAGCAATCTCGTGCTGTAGACTGACGCGCACTCCGGCGCCTGACGAGCGCAAGCGCAACACGACTCTCACAGTCCCTCAGCGAGACCCGACGCCATGCACGAAATCCGCATCGCACCTGAGATTCTGGCCGAGGTGTACGCACGCCGGAACCGAGCACATGTCTTCGATCGACTGGATCTGACGCGCACCGCACACATTGTCGTCGACCTGCAAAATGGCTTCATGGAACCCGGAGCACCCGTTGAAGTTCCGGTAGCGAGGGAGATCGTGCCGAACGTCAACGCCATCAGCGCAGCGATGCGCGCACGGGACGCGCAGAATATTTTCTTGCGCATGACTATCGACGAGGATGCCAAGACAAACTGGTCCAATTGGTTCGCCTATCTGCACAGCGACAAAAGTGCCGCAGCGACAGCGGATGCGTTCGTGCGCGGTGAGCATTACTGGCAGCTGTGGCCGCAACTCGAATTCCGGGGTAAGGATATGGCCGTCGAGAAGACGCGTTTCGGCGCCTTTGTTCCCGGGGCGAGCCGTCTGCACGAGCTCCTACAGGCACGCGGCATTGACACGCTCATCATCACCGGGACGTTGACCAACTGCTGCTGTGAATCGACGGCTCGTGATGCGATGCAGATGAACTACAAGATCATCTTTGTCTCGGATGCCACCGCCACCCTGTCCGACACCGCCCACAATGCAACCCTCGAGAACATGGCCATGCTGTTCGCCGACGTCATGAGCACAGCGGAAACGGTTGCCGCAATCGAGGCCGCTTAGCCGTCAGGACGAGCGCGGCCGGGCGATGAAGCGGCCGATACGTCCGCGCTTGCCGGCCCTGCGCTACAGCAGACCCTTGAGATCTTCAGCCTGCCCGCCCGAGTCGGAGGCCGATCAGATTCCGCCTGGATCGGCCCGCGCACTCTTCGGTGCGCTGGAGGAGGTATGCTGTGACCTGGATCCCGTCGCACAACCTGACTGCGCACAGCCGGCCGAGGCTGGGTGTGCCGCCGCCGGCCTCGGAAGGCTGTCGATGGCCTCCAGCGCCTTGCGCTGAGCCGGCGTCATGGTTTGCGCATAGATCTTGTGGAACTGCGCGTTAGTCAGCGGCAAATCCGTCTTACCATTCCAGGTGGAGCCTGCCGGCAAGCGGTTCTGTACCCGCGGCGCATCGGCCAGCACCGCAGCGAGATTGGCGGCAGCCGCGCCGGAAACCGGCACCGGGACCCCGCGCGGGTGAGCCACCATCCGCCCCACCCGGCGCCAATCGATTTTCTGATGATGCTTCCACAACGCCACCCGCTCAGCGTGGGTGAGCAGCGATGGCAAAAGCCGGCGCCAGTCCTTTTTCCACGGTCGTTTGTCGCCCTGCAGCGGTCCGTAGGCCACCATATACAGGCGGCCGCGCTGCCAGCCGAACAGATACGGCTGATTAACGACGCGCACCTCGGTGCCATTCGGCACCACGTGGAAAATCTGCTTGATGTCCTCGGGGAACAGGTGAATGCAGCCATGGCTCACCCGCCACCCGACACTCACCGGCTTGTTGGTGCCATGGATCAGATAGCCCGGCCAGCCGAGGTGCAGCGCATAATCGCCGAGCGGATTGTCCGGCCCCGGCCCCACGACGCGGGGCAATGGAGCCCCCTCTTTCGCATGCTCGGCAAGGATTGACGGCGGCACTATCCAGACTGGATTTTTCTCATGCGAAACGACGTGGGTGACCCCCTGCGGCGTCACAAAACCGCGTCGACCAATGCCCACGGGGTGGGTGATCAGAATCTGCGGCTGGCCACGTTTGTGGTGCGGAAAGTAAAAGAGCCGCATCGCGGCAAGGTTGACCACTATGCCGCGATGTGGCGCGTCCGGCAGAATGAATTCACTCGGCAGCACCACGGGAGCGCCGACTTTCGGCACCCAGACGTGAACCCCCGGATTGGCACGCCGCATCTCGTTATAACCGAGATTGAAGCGCCGACCAATGTCAGTGAGCGTCTGCCCCTTCAGAACGCGCACGACCTGCACGGTACCAACGATATTCTGTCCGGGCGTCAGCACGAATTTTTCCGTCTGCTCGGGAAGCGGCAGCGGCGGGGGCGCCGGAGGCACGGCCTTCGCGGGCGGCGCCGGCGGTGGTGGGGGGCGCAGCGGGGGACCCATCAGCGAGCAGGCGCCGACGGCTAGCGATGCGCTGGCGAACAGCGCGGGACGGATGAGAGACGTTCTCATCGATGAATTATGACATCCCTCGGCGAGTGACGGCAGTCTGTCGGCGATCTGCTACAAAGCGAGCCTGGCCGCCCCAAATTGCGCAGATGCGGGTCGCATGATCCGCGCTCAACGCGGCCAGCCGCTGGATCCGCGCGCCGGCACGACAAAGCGTGATTCCGCGTGCTCGCACCGCTGGCGACTTTGGCCGAGAACTATCACGCAACCTCATGGCGATCTCCGCCAGGTTCGTCGCCGCCCGCCCATTACCCATGTTTGCTGCAATCCTTTCCGCAAGCGTGAACTTTACCGTGGCATTCGTAATCCGCCGCGCGCAGCGCTGACGCGCCGTGGCCGATGACCCAGCACCACCAGCAACGCTCGGATCCCACGCGCCGGTGCGGTATCGCCCGTCTGAGCTGCTCGTCTCTCGCTCCGCCTGCGCTGCCGGCACCCATCACTCGCTGCACACCTCCACCGCATGAGGCCAATTCACTGGGCCGTCAGTCGGTGATGACGCATGCAAACACAACTCGCAAGACCGAACTTCCTGTTGCAGCCGCGTTGCTCATTGCGCTCGCCTATGGCGCACTCCCCGCCCCAGCCCATGCCGGCGATATCCCCCGCGTCACTGTAAGCTTCGCGGACCTGAATCTCTCGAACCATTTGGGCGCGGTGACCCTGTATCGACGGATCGAGGTCGCCGCCCGAGGCCGCAACCGTCAACAGGTTACAGCATGTACGAGCAAACCTGGTCTCTCTGGCTATCGCTCGATGACGGAGCCGACTATTGCTCCCCTCGAGCTGGACGCCAAGTCCTCATCCGGCCTTCCGAGCCACTCCGGAAGTGTCTCGATATTGCTCAGTCCGCGCTTCTTGATGCGTGCGTGCCGGCACAAAACCCTGCTGCGAATCCGCAACCGGCGCGCACCGCACTTGTCTATCCAATCTGGTGTGCCTTCAGCTGACCGGCCCCAT
The DNA here is from genome assembly GCA_021847105.1 of Pseudomonadota bacterium. Taxonomy (GTDB): domain Bacteria; phylum Pseudomonadota; class Gammaproteobacteria; order Steroidobacterales; family Steroidobacteraceae; genus 13-2-20CM-66-19. The sequence continues at coordinate 8,799 of JAJZUT010000020.1, read as the reverse complement.
CCAGTGGTCGGTAGCGTCGGGGAAGCGAGCAACGCTTTGACGGGAACCACTGCAGCATCGGTCAGCACCCGGAGAATCGAGCCAGTCGGGGCCCTAATTGAGGAAGACGGGAACTGCGGATTGAATCCCAGGATTCACCGCCGACAGAACACTCACCTGAATGCGGCTGCCAGGGCCTGTCAACCTGGGCGAGCTACGGCCCTGGCTCGCGGCCTAACGTCTCACAGAACGGCGCGCTCAGAATGCTCTACCGAGCCGACCAGAGGTGGTCTCTCGCCAGGACGCGCAGCTCGGTCCGATGAGCACCGCATTGCACGCTAATGGGCCATCGAGGCCAACGCCGTGGCATCCAGATGCGCAATTGAGCGGGTGTCCTGGAACGCACGCACCCCTTCGATGCCCTGCTCCCGCCCCATGCCCGACGCCTTCATGCCGCCGAAGGGAGCGCGCAGATCGAGCCGAGTCGCACCATGGTCATTGACCCACACGTAACCGCAAACCAGCTGGCTGCCAACCCGGTTTGCCGCGTGTGGATCGGCAGTCCACACCGAGCCGGCCAGACCGGCCCAGGTGTCATTCGCCATCCTGATTGCCTGCGCTTCGGTCTCGAAGGGAATGACTGGGATCACCGGCCCGAACTGCTCCTCGGTGACGACACGTAAATTGAGTTCTGGATTGACAACGATGGCCGGGCGCACGAAGTTGCCGCCTGCCATCTCCCCAGCCGGCAACTCACCAAACTCCAGCACAGTCGCACCAGACTCCTTCGCCTCGCGAATGAGGCTCTCGACGAAGACCTTCTGCGCGACCGAGTGCAACGGCCCCATGGTCGTGCTCTGGTCGAGCCCATAGCCGAGCGTCACCCTCTGCAAGCGCGCCGCAAGACCCTTGACCACCTCATCGACACGCGAGCGGTGCACGAACAGACGTTTGGCGTTCATGCAGATCTGGCCGGTCGTGTCGTAGATTGCCGCGAACAGTCGATCCAAGTGCGTATCGTCGAGGAGAGCATCCGCCAGCACAACTGCGGCATCATTGCCACCCAACTCGAGCGTGACGCGGGTCAGGCTCGCGGACGCCAGCTCCATGATCTTCTTTCCACCTGCCACCGAGCCCGTGAAGCAGACCTTCGCCACGTCCGGATTGCGGATCAGCGGGCTCATATTGACATCCGGCCCGGTCACGACGTTGAGTACCCCGGGGGGCAGCTGCCTGGCAATGCGCTCTACGACACGGGTCGTGGCGAGCGGCGCGGTCAGAGGCGGCTTGACGATCACTGTATTGCCCGCGAGCAACGCATGCGGCAGAGACGCCCCCAGGATCGCGATGGGCCAGTTGAACGGCACGATGATCGAGACGACCCCCAGCGGCTGGTAGGCCACCGTGCTGCGCACGGGAATCGCACCGGGAATCGGCGGCAGTACCTTTGAGGCATCGACTTCCTCGACGAGGCTCAATGCCAGCTTCCAGCGCAGTTCGAGCACCAGCGAATCGACCCAGGATTCCATCCGGATCTTGCCGTTTTCCTGAGATAGGATGGCAGCATCGTCATCGCGGCTTTCCGCGATACCGGCGAGCGCGGCCAACATTCTCTCAGCGCGCTGGCGCACCCCTAGCTCCGACCAACCGGGGTAGGCGGCCTTCGCGGCTGCGACGGCATCGTGGACGTCCTCTGCGCCTGCCGCCGCAGCATGACCCACGATCCGGCCCGGCTTAGCCGGATCGGCGATCGGCATCTGATCTGCAGTGTGGCGCTCCTTCCCTCCGATGAACAGACCGGTCCTCACTGGCGCTGACATGACGAAATACCTCTTGGCACACTAGCAGTGATCGGATTGACACTATCGTGAGATCGGCACGAGCCCCGAACTCGGCAGCGACCTCCTGTCTTGTGCCGGCAGCTCAATGTCTGCTGCGCAGCATAAACCCGGGAGTCGAGCCGGTCTCGACTGACACGGAAATCCTTGCGGCCGCGGCGTTCTAGAGCTGTCATGACTTCAGCCTGCGGCGCAGCAGCATCCGTCCCCCGGGGAGCAGGCGCGACGACCTTGCTCGCATGGCCTGAGACCAGCACGCGCATCCGTCGCTCCATCGGCTGCTTGGGGCGCAATCGGCGCAGTCAGCGCGGCCCACGACTTCGGTCAGCGATCCAGCCCGATAGCATGGTAGCGCATGCGCTGCGCAGTACGCGTCGCTGCGCCATGATGCGCAGCACAGCCAGGTGCCTGGCGGAATCGGACTGCAGCGACTCGAGTGCAGCGTTCGCATCCTCGGGGCAAAGCTCCCGACAGATCGCAAAGAGGAGTCCGCCGGTCATCCGTTGCACCGGCTGCCAAGCCCTGCACCACGGACCGGAGGGCCCCGCGCGCCTCACACCCTGATCGGTCCGACCCGCCCTGGCCGCTCATTGCGCGCGCCCACCGTATCAGCTACAATTTTCGGCCCGCTGCGAGCCACGCCCGCGCGGTCCCCGGCCCTCACGCTACCTGCGGCCGCCTGTCATCCGGCAGGACCGGGCATGACACTACGATCCTCGCGCCTCATAGGCACAGGCCGATTTACCTTGGGCCTGTACATACGACTTGCCATCCGAACGGACAGAAATGCTTTCCACATACAACGTCACGATGCAGTTTGGGGCCAAACCGCTATTCGAGCAGGTCACTGCCAAATTCGCCGACGGCAATCGCTACGGACTCATTGGCGCCAACGGCTGCGGCAAATCGACATTGATGAAGATCCTGAGCGGCGAGCTCGAACAGAGTGCGGGCGACGTCGTGTTGCAGCCCGGTCGACGCCTCGGCACCCTCAAGCAGAACCAATTCGCGTACGAAGACGAACGGGTGCTCGATGTGGTCATGCAGGGCCACGTGGAAATGTGGCGCGCGATGCAAGAGCGCGACCGCATCTACGCCGATGCGAACGCCACCGACGCAGATTACATGAAGGCGGCGGAACTCGAAGTTAAATTCGGGGAATACGGCGGTTACGATGCCGAAGCACGCGCAGGAAGCATCCTCACCGATATTGGCATCACCGCATCGTTGCATGAACGTCCGATGCGCGAGGTCGCCCCAGGATTGAAGTTGCGCGTGCTGCTCGCACAGGCACTTTTCTCGAATCCCGACGTGCTGCTTCTCGATGAACCCACGAACAATCTCGATATCCACTCGATTCGCTGGCTGGAGGGCGTGCTCAACGATTATGACGCTACGATGATCATCATCAGCCACGACCGACGGTTTCTGAACCAGGTCTGTACGCACATCGCCGATCTCGATTATCAACAGCTGAAGATCTACCCCGGCAACTACGATGATTTCATGCTGGCTTCACTCCAAGCACGTCAGCGTGTCGAGGCGGCGAACGCCAAAGCCCAGGAGCGCATTTCCGATCTGCAGGAATTCGTGCGCCGCTTCTCCGCGAACGCGTCAAAGGCCCGACAGGCGACCTCGCGGCGCAGGGAGCTCGAGAAGATCAAGCTCGAGGAAGTGCGACCGTCTTCGCGGCAGAATCCCTACATCCGCTTCGATCAGCGTAAGAAGCTATATCACTCAGCCGTCTCCGTCGAAGAGCTTTCGTTTCGATACCCTGAATCAAGCGTCGACGTTCTGAGGAAGATCAACTTTACGGTCCGAGCCGGCGAGCGGGTCGCCATCATCGGCGCAAACGGAGTCGGCAAGACCACCTTGGCACGCTGTCTGGTCGGCGAACTCAAACCATACGCGGGTCAGATAACCTGGGTGGAGAACGCTGAGCCCGGCTATATGCCCCAGGATCCACAGGCGGAATTCGCCGAGAAGGTCGACCTGTTCAACTGGATGTCCGAGTGGACGGGCAAGGCGGATGACGACCTGATTGTGCGCGCCACGCTTGGCAGGCTTCTGTTTTCGGGCGATGAGGTCAAAAAGTCCGTCAAGGTACTGTCGGGGGGCGAGAAAGGCCGGATGATCTACGGCAAGCTGATGCTAACCAAGCCGAACGTCCTGGTGATGGACGAACCGACAAACCACATGGACATGGAGACCATCGAGTCGCTGCAGACCGCGCTAGAGTTGTATCCCGGAACCCTGATATTCGTGTCGCACGATCGGGAGTTTGTCAGCGGCTTGGCGACGCGGATCATTGAACTGAGATCCGACGGCACGATTGAAGATTTCTCCGGAACCTTTGACGAGTATCTCGCCACGCATCCGCTGATCGCCTGAGTGCGGGCATGCCCATTCCAGTGCCGTGATTTCTGGTGATGCTGTCTTGCCCGGCAAGTGCCGCGCTCCACGCCTGAACTCACCGGGCCAGCGCAAAGCCCTCCTGGTCATATCGAAGTCGATGTGATGGGCGGCATGACTCGACGCTTTCCTGGCGCGCGCCGATATTCGCAATTCGTGAATCTCAAGTAGCGCCCACCGCGCACCGTCCGCTGAACTCGCAGGTCATTCTCAAGCCCCCGGACCTAGTCGTCCTTCTGACGCTGCGGCTTCTCGGCGATCAGCGTCGCCGGACTGGCGACAGCACTGTCGTTGTCTGCCTCAGAACTCCACGGCGGCGTGAAGCGAGCGAGCGCGGCGAGACAGACTACCAAATTAATGATCGACTAAGAGTTTCCAAAGCCGCACTGAAGGAGCTCGTGCTGTACGGTGCAAAGTATGCTCTTCCTGATACTTTCGGCGCTCCAACGCGCGGAATGCCGACAGCATACGCCGCCCCGCCGTTATCCACCGTAATCGTCGACACCAGTCTTCGGCAGAGGGCCGACCGTCGAGAATGAATTGCGCAGCGCGCCAGATGACCTCTGTGCCTACGTGTCGAAAGCGATTCCTTCATGCCTCGATTTACCGGAGTTTCGCGACGCCATTTTGGGTCACCTTCTTAGCGATTCAGCGAGTCGGGTTCGGGCGCCGCCAGCCCTAGAGGGCTTGCAACGCACATCGGGACTGGCGTGAGTCGTAGCACGGGGAAGGATGCGAAGCGCCCGGTTCAGTAGAACTGTAGATCTTAGACCATACCGAACGCCTGCCCGTCATCAAAAGCGGTTTTCCACCGCATCGGCGCTGATCAGAGGACATCTTGCCGCATTGCACCAGATCGCCAGACGGCTGGTAGCACGCAAGAGTGCACCCCATGGATATCCATGACCCTGAGTAGCTTTCTACGCATGGGGAACCGATTTTTTGCAACCGAGGCCATTGGATATACTGTCTCTCACGACTCTTCGCGGCGTATTCCTTCCTGACAGCAGGTGAAACCCAGTGATGACATGTGTCCGGGCTGTCGACGCAGAAGCCCCTTGCCAGGTATCCACAGGTTGTATTGCTGCGCGCTGGCCGCGCTTCATGGAGGCGGAAATTGGGCAGCGCTGCTATCACTTTGAGGTCGGTTCACGATGGCTATGACGCCCCTTTCGATTCTGGATCTGTGCCCCATCAACGAAGGGGGCTCGGCAACTGAGTCCATTGCCAATACCGCCGATCTTGCCCGGCAGGCGGATCGCTGGAATTTCACGCGCTACTGGATGGCTGAGCATCACGGCATGCCCGGCATTGCCAGCGCGGCGACCTCAGTGTTGATCGGCCATGTGGCTGGTGCAACTTCGCGTATTCGCGTGGGGGCAGGTGGCATCATGTTGCCCAATCACTCGCCGCTGCAGATTGCCGAACAATTCGGCACGCTCGACGCCATGTACCCCGGACGGATTGACTTGGGCCTGGGGCGCGCACCAGGGTCGGACCAGGTGACATCACGGGCATTGCGGCGCAACTTGAGCGCGGATCCGGATGAATTCCCGCGTGACGTAATAGAGCTGATGGCGTATTTCGAAGGCAACGGGCCAGTGCATGCGGTGCCGGGCGAGGGCCATTCGGTTCCCATTTGGATCCTGGGTTCTAGCTTGTTCGGCGCACAACTCGCAGCGGCATTGGGGTTGCCTTATGCCTTCGCCTCGCATTTCGCGCCAGCGCAGATGCTGGATGCGATCGCCGTGTATCGCGCGCGTTTTCGGCCGTCGCGCCGTTTAGACAAGCCTTACGTGATGTTGGGCTTAAATGTGGCGGCTGCCGACACGGACGGCGAGGCGCGCTACCTTGCTTCGTCCTGGCAGCAGTCCTTCGTCAATTTGCGCATAGGTCGCCCGGGGCGTCTGCCGCCGCCCGTGGAGGGCTATATCGAATCACTACCGCATCAAAATCGCGTGCTGCTCGATCAGGTACTAGCATGTTCCGCAATTGGCTCGCCCGGGGTAGTAGCTGACCGGGTGCGCGCGTTTATCGAGAAGACCGGCGCTGACGAGTTGATGTTGACCAGCAACATGCACGACCATGCAGCGCGCCGCCACTCTTTTGAAATCGTGGCCGGCCTGATCGAGCCTTCGTGAGCAGAGAGAGTTTCCTGCACGGCCAGGCGATTGACTTCCGGCCGGCTTGACGCATTGAAAGTCAGTGGAATAGGAGTCCGTCGTGTCAGCCATGACCTCGAGAAGATCGTCGACGGCACGGCCCACACAGTTTCTGGTGCAGATGGATCAGATCGTGCCTTGCGCAGAACGTGCCGCAGTGGCCGAGCGACACTGTACGAAGGTAAGTAAAACCGGTGGCCATGCGCCGATTCCGCGGAAACGGATGCTGCGGGTGCATTTCCCGCAGCTGTGGTTCAACCTCTTCGATCCAGCGGTAGAGAAAGCACTGTACGACCCGACGGCCTGCGCTCCGTCGGCAGCACGGTCGGCGTGCCCACCTTCACCGGCAGCATCGCGCTCTCACCCTCGGCACCGGGAGCGACTAGCAATCCCTGTCGGTACAGCTGGCGCCAGGCGAATATCTGGTTCGTGTTGACGTTGTGGCGGCGCGCTACGGCCGAGACCGAGGCGCCCTTGACGTGCGTCTCCTTGAGGATCCGCACCTTCTCCTCAAGGCTGTGCTGGCGCCGTGGCCCCGTGCGTCGGCCCAGCGAATCGGTCACCACGGACTCATCCGCTGCAGAGGTGTCCACTTGGCTCCTACGTGGGCGCCTAGATGTGCCCACGTAGACCATCTTCCGTGCTATCCGCCAGGCCGCCTATGCGGCCAAGACCGGACGGTTACTTATGAGCTCGAGATTGCGGTCAAAATAAGCCCTAACTTCCACGACTTGCCCAGTGACGCCCGTTGCGATTATCACGACAGAGCACAACCGAGCACGACAGATTCCCGCGGAATTCCCGCATCGCTGTTACCGCCGATTGTAATGTGACCCACTGCGTCGGGGTAAAAGTGGACCACCTGGGTGACGAGAGCGTTCTTTGCACCGCCCATGCTGACTCAGGAGCAAGCAGTAGAGATACGGGTATTGAGGCGTCGGGGCTGGAGCATTCGGGCGATTGCGCGCGAGACCGGCCTGTCGCGAGTGACCGTGCGGCGGTATTTGCAGGACCCGCAGAGTGCGGCGCGCTACGGGCCGCGTGAACCACGTCAGACGAAGCTCGGACCGTACATTGAGTACGTTCGGGCGCGCGTCGAGGCGGCACGTCCGGGATGGATTCCGGCGGTGGTGCTTCGGGAGATCCAGGAGCGCGGGTACCAGGGCGGCATGAGCCAGTTGAAGGCGAATCTCGCGCTGCTGAAAAACCGGGAACCCGAGCCCCAGGTGCGCTTTGAGACGGCGCCCGGCGAGCAGATGCGGGCGGATTTCACCTACGTGCGCCGCGGTCGCTATCCACTGCTGGCATTCGTGGCGACCCTCGGCTACAGCCGCGCGAGCTTCGTGCGGTGCGCTGAAGCCCCGACGAAGCCAGGAGCTCAGCGAGCGCCCTCTTCACCACCGCCACCAGTGCGCGGCACTGGTCGTGCGCTCGCCTGCCAGATGCCCTGATCTCCTGCTCGTCCCGCCCGAGTGCGATCTGCCGAGACACGCACGAGGCCGGATCTGCACCATTCACGTCCAGATGTGGCCGCAGCATGCTGCCGTTCTCGGCACAAGCACCACACGTCGGGCGAACTGCTTGAATCAGTGTGCACGGTCACCCGACCTATCGAGAGGCCGTTGAATGTCCGCCCACGCGGGATTGCCGTCGTCACGCCTCGCGGGCCGCCGTGGAATGAACTGGAAGGGGATGTCCGATGGAGCGCCCCGTTGGCTGAGGCGCTTAACTTAATGTTTCGCGGGAGATGGCGTGTGCGGCTGAATTGTGTGCGTTATCTCGAACGCCACCATTTTCATACAGTACTTCAGTTGGGGATGTTCTCCGGGGACGAGTCTCCGCAGCTCAATGTGAGAGTGCGTTCGCCATAGCCGATCGTCCTGTGAATTCGATCTCGCCGTGGTGACCTCGTACACGCTTTGGGCTGTGGGCCGTTATAGATTGAAAACCGCTCCGCAGCGTACCTGAAGGAAGCCACTCGATGTCTCACCTGAGCCGAATCCGCCTGACGAGCCTGCGGCCGCTGTTGCTGGCCATTGCGGCAACTCTCCTCGCCGCGTGCGCCACACGGGTGCGCGTCGCGTCGGCGATCTATGGGCCACCAGCCGCCGTCGTCCAGGTTCGCATCGCCCCGCCGCCCCTACCCGTTTACGTGCAACCGCCCTGCCCGGTCGCGGGGTGGATCTGGACTCCGGGCTATTGGCGCTGGGGTCCTGCAGGATATTTCTGGGTCCCGGGAACCTGGGTGGCTCCCCCCAGGGTCGGACTCCTATGGACTCCTGGTTACTGGGGCTTCGTGGGCGGTGTTTACTTGTGGCATGCCGGATACTGGGGGCCACACGTCGGATTCTATGGGGGCGTGCGTTACGGGTTCGGGTACGACGGCGACGGCTACCTCGGCGGACGCT
>JAJZUT010000019.1 GCA_021847105.1 Pseudomonadota bacterium | reverse complement strand
CCTGGAACGCTCGCGGCTCGCTACCGACCGCCCGTCGCGCCGCCTGAGACAAGCCGCTCCGCGATCCCCCACTGCCCCTACGCCGGTGCGCCCTCGCGCGCAGGGACGGGGATGCCGGAGTGCTTACATCGAACCCATCGGCAGTCTTCGCCAAATCAATGCATTAGGTGCGATTGGGCAGGAAAACGCGATTCAAGTGCGAGATTCCGCGTTACCTGGGGCGCCCTGAAGCAATGCGGGGCAATTGACGGGCTCAGCGTCGAACTAGGCGGATCCGCCCGCGGATGGGGAGTATTTACTGCCGCAAGCGCACAGCGTCGTCGAATTTAGCGAGTTCCCGATCGAACGTACCGAGTGGCAAATGTCCTGCCTTTCGCGCGATTTCCAGCACGAGGCAGTCTGAAAAACCGAGCGAGGGCCGCTTCTGGAATCTCTCGATGGCTCCAGCGACGACGTCAGAGTCCTGCACGCTGAGGTGCCGGTGGTTGAGAAGCATGTCGACGGCCGTCGCAATTTGCTCCGGTGTTCGCTCATATACTGCGTCGAGCACCCATAGCGTCTCGGCCAGTACCAGGTGCGATACCCACGCGCCACTTGCGATGAATTCTTCGGCTGCGCGGACCTGGTCCGCGTCGTCGCGAACAATGAGACGTACCAAAACGTTTGTGTCAACCGCGCGCATGCCGCTTGCGGACATACTTCCGGATTGCCTCTCTCACCTCCGCGGGCTTCGTCTTTGGGCCACCTTCGGGAAACAGTACGGCGTGTACTTCCTCGGAGCTATACCGTCCCGACCTTCGAACGACGACATGGTCATTCTCTTCGTCCCATTCGAGAACGGAACCTGGGCCTACGCCGAGCTTCTTGCGCACCTCAGCGGGCACCGAGATCTGGCCTTGGGCGGTCACTTTTGAATGTGCGATAGCCATGCACGCAAATTACCATGGTAATGTAACACGCGCAAGTGCAGTGGCGCGGAGGATGAGGTTCGTCGGTTCGAATCTGCGACCTTAGGTTGCGAATCCTCGCGGTGCTGGATCAAACGCGCTTCACCTACCGATCAAAAGACTGCTGGCGACCCGGAAGCGATACGGAATCCGCTCCATACCCGCCATTCAGAATGGCCAGAGCGGACATTCGAATGTGCGGCGTGAGCTATTCATTGTAGCGCCCCGTCCCAGCTCTGCTTTGGCGGGGTGACGCAAGCGCCGCTATGACCTCTTGACCCTCACGCAACGTCAGAGTCCATTGTCTGCTCCATCCAACGGGAGGACGGGCATGACTACTTACGACCAATCCGAGCCGCCGGTGTCTCATGTGCACAATGGCTTTGAGGTGTATCCCATGCCAATGTTCGCCGCGATGGAGACTCCAGACGTCGATGCGCTTGCCCAGTGGTATCAGGACGCCCTCGGCTTCGGAATCATGTTTAAGATGCCCGGTCCCGGCGGGCAGCCGACGCTGGTCCACTTGCGACGGAGGAAGTACCAGGACGTGCTAATTCGGCCCGCACAGCCGGGGAGCGCTATACCTGAGGTTGGTAGTGGCTGGTCACTCTGCTTGCAGGCCGGCGAGGATGTAGATCAGCTTGTGGCGCGCGCCGCCGCACTGCCGGTAATTGGAAAGACTCGCATTGAACCCCCGACCGACACACCGTGGAATACACGACAGGTTCGGATCCTCGATCCCGATGGACGGCTATTGGTGTTCAGTCAACCGCGATTTGTCCCCGAGCTGACGAAGCGGTGGCGTGAGGCATTCGAAGCCGACAGAGCCCCTGGTTCATGAAAGAACTCACGGTCAGGCAGCTTGCGGCTATTTCGGGCGTCACCGTCCGCACGTTGCACCATTACGACGAGATCGGACTGCTGCGGCCAGCTGTCGTGGGTGCGAACGGTTATCGCTACTACGGGCGCAAGGAGCTGCTTCGCCTGCAGCGCATCCTGTTCCATCGAGAGTTGGGCGTGCCGTTGAGTGCCATCGCCGAGCTGCTCGATTTCGAAGGCGAGGACGAAATTTACGTCCTGAAACAGCATCGAGAGAAGCTTGAGGCGGAGCGAGAACGCTATCGCGTCCTCATCGAAACTATCGACCGCACGATTGAAGCGCTCAGGGGAGAGGGGAGCGTGGCGAATACGGATCTGTACAAGGGCTTCAGCCCCGAGAAGCAGGCCGGATACGAGGCTTGGTTGATCGAGCGGTACGACGAACCCATGCGCGAAGGCATTGAGCGCTCGAAAGAATCGTACGCCGATAAGTCCGCTGCCGAGCGACACGCTCTTGGAAAGGAGCTGTACGAGCTGGAGCAACGTCTGGCCAGCGCGCTCCGCAACGGGATCGATCCCGCGTCCGATGGTGTCGGTGCTCTGATTGGACGTCATCGCGCATGGGTGTCTGCCATGTGGGGTCGACCGTGTTCCCCGGAACGCTACTCTGGGCTCGCGGATCTGTACTTGGAGCATCCGGACTTTGTGGCTCGATACGAGCGCATCGAGAATGGGTTTGCGGAGTATCTGGCAAGTGCCATGAAGCTGCACGCGAAGAAAATGGGGCAGTCCTCGCAGTAAACAGCCAAGAGGTTTTCCGATCAACCGGGCAAGAAGCCTCCTGAGATCCGCCGATGGCGGCGACGTGGGCCGCTCCTGCGGCGCGACTGTCCGGTTCCGAGCAAGTTATAGACCAGCCCTGACTGGCAGCTCATGGCCGACAGCGGAAGTTCAGTCCCGTCGTTGACTGCAATGCGTTGCTTTGCGACGAGTTGAGGGGGCGCTCGCAGCCTCCGATTCGCACTTGGAGTGTGCGGTCCGAGTCAAGTGCGACGCTACGTGCGAATGCCGGGGCAACGAGGGGCAACCGAGGGCAATTACCTCGGGCAGGCTCGCTGTGCAGATCTCATGAATCTTCCCAAGCGATCAGATATTTGCCGATGCGGCTGTTGCCGTAGCTTGCCGAGCATTGCCTGGGAATGGAGCGGGTGATGGGAATCGAACCCACGTTAGCAGCTTGGGAAGCTGCAGTTCTACCATTGAACTACACCCGCACAGGGGGAGAGGATATTACGGAACCACTGGGGTCGCTGGCAATCCTTTCCGGCAGTGTAGGGGGGCTTGCCTCGGCTGTGCGCCGAGGGCGGGCTGGGCGGTCCGGGCCCGTTGGGGTGCCCGCTGCCCGTCCCGTAGACTTGTTCTCGGTCCGGGTGTCGAGGAACATACGGAATCATCAGTATCTGTGCGGACGGCCGCGACCATCTGCATACGGAAAAAGTACGGCGCATGAGTGTGTCTTCGCAGCGAAGTCTCGATCGAGTGGTCTGTGTGTACTGTGCCTCCAGTCGCAGTGCGCATCCCGAGTATCGTCAGGCCGCGTTTCGGCTCGGAGAAGTGCTGGCTGGGCAGGGTATTGCCATTGTCTACGGTGGCGGAGCCGTCGGTTCGATGGGGTCTCTGGCCGATGGGGCGCTGGCTAGCGGCGGACGGGTCGTCGGTATCTTGCCGCGCTTCATGGCTGATTTAGAGTGGGGGCATCGCGGACTCACCGAGCTGAAACTCGTCGAGGACATGCGTACCCGCAAGCACCTCATGCTCACGGGCGCCCAGGCTGCCGTCGCGTTGCCCGGCGGCAGCGGGACCCTTGAGGAGTTGCTTGAGGCGCTCACGTTGAAGCGGCTCGGGCTGTTTCTAGGGCCGATCGTGCTTGTGAACACGCGTGGCTACTTTGAGCCGTTGCGGGCAATGCTGGATGCTGCCGTGCGTGAGCGCTTCATGGATGAACGTCACTTGGCGATGTGGCAGATCGTCGCACAACCGGAAGAGGTCCCTGCGGCGCTGGCAGATGCGCCGGAATGGTCATCTGCAGCACGTGACTTTGCTGCGGTCTAGGTCACGGTTACGCTGATTCCGCGAGCACCTTGCCGAAACGTCGCTGCCGTCCGGCGAAGTCCTCGAGTGCCGCATGCAGCCCTGTTTCGCCGAAATCCGGCCAGAGCACGTCGGTGAAATACAGCTCTGCGTAAGCGCAGTCCCAGAGTAGGAAATCCGACAGGCGCTGTTCACCGCCGGTACGGATCAGCAGATCAACCGGGCCGGCTTCGGCAACGGAATGATCCACCTCCGCCAGCAAGGACTCAAAGCTCTTTGCCGAGACCCCATCGCTCGCCGCGCGCCGGGCAGCCTCAAGAATGCTGTGTTTCGAAGAATAATCGACTGCGATCCGCAGACGCATGCGCGTGCAGTGTGCGGTTAGAATTTCACTGTTCTCGATTGCTCTTACCAAGCTCTGCGGCAGTCGATCGCGCCGTCCGATCACGTTGATTCGCACGGCGTTGCGCAGGCATCGGCGGGTTTCGCTACCCAGATAACACTGCAAAAGGCGCAAAAGCGAGTCGACCTCGGGGCTCGGTCGGCCCCAGTTGTCGGCCGAGAATGCATACAGAGTCAGCGTGCGCACGCCCGCCCGTGCGCTCGCCTCCACGACGCGCCGCACCATTTTTGCGCCTTGCACGTGTCCTGCGCTGCGAGGCAGTCCGCGGCGCTGTGCCCACCGTCCGTTGCCATCCATGATGATGGCGACATGAAAATTTCCCGCTGCGCTCATGAGCGTCTTGTAGCTTTGATGACCGCCTCGATGTGATCGAGGTAACGGTACAGCGCCTGCCGCCCCGCTGGCGTGAGGCGGTACTCGGATTTTGGACGCCGGCCCGCGAACGATTTGGCACATTCGATGTAACCCGCTTCCTCCAGCTTGCGGGCATGGGCGCTTAAGTTGCCATCGCTGACATCAAATAGCGCTTTGAGTTCGTTGAAGGTCAGGGGCTCATTCACCGCCAGGGCGCTCATGATGCCGAGGCGGACCCGCTCATACACGAGCCGATCGAACTTGGAGTCCGCCGCGACCGCAGCGGGCGCGGGAGTCTTCTCCGGCGCGGCGGGACGCATGGGTACTTCGTGCCGGCGGGTATTTGTCTTCACGTGCGTGCGGCCGACCGGCCGTCCAATCGGCGGATTAGCAGTCCGAAACCCAGATGTAGCACGCCGAACCCACTGCCCAGCACAAGGTTGTGCCAGGCCGGTGGCAGCAGGTATGCCGCCGTGCCGAGCAGCACGAACAGCGCGCCCATCGTGCCGATGAGTCGCATCATCGTCGGCGCCGTGAGCAACGTGGCCGACAATACCGCACTGCCGTAGAGCAGCAGCCAGGTGCCAGGAATCAGCTGCGGATTGCCACTGCGCTCGAGGACTCCTGTCAGCACTGCGCCGGCGAGCAGTGCCGGACCAAGGCACAGCACGAAGCGCCGTGCGGGTCCTCGGTACAGCGGTAAACCCTTGCCTGATCGATGCCGAGCGATCAGCGCGATGCCAAGCCCCGCGGCCAGTATGCCGGCGAGGAGCCAGAGGACCAGCCAATGCGGTGCGAACGCCGGGACCGACGCGAGTCCCGCTGCGACCAATCCCACCGCCCCCATAGCGATACCCGCAGTGCCGGGGACCGCAAAAGCGCCCGCCGCGTCGATCGAGGCTCGAATGTAGTTCAGCGTTCCGAGCGCGTGGCTGTCGATGGCCACCGGAGTGTTGGATCGCATTGGGGGAGTTCCGGCCGCAACACGCAATAACGGTCGACCCTAGGCCGAAGTAGCAATTCTGTCAAGTACTCTGCATCGCAGAGCCAAGAAATTCACCGGTGCGCACCGAGGAGGCGCGCAAACTGGCACGAGTGCCCGTAAGATATAGCCCACGCCATGGATTCGACGACCTCCGCCACGGGCCGAGACGCGCGGCCGCCCGATCTGAGCCCGAATGGCCCACCGGCCGCCTCGGCCACGCAACCCAGTGGGAGTATCCCGCCGGGGACCCCAGCGCCAGAGCGGCGCCAGCGCAGCCGAACTGTATTCACTGTTGCCGCGGCCCTGCTGCTCGTGGCGATCGTGGTTGTCGCGATCTGGGCTTGGTGGTATGAGAGCCACTTTGTCAGTACGGACGATGCTTTCGTCGCGACGCGGATCGTCACGGTTTCCCCGCGTGTGTCGGGACAGGTCATTGCCGTGCCGGTAACGGATAATCAGCGGGTAGGCATCGGCGAGGTGCTGGTACGGCTCGATCCGACGCCGTACCGCGTCGCGCTGCAGCAGGCACTCGCGGCCGAACAGCTGGCCGAAACGGGCCTCGGTCAGGCGCACGCTAATGTCGCGGTTGCCAATGCAGCGTTGCTACAGGCCCGCGCTGCCTATACTAGCGCTCAAGCCCAAGCAGCCAATGCGAGAGCCGATCTGCGTCGTTACCGCTTTCTGCGCCAACGCAATGCCAAAGCGGTTGCACGCACCCAGATGGACCGCGTGGTCACGGCGGCGCGTAGCGTCGGTGCCGAAGCACGTGCGGCCCGCCAGCGTGTGGTCGGTGCCGAGGCGCAGATCGCGGCTGCGCGTGCGGCGCTCGCCGGAGCGGCCGCGCGCGTTGCGAGCGCTCGCGCTGCGGTGAAGGCCGCTCGACTGAATCTCAGCTACACCATTGTGCGGGCCGCCCAGGCCGGCCATGTGACGCAGAAATCGGTGGCAGTCGGCAACTACATATCGCCGGGTCAGGAGCTGATGGCGCTCGTGCCCACCAATCTGTGGGTGACGGCGAATTTCAAGGAAACCGATCTCGATGTTATTCATCCGGGCCAGCGCGCCACCATAAGCATTGACGCTTGCCCTAACGCGGACGTGCACGGACATGTACAGTCCATCCAGCGTGGCTCGGGCGAAGCATTCGATTTGCTGCCTCCGCAGAACGCGACTGGCAACTACGTGAAAGTCGTGCAACGCGTGCCGGTGCGGATCGTGTTCGACGCGATACCGCGCGGATGCGTGCTCGGCCCAGGCATGTCGGTCGAGCCCAAGATCAGGATCGAGTGAGATGCCCGAGCCCGGCCCGGGGGGCAGAGCGGCTCACGTCTGGACGGCCGCGCGCTCGGCGGCGGGGCGTCACAGCCCCTGGCTGATCGCCAGCATCATCTCCATTTCAGCATTCATGGAGGTGCTTGATACTGCGATTGCCAACGTGTCGTTGCAGCATATCGCCGGTTCCTTGGCGGCGAGCTACGACCAGGCGACCTGGGTGCTGACCAGCTATCTGATCGCCAATGCGGTCATCGTCCCAATGAGCAGCTGGCTGTCGGGCGTGTTCGGCCGCAAGCGCTACTACATGTCCAGCGTGGCGCTATTTGCCATCGCCTCGCTGTGCTGCGGGCTCGCCCCTTCCCTCCCGGTGTTAATTCTGGCGCGTGTTGCGCAGGGCATCGGCGGCGGCGGCCTGGCTCCGGTCACGCAAGCGATGCTGATTGACACATTTCCGCCTGCGTCGCGTGGCAAAGCAATGGCGGTCTACGGCTTCACGGTCATTCTCGCGCCTATGCTGGGGCCGTTGATCGGCGGCTACATCACCGACCAGTTCTCCTGGCACTGGATCTTCTTCATCAACGTTCCGATCGGACTGCTGTCGCTGACCCTAGTCGAGGCTTTCGTCGACGAGCCACCGTTACTGGTTGAGGAACGGCTCGCGCGCTGGGCGCGCGGTATCCGCTTCGACTTGCCGGGTGCCTTGCTTATCGCGCTTGGACTCGGCTTCCTCGAAGTCATGACCGATCGCGGTGTGCAAGACGACTGGTTTGCCGATCCGCTGATCCGGGCCGCCGCGATCCTCTCTGCCATCTGCATCGTCAGCTTCATCGTTTGGGAACTGTATGCACGCGAGCCGCTGCTCGAGATGCGGCTATTCAAGCATCGCAACTTCGCGGTCGGCACCTCGATCATCATGGTGATCGGAGTGATCTTGTTCGGTACGACGCAATTCGTGCCGCAGTTTACGCAGCAGATACTCGGCTATACCGCGATGCAGGCGGGTCTTGCCCTCACCCTCGGTGGCATGATCACGATGGTCACCATGCCGCTGGCCGGCGTTTTGACCGGAAAGTTTCAGCCGCGCGTGCTGATGTTGGTCGCTTTCGCCGTGATCGGCGTTTCGCTTTGGGTGATGTCGCGCTTTGCCGTGACCGTGACGTTTGACCAGATTGCACTCGCCCGCGCCTGGCAATCCGGCGGAATTCCGCTGCTGTTCGTGCCCCTGATGAGCGCTGCTTACATCGGCGTGCCGCCCGACCGGACTGGCAATGCCGCGGCCATGATTGCCGTCGGCCGCAATCTCGGCGGGAGCATTGGCATTGCGATGGTTCAGGCGCTGCTCGCCCGACGTGAACAGTTCCATCAAGCCCGCCTGGTGAGCGGCCTGCAACCGCTGAATCCAGTCTATGCACACACTGTCGACAGGCTCACGCATGCGCTTGCTGCCCGCGGCGTCGCACCGACCGCGGCGTCCCACATGGCTGTTGCGCAGATCTACGCACTGATGCAACGGCAGGTTCTGATGTTGTCCTTCGACGATGTGTTTCACGCTCTGCTTCTGTTCGTTGTGGTGATCTCCCCGCTGCTGCTGTTGCTGAAGCGGGGTCCTGCGTCGCAACGACACGCAGGCGCGCGCGGCAGCGAGGCTGCTGCCTGATGGATTTCACGTTGCAACATGCTGTTGAGCTCGATGCGACTGACCCACTGCGTGCGTTGCGCGAGTGTTTTGCCGTGCCCCGCTGGGCAGGAGAGGGGTCGGCGATTTATCTGTGCGGACACTCTCTGGGACTGATGCCGCTTGCGGCGCGTGAGCAAGTCAACCAGGTGCTCGACGATTGGGCGCAGATGGCGGTGCGCGGGCACGAGCACGGCCGACGGCCTTGGATCACTTATCACGATGCGCTCGCGGCTCCGTGCGCGGAGTTGCTCGGCTGTCAGGCTGATGAAGTCGCGATCATGAATTCACTCAGCGTCAATCTTCAGCTGATGCTGGCAAGCTTCTACCGTCCAGCGGGGCGACGCCGCGGCGTCCTGATCGAAGCAGGAGCGTTCCCGTCGGATCGCTACGCGGTGTCGACTCATCTGCAGTGGCACGGACTCGAGCCTCGCGACACGCTGATAGAGCTCGAGCCGCGTACCGGAGAAGACTGCGTGCAGGAGGCCGATATCGAAGCGCTGCTCGAGCGGCGAGGCGAGGAAGTCGCCCTGGTTCTCTGGCCGGGGGTGCAGTACCTGACTGGCCAGGCATTCGATCTAGCGCGGATCGCTCGGGCTGCGCACCGCGCCGGCGCACTGGTCGGGTTCGACCTGGCGCATTCCGTGGGTAACATGCCGTTCCCGCTGCGTGATCTCGAGGCTGACTTCGCGGTCTGGTGCAGCTACAAGTACCTCAATGCGGGGCCGGGTGCTACCGCTGGTTGTTTCGTGCATCGGCGGCATTTCTCGACCAGCCGTCCGCGGCTGGCGGGTTGGTGGGGTCATGAGCTTGCGAGTCGGTTCGACATGCCGCACGCGTTCCGTGCGGCGCATGGTGCAGCCGGATTTCAGTTGAGCAATCAATCGGTGCTCGCAGCTGCGCCGTTGATTGCGTCGTTCGATCTGTTCCAGCGTGCCGGCGTGCCGCGGCTGCGCGAAAAATCGCTGGCGCTCGGGGCTTTCTTCGCGCAGCTGATCGATGCGCGTATTCCCGAGGCGAGAATCATTACGCCGCGCGAGCCTGCCGCGCGTGGCGCGCAGCTTTCGCTGCGCATTGGCGCCAATCCTCAGCGTGCACGTCGAGTCTTTCAGTGGCTCGGCGAGCACGGAGTTCTGTGTGATTGGCGCGAGCCGGACATCATCCGCGTCGCGCCCGCGCCTCTCTACAACGGTTTCGCGGACGTATTCCGTTTCGTTGAGCGTCTTGAACAGGCGATGCGCGCGACATGAGTGCCGCCGATCGATGCGCGGTCACGGTGATCGGTGCTGGGTTGACTGGACCACTGCTGGCACTGCTGCTTGCGCGTAGGGGATTTGAGGTCATCCTGATTGAGCGCCGCCCGGATCCGCGCACAAGCACTGCGGCAGGTGGTCGTTCGATCAACCTGGCGCTCTCGGCTCGGGGCATCCGACCGCTTGAGCGTGCCGGCGTTTTTACGGAGGTCATGCCCTTGCTGCTGCCAATGCGCGGCCGCATGGTGCACGAGTTGTCCGGGGCGCCAGCCCTGCACCGCTATGGGCAGCGGCCCGAGGAGATCAATTACTCCATCGGGCGTGCGGCACTTAATCGGGTGCTCGTGGATGCTGCTGAGCGGGCCGGTGTGACGCTGCGGTTCGAGCAGCGCTGCATCGGGTTCGATCCGGCCACGCAGACGGCGCGTTGCGTAGAGGAGCGTTCGGGACGCGAGTTCACGCTGGAGTGCGACACGCTGATCGCCGCTGACGGGGCTGGCTCGCCGCTGCGAGCGAGTTTGGTGGCCGCGGGCGTCTGCGAGGTGTCTGTCGAACCGCTGGATCACGACTACAAGGAAATGACGCTGCCGGCGGGACCGAACGGTCTCCATGCGCTCGCGCCGGAGGCGCTGCATATCTGGCCGCGCGGCGGATTCATGCTGATCGCGCTGCCGAACCCTGACGGTACCTTCACTCTGACGTTGTTCTTGCCTCGCACTGGGCAGGTGAGTTTTGCCGAGCTGCAGGACGCCAACGCGCAAAGGCGGTTCTTCGCGGAGCAGTTTCCCGACTTGATTGCCCACCATGCGACGCTGCTCGAGGACTTTCGTCGCAACTCCCAGGGCCAGCTTGCCACAGTACGCGCGCGAGGCTGGCATCTCGATGGGCGGGTGCTGTTGCTCGGCGACGCGGCACATGCCATTGTGCCGTTTCACGGCCAGGGGATGAACGCCGGTTTCGAGGATTGCGCGCTTCTGGATGCGCTGCTCGAACGGTATCGGGACTGGGCGGTGCTGTACGCTGAGTTCGAGCGGTTGCGCCGGCCGAACACCGACGCCATCGCCCAGATGGCGCTCGAGAATTACCTGGAGATGCGCGAGCGCGTGCGCGATCCGGGGTTCCAGCGTCTGAAGCAGCTAGCTTTCGAGCTCGAGCAGCGCTTTCCGAAGCAGTTCATTCCCCGCTACTCAATGGTGATGTTCCACCCGGAAATCTCCTATCTGGAGGCATTGCGTCGCGGGCGGATCCAAGCGTCGATTCTTGAGCAGCTTGATCGCCGGCGAGCGCCGGACGGCAGCATCGACCCGCTGATCGCCGAAGCGCTACTCAGCGCCAGCCTGCCACGTGTGGAGCCACACCCGGACCCGCAGACCGGCTAGAATCACGCCCATGAACCGAGTTACCACTGACGGGGTCATCGAGTATGTGCCCCAGGACGTGCAGAGCCTGCTCGATGAGGGCCGGATCCTTTTGATCGATGTACGCGAGCCCGATGAGTATGCCCGGGAGCGCATCCCGGGTGCGCTGCTCTATCCGCTGTCGACATTTGACGCCGCGCATCTGCCGGCAGACGGTGCCCGCGCAGTGGTATTTCATTGTGCTGCCGGCGGCCGCTCGCTGACTGCGGCGCGGCTGCGCAAAGCGACGGGTCAGCCGGCGGCACACATGGCGGGCGGTATCGTGGCGTGGAAGGCTCTCGGCCTGCCCGTCGTCAGCTAACGGCGCGGCGGTTGAACGAGACCGAGCACCCGCGCGCGATCCGCTCCTTCGTCACGCGGGCCGGGCGCATTACCTCTGCGCAGGAGCGAGCGCTCGAGACGTTGTGGCCCAAATACGGCATTGAGCCGCACGGGCTGGTCGATCTCGACGAGGTGTTCGGTCGGTCGGCCACCCGTACCGTCGAGATCGGGTTCGGCAATGGCGAGAACCTGCTCGCACTCGCTGCAGCGCACCCGGAGCGGGATTTTTTGGGCATCGAGGTCCATCGTCCTGGCGTCGGTCGGGTTCTGCTCGGCCTGCAGGAGCTTGCGCTGAGGAATGTCCGGGTGATCTGCCATGACGCCGTGGAAGTACTTGAGCGCCATCTGCCGGCGGCGAGTCTCGATGAAATTCTCGTGCTTTTTCCCGATCCCTGGCCGAAGAAGCGACATCACAAGAGGCGACTGATTCAGGCGCCGTTCGTCGGTCTGCTGGCCGAGCGCCTCAAAAGCGGTGGCCAGGTGCACCTCGCAACCGATTGGGCCCCATACGCGGAGGAAATGCTCTCGGTCCTCTCTGCCGAACCGCGCCTGTGCAATCTCGATGCGCAGGGCGGTTTCGTGCCCCGTCCCGCCGATCGCGCCGCCACCCGCTTCGAGCGGCGAGGGGAACGCCTCGGCCATCCGGTGTGGGACCTGGCGTTCGTGCGGCGCTGAGTTACTGCTGCCGGAGCAGTCACCTCACGCGCCGTGCAGAGCGAATACCGCGCGTAACCCGTCCACCACGAATTGCACGGCAAGGGCGCCGAGGACGACGCCGAAGAGGCGGCCGGCTACGTTCACGCCCGTGACCCCGATGATTCGCATCAGCGGCTCAGCGAGCCACATCACCACCAGGGAGATCGCGAGCACGACTACGACGGCCAGGAACAAACTGAGAAAGATGAGCGGGTGCTGGAACAGGTGCACCGGACCGAACCACAGCAGTACGGTCGCGAGCGCGCCGGGTCCGGAAATGAACGGAAAGGCCAGAGGCACCACCGAAATATCTGCGCGGCGCTGGCTCTCGGCCTGCTCGTCGCTGGTTGTACGGCTACCCGATTCGCGCGCGAAAACCATCTCGAGCGCAAGCAGAAACAGCAGGATGCCACCGAAGATGCGGAAGGCTCCGAGGCTGATACCCATCAAGGCAAGGAATGGCGCCCCGACCAGCGCGAAGAATGCCAGGATCAGTGCGGCCACCACCGTGGCCTTGATCGCCATACGATGCCGGTACTCGCGGGTGGCTCCCTGGGTGAGGCCGCTGAAGATCGGCAGCAGGGAGATCGGCTCAACGACCGCAAAGAACACGACGAAAAATTTCAGCGATTCCTCGAACATGGGCGGCGGACTGCGGTTTTCCCGTTCTTGAAAGGAAGGCTTGCGAGGCGCAACATGAGCACTGTCCCTCGCTCGGCGGCCGCAGGATAGCAGCTTCGCGGCTTTCCGGGCGTACTGAGCGGTCCGCCCTCGGGGCCTGAACTGCGCGACGCTGACGGGGAAACGGCGCAGCGGGGAGGTCTGATTATGGTCGCTCCACAACCCGGAATCGGTGACTGGTATCGCTTGGGCGGCGGCGAGCTGTTTGAAGTGGTCGCCGTCAATGACGGCGATGGGACAATCGACATCCAGTACTTCGACGGCACGGTCGAGGAGATGGACCGCGAGGACTGGGAAGCGCAGTGGGACGAGGGTCTTGTCGAGGCAGCAGAGCCGCCCGAGGACTGGAGCGGCTCGGTGGATGTCGACGCGGAAGACGTGCAAGGCCATGGCGGCGAGTCGCTTGATGACGACACGATGCCACGGGCCAGCCCGCTTGAGGGTCTCGATCTGTTCGAATGATCAAGACGCGCCTGCGGCGAGCGCCGCGGGGTCGACCTCGGGGGCCAGTAGCACCCAATCGCCTGCGACCGTGAGCGGGATCGGTTGCAGCGACCGACCGGCGCAGGGTCCCGCGATGCACTCGCCCGATGCCTTGTCGAACAGTGCGCCATGCGAGGCGCACACGATCAATGCGTGATCGGGCGTCAGGAAACAGTGTGGCCGCAGATCGAGCGGATGGCCGGCATGCGGGCAGTGATTGACGTAGCCTCTAACCAGCGCACCGCATCGCACCACGAACCCGCGCAACGGCCAGTCCCCACCGCCGATGCGAAAGCCGCGCGCGCCTGAGTGCTCCAGATCGGCTAACCGGCAGAGCACGCGCTCAAGATCGATCTCAACCGGCCCCGGCATCGATGCGCTCCGCCGATTCGGCCATGCGAGCCGCCTCGGGCATGACTTTCACCCGTGGAATCCTGCGCCACAGCGCCGCAAGCAGCAAGCCCGCCGGGAGGCACAGGCTCGCCGTGTACAGAAAGAAGTGCGCATAGCCGACCCGCTCGACCACGAAGCCCGAGGTGCCTTCGAGCATCTTGCCGGGCAGAGCGTACAGTGAGGCGAACAGTGCGTACTGGGTGGCAGTGTACTTCGGACTGGTGAGACTCGACATGAATGCGATCAATGCCACTCCTTCGAGCGACAGCGCCAGATTGTCGATGCCGTTGGCGATGCCAAGACCGAGGAGCGTCGGGGAATGTGTCGTGGCAAGCAGCGCGTAGCTCAGGTTTGACAATAGCGACAGCAAGAGTCCTGCAGCGAGCGCTCGCGCCAGTCCAACCCGCGCCACCAGCAGGCCGCCCAGGAATACCCCGGCGATGCCCACCGTGTAGCCGCTGACTTTCCCGACCAGCGCAATTTGCTCGAGCGAGTAGTGATGATCGATGTAGAACGGATTCGCCATCGAGCCCATGGTGAACTCGGCGAGCTGATACAGTCCGATCAAAGCCAGGGCGCCGAGCGCGATGCGCGTGCCGAACCGGCCGAAGAATTCGGTCAGCGGACAAATCACCGCACCGATGAACCACTCGCCGAGGCTTCGCAGTGCCTTTGGCCAGTGTGCCCGACGCTCGAGCCACTCGATGACGCGGATCTCGCGCCCCTGCTCGGCGCGCGTCACGGGCGCTTCGGGCTCTTTCACCAGCAGCGTCGTGAGCACCCCGACGGACATCAGGGCAGCCATCGTGCCGTAGCTGAGTTGCCAGCCGAAGCCGGCGGCGATGGCAATCGCGCCGGCGCCGCCGGCGATCATCGCGATCCGATAGCCCACCGAATACGTGGCAACCATCGCACCCTGCAGGGACTCCGGGACCGATTCAATGCGCCAGGCATTCATGGCCACGTCCTGTGTGGCCGAGCAAAACGCCACGAACAGCGCCGTGGCTGCCATTGATCCGACTTGCGTAGCGGGAACGGCCGCCGCCAGTCGCGCCAGACCGAGTGCGATGCCAAGTTGAGCGAGCACCATCCACGAGCGGCGCCGGCCGAGCAACCGATGCAGCAGCGGCAACTGTGCCCGGTCGACCACTGGCGACCATACGAATTCGAACGAGTAAGCGAACCCGACCCAGGCGAACATGCCGATCGTGGAGCGCTCGATGCCGGCCTGACGCAGCCATACGGTGAGCGTCGAGAACACGAGCAAGAACGGCAGGCCGCTCGAGAAACCGAGGAACAGCATGGCGACTACGCTCGGTTCGCGGTATACGGCGAGAGCGCGCCACCAGCGAGCCGTGACGTTCGCAGCGGCAGTCGGTGCGTGCCCAGGACTCACGGCTGGCGAGCCGGGCGTGGCGAGGAGTTGACGATCCGGGTACACATCGGGCAATGATATTCGCTATGCAAGATCATCAGCTCAAATTCATCCAATTGGCCCTCGCGCGCCGGGCGCTGCGCTTCGGGCAGTTCACCCTCAAATCCGGCCGCGAGAGCCCGTACTTCTTCAACGCAGGCCTGTTCAGCGACGGCGAGGCCATCGCCGTGCTCGGCCGCTGTTACGCGGCGGCGATCACGGCTTCGGGCCTGGGCTTCGACATGCTCTTTGGGCCGGCGTACAAGGGCATTGCACTCGCGGCGAGCACGGCTGCTGCGCTATTCGATCATCACGGACGCAATGTGCCCTACGCGTTCAACCGCAAGGAAGCGAAGACCCATGGCGAGGGCGGTCAGCTGATCGGTGCCCCCCTCACCGGTCGGGTACTGGTCATCGACGACGTGGTGACCGCCGGTACCGCCGTGCGCGAGTCGCTTGAACTCATCCGGGCCGCCGGTGCACAGCCCGTCGGATGCGTATTTGCGCTGGACCGTCAGGAGCGGGGTCGCGGGGAGTTGAGCGCGACCCAAGAGATCGAGCGTGAGCACGGCTTGCAATGCCTCAGCGTGCTGACGCTGGCGGATCTAATCGAGGCGCTCTCACAGCCCGGCGGGCCTGCTATCAGCGCTTCGGAGCTTGTGGCGCTGAAGGCTTACCGGCAGCGCTACGGGGTAGCCTGACGGTTCCCCCTCAGGGGTACAGCGGCGGCAGCGGCGGCTCGCCCCGCTCCGGTTGATCGACCCGCGCGGGGAGCTCGCGCAGCACCTGCGCGAGCGGCTCGCCGCGCCAGTTTGCGCCGCCATAGCAGGCCCGTTCGAGTTCGCGCAACGCTGCGCTGAGGCGCGGATCGCGGCTCGCCGCGATGAGCGGATTCAGGCTCGTGGCCGCAATCCCCCAGGCGGCGGCCATCCAACCCAAGAGGTGGCGGCGCGCCGCTACCGCGTCATTGCGAGCGCAGGCGGCGTGAAAGGCCGAGCGTTCGCCGGCCACATCCGGGCGCATGGTGCGCTTTGGCACTGGCGCGGATGTGGCCGGTCGCGCTCGCCGGTGGCGAGACCAGAGCCAGCTCCCGACCGTGGCAATCCAAAGAACGGCCAGGGCCAGGGTGAGCCACGGCCAGGGGAGTCGGCCGTTCGCACGCGGGGCGCTCGGGGGAACCGTGAGCGGGTGGACCGCGCCCGGCGCGGGCAGCGGCGCAGCTACCGGCGAGGCTTGCGCCGGGCCCGGCAACGAACCCGGCGCTGCGCCAGCGGCAGGCAAGATCGTCATCGATTGCGCCGGCAGGCTCGTCACGCGCGGCTGATCCGTCGCAGTGTCCCACCAGTGAATGGTCATTGCCGGCAGAACGAAGTGTCCCGGATGTTTGGCAATGAGCGCGATGGTCTGCGTGCGGCTGCCCAGGATGTTCGCGCCTTGGGTCGCGTCAGAAAGCTTGGCCTCGTCGGGATATGCGTTGAACCCAGCCGGTAGGGAGAGGCGGTCCGAGAGGTCGGGCAACTGCGCGGCCGTGAGACCGACGGCCTGCAGGTCGAGCGTGACGGTCAGCGGGTCGCCGGCTCGAGCGCTCAGCGTGCCAGGCTGCCAATGGGCGGTGAGGGTGAGGTCACTCGCCGGGAGCCAGTCGCCGCTCTGCGCGCCGCTTGGCCGGGGCCGCACCGAGAGCACGATCGGATCACCGTGGACCTCGATCGGGCGCAGGGTCTGCATCGGGCCGCCGAAAAAGCCCCCGAAGGGACTGGCGCCCCATGAGGAACTGCTCTGGGGCGCTGCGACCTGCGCATCGAGCACCGGGCCGGGCAGGCTGATCCGTCCACTGTGCTGAGGAAACAACACGAAGCGGCGTGTGATGATCTGATAGGTCCGTCCATTGCGTACCGTACTGCCGTACTCATCTGCGCCCACCTGTTTGACGAGCACGCTGCCATTGCCAGAGAAGTCCAGGCTGCCGTGATAGATCTGCTCGGCAGCGTAGATCCGCACGGTGAGTTGAACCTGCGCCTGGACGTACGGGTGTGCCGGCTTGATGTGACTGACGATGAATACCGCAGCCGAGACCGTTCCCACGTGACCCGAGGGCCCGGCTGCAGCGCCGGCAACTGTCAGCGTCATCGGTTGGCTGCGCTCGCCATCCCAGGTGAGCGGTGGAATCCTCAACTGGCCGCTGCTCTTCGGCGCGAGCGTCAGCACCACTTGGCTGCTCTCAGCGCTGCCGCCGGTTCCGAATTGCACGCTGGTGCTTGAGCTGCTGCCCAGGATGTCGAACTGAGCGCGCAGTGGCGTCAGATCCGGCTCGCTGGTGGTCAGGCCGTCATATGTCAGAGTGAGCTGTACAGTGGTGCCGGCGGGAATCTGTGTTGCGCTGAGTGCCGCCGTCACCGCCGCACCTGCCGGAGTTGCCAGTACGCACAGGCATAGGGTCAGCCAGAGTTTCGTGATGCGCGCCGTCATGGGTTCTCCCCGGGATGCCGCATCAAATACTGGATGAGGAATTTGCGTCGCAGGAGTCCGGCCGGATTGTTAGGAATCTGGCGCAGCCATTGCTTGAGCGCCAGAGTCTTCTCGCTGAGTCGCTTCGCTGGCGGCGGTTGCGGCTCAGGCGTGGCGGTATGCCGAGCGCCATCCACGGCAGGCGCCTGTGCCGTGGTGACGTTCGCACCCTTGTGCTGCGCCTGCCGCGCGATGGCGGCGGCGAGCGCGGCGTCGGCTCGCGCCTGACCGGCGCGGTTCCCGTGAATCGCCGACCCAGCGGGCGACGAATGGGCTGTGGAGGGGTTCTGCTCAGGGCCCTGGCCGTTGGTAGCAGGCTGTTGGGCGGATGCCGACCGCTGTCCAGTCTGCGCTCCCGGGGCTTGGGAACCGCTCGGTCCTGGGGTCTGGCTTTGCCCATGGCGCTGTTTTTGCCCGTTGCCCGACTGCGTGCTTCCGTGCCCGGTGCCACTGTGAGTCTGTTGTCCGGACGCCCCGGCGGAGCTGCCGCTCCTCCGAGCTGCATTGTGTTGTTGCGGCTGGTGCGCGAGCATGCGCTTGATCAGGTCGCGGTTGTGGCGGATGTCACGGTCATGTGGCGCCTGCCGTAATGCTGCGTCATATGCAGCCAGCGCGGCGCGCAACTGTCCCAGGTGCGCGAGTGCGTTGCCACGGTTGTATTCCGATGTCGCGTCCCTGAAACGCGTCAGTAAGTGTGCGGCCTGTGCATAGTTCCCCGCTTCGAGGTCCGCATAGGCCTTGCGGCGTACACTGGTGAAGTGCAACGCTGCTTGCGACGGCCGACCAGCCTCGAGCAGCGCTTGGCCCTGCTGATCCGGCGTGCGCCACAGGTTAGACCATATGTTGGCGAACGCTGGGGCGCTCAGCAGACAGCCGATGAACAACCATGGTGCGATCCGCGCTCTCATGCCCAGCCTCGTCGCGCTGCGAGCGCCGCAAGCAGCACAATCAGCGGCAACAGCCAGATCCCGTCATTCAGCCAGTCCGTGAGGCGCACGTGGAGCGTGGCGCGCGCTTTGCCTGCGCTTTCAATCCCGGCGGCATGCAGATCCGCGATCAACTGCGGCATCTGTCCCAACATGACGAACTCTCCCCCTCCCGCTGCGGCAATCTGACGTAGCTGCGCCGGGTGCAGTCGCGTCATTTGCACCTTGCCCCCGGGGCCGCGCCGAAATCCACCGGAGCCGTCCGGCGCAGGCGCGCCGGTGAAGGTGCCGACGCCGACCACATTGACAGTGATGCCTTCGTGGTGCAGCCGCGCCGCGGTCTGTATGGCGCGCGCAGGGTCGTGCACCGAGTCCATCATCACGACGATTTGCCGATCGTGACCCGCCCAAGCATTCAACAGACGCGTTGCGGCAGTGAGCGCCGGGGTGAGTCGAGCGCCGTGTTCCGGCATCAGTCGGGGGGAGAGTGCACGACTGAGATTGCGTACCGTTGCAACGTCCGTGGTGAGGGGAGCGACCGTGTAAGCCTCGCCGGCGAAAGCCACCAATCCGACGCGCGCGTCTTGTGCGCTCGCCAGCAGATCATCGACGGCAAACCGCGCCCGCGCGATTCGGCTGGGCAGCATGTCAGTGGCCTGCATCGACGGTGAGAGCTGCAGAGCGATCACCCAAGCGGCCGGCAGCCGATAGGCTGAGGTGACTTGCCGCTGCCAGCTGGGTCCGGCCAGGGCCAGCACGGTGAGCGTCCAGATCGTCCCGATCAGTGGCCAGGGCGAGCGGCCCTTGCCGCCGCCCTCCAAACGCAGCATTGGCAACAGCTCGGCGTCGACCAGGCGTGGCCAGGCGCCATCGCGTGCCCGCCGCCGTGCGAGCCACACCGTCATCGCCCACATCACCGGGAGGGCGGCGAGGACCCATGGATGCAGGAAATGAAAGCGGTGCCACATGGAATTAAGCCCGCACCGTCATGCGCCAAGCCGCCGGCAGGCTCAGAATCAGCGCCAGTCCGAGCGGTACGCCGAACCACTCCGTCGCCGGGCGCAACCAGCGACGATCGCCGGCGACCGGTTCCAGTCGATCGATCTGACGATAGACCGCCCGCAGAGCGCCGCGATCCGTGGCGCGGAAATACCGTCCCCCGGTGAGCTGCGCGATTTTCTTCAGCAGTCCTTGATCAAGATCGGTGTTGCCGCTCAGACCGAAAAATGACTGATGCACTGCGGCTCCGACCCCGATCGTATCGATGCGCAGACCCGTCTGAGCGGCGAGCCGGGCCGCCTCGAGCGGCGGCATCACCCCCGCATTGTTGCCGCCATCGGTCAAGAGGATCATCAGCGGTTGGCGGCGGGTACGTGAACCGCGGTTGTTCTGCCGCAGGGTCTTGATTGCCAAGCCTATGGCGTCGCCGATGGCGGTCTGCGGGCCGGCGACGCCGACCATGGCCTCATCGAGGAAGCGATGCACCGTGCCCAAATCGCTGGTCAGCGGTGCCTGCAGGTAGGGCCGCGTGCCGAACAAAATGAGACCGACCTGATCGCCATGCCGACCGTTGATGAAGCGTCCAGCGACCTGTTGCACCACCTGTAGCCGGCTCTGACCGCCGCCCATGTCCTGGGTCGCCATCGAGCCGGAGCAGTCGATCGCAAGGATGACCTGTCGTCCCTCGGTTGGAATGGGTACCGGCGCGCCGAGCCATTGTGGCCGCATGGCGGCAAGAATCAGCAACAGCCAGATAAATACCAGCAGTACCCCGTCGACGCGCGAGGTACGAGGCGCACCCATACCGGTGGCGCCGACTTGTGCCGCCATCGGTACGAACAGTGCCGCACCACGAGGTTCGGTTGCGGGCAGTACACGCCGCAGTATCCAGGGCAGCGGCGCGAACACGAGCATCCATGGCCAGGCGAAATGGAACATCAGCTGCGTTCCTCCCTGGCTCTGCGCTGGCGGTGACGCACGAAGCCGTCGGCCCCTGCCAGCCACTCCGAGCGCCGGTCGCGCGCCCGACCGCCGAATGCTGTACTGAGCAGATCCCGGCCTGACTCACCGGCCAGCAGCCCCCCCCCGTGCGTGCCGAGAAAGGTGAGCCAAGCCTCGCCGGTCAACCGAGCGACGCGTTCGCGTCCGAACACCGCCATGGCATACCGGCGCAGGATCTGCTCGATCGACCGGGCGCTCGCCTGCAGATCAGGTTCGCTGGTGCGGATCCGTCGCAACTCACGCAGCGCAGCGCGCTTGTGGCGCCACCGCGGCGCGCGCCACCACCAAAGCGTGCCGGCGGCGAGCGCGAGCACGATCGCCGCGAGACCCCACCAGCCCGGCGCCGGTGGCCAAACGGCAGGTGGCGGCGGCGCGTGCGCCGGTGCAAGTTGTGTCAACCACCCCGGGTTCATGCGGCAGAGGATCCGTCGAGCAGTGCCTGGCGCAACGTCGATTCGACTGGTGCGGCGGTATCGAGGCGTATCACGGGTGCTGCCAGCCGTTGCGACAACCGCGTGAGCCGCCGCTCTCGCACCAGCCATGCCTCGCGCCAGGCGGAGCGGACCCGCTGGCCGTCGAGGACCATTACCCTTCCCGGCAGTCCGGCGCGGTAACGCCCGGCGGGTAGGCCGCGCTCCTCCAACGGATCGGTTATCCAGTAGAGTCGGATGTCGTTATGCCGTGCGACCGGCAGCCAGGGGCTGTCGTCCTGCTCGGTCAGTCCACAAAAATCGCTGAGCGCCAGAAGCTGACTTCCCGGCTTGATCAGCCGTGCAGCGGCGCGCAGGCCGTCGGCCAGTGAGTGGGGAGCCGGGATACCCGGGGCAGTTGGCTGGACTTCGAGCAGGGCCTCGAGCAGTGGCAGAACGCCTTGCAGCCGAGCCCGCGCCGGTAGAATGCGTGCCGCTGCCGTGCCGTTCGCGATCACCGCGCCGATCCGATCCCCATCGAGGATGGCGACCCAGGCTAGCAGTGCCGCCGCCCGCACGATCAGTGCCGACTTCAGTTGCCGGCGGCTGCCGAAGAAGCAGCCGGGCTGCAGATCCACCAGCAGCCACACGGGCCGCTCCCGCTCCTCGTGGTAGAGCTTGGTGTGGGGCCGGCCGCGCCGGGCCGTCACCCGCCAGTCGATGTTGCGCGGATCGTCACCCGGGGTATAGGGCCGAACTTCCTGGAATTCCAGGCCCCGACCGCGCTGCGCGCTCACGTGCGCACCGATCAGTGTGGCATTTGCGCGTCGACGACCCTGTAGCGTCAGACCATGCGCTGCACCGCGCAGTGCCAGCAGTTCCTCGCGGGTCGGGATGATCATGGCCTTACGGGGCTGGTACTCGGTTCAGCAGCTCATTGACGCAGCTCTCGGCGCTCACTCCCTGGGCTTGCGCCGTGTACTCAACGAGCAGTCGGTGGCGCAGCGCATCGGGGGCGATCGCCTGAACGTCCTCGGGGCTGACGAAGTCCCGACCGTCGAGCCAGGCGAGGGCGCGTGCACCGCGTTCGATCGCGATCGCGGCACGCGGGCTCGCCCCCCAGCGCAGCCACTGCCGCAGTTGGGCGCTGTACGGCTCGGGGCGACGCGTGGCATCGACCAGCGCCGCGATGTATTCGGCCACGGGATCGGAAAGAGTGAGTCCGAGAATCTCGCGGCGCGCGGCAAAGACGGTTTCCTGACTCATCCGTTGCGCCGGCGGCGGCAACTCGCGCTGGTTGATCGCCTCACCGCGTGCCAAGGCCATGACTCTCAATGTGGTGGCGCGGTCGGGATAGTCGACTCGGGTGTGCAACATGAAGCGGTCGAGCTGTGCCTCCGGCAGCGGATACGTGCCTTCCTGCTCGATCGGGTTCTGCGTTGCCATGACCAGGAACAACGGCGGCAACGGATAGCTCGCCGCGCCGACGCTGATCTGCCGTTCGGCCATGGCTTCGAGCAGCGCCGCTTGCACCTTGGCGGGGGCCCGGTTGATCTCATCGGCGAGGATTAGATTGTGGAACAGCGGGCCGCGCTGGAAGCGGAACGAACCTTCTTCCGGTCGATAAATGTCCGAGCCGGTCAGGTCCGCTGGCAACAGATCGGGCGTGAACTGTACGCGCTGAAAGTCCGCTTCCACGGCGTGAGCCAGCGCCTTGACGGCCCGGGTCTTGGCGAGTCCGGGTGGTCCCTCTACGAGCAGATGGCCGTCCGACAGCAGTGCCACCAGCAGGCGTTCGACCAACGTCTCCTGACCCAGGATCTGGTTGCGCAGGTATTCGCGGAGCCGCGCGAAGGCGGCCTGCGCGACGCCGCCCGGCTGGGCGGGATTCGCGGGCGAGGCAGGTTGGGCAAGCGGGCCGGTCATGGCGTGTAGCCTCCAAAGTATTCCCGAGAGCCGGATTGACCCTGGTTGGCCGCCAGGGTTCCCTGGTTCCCCGCCAGTCGGTCTTGCTCGAGCTCCCGAATCAGTTTCGCGGCATTCTACCGGGCGCGCTGCCGCGGGTGCTTGGCCCGTGCAGCGCGGAAGTGCAGCCGGCGGGCATCGCCGGCACTGGGATCGTCGCCCTCAGCAAGAGCGCGCACGGATCCAGGCCGGGCAGGTGCGACCATCAGATGCCGGAGGAAACGTTTGACCGATGGAATCGACGCCGCCGCTGCTGGTGATCGCTCCCATCCGTGCGGCTCGGCCCAGGACGAGCCCACCTCGGTGACGCAGGCTGAAGGCTTTCCCGCCGTGCGGGGCCAAATGCGGGACACGCCACAGCGCCGATGCGCTCAGCCCTGGGTCAGACAGCGCAACCCCACGGGTCGGCTTCCGAAGAGGCGGGCTCCATGGAAGGCAGCGCCCGGAACATCAGCCAGCCGGATCAGCCGCCGCGGGCGCGCTCTGCGCAGCTGCAGGTTCGGCGATGATTATCCGCGCGATCCTCGGCCCAACCCAGCGCTCGATGTCATCGATCAGCGTGAATCCCGCCGGTACGACCACGAGGGTCAGGGCCGTCGAGGTGATCAGCCCGCCGATGACGCCGATCGCCATGGGGGCCCGGAAGGCATCGCCGATCGTCAAGGCTACTGGCAGCATGCCTGCCACCATCGCCACCGTGGTCATCACGATCGGCCGCGCACGCTTGTGACCGGCCTCGAGCAGCGCGGTCATCCGGTCCTTGCCGGCGCGCATTTCCTCGATTGCGAAGTCCACCAACAGGATCGAGTTCTTGGCGACAATGCCCATCAACATCAGGAAGCCAATCATTACGCCGAGCGAGAGCGGTCGGTGCGTGATGAACAGTGCCGCCACTGCGCCGCCGATTGACAGCGGGAGCGCGGAGAGAATGGTGATCGGTTGCAATACCCTGGCAAACAGCAGCACGAGCACCGCGAACACCATCAGGATGCCTGTGCCCATGGCGATCAGGAAATCAGTGAACAGCTCGGACATCAGTCGCGCGTTGCCCGTCTCGGCGAGGTGCACACCTGGGGGCAGGTGCCGCAGCGCCGGCAATGCGTGGATTTGCTTCATCGCTCTGCCGAGCTGTACGCCATTGAGGTCGGCATCGATGGCGATGCGCAGACGCTGATCGCGACTGTGGATCGCCGTAGGACCTTCGCCAAAGCCGAAGTCCGCGACTGCCTTCAGCGGCACAGAACCGCCGCTCGTGGTCGGCACAGGCAAGTTCTCCAACGTGTTGAGATTTGCGCGGGCTGATCGACGGAGATTGACGAGGATGGGGACCTGGCGATCCGGTAGGGTAAATTTCGCATCGTTCTGCAGTAGATCGCCCAGTGTCGCGATGCGAATGGTCTGGCTAATGTCCGCAACCGTGACCCCAAGTTCGGCAGCCAGATCAAAGCGCGGCTTGATACGGATCTCGGGTCGCGGCAGGCCATCCTCGGAACTCACGTCACGCAGGTCTGGAAGCGCGGCCATCTGACTCATGACCTTGTGTGCTGCGTGCTCGAGCAACGTCAGATTGTCTCCAGTCAGATCGATGGTGATGTCATGCCCGTCGCTGTCGCCATTGAAGTTCTGGA
The DNA here is from genome assembly GCA_021847105.1 of Pseudomonadota bacterium. GTDB lineage: Bacteria > Pseudomonadota > Gammaproteobacteria > Steroidobacterales > Steroidobacteraceae > 13-2-20CM-66-19. Next base: position 46,882 of record JAJZUT010000019.1, on the reverse strand, counting down.
AGTAGATTTGGGCATTGGGGATGCTTCGCAGCTTGGCGAGCATCTCGTTCTGCCACTGATTTTGGCTCACCGGACGGGCGCTTCTGGGTACCAGGCTGATGTATAGATTAGCGCCACGCACGCTGCCGCCGCCGACCGACTCGTCGATCGATTTCACATACGGTTGGCGGGCGATGATGCGGTAGGCGGCGTCGGCGACCCGCTCGGTGTCCGCCAGCTGCACGCCCGGCGGTAACTCGATGGCGAGGGAGGCGCTGCCGCTGTCCGAATTTTGCACGAACGTCTTGGGGATCAGTGCGAGTCCCACGATCGAGGCGGCGAAGAACGCAACGCCAAACAGAACGGTCTTCCAGCGGTGACGCACGCACCACTTGAGCGCCCGCAGGTACCAGGCCATGATCGGCCCATCGTGATGCTCGGGTGCCGGATCAGATTTGAGCGTATACGCTGCGATGACCGGCGTCAGCAGCCGTGCCACCATCAGAGAGAAGAATACTGCGGCCGCGACCGTTAGTCCGAACTGCTTGAAATATTGCCCGATGATGCCGCCCATGAAGCTCACGGGCATGAAAACGGCGATGATGGTACAGGAGGTTGCCACCACCGCGAGCGCTATCTGGTCAGCGGCATCCAGCGCAGCTTGAAATGCGTTCTTACCCATGCGCTTGTGGCGCACAATGTTCTCGATCTCGACGATGGCGTCATCGACAAGCACGCCGGAAACCAACGACAGCGCGAGCAGACTCACCTGGTTGAGCGTGAAGCCCAGCCAGTACATCACGGCGAACGTAGGGATTGCCGATAGGGGGATGGCAAGTGCGGATACCAGGGTGGCACGCGTATCGCGCAGAAACAGCCAGACCACCAGCACTGAAAGGATCGATCCCTCGATCAGCGCTTCGAGCGCTGAATGGTACATCTGCTTGGTGAACGTCACCGAGGTGAAAGTGCGATGGATGTTGACGCGCGGGTACTCTTTGCGGATCTGCGCGAGCGCATGTTGCACGCCCCGCAGGACCGCCACGTCCGATGTGCCCGGGGCGCGCTGAACACCGAAGGAAATCGCCGGTCGACCGTTGAATTTCTCGATGCTGCGCACCTCGGCTGCACCGTCGCGCACCGAGGCGATGCTGCCGAGGCGCGCGAACCGCCCGCCGGGCAGGGCAATCTGAGTCTGTGCGAGTTGCCAGGCGGTCTGTGCTCCGCCGAGTACCCGGATCGTCTGTTCGCCGTCGCCGAGATCGGCCCGTCCACCCGGGAGGTTGATATTGAGATTGGTCAGCTGCTGGTTGACCTGCGAAGCGGTAATGCCAAGTGCCTGCATGCGCCCCGGATCGAGCTCGACGCGAATCTCACGGTCGACGCCCCCGAAGCGCTGCACCTGTGCGACGCCCGGCACGGTGAGCAGCGTCTTGGTAATCGTGTTGTCAATGAACCAGGAGATCGCCCGGTCGCTCATGTCAGTCGAGCTGACTGCGTAGTACACGATGGGGCCGCCATCGATTTTAACGCGCTGCACCACCGGCGGCAGGATGTCCGCGGGCAGATCGGCTTGCACCTGCGTAACCGCATCGCGTACCTCTGTCACGGCCCGGTCTATGGGTGTGCCGATCTGGAACTCGACGTCGGTTTCCTCGCCACCCTGATACGCCTTGGAGAGAATATGGTGGATGTTGCCGATGCCAGCCACTGCGGCTTCGACGCGTCGCACGATCTCGGTCTGAACCTCTTCCGGTGCCGCGCCCGGCTCACTGATCACTACAGCCACAATCGGGTAGGACAGATGAGGGTTGAGTGTCACCGGCAGGCGAAAGAATGCCGTTGCGCCGACGAACAACAACACCACGAACAGAACGACGGGCGGCAAAGGATGACGGATCGCCCAGGCGGAAAGACGTCTCACGAACGGGTCCTCGGGGTGGCGACGCGAACTGTCTCGCCGTTCTGCAGGAACCCGCCGGCAAGGGTCACGATACGCTCGCGTCCGGTCAGTCCTCGCTCGATGACCACACCAGAGGAGATGACTTCACCAAGTTGAACGGACCGCCGTACCGCGACACCGTGACGATTGACCACGAACACGAACGACCCGGTCGAATCCGTCATGACTGCGGTCTGCGGTAGTACCGGCCGCTCGGCGTGGCTTTCGACGATCACCGCCCGCGCGAAGGCACCCGGACGCAGCGCAGCATTGGATCGCAGGGCGATGCGCACCTCGCCGAGGCGGTTCTGAGCATTGATCGTGGCGCCGAGCAGCCAAATGCGCCCTGTGAATGGGCGTGGATAGCCGATCACGTACACATCGGCCGGCTGTCCGACCTTGAGTGTCGCCAGGTCCTGCTCGGTTACCTGGCCTTTGAGTTCAACCTGACCGTCATCTTCCAGCGTGAACAGTGCCGGACCGCCGGGACTGGCGACCTGGCCGACTTCCGCATTGCGAGTCAGCACGACGCCGGCAACCGGAGCGACGATGCGGGTCAGTGCGAGTTCGGCGCGCTTTTGCTGCAGTTGCGCCGCCACCATGCGCACGTTTGCCGCATCCATGGCTGCGGTCGCCTGACGCTGCTCGATGTTCTGCTGCGAAAGGCCACCGTCGGGTCCGATCGCGAGCGCCCGGCGGTAATCGGCGGCCGACAGTGTGGCTTGGGCGCGGGCCTTGGCGAGCGCTGCGGCGAGCTCCGCGACTTGCGGCTTGAGCACCGAGTCATCGAGCTGGGCGAGCAGTTGGCCGCGCTTGACCTGATCGCCGACCTGTACCAGGACCCGGACGATGCGTTCGGCCTGACCGCCGTCACCGATCGGCAGATCGTGGCGCGCTGAGATCGTGCCGGTCACCAGCACTTCTGTGCTCACTGGTCGTACGCCAGGAACCACTGTGCTCACCAGAGGAGCGTAGTGGCGTTGCGCGATGGGCACGAGCGCGGCAGGCTTACTGGCCATGTGCCGCCACCCGGCGACAGCCGATACCAGCGCGAGGCTGGCGATCCCCCCGAGCACCCATCGGCGCCGCGTGGTCGAGCGGCGTTTCGTGAGTGCTTGGCCGTCCGTTGCGGAGTTCTCCCGAGCAGTCCAGACGGCTGGTCCGGCAGTTTCTGCAGACCCGCTCGGCGTGTCGAGTGTCGGGCCCGTCTCAGACTTGATGTGCGCGTCCATGTCAGATCAACCCTCGGACCTTCGGTGCCACCACTACGACGGTACCGGCAATCTTGTCGTGCCACGCCTGCCGCTCGCGGTCGAAGGCGATCCAGATGAATCCAAGGCCCGCAACCACCAATGACAGGAAGCAGCCCAGCGCACGCAGAATGGCGGTCTCCCAGTTGACTGGCTGGCCATCGATGCGTACGACCCGTAAGTGACAGATGATGCCGCCGACCGTCGTGCCCCTGAGTTTCCACATCAGGGCACCGTAGACCGCCAGCACCAGCAATGAGCCGTTGGCGCCATTGTGTCCGACCATGCTGAGCGCGAACGTGACCAACACCACGTCGATCAGCAGGGCAGCCATACGGATCCAGAATCCGGCCCGCGGCAGCGTGGTGTAATCCATGGGCTCGGCGGCGGACTGCTCGCTCGCGCCGGTGGACGTTGCACCGGCAGGTTCGACGCCGAGCACCGCGGCCGGCGTCCCGAGGCCAACTGTTGCGTTATCCGGCGTACTCGTGTCACGCGCCGCCCGCATGGCGAGCAGCAGGCTGTAGATCACGGCACCAAAGCCGACCAGGCCGATCAGGGTGTACACGATGAAGCCGAGCACCGGGACCATGTACAACGCCAGAGCCAGCACGCCGCCGAGCAGGACATGCAGCACCGGCTGAGTGACGCCGCGATGCATGCCGCGCAGGATCCGTCCGCCTAGCCAGCCGAGTGCGACTACCCGGCCGAAAATTGCGACGCCGAACAAGGCCAACCAGAACAACGGAATTGCGAAGATTCCCACGATCGTAACGACCAGAGCCAGCATCAGGACGGGCGTAAGCAGCGTCATCGCGAGCGCGGCGAGAATCGATGCGCCCGGGTGATCCTCGAGCGTCTGCATGCAGCGCTGCACGCCGTCGCGGAACAACAGCGCCAGCAGGGCATAGAACAGCAGAACGCCGAGCGCCACGCCCCACGCCCAGCTGATATCCAAACGCGGCGCCAGCAGTCGACCGAGGAGCAGGCAGTGTTCGCTCCAGGTCCTCAGTCCGCGCGCGCCGTGGAAAATGCCGGACATCAGATTGACGGTGCCGCCCTGGATCGTGGCGCCCGGATCGCGGTGCACCGAGCCGAACAAGTTCACGGACTGGCCCTGGATGACTGCCTTCGGTCCGAGCTGCAGGTTCCCGAACAGGGATACCGCATTGCCGGCGACAGTACCGTTGATATCCGAATCGCCGAAAATGCTCACCGTACTGTTGCCAACGCTTCCGGTGACGCGCAAGTCGCCCAAGATTGCCACCGCGGAGTCCGATACATCCCCGGCAACCAGGTTGTCGCCGAAGATCGATACGACATCGCAGGCGCTCTTGTCGGCGGCGAGGCGGATATCGTGGCCGATGGCGACCAGTTCGCGGCCACTCGGGCAGGAATGATGCGAACTGTGCACTGTGATCGACTGCGTGCCGCTGACGATGCCGACGCTGCTATTGCCGATGCGCACGTGATCCGAGCCGCTGCTGACGTTGATGCCAGTGGAGCCGATTTGCACCTCGGTCGTGCCATGATGGGACGCCCCGGCCACGGTGAGAGTCGCGTTGGTGCCGGAATTTTGCGTGCGCGTCACGTCCTGCGCTGCCGAGGCGCTCGCGGCGTAGGTGCCCAATGCAGCCAGCAATGCGCCCGTCAGAAACCAGCGTGTCACGATATTCATACTGTGTGAGCCTTGGAATTCGCCAGCGTGGGGTGGAACAGCAGGTAGCCGAGCGCGAGCAGTACCGCGTATACCGCGCCGACAATGAACAGCCCGCCGAGTAGCCATTCTTTCGGAATAAGGTGTGCCAGGCGGGCGGCAAGCTCGCCGAGACTGAGCACCGTATGACTGGTGCTACTCACGCCATGGACCAGTTGCGCGACACCCGAGCCGGCCAGTGCCTGGCTCATGTGCCCGCGCACTCGCGCGATGAGCATCCACAAGAGCGGCACACTCAGTGTGCAAACTGCGATCAGCAGCGCGCGAACTGCCACGGGCCAACGGGAAATGCCTGCGCCACGCGCTTGCAGCGCTGCCCGGTGTTCAATCTCGCTCAGAACGCGTGCCTGCAGTGAGGCTGGCGCCGAGCATTGGGGGAGTTGGCGCAGCGCCTCGTGCGTCAGGTGCTCGAGCTGCTGTTCGCGATGCGGGTTGCGGGTGTTCATGTCGGGGCACAGCTCCGGTCGTCGGTCGGCCCGAGCCCGCATGCGGCGAGCGAGCGAGCCATGGCGAGTCGTCCGCGCAGAATGTCTGTCTTGATCTTGGCCAACGAGTGACCCAGGCGTGCGGCGATATCCTGGTAGGACATTTCCTCGAAGTGGAACAGAACGAGCGGCACGCGCTGATGATCGGGCAGTTCGCGCAACGAGCGCTCGAGCAACGCGTGCCGCTGTTCGCTGTCGAGCTGCTGTAACGCGCCTTCCAGCGTCGCAGTGGCGTCCTCTATGTCCTCTTCGCGGGACTCGTCGGTGAATACCTCGGAGAACAGCCGCCAGCGCTTGCGGTGGCGGGTGAGGTGGTTCAGCGAGAGATTCGTCGCGACGGTTTTCAGCCACCCGCCAGCGGTCGCACTGTCACGCAGCCGCGCAAAGTTCTCGTACGCCTTCAGGAACACCTCTTGGCTGATGTCCTCGGCCTGTGCGGGGCTGCCGGTCAGTCGCACTGCCGTGGAAAAAACCATGTCCTGATAGGCGCGCATGAACGCTGCGAACTCTTGAGAATCGGGCCTTGAGCTTGCCAATTGCACGGGTAGATCATCGTTTGAGGCAAGAACACCGCAGGTGCGGAAAAGTTGCAGGGTGGTCGCGCCGGTTTCGCCGGCCATCCCGATCCGCGGCGGAGCGCACTCGCCTATGACGAGCCGTCCGGGGTCGGCGATTGCTTTGGTCCGCGCGCGGCCTGGTAGGCGCGCAACTGCGGCAGGAAGGCCTGCCGCCGCTCCAGGCTTTCGGCTGGCCAGTATGCTTTTGGATCGTAGTATTCGGGTACCGATGGGATGTCCGCCGAAAGCGTGACCCAGGGCAGCTTGGTCGCCGTGAAGATGTGGATATTCGGGGGCACTTGATCGGGGGCATCGAGGGTCCCGACCCGCACAAAGCGCAGAATCGGTCCGGCGCCGCCATAGTGACTCCATAGTGCGATCCGGCAGTACGGGCAGCGCGCAATCCGCTGGCCTCGGCCGCTCCTCGAAGGGGTGTCGATGATCTGTGGCTCCTCGCGTAAATGCACCACGCGTTCCGTCTCGATCAGGGCATTCAAGGCGAATGCGGCGCCGCTCTCCCGCTGGCACCAGCGGCAGTGGCAGCAATGCACGAACAGCGGGCGCGACGTGAGACGATAGCGGATGCGACCACAGTCGCATCCGCCGTCAAGCGGAAACACACTCACAGCCGTCATGATGTCTCCTCAGGATCCCCTACTCCCCCGGGGCCTGCCCGAAGGTATCGTTCCCAAGCGATGTCCCGAGTCCGTCACCGGAACCGCAGCACTCAAGGTAGCGAAGCACCGTGCCGCAGGCTGCCGATGATCGCACGGGTCGCCGCTCAGCCAGCACGGCATGTGAGTCGCAGCGGACTGGCGGCCGAGGTCCGCCCCGTCCCAGTTCAAGATGCCGGCGTGCCCAGCCTCGCCGCGCCTGTGCGCTGGCCGAGCGCAGGAGGGGGTGCGCTTTTCATAAATAAATCAATATGTTGAGTGGAGACTCATGGTGACGGATTCGGTGTGATCTAGGGGCCAGAGCCGCATACTTTCGGCAGCGGGACACGTGATCTTGTCTCCCTTCGTCCGACCGGAGTCTCTCGGCCAACGGCGCACCGGTAGCGCCGCGCCATCGACAGTGGCCGCCGGTGTCAACGCCGGAAGATGGCCGTGGAAAATGCCCCTTGTTCGGCGCTCGCAGATCCCGCACCTTTTACGTGGGCGCAGCGGTGCGCCATGGATCGTTCACTCATTGCATGGCAAGGTACTTGAACCGTAAGGCCTCACTCCCGATCACGCTGCTCTGGGCAGCATTGCTCAGCTCGCACGTCTCGGCGCACCCGGCTGCAGCGCCAATGCAATCGCTCAGCGACGCGTGGTGGACCGGCCCCCTTCTGGCGCCCAATGCCGCCACGTTACCTCCGGGACATCTGTATCTGGAGCCCTATCTGTATGACGCGATGCCCTACGCCCGCTTCGACGCCCGCGGTCGACCGCGCCCAACACCCTCTCAACACTCAATTGGATCACTCACTTATCTCAGCTATGGACTGACCCATCGTCTGACGGTCGGGCTGATTCCCCAGTTCGGATATCTGTTGGCGAGCAATGGTGCGAGCAGCGCTTCAATCGGCTTCGGCGATCTCATTGTGCAAGCGCAATACCGCCTGAGCGCGCCAGATCCGCACAGCGGTCTGCCTATTGCCTCGATCAATCTGCAGGAATCCCTGCCGACCGGCCGTTACCAGCAGTTGCGTCGCTTGAGCGACGGCTTCGGCTCCGGCGCCTATACGACAACTCTCTCCGCGTACTTCATGGCGTATTACTGGCTGCCAACAGGCAGAATCCTGCGCACGCGCCTGGATCTGTCCTATGCCGTTTCGAGCGAAGTGCCGCTTGCCGGATTGAGCGTGTACGGAACGCCGGCCGGGTTCCGAGGCCGAGCCTATCCGGGTAATAGCATCTACGCCGATCTGGGATTGGAGTACAGCATGACGCGCAATTGGGTCTTGGCCTGCGACCTGTGGGTCCAACGGGACGCCAACACCCGCGTGACCGGGTCGATCGCGACATCGACTTCGGAAACCTACATCACTGCTTCCGGAATCGGAAAGCTGTTCTACGTGGCGCCCGCGCTCGAATATAACTGGAGCGCGCGGCTCGGAATCATATTCGGCGTTCGAGTCGCTGCAGCGGGCCGGAACGAAGCCGCGACCGTCACACCGATCGCGGCGCTCAGCTATTTCCACTGAATGGGGTGGCCGGCCGGCGCTGCGCCGCCAGTGATTGCCTGACCGTAGAACCCATTCGAGTCCTTCCGGCCAACCGAGGGCGGTGCTGAAGCCTCGTGACTGTGTGCGCCGGTCGGGCGGCCTGTCCTCGGCGAGCGCTCCGGATTCGCTTTCGAGCTGAAAACCGTACCCTCCCAGCAGGGTCACCCAGGGAGCGCGCGCCCTACCATCCTGCCACGCTAACGTGGGGGCGCGTCGGCGTAACCCAGCGGCTGCACGTCATGACCGCCCCCTGAAACCAAAACGCTCATTGGGGGGGTACAAAAATGCGGTCCATATCTGCGGCGTTTACGTCGAATGTTGCGCAGCATCACGGCGCAACGGCGTCCTCACAGGTGATCACGGCTGCAGTGCGGCGGGCGCTGCACACTCTCGGCTGCACGGTCGCTCCGGCGCTCGCGTTGAGCTCCCTTGCGCTAGGCTGTGCTTACGCCACGGGCGCGGCGGCGCAACCCTCCCAGGCCGACTCTGTGGCACTGCACCAAGTCGTCGTGACGGCGCTGTTCTCCCGCAAGACACTCCTGCAGCGCACGCCCATCGCCCTGACTGCCATCACTGCTCACGCCTTGCGTGAGCGTGGTCTGACTAATCTGGCCGATATCGGTCAAAACCAAATTGCGCCCAACGTTAACATCACGCCCACGACTTCCGCCTACGGACCGACGCTCGCAGTCTTCATCCGCGGCATAGGGCAGGGAGATTTCGACCCGGCGCTCGAGCCGGGCGTCGCAATCTACGTCGACGACGTGTACTTCGGGGAGACTCAGGGCGCAGACCTCAGTCTTCTCAACCTGTCGCGTGTCGAAATCCTGCGTGGACCCCAGGGAACGCTCGGCGGCATGAACGCCGAGGGCGGCGCCATACGCCTCGTGACCCGCAAACCCGATGGCAGCGATACCGGCAGCATCTCTGCGACGTATGGCAGCCTCAACCGCATCGATTTTCGCGCGTCATACGACATGGCGCTCTCCCGGCCCGACCATCTCTACATGATGGTCAGTGCACTGAGCCAGCACCAGGATGGGTACGTGCAGCGGTTGGACTACGCTTGCGTGCACCCAGATCTCGGCGCAAGTCAGGGGTATCAGGTAAACACCGCCGCCCCGCAGCTACTGCAATCGCAAGCCGGCATGACCGGCTGCGGTATCGGCACCGAAGGCGGCATCGACGTCACTGGGGGACGAATCGCCTTGCGTTGGGCGCCAACGAATCTTCCCATCGAGATGGACCTGTCGGGAAGCATCGTGCAGAACAACTCGGGACCCGCGCCGAGCACGCTGATCGAGGTGCTGCCCTCTCAGCTTACTGGCATAAATAACTGGCTCTCCGCGACATATGGCGTGCCATTCGATCAGCGCTTCATTCCGAGCAACATCTACACCAATTACTCGACATTCCTCAACCTGTCCAATGGCTCAAGCATTCCAGCCCAATCGAAGGTCAATAATGATGACAGCGTCACCTATACGCTGAACTGGAACATCACGCCGAATATGCAGCTGAAAGCAATCACGGGGTGGCGTCATTTCGTCAGCAACTTCTCCGACGATCAGAGCACGACGCCCCTGCCCGTAGCAACCGCCCAGGACGGGATCCAGCACGATCAATTCAGCGAGGAAGTGCGCCTTACCGGTCATCAAAAACTCCCGGCCACGTTCTTCTCGATGCCGATCAACTGGGCAACTGGTGCGTTCTACTTGTGGAACTCCAATACGCTTCTCAACCAGATATACCTGCCTCAATTCGCCATCTACTTCCGCTCACACAATCCCGAGAAGCTGAATGACAAGGCGCTGTTCGGACAGTTTACGCTGCACCCGACGAAGCGCCTGAGTGTCACCGCGGGCGCTCGATATACCTGGTTTCGCAAGCGCTACACATTCGATCAGGTTCCCGTCAATCAGCTCGATGCGTCTGCGCCCTATACGATTGGAACGCCGGGCCCGATCCCGTACGGATTTCCTCTCATCGGCGCCACGGCGGCCTCCGCTGCCTCGTTCATCGACTGGCGATTCAGTACCAGCTATCAGATTACGCGTAATGCGATGGCGTATTTCACCGCTGCGACCGGCCACAAGGGCGGCGGCGTCAATCCCCGGCCTTTCACGGCATCCGAGGTCGTACCGTTCGGGCCGGAAAAGCTCACCAGCGAGGAGGTGGGTCTGAAGAGCGAATGGTTCCAGCACCGATTGCGCGTAAATGTTGACCTGTTCACAAGCCAATACAAGGACCTGCAGATGAATGCCAACCGGACGACTACGACCGGAATTCCATTTGCCGGTATCTTCAACGTCGGCCGGGCTCGCATCTCCGGTGCCGAATTCGAGGTGGACGCGGAGCCGATGCGCGGTCTGCTGATTCAGGGATCGACCGGCTATGAGCGCTACCAGACGCTCAATCTCGGCACCGCAGTCGGCTGTCAGGATCCGTCCATCACAAATGCCGTAAATGGCGTCAATTGCGTGGCTGGTAATCCCGGCTACGGTGATTTGCCAGTGTTCACGCCAAAATGGAATGCGAGCCTCGGCGTGCAATACGCGATCAATCTTGGTCACGGCGGCATCTTGACGCCGCGGATCGATGCGAGCTACCGGGGATTCGAGTATGGGGATGTCATAAACCAGCAGAATTCGCCGGCGAATCTTCCCGCCCTGACTCTGCTTAACGGACGCGTCACCTGGAATCCGACCTCAAAGTGGAGCGCGGTATTCTTTGTGACGAACATGACCAACAAGGTGTATTACATCAATACCTTCAATCTGACGGCGTTTGGCGAGGGAACCATCGTCGGACAACCCGGCATGCCGCGCGAATACGGCATTACTCTCACGCGCCGCTTCTGACGGAACGGAAATTCAAGATGCTCACGCTCTACAGCTTTGGACCGGCGGCGAATTCACTCAAGCCGATGCTTGCTCTGTACGAAAAGCAGCTCGAATTCGTGCCACGGTTTCTCGATCCGGTGAAATTCGAGCAGCACGAAGAGTGGTATAAAAAGATCAATCCGCGCGGGCAGGTTCCGGCACTGGAACACGATGGGCGGATCATCACAGAGTCGACCGTGATCTGTGAATATCTGGAGGATGTCTTCCCGCAGCAGAATCCGCTGCGGCCTCGTGATCCATTCGACACCGCACAGATGAGAATCTGGACCAAGTGGGTCGACGAATACTTCTGTTGGTGCGTGTCGACGCTTGCCTGGGAGAGACTCATCGGTCCGATGGCAAGAAAGCTCTCAGACGAAGAGTTCGAGGCCAAAGTGAAGCGCATCCCCGTGCCCGAGCAGCAAGCGAAATGGCGTTCGGCCCGCGCGGGCTTCTCCAAGCAGGTACTCGAGGAAGAGTTGCGGAAGGTTCGTACGTCGGTCGAGAAGCTGGAGTCGCGTCTCGGCGAGAGCGAGTGGTTGGCTTGCTCCCATTACACGCTCGCCGATATCTGCAACTTTGCGATTGCCAACGGAATGGAGCGGACGTTCCCAGAGCTCGTCAACGCCAGTGCCACGCCGCATCTGGTTGCGTGGATCAGACGTATTAACGAGCGGCCGGCTGCGCAGAAGATGTTCGCCAACGCAAAGCGCGAACAGTTCATCACAAACTGACACACGGACTCATCAAACATGCGGAATTTAAGCGGTAAAGTGGCGTTCATTACCGGTGGGGGATCCGGGATCGGCTTCGGGCAGGCGCAAGTGCTGTGCGCCGAGGCGGGCATGCGGGTGGTGCTCGCCGATATTCGTCAGGACCATCTGGATGAGGCGCTGCAGTACTTCAAAGTGCGTGGTCTGCCGGCGCATGCAATTCGACTCGATACCACTGATCGCCAGGCCTACGAGAGCGCGGCCGACGAGGCGGAGCGGGTGTTCGGTCCAGTCGAGCTGCTATGCAATACGGCAGGCGTCAGTCAGTTCGGACCGATCGAGCAGGCAACTGCGGATGACTGGAACTGGCAGCTGGATGTCAATTTCAAGGGAGTGCTCAACGGGGTGCAGACCTTCATGCCGCGCATGATCAAGCGCGGCACCGGTGGCCACATCGTCAATACTGCCTCCATGTCGGCTTTTGTGCCACTGCCCAATACGGCGATCTATTGCACCACGAAATATGCGGTCAGAGGGTTCTCCGAATGCCTGCGCATCGAGCTGGAAAAGCATGATATCGGGGTATCATTGCTGTGTCCGGGGGCGGTTAACACGAACATAGACAAATCCGTTCTGTCGCGTCCTGAGCGGTATGCTCAGACCGGTTACTACGGCGCGGATCCGGAGACGTTCCGACGTCTGAAGTCTGTTATCGCCGACGGCATCGATCCCGTCGATCTGGCCCGTATTGTGCGTGAGGCCATCGAGCGCAACGACTTTTGGATTTTGCCATTTCCGGAGTTCATTCCGACGATCGAACGGTATTACGCCGAGGTTGTTGCGGCAATGCGACGCTATGAGAACGATGTGGACTACCAGCGGAGGAAGAAGCTCGGTAAGGGCATGCCGGGTGCACGGGACTGACGAGAAGGCGACAGAGACGAGGAGCGCTCGCAACATGCTCAAGCTGTATCACTGGGAGCCGAATGCCAATTCCGGCAAGCCGATGCTGGCGTTGGCGGAGAAAGGCGTTGAATACGAGAGCCACTACTTGGATCTGCTCGGCTTCGATCAGCACCGGCCAGAGTATCTGGCGGTCAATCCGGACGGAACGATCCCGGCGCTGGTGCATGAGGACCGAGTCTTCACGGAATCGACCCCGATGATGGAATACATCGACGAGGCGTTCGCCGGCCCCGCATTGCGCCCGAAGGATCCGGCGGATCGCTGGCGGATGCGCTGGTGGATGCGTTTCTTCGATGCATACTTTGCGCCGTCGCTAAGCATGATCGGTTGGAGCGTGTTCGTCGGTCCCTCGGCCCGACAGAAGGATCCGAAGGAGCTGGCGGCCGCTATTGAGCGCATTCCGTTGCCGTCCCGGCGCGTTGCGTGGCGCAAGGCGCTGTTCAATGAGTTCTCTCCGGATGAACTGGAGGAGTCGCGTCGCAGGGTTCAATTTGCGATAGGCGTGCTCGAGGCGCATCTGGCCGGCAGTCCGTGGATGGTCGGGGAGAGCTATTCGCTCGGTGACATCAACGGTTTTAATCTCGCCTACGCATTACCGCTCAGCCAACCCGACAAGTGCAACGATCAGACGACGCCCCACATCATGGAATGGCTGCGGCGCATCTATGAGCGTCCGGCCACGCGACAAACCTGGGCCAAAGGACGCACGCGGCTTGCCGCGCGCATCGATATTCTGGAGAGGGCTTGACGCACATGCTGGAACTATATCATTGGGAGCCAAACGGCTATTTCCTCAAGCCGCTGATTGCGCTCGAGGAGAAGCAGGTTCCATTTGTCAGTCATTGGTTCGATCCGACTGCGTTCGAGCAGTACGGGAGCGAATTCCCGCATTCCGTCGAGATTGCCCTCAATCTCGATCGGGAGGGTCCGGTTTTGCGGCATGACGGAGTGCAGATCTGCGGGTCGTACTTCATGCTCGAGTACATCGCGGAAGCCCTCCCGGGACTGGAACTCTACGCTGCGGATCCCGTGCAGCGGTACACCGCTCGTGCCTGGGGCCAGCGGCTGGCGGCGATCGGGGCAGACGTGTGCCTGCTCGGCAGCGTGCGTTATCTGCAGCCGCGGTTCGCCCGTGGCAGCGCGGCGCATGTCGAATCAGCCGTTGCGAAGATCGAGCCGCTGGAGCGGCGTCTGGCTTGGCGCGCGCTCCTTGACGGCGGGTACGACGAGCGGGCGCTCGCCGCCGTCCGGGACCGCCTCGGATTCGCGCTGCAGCGGATCGAAGCAGCGCTGGTCGCATCGCACTGGCTGGCCGGTCCGACGTATTCGGTGGCGGACATCGATGCCTTTGCGCTCATCTGGACGCTGCCGGAACTGGTACCGGAACTCGTCAACGCCCGGTCGACGCCGCACATTCTCCTCTTTCTAGAGCGCATGCATGCGCGTTCGGCCGTTCAGCGAGCCCTGGGGTACTCGCGCAGCGGGCGGCCGCAGGAGGCCTTCGTGCCCGGTGCCGAACCTTCGCGCTGGGGATAGGAGAAGGGCGCGCAGCGCGGCTCAGCGCGATCTCGCGATCTGCTCGGCAAAAATCGCATTGCGGAGCAGGAAGCGGATCCCGTCGGCACGCGCTGTGTTGACGGGCTCATTCGGAAAGGCCCCCAGCAGGGCCTCGCAGCGCTCAGCAGCACCCTCACGGAACTCACGGTGGGTGAAGATGTACAGATCATTGCGCAGGATTCCCCGCAATATGCGCTCGCCGCACTCCAGAGGATCCATCCACAACGGGGAGTTCTCCCGCTTGGCAAGTTCGCGCTCGATCTCGCCATAGCCACTGTCGTGCTTGAACTGCTCCGGACGGACCTGCGCCGTCTCGCGAATGTTGGTCTGCACCGGTCCGGGGCAGAATGCAGACACGCCGATGCCGTCGGCGGCCAATTCGCCGCGGATTGCTTCGGATAAGCCGATCACGGCCGCCTTTGCGGTGATGTAAATCGATGCATTGTTGATCGGTACCACGGCTGCCATCGACGAGGTGTTCACGATGTGACCGCCCTCGCCGTGCGCCAGCATGTGCGGCAGGAAAGTCTGGATCCCGTTGACGACACCCCCGATCATCACGTTGAGCCCCCAGTCCCAGTCGCTGAAGCCGGCGAGCTTGACCGGGCCGAGGACACTGACGCCGGCGTTGTTGACCAGCAAGTGCACGTTACCGAACGCTTGTTCCGTGGCTGCCGCGGCAGCTTTGAACGCGGCCCGATCCGTAACGTCAAGCCGTAGCGTCAGTACAGACTCGCGCTCCCCCCGCTGCGCAAATTCATCAAGCGCCTTGTGCAGGTGATCTGCTCGCACGTCCGCGATGGCCACTTTCATGCCGGCCGCCACCAGCACTTTCGCCAATCCCAAACCGATTCCGCTTGCACCGCCGGTCACGAAAGCAACCTTACCTGCCACGTCTTGCACAGCACCACGCTCCACCGATGTGAATCACCGGAACCCTATGCGCACCTCGGCAGCGGCGCTCGGCACGGAGGGAACGACTTGCGGGATGACAGCGTAATCCCGCGGCGTCGCGGTGCGCTGCCGCGGAGACACGCACAGCCGTGCCCCTGCGGTTGAATCACCGGACGCTGTGGATCGAGTCAATCTGCGCGGAGGTATTGCTTCATTAGCCCACCAAAACCGCCCGGTCCGCCGCCTCAGGCGGACCCCGACTGGAGAGTATCGCTTGAACGCATCCCATGCCCCGATTGCCACCCAGCCCGCCCCATCGAATGCCGTTGCCGCGCTGCTCAAGCGCAAGCCTCAGTTCTTCATCGGGGGTGACTGGGTCGAGCCGATCGGCGCGGACCGGATCCCGGTGCTTGATCCGGCCACCGGCAAGCAGATCGCTGTGGTCGCTGATGCCGGCGCTCAAGATGTCGATCGCGCAGTCGCTGCGGCGCGCGCAGCTCTCGAGAAAGGGCCGTGGCGGCACATGAAGCCCGTCGAGCGGCAGGCACTTATCTGGAAGCTGTCCGACCTCGTTGAAAAGCACACCGATGAGCTTGCCGAACTGGAAAGTCTGAATAACGGCAAGACGAAGTTCATGGCGACCGTGGTCGATCTCGCCGGCACGCGGGATTACTTCCGGTACATGGCCGGATGGGCGACCAAGCTCACGGCCGAGACCTTCGAGACTTCCATCCAAGGCCCGCCCGGAGTGAATTTTCACACCTATACCCGCCGTGAGCCCGCAGGCGTCGTTGCGCAGATCGTCCCGTGGAACTTTCCCATCGCCATGGCTGCCTGGAAGCTAGGACCGGCGCTGGCCACCGGCTGCACGTGCGTATTCAAGCCGGCCGAGCAGACACCGCTGACCGCACTGCGTCTCGCAGATCTGATCGCAGAAGCGGGTTTTCCGCCGGGCGTGGTCAATGTGTTGACCGGCTTGGGCGAGAGCACGGGCGCCGCCATGGTCGCTCACCCGGGCGTCGACAAGATCGCATTCACCGGCTCGACCACCGTCGGTAAGCTGATCAACAAGTCAGCGACCGATACGCTCAAGCGAGTTTCGCTCGAGCTTGGCGGTAAGTCCCCCGTCATCATTTTCCCCGACGCGGATCTCGATGCGGCCGTTGGTGGCGCGGCCAATGCGGTTTTTTTCAATTCCGGGCAGGTCTGCTGTGCCGGCACCCGCTTGTTTGTGCATCGCAAGGCCTTCGATCGAGTTGTTGAAGGTGTGAGCGCAGCGGCACGTGCCATCCGTCTCGGCCCGGGCCTCGACCCCGCCACTGAGATGGGCCCGCTCGTGTCACGTGAGCAGCAGGAACGGGTTCTGCAGTACATCGAGTCGGGCGTTCGCGACGGCGCGACCGTTCTGACCGGCGGTATGGCGCCGAATGCGCCCGGTTACTACGTGACGCCGACGGTTCTCGCGGACGTTCGGTCGGATATGAGGGTCGTCCGCGAGGAGATCTTTGGCCCGGTACTGGTCGCGCAGCGGTTTGATGACATCGAGGAAGTTGCCGCGATGGCGAATGACACGCCATATGGGCTTGCTGCGAGCGTCTGGTCCAGCAACGTCAGTACCGTGCAGCGAATCGTGCCGCAGATCAAGGCGGGCACCGTGTGGGTCAACTGCCACAATTTCATCGATCCAGCGATGCCTTTCGGTGGCTTCAAGCAGTCAGGATTCGGGCGCGAACATGGGCGCGCCGTGCTCGACTTGTATACCGAGCTCAAATCGGTCTGCGTCGCCTATTGATCCATCGGTAGGGTGACATGATGGACCGTACAATCGGGGTACGCCTGCGCGCGCTGCCAATCATGGTGCTCCTGACGATGAGCGCCACCGCTGCTGCCGCGGCGAGTCAGGTGCCCCCAGAAGTGCATCAGACTGCCACGGCGTGTCGGTCGGCCTCCGCTGTCGATGGCAGTTGCCTCGTCCACGCGCAACGCTATGACAATGAATGGCTGACCTATGGTCGAACCTACAATCAGCAGCGCTTCAGCCCGCTTCGGCAAATCAACGCCCAGAACGTAAATAATCTCGGGCTTGCCTGGTATTACGACATCGGCGGCGACCATCGCGTCCAGGAATCTACCCCCCTCGTAGTGGGCGATGTCATGTACGTTACGGCGGCGTGGAGTCGGGTCATCGCCCTGAATGCCACGACCGGCAAAGTGCTCTGGACATTCGATCCACACGTGCCACGTGAATCCGGCGCGCACGGCTGCTGTGGTCCTGCGAACCGTGGGGTCGCGGTTTGGCGGGGTCGGGTGTTCGTGGGCACCTATGACGGCCGACTGATTGCGCTCAGCGCCGCTACGGGCCGAATGATCTGGTCGGTCAGAACCGCCAGCTGGAGGAACGATTACACCATTACCGGCGCACCCCTCGTGGTGAAGGGGCGGGTCATCATCGGCAACGGCGGGGGCGAGTTCGCCAATCGAGGCTACGTGACCGCCTACGATGCGCGAACCGGCAAGGAGGACTGGCGGTTCTATACCGTACCGGGCAAGCCCGGGGTGCGCGACGGGCAGCCGTCAGACGGCGTTCTCAACCGAATTGCCCGTCCGACCTGGCACGGACAATACTGGAAAGTCGGGGGTGGCGGCACCGTCTGGGACGGTCTGTCTTACGATCCGCGGCTCGATCTGCTCTACGTCGGAACAGACAACGGCTCGCCCTGGAACGGCGAGGTACGTAGCCAGGGTCGCGGCGCCAACCTGTTCATCACATCCATTCTGGCGTTGCGCCCCGAGACCGGACAATACGTCTGGCATTTTCAAGAGGTTCCCGGGGACGTCTGGGATTATTCGGCGACCCAGCAGATGATTCTCGCCAATCTGCGTATCGGTGGCAGGGATCGTCGCGTACTCATGCAGGCTCCAAAAGACGGTCTGTTCGTGATCGTGGACAGAGCGACCGGAAAATTCATCTCGGCTAAGCCGTTCACCGACATCAATTGGGCGCTCGGCATCAATCCTCGTACGGGTCGTCCGAAGGAGAATCCCCAAGCCTTCTACGATATCCGCAAGCGCCGCTGGCTGGCGATCCCGGGACCGGGAGGCGCGCATAACTGGCAGCCGATGTCTTACGACCCACGCACCGGACTGGTCTATCTGCCAGTGATGGACGCCGCATTCACCTACGCGGCTGCCAAGCATTTCGTCAGGCGCAGTGTCGGCTGGAATACCGGTGATCACTTCATCCCGCTGCCAGAGAATCCTGCTGCCATCCATGCCATTGAGAAGCATCTGACCGGGTACCTGGTCGCGTGGAATCCGCGTACCCAGCGGCAGGCATGGGCCGCACAAATCGGTACGCCCTGGAACGGCGGGGTGGTCTCGACGGCCGGCAATCTGGTCTTCCAGGGCGACAGCATGGGACGATTTGCAGCGTTCCGCGCAACCGACGGCAAACGCCTATGGACCGTTGCGACTCATACCGGCATCGTTGCGCCGCCGATCACGTACGCGGTGGACGGCCAGCAGTATGTGGCCGTCGAGACGGGCTGGGGAGGGGCGTTCGCGCTCGCGGCTGGTAAGCTCGCGCGAGACACGCAAATCAATCAGGGGAATGTTCCGCACCTTCTGGTTTTCAAATTGGGTGGGCATGTTGCGATGCCTGTGCCGCCTCCGCGTCCTGCCCGTTGGCCGCTGCCGCCGAAGTTGACCGCTGACTCAGGAACAGTCGCCCAAGGTCGGGCACACTATCAGCAGTTCTGCAGCGCATGCCATGGTGACAGTGCCGTCAGTGGCGGAGTGCTGCCAGATCTGCGTCACGTGGCGGCGCTCGGTGTGCCCGCCCTTTGGCAGCGGATTGTCCGTGGCGGTGCCCTCCGTTCAGGTGGCATGGTCTCGTTCGCGTCTGATCTGACCGCCGCTCAGGCCGAGTCAATCCGTGACTATGTGATCTACCGGGCAAACGAAACGTTGCGCCAAGCCGAACTGCCTACATCGCCTCCACAGCCTGCGCGTCGCCACTGAGCGGCGCGGCAAAGGAAATCGTCATGATCGAGCTTCTGACATCCGAGACACCCAACGGCTGGAAGATTTCCATAGCGCTTGAAGAGATGGGGATGTCATATACCTGGCGGCACATCAAGCTCTCGCAGCGCGAGCAGAAGGAGGAGTGGTACACCACGCTCAACCCGAACGGGCGGATTCCCACGATCATCGATCATGACGAAGCCGATTTTGTAGTGTTCGAATCCGGGGCGATTCTCGTGTATCTGGCAGAAAAGAGCGGCAAGCTCCTGCCGGCAGACCGAAAAGGGCGCTCGCGCGTCATGCAGTGGCTGATGTTCCAGATGTCAGGGGTCGGGCCGATGATGGGGCAGGCCAATGTGTTCCTCCGCTACGCGCCCGAGAAAATTCCGTATGCGATCGAGCGCTATCAACGGGAGGTGTTGCGACTGTTCGGCGTTCTCGATAAGCAGCTGTCCAGTCATGATTACGTCGCCGGTGAGTATTCCATCGCGGACATCGCGCTCTGGCCGTGGATCAACGGACACGATTGGTCGGGTGTCAGTCTAGATGAGTTTGAGAACTTGCGTCGTTGGCACGCACTCATCGAGAGCCGTCCCGCAGTCAAGAAGGGGCTGGCGATTCCGCCGCGAGTAGACCTCGGGGATCGCACTCAGGCAACCGTCGACGCTGGTCGGAAATTTCTGGTTTGAACGTCGTGGACACTCAGTCGGATGCGGCCCGTATCGATGTGCGCGATCCGACCAGGACCGGGGATCCGGCCGAGTCATCAACAGTCGCTCCCTGGCCCAGTCCACGCCAGGCGTGGTATGCGGTCGTCATTTTCAGCTTAGCACTGGCCATCAACTTCCTCGACCGCGGCATTCTCACCCTGCTCATTCCCCCCATAAAGCGCGACCTGCATCTTTCCGATACGCAGGTGAGCCTGCTCATCGGCTTCGCGTTCGTGATTTTCTATCTCATCGTGGGGCTGCCGATCGCACGTCTGGTCGATACGCGCAGTCGCCGGCTCATCATCGGAACGGGTCTCGCAATCTGGAGTGTGATGACCGGCGTGTGCGGCCTCGCGCGTACATTCTGGGAACTGTTCGCCGCGCGGGTGGGCGTGGGGGTAGGGGAAGCCTGCAACGGTCCGGCAACCTTCTCGATGATGGCAGACCTGTTCCCTCCGGAGAAGCTCTCGCGGGCAATCGCGGTGCTGAACTTCGGGTTCGTGCTCGGCACGGGATGTGCCTTGCTGCTCGGCGGGGCGGTTGTTCAATACGTTTCGAGCCTACCACCGATCGTCCTGCCCGGAATCGGTGTCATGCACGCATGGCAGATCACATTCATGCTCGTGGGCATACCAGGACTACTGGTGGCGATGCTATTCACAACCGTGCTCGAACCCGTGCGGCGCGCCCATGGCTCGTTCAGCGCCAAAGCGGCGCCCGCGCCGCCGGTCGAGCCGTCCCAGCGCGGCCCGTCCCTGCAATCGCTGCCGGTGCGCACCGTGGTGCGTTTCATGTGGGACAACCGCGCAACTTACGGACCGATGTTCCTCGGACTGGCGATGAATGTCATTCTTGCATTCGGCGTCCAGGCCTGGGTTCCGACCTTCTTCTATCGGCAATACGGCTGGACCATGGCTCAGGCGGGATGGGCCACCGGCATCGTGCTGGTGCTCACAGCGCCGTTCGGACTGATGGCCGGCAGCTTCCTGTCCGAGTGGCTCAATCGGCGCGGCTACGTTGATGCGGACCTGCGGGTCACGCTCATCGGGATTGTCGTCGCCATCCCGCTGTCGATCGCGTTCCCGCTAATGCCGTCGGGGAAACTTGCGGTGGCGCTGCTCGGCGTGCAGTTTTTCATCAATATGCTGTTGCCCGGTCCCCAGAACGCAGCGCTTCAGATCATCACGCCGAGCGAAATGCGTGGGCAGGTGACGGCATTTTTCCTGTTCATCTTCAATGTCGTCGGATTCGGCTTCGGGCCCACCTTCGTTGCGTTACTCACCGATCACGTCTTTAAGAGCGATGCGCTATTGCGCGACTCGCTCGCGACGACGGCGGCGATCATGGGGCCGTTGGCCGCAATCAGCATATGGTCCGGTCTGAAAGCGTACGGACGCAGCGTAGTGCGCGCGCGTAGCTGGACGCGCTAGTCAGTCGCATGCTGAGGCGGTCCGAACGCACCGCGCGCCGTCTGTTAATTCGCGGGCGGTGCAATGCCGAACACGCGCTCGGCGTTTGTCTGATAGAACATGCGTCGCTTCTCGATGCTGTCCGGCCCATGCTCCATCTCAACGACCTCCTCGGTGACGAATTGATACGGGTAGTCCATGGCATAGAGGACACGGTCGATACCAAGCACTTCCTGGCAGAAGCGGATGGCGGGTGCCCAGGCCATGCCGCTGCTCGTCACAAACACGTTTGCGCGCAGATACTCGCTCGGGCACCTCTGGAGAGGCTTTAGGAACGCATAACGGCCGGATGCGACCGTGGCGCGATGCATGTAGTCGATGCGGAACAGCCAAAACGGTAACGCTTCACCGAGATGGCCGACAACCACTTTGAGCTTCGGAAAGCGGTCGAACACGCCACTGGTAATCAGGGCCAGCAGGTGCATCCCGGTCTCGACACCAAAGCCGTAAATGGCACCGTCGAGCCCGCGCTGCAACAGTGGACCAATCAGCTCATTTGACGGACTGTTCGGATGCAGATAAACCGGCACGTCCAGTGCCTCGGCTGCGGCAAATATGTCCCAGAACTTCGGGTCGTCAAAGTATTCCCCATGGGTATGGGAATTGAGGATCATGCCGCGCAGGCCGAGCTGCCGTACGCCGCGTTCGAGCTCCTTGGCGGCCTCAGCCGGACGCTGTGGGGCCACTGCGGCGAGCCCCGCGAAGCGCTCCGGATGCTTGCGGATCGCTGCAGCCAGCTGATCGTTGCTCGAGCGGGCGATCGACACCGCCGTCGCCGGATCAAATATCTGCACCCCAGGGGAAGTCAGGGACAGAACCTGCACGTCGATGCCGCTGGCGTCCATGTCGCTGATGCGCTGCTCATCCAGGTGCTGAAGGCGCTCGATGATGCGGCGCGCTCGGTCGCTGGGGCTGCCGAGGTAGAAGCCCCAGAGGCTATGAAAGCCCCGATCGAGCGGCTCGCCCTGCGCCAGCAACTTACGATACAGCTCGAACATCTCGGCAGTAGCGAATGCCTCCTCGGTGGCAATGCGCCGATAACCGCGGGCCGCCGCCATCGCGTTGCTGCCCGTTTCCGTCTCCCGGTCAATGCTCATGAACTGTACTCCGCTGTCGATCGACTCATCCGTCCACCGCCTGACGGCTCTTGACGTCGCTCATTCGTAGAAGGGGTGATGCAAACAACGATGTGCTCCCTCAGACCTGGTGCTGGCGCTGGAACTCCCGGGGCGACATGCCATAGTGCGAGCGGAACGCGCGCCCGAAATGAGTGGCGCTGTTGAAGCCCATCGCAAAGGAAATCGCCGTGATCGTCTGCGTGGGATTGGGTTGGCGCAGCGATCGGGCGCACTCCTCGAGCCGCCGGCGCAGAATGTAGCGGGCAACCGTCTCGGAGTCCTGGGAGAAAATCCGGTGCATGTAGCGCGGCGTCATACGGCAGGCGACTGCCACGTGCGCTGGCGTCAGATCCGGATCCGAGAGGTGTTCCTCAATCCAGCTGATGATGCGCATGCGGTGGGCAGTCGCGATCGAGGACTGGTGAGCGGTCGTGCTCAGTACTTCCGCATAGGCGGCGCTGAGCAGCTCGAGAATCACCCGGGTGATGCGCTCAGCCGCGGCGGCGTCAAGGTCCTGCCAGCCGCGCGACCAGAGGTTGCACAGAAAGTGCGAGAGCAGCCCCGAGGGTCCTTCCTGGCCGGACATCGCGATCGCGACCACCCGCTCGGGGAATGCGATATGGCGGCGCAGCAGTGTGTGCGGTATGCCGACGACCAGCATCGCATTGTCGCCGTGGAACTGCATCTCATACGGCCGGGTCGTATCGCACAGTGTGAATCCGCCCGCGCTGATTCTTGCCTCCCGCCCGTCCTGGCGATTGATGCTCTCACCCTCGGTTTGCACCTGAAGGAAGAACCGTGCCTCACGCGTCTGTGCCACGTGCGTGCGCAGATGTCGCACCCGTTGTGCTCCAGAGCGCGCCACCCCCATGCGCAGCTCGCCGAAGGTCCCACGAATGATGGTGCCGTCAAAGCTGCGCACATCGTCCGGATCGGACACGATAGGCGTAAATGAATTACACGCAACCTCGTTCCAGTATTGAAGTTTGTATCTTCGGTCGATTCCGGCGGTACAAAACGTTTCGCACGGATTCATGGCTGATTCCCCCCAATCATCTAATCATTCGTCTGGCCGAGCGGGATCCGGTGGGCATGTGTTGCAACCGCACCGTCTATCTACTGAGCGAACCTAGGCCTGATGCACGGCCTTCGAGACGAGGCACGCTGCAACACCCTCCGGTCCGTCCTCAGCACCGTGTCCGCTGTGCTTGACCCCTTGAAACGGGCTGTCCGCTCCTGCGATCGCCGTGGTGTTGATGCCGATCATGCCGCATTCGATCGCGTCCGCAACCAAGTTCGCGCGCCGACCGTTCTCTGTGAATGCGAATGCCGCCAGCGCATACGGCAGACGGTTAGCCTGCACAACCGCCTCCTCAAAGGTCTTGAAGCGCGAGAAAATCGCGACCGGTCCGAATGGCTCCTCGTTCATAATCCGGGCTGATGCCGGTACATCCTTAAGCACGGTCGGCGCAAAAAAATAGCCGCGCTCGCCCATCCGCTTGCCGCCGCAGACCAGGCGGGCACCGTGATCGAGCGCATCCCGGATCAGCGCATCCAACGCCGTCGGGCGACGCGGATTGGCCATGGGGCCCATCTCGACGCCGAGCGCGCTACCGTCGCCGACCCGGACTGCGCTCATGCGTGCTGCGAACGCCTCCAGAAAGCGATCGTGAACGCCTGCCTGGATATAAAAGCGCGTCGGCGAAACACAGACTTGACCGGCGTTGCGAATTTTGGCTGTCGTCAGCACCTGCACCGCGCGGTCAATGTCAGCGTCGTCGAAGACGAGGACCGGCGCATGTCCGCCCAGCTCCAATGTGGTGCGCTTCAGTGTCTCGCACGCCAACTTTGCCAGATGCTTACCGACCACCGTCGAGCCGGTGAACGATAATTTGCGTACGACCGGCGATGCGAGCAACTGCCGGGATACCTCATCCGGTACGCCGAACACCAGTTGCGCTACCCCCGGTGGCAGGCCCGCGTCATACAACGCTTGCACCACCGCAACAGCTGAAGCTGGCGCTTCCTCGGCCGGCTTGAGGATCACGGAACACCCAGCCGCAATCGGCGCACCCAGTTTGCGCGCCGGGTTGCCAATCGGAAAATTCCATGGCGCAAACGCGGCAACCGGCCCAACGGGCTCGTGTATGACTATCGAGCGACTCCCCGTGGGTCGCACTAACACTCTGCCATACAGGCGGGCCGCTTCGGCCGCATAGAACTCAAATAGGCCCGCGGCGGCCTGGACTTCCACGCGCGCTTCGGCAAGCGTCTTGCCCTCCTCGCACGTGGCGACTGCGGCAATCTGTTCAACTCGATCGCGCAGCAGCTGGGCCGCGCGCCTCAGTACAGCGCCGCGCTCCGCGGCGCTGGATCGGCGCCAAACTTGGAAGGTACGCCCGGCGGCCTCAAGCGCGCGGTCCAGGTCGGCCGCGTCGGCAAGCGGCAAGGCACCGATCACCTCGCCAGTCGCGGGATTCACCACCGACCGCGTGCGTCGCTGGCCGGCACCGATCCACTCACCGTCTATGTACAGTCGCAAATCGGGCAGGGCGACTGTTGCGGTAGGCATCAAAGCGGATTCATGCGCATTCATCAACATCACCGTAGCGGTCAGCAGACGCGATTCGTTGGAAGAAGTGGTTCGCTCAGACTATTCATATGCATGACAACATGACATTCATGTTGATCGTACAACGATGCATGTAAGCGAAGGTGCGTCCCGTGCGGTGTCTGCTGGCGCGGGAGTAGAGGGTGCATCGAGGGAAAGAATGGGGCATTCGATCGCATCCTGAGAGTCCCTGCCGTGACGTGTCTGGGTGGAGCGGCACGGGATTGATCCAGGGCGACCCGACGGCACAAGCTGACTCCTGCCATTGAGGAGTAACGATGGAATCGCCCCTTATTGCCGACTGTACCGGAGGAGAATCCCGCGAGCCAAGATAATCTCGCGATAAGTGATATTCCAAATCCGCTCGAACTCGTGTGGCAAAGCTGAGCGGCGCTGCCGGCTCGAACATGAGGTCATCTCCAACGTTTGAGTCGACAAGCCCGCAATTCCATCCGCCTCGATGGTTGAGCGCGAATATAAGGTTGCCGCCGGCGCCAGGGAGGGCCGTGCTGGCAAGTGGTTGAGCTAGGGGTGCGCCCGGTTGTTGTCACTCTCTGCGCTTGCTCGCGCCTTTTGTTTCCCGCGCACGATCGCCCTCCCAGCGCTCGGCCACGATTTCTTTGCCCGTAATCGGATGCGGCATATGAAACGGCACGACCCTGTGTGTCGGCCAAAGCCATCGGTCGGTCAGCAGCTCATCGGGTCCACTCGGGTCTTCTGGGTATGTCTTGTCGGGGAAGGGCACGTACTGGGACTTGGTATTGGCCCAGCCGCTGTCAAAGTCCGCATGCCACTGAGGCACGTAGTTGAGTATGTGAATGTGCCATTTACCGCCGACATTTTTGTACGTGTTCTCATAGATGCCGCCCTCCCACCATTGACGCGGAACCTGTGCGGGATCATTGGGGTCGACGTAATCCTTGTGTCGTCCGGCCTGCATCATGGAGCGGGCACGGCCGAAAGCCGTTACGCCGTCAGGCGCAACGTCGATGATGTCCTGTAATTGCGGATGATCCAGCAGGAAGCCATCGATTGGTCCATTGTTGCCGTGCGTGAAGCGCTTCTGGAAGCGCTCGACATAGAGTCGGCGCACTCCCTCCTTGCCCTTCCAAACGCCACCGAAGAAGCGAACCTGTCCGTCGTCTGTGAACAGGTCCACTGTTTCCCGATACAGACATTTGTCGATTAAGTAGCCGTAGAGGAATTGCAGCTTGCGGATGTCCAGTTCGTCCTCGCGGATTTGCAGGCGCTTGTCCAGCTGGGAGACCAGGGCTTCGAGTCTGCTGATGCGATCTTCATTCATCGAATTACATCTCCACGTATGCGGCGGTGGCGTGGTCTCGGTCGCGGCAAATGACTGTGTCACGCCACGGCGGGTAGCTTCGCTGCGTCGCACCAATTTCCGTGCAGGCCTGAGCGCAGGCGAAAGGGCACTTTTATCCGGGCGAGCGGTCCGCAATCCAGGTGCAGCGCGTCCAGGAGCACCAAGTCGGTGTAGTTGGTGACGACATTGTCGACGAGGGCCATGATATAACCGTCGCCTTCCGGTGCGTCGGCTCTGCGCGGTATGAACTGAGGCTCCTGGATGAGACTCTGCGGGCCACAATGCCACGTGTTTAGGCGTCGGGTGGCGAGGTCGATGTGCGCAAGCGTGTTCATGCGAAATCCGGAGGCCCGCGCACCAGGGCCTTCGAAGGGTAATTGCGGATCCATCACAAGCATCCAGCCGTGGCGGTAGGCCTGGCCCGTGTAGCGCTCATCGATGCGTGGAAATTCATCGATCAAGGATGTCAATGGTTCCACGGACTCGAACGCGTCGGACTTGGAGGCGAAGTCGACAACCCAGCGCGTGAGGTAGGGACGCGCGGCACTAGGATCGAACGGCGCGTCATTGATGTCAGGGAAGAACGGAAAGCAGTTGCCTTTTGCCTCGGGGATGTCAAAGTAAATGCGGGTACCGTCATTGAAGGCGTTCATGACGTGGCTTGCGAAGACTGTCTTGGGCGCCTTGAACCAGCGCATTTGCTCCGCTGCGCCCCGGCGCGGCAGCACTCCGAGCCATACGGGCAGAGAAGGGTCGAAGCCAAAATGCGGCTTTCCGGCCCTCAGGCGTTCCCAGCTTGAGACATGCGGAACGATGTGGAAGAGCGCGTAATCCGCGGTCAGGCCGAAGTCGTGCATCATGCAGTAATACGGCACCTGAAAAAACGTCTCGAACAGCAGCTCGCCGCGGGGGCTGATTTCCATGTAGGCGGTGTCCCGGGTGAGGAGGCCCTTGGCAGCGTAGCTGAAGCTGCATAGATTTCCGGTCTGGGGGTCGATCTTCGGGTGGGCGGAGAATGTTTGACTTTGCATGCGCCCGTCGAAATCCGAATAGCCTTCGGTCTCGAGCGTCAGCGGGTCCATGATCAGCGGTGGGCTGTCCTCCTTCAGAGCGAGGAGCTTGCCGGCGTGCACGATGGGTGTCGTATTGGCGGTGCCGCGAATCATGCCCTGGACGCTCGGGTCGTCAGTGAGGGGATTGCGGTACGCGCCGAACAGTGAGCGTCCCGCCGCCGCTTCGGCGTCGAATTTGTCAGTCCGAGCGTAGCGTTGCTTCAGGTCGACCTTTCCGTCCCGAAATCGGAACAGCGTGATCATCCCATCGCCGTTGAAGAACTGGTCGTTGGCAAATTTCGGTGGGAATTGGGCATCCGGATGAACCCGGTGAAACAGACCATTGATGTCGGGAGGAACGTCGCCGTCCACTTCCAGGTCGCGGATGTCGCACTCCAGCCGCAGGGGGCGCAGGGTGCCGGTGAAGCCCGGATGCTGAGGGAAGTGAGCCATCGACGATGCCTCCCGAGATTCGGTCGTTCGGTATGGCCGCCGTGGAGGCTGCCGTATCGCGTTCTACCTTGACCGAGTCCAGTCGGCGCGAAAATGGACAATCAGCGCCGGCGGATGGTACTTTTTGGGCTGCGGGGGGGGCGATGAAGAACACCGGCGGTACGCCGCAGACCATAGATACTCCGGCGATTTACGGTGATCCGAACGCGGATCTTGATGCGCTGGATGTGCACATCGAGGACATGCAGACCCGGGCTGAGCAGCTGGGGTATCGGGTTGAACCACACGTCCATCGGGATCGGCTGCAGATCGCCGTTGCGACCGGCGGGAGCTGCGAGTTGCATCTCGACAGTTTCGCCGCACGCGTCGACTCGCCATGCATCGTGACCATTCCGGGCGGAGTGGTGCACGGATTCCGGTTCCAAGCGGGTGCGACGGGCTGGGTCATCACGATCGCCCATCGGCTCGTGCTGAGTGGTGGTGCGGAAGCCGTTGGCGAGCCGCTGCTGCGGACGCCGCACGTGCTGGAGTTATCTGCCGAGCCACAGCGTGTCGAGGCGATTGTCGCACTGCTGACACAACTGCACCAGGAATTCTCCGGTGATCGTTTGGCGCGCACGGCCTGCGTCGAGAGCTTGTTGCGCGTGCTGTTGGTCTACGTGCGTCGTCTGGTTGCTGAGTCAGCGTCAACGGACTGCAGTGTGGGCCGGGATCGGCGTCTGTTTCTTGAATTCAGAGCCATGCTCGAGAAGCAATTCAGTGCCCAGCCTTCGGTTGCGCAATTCGCGCGCGCACTCAACTGTAGTCACTCGCGGCTCAATCGTGTGTGCCGAGTGTTTTCCGGCGGCAGTGCCGGCGCGATGATCCAAGGACGTGTGACGATCGAGGCGAAGCGGCAGCTCATTTACACATCCGCGTCCGCAGCGCAGATTGCCTACAGCCTGGGCTTTCAGGATCCATCGTATTTTTCCCGCTTCTTCAAGCGGCAGACGGGCTCGACGCCGGGGCTGTTCCGCCGACAGCATGTGGCCGGCAGGCAGCAGTCGTCGGCGGCGAGTGAATTGCAGCCACTGCACTCGTCTGTAGAGCAGTCTCCGGTGGCGTGAGCCGAGGCAATCGCGCGGTGGCGACTTCGGCACGCGTGCAGTCTGAATTCAATTGGTCACCGAGGCATTGTGCATGGACTATCTGGCGATCAATCTGCTCGGTAAATTCCAGGCGTTTACGGAAACCTGGGCTCCCAGAGTGGTGGCCGAAATGAACGACTATCAGTTCAAGGTCGTACGTTTGGCGGGCGAGTTCATCTGGCACGATCATCCGGAGACGGACGAAGTGTTTATGGTGCTGGAGGGGGTTCTGAGAATTGAATTACCCGACGGTTCAGTGCGTGTGACGGCGGGCGAAATGTTTGTCGTGCCCAAGGGCATGAGACACAAGCCCTGCGCGGATGCTGAGGTGAAGCTTCTCCTGATTGAGCCGCGCGGCGTGCTCAATACAGGGCACGAAGGTGGGACTCGGACGGCGCAGAATGACGTATGGATCTGACGAGATCCACCCGGCGGCACAGTCAAGGGCATTCCGGCTGGCAATGGGACCGTGCAGATTTCGGCGTTTAGGGACCCGTAGGGGCGGGTGATCTGCAGGAGTTGCGTGGCGGTGAATGGTCAGGGCCCGGTTCGATCCGCGCCACCGCCGTCTCCGCGCCGGGACGTGCGATCTCGGCAGCGGCAGTTGCGGAAATTGAACGGGTATTCAGGAAGTGTGGGCCCGGTAGGATTCGAACCTACGACCAAGGGATTATGAGTCCCCTGCACTAACCGCTGTGCTACAGGCCCGTGGGGCGCGCCATTCTAGCAGTGGTTCGCGAGTGTGGCGCGCGGACCTATCGCCGGGGAATCACCCGGCCAGCCGGCAGGGTGAGCGCCTGCCCTTGGGTGTTCTCGGCTAGAATCCACGTTGTACAAGCAACGGAGCGGTCGATGAATCAAGGGCGCTTGAGCGATGAGAGCCTGCGGGAGCTGCTGGCGCGGGTTCATGAGCGGTTGAGCCAGAGCGGCTCCATTGACGCGGAATCCCGCAGACTGCTGGGTGCACTGATGCAGGATATCGGGCGTGCCCTTGGGGAAGTGCCGGCCGATAGCGCGGTGAGTGGCCACGTGCCGCGCCTGGAGGCCCTTGCGGTGCGGTTCGAGGCCGATCATCCGTCACTGGCCGAGCTGCTGCGCCAACTTACCGACGCACTGGCCAAGCTCGGTATCTGATCGGCTGCATTATTTCGGGGCCTCGGCGCTTCCGGCGCCGAGGCCTTCGAAGGGCGGGACTCAGTCTTCCATCAGGAAGCTGCGCAGCTGCTCGCTGCGGCTGGGATGGCGCAGTTTGCGCAGCGCCTTGGCCTCGATCTGCCGGATACGTTCGCGGGTGACGTCGAACTGCTTGCCGACCTCCTCAAGAGTGTGGTCGGTGTTCATGTCAATCCCGAAGCGCATGCGCAACACCTTCGCTTCGCGCGGGGTGAGCTGGGCCAGGACCGCATGGGTGGTTTCGCGCAGTGACTCCATGGTCGCCTGATCGATCGGCGAGGCCACCGAGGTGTCCTCGATGAAATCACCCAAATGCGAGTCCTCGTCATCGCCGATCGGCGTCTCCATCGAGATCGGTTCCTTGGCGATCTTGAGCACCTTGCGAACCTTGTCTTCGGGCATCTCCATGCGCACGGCCAGTTCTTCCGGCGTCGGCTCCCGGCCCATCTCCTGCAGCATTTGCCGCGAAATGCGGTTCAGCTTGTTGATTGTCTCGATCATGTGCACCGGGATACGGATGGTGCGCGCCTGATCGGCGATCGAGCGGGTGATGGCCTGCCGGATCCACCAGGTGGCGTAGGTGCTGAACTTGTAACCGCGGCGGTATTCGAATTTGTCGACCGCCTTCATCAGGCCGATATTGCCTTCCTGAATCAGATCGAGGAACTGCAGTCCGCGGTTGGTGTATTTCTTGGCGATGGAAATCACCAGGCGCAGATTGGCCTCCACCATCTCCTTCTTGGCGCGGCGCGCCTTGGCTTCGCCGATCGAAACCTCGCGATTGATTTCCTTGATGTCGTTGATCGACAGGTGCAGGTCCCGCTCGACGCCCGACAGCTTGGTCTGCCGCCGCTCGATCTCCGGCTCCAACTTGGCGAGCGCCGTGGAGTATTTCTTGCCTGCCTTGACATGCTTGGCGAGCCAGCGTGGGTTCGTCTCGTTCTTCGGGAACGTGGCGATAAAGTCCTTGCGCGGCATGCCGCAGTCGCGCACCGCCAACGTCATGATCTCCTTCTCGAGCAGGCGGATATCGCGGATATGGCCGCGCAAGTTGGCGATCAGCGCATCAAACATGCGTGGTGAAAGTTTCAGCTCCAAGAACTCATCGGCCGCCTTCTTGCGCGTCTTGAGCGTCTTCGGGTCGTGCGCACCATGCTTCTCGATTGCGGTGAGCATCTGCGCGTAGGCCTTGGCGAGCCGGCCGAAACGATCGGCGGCTTCCTGCGGATCGGGGCCCGAATCGACGGTCTCCTCCTCGCTGTCCGACTCCTCTTCGCCTTCCTCGTCCTCGGCTTCTTCGGCCGCAGCGACTTCCAACTTGGTTGGATTCTGAGGTTGAGCGATGACGTCCGGAGCATTCGGATCGACGAACCCAACGATGACATCAACCAAGCGGGTCTGACCGGTCTTGACCGGCTCGTAGGCCTTGAGCAGACAGTCGTAGGTGAGCGGGAACATCGCGAGCTGACGGCGCACCGCCTCCAAGCCCTCTTCGATCCGCCGTGCGATGCGAATCTCGCCTTCACGCGTGAGCAGTTCTACCGTGCCCATCTCGCGCATGTACATGCGTACCGGGTCGGTGGTGCGGCCGAGCTCGGCGTCGAGCGCCGCCAGCACGGCGGCCGCCTCTTCGATGGCCTCCTCATCGGCCGGCGCCGACGGCTCGCCGGCGAGGAGCGATTCCGTATCCGGTGCCTTCTCGTACACCGGAATGCCCATCTCATTGATGGTGTTGACGATATCTTCAATCTGCTCCGGATCGACGATCTCGGAGGGCAGGTGGTCATTGACCTGCGCATACGTCAGGTAGCCCTGCTCCTTGCCGCGGGCGATGAGCAGCTTCAACTGCGACTGGCGGTCCTCGGGCATGGCTACCGGGCGGCGCTCGGCCGCAGGGCGCTTCTCTGCGCTCTGGCGCGGCTCGGCGGCGGCCTCGTGCGTGACACGTTTGCTGGCCGGGGCGGCCTTGGTATGCGCCTTATGGGCGCCCACATGAGCGGCCTTCTCGGCACTGCTGACTTTAGCCGGCTTGCCGGAGTGCGCCGCGGACCGCTTGTGGCTCGTTGCAGAAGATTTGGACTTGGCTTTCATTGAATCTCGAAGGATTGGGCGAGCGGCCTCACCCCTAGATATTTGCGGGCGAGGGCAGACTCAAGGGGCGCCAAAATAAATTCGCCTAGTGTATGAGTCTTATTTACCGATCACAAGTTCACGGCGGTCATGTTTTTTCATCCCGAACGCTTCGCTTTGACATAAGCATTTGAAATTCCTTCATTTCCTCGCCGCTCAGCGGGCGAACTCTGCTCTCGGCCTCGAGCGCCCGCAACCGATGTTCGGCACTCAGCCCCGCCAGCTTCTCGAGCGCTGCGCGCAGCTCAATTGCCGTGGCGCCAGCGTCATCGAGCACCGCTTCGCGCTCCAGTAGTCGCCCCAGATGCTCGCCGCCGGGCCGGTCCCGCCAGCGCTCGATGACCTGGGCCGATATCTGTAACGGCCGTTCGCGCAAATCATCGAGCAGTGCGCACAGCAAATCCGCGCCGGGCTCCGTGCAGCCCTCGAGACCGCGCCGCTCGGCCGGTGTGACCGCTGCGGCGATCGCCGGGAAGCGCACCAGCCGTGCGATCGCCTGGCGGACCAGGCTGCCCCGTCCGGCACTGCGCACCGTGCGAGCAGGCGTAGGCGTGGGCGTAGCTACGACAGGCGAGCCTGTCGAACCGCTGGCATCTTGCCAGAGCGCCTCGAGCCGGGCGGCCGGTAGCCTCACGACTTCGGCCACACGGCCGATCAGCAGTTCCCGGTAAACCCCCGGGGGAATCTGGGCCACCAGCGGACGGGCCGCCTCGGCAAGACGGGCCCGACCGTCAGCATGCGCGATATCCATTTGCGTCGACAACTCTCCGACGAGGTACTCCGACAGCGGCAGTGCGCCATCCAGCCGTTGCTCGAATGCCGCGCGGCCTTCAGCCCCGACCAGGCTGTCCGGGTCTTCCCCTTCGGGCAGAAACAGGAAGCGAATCTCGCGTCCCTCACGGGCTTCGGGCAACGCGTGCTGCAGTGCACGCCAAGCCGCAGCGCGCCCAGCTCGGTCGCCATCGAACGCGAAGACTACTTCGCGAACCAGCCGGAAGATCCGCTTGAGGTGCTCGGCAGTCGTCGCGGTGCCCAGCGTCGCCACGGCATAGGTAATGCCGGCCTGATGCAGGCGCACCGCATCCATATAGCCTTCCACCACCATTAGGCGCTTCAAGCCGGCGCCACTGGTGCGGGATTCGTAGAGCCCGTACAGCTCACGCCCTTTGTGAAATAGGGGTGTCTCCGGCGAATTCAAGTACTTGGGCTCACCGCGGTCGAGCACACGGCCGCCAAAGGCGATGACTCGGCCGCGGCTGTCCCGGATCGGAAACATGATCCGGTCTCGGAAGCGGTCATAGTGTCGATCGCCCCGTTTGTCAGCTCGCTCGATGATAAGTCCGGTCGTGGCCAGCGCGTGGCGGTCTGCCTCGCGGGCGCCAAACCGGCTCAGCACAGCATTCCAGGCGTCCGGTGCATAGCCGAGCGAAAAGCGTTCTATGGTCTCGGTGCTGAGCCCGCGCCGGCGGACATATTCGGTCGCCCGGGCATCGCGGCTCAGCGCATCGGCGTAAAAGCTCGCGACCCGTCCCATCAGCTCGTACAGCACTGCGTGCTGGTTGTCGGCGGCGGCGGCGCCGCCGCCTTCATGCGGTACGGTGAGGCCGAGCCGTCCGGCGAGATCCTCGACTGCCTCCGGGAAGCTCATGTGGTCGTATTCCATCAGGAACCGCAGCGCCGTGCCGTGCGCCCCGCAGCCGAAGCAGTGGTAGAACTGCTTCTCAGGGCTGACCCAGAACGATGCAGTCTTCTCGCTGTGGAACGGGCAACAGGCCTTGTGTTCGCGGCCCGCTTTGGTAAGCGGCACGCGCGAGCCGACGACCTCCACGATATCCGTGCGGGCGATCAGCTCATCAATGAAGCTCTGCGGAATGATGGGGGCCGACTACCCCTGCAGACGGCCCAGTCGCTCACGCACGAGGGCACTGATGGCGCTCATGTCGGCGCGGCCCTGAGCCTGGGCTTTGACCACGGCCATGACCTTCCCCATGTCCTTCACCGAAATGGCGCCGCTCGAGGCAATTGCCTGCGTGATGAGTGCGTCGACCTCGGCGCTGTTCATCTGCGCCGGGAGATACGCCTCGAGCACCGTAATTTCGGCGCTCTCTTTGGCCACCAGATCGGCGCGTCCGCCGCTTTGGAATTGCGCAATCGCTTCCCTGCGCTGCTTGATCATCTTCTCGATCACGCCGATCACCTGGCTGTCGTCGAGCGTCACGCGCTCATCGACTTCGCGCTGCTTGATCGCGGCCAGGGCCATGCGAATCGTGGCCAGACGCTCTTTCTCGCCCGCCCGCATCGCGCTTTTCATCTCTTCGGTGATGCGTTCCTTGAGCGTCATGCCAAAGAACCTCAGCGCGCGGGCCGCATGCCCTCGCGGGAGACGCGCTTCATGTGCCGCTTCACCGCCGCGGCCTTCTTGCGTTTCCGCTCCTGGGTCGGCTTCTCGTAGAATTCGCGCCGGCGCAGCTCGGTGAGGATGCCTGCCTTTTCACAGGCGCGTTTGAAACGCCGCAAGGCGGCATCGAAGTACTCGTTTTCGCGGATACGGACGCTCGGCATCGAAACCTCTGACGAAAAGTAGGGGCCGGATCCCGATTCGCCCCTCGTGCCCTGGTGGGGTACGCTGCGGCGGACTCGAAGAGCCGGGTCAAATGGGCCGGCAATTCTAGTAGAGGCTTGAGGTAAAGGCAAAAAATGCGTGTGCTGGCCATCGAATCCTCGTGCGATGAGAGCGCCGCGGCGGTCCTGGATGAGACTGGGGGGCTCCTGGCGCACGAGCTGTACAGCCAGATTGATCTGCACCGGGCCTATGGCGGCGTGGTGCCGGAACTGGCCTCGCGGGACCATGTGCGCAAACTGCTGCCGCTGGTGCGAGGCGCACTCGCCGCCTCCGGGGGAAGTTCGCAGGACCTGGACGGAATCGCGTACACGGCCGGCCCGGGTCTGATCGGCGCTTTGCTCACCGGGGCGGCGCTGGCTCGTAGCTTGGCCTATGCCTGGGGAATCCCCGCGGTGGGGGTGCATCACCTGGAGGGACACCTGCTTGCGCCGCTGCTCGAGCCCGAGCCGCCACCGTTCCCGCACGTGGCTCTGCTGGTCTCCGGTGGCCATACCCAGCTGATCGAGGTCCGCGGCGTCGGGCGGTATCACATTCTCGGCGATACGCGCGACGATGCGGCGGGTGAAGCATTCGATAAGACCGCGAAGCTGCTCGGACTGCCCTATCCCGGTGGCCCTGAGCTCGCGCGGCTCGCGCGCACTGGCACGGCCGGCGCATTCCATTTCCCGCGACCTATGCTCGACCGTCCCGGGCTGGAATTCAGTTTCTCGGGGTTAAAGACCGCTGTGTTGCAGACGTTGCGCGGGCGAGCGCTCGATGAGCGACTGAAGGCGGATGTCGCCCGCGCGGTGCAGGAGGCAATCGTCGCGACGCTGACCGTGAAGGCCGAGCGCGCCCTCGAACAGACCGGACTTGATGCGCTGGTGGTCTCGGGGGGCGTGAGCGCTAATCTGTCGCTTCGTGAAGCGCTTACGAACGTTGCCGCTCGGCACGGCGCACGCGTGTACTATCCGCGCATCGAGTTCTGCACCGACAATGCCGCGATGATCGCGGTGGCCGGACTGCACCGGCTGCGCGCCGGCGAGCGCCAGGGCCTCGCCATTGCGGCGCGCGCCCAATGGCCAATCGAATCGCTGCCGCCGGTTGGCGACGCGGGCACGCTGCAGCCGCTCGCGGCAGGTGGCGGGCCGATCCGGATGAATTGAAAGGGGACTGAGCAAACATGACGAACACGGCGCATTCCGGCGACCGGATATTTCTGCGCGGGTTAACTGCGGAGTGCATCATTGGCTTCATCGACTGGGAACGGCTCGTTAAGCAGACCGTGGTGATCGATGTCGAGTTGCCTGTCGATTGTGCGCAGGCGGCTGCCACCGATGAGGTGGCCGACACCGTCGATTACAAGCGGGTCGCCAAGAGAGTGGTGGCATACATCGAGGCCTCGGAGTTCAAGCTCGTGGAGACCCTGGCGCATCGGCTGGCGGTGCTGCTGCTCGAGGAGTTCGCACTGCCGTGGGTTCGGCTGTCGCTGAACAAACCCGGGGCCATACGCAATTCGCGCGACGTCGGCGTGACGATTGAGCGGCGCCGGGCCGATCTGTCCACGCCGCGCTGAAGCGCCCCATGCCCGAGGTCTACGTCGCAGCCGGCAGCAACATCGAGCCCGAGAGGCATCTGGCGCTCGCGGCGCGCGAGCTGCGTCGTAGCTTTCCGCTTGTGCGCTTCTCCCCCTGGTACCGCAATCGCGCGGTTGGATTCGAGGGGGACGATTTCATCAATTTCGTCGCTGGATTCAGCACGGACCTGCCCCTTGAGGCGCTGATTGCGCGTCTGCAGGCCATAGAGGGCCTGTGCGGGCGCGCCCGCACCGCGCCACGCTGGGCGCCACGCACGATGGATCTTGATCTGCTGCTGTATGGCGAGCGGGTCGTGGATGCCCCGGGATTGCGAGTGCCACGCCCAGACTTGCTGAAGCGTGCCTACATGCTCGGGCCCCTGGCCGATCTGGCGCCCGGACTGACTCATCCGATCGAAGGGCTGACCATTGCCGAGCTCTGGCGGCGTTTCGATCGGGCCGCACACCCGCTGGTTCCGGTGCACGCAGACGAGGTGGGTCCCGAAGCGTGAAGGCCCTACCAGCCGATGCTGCGCCCGCCGTCAATGGCGAGAATCTGGCCGGTGACAAAGGGTGCGTCGCAAGCGAAAAACAACGCCGCACGCGCGATGTCCTCGGGCGAGCCCGTCCGTTTCAATGCCGTTCGCTCGATGATGTGTCGGCGCAGCGCCTCATCGACGCCGCTCTCCGGCCACATTACCGGACCAGGGGCAATGGCGTTCACCCGCACCTGCGGGCCGAGTTCGCGCGCCAGCGACTTGGTGAGCATGATCAGGCCCGCTTTGGCAACGCTGTAGACCGTGTGGTGACGCAGCGGCCGCAGGCCGTGAATGTCGACGAGATTGAGAATCAGTCCGCCGCTCTCGCGCAGCGCACCGCTGGCAGCCTGCGCCAGCAGCAGTGGTGCTTTGAGATTGGTGCCAATGAGGTCGTGCCACACACGCTCGTCGATCTGTCCTATCGGGGTCGGATAGAACGACGAGGCGTTGTTGACGAGAATATCGAGCCGCCCATATGTCGCCGCTGCGGTGGCGGCGAGCCGCTGCAGTGCTTGCGGATCGAGCAGATCGGCCTCGGCAAGCGCGACCGATTCGGCGCGCTCGCCATTCAGCTGCGCAGCGAGCTGCTCGGCGGCCTGCGCCGAGCTGCGGTAGTGCAGCACGATCCGGGCGCCGGCGCCGTGCAGCGCACGGGCCATCACGGCCCCGACGCGGCGTGCCCCGCCGGTGATGAGGACGGTTTTGCCGGTCAGTGGTCCGTTCGCGTGTGGGGGGGCGCTGGGAGGTGTCATGGGCATGTGGTGATTCGGTGGTGAGTTCGAGCGACATTATGACCCCGCTGCTGTCGGCGGAAGAAGCCGAGCACGCGCGCGCACTCACCGATCACATCTGCGCGGAAGTACGCGCAGCCGGTGGCTGGCTGTCGTTCGAGCGGTTCATGGCGCTGGCGTTGTACGCGCCGGGTCTCGGCTATTACAGCGCCGGCAGTGAAAAAATCGGCGTGGGTGGGGACTTCGTGACGGCGCCGGAAATGTCGGACCTGTTCAGCCGCTGTGTGGCCGCGCAATGTGCCGAAGTGCTTCAGGACGACGGACAGATCCTCGAACTCGGTGCTGGCACCGGGCGAATGGCCGCTTCGGTGTTGACCGAGCTTGCTGCGCGCAGCTGCCTCCCGCGGCGCTATGCGATCCTGGAAGTCAGCGCCGACCTGGCAGCACGGCAGCGCCGGCGCATCGCGCAGCTGCCCGAGGCGCTTGCCGAGCGAGTGGTCTGGCTCGAGCGCCTGCCGCAGCGGCCGTTCCATGGAGTGATCCTGGCGAATGAGGTGCTCGATGCGCTGCCCTGCCGGCGGTTCATCGTTCAGGGCGAGGAAGTCGGTGAGCTCGGAGTCGCGCTCGAGCACGAGCGACTCGTCGAGCGCTCCGCGCCAGCCGATCCTCAGCTGGTGGCCGAGTGGGGGCGTCTGCGCGGGATGGTGCCGGCGCCGCTGCCCGACGGGTATGTCTCAGAGATGTGTCTGCGGGTGGCCCCCTGGCTGGCGGGGGTCACCGAGAGTCTCGAGCGCGGGATGGTGCTGCTGCTCGATTACGGCTTGCCGCGCGCTCACTACTATCATCCGCAGCGTCTCACCGGCACGCTGCGCTGCCATTTCAAACACCGGGTCCACGATGACCCTTATGTGAACCTCGGTGTGCAGGACATCACCGCATGGGTCGATTTTACGAGAGTGGCCGAAGCCGCTTTGGAGTGCGCTCTGGAGGTTGCTGGTTTTGCCACTCAGGCGGCCTTTCTGCTCGGCGCCGGAATCCAAAGCTACATCGCCGAGGCTGCTGGCGATGCCATCGAGTACGCCCGTCGAGCGGGCGAGGCGCGCCGGCTGTTGCTGCCCGGGGAGATGGGGGAGGCCTTCAAGGTGATGGCCCTGACCCGGGATCTCGACCAGGCGCTCAGCGGCTTCGCGTTGCAGGATTTGCGCGGGTCGCTGTAGCAAGGACGGAGGATGCTGCCGATGCGCGCCGCGTGAATCGCCCCTGTGGCGTGAGCCCGCGGTGAGGCGTGCACAGTTCCCGGTCCCGCTCATTCTTTGGTTCGTGTGCCAGGCGCCGGGCCGCCGCGTAGAAATGGGGCAGGTTGCCCTGCACGCGCTTCAGCAACCGCTCGAATCCCGGCAGGCAGTCGTAATACGTGCCGACCGAGACTAGATCCGCATTGTTGAGTCCCTGCCGGATCCACTGGTCGTAAAGCGGCGCACGGACGTGCAGACTCACCTCGAGGCCGTGCAGTCGGCGAGCCAAGTGGGCGAAGGCGGCTTGCTTGCGCTGCTCCATGCGCGCGAGCGGGATTCCGGAGGCGTAGAGTCGGGCGAGCTGCGTGCGCGTGCTGCGCAACAGTCCCGCAAAAGCGCGGTCCGCCGCGTCAAGCCGCTCGAATTCGGCAATGCGAGCGGGTTCGTGCCGAAACCGCAGCCAGCGCTTCAATCCCTCGTTCTCGACCGTCATTGCGAACGCCTCATCGAATCGCGAGTCGTTCGGTACGTAAAGCAATTGGTGCGCGAGTTCATGGAAGATCATCCCGGCGAGTTCGTCGCTGCCGTAGCGCAGCATGGTGCTCATCACCGGGTCAGGTAGTCTGCCAAGTGTCGAGTAGGCGGGCACTCCCTCGACCAGGACATCGTAGCCTTCCCGTCGCAAGTGGCGGGCGAAGCTGCGAGCGCTGTGTTCGTGGAAGTAACCGCGATAGGCGACGCATCCTGCGATCGGAAAGCACCATTGCTTGGGCTTGACGGAAAACCGGGGCGCGGCCACCACGTTCCACACCACATAGCGACGTTCGATGTTGACGTAGCTGCGGTAGCTGTCGTTGTTGGGCAGGCCCAGCTCTTGCGAGGCGAAGCGGCGGGCGGCGCGGACTGCGCCGAGCTCGCGGATCAACGTCTCAGGCGCATCGGGGTCGTCGATCACGTCGACGATCGGGCGGCGTCCATGGATGACGTGCCACTCGCCTGCGGCGGCCTGCATCAAGTACAGAGTGTTCGCGCAGCCGCTGAGTGCCGCCAAGGCCAGAAGCACCCCGGCCCACCATGCGCCCCGGCCGGCCGCACGTGGGGGGTGCGGCCGAGCATCGCACAGGGAGTGGCTCCGTGACTCGGTTACCATGTGTGCATGGAAGTCTACCTAGTCGGCGGTGCGGTGCGGGACCGATTGCTCGGGCGCGCGGTGAGCGAGCGTGACTGGGTCGTCGTCGGCGCGCGTCCGGAGGATCTCGAGCGGCAGGGCTACCTGCCGGTGGGGAGGGAGTTTCCGGTATTCCTGCATCCGCAAACTCGAGAGGAATACGCGCTGGCGCGGCTCGAGCGCAAAGTCGCGCCCGGTTACCGGGGATTCACTACCGAGTTCTCCCCGAACGTCACTCTGGAGGAAGACCTGCGCCGACGGGATCTGACGATTAACGCCATGGCACAAAGTGCCACGGGCCAAATCATCGACCCGTACGGTGGCCGCCGCGATCTCGATGCACGTGTGCTGCGCCACGTTTCCACAGCCTTTGTCGAGGACCCGGTGCGGGTACTGCGCGTGGCGCGTTTCGCGGCGCGTTATGCAGCGCTTGGCTTTCGTGTTGCAGACGAGACTTTGGCGTTGATGCGACGCATGAGCGAGTCTGGCGAGCTCGATGCGCTGGTGCCTGAGCGACTCTGGCAGGAGACTGAGCGTGCACTCGCGGAGAGCCGGCCGGAGGTATTCTTCGAGACGCTGCGCGCGTGCGGAGCACTGGCGGTGATCTTTCCCGAGGTACAGGCGCTCTACGGTGTGCCGCAGCCGGCCAAATGGCATCCGGAGATCGATACCGGTGTGCACGTCATGCTGGCGTTGCGTTGGGCGGCCGACGCAGAGTTGTCCACAGCCGCACGCTTCGCGGTGCTTACGCACGATCTGGGCAAGGCCCGCACTCCGCCTGAGCGCTGGCCGAGTCATCACGGGCACGAGGAAGCCGGCGTCCCGCTGATTGAGGCGCTGTGCACGCGCCTGAGAGTGCCCAATGCGTACCGGGAACTTGCAATACTGACCGCGCGCTACCACGCGCAGGTGCATCGTGCGGCAGAGTTGCGTCCGGGCACGGTGCTGCAGCTGCTGGAGGCTGCGGATGCGCTGCGCCGGCCGGAGCGGTTCGATGCTCTGCTGGGTGCGTGCGAGGCCGATGCCCGCGGGCGCGCCGGGCTTGAAGGACAACCCTATCCACAGGCGCAATTCCTGCGCCGTGCGCGCATGACGGTCGCGGCTGTGGCGCTGAGTGCCGAAGAGCGCCGGGGCCTCTCCGGGGTGGCCATTGGTGAGAAGATCCGTCTGCGTCGGCTGGAGGCAATTCGGGAGCTCGAGCCCGCTGACCCAGCGGCCTCTTGACCTTGCTTGAGCTCGTTGCCGGGAAAGCCCAGTATCCCCTGAACGCGCACCGGCGCATTGTGGCGGTGATACTTGACTCGCGCACAAGGCAGGCCCTGCGGCTAGATCAGGATCCTAGCGCGAGGGGAGTCGCGGCAGTGTTCGGCGCCAGGTACGTCGGCAGCACATCCATCATTCCGTGACGCTCCAAGCCGAGTCGGGCAAAGCCGTTTTCGGCGCACACGCTGTCGAGTGTCAGAGAGCGAAAATTGTCGAGAGTGAAGGGCTTGCCGGGCAGGCACTGCATGATCGCCCCTTGTAGCCGACCGAACTCATCCGCCAATCGCACGATCCGACACGGCAAAGCGGCAACCGCCGCCGTTGTGCGCACAAGCTGCTCTAGCGTCATGACCTGTGGGCCGCAGAGCTCATAAGTCTGTCCGATAGTCGCACGGTCGTGTAATGCCTGCACAAACGCGTCGGCGACATCCCCGACGTACACCGGTGCGAAGCGCGCGTGCGCGCGTGCGAGGGGCAACCAGCCGTGCGACAGGCGCAGCAGGGCGGCGAAGCGGTTGGTGAGCGAGTCGCCAGGACCAAAAATGACCGACGGGCGAAAAATCGTGAAATCAGCGTGGGGCGAGGCGGCACGAACATGCTCTTCAGCGGCGCCCTTGCTGCGCAGGTAGCGGCTGGGGCCGTTTACGTCGGCGCCGAGCGCGCTCATGTGCAGCACGCGGCGTACTTGGCCGGCCTTTAGCGCAGCCATCAACTTTGCGGCAAGATCGGCGTGTGCGCGCTGAAAGGTGTTGCGGCCGCGCTCATTTAGAATGCCAACCAGATTGATGACTGCATCCGCCCCTTCGACCAGTCGGTCGAGCACCCTGGGGTCGTGCACATTCGCGCGCTGCAGTCGGACGGTCGGCAGAACCTGTAGAGCCTGATTCAGAGCGGCATCGCGTGTCGGCACGCGCACCCAGTGGCCCTGCTGAGCCAGTCGGTTGATCAGCGCGGTGCCGACGAAGCCGGTACCGCCCAACACGCAAATGTTCATCGGTGCTGCCATGGATACCCTTCCGAGTGTACGCCCAGGCTCCTGTGCGGTTCGCAGCCGGCTGCCCAGTAGTCCTCAGCCCCGGGGTGGCGCGCGCCGTGCCCCGGGGCATCAGCATTGAATGTCAGGCGGCACGGACCTCGATATTGCGGGGCTGAAGCTGCGGCTGCTTCGGTATCACGACTTCCAGCACGCCATGCGCCTGCTTGGCCGTGATCGTATCGACATCGGCCCCCTCCGGTAGCGTAAAGGTGCGTAGAAACACACCGGTTCGCCGTTCCAGACGCTGCCGTGCATTGCTCTGCTGCGCGTCGCGCGCGCGCTTCTCGCCGCGGATCGTGAGCAGCCCTTTGTCCGCCGTGATGCGCACATCCTTCGGCTCTACGCCCGGGACGTCGGCGACCACCACGTAACGACCGGGCTCTTCATAGACATCGACCTGGGGAATCCAGGCAACGTCAGCCGCGGCGCTGTCGTCAGTTTCGCTCGAGAAAGCCTGATCGAGCTGGCGCTGCAGGCTGTCGATGAGTGTCCAAGGTTGATAGCGAACCACAGTCATGATCCAACCTCCAGTGAGTGATGATGTTCGGCATGGGCGCCGTCTGTCTGCAGCTGATCTGTGGCCAGCGATGAACTTTTCAAGCCCACGGCGGTTGGAGTGGGGGCTGCCCCGGTGGCCTGCGCCGCAATTGTTGAATGCCCCGCCCCGCAAGGGCCCCAAGATGTCCTGCTTGAGGAGGGGGTGTGCATAACCTGTGGGTATGCAGGGGATACAATATCTTGGGGTTATAGGTTGCGAGTGTATTTAGTTTTTCGTAAAAAAAACCCGGTGGCCACTACAGCCGGAATCTTGCTAAGACATTGTTTATTAAGAATTAAATTGGAAGGGCGTCGCGCGCTTGAAATCTTGACGGCAAGGCAGGTGCTCATTAGGCTCTTTACCCCGACACAAGATCTTGTGTCCGCCGCCTGGTGGTGCGAGATCGCGCGTTCGGGGAGGCTCAGGGGGATACAGGCTGTGGATCGGCGTGCCGGTGGACCCGGTTGCGCGCAGCCCCGCGCTTTCCGCGCTGCCCGTATTCCCTGTGATCCGGTGTGCAGACACTTGGGGCGCCGCGGACACATGAATACCGTCGTGAAGATCGAAACAAAGGACATAGACGCCATTCCGTTCCAGGAGGCGTCGGTCGACATCTG
Organism: Pseudomonadota bacterium; assembly: GCA_021847105.1. Lineage (GTDB taxonomy): Bacteria > Pseudomonadota > Gammaproteobacteria > Steroidobacterales > Steroidobacteraceae > 13-2-20CM-66-19. Next base: position 3,236 of record JAJZUT010000019.1, on the reverse strand, counting down.
GGACAAGAAATACCGGCTGACCGCCAAAGACGGCACGCCCATCGATAAAACGATGGACGATACGTACAAGCGCGTCGCCCGCGCGCTCGCAGACGTCGAGCGCGAAGAGCTGCGCGAGCACTGGTACGAGCGGTTTCTGTGGGCGCTGCGTCGCGGCGCCATTCCGGCCGGTCGTGTCACCTCCAATGCCGGCGCGCTCGAGCACAAGCCAGCAACCTCGACAATCAACTGCACCGTGTCCGGCACCATCGAGGACTCGATGGACAACATCCTGGGCAAGGTGCACGAGGCGGGGCTGACGCTGAAAGCAGGCTGCGGCATCGGCTATGAATTCTCAACGCTGCGTCCGCGCGGAGCGTACGTGTCGGGTGCGGGGGCGTACACCTCCGGTCCGCTGTCGTTCATGGACATCTTCGACAAGATGTGTTTTACCGTCTCGTCTGCCGGTGGCCGCCGCGGTGCGCAGATGGGCACTTTCGACGTCGGACATCCCGATGCGATGGAGTTCATCAAGGCCAAGCGCGAGAACGGCCGGCTGAGACAGTTCAATCTGTCGCTGCTGATCACCGATGAGTTCATGCAGGCGGTGCGTCAGAACGGCGAATGGAAGCTGGCCTTCCCTCTGTCACGCAAGGAATACGAGACCGAGGGGCCCGATCTCAGTGACGCCGGAAAATTCATCTGGCGCGAATGGCCGGTCCATGATCACTACGTCGTCAACGAGCAGGGTCTCGTGGCGTGCAAGATTTACAAAACGCTCCCGGCACGCCGTATGTGGGACGTCATCATGACGTCGACGTATGACTTCGCTGAGCCTGGCTTCATTCTCATCGATCGCGTCAACGAGATGAACAACAATTGGTGGTGCGAGAACATCCGCGCCACCAACCCATGCGGTGAGCAGCCGCTTCCGCCCTACGGCTCGTGTCTATTGGGCTCTGTCAATCTGACCCGCTTCGTGCGCGATCCGTTCACGGCGCATGCGCGCTTCGATTGGGACGAGTATCGCGCCGTCGTCAAGATCTTCGCCCGCATGCTCGACAACGTGGTCGAGATAAACGGGTTGCCACTCGCGCAGCAGCGCGAGGAGATCATGCGCAAGCGCCGCCACGGAATGGGTTTCCTCGGCCTCGGCAGCACCATGACGCTGCTCGGCATCAAATACGGCTCTCCGGATTCGGTGAAATTCACCGAGGAAGTCGCGCGTGAGATGGCACTCGCCGGGTGGGAAGAGGCGCTTGAGCTGGCGCGCGAAAAGGGCCCGGCACCGATCATGACCGAGCAATTCACGGTCACCAGCGCAATGCTTCGCAAGCGTCCGGAAATGATCCGCGATGGCTGGAAGGTTGGCGACTTGATCCCGGGGCGGATTTTGCACGCCAAATACAGCCGTTACATGCAGCGTATCGCCCAGATCGCCCCGAGGCTGGTAGAGGAACTCGCCGAAGCCGGTAGCCGATACACGCATCACACCTCGATTGCGCCGACCGGGACCATTTCCCTGTCGCTCGCCAACAACGCATCGAACGGCATTGAACCGTCATTCGCGCACCATTATTTCCGCAACGTGATTCGGCCCGGGCGCAAGAGCAAGGAGAAGATCGCGGTCTATTCGTTCGAATTGCTGGCCTATCGCGAGCTAGTCAACCCGCGCGCGGTACCCGGCAGTTCCGCGGAGTCCGAGAAGCTGCCTGATTATTTCATTGCTTCGGAAGACATCACGCCGAACGAACATGTCGACGTTCAGGCTGCGGCGCAGCGCTGGGTGGATTCCTCGATCTCGAAGACGGCGAATGTGCCGACCGACTTTCCGTACGAAAAGTTCAAGGACATTTACCTGTATGCGCACGAACAAGGACTGAAGGGCTGCACCACCTTCCGCTTCAATCCGGAAGCATTCCAGGGCGTCCTGGTCAAGGAGCAAGACCTGAAAAACACGGTGTACAAATTCACCCTCGATGACGGCAGCGTCATCGAAGTGCGCGGAGACGAGGAAGTCGAGTACGAGGGAGAACTGCACTCGGCTGCCAATCTCTTCGACAGCCTGAAAGAAGGATATTTCGGCAAGTATTGAGCCGAAAGATGCCCGCGCCTACCGGACAATGACCATGACCATTAAGATCGAGCGCAAAATCGTCAAGTACCAGGTGCAGAAGCCCGAGGACGTCCAGGCGGAGAAGGCGGCAGTGGCTCAGGCTGCAAGTCCGCCCGAACCGACGGCTCTGCCGCCGATTCCCACGACGACCACCGTTCGTGACAAGAACGGCCATACGGCTCAGGTCATCCGGATGCACGAGAAGCTCGAGCGTCCGGAGGTTTTGATCGGCTCTACGTATAAAATCAAAACACCGATCTCCGACCATGCCATGTATGTCACGATCAATGACATCGTGCTCAATGAGGGCACGGAGTTCGAGCAGCGTCGGCCGTTCGAAATTTTCATAAACTCGAAAAATCTCGACCACTTTCAGTGGATCGTTGCGCTGACGCGCATCATTTCCGCCGTGTTTCGCAAGGGTGGCGATGTCACTTTTCTGGTCGATGAGCTCAAGGCAGTGTTTGATCCGCGCGGCGGCTACTGGCAGCCCGGTGGAAAATTCATGCCGTCGATCATCGCCGAGCTTGGCTACGTCATCGAGCGTCATCTGCAGACCATTGGGCTGTTGCGAAAGCCGCAGCTCGATGAGCATCAACAGAAGTTGGTCGACGAGAAGCGTGCGGAATACGAGGCGCGTGCTCGGCAGACCGATGCGTTCGCAAAGGCGGATTTTCCGGAGGGCGCGCAGCTGTGCGCAAAATGCAGTACCGCGGCTGTCGTGATGATGGACGGCTGCATGACGTGCCTGAATTGCGGTGACTCTAAGTGTGGCTGATTCTGTAGCGGACCGAAAGATGAATGCCGATGTTGTGGGTCACCCCATAAAGTGAGATTTCCGCCCCATAAGATGAGATGTTTCACCCCATAAAGTGAGATTTTTGGGGGAGCAGGAGCCTTTGGGGAGAGAATCGATGCCGCGAGGCCAATTCATTTAACATAAGAAGGCGAGAGCAACTGCTCTCGCCTTTACTTTGTGCGCCCGGCACGGGCGCACTCTTGTGGGTGCAAGTCCCACCGCGAGCTGGTCACAGCGAGCGAAGCGAAGCGCAACTGCGGGAGGGTGACCGACCGTGGGGAGGAAGCGCGGAGCGAAGCTGCGACCCGATGAACAAGAACCGGATAGAAGGCGCTGCCGAGC
>JAJZUT010000039.1 GCA_021847105.1 Pseudomonadota bacterium | reverse complement strand
GCAGCGGGCGCAGCAGCTCCATGCCCGCCTTCATCGCGTTCGCCGCCAGCAGCACCTCGGGTACGAACAGGATCCCGTCGCGAAAATCGATGCCTACGATGCGCATGCCTTCCACCAGCGCGTCGTTGAGCACCTTCTCGGCGCCCCAGCCGCGCTCGAGGAAAATATGGGTGGCTTCCACCACCTCATCCCGCAGACCGTTGTACAGGTCATCGTGAACCTGCTCGGTCAGCTCCTGATCGTTCAGATCCCGAAGATTGAAATCACTCTCGTCTGTCATGCTGGCCCCCGAAAACCTGTGTGTTGAGAGGGTAATGAAGCGCCGTGGATCGGATAGTTGAATTCCGACGGCGACGTGCCCAAAGGCGACATGAGCTGTCTCATTGCGCTTTATCGTGAAGTGGAAGTCATCTGTGTCGCCTCATGCGGCCCGCCCGGCGGGCTCCCTGAGGTGTTTTCGGCCTGCCCCGGCCGGGGGCTTTGCGCTCCGGTCACGATCTGGGTCGCCGTGCCTTGCGGGCTTGCCGGAATGTACGAGCCCTTCAGATCGGCAGGCACCGGCTCGACACGCCGTTTGCGCCAGAGGTCAAAACCGGTCAATGCGCAGGTCAGGCCGACGAGGGTGCCGAAATACGCCGGCGGCCCGAATCGGCCAATGAGCGCGCCAAGGAGAATCGGACTGAAAGCAGCGCCGAGGCCGTTCAGCCGCAGCAATGCGCCGCTTGCGGCGACCATCTGCTGCGGCTCGAGCTGATCATTGACGTGCGAGACGCTGAGCGAATACAGCGTGAAGGCCATACTGCTGAACAGTGCCGTCAGGGGGAAAAAAATGAGCCGCGGCATCCTCTCAAAGATCACCAGCACCAGCGCGGTGAGGCTGGCGATGCCGCTGGCAGCGGCGATCACGGTCCGCCGGTCTATGCGGTCGGAGAGCCGTCCTATCGGGTACTGCCCGATGACCGCTGCGAGGATGCTGACGCCCATGAACGTGGCCACGCCCGAGGTGTCGAGTCCGCTGCGCTGCGCGTAGACCGGGCCCATCGAGTACACGCTGGAGGTGACCATTCCGGCGACCGTCACGCCGACGACGCCCAGTGGCGAGTTGCGATACAGCTCGCGGTAGCTGACTTTACGCGGCAGGGCGATTTCCGGGGCGCGGTGTGCAGCCAGCACAATCGGCACCATCGCGACGGAAATCATCACTGCGGCCAGCATGAACGGAACGCTGGTGCGCGGGTCGGCGGGTATCAACAGGAATTGTGCGCCGCCAAGACCGATGTATAGCACCACCATGTAGATCGCGAGCAGTGTGCCGCGCGTCAGGCGATCGGAGCGATCATTCAGCCAGCTCTCAGCAACAACGTAAATTGCCGCGAAGCACAGTCCGGAGGCGCCGCGCAGCAGCGCCCAGCTCAACGGCTGCACGAAGATGCCCTGCAGCAGGATCGCGACCGAGGCGAGGGCGGCCATGGCGGCGAACACACGGATATGACCCACCCGCCGCACCAGGCGCGGCGCAGCGCTCGTGCCGGCCAGATACCCGAGGTAGTAGCAGGACATCACGATGCCGGTTACGGTCGGGGTGAATCCGTCGAGCGTGGCCCGCAGGCTGATCTCCGTGCTCTGCAATCCGGCTCCGAGCATGAGAATGCCCATGCCGAGCAGCAGCTGCCAGCTCGAGGCGATGACCGCAGTCGAGTTCGACCGGGAGGTTCTCATTTCGGGGTTCGGTCCCACCTGGGGGCTTGGGCGATGCTGTGCAGTGCGAACAGTCCGGCAGGAGGGCGGAGGCGCTGACTCAGGCGGATTTCGCTGTCTGCAGGGCCTCTCGCCACACCGACAATGCTACCGCGCGGCGGCTCGCTCGCAAAGGACACTTGTATCCGATGGCGCGATAGCGCCATGAGTTTTATGGATTGACCAGGCGGACACTATCGTTGCCGCCACCTGTATATTTCAGGGTCTCTCCCACCTAAGATCCGACGAGCGATCATGAGGCAGAATCGACGCCATTCCGGCCAGGCTCCCGCCCGGCCGACCGCCGCACGCAGCGTGGCCTACCGGCAACTGCGCAACCCGTTCGCGCCTCAGGCCGCGTTTTCCGCCGATGCGGTCGCCGCCATGCACGAGCAGGCACTGCACGTCCTCGAGACACTCGGCATCAAGGTGCTGCTGCCTGAGGCCCGCGCATTGTACCGGCAGGCCGGCGCGCTGGTGAATGACGATGATCAGATGGTGCGCATTGGCCGGGAGATCGTTGCCGCAGCGCTAGCGAGCGCCCCGCGCAGCATTCAGGGCTGGGGTGCCGACCCGTCACGCAGCGTCGAGTTCGCGCCCGGCTCGTTGGTGTTCATTGGCGGCTCGAGCTGTCCGAATGCCGCTGATCTGGTGCGCGGGCGCCGTCCGGGTTCGCTTGCGGACCTGACCGATTTGACTAAATTCTCGCAGCATTTCGATGTGCTGCACGTGCTCGGCAATCATGTCGAGCCGCAGGACGTCCCGGTGCACGTGCGCCACTACGCGACCATGCGTCTGCAGCTGACGCTCTCGGACAAGATGCCGCATCTGTCGGCCCGTGGCACCGCCCAGGTCGAGGACGGATTCGAGATGATCCGTCTGGCGCGCGCACTGACTGCGGATCAGTTCCGCAACGGCGTTTACACCTACACCATCATCAACAGCAATTCCCCGCGCGTACTCGATATCTCCATGGCGCAGGGCATCATCGATTTCGCGCGCAATGGACAGCTCACCATCATCACCCCGTTCTGCCTGGCCGGCGCCATGGCGCCGATCACGATCGCCGGGGCACTGACGCTGCAGCACGCCGAGGCGCTGGCGGGAATCACGCTCGCGCAGCTGGCGCGGCCGGGTGCTCCTACGCTTTATGGCAGCTTCCTCTCCAACGTCGACATGAAGTCCGGCTCGCCGGCCTTCGGTACCCCGGCTCACCTGCAGGCGACGCTCGGCGCGGGACAGCTGGCACGGCACATCGGTCTGCCGTGGCGCGCCGGGGCCGGCACGGCTGCCAACCTGGTCGATGCGCAGGCGGCCTGGGAGACGCAGTTCTCGCTGTGGGCGAGTGTGCTGGCCGGCGCCACGGTGTGCGTGCATGCGGCGGGCTGGCTCGAGGGCGGCTTAACCAACTCCTACGAGAAGTGCATGACTGACGTGGACATGCTGCAGATGTTCGCGGAGTTGTGCACGCCCCCGGAGGCGGGGGCCGATGCAATCGGCTACGAGGCGATTGCCGAGGTCGCCCCGGGCGGACATTTCTTCGCCGCGGCGCATACCATGGCCCGCTATCGCAGCGCGTTCTACGAGCCCCTGATCGCCGACGTGTCGAATTTCGGCACTTGGACCGAGAACGGATCGCTCACGGCGGCCGAGCGTGCGCGCGCGAAATGGCAACAAGTACTCGCCGAGTTCACCGCGCCGGCTGCCGCCGCGCAGTGTGCCGAACCGCTCGATGAGTTCATTGCGCGGCGCACCGCCGAAGGCGGAGCCGCTCCGGTGAGCTGATCACGCGCAGCGCCGCCGTTTAGGGCTGCTGTGGCGCCGTCTCGGCGCGCCGCTCATCCTCGAGCAGATGGCGCGTGGAGCGGAAGAAGTGCCAACTCGCCCAGAAGCCGGTCGGTACCAGGCACAATAACGCGAGGCGCAGTGAATGCGCATCGGGGTGATGGTGCGGCGCAAACCAGTCACTCAGCATGCCGACCGCCTCGGGCGCTATCACGAGGTTCGCGACGTTGGCGATGAATAACGTCGTGGCGCAATAAACCGCGCGCATGCGTGGCTGCGCCAGGTTGTTCAGCACCCCGAAGCTCGCGCCGATGTAGATGTAGAGGGCCGGCACGTACACCCAGAGCAGACAGCGGAACAGCAGCAGCGAATGAGTGGAGTACATGATGCCGGTGACGACGGTCGCCACCGCGATGTAGATGCCGAGCAGCCGCATGATGCGGCGCGAATCAGTCAGGTAGGGCCGCGAGAGCAGCCAGGTGCTGCCCAGCATGGCGAGACTGCCGCCGACCAGGTGCACCGGTCCGAGTATGGCGCCCGCCTGGCCGACGTTCAGCCCGTAGGCGCGTATCAGAAACGTCGGCGTCCACCACATCAGCCCCCAGCCCCACAGCGCCACCACGGCGCCGGCAGCCATGACGTGGACCGCGGAGCGCTGGCGCCAGAGAAACCGCAGCGTCTCGAGTATCGGCGGTGCAGAGGCGTCGTGATGCTCTGCATCGAGCCGGCCGCGTTTCGGCTCGCGGATGGTGAAGAAGATCAGCGCGCCGGCAAGCAGTCCCGGGATGCCGAGCACCAGGAACATTGCCCGCCACCCGAGGCGATAGGCGAGTGCGCCGGCGACCTGCGAGCCGAGCCAAGCGCCAATGGGTGCGCCGAGGGCAAAGATCTGCAGCGCCATCGGCCGGCGTGCCGGCGGGAAGTAGTCTGAAAGCAGGGAGTTGGCTCCGGGCGTGCCGCCGGCCTCGCCGACACCAACGCCGATGCGCGCCGCGAGCAGCTGGCCGTAGCTGCGAGCGACGCCGGTCGCCGTCGTCAGTACCGACCAGGCGATGAGCGAGAAGCCAATAATGTTGCGTCGGCTGAAGCGATCGATGAGCCAGGACAGGGGAAAGCCGAATGCAACGTAAAACAGTGCAAGCGATACGCCCGTTAGAAATGCGACGTTGGCGTCCGAGAGATGCAGATCGCGGCGGATCGGCTCGAGTACGGTGGAAATCGAATAGCGGTCGGTGATGCTGAGTGTGTACACCAGGCACATCATGAACGCGACATACCAGCGTTGGACGAGCGAGTATTCCTCGTTCGCGGACGGCGCGGGCACTGTCAGCGGGTGGGGTGTGGATTGTGCGTCGGTGCCGGGTTCACTCACTCTTTGGTCACCTGCTTGGCTGCTGTGTCACCCGGCGGCGCGGGCATCTTCGAGAATCAGATCAGAGGCTTTCTCGGCCACCATCATCACTGGTGCATTGGTATTGGCGGAAGTCACGTTCGGGAAAACTGAAGCATCGACGACGCGCAGCCCCGTGACACCGTGCACGCGCAACCGCGCATCGACGACATGAGTCCGCGGGTCCGGGCCCATCGCACACGTACAGCTCGCGTGATACACCGATCCTCCCCGCGCGCGGAAGTCTTCGAGAACCTGTTCGTCGCTTGTGACCGCCGGCCCAGGCAATCGTTCCGCAGCAATCACCTGCGCAAGGGCAGATGCGGCCGCGATTCTACGCAGCGTGCGAGCCCCTTCGTACACGTCGGCGATGTCCTCTGGGGTTGCGATGCTGTTTGGTTGAATGGCTGGCTGGGCAAACGCATCGGCCGAGCGGATGTGCACGCTGCCGCGGCTGGTCGGCCGGCACGTATTGAACGACATCAGAAAACCTGGGAACGGGTCCGGGCTCATGAGGCGGTGACTTTCCCCCGTGTCGGTGCTGTAGCTCGCGGGGTTGAAATAGATGTGCAGATTGGGACGCGCGAGCCCGGCGCGGCTGCGTACGAAGGCGCCCGCCTGATTGACGCTCATGGCGAGCGGGCCGTCGCGGCGCAGCGCGTAGCGCAGGGCCGCCTTGATCTTTCCGCTGAGCGGGCCGAGCTCTTCGTTGAGGGTCGGCACCTTTGAGCGGTAAAAATATGACACGCAGACGTGGTCCTGCAGGCCCTCGCCGACGGCGCTAGCGGCTGCGACCACCGGGATGCCGAGGTCCGTGAGCCGCTGGGGATCGCCGACGCCGGAGAGCTCGAGCAGTTGCGGCGAGCCGATTGCGCCGGCCGCGAGGATGACCTCGCGCCGGGCGCTCGCCTGGTGAAGCTCCCCGCCGTGCCGGTATTGCACGCCCGTGGCACGTGTGCCGCTGAAATTCACTTTCAGTACATGCGCTCGCAACAGCACCGAGAGCTGGCTGCGAGCCCGCACGGGTCGCAGGTAGGCGCGAGCGCTCGACTCGCGCACGCCCTTGCGGATATTCACCTGCCACAGGCCGGCGCCCTCGGGCTGCGCGCCGTTGAAATCATCGGTGCGCGGGATGCCCGCCTCAGCGCAAGCAGCGATGAATGCCGAGCACAGCGGATGCACTTCGCTAGAAGGCGCATGCACGTGTACCGGCCCGCCGCTACCGTGAAACTCCGAGGCGCCGAGCGCATGGTCCTCGAGACGCTTGAAATAGGGCAGCACGTCCTGCCAGCCCCAGCCGCCATTGCCGGCCGCGCACCAGTCGTCGTAGTCGCCGGGCTGGCCGCGCGCGAATACCATCGCGTTGATTGCGCTCGAGCCGCCGAGCACTTTGCCGCGCGGCCAGTGCGCGGTGCGTCCGGCGAAACCCGGATCGGCCTCCGCCTGATACATCCAATTGAAGCGCGGGTCGCGGAAGGTGAGGGCGTATCCGACCGGGACGCCGATCCGCGGACTCGCATCGGAGCCGCCGGCCTCAATCAGCAGCACGCTGTGCTGACCACTATCGGTGAGCCGCCGGGCAAGGACGCACCCCGCAGAGCCCGCCCCGACGATGATGTAGTCGTATTGCTTCATGATGACTCGCGCTGCTCGCGTGTGACCAAGCCCCCGGCCGGCCAGCATACGGAGCACGATGCGGCTCCGTTATGATTTTTTTTGCTACCCACATAAAAATTTTCGACCCTGAGGCGGGCAAGAATGGCTTGAAATTGGCTGTCGCAATGGCGCAACATGAATGTCGCGGCCTCACAAGTCTTGCGCCGAGAGATGCGCAAGGATACGGGGTCGAAAGATGATCATCTGCCGGGCACGGTTCAAGCGGGATCAGAACCGTTGCGGGGGGCACAAGATCTAGAAGTTTTCGCCTGCAGAGGTAGCTCAATGAAATTTAATCACAGTGTTTCACGGTCCGTTGCCGCCATCCTTGCGGCATCGGCCGCCCACGCGGTGCTCGCCGCCACACCCGCGGGGACCATTCAGGCTCCGGCGGCGAACAACCAGTTGCAGCTGGGCGAAGTCGTTGTGACGGCGCAACGCGTGGCGCAGAACATCCAGGACGTGCCGATCACCATGGAGGCAATGACCGGCAAGACGCTCCAGCAGCTGAATGTGCAGACGTTCAGTGACTACGTGAAGTACCTGCCGAACGTGACCACCGGAAGCATGGGTCCGGGCCAAGGCGTGGTATTCATGCGGGGTCTGTCCATCGGGGTGCTCGGCACCCAGGGGCAGGGCTCAGTCGGCACCTTCCCGAACGTGGCGGTCTATCTGGATAACCAGTCGGCGATGCTGCCGGGCCGCAATCTGGATATCTACGCCGTCGATCTGCAGCGCATCGAGGTTCTCGAGGGTCCGCAGGGCACGCTGTTCGGCGCCGGCGCCCAGGCCGGCGTGGTGCGCTACATCACGAACAAGCCTCAATTGGACCGCTTCCAGGTCAACGTCAATGCCGGCTATGGCATCACCGCGCACGGGGGTCCGAACACCAGTGCCAACGCGGTGTTCAATCTGCCGCTGATCAAGCACAAGCTGGCCGCGCGCGTGGTGATCTTCACGGACGATCGCGGCGGCTACATCAACAACCTGCCGGCGACGTTCTCGCGTGGCCCCACCGATCTTGGCCTCGTGGATTCCAACGGCGGTGTCGTTCCGACCAATAGCGTCTCGATCAACAACTACCAGATCGCGGCCAATCACATCAACCCGGTGACCTATCACGGCATCCGGGCGGAAGTGCTGTACAAGTTCAATCGCAACTGGAACGTGCTGCTGTCGCAGATGTACCAGAACATGGATGCGCAGGGCGTGTTCTACGAGATGCCCTACGGCAGCGAGGGCGCAGGGCTGACCTCTGCCGGCGTGCCGACCGGCGGACAGCCGCTGCCGGCGTATTCGGTCAACCTGTTCAATCCGTCCTTCGATAAGGACAAGTTCGAGAACACCGAACTGGATGTGCACGGCAAGATCGGCGATCTGAATCTGGTGTATTCCGGCGCCTACCTCGACCGCAACGTCGATCAGGTGCAGGACTACACCAACTACGCGCGCGGCCGCTACGGCTACTACTACCAGTGCACCGGCGTGTCGTACAGCTCGACCAAGGGTAATGCAAACGCAACGTGTTACTCGCCTAGCTCGGTATGGAGCGACACCGAGCGCAACACCCATCTGTCGCAGGAACTTCGCGTCAGCACCCCGGAGACCTGGCGGCTGCGTGGCGTCGCGGGCCTGTTCTACGAAGACTACAAGGTCTACGACAACACCGAGTGGCTCTACAAGAGCGTACCGGACTGCGCGCCGAGCGGGCCGACCACCAACTGCTTCCTGCCGGTGCAGCCGTGGCCCGGTGCCCCGGCGAATCAGCCCGGCGTGCGCAACTCGAGCGTCGGATTCTTCGACGACTTCCAGCGCACGTTCATTCAGAAGGCGGCGTACATTTCGGCCAGCTTCGACATCATCCCGCACAAGCTGACGATCACCGGTGGCATCCGCTACTTCGACATGTACAACAGCGAGCATGGTGGCGACGTCGGCAGCTTCGGCTGCAAAGTCTTCAGCACGCCGACGACCTACTTTGGTCCCTGTCTGACGCCCTATGGCACCGACTTCAACAATCCGGCCCAGGAGCCGATCAATTCCTTCGTTGAAACGGGCAAGCGGGGTCGCGCGAACCTGACCTGGCACATCACGCCCGATGTGATGGTGTACTACACCTATTCGCAGGGCTTCCGTCCGGGTGGATTCAATCGCGGCAGCTCCAAGCATCTGCCGGACGCGCAGGGCAATCCGCAGTACCAGACACCGATCACGTACAAGTCAGACAACCTGACCAACAACGAGATCGGATGGAAGACGCTGTGGTGGCAGGACCGCTTGGAGGTCGACGGCTCTGCTTACCAGGAGAGCTGGAGCAACGTTCAGGTCGGGTTCTTCTGCCCGCAGTGCGGCCTCGGCAACCTGACGTTCGGCACCAATGGTCCGGATTACCGGGTGCGCGGCGTGGAGCTGCAGCTCGCGGTCCGTCCCATGGAAGGCCTGACGGTCAATGGTTCGGCTTCGTGGAACAGTGGTCAGCTGACCAATTCCCCGGCGCTGACCGACAATATCGTGGGCAGCCCGAACTACGGCAAGCCGATCACGCAGTACTATGTCGGCGGCGTAGCCACACCGCTGCTCGATGTGTACGGTCAGCCGGGCTCGCCGCTGGCGAACTCGCCGCCGTTCCAGGCGAACCTGCGCGCGCGCTATGACTGGCAGCTGGGCTCGTACACGCCGTATGTGCAGTTCGGCTTCCAGCATCGCGCACACTCGCAGTCGGCCGCCGGTCACGTGGAGTCCTACAATCAGCCCAGCTGGACGACTTTCGATGCGCAGGCGGGCATCTCCAAGGGTGATTGGACGGTCTCGCTGATCGGCACGAACATCACGAACGTGAACAAGAGCCTGTTCACCTCGAGCCGGCAGTTCATCCTCACCGAGACACCGATGCGCCCGCGGACCATCGAGTTGACGTTCAACTACGAGTTCTCCAAGCACGAGAACTAATAATCGGAGCATTGGGAAGAGATTGCGGGCGCCGTGTGCAAGCACGGCGCCCGCTTTGTTTCCGGGATGGGTATCCCGATGTGCGTCGCGGGAGCGGGCGGGCTGGGTCAGCCGCCGATGCGCAACGTGGCGGCCAGTAACTGTTCGTTGAGGCGATAGCCCATGCCGGGCGCTTCGGACAGGCAGATCCAGCCGTCGATGGCGCGCAGTGGTTCGGCCATGATGAAATCGCGCCGCTCGAGCGACCATTCGGGTGGGTCGTAGGGGAATTCGATGAACGGCGCATCGCACAGGCCCGCCGTCAAGTGCGCGTTCGCGGTCAACCCCATGCCGTTGGTCCAGGTGTGTGGCGTGAACTGCACGCCGTGTTCCTGCGCCAGTACGGCCATGCGGCGCAGGCCGCTGATGCCGCCAACCAGCGCGGCATCGGGTTGCAGCACGTCGATGCAGCCTCCCGTTACGAGGTCACGCAGTTCGTGCAGCTGCCGGGTCATCTCGCCGGCGGCGATGCGTACGTCCGTGGCGTCCCGCAATGCCTTCATGCCGGAGCGGTCTCCGCGATGCAGCGGCTCCTCCATCCAGTACACGCCCAGACGCTCGAGCTCACGTGCGACGGCCAGGGCATCCTTCAGCGTCCAGGGCGCCTGTGTGTCCCACGGCATCCGCCAGCCCTGGTTGCAGTCAACGAGCAGTTCGAGGCGATTCCCGATCCGTGCGCGAACGGCTTCGAGGGCGTGAATGTCCTCGCGCCAGTGCCCGCGTTGGAAACGTATTTTGAGTGCGCCGAAGCCCTCGGCGAGGTAGCGTTCGGCCTGATCGGCGAGCGCGCTCGCTGCGTGTAGCGTGCCCGAGGAGGCGTAGGCGCGCACCCGGTTCGACAAGCCCCCGAGCAGCCGCCAGCAGGGCTGGCGCATGATCTGGCCGGCGAGATCCCACAGAGCCAGATCGAGCGGCCAGCAGCGTCCATAATGAAAGTCGAGATGCGATAGCACACGGAAATGTCGCTCGAGCGCGAGCGCATCGCGGCCGACGAACAGCTCCTCGTGGCCCGCGAAGCCGACCATGAGGTCGCCCGAGCCGACGCCTTCGAGCCCGCTGTCTGTGCGCACGCGCACCACGGTCGCATCGAAGTGCCGGCGCGGACGGGTGTCCCAGCTGGCCCGAAAGGGCGGATCGAGCATGAGTCGATGGTGGGTAATGTGAATCGAGGCGATGCGGTGCCCGCTGGGAGTCGTCTGGTTCATCGGCGCGCTCGTTGTCTGTAGCGTAGGGATGTTCCTGGGCCGGGCCGGCATTTCGCAGGCACCGGCCGGCCGCTCGAGGCCGGCACGGGACTTGGCCGTCGCAACCGTCGCGAACCTCAGCGTTTCACAGCGGGCGGCTCGTTCAAAGTCGAGATTTTGGCTACGGGCATCGAAAAAAGGCATGATATTTGGCTGCGCGGGAGGCGCGCTGACCGCTAGTATTCCGCTACTTCCAGTGCCTCAATTCGCCCGATCCGTCGGGCCACCGGCACAGGAGCCTGGGCAGATGAAAAGACCGATCGACCGACGCTGGCTGCCGTTGAACGCACTGCGCGCCTTCGAGGGCGTGGCCAAGCACGGCAGCTTTACCGCCGCCGCACATGCGCTACTGATCTCACAGAGTGCGCTGTCGCGGCACGTCATCGCGCTGGAACGTCTGATTGGCGTGCAGCTGTTCGAACGTCGCCCGCACGCGCTTACCCTGACCAAGGCGGGTCAACATTTGCTGCCGGCGGTAGCCAAATCCTTCGACCGCCTGGAATACGCCATCGATGACATCCGCAACGAAGGCGCCCCTGCGCAGCGCGTCCTGCGGGTGCAGATGCCGCCGAGTTTCGCGGTGCAGCTCGCGGTGCCGATTCTGCGCGATTTCCGCCAGACCAGCACCGAGGTCGATATCGACCTGGTGAGTCCGTCCGCGGTCGGTCCGCCGCTCGGTGAGGTGGATGTCGCTGTCGTGTACTCCCGGCCGTCCGTGACCGACCTGGTGGCCGATCTGCTCTGGCCGGTGCGGTTGCGCGTTCTGTGTCACCCGCAGATCGCCGAGCGGTACCAGGGCAAGGGGCTCGCCGAGTTCATCGAGGCCAACGAGATCGTGCACGTGCGCATCGATGGTGCGCCGCGCTACGAGGCATGGTCACAGTTTGCGCGTCAGAATGGGCTCGGCGGCGTCAATGTCGAGCGAGGCCTGGTGTTCGATACGGCGGTGCTCGCGGCACAGTACGCTCTGAGCGGCCAAGGCATCTCGCTGGTTGATCCGCGGTTGTTCTCCGAGGAGACCCGTACCGGACGGCTGGTGAGCCCATTCGCTGAAGAACTGGACAACGGTTACGGCTATTACCTCGTGACGCATCCCGAGGGGTTGTCCGATACGGCCATCGCGCTGTTCCGTTCATGGTTAATCGGACGTTTTGGACAGGAGCGCGGCGCTGTGCAGCCCACATTGCAGCTGGCCGTTTCCAATGACAATGAGTGGGCGAAGTTGGAGATTTCGGGTCCATGAAGAGTAGCGCCAGAGTTGTGGTCATCGGCGGCGGTGTCGTCGGTGCCAGCGTGCTGTATCACCTGACCAAGGCAGGTTGGCACGATGTGATGCTCATCGAGCGCGATGAGCTCACCTGCGGCTCGACCTGGCATGCCGCTGGCGGCATGCACACGGTCAACGGCGATCCGAACGTCGCACGGTTGCAGCAGTACACGATCAATCTGTATCGGGAACTGGAGCGCATTTCGGGCCAGTCCTGCGGTGTGCATCTCACCGGCGGGCTGATGCTGGCCGGAACACGCGAGCGGCTCGACTGGCTGAAGATGGCTCAGGCGCGCGGACGGTACCTCGGCATGGAGCTCGAGTTGCTGAGTGTGGACGAGGCGGCCGAGCGCTTCCCGTTGCTCGACAAGCGTCATTTCGTTGGCGCGCTGTACGATCCGGTCGAAGGGCACGTCGATCCGTATGGCGTCACCCACGCCTACGCCAAATCGGCTCAGATCGCTGGCGCCGAGATCGTCCGGCACACGCGCGTGGTTGATTTGAAGCCGCGAGCCGATGGCAGCTGGGATGTCATTACCGAACAGGGCAACGTGCATGCCGAGCACGTTGTGAACGCCGGCGGACTCTGGGCGCGGGAGGTCGGGCGCATGGTGGGGCTCGAGCTGCCGATCCTCGCAATGGAGCACCAGTACCTCATTACTGAGGAAGTCCCACAGATCGCCGGTCTGCCCGAGCAGCTGCACTGCATCGATTTCGAGGGTGAGATTTACCTGCGCGAGGAGCGCCGGGGCATGCTGCTCGGCACCTACGAGCGCGCCGGAGTGCCTTGGTCGGCGCAGAGCACACCGTGGGATTTTGCCCAGAGCCTGCTGCCAAACGACCTGGAGCGCATCGCGCCCAGTCTGCAGGTTGCGTTCGAGCATTTCCCGGCACTTGCCGAGGTCGGTATCCGCAAAGTCGTGAACGGTCCGTTCACCTTCGCACCCGATGGCAACCCGCTCATCGGGCCGGTGAAGGGACTGAGAAACTTCTGGGTGGCCTGCGGCGTGATGGCGGGCTTCAGCCAGGGCGGAGGGGTCGGTCTTGCGCTCGCGCAGTGGATGGTGGACGGGGACCCGGGCTCAGACGTCTGGGCGATGGATGTGGCGCGCTACGGTGACTGGGCAACGCTCGCCTACACCAACGCCAAGGTGCGCGAGAACTACTCGCGGCGATTCCGGATCCGCTTTCCGAATGAGGAGCTGCCGGCCGCCCGTCCGCTGCGCACTACGGCGATTTATGATCGGCTGGCCGCATCGCATGCGGTGTTTGGTGAGTATTGCGGCCTCGAGCACGCGCTGTGGTTTGCGCCGAGCGCGACACAGGCGCAGGAGCAAGTCACATTCCGACGCTCCAATGCCCATGAACACGTGGCTGCCGAGTGTCGCGCGGTGGCCGAGTCGGTTGGGCTCATCGAGACTTCCAACTACGGCAAGATCGAAGTGACTGGCCCCGGCGCGGAACAATGGCTGGCGCGCGTGATGGCGAGTCGGGTACCACCGGTCGGACGCATCGCGCTGGCGCCGATGCTGAATGAGCGCGGTGGTCTGATCGGGGATTTCACGCTGTGTCGGCTGGCCGCCGATCGGGTGCTGCTGGTGTGCACGTATGCGGCAGAGAGTTATTACCTGCGCTGGTTCGAGCGACATCTGCCGGCCCCAGGAGTCAGCGTGCGCCCGTGCGCGATGGAGTATCCGGGTCTGGCGATCGCCGGTCCCGCCTCCCGGGCGCTGCTGCAGAGCCTGGTGCGCGAGGATCTTTCGAACGGCGCTTTCCCGTTCCTTTCGTTCCGGCAGCTCGACGTCGGCATGATCCCGGCACTCGTTGGCCGGATCTCCTTCACCGGAGAGCTTGGCTACGAGATCTGGGTGAGCCCCGAATATCAGCGCACCTTGTACGAGCTGCTGATGCAGGCGGGTGCCTCTTACGGTATCCGACCGTTCGGCGGACGGGCTCTCAATGCCATGCGCATCGAGAAGAGCTACGGCAACTGGGCACGCGAGTTCCGACCCATCTACGGGGCGTTTGAAGCCGGCCTCGGCCGCTTTATCGACTTCGATAAAGGTGATTTCATTGGCCGCGCCGCGGCGCTCGCCGAGCGCGAGCACGGTGGCAAACGTCATCTGGCGACCTTTGCCATTGACACGCAAGACTGTGATGCCATGGGCGATGAGCCAATCTGGCACGACGACAAGGTGGTCGGCTGGGTCACCTCTGGTGCCTACGGTCACCGTGTCGGTCGCTCCCTTGCGCTTGGCTATATCGACGCTGCGGTTCGCAATGCGCGCGAGGGCTTCAGCATCGAGCTGCTGGGCGAGCGCCGTGCGGCCGAACTGCTGCACAAGCCACCTTACGACCCGAGCGGCGCGCGCCTGCGCGCCTGAAGGAGAACGGATGCGATTGCAAGATATTCAGACCTTCGTGGTCGACAATCCACCGCCACACTTCGGCGGTCGGTATTTCGTGTTCTGCACGTTGAGTACCGCCGATGGCGTGCGCGGCGTCGGCGAGGCTTACGGTGTGCCGTATGACCCGCACGTGGTCGCGCGCATGCTGGAGGATGTCTTCGGCCGCTACCTTGAAGGCGAGGACCCGCACGACATCGAGCGGATCTGGCGGCGGGTGTATTCGGCAGGCTTCACACAGCGACCCGATCCGTCACTCGTTGGGGTGCTGAGCGCGCTCGAGATGGCCTGTTGGGATATCGTCGGCAAGGCGGCCGGTCAACCCGTGTACAAACTGCTGGGCGGTCGCGTGCACGAGCGGTTGCGCTCCTATACGTACATCTATCCAAAGCCGGGCGATCGGACGGACGTGTACATGGATCCGGATCTGGCCGCGGAGCGTGCGGCGGAGTACGTGGCGGAGGGCTTTACGGCCGTGAAGTTCGATCCGCTGGGTCCCTACAGCGCATTCGACGGGCGGCAACCGTCGCTCGAGGCGCTGGATCGCGTCGAACTGTTCATGAAGAAGCTGCGCGCAGCGGTCGGGTCGCGCGCGGACCTGCTGCTCGGCACGCACGGGCAGATGACTGCAGCGGGAGCGCTGCGTCTGGCGCGGCGAATCGAGCCGTACGACCCGCTCTGGTTCGAAGAGCCGGTTCCCCCGGACGCCCCGGAGGAGATGGCTAAGGTGGCGCGCGGGACGCGCATTCCGGTCGCCACCGGCGAGCGGTTGACGACCAAGTATGAATTCGCTCGGTTGCTCGACACTGGCGCCGCCGCGATTCTGCAGCTGAATCTGGGGCGAGCCGGAGGCATTCTCGAGGGGAAGAAGATTGCCGCGCTCGCCGAGGCACGCCACGCGCAGATCGCCCCGCATCTGTATTGCGGCCCCGTGGTTGGCGCGGCCAACATTCATCTGGCGACCTGCAGTCCGAATTTCCTGATACTGGAGAGCATCCAGCGTTGGCAGGGATTCCATGCCGAAATCCTCCGCCGCCCGATTCGTTGGGAGGAAGGTTACGTCATTCCGCCGAGCGAGCCCGGACTTGGAGTCGAGCTGAACGAAGAGGTTGCACGCGCCCATCCGTATTCGGGCAAGGCGCTGCACCTGGAGATGGCGGCGCAGCCCGTTCGCTAGCGGCACCTGCGTGCGACCCCGGGGGCCGTCGGTGCGGCCCCGGGTTCTCTTTTGTCGCAGAAATCCCAATATCAGTCGGCTGAGTGCAACGGATCTGCGGTCGCTGATCGGTACGATCGGGGTCCGCGCCCATGGGTCGGGCGCGTCGGCTGGCTGAACAGGATTCGCGCACCGCATGACTACGCAACGTTTGCCGCAGGGCGTCCGCATCGAGGCGCCATTCGAACCACGCTTCGATGAGATTCTGAGCTACGAGGCGCTGGCATTTCTTGCCGAGCTGCATCGGCGCTTTGAGCCGCGGCGGCGTGAGCTGCTGGCGGCCCGTGTGGTACGTCAGGGGCGCATTGACAGCGGTG